>NZ_JBWDNU010000002.1:0-1316629 GCF_056269365.1 Paenibacillus sp. JT22N12 | reverse complement strand
CTGCAACTGCTAGCTGCTGATTTATGCAGCTCAGTTGTCAGTCCAAATTCTGCAACTGCTAGCTGCTGATTTATGCAGCTCAGTTGTCAGTCCAAATTCTGCAACTGCCAGCTGCTGATTTATGCAGCTCAGTTGTCAGTCCAAATTCTGCAACTGCCAGCTGCTGTTTATGCAGCCCAGTTGTCAGTCCAAATTCTGCAGCTGTTAGCTGCAAATTTATGCAGCCTAGTTGTCAGCAAAACTTTGCAACTGCCAATTGCATATACAAGCAATCCAGTCGCCGCATCGGCAACTGTTAATTGCGCACATATGCAATTCAGTTGCACGTAAAAAATGCTATAACTGTTGGCCGATATCTTACCGGCCAATCGGTTAATCGTAACCGCAAAAAGCTATTGACAAAACGTAAAGAGTGGGTTTCCCCACTCTTCTGCGAAAAAGTCGTATCATCAGCATTGCCAGAAAGATTATACCATAACCATGATGTGGTGACAACAAAGGAATTACATACTCACTTGGAAACACAGGCATTAGACCGCTTTACTCTCTAAAATAAATTTTAGAATAAGGACAGCTGGTTCGATTCAGGAAGGCCGCGGAAGCAGCCCATTGTACCGAGCACTTCAATGATCGTTTTGGATGCCTTGGACTTCTGCTGAAAATCTTCCACGGAGAGAAATTCACCTGACTCCCGCGCAGCAGCAATGTTTCGGGCCGCATTATCCCCGATTCCGGCAATGGCCGCAAACGGCGGAATAAGCGAACGATCGTCAACGATAAATTTCGTGGCGTCCGAACGGTAAAGATCAATCGGCTTGAACGAGAAGCCGCGTGCCGTCATCTCAAGCGCCATCTCGAGCAGCGAGACGGATCCTTTCTCCTTGGGCGTCGCTGTAAAACCCTTTTGCTCGATTTCAATCAGCTTGCGCAAAATCGCATCATAGCCTTGACAGAGCAGCTCCAGATCGAAATCCTCCGCACGAACGGTGAAATAGGTCGCATAATAGGCAATTGGATAATAAAGTTTGAAAAAGGCCGTTCTGACGGCGGATATAACATAGGCGGCGGCATGCGCCTTCGGAAACATATACTCGATTTTCAGACAAGAATCAATATACCACTGAGGAACCTTGCAGTTCTTCATTTCCTCGATCCATTCCGGCGTCAGTCCCTTGCCCTTCCGCACGCTTTCCGTAATCTTGAACGCAAGCCCTGCATCCATACCCGCTTTATAGATCAAATAAAGCATGATGTCATCCCGGCAGCCGATAACCGTCTTGATCGTGCAGGTACGGTTCTTGATTAGCTCCTGGGCATTGCCGAGCCAAACACCGGTTCCATGCGACAGGCCGGATATTTGGAGCAAATCGGCAAATGACGACGGCTTCGTCTCCTCCAGCATTTGTCTGACAAATTTGGTGCCCATCTCCGGAACGCCATATGTAGCTACCGGGGTCCGGATTTTCTCGGCTGAGACACCAAGCACTTCCGAGGAATTGAACATGCTCATGACCTTCGGATCGTTCATTGGTATGGTTGTCGGATCAACGCCTGTTAAATCCTGCAACATCCTCATCATGGTCGGATCATCGTGCCCGAGTATATCAAGCTTGAGCAGATTGCTCTCGAAAGCATGATAATCAAAATGGGTTGTTTTCCACTCGGAGCCCGTGTCGTCGGCAGGATACTGAACCGGAGTGACTTCCTCCACTTCCATGTAATCCGGCACAACTACGATCCCGCCTGGATGCTGGCCCGTGCTTCGTTTCACCCCGGTAAAGCCCCCGGCCAAACGCAGAATCTCGGCGCCGCGCCACTTCTTGCCATGGTCTTCCTCATACTTCTTGGTATAGCCGTATGCCGTCTTCTCCGCGATCGTACCGATCGTTCCTGCCCGGAAAACGTTCTCTGGACCAAACAGCTCCTTGGTGTAATTATGGGCAATAGGCTGGTATTCACCGGAAAAGTTAAGATCGATATCGGGCACTTTATCGCCCTTGAAGCCCAGGAAGGTTTCGAACGGAATGTCCTGGCCTTCACCCTTGAGAGGCTTGCCGCAATTGGGACATTTTTTGTCCGGCAGGTCAAAACCGCTCGGGTAGCTCCCGTCCAGGAACCATTCGCTGTATTTGCAGGCCTCGTCCAGGCAGCTGTAGTGTGCAGGAAGCGGGTTAACCTCGGATATCCCGAGGAAAGTGGCCACAACCGATGATCCTACCGATCCCCGCGAACCGACGAGATACCCGTCTTCATTCGATTTTTTGACCAAACGCTCGGATATCAGGTAGTTGGCTGAGAAACCGAATTTAATGATGGGCACAAGCTCTTTCTCCAGACGCTGGACGACGACATCCGGCAGTTCTTCCCCATACAGCCGTTTGGCCGTATCGTAGCATTTGCTGCGTATTTCCTCATCCGCCCCATCGATGATGGGGGTGAACAGTTTTTCCGGGAACATATCAAACGGCTCAAAGCGGTCGGCAAGCTCCGAGGTATTTCTGACCACTACCTCAAATGCCCTCGCCTCTCCGAGAAAGGCGAACTCCTCCAGCATTTCCCTGGTCGTTCGTAAATGGGCATCAGGCTTGCGAATATCTTTAAGCGGGCTAAAACCCGTAATACCATGGATCGTAATATCGCGGAACAGCTTTTCCCTTGGCAGTAAATAATGCACATTGCCAGTGGCGATTACTGGCTTGCCCAACTTATCGCCGATCTCGCAAACGCGGCGCAAAGCCTGCTCGATTTCGGCACGGCTGGCAACAAAGCCTTTGTCGACCAAATGCATATAGAAGCCGACAGGCTGAATTTCCAGCACATCGTAATAGCGCGCCACTTCCTCCGCTTCCTCCAGCGATTTATTCATAACCGCCTCGAAGAACTCACCCTTCTCACAGCCCGAAATAATCAAGAGCCCTTCACGAAGCTCGGAGAGCTTGCTTTTAGGAATAGAGGCAACCCGCTTAAAATGCTCCGTATGCGACAGGGAGATCAGCTTGAACATGTTTTTCTTGCCGACTGCATTAAGCGCATATATACAGCAGTGGAACGGCCTCATATTTGACAAATCGAGTCCAACATAATCATTGAGCATATGTAAGCCGGTCACATTGCGTTTGGCTGCATCGCCAATCAATCCATATAGGATGCCGCCCAGCGCGATGGAATCATCGATCGCCCGGTGATGGCTTTCCAGACTCGCTTTATATTTATCGGCCAATGTATTCAGCCTGTGGTTCTTCATCGCCGGATGGAGAAAACGGGCAAGCTCGAGCGTATCCAGCACGGGATTCTTAAATTCCGGGAATCCGTTCTGTTTGCAGGCTGCCTGCATAAAGCCCATATCAAATCTTGCATTGTGCGCGACAAGCACCGCATCACCGACAAATTCGATGAATTCCCGCAGCTTGGGTCCGAGCTCAGGAGCATCCTGTACCATCTCGTTCGTAATATTGGTCAACTGCTGAATATTATAAGGAATGGCTTCATGAGGATTGATAAAGGTCGAGAAACGGCCAATTTCCTTGCCTTCCTGCATTTTCACGCCGGCCAGCTCAATGATTTTATTATTAACAACTGAAAGTCCCGTCGTCTCGATATCGAATACTACATAGACAGCGCTCTGCATGGCTTCTTCACGCGAGTTCATCACCATAGGTATCGCATCGTTGACAACATTGGCTTCTAACCCGAACAACACCTTGACCCCATGCTTTTTGGCCGCCTTCGCTGCCTCCGGGTAGCACTGCACGTTTCCATGATCGGTAATCGCAATCGCCTTATGTCCCCATTTGGCTGCCTGCTTGATGTAAACATCAATAGGGGTAACAGCGTCCATTGTACTCATTGTGGAATGAAGATGAAACTCGACACGCTTCTCCTCGGCGTCATCCTTGGCTTCCTTGGGAGAAACCACTTCATGAAGATCTGAAGGCATCATCACAAGCTCCGGTTCCTGCATAAACCGGTCATATTCTACACGTCCCCGCGCTTTGATCCATTTGCCGTTGGAAAGCTGACTGAGAACTTTCACATCGTCTTTCGTTTTGGCAAACATCTTCACCGCGATAGAGTCTGTAAAGTCGGTTACATTAAAAGTAAACAACGTGCTGCCGTTACGAAGCTCCTTCACTTCAAGGCCGAAGACGGTTCCCTGTATGGTGACCTTCTTCTCCTCCTCGAGGATATTCATAATCGGAACCGGTTCCTCGCGGATATCGTAGCCGACGACCAGCCGCACATCGCCTTCCGCCACCTCAGGAGCTTCCGCGGCAGCGCTTGTCATCATCTGCTGGATTACTTCACGCTCTTCCAGATCGCGCTTCTGGGCGAATTGCTCATAGGCTTCCTGATTCTTTACGCCAACTGATAACTTCACCCTGCAGTTCCGGCCGAATTGATCCTCAAAAAACTGCACGGCCATTTCATCAATCCTCTTCTTGCGCGCCAGCTCAAGTCCCATGTCGTCAAGCAGCGCAAGCGTCGCAAGCCCGTTCTCTACTTCCAGCCGGGCCTTGCCCAGCCAGCCGTTTACCGAAGCATTATGCTTCTGAACCCATTCTACAAATGCCGGCCAATATTCAATCAGGAGCTCATCGGTCTTTACCCCTTCTTCATACGTGAAGCAGAAGGAGACATCTGCAAGATGGGCGAACTTGGATTGTATGGTCCGGCAAAAAACGCCAAAAGCCGCTAGAGGAACCAAAGACGTTTTGCATATGCAAAACGTCCACTCCCGGTTGCTCCGGCTTACGATCACTTTGTCGATATATCCGTCCCCAAAATGCTCATCGGTCAGTTGCTGCGGCAGCTCAGCCTGCTTCATCATCAGCTCAAAGCGATGCCGCTTTTCCCCGGTTTGGCTCATCGTTTCCTCCCCTATTCAAGTCAAACAATCAATAAGCGCGAGCAAATACAACCGTATGCTGCGCCTTGTCTCCGCAAACGAGACATTTGGTTTTGTGCTCAAGAGGCTCAAACGGAATATTGCGGCTTGTAGCGCCGGTCTCTTCTTTGACCTGTTTCTCACAGGCTTCCGATCCGCACCAGCCGGCAAGCGCGAAGCCGCGCTTCTCTTCCATCAGCGTCTTCATCTCATCCAGCGTTTCGACCGAATAGGAATGATCCGCACGGAACTGCTTCGCCCGCTCAAGCATGCCGCTTTGAATCTCGGCAAGCATGCGTTCCACTTCAACCACAAGATCGGCTTGAGCAACCATTCGCTTCTCACCGGTCAAGCGGGAAACCAGAACAACCTGTCCATTCTCCATGTCGCGAGGCCCAAGCTCCAGACGCAGCGGCACACCGCGCATTTCATATTCATTGAATTTCCAGCCGGGACTAACATCGCTGCGGTCGTCCACTTTAACCCGGACGCCAGCCTTTTTCAGTTCCTTGTACAGCTCGTCCACACGGCCGACAACCTGCTCCCGCGTCTTCGGCGGTCCGATCGGGATCATCACGACCTGGGTTGGCGCTACCTTCGGAGGAAGCGCCAGTCCCCGATCGTCGCCATGGACCATAATGAGCGCGCCGATCATTCGGGTCGTCATGCCCCAAGAAGTTGTATGTGCAAACTGTTGTGTATTTTCACGGTCCAAGTATTTGATATCAAAGGCAACGGCAAAATTAGTGCCCAGATAATGCGAGGTTCCTGCCTGGACCGCGCGCCCGTCCTTCATCATCGCTTCGATGGAATAGGTATCAACCGCACCGGCAAACTTCTCCGAAGGCGTTTTTTGTCCAACGATAACAGGGATCGCCAGGAAGTTCTCGGCAAAGTCCTTATAGATACCCAGCATTTGATCCGTCTCGGCTCTTGCTTCCTCCTCCGCTTCGTGGGCGGTGTGGCCTTCCTGCCAAAGGAATTCCGTTGTCCGCAGGAAAGGAAGCGTCCTTTTCTCCCAGCGCACAACGTTCGCCCACTGATTGATGAGCAGCGGCAGGTCGCGATAGGATTGCACCCATTTGGCATACATATGACCGATAATGGTCTCGGAGGTCGGCCGGATGGCCAGTCTCTCTTCCAGCTTTTCCCCGCCGGCCTCCGTTACCCATGGAAGCTCAGGGTTAAAGCCCTCTACATGCTCCTTCTCTTTTTGGAAAAAGCTTTCGGGGATCAGCATGGGAAAATAAGCGTTGCGATGACCCGTTTCTTTGAACCTGCGGTCAAGCTCGTCCTTCATATGCTCCCAAATTTCAAAACCATCCGGGCGGAACACAATACAGCCCCGCACCGGTGAATAGTCCATTAATTCAGACTTCTTGATGACATCAATATACCATCTGGAGAAATCCTCGCCCTGCGGCGTAATTTCCGTGACAAACTGCTTCTCTTTCGACATAACCGGACTCAGTGCTCCCCTCGTACCAATCGCAAAATGTCATTATAGGTGACGGCAAGCATAAGCAGCATCAGCATTGCAAAGCCGATGAAATGCACCATGCTTTCCCGGTTTGGATCAACTGGCCTTCCCCTTACAGCCTCAAGACCCAGGAAGATTAAACGGCTTCCATCCAGCGCCGGCACCGGCAAAAGATTAAATATCCCCAGGTACAGGCTGAGAAGCGCCGCCCATGAGGTCAGTTCCGCTATCCCCTGCTCGGCGATTTGACTGGTTACCTGAGCAGTACGAACAGGTCCGCCTAAATCATCAAGCTTGAACTCGCCAAAAATCAATTTCTTGAATCCTTGAAAAATGCTGATTGTCATCGACTTCATGGCTTTTCCCGCCAGGGTGAAGGTTTCTCCGAATCCTGCAGCCCGCGTCGGATAAGCGGCCGTAATTCCCACCTTGCCGTCCCCTGAAGCAGGATCGGGCGCAGGTGTGAGTTTGAATTCAATCGGTTTTCCATCGCGAATGATATCCAGAGTAATCGGCTTGTTTGGGGACTCGCTGATGAGCTTGATCATTTTATCGTAATCAATGCCGATCTTCTGTCCATTGATGGAAACAATGACATCCCCTGACTTCAAATCAGCCTTCTCTGCGGGCATGCCTTTACTAACATCGCCAATAAGCAGACGATCAGGATTATCCACGGGCACTCCGGCCATTTGGAAATAAAGCCCAAACAGCACGAAAGCCAAAATAAAATTCATCATCGGTCCGGCAAAAATCGCAATCGCCCGCTGTCCGACTGTCTTGCTGCCGAATTGACGGTCAATCGGAGCGATCTGTGTTTCCCGGTTCTTGGAGATCATCTGTGCCTGAGGATCGATCGCGAACGTCTCCGACTCGCCGTCAGAGAGCAGCGTCAGCTTAAGCTTTCGTTCAATATCAATGGCTTCGACCTCGCCGCGTATAACGTTGGAACGCTCGTCAAGACGGTCCAGATACAATCTCGTCACGACATTGTCAACCAATCTGACAGCAACGGTCTGACCTGGCTGGACTTCCACCAGTTCCGGGTCCTCGCCCGCCATCCGCACAAATCCTCCTGCGGGCACCAAGCGCAGGGTATACCTGGTTTCACCGCGTTTTATCGAGAACAGCTTCGGTCCGAACCCGATGGCAAATTCTCTCACCAAAATTCCGGCCCGCTTCGCAAAATAGAAATGACCCCATTCATGGATGGTCACGATCACGAAGAAAACCAATACCGTCATAAAGACGATCTGAATCATATGCATCGCTGCTCTAGCCTCCTGTCCGTAACGGCCTGTACTAAGATTATCATTATTCTCACGTCCGTTACAAGAGAACTAAACGTTAGATCGATGCAGCTTCCATTCGGGCCCAAGCATCCACCTCGGCAATCGCCTCCACATCCGGCACTTCCAGAACCGTGTGGCGTTCAAGCACCTGTTCGATAACGCGTTCAATATCCAAAAACGTGATCGCACCCTCGAGGAACCGGGCAACCGCCATTTCGTTGGCAGCATTAAATACCGTAGGAGCAGATAGCCCCGCCCGGCCGCACTCATAGGCCATTCTCAGGCAGGGATATCTTGCAAAATCCATCTCCCGAAAATGCAGCGCGCCTACCTTCCTCAGATCAAGAGCTTCTGTCTGTATAGGGCGGCGCTGCGGATAAGTGAGTGCATATTGGATAGGTACGCGCATATCCGGCATGCCCAGCTGGGCGATGATACTGTTGTCCACATACTCTACATAGGAATGTATGATGCTTTCCGGATGAATCAGAACGCCGATCTGCTCATAATCCAAATCAAACAACCAATGGGCTTCAATCACTTCAAGCCCCTTATTCACCATGGTAGCGGAATCGATCGTGATTTTCGCTCCCATCGCCCAATTGGGATGGTTGAGCGCCTCCTCAACCGTTACGCCTTCCAGCTGCTGCCTAGTGCGTTCGCGAAATGAACCTCCGGAAGCGGTTAACGTAATTCCCTTTACCGCTGATCGGGCTTCTCCGTTCAAGCATTGAAAAATAGCCGAGTGCTCGCTGTCGATCGGAAGAATGGCAACCCCCTTCTCGGAAGCTCGCTTCATTACAATATGCCCTGCCGTCACCAGCGTCTCTTTGTTTGCAAGACCGATGTCTTTGCCGGCTGAAATTGCCGCAAGCGTCGCATTCAAGCCCCGGCTTCCCATAATGGCGGTCACGACCATGTCGGCTTCAGGAGCGGCAGCAATCTCGATAAGCCCTTCCTCACCATAAACAACCTTCATGCCGGATGGCAGATGAAGCTTTGCTTCTTCCGCAAGCGCTTTTGTTGACAAACATACTGTACGCGGCCGAAATCGCTTGGCCTGCTCGATCAGCAGCCCGATATTGCCGCCGGCCGCTAATCCGATTACCTCATAAGCCTCAGGCTCGCGGCTGACCACATCAAGCGTTTGCGTGCCAATAGAGCCCGTTGAACCCAGAATCGTAAGTTTTTTCATCGTTCACCTGTCCTTCTAAGCTAACGGCAGCAGCCCGGTCAGAACCAGAAGCGGAAACACTGCTATCCAGCTGTCGCAGCGGTCGAGAACACCGCCATGACCGGGAAGAATGGATCCTGTATCCTTGATGCCGCGAACCCGTTTATAGGCCGACTGAATGAGATCGCCCAATTGACCTGCCACGGCGGCGACAAGTCCGATCAGCAGCGCCTGTCCCATGCCAATGGCATCCGGGGCTGCCAGCGCGAACACAGCGGCGACAACCAGGGACAGCGCTACGCCCCCAAGTGATCCTTCAATGGTCTTATTGGGGCTGATAGCCGGCCACAGCTTATGTCTGCCTATCGCTTTGCCGATAAAATAAGCACCAATATCGGATGCCCAGATCGTTCCGAATGCAAGACAGGTCGTCAGCAGTCCGTAAGCTTCACCGCTTCGCACTTCATACATGGACTCAAATCCGAAACCGACATAAAGAGCTCCGAGCAGCAGCAAAGCCGCGCTGTCAATCGTCATTTTGTTTTTCGTAAGTACCGTAACGGCCAGTGCCAGAAACATAAGGAGCCACAACATATGTAGAGTTTGCGGAGGAACGGTTCCAAGCTCTTCCCAAGGAATGAGCAGAAACAGCATGCCTGCAAATCCAATCAGAGACGCCGGATGGTGCCATGCAAGGCCGTTCATTTTCGTGAATTCCGCATATCCGATCAATGCGAGCAGCAGCAGCAGCCCATAGAAAAACCAGCCGCCAAGTACGGTCAGAATAATAAATATGGCGCCACCAATGACGCCAGTTACGATACGTTGTTTCAAGATTAGGCACACTCCCGTACAGCCGTTTACACTCCGCCGTATCGACGCGCTCGACGTTGATATTCGCGAACGGCATCGTAAAAATGCTCGTCTGTAAATTCAGGCCAATAAACATCTGTAAACCACATCTCGCTGTAAGCAAGCTGCCAAAGCATAAAGTTGCTCAGTCTGAGTTCACCGCTGGTCCGAATAAGCAGGTCGGGATCAGGGACACCGGCTGAGAGAAGATGCTCCGTCATATGGGATTCTTCAATATCCTCCGGATTCAGACGACCGGCTTGCACGTCTTCTCCGATTTGTCTGACGGCTTCAATCATTTCTTTGCGGCTGCCATAATTCAAAGCAAAATTAAGAACGAGTCCGGTATTATCCGCCGTTTGACGAATAGCCTCTTCTACAGCCTCAAGTGTATGTGAAGGAAGTGCCTGCTTATAGCCCATCATACGTACCTGCACATTTTTTTCCATAAGCTCTTTCAATTCAATAGCCAGAAACTCCTGTGGAAGCTTCATCAGAAATTCAACTTCCGCTTTGGGCCGCTTCCAGTTTTCAGTGGAAAAAGCATATAAGGTCAAATACTTCACGCCAAGCCGGTCAGCAGCCATTGTAATCCGCTTCACCGTCTTCATTCCGGAATGATGGCCTGCCATCCTGGGCAATCCCCTGCTCTTGGCCCATCTGCCGTTGCCGTCCATAATGATTGCAATATGCTGCGGTATGTTGTCTGTATCAAGCGTCTGCAACGGTGTCGCCGGCGCTTTACCGAATAAGGCTCTCAGTCGCTGAAACACATGTTCGTCCTCCCACCGCTAACGTCAAATTTATGCAATAAACCCCACCTGTCGGAGGGGCCGGTGAGCTTGCATTATACTTCCATAATTTCTTTTTCTTTGGAAACGAGCACCTTGTCGACTTCAGCGATAAATTTGTCCGTCGCCTTCTGAACATCTTCTTGATGGCGGCGCGATTCATCTTCGGAAATATCTGTTTTTTCGAGCTTCTTGATATCGTCGTTCGCATCGCGGCGGACGTTTCGGATGGCAACCTTGGCTTCCTCACCAAAACGCTTGGTCATCTTGACCAGTTCCGTACGGCGCTCTTCGGTCAGCATCGGTATACCGATGCGAATAGTGCTGCCGTCATTGGAAGGTGTAAGTCCGAGATCCGACTTCAAAATAGCCTTCTCAATGGCACCCAGTGACGTTTTGTCCCATGGCTGAATGATCAGCGTCCGCGAATCCGGAGTATTAATATTAGCCAATTGGGCTACCGGGGTCATGGTTCCGTAATATTCAACCTGAACGCGATCCAGCAGGGCTGGAGTAGCGCGGCCTGCACGAAGCGTTGAGAGATCGCGTTTCAATGCGCCTATCGCTTTATCCATCCGCTCTTCAGCGTTTTTCTTTATCGTTTGAGGCATTAATCGACACTTCCTTTCACGATGGTTCCGATTTTCTCGCCCAGCACAACCCGCTTAATATTTCCCTGTTTGGTAATAGCGAATACCACAAGCGGAATATTATTGTCCATACAAAGAGAAGTTGAGGTAGAATCCATAACGCCGAGATTGCGGTTTAGTACATCCAGGTAAGTCAGCGTATCGAATTTTTCCGCCGTCGGATCCTTGAAAGGATCTGCGGAATAGACGCCATCCACTTTATTTTTGGCCATCAGAATGACCTCTGCTTCGATTTCGGCTGCACGAAGAGCAGCCGTTGTATCTGTTGAGAAGAACGGGTTACCTGTACCTGCGGCAAAGATGACGACCCGGCCTTTCTCCAGATGGCGAATCGCCCTGCGGCGTATATAAGGCTCGGCAATTTGCTGCATGGCGATCGAAGTCTGTACCCGTGTAGGCACTTCCATCTGCTCCAGAGCATCCTGAAGCGCCAGCGAGTTCATAACCGTAGCTAACATTCCCATATAATCGGCGGTCGCCCGGTCAATTCCTTTGGCAGTACCTGCAATCCCCCGCCAAATGTTCCCACCACCAACGACTATCGCCACTTCAACCTTTAATTCTACAACTTCCTTAACTTGCTCGGCTATAGATGCAATCACTGCAGCATCGATTCCGTATCCATTATTACCCGAAAGCGATTCGCCGCTTACTTTTAATACAATACGTTTGTACACGGGACTTTGCAACGTGGTATACCTCCATCTTTGACCTTGTTTCAAGGCCGTATACTTTTATTCGGTGAACATCCATTGCTGCTATCGGGAGCTGCTTCAGGGCGATAAACGGAACTTGAACCCATGTATAAACCTATTTGGAAGTTTCTTCAATGCGAGGCTATGATGCGTCTTCAAACGAATAGGCGGGGCGGACGCCCCGCCCCATCCTGGCACGTTCGGATTTATCTTTTTACTTGCGACATAACTTCAGCTACGAAGTTATCTTCTTTTTTCTCCAAGCCTTCACCCAGTTCATAACGAACAAAGCGGCGGATTGTAATGTTTTCACCGATCGTGCTGATTTTCTCGTTCAGCAGGGCCGAAATTGTTTTGTCAGGATCTTTGATGAACGGCTGTTCCAGCAAACAGAACTCTTCATAGTATTTGCCGATACGGCCATCGACCATTTTCTCTACGATATTGGCAGGTTTGCCTTCGTTCAGCGCCTGGGCTTTCAAAATCTCACGCTCTTTATCCAGTTCTTCCTGCGAGACCTCCTCACGGCTGACGAACTTAGGGTTAGCCGCTGCAATTTGCATGGCGATATCACGGGCAAATTCACGGAACTGATCCGTTTTTCCAACAAAGTCGGTTTCGCAGTTGATTTCTACCAAAACGCCAATCCGGCCTCCGGCATGAATATAGGATTCAACAACGCCTTCTGTAGCAATACGGCCTGCTTTGTTCGCCGCTGCGGAGAGGCCTTTCTCTCTGAGAAGATCAATAGCTTTTGAGATATCACCGTTTGCTTCTTCGAGAGCCTTCTTGCAATCGAGCATCCCTGCTCCTGTTTTCTCACGTAGTTCCTTAACTGCACTAGCATTAACCGCCATCTTGATAAACCTCCTATAATTCTTGAATGTTTGCCTACTGATTTGCTTGTTGTTCCTAAAAAAAGGGCGGTGAGAGGTTTTACACCGTCTGACCACCCTTTTTCATGCTGACTCTATTAAACGAGGACTAAGCCGTCGTTTGTTCACCTTGGTTAGCTTCGACGATGGCATCTGCCATTTTAGCCGTAAGCAGTTTAACTGCGCGGATCGCGTCATCGTTGCCTGGAATGACATAATCGATTTCGTCCGGATCACAGTTGGTGTCTACGATACCGACAATTGGGATACCCAGTTTGCGGGCTTCAGCAACTGCGATACGTTCTTTACGGGGATCAATGATGAAAAGTGCGCTTGGCAAGCTTCTCATGCCTTTGATGCCGCCCAGGAATTTCTCGAGGCGATCTTTCTCTTTGCGGAGAATGATAACTTCTTTTTTCGGCAGCACGTTGAATGTGCCGTCCTCTTCCCATTTCTCAAGCGTGCGCAGACGTTCAATACGTTTTTGGATGGTTTGGAAGTTAGTCAGCGTTCCGCCGAGCCAACGTTGGTTGATGTAGAAGTTGCCGCAACGCTCAGCTTCTTCTTTAACCGAATCCTGTGCCTGTTTTTTCGTGCCGACGAAGAGCATTGTGCCGCCTTCTTCCGCTACCGAGCGTACGAAGTTGTAGGCTTCTTCGACTTTCTTGACTGTTTTTTGCAAGTCAATGATGTAAATTCCGTTCCGTTCCGTGAAGATATAACGATCCATCTTTGGGTTCCAGCGACGAGTCTGATGACCGAAGTGCACCCCAGCTTCAAGCAGCTGCTTCATGGATATAACCGCCATTCTTCAACACCTCCTGTTAAATGGTTTTTTTGGTTTCCTCCGCAAATATCATTTCCCGTTAAAACTTCGACCGAGCCGAAGCACCGTTAACGAAATTAATTTGCGTGTGTTTTTAACACCGTCAATTAATATACCATATCTGCATGTCCACGTGCAACATCGTTTCCCTTGAATCTCAAGGCGTCATTATTGAATTCCATCGGTCAATAAAAAAAGAGCAAAACCTTCCGGCTTATGCCTTATTAGCCAGTTCCGCTTCAGCTTCCTCGGGGGGCATCGGCTTGCCGGTAATTATCTTTTTTATCTCCTGGACAGAAGGGCTGCCTGTAAATAGAAAATAGCCTGCACGCACTTTAAGATTACGCATCAGGTCTATGAATGTAGTCTTATCCGTAATGATATTGTTCTTGCCCAGCAACTCAACTGCCTCCGTCAGGCTGGTATTCGGGGGAATGCGAACGATGATTCGCTTATCCTCCACTGTTCCCGGATCTGCCGATCCGTTAGCGTCTGCAGGCCTGCCACCGGCCGTCTCCTGCCCGGTTGGAGGCTGCTGTTCCTGCTGGCTGTTTCCTTCGATGACCGTATTGGCGGCCTCCTCAGATTGCAGCTCGTTATCATCCCCTGCTGGGGGTCCGTTCTGTTCCTTCTGCCCGACGGAGCCGCTGCTGCCTTGCTGGGCTTGCAGCTTCTCCCGCTCCAAATCAAGCTGCTCATCAAGCTCGGACTGGGTGTACTGCTTCTCGCCTGCGTCTTCCTTTTGAAACGAATCCAGACCGCTGGCTTGCCTCTCTCCGACTATCATCAACTGCAGCAGCAATGCTCCTATGATGATTCCAACACCGAGTCCAAATAGAAATGGCCTTTTATTCATAGCGAGCGGCTTCCTCCTGTTTGGATAACTGGAGAATAAGCTGCACTTCTCCTTTATTCATCGCGAGCTTTCTGGCAATCGAGTCAACTGACTTTCCGCCGTCATACAGCTCAAAAAGCTCCAAATAACGGCTGCGTATCGTTGGTTTGATTTCGACGGGAGCCAATGGCTCAACAAACTCGGGCACCGCCGGCTGCCCTGCTCCGGAATGGACGGCAGACACTCCACGATCAGTCTCAGCCGCGGCAGCAGGCGCTGACGAGACTGACGCAGCAGCGAGCAGAAGCTTCGCCTGGTCGGCAAGCGAGTTCTCAAGCTCCAGGCATCGCTGTTCCAGCTCCTTGATCCGGTTATCACGGCTCAATGACTGCTGACTTGTTTCCTGCTGCGCTTTGGTAACGAGATTCGCAAGATCGCGGTTGTCCGCTTCCATATTTTCCATAAATTGCTCGAGCGCCGTCTCCATATTCCGCACAGTCTGTGATTGATTGTCCTGACCGCTTCGTCTGGGTATCATTACCCCTCCGACAATAGCAAGCGCCCCCAGAAGTACGATGATCTGCCATGATTCCATTACCTTCACCTGCAATTCGCTGATTCATGCGGTCAAAGCGAGATATCAATATGTTTGCCTTTGTAAGGATGATTGTGTGCAGCCTGTTCAGAATGACCCACTTCATCCTGAATCGAGCAATCCTCGGCTTTCCCGCGCCGCTTCCGCTTGGAGTGATCCCCTTGCTGTGGCTGGTCCTTGATACCCAATTTCACGCTCTGCTCGATCTCACTGTTTTTGCTCCGCAGCTGCTCCGTCTGTTTCACCGAATCGCCTTCAAGCCGAGTTTGATCGATGACCGGCTTTTGATTCAATTGGTTTTGAAGGCTTCCCTTCTCTTGTGTCCGCGGAATGGATACTTGCAAGTCTATAGACCGATAGGTCATCCGCTTCCCCTCCCGCACATAGCAGATCAAAGCTTACTTGAAGATATCCGCTACGATTTTAGTGATAAGGCGCAGTAATGATATCTCCATCCGAATAGCGGAACGATACGCGCTCGATAGGTTCCTTCACGAAACGCGTGTAACGTCCAATGACAATTTTGGTTCCGCCATAGATGATATTGACCGCATCCACCTTGGCGTTGTCCGTATCCTCCAGCGATTTTTCGATTTCCAGAATCCGTTCACGAAAACCGGACATCTCTTCATTCGATTGGCGCTTGGTTGCGCCAAGCTTGATGCGCATGCCCATCTTATCCTGAGGCAGCTGCCCGGCCGCCGCCAATTGATCAAGAAGCGTCAGTGCCTTATCGGTCTTGTCCAAATTATCCATCAACTGTTTAACCTGGCGGCGCAGTTCAAGCAGCTCGCTTCTCAGCTCAGGTCTGACCCCTACCTCAATGGCGGTTGCCGTAGACATTGTATTGCCGATCGTGCGTGCGACAACACGCTCTCCCGCCTGCACCATACCGCCAACAATCAATCCTTTTGCCCCGCTGCATACGACGCTGTGTCCCGCTCTTACATGTGAGTGCATGATGCTTTGGGTTACCAGAACATCTTCCATAGCGGAAACATTTCCGTCTTGAATGAAGGAGCTTTTTACATTCTTGCCTGCCCGCACATATCCTTTATTGCTGGCCAAAATGCCGCCAGTTACTTCAATCGATCCATCCGACTCCAGCTCGGCCCCTTCAACACCGCCGATGACCCGGATATCTCCGGAAGCTTTTATACGAAATCCCGTCAGCACATTGCCTCTTACGACAACAGTGCCGACAAAATCGATATTGCCAACCCTATAGTCAATGTCCCCGTTTACCTCATATACGGGAAACACATTGATTTTGTTCTTGTCTGTCATGGTAATAAGACCGTCAATTGCTGCATACAACGCTGTTTGCTCCGGATTGACAACAACATTTTTACCTAATTTAAAATAAGCCTCTTTGCCATTTTTACAAGGCAGGTCTTCTCCGGTAACGGTTTTCCCCATTTGACCCTCGGTCGCAGGAATTTTCTCTGCGATGAGCTGCCCGCGAAGAACATTTTTCAGCTGATTCACTTCTTTAAAATCAACCTTGCCGCCTTCAATCTCGGTAGGTTTATGCTGTTCTTCCTTCATGTTCTGAATGAAACGAATGGCCCCGTCCTGCCCGTTCTTGGCCGGCAGCCCTTGTGCAATAACTGTTTGCTTATAGAAAAAAAGGCTTGGCTGCTGCGCTATCTGCTGAATCACCTCGGTTTTGAGTCCGTAAAAAATCCCGTGGCTGCGTATATATTCCTCAAGCTGGTTCGGCGTACAGGCGAATTTCTCGTCCGCTGCGTTGAATTGCAACAATGATGTCAGTTTGTCCTGCGACAACTGGACGACAATGTAAGCTTCGAGCGTTTCGGAAATTGACACTGCTGATCCCCCTTCAAAGCTAATTTTGCATCAATTGATCCTTCTGTTTATCAAGTGCCCCCCGTAACCGTAAAATAGCTTTTGAATGCAGTTGGGAAATTCGAGACGGAGACAAGGACATGACTTCAGCTATTTCACTTAACGACAGCTCTTCATAATAAAATAAGGAAACGACGGTTCTTTCTTTCTCGGTCAGACGCTCTATACCGCGCACCAGCGATTCCTTCAAAAAGAACTCATGCACCTTATGGTCGGGATTTTTGGCTTTTTCATCAACCAGCAGCGATAACCGGGTCTCCGAATCTTCCTCCCGTATCGGATCTTCCAGTGAACAAACCGTCGTCACTGCAATTTCCTGAAGCATGTGCCCGAATTCCTTCTCGCTGACGTTCAGATAATTGCTTATCTCGGAATCTGTAACAGAACGCAGCACTCTTTGCTCCAGAAGCTGGTAGGCCTCTTCGATCTTTTTCGCTTTTTCCCGCACGGAGCGAGGCACCCAGTCTCCCTGGCGCAGCCCGTCGATAATAGCTCCCCGGATTCTCCATGAAGCATACGTCTCGAACTGCAGGCCCCGGCGGTAGTCAAACTTCTCAATGGCATCAATAAGACCCATTACCCCGTTGCTGGCCAGATCATCTTTGGATACATTTTTGGGCAAGCCAATCGCCATCCGGTTGCTGACATAATCGACCAGCGTCAAATAAAACTCAATCAGCCTTTTTTTTGCTTCAATGTCTCCGTCTTCTTTCCATTTCCGCCAAATCTCGATGTTAGACAAATGAGGCGCTTTCGGCTCAATCATCGTTTCACCCTCCTGTCAGGTGACGAATGGCTTTTGCCAATTCTTCAGGCTCTTTGTTTTGTGTGGATACAAGCTTGGGAGGCGTAAGAGGCTGAAAGGGCGCTTGCTCTACCTTATCCGTCTTTACGTTCCCATCCAATTGCATTTTCAACATATCATGTAACTGATCGGTTTCATCCGGCGTCGACACATCAAGGGTGCTGCCTTTATTCTCATCTATGGACTTGCCAGGTTCCTCGCCGGCCTCCCGGGTGTTTCCCCGTAAGCTGGCAGCTAATAATATACGGAATAGAAACGCCAGCGCAAAAAATGCGATAAAGGCATAAACAGACCGCAGAACGGTAACTTCAAGCCCATTGCTGCCGAGCGAAAATAATAACGTAAGCACGCCCCCGAACAGGCCGAGTACAACGTTCCAGCGCCATGTTCCAATCATGTTAAATCTCCTTTACACCAAACTGGACGCTTCTGATGCTTAAAACGCCGCTAATGCCGTCAAACTCGATGGTTCTTCCGTAATTCCCGCCCGTATCCTCCGATTGAATCGGGATGGATAGTTTTGCCAATACAAGTTTGCATGACTCTACATTGCGCGGGCCAATCCGCATCGCATCGCTTTGCGAGGCAAAAGCGAACATCTGAGCGCCGCCAGCCATCTTGGCCATTAGTCTGGCAGAGACGGCTCCAGCCTGCTTCATTTTCTCAATAAGCTCTGGAATCGCAGTATCCGCGTATTTGGCGATATTATAGGAAGCTTCACGCGCAATACCCGAAGAAGGCAGCATCACATGCGCCATACCGGCGATCTTCGCCCGTTCGTCAAAGAGGGTCAGGCCCACACATGATCCAAGGCCGGATGTTTTGAGCGTGCTTCCATCGCTTACGATATTCAGATCGGCCATGCCTACTTTTACTACATTCTGCTGTATCATTCGATCGGCACTCCCAGGGAGCTGAAGATTTTGTCAAACGACTCCGGATCCGGTATGAGAAAGAAATGCCCTTCGAGCTCTTCTTGCCCCTCCAGAAACGTTGTATCAATCAGAAGTGCCGAATCGCCCATCTCCCCGTACTGTGTAATTCCATAGCTCATGATGGCACCTGCCATATCGACCGTAATGGCCGGAACAGTTGGCGTCATCGAAAGCTTCGTGAAGTCCGCAAGAGAGGAGAGATAAGAGCCAGCCAATATGTTGCCGATCTCAGACAAGGCGGAGAATTCCATTTCCGAGTAGCCGGAATCCGCCTCAACCGGTATGGACAGCAGGTTCCCGAGCAGCTTCTTGGCAGAGTCCTCTTTAATGAGAAAGAACATGCTTCCTGGAGCGTCTCCTTCTACCCGGAGGAATACGGCTACGACAACTTGTTCGAATCCTCCGACTCTGTCGGCGACCTGCTCGAAAGGAATTAGGCTGACAGTAGGTACATTCATATCAACTGGCTTGTCCAGGAGTCTCGAAAGAGCAGTCGCGGCGTTCCCGGCGCCGATATTTCCGACTTCTTTCAACACATCCATTTTAAAGCCCTCTAGCTTCAGCAGCGGGTTCACCTGGTTAATCCTCTAGCTGCTCAAGCTGAATGATTTCCTTTTTATTCAACACTTCGGACAGATTCAGCATAATGAGCAGCCGGCTATCTCCAATCTTGGCAACCCCCTGCAAATATTTGGCCTGAATGCCGCCAACGACTTCAGGAGGAGTGTCAATATTGTCAGTATCAATATCGATGACGTCATTTGCCGTGTCTACAATAAAACCCACTTCCAGATCATCAACAGCGACGATGACGATTCTGGAGCTTTCCGTTGCTTCCGATTCCTCAAGACCAAATCGGCCCCGCAAATCAATGACGGGAAGAACAACGCCGCGCAGATTAATGACACCCTTGATAAATGAAGGTGTTTTGGGAACCCGGGTAATTGGAATCATTCGTTCAATTGTACGAACTTTTTCAACTTCAATACCGTATTCCTCCGATGCAAGTCCAAAGACGATCACTTTAATTTCCTCACCCATGCTTATATCCCCTCCCGAGAGTATCTGTAAATCATCTTGATGGCCTGCTGCAGACAGCAAGCCTTGCAATTACTTGATAAGCGCATTCGGATCGATAATCAGGGCTACCTGACCATCCCCGAGTATCGTCGCTCCCGAGACAGCTTCGATGTTGGTCAAATACTTGCCGAGTGATTTCAATACGATCTCGCTCTGGCCGATAAACTCATCCACCGTAATGGCGCCCATTTTATCACCTTTGCGGATGACGACAATTTCCGTTTCATCCTCTTTATCCTCTAAGAACGTCGTGGACTCCATAACCTGGCTAAGCGATATAACCGGGATAACCGCGCCGCGGTATTCAATCATGCGGTTGCCATGAATTTTACGGATATGCTCTCTGCGGATAATGCCTGTCTCTACAATAGAAGAAAGCGGAATCGCATACTTCTCGCTGCCTAATTTAATCAGCATAGCCGAGATAATCGACAGGGTAAGCGGAAGCTGGATCGAAAACTTGGTTCCCTTGCCAAGCTCCGATTCGACGGTTACATGCCCGCCAAGCGTTGCGATTTTGGACTTTACCACGTCCAGGCCGACGCCCCGCCCGGAGATATCGGAGATCTTGTCAGCTGTGCTGAAGCCTGCCGCAAATATCAGCATATTGACTTCATTATCCGTCAGACGCTTGGCTTCATCCGGTGTAATAACTCCGTTCTTGATCGCTGTTTGCTTGACTTTATCGCGGTTGATGCCGCGTCCGTCTTCCTCAACTTCGATGAAAACATGGTTGCCGCTGTGAAATGCCCGCAGATTGACGCTGCCTACCTCAGACTTGCCTGCAGCGATGCGGTCGGCAACCGGTTCGATTCCATGATCAAGCGAATTGCGAAGCAGATGAACGAGCGGATCGCCTATCTCATCCACGACCGTTCGGTCAAGCTCCGTGTCCGCGCCGGAAATAACGAGATCAACTTTCTTATCCAATGATTTGGCAAGATCGCGCACCATCCTTGGAAACCGGTTGAAAACGGACTCCACAGGCACCATCCGCAGCTTCAGTACAATATTCTGCAGATCCCCGCTGACACGGGTCATATGCTCGACTGTTTCATTTAGATCGTTGCGCCGGATCTCGCTGGCCAGCTGCTCCAGCCGGACGCGGTCGATAAGCAGCTCGCTGAAAAGATTCATCAGCGCATCCAATCTTTCAATATCAACGCGGATCGTCCGGGATGCATTGCCCGGGGCCGTTTGTGCCGGAGCTGCCGGGGTCTGGGGCCGGACAGCAGCGGCAGAGGAGACAGCAGCAGGCGGTGCTGCTTGAACGGCGGCGGGAGCAGGTGCCTGAACTGTACTTTGCATGCTTGCTGCCGTCTGCAAAACAGCTCCGCCGATCTGCATCAGTGTGTCACGATCAAGCGCTGTAACCGCCGCGCTCTCGATTTCAGAGACGGATTCGATGCCCTTTTGCAGCTCGTCACCGCTAATACTTGCGATCGTGAATACGGTAAACGAACGTTCAAACTTTTCCTGCTCGATATCCTGTACGCTTGGTGAGGATTTGACCACTTCCCCGTTTCGCTCCAGAAAGTCGAAGACCATGTAGGCTCTTGCCGCTTTCAGTACGCAATCCTCACGGATAGTAACCACAACGTGAAAAACGGAGAGTCCGCTTTCTATGGACTGCAGCAGGATCGAGGACTGGAATTCATCGAGCATCGCAGAACTGTCTCCAGCTCCGCTTGGTGACGATTGTGCAGCAAAACCGGACGGCTGATCCTTCTGGTACTCCCCTTTGACAATGGCTTTGAGCGCAGCCACGATTGGCGTAACATCGGCCTTGCCTGTTCCTCCGGCAATAATGTCCTGAACCATCGACTCAAGAGCGTCCAGACCTTTAAACAGTGTGTCAAATATAAAGCTGTCCATTTTGAGCTTGCTGTTGCGGACCAAATCCAGAACATTCTCCATCTCATGGGTGAGCGATGCCAAATCTTCATATCCCATTGTCGCCGACATCCCTTTGAGCGTGTGGGCAGAACGGAAAATGACCTGGACAATGCTGATGTCCTCAGGATCGCCCTCCAGCTTTAGCAGGTTTTCATTAAGCGACTGCAGATGATCATTCGATTCATCAATAAACATTGATAAATAGGCGTTCATATCCATTTCAAGGCACCTCCTGTTGAAATATTTTCCAGGCGAATAATGGTTGCTTCTATCTCCTGACCGCTTCTATGAGCGCAGGAGCAATTTGCCGCAGTGGAACAATCGACTTGGCAACACCCGCTTCCACCGCTGAGCGGGGCATGCCGTAAACAACGCAGGTCTCCTCCGCTTCCGCAATGGCGCTTTCCCCACCGCTTGCATTGAGAGCCCGCATCCCTTTCATACCGTCGCTCCCCATGCCTGTCATAATGACGGCATGGCGTTTTAATTCGGAGAAAGCAGCGCAGGATTCAAACATGACATCCACCGAAGGACGGTGTCCGCCCTGCGGAGGCTCCTCGGTAAGCTTGATGAAGTACCCGCCCGCATCCTTCGCCAGCTTCATATGGTAGCCTCCGGGTGCAATGTATACCACCCCGGCATACACCCGCTCATCCTGCTCCGCTTCCCTTACATGGACGGAACTGAATGTGTCCAGCCGCTGGGCCAGCGAGCGTGTAAATTTAGGCGGCATATGCTGGACAACCAGCACCGGCGCCGGCAAATCCCCAGGCAGGGCGGAAATGACTTCGTGCAGGGCACGGGGGCCGCCTGTTGAGGTGCCGATTGCAATAAGATGGCGAAACGTGCCGGCAGGCGCGAGCTTCGTTTTCAAGCGTGGTACTTCAAGCTCCATTTCTTGAAAAGGTTCCAGCGGACAGGATTCATCCGTCTGAGGATAAGGAAGTTTATATTTAGCCTCCTTATCCCCCGCGTTCTTCGTTGTTTTTGCAGCAGGCAAAGCATTTTCCTCTTTATTAGAAACAGGCGGTTTCGCCGGTTTGCGCGGTTTCAGCACTTGCTGCAGATCTTCCATTGCCTTAGCTGCCGCCGCAGCCGGCTTTTGTGTCGGTTGCACAGGGTTGGCCTGACGTTTGGTCATGACGGCAATCCGCATTTTTTCCAGCAGCTGCTCTGCAACGGTATGAATATCAGGCGACAATGGCCCAGATGGTTTGCGGATGAAATCGAAAGCCCCGTACTGCAGCGCCTTGATCGTTTCTCTGGCGCCATCGTCACTTATGCTGGAAAGCATGATGATCGGAGCCCTGTAAATACGCATGATTTGTCTTAAGGCCTCCAGGCCGTTCATCTCCGGCATTTCCAGATCCATCGTGATGACATCCGGCATCCATCGTGCCACAGACTCAATCGCTTCCCGCCCGTTAGCCGCGGTGGCAACAATCTCGAACTTGGGGTCAGTGGCGATGATATCGCATAAAATTTTGCGCATGAATGCGGAATCATCTACCACGAGTACCCGATGAGCGTTCATAGGTGTTTTTCCTCCCTGTAATCAAAGGATTATTTCATCAGCCTGAACATCTTGTGTAAAAATCCTTTGACTCCATTGTTGGCAGAACCCCCAGCATCCGGGACTGCCATGAAACGATTCGCAATATCCAGAATGGATTTGGTGGCGTCGCTTCCTGGATAGGCAATGGAGAACGGAACCTGTTTTTTGACCGCTTTGGTCACATTCGGATCATCGAGAACGATACCGAGCATAGGAAGCTTTATATCCAGAAACCGTTCAGCGACCATGCTTATTTTGTCGGCAGCAGCCTTGCCTTCTTTATGATCCATGGCCCTGTTCACGACAAGCTTGAATTCGATTTGATGATCCATCGCTTTCACCATTTTGATCAGCGCATAGGCATCTGTGATGGATGTGGGCTCCGGTGTTGTAACAACAAAGGTTTCCTGGGCAGCGACAATAAACTTGACGGTTTCCCTGGAAAGCCCCGCTCCGGTATCAAAAATGATGACGTCGTACTCGCCGTGCAGTTTGCCGATCTGTTCCTCAAAATAGTCCAGCTCCGCAGGCGTCAAATCCAGCAAATCCTTGAAGCCCGAGCCTCCCGCAATAAAATGCAAGCCGCCAGGACCCTCTTCTATAATGTCCCAGATCGTTTTTTGCTGTTTGAGGAGATGGTACAGGTTATACGGTGCGGAAATGCCCATCAATACATCAATGTTGGCCATCCCGATATCAGCATCAAAGACCAACACCTTGAGTCCCAGCTTCTGCAGGGCCAGGGAGAAATTCAGGCTGAAATTCGATTTCCCCACACCGCCTTTGCCGCTTGTCACCGTTATGACCCGGGTTGTCCTGCCTTGATTTTGCAGCTCCCGGCTGCGCACCATGTGACGGAGCGCTTCCGCCTGGTCATTCATCCCTTGCCGCCCCCAGTAACTGTTCAATGTATCTCTCGGTGCGGAATGCGGCTATATCATCGGGAACGGTTTGTCCGTAAGCTATGTAAGCCGGTTTCAGACCATGCTCCATGACAAGATTCAGAATGGCTCCATAGGAGCTGGTTTCATCCTGTTTCGTAAAAATGGCGCTTCGTATGCCATATTTGGCAAAGTTTTCTGCAACGGCCGACATATCCTTATACTTGCCGGTTAAACTGAGCACCAGATAGGATTCAGCGTGTTCGCTAGATTGAAGAAGGCTGTTTACTTCCGATACGTAAAGCTCATTGCGGAAATTCCTGCCTGCCGTGTCCATAAACACCAGCTCCCGATCCTGAAGCTGAGTGAATGCCCGGGCTACCTCTGAGGGTGAGAAGACCACTTCGAGCGGCACATTCAGAATGGTTGCATAGGTTCTAAGCTGATCGACAGCGGCTATCCGATACGTATCGGAAGTGATGAATCCAACCTTCCTTCCCGCCTTCAATGTCTGTTCCGCAGCAAGCTTGGCAATTGAAGTGGTTTTTCCTACTCCGGTAGGACCTACGAAATGAACGACTCTCGTTGACTTGTTGATACCGGAGCCTTCGAAATCATCCAGCCACTGACCCAGCGTTCTGCCCGCCGCTGCCCATACGGCCTGATGGCTGGGTTCTGTCAGATTCTGTGCTTCCAGCTGCTCCTGAACAGCATCCAGGCATTTGTCAATCCAGGCTGCTTCAACCTCCTGACCGTTCAGTCGGTCATACAACGCCTGCAGCGGCTCCGGCCAGGTTTTCAGCTGCTGCTGCTTGGACATTTTGATAATCCAATGCTTCATATCCATGATTTCATCCATCAAATCGCTATCGGAGATCTTCTTGACGGAAACCGCAGCGGTTCTTTCCACTGGAGGCTCGATCTTCGGTATTTGCTGGTTCAAAGCAGCCTCATGGGAAGCCTGTACGGGCTTGATCTGCACGGATACAGGCGAAGCGCCTGCCTGCTTCTGAATCGAATTCGCGTATTGGGCAGCTGCGTTATTCATGCTTGTTGTCTGCTGAGCGCCAAGTGCCGCAATCGTCCCCAAAGCTGTATGGGCTGCAGCTGACGTCTGCCTGGGCTCTACAGGCTGCTGCGAGCGGGCCGCAGGTGCAGGCCTTGCGCTGCCTGCACTTTCCACAGCAGCGATTACTTCCATCTTCTTCTTGCTGAACATCCCGAGGAAGCCGCCAACACGGATGACTTTTGTCCCCAGGATGACGGCATCGACACCAAGCTCGCTGCGGATCATGGGCAGAGCATCGGGCACGGCGTTTACTATATAGCGTTTCACCTTCATAGATTAACCACCCCGATGCTCTGGACTTCAACACTGGGCTCAAGCTCGCTGTAGGAGAGTACCGGAATGTCCTGCATCGTCCGTTCCACGATTTGCCTCAAATACATCCGGATGGTGGGCGATGCCAGAACAATGGGCTGATAGCCGGATTGAATCAGCTTGCTTACCTGCTCATTCAGCTTCTGATAGATCGTTTGGGTAGCTATTGGATCCATCGCCAGATAGCTTCCCTGTTCGGAGCTTTGAACCGATTCCGCGATTTTCTTCTCTAATGAAGGACCGACCGTTATGACGCGCAGCGTATCACCATTTTGCGAGAACTGCTGTGTGATTTGGCGGGACAATGACTGTCTCACATACTCGGTCAAAATATCGGGATCCTTGGTATAGGTGCCATGATCGGCCATCGTTTCAAATATGGTAACCATGTCGCGAATAGAGATTTTCTCACGAAGAAGCTTGGACAATACTTTCTGGATATCGCCTATCGTCAATATGGAAGGGATAAGCTCATCGACAAGCGCCGGATAAGCCTCCCTAACATTGTCCACAAGCGCCTTTGTTTCTTGTCGTCCAATCAGTTCATGCGCATGCCGTTTAATGATTTCCGTCAAATGCGTTGCCACAACGGACGGCGGATCTACGACAGTGTATCCGGTAAGCTCAGCCCGTTCCCTGTTCGCTTCATCGATCCAGATGGCCGGCAAGCCAAATGCCGGCTCCGTCGTCTCGATGCCAACAATCGATTCGTCATCGAATCCAGGGCTCATAGCTAAATAATGATTAAGCAGCAGCTCGCCTCTGGCGACCGTATTTCCTTTAATTTTGATCACATATTCATTTGGCTTCAGCTGGATATTATCGCGGATCCGGATAACCGGCACCACCAGCCCAAGCTCCAGAGCGCATTGTCTGCGTATCATGATGATACGATCCAGCAAGTCGCCGCCCTGCTGCGTATCCGCAAGGGGAATCAGACCGTAACCGAACTCAAACTCAATAGGGTCAACCTGCAGCAGGCTGATCACACTCTCTGGACTTCGAACCTCTTCAATTTGCTGTTCTTCCACCATCATATCTTCTTCAACCTGCCGTTTGACGAGCGATTTCTGCATCCGGTAGCCCGCAAAAGCCAGCAGTGCGGCAAAAGGCAAGGTCGCAACCGGGCCAATTGGTGTGAAAATCCCAAGCAACGAGATAGTTCCCGCAACAATATAGAGCAGCTTCGGGTAACGGAACAATTGATCGGTGAGATCCGAAGCAAGATTCCCATCGGATGCCGCCCGCGTAACAATCAGGCCTGTTGCCGTGGAGATCAGCAGTGCAGGAATTTGACTGACAAGCCCGTCACCGATCGTCAGGATCGAGAAGGTATGCAGCGACTCCGAGAAAGACATGCCGTGAATCGCCATCCCGATAATAAAGCCACCCAGCAAGTTGATAATGAGAATAATGATGGATGCGATCGCATCCCCCTTAACGAATTTGCTGGCTCCGTCCATGGAGCCGTAGAAATCCGCTTCCCGTTCAATCTTATGGCGGCGTTCTCTAGCCTGCTGTTCATTAATGAGGCCGGAATTCAAATCCGCATCGATGCTCATTTGTTTTCCCGGCATCGCATCGAGGGTGAACCGCGCCGCAACTTCAGCAACGCGCTCGGAGCCTTTGGTAATAACAATAAACTGGACAACCACGAGAATTAGAAACACGACAAAGCCGATCGCGATTTCCCCGCCGGCCACCCAGCTTCCGAACGTATGAACGACTTTACCTGCTTCTCCGTACTGCAAAATATTACGGGTCGTCGAAATATTGAGCGCCAGCCGAAAGAGAGTTGTAATCAAAAGCAAAGCGGGAAAGATGGAGAACTGCAGCGCATCCTGCGTGTTCATGGATATGAGCAAAATTGCCAGCCCAGCGGAGATATTGACGATTAATAATACATCGAGCAGTCCGACGGGTATCGGGATGACCATCATGAGAACGATGCAGATGATTCCGATTAAAATGGTCAGGTCCCTTGCCTTCATGACTTTCCCTCCTCCACTAGAAAATACTTCAAGTCCGTCAAAAGCAGACTTTTTTGCAACTTTTTCATTTCACTCTGCCTTTAAGCTTATATACATATGCCAGTACTTCTGCCACAGCTTGGAACAAATCAGCCGGAATCGTCTCTCCGATTTCCGCTCTTTCATATAAAGCTCTGGCAAGCGGCTTATTTTCCATTGTGATAACGCCGTGCTCCTTCGCCGCTTCCCTGATTCTCAAAGCGACAAAATCCATACCCTTGGCGACAACTGTAGGAGCTTCCATTTTGGAACTGTCATACTGCAGGGCAATAGCAAAGTGAGTCGGGTTGGTTATAACGACATCGGCCTTAGGCACATCCTGCATCATCCGCTGCAGCGCCATTCTGCGCTGGCGTTCGCGAATCTTGCCCTTGATGAGCGGATCGCCCTCGGATTTCTTGTGTTCATCCTTAATGTCCTGCTTGGACATTTTCAGGCTTTTCTCATGCTCATATTTCTGATAAAGAAAATCGAAGACGGCAAGTATGATCAAAACGGCGCCGATTTCCAGTCCGAGCCGGATCGTGATGCTGGCCACATAGCTGAATATGCTCTCCACCGGAACGCGCGCAAGCGATAGAATATGACCGCGTTCATTCCATAGGGTCAAATAGACGATGAGTCCGATCACAAGCAATTTCAAAATATTTTTGACAAATTCGGCAACCGAGCGCATGGAAAATATATTTTTAAAACCTTTGAGCGGGCTAAGCTTGCCGAGGTCCATTTTCAGGGATTCACCTGTCAGCAAGAAGCCAAACTGCAGATAATTGCCGAGCAGCGCCACGATAATGGCAATGGCAAACATCGGCGCCAGCAGCATCAACCCCTGCATGATCAAATCGGAAAACATGCTGATCACATTGCCAACCGATACATCCATCAAGAGATCCTGTTCCAGCATCAGACCAAACATGAGGATAAGCCGCTGCTTGTAATAACCGCCCAGCATGATGAAACTAAAAAAAATGAACATCATGATGAACGCGCCGGGAAGCTCGTGACTTTTGGCAACTTGACCTTTTTGGCGGGCTTCATCCCTCTTTTTAGGCGTTGCACGCTCCGTTTTTTCCTGTGAAAACAGCTGTAAGTCGAGCGTCCAACGATACGATCGCATGATCGTGAGCCCTCCTTGCCTTAAGTTGCCGGATTTCGAATGATGCCCAGCAGTTCTTGAATGGCTGCGAATAATTGCGAGAACAAATGTTCAAAGATGGCCAGCATACCGGGAAGCAATATAACGAGCATAAGCAGCCCGATGATGATTTTGAGCGGAATGCCGATAACAAACACATTATATTGCGGGGCCGTGCGCGCAAGAAAACCAAGCCCGACGTCCGCCAGAAACATGGCAACCACAATCGGCGCGGACATTTGCAAGGCAAGCATGAAGGTTTCAGCAAATGTATGGACAAGAAAGGTAGAAATGCTGCCATTATAGATATGGCTGAACAACGAATTCGACAGCGGTATCCATTCATAACTGTCTAGTAAAGCCATAATCAGAAAATGATGACCGTTCACGGATAAAAAAATGAGGGTCGCCATCATAAATTTCAGATTCGCAATCAATGGCGATGAAGCCCCTGTCATGGGATCTATGACATCCGCGATGCCAAAGCCGATCTGCAGATCCATAAATCCGCCGGCGGTCTGAATCGCAGCAAAAAATAGATAAGCTGTGAATCCCAGCAGGACACCCGCCAATATTTCGCGAATGATCGCGAGAATAAACGAGGCATCCGGTACGACGGTTTGCTTCAATCCATAGGTCATGAACACGATGATCGATAACATAAAACAAAACCCGATTTTGAACGTCGTCGGCACCGTTCGCGTAGAAAAGACAGGAGCCACGACGAAAAATGATGTTATTCGACAAAAAATAAGCAAAAAAACTGGGAAACCTTGTACGAACACCTCCATCGATTCACAGCCTATCCGATGTATTTATATAAATTATTCAGCAGATTGTAAGTGAAATCGACCAGCGTGTTCAAAATCCATGGACCAAACAGCAAAATCGAGAGCAGAACGGCGACTATTTTCGGGATAAAACCAAGTGTCTGCTCCTGAATCTGGGTCGTCGCCTGGAAGATGCTTACAAGCAGCCCTACTACAAGACCAAGCACCAACATGGGTGCGCTAGCTTTAAGCACCGTGTATACCGCTTGCCCAGCTAAACCGATAACAAAGTCTGAACTCACGGCTGTACTCCTTCCCTGACAGGCATTACGTGTTGAAACTTAGCAGCAGCGACCTGACAATCAGATACCACCCATCGACAAGAACGAACAGCAGGATCTTGAACGGGAGTGAAATCATGACCGGCGGAAGCATCATCATCCCCATTGCCATCAGCGTACTGGCCACAACCATGTCGATGATCAGAAACGGAATAAAAATCATAAATCCCATTTGAAACGCCGTACGCAGCTCACTCAAGGCATAGGCAGGAATGATAACCGTAATCGGGATGTCCTCATAGGTTTCAGGCTTCGCGGTCTTGGTATAATCCATAAACAGGAGCAGATCCTTCTCCCGTGTCTGGTTAAACATAAATTTCTTCATCGGTACTGCCGCTTGGGAGAGCGCCTCGGTCTGCGTCAGTTCTCCCTTCAGGTAAGGCTGCAGGGCCACATCATTCACTTGCCCCAGCGTCGGGGCCATGATAAAAAAGGTGAGGAACATGGCCAACCCGATTAAAACCTGATTAGGCGGCATCTGCTGCGTACCGAGTGAGGTACGGACAAATCCCAGCACAATAACAATCCGTGTAAAGCTGGTCATCAGAACAAGTATAGCCGGCGCCACACTGAGCACGGTAATGATCAGCAGCAGCGAGATCGCGCTTGTTCCCGGACTCTCCCCGTCGTCGCCGATATCCAGACTGATGTTGGGCAAAGGCTCGGCAAAGGCATGAGATCGAAACAAAAGCGCCATCAACTGGATTGCCAAAAACGATAGTATGATTTTTTTGTTCATTCATCCAACAACCGATCATTATGATTTTGCTCTTTAAGCAGATCTTCCACCTTTTGCTTCTGATCCGATTGACGCTTCATCTTGCTCTGGAGCAAATCCTGAAATGAGGATGCTTCTTGCCAAGGTTCGTCCGATGGCCCGGAAGACTCCCTCCGGTTCCGGAAACGGTTCAGGAAATCCGTGACGGATGGGGAATTCCACTGGCGCCCATTCTGCAGCTCAATCGCATCCAATATGGCCATTGCGGCTTCGGGATCATCTATTTTATCAAGCAGCGTAATGCTGTCAGCCACACCAACAACATAAACGCGGCCGGATAGTTCAAGCACCTGCAGTGACTTGTTCTGGCCCAGCGGAATTCCGCCTAATGAACGAAGAGCCCGGTTGCTTCCCCAACCCCGGTTCTTGTGGGAAAGCCACTTGATCAGAAGGACAATCAGGCCGATTACCAGGGCAAGAGCGACAATAACCCATATCAGGTAACCAATGCCGGGTCCGGCAATATCCCCAGGCATCTCATCATTTACTGCCGCCGCTGCTGATACATTCGCCGTCATTATCCATCCGCCAGCTACAAATCCCGCAAGCCTTAACCCGCTAATTTGTTTCATAAGCAAACTAACCGAGCGTTTTCTTGATGGCTTCTATTACCCGGTCAGCTTGGAACGGCTTAACAATAAAATCCTTGGCTCCCGCTTGAATGGCGTCGATAACCATAGCCTGCTGCCCCATGGCGGAGCACATAATAACTTTGGCATTGCCATCGATTTTCTTGATTTCTTTCAGTGCCACAATACCGTCCATCTCGGGCATCGTAATATCCATCGTGATCAGGTCGGGCTTTAATTCCTTGTATTTCTCAATTGCCTGTGAACCGTCCTGTGCTTCTCCGACTACCTCGTAACCATTCTTTGTTAAAATGTCGCGGATCATCATTCTCATGAACGCAGCGTCGTCTACGATCAAAATGCGGTTTGCCATCGTTTGTTCCCCCTAATTGTTTGTGCAACTGGATGTTATTGAAGCTTTGCAATACGATCCCATTGGCTGACGATATCAGTGACCCGGACGCCAAAATTCTCATCGATAACGACAACCTCGCCTTTGGCGATCAATTTGTTATTGACCAGAATGTCGACCGGCTCTCCTGCAAGCTTGTCCAACTCAATGATCGAACCCTGCGACAACTCAAGAATATCCTTAATTTGCTTTTGAGTTCTACCTAATTCTACTGTGACTTTAAGCGGAATGTCGAGCAATAAATTCAAGTTTGAATCATCCGGCTGAACGTAATTCGCACCCTGAAAATTCGCGAACTGCACAGGCTGTACGTTAACGTTCCGATTCGGCATTCCACCGTAGGTTTGCGGTCCATTTTGCGGTGGTACAGCGTACTGCGGCGGCATTGGAGGAACATTCGCAGCAGGCGGTGCCATTGGTGCTTGCGGCACTTCCGGGGCTGCAGCATAGGCTGGCTGTCTCGGCGGCTCTGAATAAGCTGCTGGGGCTGCTGGGGCTGTCGATGCGGCAATCGGAGCCGGATCGCCAACGCCTCCCATAAGCGTATCAACCATTTCCTTAGCGAACGGAATAGGCAGAAGCTGCATAATAGTAGAGTCGATCAGATCGCCAATCGTCAAACGGAATGCAATTTTAATGAAGGTATCATCAGGCGGGAGCTGATCCACCCCTTCACCGTTGGAAATGTTCAAAATATCAATGCCCGGAGGCGAGATATTGACAAACCGATTAAAAATCGTGGACATGGATGTCGCTGACGATCCCATCATCTGGTTCATGGCTTCCTGTACGGCACTGATATGAATCTCGTTCAAAGCTTCCTCCGCCGGATTCCCATCACCGCCAAGCATCAGATCCGCGATAATTTGCGCATCCTTGGTTTTAATGACAAGCGAGTTGATCCCTTGAAAGCCATCCACATAATGAACGGAAACGGCAACATGCGGTTTCGGAAACTCTTCATCAAGCTGGGTGCGCGTAATGATCGAAACCTCCGGCGTTGTAATATCAACTTTCTTGCCGAGCAATGTGGATAACGCAGTAGCCGCGCTTCCGAAGGTGATATTGCCGATTTCCCCGAGGGCATCCTGCTCCATGGCATTCAAATACTGGTTAAGTTCCTGCTGGTTCCCCTTCGAATCCGGCATGTCCGGCATATCGGAGGATTGACGCAGCAGGGCATCAATTTCTTCTTGTGATAAATAATCTTTACTCGTCATAGTCGTCCTCCACTCCTTCACTGACCACTTCATCGATTTGCACAGCCAAGCGATCCTTGACTGAACCCGGACTGCCGATAAATTTCAATTTATCGCCGACCTTCAGATCCAGTCCCTGACCGATCGGTTTATTCAATGCGATAACATCTCCTACCGCAAGACCCAGAAACTCACGGATCGAAATACTGGATTGACCAAGCTCGGCCACAATCGGCAGCTTTGCTTTGCTGACCCGCTGTTTCAGCACTTCTACCTCTTCCGGAGCACGTGTTTTCTTCTGTGATACAAACCAATGATGGACAGAGAGTCTCGGCATAATCGGTTCGATGACAACATGCGGTATGCACAGATTAATCATCCCCGTCGTATCGCCAATCTTCGTACTCAATGAAATCAGAGCGATCGTTTCATTGGGAGAAACGATTTGCATGAATTGCGGATTGGTTTCCAGCGCTTCCAGCCTTGGCGATATATCGACAATCGTCTTCCATGCTTCCTGGAGGCTCTCAAAGGTACGGCTGAAAATCCGCTCCATGATAATGGTCTCGATCTCTGTCAGCGCATTGATCTTGGATGGGGCGACACCCTGGCCTCCGAGCATCCGGTCCAGCATCGCATACGCAACATTGGGGTGAACCTCCATAACCATCCGGCCTTCAAGCGGCTCTGCTTCGAAGATATTCAGGATCGTCATCTTCGGAATGGAGCGGATAAATTCATCATAGGGCAGCTGTTCCACCTGGACGACACTAATTTGCACAAACGTACGAAGCTGTGCCGAGAAATAAGTCGTCAAATATCGCGCGAAGTTCTCGTGTATCCGCGTAAGGCTTCGGATATGATCCTTCGAAAAACGGACCGCACGCTTAAATTCGTAAGAGCGAATTTTCTTCTGCGTCTCTTCCTTTTTCAGTTCTTCCGCATCCATCTCTCCGGATGATAAAGCAGCAAGCAACGCGTCAATCTCGTTCTGCGATAAAACATCAACCAACTATTTCACCCCCTTCAATGGAATGCTCTTTAAGCCTTATAGCTACAGTTTGGTTACGATAAAGTTTGTGATCTCCACTTTTATAAGTTTGCCTTTTGGCAGCACAGGATTAATCAGATTGAGCAGTTTGGAGCTCAGCTCGTCTTTTCCCTTGGAGCCGTTGATCTGCTCAGGCGTCATGTCTGAAAGTGTACGGATGATGATCGGACGAATTTGGATTTCTTTTATTTTGTCGAAATCTTCTTTGGTTGATTTCTTGTCCATCTGAAAAGCCAGACCCATTACAGCAATGTAATCGGGTTCGGATAGATTGGTCTTGATATCGGTCAGCTCGCTGGTCACTTCGACCCGCTCGTCGGCGTTAAGCTTCTCCACCTTCACGCTATCCGCGTTGCTTGCCGCTTTGGCAGCAGAGTCTTTTGGCTCGTCTCCGCCCATTAAAGATTTGTATAAAATAACAGCTACAACTGCGATAAGCGTTATCGCGAGCAAAATCGTAATTAACCAGGGCAGCATTTTCTTCATGTCAAAGGTCCCTCCGTTTGTCCGCTCTTAACGTTCGCCGCATAGACGCCGATAGAGTGAAGATAAGCCTGCATGGAGGAAATCACTTCAGTTGCTTTCTCCAAAACCAATATTTTTTTCCCCGTTGTTAGCGTAATAAGGGTATCCGGGGTCTCTTCGATCGTTTCAATGAGAAGCGCGTTAATATAAAAATGTGTTCCGTTCAAACGCGTTACGTTAATCATGGGCTCCCTCCCCTAACCTGTCAGGGAGACATCAATGTCTCCCCTACGGCATCCTGCCTATCGTTTTAAGTTAACTACCTCTTGCAAAATTTCATCGGATGTGGTGATAATCCGCGAGTTGGCCTGGAATCCGCGCTGCGCCACGATCATCTCCGTAAATTCGGAGGTCAGGTCAACGTTTGACATTTCCAGCTGTCCGGCTATGAGAGCTCCTGTTCCCGCTTCAAGATCGCCAGGGAATGTCAGCGTCTGATCGTCGCCCTCCGGGTTGGCATTTTGCGTCACTTTATACAAGCTGCCTCCGATCTTCTCAAGGCCTGAAGGATTGACTACTTTCATCGCAGCTAACTGGGCAATGACTGAACTTGTGCCATCAGGAGCCACACCAATGACAGAACCATCCTGTGCGATCGAGAACGATTTTACAGCTGCAGGATCCATAACGATCTGAGCCCCGCCACTGTCCAGCACGAACAGTCCGTCACCGTTCACAAGCTGTCCAAGCGCATCCACTGTAAAATTACCGGCCCTCGTCAAGTACCTTGTCGTACCGTCGTCAGGGGAAACGACAAAGAATCCGTCTCCGTCAATCCGCACATCGGTTGGAACATTCGTCGTCATGGCACTGCCCGGCGTATGGATGGTATCAATGGAGCCAATCGCAACGCCCAGACCAATCTGCTTGGCGTTCACTCCGCCTGTAGTCGCATCTTCAGGGCGTGTAACACCCGATACCGATTGACTCAGGATGTCTTTGAACATGACGCGCCCGGCTTTAAAGCCGACCGTATTCACATTGGCAATATTGTTGCCGATAACGTCAAGCTTGGTTTGAAATCCGCGCATACCCGATACTCCGGAATACATCGATCTTAACATGCTTGTTTTGCCTCCTCATTCGTTCTGGTTTCGAAATCCATTCCATCCGGCCGCTTCCGTCGATCAGCGGCTAATTGGCTTCCTCCATGAGGTCCAGCCTTTTCGTTTATGAGACAATAACTGCGCTGTCGATCTGGGTAAATACATTGCCCTGAAGCGAGCTGCCGTCAAGTGCAGTGACTACCGTTCGGCTTGGAATGTTCACGATCATGGCAATATCCCGATAAACAACCAATGAATCCTTGGCCCCTTTTGTAGCAGCCTGGTCAATCGCGTTCACGATTTTGGTCAGCGTTTCTGGCTTGAATGAGATCCCCCGCTGCTCCATCCGCTGCTGCGCGTGATGGCTGAACTTCAGAACATTGCGGTCCAGAACCTCCTTGAACGATGCGGCTCCTGCCGTCTTTTCCTGCGGCGGCGTTTTGCGCAAGCCAGGATTCGTATTGGATAAGCTAAGATGGCCAATTTTTATCTGGTCATTCATGGGCAGGCTCACCACCTTCGGCGGCTGGGTCGCCACTTTCTGCAGGCTGCTCATCGCCTTCACCGGCAGGTTCCCCGGCATTGGTGATTGAAACTATGTTGTCCAGGTTGATATCTTGATCGCCTATCCTGGCATACTGCACGCCTTCGGTGACGATAATCGAGTCTACGATTCCGGTCTTCGGAACAAGCTCTCCGTTCTCCCCATTCTCATACCATTGAACTTCCTTGCCGATCATCGTCGAGGCCATCCCGAGATTCTGGCGGAGCTTGGTTAATTCCCCTGACATGCTCATGAGCTGCTCAACGGATGAGAACTGTGCCATTTGAGCAATAAAATCTTTATCTTCAAGCGGCTGCATGGGATCTTGATTCTGCAGCTGAGTGAGAAGAATACGTAAAAATTGATCTTTTCCAAGTGTGTCGTCTTTTGGTTTGGCCGCAGCATTTTGCACATTGCTGGAAGAGTAGTAAGGCCATACATTGCTGGTTGAGATCGCATCATTCGCCATTCTCGCTTCACCTCCATTCCTTAAAGCATTTTGCAAACCCGGTTAATCCTTACGCTCTTGCATGAATTCCACGGCCCAGACCCATGTGACGGTCCACAGCCTGATCAACAGCCAATTCTTCCAAATCCGTATCAAAATTTGATATACCGCCGAGTGAGTCATCTTTTCCCTTGCCGCGCTTGCCGGTCTGCTGGTCTCTCCCGCTTTGCCCCTGACGATCCTGGAACAGACTGGTTTGAACCGTGTTCTGCGAAACTTCAAGCTTGTCCACTTGAAGACCTTGTGTCAGCAGCGAAGCACGCAGCTGAGCCATCTGGTTCTCCAGCATATCCTTGGCTGCTGATGTATCCGTCATAAACATTGCAGTCAACAAACCGTTCTGGACGGTAATCCGCACATCAACTTGTCCCAGATGCTCCGGAAACAAGGAGATGCGTGCTTCCGATATACCATCTGCCGACGAAACATGAAATTGCTTCACGATCAGATTTTGCATGTTTTCAGCAAACTGCTGGACCGGAACAGGCTGTGCGAGAAGCGGCTTGGCCATTTGGATGTGACGCTGCAGCTCCTGATTGGCTGTAACAACCGGCGTTTCCGTTCCAAGGCCCTCCGCGATTGCCGCTCCAGGGTCCTCCGCCGTCAGCACCTTCTCCTCAGAAGACGCATCGTTCGTCAATACGCCAACATGGAACAATTGATGAGCCATCCGCTGCAAGTGTACGTTCGGTGCTGGTGCTGCCGTTAATATGGGACGAAGAGAATCAAGCACTTCCTCGCTTATTTCCGCAAAAGCCTGGGGCAGGGCAGCAGTATGTTTCTTGCCGTCCAGTTTTTGCTCAAGCTCGGTCAGCTGTTGGCCTACCGCCGCGAGCAGGTCGCGATTTGTTTTGCCGTTTTTTCCCTGCTGAAGCAAGGATCGGAGATCAACAAGGGCATCCTGAAGACCGGCTTTAAGCACAACAACCGCCTCGCTATTATCCACTTCAGGAACAACCGGCGGCTGTGTAGAAGGTTGGACCGCAGCGGCAGACAGCACATTGAGGAGCGGCTGAACAACTGCGGCTGTGGCTGAGCCTGTGACCACATCGACCTGGATTGGTAAGTTAGTGGTCGGAAGCTGTTCATTCTCCGTTCCGCCAGACTCAGCAGCAGGATCAGTAACGGGCTGCGGGATGAGCGGAACAGCACCAAGCATGGCAAGCAAATCCTCAACCTGCTTAAGCGCATCCGTCAAATCCTCTTTGGATACCGACGTATCTCCATCTTCCTCATCCAGGGAATCCAGCTTCTTCAGAAGTTCTGTAATGGCGGCGATCAAGTCGGCCGCTGAAACATTTTCGCCGAGCAGCGCAGTCAGCTGGGCAGCATCCATCATTTTGCCAGTGGAAACTCCGCCTTCTGCGGCTTGCGAAGTCCCAGCATTACTGCCTGTAATGGTTTGGACTAAGGTTTGGACAAAAGCATCGCTTCCGGACTGCTTGGCTGAAGCCGTGCCAGCCTGTGCCGAAGATGCGCCGGGTGCCGCTTGAGAAATAGGCATTTGCATTTTTATTTCACCTCCTTTCCAAGAAGCCCCTCGATAGGCGCATATCCCTACTTGCCTGTCATCAATTTCGAAACAAGCTGTGCAGTAATATCTTTATTCAAGCCGGACATGGCTGCGACAATTCGGGATCGAGCAGCGTCATCCACTGTATTTAGAATGCGAAGTACCTTGCTCGGACTTACATCGGCCATTTTCAGCAGCAAATCTGCCGCGCTGTTGGCGTCCATGGTGTTGAAGGTTGCCTTGAGCTGATCCTTGTCCAGCACAGTTACCGTTTGTGCGGCGGCCGTGTCCTGCTGCTTGATGCGCGCCTGCAGCGCTGCGATCTGGCGGTCCTTGGCGGTCTTGCCATCCTTAAGCATGACAGTTGCGTCAGCCGCGACCTTCGGGGTCATTTTCTCCAAAATTTTCACACGGTCATCCGGACGCATGGCATCAAGGACGAGCACAGCCTCTTCGATTGTCATACTTTCCAGAATCGGGGCCGCCTTGCTCGGTGTAATTTTGGCATACATACTTGCCAGCTCAACGATTTTGTTTTGATACTGCTCATCGTCCAGCTGCTTGGCCGAGTTAGATGCCTTAAGCTGATCGACCTCAGCCTGCAGATCCTTGATTTCCTGTGTCTGCTTCGTCTTGGCTTCTTCCGCCTGTCTAAGCGTTGCATCCTTCGCAGCAATCGAAGCCGTCAGCTCGGCAATCTTGGCTGTATTGTTTGTATTGATTGTTTGTTCCTGATTCTTGTCGTTCTCCTCGCCGGCAACCGACGGCTCAGGGAGAACGTCTCTCAATAAGGGAATCGCATTACCTGCCTCAAGCGCCTTATTCCGCAAATCGAAATCAAACAAAGTAACCAGTACGCCAAGCAGTACAATCGTAAATAAAATAGGGGTAACAAAAAACATAAACTTCTCAAAACCGCTGTACCCTTGCTTTTCATTCTCAATATCCGCCAAGTTTACCCCTCCCTCGGGAACTAATATCCCGATTCGTCAAGCTGGATTTTTCATCATCGGGCTGCAGCTACGAAGCGTACTGTCGCCATTTCATCGAGTTCATTCTGCTCTTTTGTCTGGATCACCGAACGAAAGCGGTCAAGCGCCCGTTCCTTGGATTTTTGCCAAACCTTCTCATCCATCATCTTGCCGCTGAGCACCGTGCGGCTGTCATCCACTTGCCTTTGGGCCTGCTTGACATCCATCTGCTTGCGCGCGATACATGCATCCACATAATCAACATACCGCTGCATAAGCAGCAGCTCCGAGAGAGCTACAGCCGTCGTGGATGCATCATGCAAACGTTCACTCCATGATGCCCTCTCCTGAAACAACTGCCCGAGCGTCATCTCTTCCGCCTGCAGTTTGCCGATTGCTGCCGACAGCAGCCATTCCGCTTGTGTTTTCTCACTGGACTTAAGATCGACGATTTTCTGATAAGCATAATGAAAGCTGGCCATTATCCATCATCATCTCCTGCGTACGGTTATTTAGGGTGAAAATCAGAAATCAGCCGCTCCTGCGCCTCCTGATAATCCACCTTTTCCGATGTCTTCTGGCGGGTGAAAGCTCTTATGGACTCATTGGAATCAATTGCCTTGTCGATTTCCATATTGGATCCGCGCTGGTACGCCCCAATATTGATCAGATCTTCCGAATCCTTATATATCGCCATTAATCGTTTCATCTCATTCGCTGCGTCCTGCTGCTCTTCAGGCACAATTTCTTTCATGACCCGGCTGACCGATGAAAGAATATCAATGGCTGGAAAATGTCCTTTGTTGGCCAAATCCCTACTGAGCACGATATGTCCGTCCAGAATGCCGCGAACGGCATCGGCTATAGGTTCGTTCATATCATCACCATCAACCAGCACGGTATAGAAAGCGGTTATGGAGCCCTTGGGCCCCGTACCTGCCCGCTCGAGAAGCTTCGGCAGATTCGCAAATACAGACGGTGTGTAGCCTCGTGTGGCCGGCGGTTCGCCGATGGCAAGCCCCACTTCGCGCAGTGCCATCGCGTAACGGGTGACCGAATCCATCATCAGCATCACATTCAATCCCCGGTCGCGAAAATACTCGGCTATCGTGGTGGCGATCAATGCACCCTTGATGCGGATAAGCGCCGGTTGATCGGATGTCGCAACAATTACAACAGACCGGGCAAGTCCTTCCGGGCCGAGATCCTTCTCGATAAATTCGAGCACTTCCCGTCCACGTTCACCGATCAGGGCGATGACATTGACGTCAGCCGATGTATTGCGGGCAACCATCCCGAGCAGGGTACTTTTTCCAACTCCCGAGCCCGCGAAAATACCAACACGCTGTCCTTGTCCGATTGTCAGCAGTCCATCAATGGCGCGGACGCCAATACTGAGCGGATTCAGAACACGCGGTCGGCTGAGAGGATTACTCGGTATGTTATGCGTTGAATAATGCGGCATCCGGCTGGAAACAAATGAACCGTCAAGAGGCTGTCCCAATCCATCCAGCACTCTTCCGAGCAATTCGGATCCAACCTGCACGGTCAGCGGTTTTCCCGTACCCACCACATCGCAGCCGGGACCGATCGACTGAAGCTCGCCAAGCGGCATCAGAATAACTTTATTATTGCGAAAGCCTACAACCTCCGCTTTGAGAGGCTTGGCGGATTTTACCGGATAAATATAACAGACATCGCCGATACTGGCGTCAGGGCCTTCCGACTCAACGGTAAGTCCGATAACCTGCGTCACTTTTCCGTTAACGCGTACGGGATCGATCGATCTCATATGCTCAATATATTTTGAAGCATCCAACTGTTTAGTTTTCATCAGCCTGCCCCCGCTCTTCTGCCTGCAGGGTCAGCTGGATCAGCTCACGCTTGATCTCGGATAGCTGGGTATTGATTCTGGCGTCGATGCTTCCGAATGCGGAGCGGATGACGCAGCCAAAATCCTTGACTGACACATCCGGCACAATCTGCAGCTCCGCCTGCGAATCAATCGCCAGGCTCAGCTCCTCGCGCGCTGCCTGTACAAAGGTCAGCTGCTTGGGAGATACACAGAGAATAATGACTCCCTGTTCTCTTCTGCGCTCCAGCGACTTGCGAATCAGCTCCAGCGACCAATCCGGGGAAACCGTCAGCTGCCTGGCAATGATTTTCTCGGCAATTGCGGCGCTCAGCTCTACCAGGAAAGGCTCGGATTCCTGAATGATCTGTTCCTTTGTCTGATAAGCGGATTCCAGAATGGATTTGGCTTCGGTTAGCATCGACTCCCAGTGGGCCCGCACCTCTTCCTCTGCCTGTGCCTTGCCTTCACTGTGACCCTGACGGGAGCCTTCCTCCCGGATCTGAGCGAACTGCTGTTCATCCTGCAGGCGCCGCTCCAGCCACCAGCCGTCGATTTGATCATTGGCTTCCTGGTACATCGCTTCAATCTGCTGGCTTGATTCATCAATACGCTGTTTGGCAAATTCCTCGGCATCCGACAGGATCTGATCGCGAAGGGAGATCGTCTCTTCATCGGCCACTGGCTCTGCCGGCTCCTCGGCATTTACTTGTCGGGCTGCATATTTGTTGTACCATTCCAACCGTTTGAGCTCTTCAACTGAAATGACATCAGAGGACTTGAATAGTTTAGACAATGATGTCATCTCCTCCGCCGCGCGCGATGATGATCTCTCCTGATTCTTCAAGTCTGCGGATTGTGGCTACGATACGGGTCTGAGCCTCTTCAACATCACGCAGTCTGACAGGTCCCATATATTCCATTTCTTCCTTGAAGGTCTCCGCCATACGTTTGGACATGTTCTGGAAGATCGCTTCACGAACTTCTTCACTTGCCACTTTAAGCGCAAGCTGCAAATCGGCATTCTCGATATCCCGGATAATCCGTTGAATCGAGCGGTTGTCGATATTGACGATATCCTCGAAAACGAACATCCTTTTTTTGATTTCTTCGGCCAGTTCCGGATCCTGAATTTCCAGCGCATCAAGGATTGTACGTTCCGTACCCCGATCGACGCCATTTAATATTTGAACAATTGATTCAATTCCACCTGCACTGGTGTAATCTTGAGTAACGGTAGCTGAAAGCTTCTGTTCGAGTATGCGTTCTACCTGTGAAATCACCTCTGGCGAGGTACTGTCCATCAACGCAACTCTCCTTGCCACATCCGCCTGTTTTTCCTGCGGAAGCGAAGAGAGAATTTGCGCGGACTGTTCCGCCTGCAAATAAGAAAGCACGAGTGCGATGGTCTGGGCGTTCTCATTCTGGATAAAATTGAGAATTTGACTTGCCTCTGCTTTACGGGCGAAATCAAATGGGCGCACCTGCAAGGTAGCTGTCAGACGGCCGATGACCTCCGATGCCTTCTGTTCGCCAAGCGCCTTCTCCAAAATTTCTCTGGCATAGGCGATACCGCCTTGCGATATATATTCCTGGGCAAGACAGATCTGATGAAACTCGCCCAGAATCGTTTCTTTGTCAATCGTATCAACCTTGCGTACATTGGCGATTTCAAGGGTTAGCTGCTCGATCTCCTCGTCCCTCAAATGCTTGAAAATTTGAGCGGATACTTCAGGCCCTAGTGAAATTAACAAGATAGCTGCTTTTTGCCGACCACTGAATCCTTGTGATATTCTCGCCACCTGGGCCACCTCTATTCATCAACAAGCCAGGTACGGAGTAGATTAACAAACTCCTCTGGTTTACGTTTAGCAAGTGTCTCAAGCTGCTTACGTACCTGGCTCTCATTGTTAACAGCATCAAGATCAATCGTCGGATATTCCACTTTACCGGGAACGACGAGATCATCCTCTTGAGCTGCGTTTTGTTTACGGCGACGAACCACCACGAAGACAAGGCCGGCAATGATAGCCAGCGCTGCAAGGCCGATCCCGATAAGCCATCCTGTGGATAAACCAGATGCCGAAGCATCGCTGCTGGTGCTGGCAAATGTTTGTCCAATAACTGCAACCTTTTTCGCAATTAATACGTCATCATTTACATCCTGGCCGGATTCGATCAGCTGCGACCGCACGAGGGAAGTAAGGAAGGCATTCATCCCGTTTGTCGTATCAACATCCAGCCTCGTCTTCTCAACACCGACGCTGATTGACAAATCCTTAATTACATAGGGTCCTGATTCGATTTGGCTGTTGATTCGATTCACTTCATAATTCGTGGTCTGGGAATTCTCTTCAGAGCTCCCTGCTCCGCCTCCATCTGTGGCCTGATAGCCTGGAACATCCGTTGCACCGGTTCCCGCCACCCCGCCGGCAGCACTTGAGCCTGTTGATGTTTTGCTGTCTGATTGCTCGCTGATAATAATGCCATTATTACTGTTGTTCGGGAGCGGCTCTACCAGCTGCTGATCAGTCTTCTTCTTGTCAAAATTAATGGTGCTTTGGACATTCACGACCAAATTGTCCATACCGACCATACGGCCTAAAAATTGCTGAATATTACGTTTCAAATCGGCTTCGTATTTATGCTGAATTTGATAGTGGGTTTCCAAAGCAAGTGCACTTCCAGCTGCACTTCCGCCGACACCAGTCGAGGCAAGCAGTTCTCCTTCTGGGCTGGAAATGGTAATATTATCGACACTTAAATTGGGGACGGCTGTTTTTACCAGATTGTAGTACCCGTCTACTTCTTTTTGTGATGGCCGGTAACCTGGCTTGAAATCCATCATGATAGAGGCAGATGCTTGTTCCTTCTCTTCTGTCGAAACAAACACGCTGGTTTCTGGCAAGTTGACCAGAACGTTGGATTTCTGAACACCCTGCATATTATTAAGGAGCTGCTGAATCTCGCCGTTTAAAGCGTTGCGGTATTTCACATCAAACTCACGATCCGTTGAACCGAACATCGATCCACCGGCATTGAAAGCTTCAAATCCGATCGATCCATTTTGCACAAGTCCCTGAGAGCCGGCTTCCACCTTGGCCTTGGCAGCGTCGGCGGATGGAACGGAAATCGTCGTTCCGCCATTCTCAAGCTTGTAAGGAATTTTATTCGTATCCAGATAATTCATTACTGCAGCGGAATCCGTACTGTCCAGATCTTGAAAGGCCACTTCATACTGGGTTCTGGAAAAAAAGATGGTAAGCAAAATCACGGAAAGCAGCAGGACCCCGACAGACGCACCAAGCAATATTTTCTGATTCTTCCCCATTGCATTCCAATACTGGGCAATTCTCCCCCGATATTGGGCGAATTTCTCGTTCACAATTCCACCCCAATCATGTGCTATGACTCCTCAAGAAGTAGGTATTACACTTGCATTCGCATTATTTCTTGATAAGCTTCTATCACCTTATTCCTGATTTGAGAGGTTAACTGCAAACTGAGCTCCGCTTGCGAAGAAGCAATCATTACTTGTGAAACATCTACTTGTCCCAGCATGAACTGGTCCGTTAATGCCGAAACATTCGATTCTTGAGCGCTGACTCCGTCAAGCGCATTTTGGAGAAAATCCCCGAAGCTTTGCGTCATTTCCGCCGGTGTTGCTTTCTCGCTGACTGGATTTATATTGGTCAAGCGGCTTGACAGCACCGGACTAATCGTTGCTTGATTAATCACTGGAATCCCTCCGTATTATATCTGTTAGATTTAGTTTTAACTTCTGCCAATCTCAAGTGCCTTCGTAAACATGCCTTTAGTCGCATTCAATGCCGTGACATTAGCTTCATAAGAACGTGATGCAGCGATCATATCGACCATTTCCTTCGCAATATCAACATTGGGCATATTCACATATCCATTGGCATCGGCATCGGGATGAGTCGGATTATAAACCAATTTGGAAGGGCTGCTGTCCTCCATGATGCGAACCGCTTTTACTCCACCATTGCCGGTACCGTTCAACTGACCGCTCATAATGCTTGAGAACGAAGGTTGATTCGGCTCAAGCACAACCATTTTTCTTTTGTACGGCTCGTATCGGCCATTGACAAAGCTTGCTCTGGTCGTTTCCGCGTTGGCAATATTGGAAGAAATGACGTCCATCCGCAAACGCTGCGCCGTCAGAGCTGATGCGCTGGCATTAAATCCGTTCGTCAGCTTCATCTGTTCTATCTCCCTTCAATTGCTGTTCGCATCATTTTGACATCATGGTTAACCTGCTGAATGTAGAAATTATAGGATAACTGATTTTCGGCAAGAATCGACATTTCACGATCAATATCGACATTATTGGAGTTGTTATTCATCACACTATTCTCATCCGTCACAACTCTGGGAGCAGGTACGGAAGAAGATGAGCCGATTGGAATATGGCGTGCATTCGTCCGCCTTCCTGCCAGAGCAGGCGTTCCATTGCTCAGACTCTGATCCAAAAGCTCCTCGAATGAAACGTCAGAACGTTTGTATTCCGGCGTGTCGGAATTGGCTACATTGTCAGAAAGGACACGCTGGCGCATTTCTGCAGCACTAATTGCACCCTGCAGCCTGTTGAAACCCGGGCTGTTCAATAACATGGATGAGACCCCGCTTTCTAATCTTGTCTGCTTCTGTTAATATTCAACAGAATTTTCCTCATTCCTGCTTCGTTCGACAAAAGAATATTAAAAAAATGAGAACTGATTGTCGATAAATGCCGTTAAATTAATATTCCTTAATTTCCTAATTTATTACAATAAGAAAAAAGCCCTATCTTTTTGAAAGATAGGGCTGAAAATCGGGATTTTAGGACTGCTTTTTACATTTCCTGTGTCCTCAGGCTTTATTTTTGGCCAATTCCTGCAGGAGCATCGTATTTAAAGTTTTTATATAGGTCCCTTTCATGCCTAAAGAACGAGTTTCGATTACACCCGCACTCTCCAGTTTGCGCAGCGCGTTAACAATAACCGACCGTGTAATACCTACCCGATCCGCTATTTTAGATGCAACGAGAAGTCCTTCCTTACCGTCCAGCTCTTCAAAAATATGCTCAACCGCCTCCAGCTCGCTAAAGGACAGAGAGCCTACCGCTACAGCTACCACCGCCCTGCTCCTTGCCTCGACTTCGATTTCTTCCGCACGCTCGCGAAGAATCTCCATGCCGACAATAGTAGAACCGTATTCAGCAAGTATCAAATCATCATCGCCAAAAGGCTCAGAGCTTCTCAGCAGCACTAAAGTTCCCAAACGGTCTCTTCCGCCAACAATGGGGACAACCGTCATTTTCTCATGACCGGCCATCATCGGGAACGCATCACATACGCCTTCATCAGGCTTGGCATTGGTAACCGTCTCCTGCATGCTCATGAAACGGTCATTGCATTCGGTTGAGAAACGCATGTCCTCAAGCGGCAATGCCCGAAGCTGCTCATGCTGGTAAGGTCCAACGGCGGCACAGCCCAGCACCTTGCCTCTGCGGCTGACCACAAATACATCCGCTTGTATGGTTGTGCACAGCACCTCCGCCATTTCCCGGAAATTGAGCGCCCCTCCGGCCGCACGCTGCAGCAGCCGGTTCAGCGTTCTCGTTTTTGCAAGTAAAATCATTACCTCTTCCTCCTACTTTCCACTCCGAGCCTTTACAAAATATATTGACTCAAATCTCTGTTTTTCGCAATGTTGCCCAGCTTCTCCCGGACATATTCCGGTGTTATGGTCATCTGGTCGAGCGATAGCTCAGGAGCTTCAAACGATAGATCCTCAAGCAGCTTCTCCAGCACGGTATGCAGTCTTCGTGCGCCAATGTTCTCCGTATTCTTGTTCACCTCTGCCGCAATGGATGCCAGCTCATGAATCGCTTCCTCAGAAAAATCAATGCGTATGCCTTCCGTTTCCAGCAGCGCCGTATATTGTGTTGTAAGGGCGTTTTTGGGCTCGGTCAGAATCTTCACAAAATCTTCAAGGGTCAAATTGGTCAGCTCCACCCGAATCGGGAACCTCCCCTGCAGCTCAGGAATCAGATCGGACGGTTTGGCAATATGGAAAGCGCCGGCGGCAATGAACAACACAAAATCCGTCTTTACCGGCCCATATTTGGTCATCACGGTCGAACCTTCGACAATGGGCAGTATATCCCGCTGAACGCCTTCGCGCGAAACGTCGGGACCCGAGCCTCGCGAACCGCTGGCGATTTTGTCAATTTCATCGATAAAAATAATTCCCGACTGCTCGGCCCGGCTTACGGATTCCGCAATCACATCATCCATATCAATCAGTTTGTTCGCTTCCTCTTGTGTAAGGGCCTTGCGGGCTTCTTTTATCGGCAGCTTTCTTTTCTTCGTGCGCTTGGGCATCAGCTGGCCGAACATTTCCTGGATGTTCATCCCCATGCCCATTCCTTCGCCGCCTTGCCCGGACAGCATATCAAGCATATTCGGAGAGGAATCCTCCACTTCGATTTCAATGATTTCCTGCTCCAGCTTGCCTGCGAGAAGCTGTTCCTTAACCTGCTTTCTGCGATCCAGAATCGACTCGCTCTCCTGCGGCTCTTCCTGCGGCTCCTTGGCGCCCGAATTACCGCCGAACAGCATTTCAAGCGGGTTTTTCTGCGCTTTGGATTTGGATGCGGATGGCACCAGCATGGACACGATACGCTCATTTGCCAGTTCTTCCGCCCGGTCACGGACCTGCTCTGTCCTCTCGGACTTGACCATACGGATTGACGTTTCCACCAGATCGCGTACCATCGACTCCACATCGCGGCCGACATAACCGACCTCTGTGAATTTGGTAGCCTCCACTTTAACGAACGGAGCCTTCACGAGCTTGGCCAGACGTCTGGCAATTTCGGTCTTGCCGACTCCTGTCGGCCCGATCATCAAAATATTTTTCGGCACAATTTCATCACGCAGCGTCTCGTCCAGACGATTTCTCCGGTAACGGTTGCGCAGCGCTACGGCCACCGATCGTTTCGCCTGCTTCTGACCTACAATATATTTGTCAAGTTCCGTGACTATTTGTCTCGGCGTCATCGCTTCGTTTACCATCGATTATCCCTCCACATAGGACCTCTCACGGGCCGCACTACTCAATTTCTTCAACAATAATATTACGGTTGGTAAATACACAAATATCGGCGGCAATTTCAAGCGCAGACTTCGCCATATCTCTAGCTTCCAAATTCGTCGCATGCAGACTGAGCGCACGGGCTGCAGCAAGGGCAAAGCTTCCTCCTGAACCAATCGCCAATATGCCATCATCAGGTTCAATTATTTCCCCATTGCCGGAGATGAGCAGCATTCCGGTTGCATCCATGACTATCATCATCGCTTCCAGCCTGCGCAGCACGCGGTCCGAGCGCCAATCCTTCGCCAGCTCCACAGCCGAACGCTGCAGATTGCCATGATGCTCCTCAAGCTTCGTTTCAAACTTCTCGAATAACGAAATCGCATCTGCTACTGATCCGGCAAACCCCGCTACAACCTGACCGCGGTACAGCCGCCGGACCTTCTTCGCATGATGCTTCATCACCATGCTGTTGCCGAAGGTTACCTGACCATCTCCTGCGATGGCCCCTTTGCCGTTATGGCGAACGGCGCATATTGTCGTCGCATGAAACTGCATTTCCATCAGAATCATCCCCTTCTTCATTTCCGCATACCCGTAAGCTTGGGCTCTAACGACTATTCGCCTGCAATGCCTGCGGGTGCACCATTTATGTACTGCTCTTTGAACTGCGCGAGCTGATCCAGTGCGCGCCCGGCGAGGGCTTCATTCTTTTCCTTCTTGCTGCGTGCCCGTTTCTCCGGAGCCGGGAATAAACCGAAATTCGCATTCATCGGCTGGAAATGCTTGAAATCGGCAGTAGTTATATAATTCGCCATGCTGCCGAGCGTCGTGCCGGCCGGGAAGACGAGCGGCTCAAGCCCCTTGGCCAGCCTCCCTGCGTTAATACCGGCAATAAGACCCGACGCCGCAGACTCCACATAGCCTTCCACGCCGGTCATTTGCCCTGCAAAGAAGAGGCTTTCCCGGTTGATCAGCTGGTAAGTTGGCTTCAACAGCTTCGGCGAATTGATGAATGTGTTGCGGTGCATAACTCCGAACCGAACAAATTCGGCATTCTCAAGTCCCGGAATTAAAGATAATACCCGTTTTTGCTCGCCCCATTTAAGATGGGTTTGAAAACCGACCAAATTGTAAAGCGTTCCCGCAGCATTGTCCTGACGCAGCTGGACGACGGCATGTGGCAGCCTGCCGGTATGCGGATTGACCAGACCGACCGGCTTCATCGGTCCGAAAAGCAGCGTCTGTTTGCCGCGGCTGGCAATGACCTCGACAGGCATGCAGCCTTCAAAATACTGCTCTTTCTCAAACTCCTTCACTTCGGCTTTCTCTGCTGTCACAAGCGCCTCATAGAAAGCTTCAAACTCTTCTTCGCTCATGGGACAATTCAGATAAGCCGCTTCTCCTTTATCATAACGGGAAGCCAGGTAGACTTTGCTCATATCGATAGAATCTTTCTCAACAATCGGCGCTGCGGCATCGTAGAAATAAAAATACTCCTGGCCCATCAACGCCTGGATTTGAGCGGACAGCTTAGGCGCGGTCAACGGGCCGGTAGCGATAACCACGATCCCATCGGCAGGAATATCGGTTACTTCTTCGCAGCGCACCTCCACTAGCGGATGCTCATGCAGGCGTCTGGTTACCTCCCCGGAGAAGCCGTCGCGATCAACGGCGAGCGCCCCGCCCGCAGGTACGGCATGCAGATCGGCAGATTCCAGAATAAGCGAGCTTAGGCGCCTCATCTCTTCTTTGAGGACACCTACTGCATTCGCGAGACCATTGGCCCGCAGGCTGTTGCTGCATACGAGCTCGGCAAATTGATTGGTATGGTGGGCCGGTGTCTGGGTTTGCGGTCTCATTTCATATAGAGTCACGGGTACACCCTGGGACGCGATTTGCCAGGCAGCCTCGCTGCCGGCAAGGCCCGCTCCAATAACGGTGACGCGTTGTAAATCGGACAATGAACTTACCATCCTTTCCTATAATACGGAAGTTGTTATTCGGCTTGATCCTGATCTTCCAGCACCTCTTCGGTGTGGTCGCACTGCGTGCACTGCAGACGGGCGCCGCTCCTGTTGCGCTTCTCGACCATTAAGCCGGCGCACTGCGGACAAGGCTTGCTTGACGGTTTATCCCAGGAGACATAATCACAGCCAGGATATTGATCGCAGCCATAGAAAAACCGGCCTTTCTTGCTTCGTCTTTCAATAATTTTGCCGACCGCGCATTTGGGACAGGTCACCCCGATATCCTTGACGATAGGCTTCGTGTTGCGGCATTCCGGAAATCCCGAACAAGCCAGAAATTTTCCGAAGCGGCCCATCTTATAGACCAGATGCCTGCCGCATTTCTCGCAAATCTCATCGGATACTTCATCCTGGATCTCAATTTCCTTCATTTCATCTTCGGCCACTTCCAACCGTTTCTCGAATGTCTCGTAGAAGGCCGCCAGAACGCGAACCCAATCCTCTTTGCCATCCTCGACATGGTCCAGATCCTCTTCCATATGGGCGGTAAATTCGGCATTGAGAATTTCCGGAAAAAACTCCTCCATCAGTTGGATAACCAGGTCGCCCAGCTCTGTAGGAATGAATTTTTTCTCTTCCATCGCCACATAGCCGCGCTTTTGGATCGTTTCAAGCGTAGGCGCATAGGTGCTCGGGCGGCCGATGCCGACTTCCTCCATTGTACGGACCAGACGCGCTTCCGAATATCTTGGGGGAGGCTGCGTAAAATGCTGTTTGGGATCTACGACTTCCGGCTCGGCGATATCGCCTACAGCAAGCGGGGGCAGGAACTTCTCTTCATCCGTAGCTCCATCGTCATTGCCCTCGACATAAATTTTCATAAAGCCCTGGAACTTTATTTTGGAGCCGTTTGCCCGGAATACGGCCGTACCGACATTCAGATCAACCGTCATCGTATCCAGTACCGCAGATGTCATCTGGCTGGCAACGAACCGTTCCCAAACCAGTTTGTATAGACGGAATTGATCGCGGCTCAAGAACTCTTTCATCGAATCCGGATCGCGGAGCACAGATGTCGGTCTCACCGCTTCATGGGCATCCTGCGCATTGCTGTTCTTCTTGACATAGACACGGGGCTGATCCGGAACGAAGGAAGAGCCGTATTTCTCCTCGATATAGCCCTTTGCTTCCTCTTGAGCTATCGGGGAAATACGGGTCGAATCGGTACGCATATAAGTGATGAGACCTACCGTTCCTTCTTTGCCAAGTTCCACACCCTCATACAGCTGCTGCGCGACGGACATGGTCTTCGAAGCGCGGAATCCGAGCTTGCGGGCAGCCTCCTGCTGAAGCGAGCTTGTAATGAAGGGAGGCGCCGGATTGCGCAGTCTCTCTTTCTCCTTCACATCTGCGACGGTATAGGCGGAGTTCCCCATTGCCTGAAGAACCTCCTGCACATCCTGTTCGCTTCCCAGCTCCCGTTTCTCCCCGTTCAAGGAATGATACTTGGCTTCAAAGGAGACATCATTATGCTTGAGCTGGGTGGTGATCGTCCAATACTCCTCGGGAATGAACGCATCGATTTCGTTCTCCCGATCGATAATGAGCTTGACCGCTACCGATTGGACGCGACCTGCAGAAAGACCTTTTTTTACCTTCTTCCACAGCAGCGGACTGATTTTATAGCCGACAAGTCGATCCAGGATCCGGCGTGCCTGCTGGGCATTCACCAAATCCATATTAATGGGACGCGGAGTCTTGAATGCATCCTTGACCGCTTGCTTCGTAATTTCATTAAACACAACGCGGCAGGAATCGCCTTCGTTGATTTCCAGATAGTGTGCCAAATGCCAGGCGATCGCTTCCCCTTCGCGATCCGGGTCAGCCGCGAGATAAACTTTTTTGACTTTCTTGCTGGCGTCCTTGAGTTCCTTGAGAACGCTGCCTTTCCCGCGGATCGTAATGTATTTGGGATTGAAGTCATTGTCGACCTCAACACCGATCTGGCTTTTCGGCAAATCGCGTATATGTCCCATCGATGCTTTTACGATGAATTTGCTGCCTAAATATTTTCCGATCGTTTTCGCTTTTGCCGGTGATTCGACGATTACAAGTGAATCCGCCATTCATGCGTCCCCCTTTCTGCTGCATATTACCTAACACTATATATGGAACCAGGATGCTGTTCAATCTTCCGTTTTACAGTTAAATTTATCAGAGTTGCGTGTAAAAGTCCAAACGGGAACGATGTCAGCTCGTGGAGCTCATCCGAAGTGAGCGGTTTATCCTTTAGTAAAGTATAGATGAAAGCCTCATCCTTGCTCAGTGTAATATCTTCCCGGGCGTCCTGTTCCCTGTCTCCTGCACTTCCCTCATGCGGGAGCGGCAGCCGGCCTTCATACTCCTCCAAAACATGCTCCACGGAAGATATAAGTTTGGCGGTGCCTGTTCGGATAAGCATATTCGTGCCTCCGCTCTTTGGTGACGATATCGGCCCCGGCACGGCAAAAACCTCTCTGGACATATCAAAAGCCTGATCGGCCGTAATGAGTGAACCGCTCCTCTCGGCTGCTTCAATGACGATTGTTCCCAGCGACAAACCGGCAATGATCCTGTTGCGCAGCGGAAACAAGCCGGGATGAAAAGGTGTGCCAAGCGGTACTTCCGACACGATCAAGCCATTGCCTCCATATCCAATCTCGCGATATAGTGAACGGTTCTCGGCAGGATACACTTTATCAATAGGCGTGCCCAGCACAGCGATGGTGCCTCCTGGTGAAGGGAGCGCCCCTACGTGGGCAATGCTGTCTATGCCTCGAGCAAGGCCGCTGACAACGGTCAGCCCGCACCTTGATAACTGACCGGATATATCGGCTGCCGCCCGTCTACCATACGATGTAGGGCCTCTGGTGCCTACGATTGCCATCGTCGACCGGTACAACAGATCTATGTGCCCGATTAAATATAAGACCCATGGAGGCTGCGGTGTGTGCGCCAGAAGTGTCGGGTAGCCAGGGTCAAAGAAAGTCATAACCTTTATACCAAGCTTCTCGAAACGCTCTCTGCGGGTATTTTTGTCCAATTGCCGGAAGGCTTCTGTAATTTTCTTCGCCTGTTCCGGCTTCAGGCCAACCGACGAGCACCAGGCCTCCTCCGTAAATCGTTCGTAGCAGGACCAGGCGCCGTAAGAAGCCGCTTTTTGAATTGTATGCCAGCCAACACCCGGCGTTTCATGCAAGGTGATCAGAACTTCTCTTCGCATCTCTTCATTAAAGTTATCATTCAACATAATCGTTATCGCCCCTTGGTGAGGGGCTCACATCCTTACCCTATTTTGCTTGACATGGAATCAGAATGCAAGCCGCCCTGAATAATAGAAACAAAAAAAGCAACCTTTCGAGCCCGATACGGGCTGGCGAAAGGTTGCTTACCTTTAGGTTGAAGCTTATTTTAGCCAATCGAAAAGGTTACATTCGGTACCCTCTCCGCAATCATTGACGGATAAGCTTATTTATTGGTTGTGCATTTCTCCAGAAGTCCTTGCTCCTCCAGAACGCTTACCAAAGTTGATCCCATTTCAGAAGGCGTAGGCGCAACTTTGATGCCGCATTTCTCAAGAGTGGCAATTTTCTCGGCTGCCGTTCCCTTACCGCCGGAGATAATCGCGCCGGCATGGCCCATGCGTTTGCCTGGAGGCGCCGTTGCGCCCCCGATGAAACCAACGACAGGTTTCTTCATGTTGGCTTTGACCCACTCGGCCGCTTCTTCTTCTGCGGAACCGCCGATTTCACCGATCATGATCACGGCATAGGTGTCCGGATCGTTATTGAACATATCCAAAATATCGATAAACTCGGACCCTTTGACCGGGTCTCCGCCGATACCGACAGCAGATGACTGGCCGATACCGCGCGCAGTCAGCTGATGAACCGCTTCATAAGTAAGTGTTCCGCTTCGCGAAACGACGCCTACATGGCCTTTGGTGTGAATATAACCCGGCATAATACCGATTTTACATTCACCCGGAGTAATGACGCCTGGGCAGTTAGGACCGATCAGACGCGTTTTGCGTCCTTCAAGGTAACGGGTTACCTTGATCATGTCAATAACCGGAATGCCTTCCGTAATGCAGATGACCAAATCCAGTTCGGCGTCGATCGCTTCAAGGATGGAGTCTGCCGCAAATGCCGGCGGAACATAGATGACAGATGCCGTAGCGCCTGTTTTGGCAACCGCGTCAACAACGGTGTTGAAGACCGGCAGAGAAACGGTTTCGCCGTTCTCCAGCGTAATATCAACGTTCGTTCCGCCTTTGCCCGGCGTTACACCGCCAACCATCTGTGTGCCGTATTCAAGGGCGCCTTTCGCATGAAACAGCCCGGTAGCGCCTGTTATACCTTGGGTGATTACTTTTGTATTCTTGTCGACCAAAATACTCATCGAAACTCACATCCTCTAAAATGAATTCGTATGCCGCAATGCTTATGAAGAGAAAACGACTACTTCACCAGCGCGACGATTTTTTGTGCGCCGTCGGCCATGGAGTCTGCGGCCACGATGTTCAATCCGGATTCGTTCAACATTTTTTTGCCCAGCTCCACATTTGTTCCCTCAAGGCGAACAACGAGCGGACGATCCAGTCCAAGTTCTTTGGCAGCTGCAATAACGCCATCAGCAATGATGTCGCATTTCATGATTCCGCCAAAAATGTTAACGAAGATACCCTTCACTTTTTCATCGGAAAGAATGATTTTGAAGGCCTCCGTGACTTTCTCCTTCGTAGCACCGCCCCCTACATCGAGGAAGTTGGCCGGGTCTCCGCCATAATATTTGATAATGTCCATCGTCGCCATAGCAAGTCCCGCACCGTTGACCATACAGCCGATATTGCCGTCCAGGGCGATATAGCTAAGGTCGAATTTGGAAGCTTGAATTTCTTTGGCGTCCTCTTCATCCAGATCGCGGAGCTCAAGGATATCCTTGTGACGATAGAGCGCATTGGAGTCAAAGTTCAGTTTGGCGTCAAGCGCCATGACATTGCCGTCGCCTGTGACAACGAGTGGATTGATTTCCGCAATGGAGCAATCCTTGTCCACAAAAGCCGCATAAAGCGCAAGCATGAACTTGGCTGCTTTATTGACCAGCTCATTAGGAATGTTGATGGCGTAAGCCAGCTTCTTCGCCTGGAATGGCTGCAGCCCGATAGCCGGATCAATCACTTCTTTAAAGATTTTCTCCGGGGAGTGCTCGGCGACTTCTTCAATCTCAGTGCCGCCCTCTTCGGAAGCCATCATGACAATACGGCCTGTTCCACGGTCCACCACGACACCGACATAATATTCTTTCTTAATGTCGCAGCCTTGCTCGATCAGCAGGCGCTTCACTTCTTTACCTTCAGGACCTGTCTGGTGCGTTACCAGCACTTTACCCAGGATTTCGCCCGCATATGCGCGAACCTCGTCCAAATTTTTGGCTACCTTGACGCCGCCTGCTTTACCGCGTCCACCTGCGTGGATTTGGGCTTTTACCACAACAATCGGTGTTCCGAGCGCTTCGGCAGCTTCTACCGCTTCATCGACAGAAAATGCCACTTTACCCTCTGGAACGACGACCCCGTACTGTTTCAAAAGCGCTTTTCCTTGATACTCATGGATATTCATTACGAGAATCCTCCTATCCGCAGTCAAATCCTACGATCTCTAGACAAAAGAATAACAAGCAAAGTACAGCAGAAGCGGCAGATTCCAAGTGGAAAGGAAAGCCGGCCTCTTACGGACCTTACTTATATTTCTGTGGGGAAGAAAACTGCTCGAACATCATCAGATGCCAGTGCGGCTTTCCCTTGTCTTCGCTTAAAACCCTTACTATTGTAGCACGTTTAGGCAGGGCTTTCCTAATTATTTGTGATAAAGATCGAGCTTTTTTGATATTAGTTCCATCTCGAATCGAGATGGGATTTCAGGCAATTGACCTTAATATTGGACGGCTTGAACGTCTGATTCTCGTCCGCTATATTATGACCTATTGTCAGAAATATATCGGCCATGAATTGATATCCATTTGCCTCTTCACACAAAGGAGCTAATATTGACAACCATTTATGGTCTGGACTATTATGGGGAAATAGCAAGCTTGATACGGACACGTGAGGAAGCACCTTCATCCGATATGACGATGGGGGTGTTTTTTTGTATGTACGGAAGTATGTTCAGCGCCAGTGTGTACGGAGTTGAAGGCAGACTGATTACGGTTGAGGTGGATATCTCGAACGGCCTCCCGCAGGTAAATGTAGTGGGGCTCCCCGACCCGGCGGTACGCGAATCCATCGAGCGCGTCAGAGCCGCTGTCAAAAACTGCGGATTTAAATTTCCTATGGAGCGGATTACGGTCAATCTTGCCCCTGCGGATTTGCGCAAGGAAGGTACTGCCTTTGATCTGGCCATTGCCGCCGGCATCCTGTCCGCGAGCGGCCAGCTTCTGCCGGAGCTGTATCAGGGTACGCTTGTGCTGGGCGAGCTGTCCCTAAGCGGGGAAATCAGAACTGTTAACGGCGTGCTTGCCATGGTGGAGCAGGCAAGAACAGCCGGTATGGGGCGTGTTCTTCTGCCGGAGGAGAACGCTGCGGAAGCCGCTTGCATTGACGGTTTGGAATTGTTCGGTATCCGGCATTTACGCGAACTGGGGGATTCCCGGCAAAATGGAACAAAACTCGGCAATTGGGAAGCTCTCCGCTACGATCACAGAGCCGCATCGCGGCTTCGCCATCCGGATGGCGAAGCTGGCAAGCAGCAGTTTGAACAAGGCGACTACGGCGATGTCCTTGGTCAGCACCATGCCAAGCGAGCCATGCTCATTGCCGCTGTTGGCCAGCATAATGTGCTGCTGTCCGGTCCGCCGGGTACGGGCAAAACCATGCTTGCCCGCAGGCTCCCGGGCATTATGCCTCCTCTTGAGGAAGCGGAGGCACTCCAGGTGACCAAAATTTACAGCGCAGCCGGCAAGCTCGGACACGGACCGGCCTTGATGAGGGAGCGTCCATTCCGGACTCCCCATCATACGATATCGGCTGCAGGCCTTATCGGGGGAGGATCAGTTCCAAGACCCGGCGAGGTCACGCTTGCACATCGCGGCGTTCTGTTTCTGGACGAGCTGCCCGAGTTCTCGCGGACTGCTCTGGAGGTGCTCAGGCAGCCGCTTGAGGATCGGGAGGTTACAATCGCCAGATCCAGAGCCGTTTTCCGCTTTCCGGCTCATTTTCTGCTGGCAGCTTCCATGAATCCATGCGCATGCGGCTATTATGGGCATGAAACAGATGACCATCTATGCCAGTGCAGCCCCCAGCAGATCGCCCGCTACCGCACCAAAATTTCCGGACCTCTGCTCGACCGCATCGACATGCATATCGAGGTGCCTCGGCCGCCGACAACCGAAGGACTGAAAACCGGAATGAACTCATCACAAATGCGGGGTATCGTTCTGGAAGCATCCGCACGCCAGCAGGAGCGGATGAAAGGCTTGCGTCCAATCGCAGAGCTGGCAGGCGATTCGCTGAGGCGTGCCGTCGATTTGACACAGGAAGCCGACCGGATGCTCAAGCTGGCTTTTGATTCACTCGGCGTAAGTCTTCGCGCCCATGACCGGATATTGAAGCTTGCGCGGACAATCAGCGATATTGAGCAATCCGATCTGGTGGAGGCCGAGCATATCGCGGAAGCGGTTGGCTACCGCAGCCTCGACCGGAATTTGCTTACATTATAAAGAGCAGGCATAAATCATGAAAAGCACTCGTAAAGCTTCCGGGTCAGGAAGCTATACGAGTGCCTTTGTCAGTAATAGGAGAACGTATAAATTCCATTACACGCTGGATATTTTTTGTGGGAATGAAATCTGGATTGCCCCCAGAGGCAGGCAGCCGTTTCTTCCTGCAGCGTGCATTTTAGAACGCCGCTTCTATATGATTCAGTTCTACGACGCTGCCGCTGCCGCGGTCGACCATCACGGCAATTACATCGAAACGGACAGGCATCCCATGCGTCCCGGTTGCCTGCATATAAACCTCGGCAATGGTGCGTACCTGCCGCTGTTTGCGCGCATCCACCGATTCTGCCGCTGTTCCAAAGCGTCCGCCGCTTTTTCTTGTTCTAACCTCCACAAACACAAGCTCAGCACCCTGTCTGGCGATAATATCCAGCTCGCCGAAGCGGCAACGCCAATTGCGGTGCAGAATGGTGCAGCCTTCCTGAAGCAGCAGCTCCACAGCTGCTTCCTCACCCTGCCTGCCGGTAGCGCCTCTGTCGTCCGGCTTCAACGGATTGCGTCTGTTCCTGGAATTGTTCACTTCCCGATATCCCCCGCTCTTCGGTCCGAACGATAGACGAAGGACAAGATTTCTGCCACCAGCGTATACAGCTCAGGAGGTATTTCCTGATCGATATCGAGCTTAGACAGCACCTCGACAAGTGACGAATCATGCTGGACCGGGATGCCGTTTTCTGCCGCCTTGCTTAAAATCGATTCCGCAATCGTTCCGCTGCCCTTGGCGATAACGACAGGCGCACTGCGCTCGCCCGGTTCATATTTCAGGGCCACCGCTTTCTTGATCGTCCCTTTCTCTTTTGCCTGCCTCATGCGCGGAAGTCCACCCCTTTGTATGGCTTCATTGACCAAGCCGGAACAGCGGCAGCGGAGGAATCCTCCACCGATGACCCGTCTCCACCCTGCCGGCTTCTGTCGGGCATCGGCGTTGCACGCAGCGACAAAAGCTGGAAGCCCGCTTTCTGAAGCGACTCGTTCATCTCGGGTCTGGATGATTCAAGCAGCTCCGCAATTGCAGGATGATCATTCCATAGATTCAGACTGACTATTTTATTGACTACCTGTACATCAACAACTGTCTCTCCCAGCGTGTTCATGCGCAGATCAAATAAAAGCCGGCAGTTCTCCGCATCCAGCTCCCCCTTGCGCCCGCGGCGTGTCTGGATATGTACGGATGCGGTTTGGCTTCCATCCTGCCCCTGCATCGGAATGAACAGGGTGACATGCGAAAATAGCGAGGCGGTACGTTCAGGACTCAGCAGAAGCTGCTGTCCGGTAATATGCTGGACCAGCTGCTGTGCGGTATCTTTCAGCGCCTGCGGCACGTCATCCCCGGCAGCAAGCGTGATCAGCGCGCTCTTGAGGGTATCTGCAGCGGCTGGCTTATCAGCGGTTGATTGCGCAGGCCCTGGCAGAGCTCCTTCATCTGCGGCAGCATGAACCAGCAGCGAAGAGGAACCTGGCTGACGGGACATATCCGCCGGCGAAGGAATATTGGCGCCTTTCTGCTCAAGGGGAGCGTGGGTCTCTTGATGAGCAGCGGCAACAATCCGCGCAGGCTGCTGCTGGTTGTTCTCTGGCGGTTTGGATGCACGCGCCTCGTTTGCGGGCGGCTCCGCCACTGTCCCGTCTTTTGGGGACGACCCGGCGGAGGCAGCCAGCAGATGCTCGTGATCGACGCCAAGCCATTTGATAAGCTGGCCGACCCAGCCGCCTGCGCGCTGCGGGCTCCCCGCCGCAGCGGAATCTTCGGCCGCTGCGCTCGGAGCTTGCTGCGCCGGTCCTGCGGATGCTGGCTGCGCGGCTGGAGCGGGCTTGGCGCCTCCAGAGGCTGCAGAGGCGCCAGCCGCCTGCGCCCCCGCTGCTGCGCGCTCAGCGGGGGCCGCCCCGGCCGCGCTGCCGGGTACCGGCGCGGCCATTGCTGCGCTTCGCGCAGCTGAAGGAGCAGCAGCTTCGCCCGCTGCTCCCGCCTCGGGCGCGGCGGCTGTGCCCGCGCCCGGACCTGCGGCGGGCGGCTGCGCCCCGCCCGCGCCCTGCGCTGCGCGCATCAGCGCTGCCCCTTCGGGCAGCAGCGCCGCCAGCTTCGCTGCAGCCGCCTGCGCCGCAGTACGCGGCTGCGCGGGGTCGTCCGCGTTATCACCCGCGGATGCGCCGCTCCAGGCGGCCAGACCCTGCTCCAGCGCCTCCAGAAGAGCATGCGCCTGCGTACCGCTCAACACCTGCTGCAGCGAGCCGATCGTCGCTGCGGTCATCGGCAGGCCGCGCTTATAGCCAAGCGCAGCCGCCTGCATCCACAGCCTGGCGTCGCCGCCGGCAGGCATGGCGGCCTTGGCTTCTTGAAACTGCGCCGCTGCATCCTTAAAGGGAGCCGCGCCTTCCCGGCGCAAATCGCGAACCAGCGCAAGGGACCATTTCCGATCCGGAAGCCCCAGCGCCTTTACCCATTCCTTCAGACTGCCCTCCTGCAGATCAGCGGCCTGCTGGTCAACGGGCTTCAGCACCAAAGAGCCGCCGCCAGACTGGGGCTGCACCTGGAGCAGCGTGGACTGGCCCGGCTGCAGGGGCACCTCCAGCTTGGCGCGAACCTGAACGCCATTGATCTGCACCAGAGCATCCTGATTATCCAGCACCTGCAGCAGAACGCCGCGCACAATTTGTCCGATTTTCAGCTCCAGCGCCTTGCTGTCAACCGGCTGGGCATCGCCAATCAGCCCTCTCATCAATTGTCCGATATTCATTAACCGCCACTTCCTTCCCTTAGCCGCAGCTACGCAACCACCGCTTTATATGGCCCAATCATTCGCTGATATCCTTATCCTTTCAATATCGGCTGAATCCTCTATCTGCATTAACATATAGGTATATGGCGGACAAAAACCGCCCTCACGATGGCGGCAGTAAACCCCGATAAGGGCCTATTGCCGCCATAACAGGCGGTTTTGGTTTGGTTTGAATTATTGAAAAGCCGGTCCTTTAAAACAACACCTGCTGTTCCACGAACAGCTTGCCCAGGAAGGACTGCCGGTGCATGGGACTGGGGCCGTATTCCAGCAGTTTTTCCCGATGCTGCCTGGTTGCGTATCCTTTATGTATGGCAATACCGTAAGCGGGATATAAGGCATCCCATTCCTTGACGCACAGCCGGTCGCGGGTCACCTTGGCCAGGATGGAAGCTGCGGCAATGGACTGGCTTCTGGCATCCCCTTTAATAATGGCCAGCTGCGGAATATCGCAGTCTACCTTCTCAGCGTCGACCAGCAGATGGTTTGGCTGCACACAAAGCTGCGAGACCGCCTGCTTCATAGCAAGACGTGCCGCCTGCTTGATATTAATTTCATCCACGGTTGCCGCATCGACTCTGGATACAGCCCACGCGACGGCATGGTCGATAATGACAGAATAAAGCTCCTCGCGTTTCTTCTCTGAAAGTTTCTTGGAATCGTTAATGCCTTCGAGCACCAGCCCTTCCGGCAAAATAACGGCAGCTGCCACAACATCCCCAAACAGGCAGCCCCGTCCTACTTCATCGATCCCGGCAATATAAGGACAGCCCTGCTCCCACAAGGGCTGTTCAAATTCCAGCATCCGCTTCTCCCCGTTTCCCCTCTTTACGCAAAAGTGCCGAGCGCGAAAGATTAATTCCCCCATCTATGTATACAGTATCAATAGCTTGCCCGTTCAGGTTTTCCCTTGATTTTAGCACAAACGGCCGCCCTCATGAACAAGGCAGCCGTCATTGTTTCCTGAATCCGGTGGCCTTATTTCAGGTCATCCGGCGTTTCCAGCGAAATCCGGCCCAGGCTGCCTGAACGCAGCTCGCGCAATATAATGCCGGATACCTTCTCCAAATCGACGCGCCCGCCGCTGATGAGACAGCCCCGCTTGCGGCCGATATCCTCCATCACCCGGACGATTTCATCAGCATCGTCAAGATCCTTGGGAGGGTCGGTAATCCCAAACCGCTCCGAAGTCGGCCCCCAATAACGCTTGACCAATTCCTTAACGGCAAAGAAGGCGATATCCTCCACGTTAAGGATTTGCTCCCTGATCGCGCCGGTCATCGCAAGGCGGTATCCCACCAGAGCATCCTCGAATTTGGGCCACAGAATCCCCGGTGTATCGAGCAGCTCCATCTCCGTGCCGACCTTGATCCACTGCTGGCCCTTGGTGACGCCCGGCCGGTCTCCCGTGGCGGCGATATGCCGTCCGGCCAGACGGTTAATGAGCGTGGACTTCCCCACATTGGGTATGCCGACGATAAGCCCCCGCACCGCTCGGGGATTCACTCCCTTGGCGATTTGCCGCGCGATTTTCTCATGCAGCAGCTGCTTCGCGCGGACCGGGATTTCATTCACCCGCGTCCCCGTCGACGAATCCACCGCCAGAGCGGCATGTCCCGCTTTTGTAAAAAATGCGATCCATTGCTCCGTCGTACGGCTGTCCGCCAGATCTGCCTTGTTCAGCACAATAAGACGCGGCTTATCCTTGAGGATTTCATCAATCATGGGGTTACGGCTCGAAATCGGTACCCGGGCATCCAGCAATTCTATCGTTAAATCGATCAGTTTAAGCTTGTCTTGAATTTGTCTCCGGGCCTTCGTCATATGACCGGGAAACCATTGAATTGTCATGCAAACAGCCACCTCATCCGTGTTTCACAAACGTAATTTTGCTCATCGGCCAGAAAATCACATCTGCCCTGCCAATAATTTGCTTGTCCGATACATAGCCAATCATCCTGCTGTCCCGGCTGTTCCGGCGGTTATCTCCAAAGGCCAGAATCGTGCCGTCAGGCACAATATCCGTCTGGAAATTTTCATTCGGGAAGTTGCGGTCAGCACCCTGATTATTAAATATTTCGCCCTTTGCTATGGCCGCATCAATGGATTCCTTCAGATAAGGCTCTTCCACCTTCTCGCCGTTTATGTACAAATTATCGCCATCATATTTCACTTTGTCTCCGGGCACGCCGATAACCCGTTTAATGAAATCGCGATTTTCTTCCGGCACGTGGAAAACGACGACTTCACCATGCCTCGGCTGGCGGATATCGTAAATGATTTTGTTTACAATCAGACGCTCGCCTGTATAAAAGTTAGGTTCCATCGAAGGGCCGTCGACAATAAACGGGGCAAACAAAAAGTAGCGAATGACAACCACCAGTATCGCGGCAATCGCCAAAGCCTTGACCCATTCAAAAACTTCCTTTTGCGCCTTGCCGCCGCCTTGCTTGGCTGGTGGGGTTATCGTCTCCACCTCCTTATGCCCGGTAGTTGGGGTTTCATTTGATTTTGTCGTCATTTCATTCAACTGCTGACCATTCTCATCAAAATTATGCGGTTGATCCATGATTTACACCCTCTTCTGCAGCAAGTTCATTACGTCGTCCTGTACGTCCGATGCAAGTATCTTCCCTTTGAAATATCAGAAAAGTATTCAAACGAACCTTATGCTTTCTGATATATGAAAAAACGAAAAGGGACTTGTTTGAGCAAGCCCCTCTCCAGTCGTTACATTAACGAATTTCTTTAATTCTCGCAGCTTTACCGCGAAGATTGCGAAGATAATACAGTTTAGCACGGCGTACTTTACCGCGACGCATAACTTCGATCTTCTCGATTTTCGGCGAGTTAAGCGGAAAAGTTCTTTCCACGCCTACACCATACGAAATTTTACGCACGGTAAACGTTTCGCTGATGCCGCCGCCGCGACGTTTAATAACGACGCCTTCGAAAAGCTGGATCCGCTCACGAGTTCCCTCGATAACTTTAACGTGTACCTTCAGCGAATCGCCTGGGCGAAAGTTAGGAAGATCCTTACGTAAATTTTCTTGAGCAATCAGTTGTACAAGATTCATTGTAATCACTCCTTCCACCATAGACGTTCATATAAGCTCATCGGCCCCTCATATGGACCGGATCATCGCTTAGTAGCGGACCGTCCGACTATACAAAAGCAACACCAGAAATTTTACCACAATTGCTTGTATAAAACAATGACTTTATTCCCAGAATCCAAACGGGCGTCAATCGGATGACTCCCAATAACACCCTCAGCTGGAAATCAAGTCATTACAGCCTATTTCTGCGCTTTTCCGGTTTCCCGGTCAGCCATCAAACGGCGTAGCCACTCCCGTTCCTTCTTGCTTAATTCTACCTGCTCCAGGAGCTCGGGACGACGCTGCAGCGTGCGAAGGAGAGATTGTTCCCGTCTCCATGCCGCCACGTTCGCGTGATGGCCGGACAGGAGCACATCCGGAACCTCCATATCGCGGAAAACAGCCGGTCGCGTATAATGCGGATGCTCAAGCAGCCCTGTGCTGAAGGAATCGGTAACAGCCGAATTCTCATTGCCCAGAACGCCAGGCAGCAGCCGGACGACACTGTCAATGACAACCATCGCGGGCAGCTCCCCGCCGGTGAGCACATAATCGCCGATGGACAGCTCATCTGTCACCAGATGCTCGCGGATCCGCTCATCGTAGCCTTCATAGTGGCCGCACACAAATATAAGATGCTCGGCAGCCGACAGTTCTTCTGCTTTACGCTGCGAGAACGTCTCTCCCTGCGGGCACATCAGAATGATACGCGGGGGCGTGGAGCCTTCGGGCTTCAAATCTTCGACAGCTGCAAAAATCGGCTCAGGCTTAAGCACCATTCCGCCGCCTCCGCCATAAGGGTAATCATCCACCGTATTATGCTTATTATTGGCATATTCACGAAAGTTAATCGCCTGAAGACTGACCAGTCCCTTGTCACGCGCTTTCCCCAAAATGCTGGCTCCGAATACGCCATCGAACATTTCCGGGAACAGGGTTAACACGTCGATTCGCATCCCTTTAAATCAACCCTTCCATCAGGTGCACCGTGACCGTTTTCGTCTCAATATTGACATCCAGAAGCACATCATCGATCACCGGTATGAGAATTTGTCTGCCCTTGGGCTTTTGCTCCTGTACAACCCACACATCATTTGCGCCCGGCACGAGGATCTCTGTAATGATGCCAAGCTCCTCACCCTCATCCGTCACAACCCGGCAGCCGATAATCTGATATTGATAATACTCGCCTTCTTCAAGCTCAACCATGTCGTCCTTGGTTACAGCAAGCACCCAGCCTTTATATTTCTCCACATCATTAATGTTATCGAAGCCTTTCAGCTTCACGATAAACATATTTTTCTGCGGTCTGGCGGTCATGATTTCCACGATCAGCTTCTGCCCGGTCTCCTGATTCATCAGCGTCAGCTTGTTGCCTGCCGCAAAACGCTCCTCCGGAAAATCCGTCTGGGAATACACTTTCACTTCCCCGCGTATGCCATGCGTGTTGACCACCTTGCCAACCATCAGCCATCCTTGTTCCATCGCTGTTACCTTCCTCTTTCCATTTATCCGCTTATCGTATGCTTGTACCCCGTACAAGGCTAAAAAAAAGGGCTAGGACGTTGATCCTAACCCTCTCTTGATGTACGATCTATGAAATAATATCAACGATCACACGTTTTTGTGATTTCACGGCAGCCGATGTTACCACCGTCCGCAGCGCTTTCGCAATCCGTCCCTGCTTGCCGATTACTTTGCCGATATCGCTGGCATGAACCGACAGCATGTAGACCGTGCCGCGATCGTCTTCCTTCACATCGACGCGTACATCCTCCGGGTAATCCACTAAAGCCTTAGCTATGACAAGAATCAAATCTTTCATCATCAAGGCCCCCCGTAAAAGTGTCCTACTTCTGAAGTTTCAGCTCATGAAGCTTCGTCATAACACCAGCTTTGGAAAGCAGGTTACGAACGGTATCGGATGCTTGCGCTCCGTTTTGAAGCCATTTCAATGCCTTCTCTTCATCAATGTTCACCTGAGCCGGTTGGGAAACCGGATTGTATGTGCCGATCTCTTCAATAAAACGACCATCACGCGGGGAACGGGAATCGGAAACAACGACGCGATAAAAAGGCGCTTTGTGCGCTCCGATACGTTTCAAACGAATACGTACTGCCAAGAAAATCACCTCCTTCAAAAATTTACAAAAGTAAACGTTCAATATCGGGCTGGATACCTGCCGAAATCAATATTCAATGTAGAATCTGCTTCATGAATGACTTCGTAAACAATATTGAATTTGAATATCACTCAGAAAGGAAACTTCATGCCTTTGGGAAGCATCCCTTTAAGACCCTTCATTCCGCCTTTTGGTCCCTTAGGCCCCATCATCGAGGAGAACTGCTTCATCATTTTGCGCATATCGTCAAACTGCTTGATCAGCCGGTTCACATCGGCCACTGTCGTGCCGCTGCCTGCCGCTATGCGCTTGCGCCGGCTATGATTGAGAATCTCCGGTTTGCGCTTCTCATCCTTGTTCATCGATCTGACGATCGCTTCTACCCGGTTGATTTGCTTTTCATCCACCTTGAGATTTTTCATTTCTTTCATTTTGCCCATGCCGGGCATCATGTCCATCAGCTGGTCCAGCGGACCGAGCTTGCGGACCTGTTCCATCTGTTCCAGGAAGTCATCGAATGTAAATTCGGCCGTACGCATCTTCCGCTCCATCTCGGCGGCTTTATCCGCGTCGATGCTGGACTGCGCTTTCTCGATCAGGGACAGCATATCGCCCATGCCCAGGATACGGGAAGCCATCCGCTCCGGATGGAACGGCTCAAGCGGCTCGATCTTCTCGCCGGTAGCCACGAATTTGATGGGACAGCCCGTTACGGCCTTGACCGACAAAGCGGCACCGCCGCGCGTATCGCCATCAAGCTTGGTCAGTACAACGCCGGTCAATTCAAGCTGGCTGTGGAAGCTCTGTGCCACATTGACCGCTTCCTGCCCCGTCATCGCATCCACGACAAGCAGCACTTCATCGGGCTGCGTCACTTCATGCACCTGACGAAGCTCATCCATCAGGGCTTCATCAATGTGAAGCCGTCCGGCCGTGTCCAGAATGACATAATCCAGTCCGTTATCCTTGGCATGCTGAAGTCCGGAACGGGCAATTTCGACCGGAGAGGTCTGATCACCGAGCGTAAACACCGGCACTCCGATTTGCTCGCCAAGCACCTGAAGCTGCTTGATCGCAGCTGGACGGTAAATATCTGCCGCCACAAGGAGCGGCTTATGGTTGCTCTTCTGGAGCATCTTGGCAAGCTTCGCAGAGGAGGTTGTCTTACCGGCCCCTTGCAGACCCGCCATAAGAATAACGGTCGGCGGCTTGTTGGCTTTGGCAAGCTTGCTTTGGGTTCCGCCCATCAGTTCCGTCAACTCTTTGTTGACGATGTCGACAACAACCATGCCGGGAGTGAAGCTTTTTGCCATCTCCAGACCGATTGCCCGTTCCTTGACCTTGGCGATAAAATCTTTCACGACTTTGAAGTTAACGTCGGCTTCCAGCAGCGCCAGACGCACTTCACGCATTGCTTCGTTTACGTCTTCCTCCGACACCTTGCCCTTGCCCCGCAGCTTGCCGAACACATTCTGCAGCCGGTTGGATAACCCTTCAAACGCCATTTTCATCACCTCTAAAAGTTCTGCTTACATATCCCGGATGCCTTGAGCAATCCGCCTCAGCTCATCTGCCAGATCATCCATCCCGCTCAGACCGTCTGCGCAAGCTTCCAGCCTGCTCAGCCATTCCTTGCCGGCTTCATGCTTCTGCAGAAGATGCAGCTTGCTCTCGCAGCTCTCCAGAACGGACTCTGCCCGCTTAATATGCTCATATATAGCCTGGCGGCTGATTTCAAACTCCTCGGCAATTTCTCCAAGCGAATAATCATCGTGAAAGTAGTATTTAAGAAACGTCCGCTGCTTCTCGGTGAGCAGCAGCCCGTAGAAGTCAAACAGCATATTGATTCGATTTGTTTTGTTCAGGGCGTCAGGTTCAATTGCGGTCAACTCAGCCACCTCTTCCGTCAAGGGAAAAACCTTTACACCCTATCTGTCGTCGTCTATCATAGCCCAGCAGACCAGCGGCTGTCAAGTGCAATCCCTTGTCACCATGTAAACGGGTTTACTAGGCCGTTTCGTTCTCTTCCGACTTCTGGATCAGACCGGCAAACAGCGCGTGTACAAACTGCTCGGAATCGAATTCCTGCAGATCGCTCATTTTTTCCCCCAGCCCAACGAGCTTGACCGGCAAATTCAATTCATTGCGGATGGCAATGACGATGCCGCCCTTCGCCGTTCCATCCAGCTTCGTCAGCACAAGCCCCGTAACTCCGCTTTTTTCGCCGAAAAGCTTGGCCTGACTGAGCGCATTTTGCCCGGTCGTCGCATCAAGCACGAGCAGCACCTCATGCGGAGCGCTGGGTACTTCACGCTGGATTACGCGGTATATTTTATTGAGCTCATCCATCAGATTGGATTTGTTCTGCAGCCTTCCAGCCGTATCGCATAACAGCACATCGACATTACGCTGTTTGGCTGCCTGAACGGCGTCGAACATGACCGCGGCGGGATCCGCACCCGACTGCTGCTTGATTACATCCACGCCAACCCGTTGACCCCACACTTCCAGCTGCTCGATCGCCCCCGCGCGGAACGTGTCCCCCGCCGCCAGCAGCACTTTTTTTCCTTCGGATTTAAACTTATGGGCAAGCTTGCCGATTGTGGTTGTTTTGCCCACCCCATTGACACCGACAAACAAAATGACAGTCATTCCGGAAGGCGCCATCTGCAGACCGGTCTTCTCTTCGCTTTTGAGCAGATCGACCAGCTTCTCCGAGAGAATCGGCTGCAGATCGGCAGCATTTTCAATTTTGCGCTTCTTCACTTCAATCCGAAGTTCCTCGATCAGCTGCATCACGGTATTCACGCCAACATCGGCGCCGATCAGAATCTCCTCAAGCTCTTCGTAGAACTCCTCATCGATCTTCTTGCGGCGGGTGATCAGCTCCTCGACCTTCTCGACGAAAGCTGTTCTTGTCTTGGTCAGCCCTTCCTTGAATGCATTGGTGACCGCCTCGGTTTTGCTTGAGATACTTTCCTTCAGGCGTTTAAAAAAACTCATCGATTTTCCTCCATCTCCTTCATCTCATCAGGCAGAAACGGCTTCCTCGTCCTCCAGACGCACCGAGACAAGCTTGGACACGCCGCCTTCCTCCATCGTTACCCCGTACAGGACATCGGCTTCTTCCATCGTGCCTTTGCGGTGAGTAACCACAATAAACTGTGTAAGCTCCGAGAATTCGCGCAGGTATTGCGCAAATCGGGATACATTGGCTTCGTCCAATGCGGCCTCTACCTCGTCAAGCACGCAGAACGGCACAGGCTTAACCTGCAGAATGGCAAACAACAGGGCGATAGCCGTCAGCGCCCGCTCCCCCCCGGAGAGAAGCTGCAAATTCTGCAGCTTCTTGCCTGGAGGCTGCGCCACAATATCGATTCCGCTGTCAAGCACCCGTTCAGGTTCAACCATGATCAGATCCGCCCGCCCGCCGCCAAACAGCTTGGCAAAAACTATGACAAAATGCCCGCGAATCGCTTCGAAAGTGGTCCTGAAACGTTTGCTCATCTCTTCATCCATCTCACGGATGACGTGGTACAGCGTCGTCTTCGCTTCAATAAGATCATTCTTCTGATCGTTCAGGAAGGTAAAGCGCTCCTTCACTCTCTCATATTCTTCAATCGCCCCGAGATTGACCTCGCCAAGGGCAGATATCCGGCGCTTCAGCTCACGGACCTGATTCTGCGTCTCCTGGACATCCTCGGGTACCGGATAACGCTCTTTGGCCAATTCATAGCTAAGCTCATATTCCTCGCTCAGCTTGCGGAGCAGATTATCCAGCTCTACGTCCAGCCGGTTGGCTGCGATCTCCGTCTGCCTCAGCTGATCGTCGACCGAGCGCAGCTGCGAGCGCTGCTCCTTCGTTTCGCTTTCCCCCTCCTCAAGCTCCCGTATAAGCTCAGCCCGCTGCGAGCGCTTGATGTCCGTCTGCTCCGAACACGAATCCTTCTGCAGCTTCAGATGGTTGAGCTGCTCGAGCTGCCTGACGCTCTCCTCGCCATGCTGGACGGCGTCCTCTTCCTGACGTGTCAGCATATCGCGTAGTCCCGCAAGCTCCTGCTTGGCGCGTCCAATATCGGAGCGCACCCTGGCTGCCTGGTCCTCGAAGGAGTTTTTTTCCTGATCCGTCTTGGCGACAGCGATCTTGAGATCCGTCAATTGATCCTGCAGCTGCTCCTTGGCCGTCTCCCCTTCTTTGCGGCGGGTCTCGGCGATCCGGATAGCTTCCTGCAGCTTCGCTTCCTCAAGCGTCAGTTCAGCCAGACGTTCCCTGGCAGCCGCCTCCGATTTGGCGATATTCTCGCGTTCAGCCTGCTGACCGACATTATCGGCATCGAACAGCTGACGCTGTTCGACCAAATGCCGGTTCTCATTATCCAGCTGCTGGAGTTCGGCGCGGACATGCTGCTCTTCAATACGACGCTGCTCGCCCTGGGCGCGCAGGTCATCCACGTTCTGATTCCGTATCGACTGCTCCTTGCGCAGATCGCTTATTTTGTCGCGCAGCTTGGCTAATTGGTCGTCCGTCGCTTTGAGCTCCTCGCTCAGCTGCTCAATTTGACGCTGGCGGCCAAGCAGATTCGCGCCTTTCTTCTGCAAGCTTCCGCCCGTCATGGATCCGCCCGCATTCACCACATCGCCTTCCAGCGTAACGACCCGGAAGCGGTACTGGCATTTTGCCGCGATCCGGTTGGCATGCTCCAGCGTTTCGGCAAGAAGCACATTGCCAAGCAAATTATTGATAATCGAAGAATATCTCGGTTCGCAGGAGACAAGCTCTGCGGCCACTCCGACAAACCCTTCAATGCTCTCAATCATCCGTTTGTCATGGTCGGGAATATTACGTCCGCGAATGACATCAAGTGGCAGAAATGTCGCCCTCCCCAGCTGACGCTGCTTCAGGAAAGCAATCGCTGTCCGCGCGCTTTTCTCATCCTCCATCACGACATGCTGCAGTGCGCCGCCGAGGGCGGTTTCTACGGCCAGCTCCACCTTTTCCGGCACACGCACAAGCTCCGCTACTGCTCCATGCACGCCTTCCAGCCCGCCCGAGGTACGGCGGGAAGCCTTCAGCACCTCACGGACACCTTGCATAAAGCCGTCCAGATCGTCCTGCATTTCCTTCATTGTATCCCGACGCGAGCGGAGCGCTTCGAGCTTTTGTTCCCATTTTCGCGCTGAAGCCTGGGCTTCCTCCAGCAATTTCTGACCGGATTGCAGCTGCTCGCCTTCATGAATATAGCGGTTGCGGAGTGTGATTATTTCCGTCAGCGTCGCTTCCAGCTTTTGCTCCAGCTCCGCCTTGCGGACGGTGAGTTTCCCGTTCTGCTCGCGCCATTTGGCATGCTCCTCGCCGAGCCGCTCCATACGCCGCTGCAGCGCTTCCTCCTGCTGAACCGCATAGCGGATTTCGTTGCGCAGCTGGGCCATGGAGCTGAGCACATCAAGCAGCTCGCTTTTCAACGATTCTTCCGCATCTCCTGAAGCCGACGCTGCTGTTCCCAGCAGCCTGGCCTCCTCGCTTGCCAGCTTGGCGCGCAGAGTCTGAAGATCATTCTCAAGCGACGCAGCCTTGCCTCGAAACTCCGCTTCTTCCCTGGCCAGCTGCGAAATCCGCTCGTTCTGCGCGGTGATTGAAGCTTCCAGCTGAGAACGGTTTTGCTCCAGATTGCGTTTTCTCTCTTTGAGCACCTCGCCGTAGCCTTCGCATTTCTCGTAATCCTCGCTGTACTGCAGCATGGCCCCATGCAGTTGGTCAAGCGCTGCCTCCAGCTCGCGCAGCTTCTGCCGGTCCTTCTCCAGCAAGGCATCATGCTTGCTGACCACTGTTGACAAAGCCAGCTGTTCTTCCTGAAGCTTGGCCATCCGTACGCTTGCCTCGCTCCAGGAGGTGTGTACGGCTTGAATATTATGTACATACATGGAAATTTCCGATGTCTTGAGCTGTTCCTTAAACTGCTTGAAGGATATCGCTTTCTCTGATTGAACCCGAAGCGGTTCAACCTGGTCCTCGAGCTCCGAGACCAGATCATGAATGCGCAGCAAATTCTGCTCGGTATCATCGAGCTTCCTCTGCGCTTCACGTTTGCGTGACTTATATTTCACGATACCCGAGGCTTCCTCGAAGATTCCCCGGCGATCCTCTGAGCGTGTACTGAGAATTTCTTCAATACGGCCTTGACCGATAATGGAATAGGCTTCTTTGCCGATGCCCGTATCCATGAATAATTCCGTAATATCCTTGAGTCTGCAGGGCTGCTTGTTAATCATATATTCACTGTCGCCGCTGCGGTGAACCCTGCGCGTAACGGTAACTTCATTGAACTCCAGGGGAAGCGCGTTGTCCGCGTTATCCAGTGTCAGCGACACCTCGCTGAAATTTACCGCTTTGCGGGCATCGCTGCCGGCAAAAATGATATCTTCCATCTTGCCGCCGCGCAGACTTTTGGCGCTTTGCTCACCAAGCACCCAGCGGATGCTGTCGCTTATATTGCTTTTTCCGCTGCCATTGGGCCCGACAACAGCCGTAATGCCTTGAACGAATTCAAGCTCCGTCTTATCGGCAAATGATTTAAATCCTGCTAATTCAATCCTTTTCAGGAACATAGCTTAGCCTTCACCTCATCGACTATTGTATCATAAAAACATCCAGGCCCGCTCTGTCCAAGAAGAAACGGCTGCCCGCCGTCCTCTGGCGGCCAAGCCAAGTTTCTTCACTAACGAAAGCAAAGTATGATGGATATTCAAACTTTCCTACTTGAACAAAAATCCCGGTACGCTTAAGTCAGCGACCAGGATCTTTTCCACAGCTATTCAAGTAAAGGAGTTCAACCCGGCAGCTTGCGCCATGCTTCCGCAGCAGCCTGCTGCTCCGCTTCCTTCTTTGTTCGTCCGATTCCCGTTCCATACAGAACATCAGCAATGTAGACCTCAACGACAAACTCTCTGTCATGGGCAGGTCCGCGCTCTTCCGTAATCCGATACTCGATCAAACCCATGCCGCTATGCTGAGCCCGCTCCTGCAGCGTCGATTTATAATCCTTGACAAGCATGCCCCCATCGCTGTCGATATGGGGAAAGATGTGCCGGACAAGAAACGTCCGGACAGCCTCCAGCCCCTGGTCGAGATAAATCGCGCCGACGAACGACTCGAACAAATCAGCCAGCAAGGCAGGCCTGAGCCTGCCGCCAAGCTGTTCTTCCCCGCGCCCCAGCATAACATGGGCGCCAAGTCCGAGCATATCGGCGAATCTGGCAAGCGATGGCTCACAAACAATCGAAGCACGCATCCGGGTCAATTGACCCTCAGGACGCTCCGGAAAAGTCCGGTACAGAAACTCCGAAACCGTCAATTGAAGAACGGCGTCGCCCAAGAATTCAAGCCGCTCATTATGTTCAAGCACGCTTTGACGGTGTTCATTCACATATGAGGTGTGAGTGAACGCTTGTCTCAGCAGACGGGTCGTACGAAATCGAAGCTGCAGCCGCGATTGAAGCTCCTCAAACTTTTCAAGCTTCATATTTCTTCATCACGATCGTGGCGTTGTGACCGCCGAAACCGAACGAGTTGGACAATGCGATCTGCACATCCGCTTCACGGGACGTGTTCGGCACATAATCGAGATCGCACTCCGGATCCGGAGTTTCCAGGTTAATAGTGGGCGCAATCCTGCCATTCTGCAGCGTCAGGCCGAGAATGACGGCTTCGACGCCTCCGGCGGCTCCCAGAAGATGGCCGGTCATCGACTTCGTCGAGCTCACAGCCAACTTATAGGCATGTTCACCGAAAGCCTTCTTGATCGCAATCGTTTCCGAGCGGTCGCCAATTCCCGTTGAAGTGCCGTGGGCATTAATATAATCGATAGCCGACGGGTCAATAGCCGCATCTTTGAGCGCTTTCACCATGCATCGGGCAGCGCCGTCAGGATCGGGGTCCGTCATATGATGAGCGTCGCCGCTCATACCATAGCCAATAATTTCCGCATAAATCCGGGCTCCGCGCTTCTGTGCATGCTCCAATGATTCAAGAATCAGCACACCTGATCCCTCGCCCATAATAAATCCGTCGCGATTGAGATCAAACGGCCGGCTTGCTTTTGTCGGTTCGTCATTGCGCGTTGACATGGCGCGCATGGAGCAGAACCCTGCCATTCCGATAGGACGAATCGTCGCTTCCGCCCCGCCGCAAATCATCGCGTCGGCATCGCCCCGCTGAATGATTTTGAACGAGTCGCCGATGGAGTGTGTCCCGGTTGCACAAGCGGTCACGGCCGTGCTGTTGGGGCCTTTTGCTCCGGTTGTAATGGAAACCTGGCCTGATCCCATATTGGCGATCATCATCGGAATAAAAAATGGGCTGACCCGCTTGGGGCCTTTCTCCAGCAAAATATTGTGCTGGTCTTCCCATGTCCCAAGTCCGCCGATGCCTGATCCGATCGCAACGCCGATTCTCTCGGGATCCATATTCTCTCCAAGCGTAAGACCGGCGTCTTTGACGGCAAGCTGGCTGGCAACAACCGCAAATTGCACAAAACGGTCCATGCGGCGCGCTTCCTTTTTGCCCAATAATTCATCGGGCTGGAAATCCTTGATCTCAGCTGCGATCTGCGTTGTATATTCAGATACATCAAACGCCTCAATATGCGAAACGCCGGACTTGCCTTGTATCAGGTTCTCCCAAAACTGTTCCAAATCAGAACCGAGCGAGGTCATGACCCCCATGCCCGTAACGACCACTCTCTGTTTCATTCAACTCACCTCAGATGGACAACGATAATGGTTACCGTACCATATTTATAATAATCTATTAAAAACGCTTACCTGCGCTTACTCAATTTAGATAAATCCATGTGAAAGTCGAAAAGGAGAGAAGTCCCGCTGTGAACGGGACCCGTAATTTTACGTTTAGGTATGAGAAGATATGTACTTCACTACTTCTCCCACACTGGTAATTTTCTCTGCATCTTCATCAGAGATCTCCATATCGAATTCATCTTCCAGTTCCATGACTAGTTCGACGACATCTAAAGAGTCAGCGCCAAGGTCGTCTTTAAACGACGCTTCAAGCGATACTTCCGATTCGTCAACGCCAAGGCGGTCGACAACGATGCGTTTCACACGATCAAATACATCGGACATCCGGTTCACCTCCTCCATGGTATTATACGAGAATCTTGGACAAATTGCCATACGTCTGTCATCGGCCGGAAATAGCCTGAAACAGCAGGCTCCGGTTCATTTACATGTACATGCCGCCGTCCACATGAATCGTCTGTCCGGTCATGTAGGAAGCGGAATCGGACGCCAGGAACCGGACTGCTGACGCAATGTCTTCCGGTGCTCCAAGGCGTGCCAGTGGTATGTCCCCTAGCAGTTTGGTTCTCATCTCTTCCGGCAGCTTGTCGGTCATATCGGTTTCTATAAAACCCGGCGCCACACAGTTTACCGTAATGAAGCGTGATGCCAGCTCACGGGCTGACGCTTTCGTCAGGCCGATTACCCCTGCCTTGGCTGCTACGTAGTTAGCTTGCCCAGGATTGCCAAGTACGCCTACAACGGACGAAATATTAATAATCCGGCCTGAGCGCTGCTTCATCATGGGGCGCGTTACCGCTTTGATCCCGTTGAAGACGCCTTTGAGATTGGTCTCGATGACCTGGTCGAACTCGTCTTCCTTCATCCGCATAATGAGATTATCGCGCGTGATTCCTGCATTATTGACCAAAATATCGATGGTGCCAAACGTTTCGACAACCTGCTTGACCATCGCTTCGAACTCGTTTGACTTGCCGACGTTCGCCTGGATTGTGATGGCGCGGCGGCCCAGGGCCTCTACGGCCTGTGCGGTTTCGGCTGCTGCCGTTTCACTTCCCGCGTAATTGATCGCTACGTCCGCGCCGCCTTCCGCAAGAGCAATTGCGATGGCCCGGCCGATGCCGCGGGATGCGCCTGTGACGAGGGCGATTTTGCCTGTTAGGTTTGCAAACAAATGGTTTGGCTCCTTTCTGTTTGGACGATGGGGACTGGCTGGCCCCTCTGAGCGCCCCCTAAATCCCCCGGAGGGGGACCCCAAAGGGCCCCGGCCCTCTGGACTCCCGGATGGTTGCCCGCGTTGTTGCTGCGGCGCTCCCTTGTCCATCCGTGCCCTGTACCCGTTTTCGTCCCTGCGGGACACACTTTACTGCCAGTGCTCCTTAAGGTGCTTCGCACGGGGATTAACTAACGTGTATGCCATAGGGTCGCTTTGTTGAGTTTCTTCTTAACTATGAGTCTGCCTAGGACCTCAAATGAAGAATTAAATCACCGCGGCCTCGATGGATGATGCCGAGTTGATGGAAATGATTTTCAGGGATTTATCGATTTTTTTGATCAAGCCTGCCAGAACGGTGCCGGATCCGATTTCTATGAAGGTATCCACGCCCTGACCGATCAAATATCGGATGCTGTCTTCCCAAAGAACCGGTGAGTAAACCTGCTCGGCCAGCAAACGGCGGATCTCCGCTGCCTCCACTGCCGGGCCTGCTGTAACATTGGCTATAACCGGCACAGCCGCATCGCCTAATTGAATGTTGGCTAATACTTCAGCCAGTTTCTCGGCAGCCGGCTTCATTAAGGAGGAATGGAACGGTCCGCTCACTTCCAGCGGAATGACCCGCTTGGCGCCCGCTTCCTTGCCGCGCTCAACGATGGCTTGTACACCTGCCGATGTGCCGGATATAACGATTTGTCCCGGACAATTTATGTTGGCCAGTTCCACTGCGCCTGTCTCTGCAGAAACTGCTGCACACAGCGTCGCCAGATCATCGCGCTCTGCGCCAAGCACCGCTGCCATAGCCCCTTGTCCACTAGGCACGACCTGCTCCATGAATTCGCCGCGCGCTCTGACTGTGCGAACTGCGTCCTCGAACGACAGCACGCCTGAGGCAACAAGGGCGCTGTACTCGCCCAGACTGTGGCCTGCGGCATAATCCGCTGTGATTCCCTGCTTGCGAAAGGCTTCCAGAAGCGCAATGCTTACCGTCAGCAGTGCAGGCTGCGTATTCACTGTTTGTTTTAGCGCTTCGTCCGGACCGTTGAAGATCAATTCGCTCAGCTTGAAGCCAAGCGCCTCGTCCGCCCGCTCGAAGACGGCTCTTGAAGCGTCAATCGTATCGAAGGCGTCCTTGCCCATTCCTACCGCCTGCGCACCCTGACCGGGAAATACAAATGCTGTTTTACCCATGACGATGCACCTCCTTATTCAAATCATCAAACCTTTCGCCATTACCAGACCAATACGGATGCTCCCCATGTAAGCCCGCCGCCAAAGCCGACCATTACAAGACGATCTCCATCATGGACGCGGTCCTGCTCTACCGCTTCGGCAAGCGCAATCGGTATCGATGCCGCCGAGACATTGCCGTAGTTGTGAAGATTAATCATGCTTTTCTCTTCCGGAAGACTCAGCCGGTTCAATGCGGATTGAATAATACGGATATTGGCCTGGTGGGGGATTAAGAGATCAATATCCCCTTTGTCCATCCCGGCTTTGCGAAGCGCTTCCTCTGCGGCATTACCCATAATCCGGACAGCAAATTTGAATACCTCGCTGCCCGCCATATAAATAAAATGCTGTTTGTCGGCTATGGTTTGCGCCGTAGAAGGGTTGCGCGAACCGCCGCCGGAAATTTTAAGCAGATCGCCGCCGCCTCCATCCGCACCAAGCTCGAAGGATTTGAAGCCCCGTCCTTCTGGCACGGCCCCGACTACAACCGCTCCCGCCCCGTCTCCAAACAGGATGCAGGTGTTTCGGTCCGTGTAATCCGTAATCCGGGACAGACATTCTGCGCCGACTACCAGCACATGACGGTACAAGCCGGTTGAAATCATACTGGTTGCCGTTGCCAATCCATAGATAAAGCCGGAGCAGGCTGCCGACAAATCAAACGCGGCCGCCCGCTTCGCTCCCAGCTTCTCCTGCAGCAAGCAGGCGGTTGAAGGAAAAAACATATCCGGCGTAATCGTCGCCACAATAATAAGATCCAGCTCTTCAGCTGTTATGCCTGCTGCCTTAAGGGCAGCTGTCGAAGCATGGAATGCCAGATCCGATGTCGCCTGCTCCGGAGCGGCTATCCGGCGTTCGCGGATTCCGGTCCGGGAGACGATCCACTCGTCGTTGGTATCGACCATTTGCTCCAGTTCATGATTCGTTAAAATACGTTCAGGCACATATTTGCCCGTTCCAATAATGCCAACTGATGATTGCAGCATGATTCACTCTCACTTCCTGCCGATTTCAGCCGCGATTGAAGGAATCAGCTGGCTCTCTATCGCTATTTTGGCCTGGCGGATACCATTCTTCACCGCTTTGATATCTGATGATCCGTGACATTTGATAACAAGTCCGTTTACGCCCAGCAGCGGTGCGCCGCCATGCTCCTTGTAGTCCATTTTTTTGCGCAGCTTCTGCATGCTGGAGCGAAGAATCGATGCCGCGATTTTATTAATGAAAGAGCTGGTCAATGTATCCCTCAGGGTGCTGAACAACATCCCAGCCGTTCCTTCCATGGTCTTGAGCATAATGTTGCCGGCGAAGCCGTCGCAGACAAGCACATCGCAATTATGCGCCAGCACATCCCGCGATTCCACATTCCCGATAAAATTTATCGGTGCCGCTTCCAGCAAGCTGTAGGCAGCCTTGGACAATTCATTGCCTTTCATGGCTTCCGTTCCCACATTCAGCAGGCCAACGCGCGGGTTCTTCAGGCCCTGTACCTTGGTCCGGTAAATGCTGCCCATAATGGCATACTGCAGCAGATGCTCCGGCTTGGCATCCATATTCGCGCCCAGATCAAGCGCAAGCACGCCAACATCGTTCACGGTCGGCAGCATATAGACCAGCGCCGGCCGTTCAATGCCCTCAATTCTTCCCACAACGAGCAGTCCTGTGGTCATCAACGCACCGGTATTGCCGGCTGAGAGCATCGCCTCTGCCTCGCCTTCACGAACCAGTCTGCCCGCTACAACCATGGAAGCTTCCTTCTTCCGGCGCACGGCTTTCACCGGTTCTTCATCGGGACCGATAACATCCTCTGCATGAACGATTGTCACGTTGGACGGCAATGCCCCAGTAATATGCTCTTTAATCCGGACTGTGTCGCCGACGAGCAGCAGCTTCGTATCGGGCCATTCTAACGCTGCCTCCAGTGCTCCTTTGACGATGAGCTCAGGCGCATGGTCTCCTCCCATCGCATCAATTGCGATCCGCACTTAATTTCCTCCCTCGATGGCCGTCTCTCCCGCGGACCGGTAAATGACGAAGTGGCCCTGAAACACCATTTCATCTCCCACATAAGAAAACACTTCTACTTTCGCTTTGCTTTGCCTGCCCGATATGGACCGTACATAGGCCTTTGAAATACACTTCTCTCCCAGTTTCACTGAACGCAAAAAACGGATGTCCGCTGTAGCCGTCAGTGCGATCTCATCGTTAATAACAGCGACAGCCAGCGAATTGGCCTGCGCGAAAATATGATGTCCGCGGGCGATGCCGGTTCGGGAAAAAACATGTTCAGCCCGTATTTCAAATATGGAGATACCGCTCTTATCAAGCTGCAGATCAACAATATCCCCTATGACTTCATGCAGCGGCAGGGAGCGGACCGAATCATAGGAGCGTTCGGCCATCAGCTTAATGCGCTCCCGCAGCTCGGGAATGCCCAGCTCCATTCGGTCAAGCCTTACGGTCTGAATGCTTACTTTCAATTGACGTGTAAGCTCACGGTCCGTAATGAACGGGTTCTCCTCAATAAGCCGGGAGAGCTGCTGGTGCCGTTGTCTTTTCGGAAGACGCTCGATAATCCGCACCACCCTTTATCTATGATTTTGCATGGCCTTTTGCGGACTTTTTATATTTTTTCGTCCTTGTTAGCAGGTATCCATTTGAATCCAGCTATTATAACCTGGTCCTAACAAGTATATATAAGAATCCGATGGGAAGCAATGACAACACGGTTAAATTCATCAATTGATCCCATGCCGGATGAAGGAGACAAAAAAAATAGCACCTCACCGCGGGATGAAGTACTACTGGTCAATCGTACTATTGTTTGATGATTTCTCTCGTTTTGTAATATCCGCAAACTTTGCACACCCGGTGAGCCAATTTCAACTCTCCGCATTGCTCACATTTCACCATGCCCGGCACAGCCAGTTTGAAATGCGTGCGGCGTTTGTCACGACGGGTTTTCGATGTTCTTCGTTGTGGTACTGCCATATTTCCCACCTCCTTAACAGAATTCGCGTCAGACGCCTGCCCGTGAGCAGCCGCCCCTACTTTTCCTTGAACAAATCTTGCAACGCGGCCAAACGGGGATCAATAACATCCTTCGAGCATCCGCAATTTTCCACATTTAAGTTGGCGCCGCATGTGTGGCAGAGTCCCTTGCAGTCCTCTTCGCACAGCGGGATGAAAGGCAGGGAGAGAAGCATCGTTTCTTCGACGAAAGGCTCAAGATCCACCTTGTCCTCTTCTACCGCAATAATTTCTTCCGCATTCTCAAGATTCTCAGGATTCTCAATCTTGGCATTGGCAGGCTTGAAACGTTCGTCGAAGGAAGCCGTAATCTGTTCCTTCGTCGGTTCCAGACAGCGGGAGCATGCGAATTCGACTTCAACGGACAGCTTGCCCTCCACATGAGCAATACCGTCTGTCACGCTGGCCTTCATATCAACCTCAAGCGGACCTGCGCTGATAACGTCGCTGCGAACCTGCTGAAGCCAATCTGCGTTTAAACTCTCGCGAATCGGAATCGTTGCCCCTTTGGACAAAAATTCACGAAGCTGAATCTTCATAAGATCACCCCAAACAAACAAAGTTTATTATATCGATTCTTGAATCGTTTTGTCAACAATTTCACTCCATGATATAGTGAAAAAAATACCAGCACTATTCCGGAGGGTCATTGCGATGCGTACAGTCGGTCTAATCGTTGAATATAATCCGTTCCATAACGGACATTACTATCATTTACAACAATCTGTCAAAATAACGAACGCGGACGCGGTTATTGCCGTAATGAGCGGAAATTTCCTGCAGCGCGGCGAACCTGCGCTGCTGGATAAATGGACGCGGACCGAGATGGCGCTCCGCGGGGGCTGCGATCTGGTCATTGAACTGCCTGTCGCCTATTCCACCCAGGCGGCGGAATGGTTCGCCTACGGCGCCGTCGCGCTGCTCGGCGCGACCGGCGTCGTAGACGCCCTCTGCTTCGGCAGCGAGGCCGGAGATATCGGGCCGCTGCGCCGCATTGCCCGCACGCTCGCGCATGAGCCGGAGCCATTCGCCCGGCTGATGGCGGATACGCTTGGCGGCGGCGCCAGCTACCCTGCGGCTTACAGCGAAGCGGTGCGCCTCTACATGGCGCAGACGGGCGACCAGGAGGCTGCCGCCTTCCCCCTGGAGCAGCCCAACAATACGCTTGGGCTGCATTACCTGCTGGCGCTTGAGCGGCTGGACAGCCGCATCGAGCCATATACGCTCCGCCGCGAGAAAGCCGGGTACTCGCAGGCGGATATAACGGACCGGCGGATCGCCAGCGCCACGGCGATCCGCCAGCTGGTTTCGCAGCAGGGGACGCCCGATGAGGCGGCTCCCTATGTGCCCGGGTCCACAATGGATCTGCTGCAACGGGATTATGCAGCAGGCCGCGGCCCCATCAGCTGGTCTTCTTTTACGAAGCCGCTGTTTCACAAAATTATGACCGAATCGGCGGCATCGCTTGCCGAGTACCATGAAATGAGTGAAGGGCTTCAGCATAGGCTCAAGCATTCCGCAGCCGCGCTTGCTTCCCTGGAGGTCGATGCCCTGCTTGAAGCTCTCAAGACGCGCCGTTATACGCGGACGAAGCTGCAGCGTATGCTGCTTGCCGTTCTGCTCGGACACCGCAAGCGGGACATGACGCCGGAGCGGCTGAGAAACGGCCTCCAATACCTGCGGGTGCTTGGTTTTACCGGCAAAGGCCGCGAGCTGCTTCGAAGAATGAAAACGACGGCCAAGCTTCCGGTTCTGCACAGTGCCGCAAGGCCTCCGGAGCTCTTCCCTTACCTCGATCTCGATGTGCAGGCCACCGCCGCCTACACGCTGGCCAGGGGCAATGCCGCGGCACGCGATTGTTTTCGCGATTACTATGAGAAGCCGATTACGATTTAACAGGTCTAATATGGACAAGTCCAGCGTACAATGTAGTGGCTGTTTATGTCCAGCTACTATACTTGTAATGGAGTGAGTCCCAATGAAAAGAACGCTGCTGATCGCCTTTCTGTCCATTCTTTTGGTCGGAGCGATCATATATCGTCCCGATGACGCTTTTCAGGCTTCGCTGCAGGGCCTGACCATCTGGTGGAATATTGTTTTCCCGGGCCTGCTGCCTTTCCTGGCGCTGCTTGAGTTGATGCTTGCCTTCGGAGGGGTCCATTTCCTCGGAACCCTGCTCAATCCGCTGATGAGAAGGCTGTTCAGGCTGCCTGGCGAAGCGGGCTTCGCCATGGCGATGGGCTGGACGGCCGGCTCCCCGTCAGGTGCGGAAGCCGCCACCGCGCTCAGACGAAGCGGTCTGGTCTCCCGCACGGAGGGACAGCGCCTGCTCGCCCTCTCCCATATGCCAAGCCCCCTGTTCATGCTGCTTGTCGTCGGCGCCGGGTTCATGCACCGGCCGGAGCTGGGTATTGTAATCGCCGCTATCGTATGGCTGGTTGGGTTGGCCAGCGGTCTAGTCCATGCCAGAATCACAAATGCCGGCGATCAGAGCGCTCCCGCCGTAACCGATACCCGCCCTTTGTTTCGCCGGGCTGCGACCGCAATGGCGGATGCGCGCAAAGCCGATGGCCGCACCTTCGGCAAAACACTGGGCGACGCCGTCACTACATCGGTGTACAAGCTGATGGCAATCGGCGGGTTTATGATGATCTGCGCCGTCCTTGTCCGGCTGCTTGAACCGCTTATGCCAAGTCAGCTGCCTTCTTATATTTTGCCAGGACTTATTGAGAGCCATATAGGCGCGTATGCGGCCGCGGTTTCCGAACAATCAGGCGGACTTGCCTGGAATGCGGCAGCGATTGCAGCCGTGCTCAGCTGGGGGGGAATCAGTTCGCTCCTCCAGGCCGCAAGCTCCGTATCAGGAACCGATCTGTCGGTCCGGCCGCTCCTTCTGATGCGGCTGGCCCAATCGGCTCTCGCCTTCGCCGCAACAATCGCCTTATGGCGGCCGGTTACCGGTGCTCTCGCCGCATTCTTCCCCGCCTCCACCACGACGCTTGAACATATGGGCGGCAGCGTGCACCCGTTCACGCAAACCGTACAAGCCGGAGATTTGTTCAGCCTGTGGCCGTTCATGCCTCTGGTCCTGCTTCTGTTTGCCGGCGGAGTGCTTGTGCTCGCAATCGCCTCTGTCAGCGCCCCGCGGAAGTGGACGCGCTAAAAAACGCCGCGGCGCAGCGAATTTCCTTTTCGTTCAGGCAGCGGTCATGTTTCTTTGTTTTTATATTTCACAGCCAGCGCTTTTTCGACCTCAGGCGGAACCAGATCCTGCACTTTGCCATGGAATTTGGCGATTTCCTTGACAATGCTGGAGCTGAGATACGAGTACCGGGGGTTGGTCATCATAAAGATCGTTTCGATCTCACCGTCCAGCTGATGGTTGGTCGATGCCAGCTGAAGCTCGTATTCGAAATCCGTCACGGAGCGGATACCCCGGACAATCACGTCCGCATTGCGCGAGCGCATGAAATGAACCAGCAAGTCGCGGAAGCTGTCAATGGACACATTCGGCAGATCCCGGGTCACTTCCTTCAGAAGCACCTTGCGCTCCTCCACGGTAAAAAGCGGATTCTTGCTGGAATTATTCAGCACAGCCACAATCAGATGATCAAATTGCCTGGCGGCTCTGCGGATAATATCCATATGCCCGTATGTGACAGGATCGAAGCTGCCTGGATAGACAGCTACCCGCTGACCGGCGAGCGTTCCTTCCACCGGGATGAGCGGATTTATGGAAGGCGCTGCGCCTATTGAACCGGCTGCGGGATTAGATGAGAAAGGCATGCATTATTCCTCCATTTGTACAGTCGAACCGTCTGCATGACGGTAATAATAAATTGTAACTGCCGTGTCGCCGTATGTTGAATGTTTCGCCTGCTCAAAGCCGTCAATCGCTTCCGGATAAGTATGTCCGGCATCATGCTCGACGACAATAACCGCGCCGGGACTAAGCAGCCCAAGCCCGGAGAGCGACTGCATCATGACATCCATGTTCCTGATTTTATAAGGCGGATCCAGAAAAACGATACGAAATGCCGTCCCACGTTTGGCGAGGGCCTTCAATGCACGCAAGCTTTCATTGCGGTATATTTCGGCCTGCTCCGTGAACCCGGCAGCTTGTACATTCCGTTTGACCACATCGATGCTGCTCTGCTCCAAATCGACAAATACCGCATGCTCCGCCCCCCGGCTCAACGCCTCGATGCCAAGCCCGCCGGTACCGGCGAACAGATCAAGCGCCCATCCGCCTTCAAAATAGGGACCGATCATGCTGAAGATTGCTTCCTTGACTTTGTCGGTGGTCGGACGCGTATTCATTCCGGGAACTGCTTTTAAAGCACGGCCTTTAGCCGTACCTGCAATAACTCTCAACTTCTTGCCCTTCCCCTTTCGAAAGCTCTCGTTAAGACTGCTGCTATCTTAACATACTTCCCGGCAGTTGTTAAAGCGTTTGGGATGCTCTACATTCGCCCCGAAACGACCCTCGCCTGAAGAAATTGAAGCAAATAATCGGGTCCGCCGGCTTGGAGTCGGTTCCTTGGAAGACTGTTTTTGAATGATAAATAAGGTAAACGTTCATTATAAGCATGGACCATTCCCTTCAAACATTCTTTATCATTTTCTATAGCCTCATCCGTCTGCTTAATGGAAACTTATTATGCTTCGATCATTTTTTGTCATGTCATCGACGCATATGGTCTATATATAAGCATGACGGCCGGTAAAAATGACAGCTTGTGTGCGCGAAGGCGGCGAGCGGGAGTTTTTCGGCTATAGGCGTGAGGAGTGTGTTCGGATGGATATCGGAAACCGATTGTTCCGCTCGGCGCTGCTCGGTCTTGCCGGCAACCGTGCGGCACGGGCACTGTCACAACGATATGGGATGAAGCTGGGGGCCAGGCGCTTTGTCGCAGGCGAGACCATGGAAGAGGCAATCGTTCAGGCTAAACGGCTGAATGCGGAAGGCATTGCGGTTACGCTGGACTTTCTGGGGGAGAGCGTAAGCAGTCTGGAAGAGGCAAAAACAAGCGAGCTTGGATACCTGGAGCTGCTCAGGACAATTGAGCGGGAAGGCATCAACGGCAATATATCGCTCAAGCCGACTCAATTCGGCCTGGCGCTGGACCGGACCGCATGCGAAGAAGGAATCCGGACCGTTGTGAAGGAGGCCGCCAGTCTCGGGCTGTTCGTCCGGCTGGATATGGAGGACAGTCCATGGACCGATTCCACAATCGGTATCGTCCGGAAGCTGCATGAGGAAGGATATTCGAATGTCGGCACCGTTATTCAAGCCTATCTGTACCGGAGCGGTCGTGATGTTCAAGCCATGACGGCAAATAAAATGAATCTGCGGCTCGTAAAAGGCGCTTATAAGGAGTCCCGCCGCATTGCTTTCGAAACGAAGCGGGAAGTAGACGACAATATGCGGCGTTTGATCAAAGCGCGCCTGGACAGCGGCGTTTATACAGCGATTGCCACCCATGACCAAAGCATCATCCGGTGGGTGCAATCCTACACGCGCATGCGCGCAATTCCCCGAAGCCGCTTCGAATTCCAGATGCTCTACGGCATCCGGAATCCGCTTCAGCGGTCCCTGGCGAAGGAGGGCTACACGGTTCGCAGCTACGTTCCGTTCGGCCGCAGCTGGTATCCCTATTTCGTCCGGCGTCTGGCCGAACGGCCCGCTAATGTGATGTTCGTCGTGAAGAGCGTAGTGCTGCGCAAATAAAACTGCCAATTATGCACAGGGAGGCCAAAAGAATGAAACAACAGCGAATCGCCGTCCTCCCTGTTCCTTTTGACTGGGGAGCCAGCCGACGCGGAGCCGAAGGCGGCCCGCAAGCCGTTCTCATCGCGGGCCTTGAGGATAAGCTGCTGCAGCTAAAGCTGGATTATGTCATCCTGAAGGACTCCTATCTGCCTGATCCTGCGGCTGACGAACGGACCTCAGAGCGCATGAAACACTGGGGACGCGTTCTCGCCATGAGCAAGGCGGTCGCGTCCGAGGTATCGCGGCTGTCTGCCAGCGGCTCCTTCCCGCTGACGATCGGCGGCGATCACAGCATTGCCATCGGCACCATTGCCGGACTATGTCAGCATAAAAAAAAGCTTGGCGTTATCTGGATCGACGCACATGCTGATCTCAACACTCCTCTCACATCGCCTTCCGGCAATATGCACGGCATGAGTCTTGCTGCCGGCCTTGGGTATGGGGACCCTGGTTTTGTCCAGCTTTGCGGCAGCAGCCCCAAGCTTGAGCCCAGCCGCGTAGTGCTCGTTGGCGCCAGGCAGCTCGATGAAGGAGAGAAACAGCTCATCCAGGCGCTCGGAGTCACCTGCTTCACCATGCATGATATCGACAAACTTGGCATGGGCCGTATCATGGAGCAGGCGATTCGTATCGCCGCCAACGGTGCAGACGGCGTTCATGTCAGCTTCGATATCGACAGCGTTGACCCCGGTGAAGCTCCGGGAACCGGTACCCCTGTGAGGGGCGGCTTGAATTACCGGGAGGCTCATCTTGCCATGGAAATGCTGCATGATTGCGGCGTGGTAACCTCCGCCGATGTGGTTGAGGTCAATCCGCTGCTGGACAGCACGCATGGAACGGCCAAGCTTGCCGTCGAGCTTATCAGCTCTTTGCTCGGAGAGAAAATCCTGTAAAAAAAAGGCCGCTTGTCTTCTGCGCATGAAACATCGCAAAAGGCAAGCGGTCTTTGTATTGAAGCTGTTTCCTTTACCGAATGCTGTTTAGCCCGCTGGAGTCTCAGCAGCCGGATCTGCAGGAGGTGCATTTGGATCTGCAGGAGGTGCATTTGGATCTGCCGGCGCATCGGCTGCTGCCGGTTCTTCCAGTGTATTGGTGATTTTAGCTTTAGCCTTGATATCCTGAAGCCATGAAGAGGAAAGCTCAGAAACCTGCTGCGCAAGCAATTGGTCCTTGATTTTCGCTTTTTCCTCATCCAGGGTAGCCGTGTGGGCTGCTTTGCGGTCTGTGAACTTGATGATATGGAAGCCGTTGGCACCCTGTACTATCGGACTAAGCTCGTCCTTGGTTTTGAGAGCGAACGCCGCATCCTCGAACGGCTTGTCCATCACGCCGCGCGGGAAGAAGTTCAAATCTCCGCCATTATCCTTGCTGCCCGTGTCAATCGATTTCTCGGAAGCCAGCTTGGCGAAATCTGCTCCGCCTTGAAGCTCCTTCAGAATCGCTTCCGCTTCCGCTTTGGTTGCTACAAGAATATGGGAGACGCGGACCTGCTCCGGCGTATCGAAGGATGCTTTGTTTTGGTCAAAATACTGTTTGATCTGGTCGTCGGTAACCGTTGCCTTCGGTTCCAGCAATTTGCGGATACGAAGCTGAGTCGGCATTTCCTTGCGGAAATCCGCTTCTGTCATTCCGTTCTGCTGCAGCCATGCATTAAAGTCGTCCGCTGTAGGGAAACGTCCCTCCCAAAGCTTGACCTCGCTGTCAATATCGGCTTCTGTCGCCGTGATGCCCGCTTTATCGGCTTCCTGTTTGACCAGCTCTTCCTGAATCATCTGATCCAGCGTCGACTTGCCGCCCAGACTGATCATTTTGTCAAATAGGTTGTCCTGCGTGATTTTGACATCATTGACGGTTGCCACAACTTCATCACTGCCGCTTGCGCTGCCAAAAGGCGGCTTGATCAGCGCTACAACAAGCAGCAGTGCCAGTCCGATCGCGATGAACATCCAGGGCTTGCTGCTGTTGCCTCTGCGGCCTGCTTCCGGTGCTGACGGGCCCGCTCCAACCGGAACGGGCGTGAGCGACTCGTCTTGAGCACCATCGGTCTCTTCACGCTCATCTGCAAGTCCGGACTCTATGTCCCGGTCCGTATCATCCTCCGTCAAGTCCGAGGGCGTTTCCTTCTCGAGATTAAAGCCTCCCTTGGCGGGGGAATCAACGTCCGTTTCTCCGTCAAGCTCAGGGCTTGCTGAAGCTTCCTTTTCTTCCAGTTCAATCTCTTTATCTAGATCCTTGTCTTTCTCGTTCAATGCGTAAAACTCCCTTCTGAAAATGGATGCAGTTATTGTTTCTGCTGCAGTCAAATATACCAGATTAAAAATTAAAAAACCTTAAGAGAAGATAAAATGTCGGCAGTTTCTATAAAAGAAACCAATGAATCGGCAGCAGCAAAACCGGGGTAAACACAGCGCAGGCGGCCATGGAAAACCCGCTCACACCGCCCTCCTCCTGGGAATCGGCGAGCAGTCTCGCGGAGCCTATGCCGTGCGCAGCGGCGCCAATGGCGATAGAGGCGGCTACACGGTCATGTACGCCAACGAGCTTGAGCAGCACAGGGCCGGCCACACTGCCGAACAATCCCGTCATCACGGTAAGGGCTGCGGTGAATTCCGGCGATCCGCCCAGCCAGCGTGAAAGCTCGACCGAGACGGCCGCGGTAACTGATTTCGGAAGCGATGATCTCAGCAGCTCCTCGGTGCCGCCGAAAGCGATTACGCACAGGGCGTTCACGCCAATACCCAGCGCGCTCCCCACGAAGGCTCCAAGCAGGAGGGAGGGCAGAAGCGGCTTCAACCGGACGGCTTGTTTATAAAGCGGAATAGCCAGCGCTACCGTTGCTGGACCGAGAAAGAAAGTGACCATATCCCCGCCAACCTTGTAATTCGAATAATCAATGCGTCCAAGCTGCAGGAATCCATAAACAAGAACAGGTGCCGTGATAAGCGGATGCAGCCGCGGAACCCGTTTCCGGACAAGCAACGCGATTGCATACGCGACAACAGTGACACATACGCCAAAAAGCGGATCACTATAAAGACTGCTGCTGTTCATGCGGAATCTCCTTCCGCTTGTTCGTTAAAAGCTGCGTGACCAGACCAGTCAGAAGCGTAACAACGGCTGTACCTGCCGTCAAGCTGATCAATGCGGCAAGCCAGGATTCCTGAAGCAAGGGCAGGAAGGTCGACACGCCGGCAAGCAGCGGTACAAAAAACAGCATCATATGCCGCGTCAGCAACGTTGCGCTGGCTTCCACCCATTCCAATTTAATGACATTCAAAAACAAAGCCGCCGTCAGCAGCAGCAGCCCCAGCACATGAGAAGGAAGCGGCACACGGGCAATCGAATGCAGCAGCCACCCTAAACCGTCAAAACCGATAATAATGACAAATCCGCGCATCAAACTCTCCTCACTATCCATTTTCGCCTTATTTTCCTCGTTTATTCCCTTGCGCTCCCACGTTATTCCCGGTCCCCCTGGGACTTCATCCCTTCCGAATGCGCCGCACGGTAAGTGGGTCCGCAGGACGTAAACGGGCATTCCGCCACTAGCCATCAGGTGCGTCTCTGCACCTTCTGCGTTATCCCGGTCCCCTGGGACTTCATCCCTTCCGGATGCGCCGCATAGTAAGTGGGTCCGCAGGACGTAAACGGGCATTCCGCCCAATAGCCATCAGGTGCGTCTCTGCACCTTCTGCGTTATCCCGGTCCCCCTGGGACTCCATCCCTTCCGGGTGCGCCGCATGGCAAGTGGGTCCGCAGGACGTAAACGGGCATTCCGCCAACTGTTGTCAGGAGCGTCTCTGCATCTCCCTCGTTACACCATCCGGGTGTCCAGAGGGCCGGGGCCCTTGGGGCCCCCCTCCGGGGGATTTAGGGGGCTATCACCCCACCTGGTTCCTCACCGCACCATCCATAAATGATTGCAGATTCCCTGCAGCCAGGCTCATCAGGCTCTTTCTCGATTCAACGGTAGCCCAGCCCATATGCGGGGTCAAAAAGCAATTGGGCGCGGCAATTAACGGATGGTCAGCCGGAGGCGGCTCCACGGACAATACATCCAGACCTGCGCCGGCAATCGTGCCTGCCTGCAGAGCATCCAACAGATCCTGTTCCACGATATGACCGCCGCGAGCCGTATTAACGAGGAACGCCGTCGGTTTCATCAGACAAAGCGTCCGGCTGCTCACAATCCCCTTCGTTTGATCGGTTAGCGGGCAATGAAGAGAGATAAAATCAGACTCGCGGAACAGCTCGTCCTCCTCTACAAATCGAACATGCTCAAGGCCCTCAACCTGTTTGGCGGTCCGGGTATGGACCACCACATGCATGCCGAAGGCTGCTGCGATCTGAGCGACCTGCTGGCCGATTTGGCCAAAACCGATAATGCCCATCGTTTTATGAACCAATCCATGAAGCGGGGATAAGGAGAACGTAAAATCTTTAATGGCCGACCAGCGCCCGCCATGAACGGCATCGCTATGCTTTTGAACCTGATGGCAAAACTCCAGAATCAAGGAAAAAACCAGCTGCGAGACCGAGAACGAGCTGTAGTCAGGCACATTGGTGACCGTGATCCCCTGCAGTGCAGCGGCTTTGGTATCAACGATGTTATAGCCGGTAGCGAGAACACCGATATATTTCAGCCTGGGAAGCCTGGCGAGCGTTTCAGCCGACAACGGGGTTTTGTTGGACAGCACAACTTCGGCATCCTGTGCGCGCTGGACAATTTCTTTCTCTGTGGTGCGGTCGTATACCGTCAGCTTGCCCAGTCTGGATATTTCCTCCCAGCTCAAATCGCCCGGATTCAGGGTATAGCCATCCAAAACAACAATATTCATTGAAATTTAGCCCTCCATCATATTCTTATGCAAAACTATCCCTGTTGACGAAGCAAATCATACAGGGTAAACGTGACAATCCGCGCGGCTGCCGCGATATCCTGGAGCCGGACATGCTCATCCGCCCGATGACCGTTCGCTTCCTCCAGCGTGCGGGGACCTGCGCCGAACATGACCGTCGGGATACCCGCCTCGGTGAAATGCCGCGCATCGGCATAAAGCGGTACCCCCTGCACGGGTAGTTCCCCTTCTCCCATGACCTGTGTCCAGTTGGCGCGGAGCGCCTCCAGCAGCGGCCGGGTCCCTTCAACTTCCTTAAAGGGCAGTGCAAGCAAAATACGCCGGATTTGGAGTTCGATATCCGTGCAGCCCTGAACGGCCAATCCGATGACTGACGTCAGCTCCTGCTCGACCAACCCGGGATTCTCCTCCGGAATGATGCGCCGGTCCAGGCGTATAACACAGCGGTCCGGCACCACATTCGTGTTGATGCCCCCCTGAATAAGTCCCACGGACAAAGTCGGGGATTCAATGCCCTCGACTGCAGAATGGATGCCGGATAAATGATTGCGGTAATCATATAAAGCGCTCAGTACTTTGTTCATCGCTTCAAGGGCATCGACTCCGGTATCCGGGATAGCCGCATGAGCTGACCTTCCCTTGAGCGTAACTTCAAGATGCAGACAGCCATTGTGAGCGGTTACAGCCGAGTAAGTGAAACCTGCTACGACTGCGTAATCCGGTGCAATAAATCCTTCGCGAAGCAGCCGCTGCGGACCAATTTCGCCGCCCGTCTCTTCATCGAAGGTGATGGCCAGACAAAGCCTGCCGTCTGCCTCTACCCCGCACTCACGCAGCGCCATGACCGCATAGGTATAGACGGCGATATCGGACTTGGATACGGCGGCTCCTCTGCCATAAAGCTTTCCTTCCGCAATAATAGACCCGTAGGGGTCATATGTCCAGCCTTCTCCGGGCGGCACCACATCGCCATGTGCGTTAAGCGCAATTACGGGACCTGTACCGGTGCCAAATAGAGTATCGGCAACCACATTTCTCCCCTCTGCCATACCAGCTGCCAGCGTCTCTTCTTTCGGAACGACATCCATAAACGGTTCAAAGCCTCTGTCTGTCAGCTCCCTGACAACCACCTCAGCGATTGACGCGCAGTTCCCCGGCGGATTGTCGGAAGGGGTGGATACAAGTTTGCCTAGCAGGTCGATCATCCCGGATTCATGATTCTGCAGCCAAGCCGCAAGCTTTGCTTTATCGTCATTCATAAAATAAGTCCCCCTAATTAAAGAAACTCGAGATATTCCTGATACCCATGCGGCGTGATATCCACCTGTAATAATAAGAGTCTGACGATAGCGCTTGCATCATATTTAGTATTATTTTAGCACATAAAATGGGGGGTCAGGGGTCAGGCTGCAGGACAAAACATGGATTTTATTCGTTCAGGCTGGCCGCTCTTTTCTCATCATGGTCCTGTTTATCCCTCTCGGCCAGCTCTTCTTTAAACAAATTTGCCAGGTCTGCCTTATTGCCGTAAACATAAATGAGATCCCCGCTGCGCAGTTCGGTGGATAAACGCTCTTTACGAATGGTTTCTTTACCCCGCTTGATAAAAAGAAGATTAATATCATGCTGATCTGTCAGCAGCTCCTGAACGCTTTTGCCAACATGCCGGGAATTTGCAAAAAGAGGAATATCGATAAATTGATCATTCTCGCCCATCTCAAAGATTTCGGAAACCGGCAGTTCCTTCAGATCGAAGCTTTGCTGGAGCTCACCATGAAACCATTTTGTCAGAAAGGTGTGGACCGGCGTAAAACGCAATATCAGCAATAATAAACCAAGTACAGCAGCAGTCCAGACAAGCTGGGGTACGTGAAAGCTCTCCGTCATGATTGCACTGATGGACGAGATAATAACCGCTAGGGAAAACACACCGAACAAAATAAGAAACATACCGATGTTCCGCCGAACCGGATGCCTTAATATGAGCTCAGACTCTTTGGTCGTGAAGCCTGTCCCCGTCATCATGGAGATCACCTGGAACCGGGATATTTCACGCTTGAGTCCCGTACTGCGAAAGAGAATAACCGCAATCTCAAGCACCAGGAAAATAATGATGAAATAGATCAGGATAAACTTGAATCCCATGATGATCCCCGCCTTTGCTCGTTTCTCTCGATTACCATTACCCGAATTGTCTGAAAAAAATCGCGAGATGTATAAATCCCCACAAATCGGCAATCCTATCTGTATCGGCGTCGCGAGATGCCGTAGACAACCGCGGAGAAGACTTACGTTTCCCCATAAGCTCTTCGTCCGGTTTCTCCTCTCCCATGAAAAGGGGCTCTCGAAAGAGAGCCCCGGTTTTTTTATGTAAATCTTCGTTTCCGGAAGGAGACATTTGAAAGGCTTGCCTATTATCAAGCACATTTGGAGAGAAGGCTATGATGAACTTATTCTGGTATATTTGCCTTGCTGTAACCGGTGTCGGGATGCTCATCTTTACCTGGTTCAAGAAAAGGAATTTTGCTGATCTGGTCACATTTTTTTTATCCGTCTGCTTTTTTATTTTTTTATGTGAATATTTCGTACTCATTATATTTCAGGCTTACGTTTATAAACCTGGAATATTGGCAGATTCTTTTGCCGATAGCGTTGCTGGTCATTTGATTAGCAATATGTTTGTGTGGGGTGGATCAGCGGTCCTGATAGCGGCGTTCTCGCTGCGTTACCGCTGGATTTTCTTGTTTTCCATCGCTTTTATGTTAATAGAAGAATTCTTTAATAAACTGGGCATATACGAACAGAACTGGTGGAAAACTTATTTCACGGGCATCGGGGCTTTTCTTTGTTTATCCTTGATGAAGGTCTGGTATGCCAAACTGAGAGAAAACCGGCACGCGCTTCTGCGGAATGCCACTCTCTCATTAGCTGCCGGGTTTGTTATTACCATCCCTGTTACCATGCTGACGCTTTTGGGGAAATTATATTTCGTCCCCGGCTGGGTTGAAAATAAATACCGGGATGATTTTATGTTTTGCTATATTTATCATTCGTGTATGGCTGTTATTTTTGTGTTTTTTTTATGTATCCATCAAAAACCTGTCTGGAAAGCCGCTCCCGCTGCTTTCATTTTATTGAGCGACTTTATCCTCGTCAGCATGAACGTTCTGATTTTCGTAAATGGATGGAACTTTTTATTACTGACTATTGTTCGCATTGTAACGTACGTCATTTTTATTCTGCTGGCGAAATATTCGCTAAAAGGAAGCAAAAAGCAAAATAAATCGCTCACACTGTAATATCCAAGGATAAAAAGGATAAAGAAATCATCCTGTTGATTACAGATGGTAAAATGACTTTTGTTTTTACAGACTCCGAAAATGCAGATAATAAAAAAGCGTTTGAGGATGCCAAAAAGCGTTTTGAATAGGAGCGGAACAACTCCCGCCGGTCACATAGGCCGGCGGAAGTTTTGCGTACGGCTTGCATAGTAAATATATGGCCGATCAGCCCGATCAGATCAAGCCTTTGCGGTGCAATATCGTCAGCACCCGGTAGAAATCGTAGGAGCCGCCTGCTGTAGTATCGACAATGCCTGCTTTCTTCGCGGCGACTGCCGCCTCCATGGCCCATTCCGGAATCGTATCCATAAATTGTCTGCCCGCGAGCTCCGTTACTTTTGCTTTCAATTCTTCAAAGGCGGCTTTTTCTTCCTTGGTCATCTCTTCGTCCTCCTCCACAATTCCGGTCTCGTCGTATTGGATCAGTCCATTCAACTTAATAATGGAGATCAGCTTGGCTGCATAGTCCGGATCAGTCGCATACCCGCACATATAGAAAGCCCAGCACTGCCCGGCTGTTGTTGCCGCAGCTCTTACAGGGGCATAGCGGCTTCTGGCAAGCAACAGATCCTGATCCTTATAAAAGCTGTAGACGCTATCGTAAGCTCTGAAGGAAGCGACGACATTAACCGCCTTGCCCCGTATATCTCCCAGGTTCCTTTGCTTACCATTTCTCCCGTCCAATAAGCGTTTGGCGCGCCGCTGCCCACCTTGTAGCCGCCCAGGTTGTTCCAGCTGTTAAGGTTTCCTCCCGTTTCCAGCCAGCTTTGGGCAAGGCGCACCGAGGGCAATAGCGGCGACCCTTCCCGCCTGACCTGGAGAACGACAGGAGCCAGGAGTGCGAAGATATCCGCTTTTGTATATTTCATCGTGAATTCTCTCCTTGCGATAAGCTTGTCACGCTTGTCATACTGTATCGTATGCAAACGCACCCTCTTTAATCGCGGCATGTGTGGACATCATGTACATTTCATTTCCCGGAGTGTACAAGTCTGTCAATCGAAACTTGCGAGTTTCATTCTACCCGTCCGCCATACTCAAGTCTGTACTCAAAAAAGTGAGTATTTATTTCATCCGGAATATGTGCTGATCGGCAGATGGCTGAAGCCACGATCTATGGAATTTTAATGGGAATTTTCGGGAAATCATGCTACCATGAAGGAAAACCCGCCGCTTAGGGTGGATTGACGGGTAGGAAAATATAATATGATCTATTCAGCCATTATTGATCTTTTACTCGCCGCCATGATTTATTTCTACGGCCGCAAACACGAAGCGACCAAATGGGCGGTATTATTTCTATTTTTCGCTGGGCTGGGCAGTTTTTCGGATGTCGCTCAGGCCCCTGTATGGCACAGTTTCTTCTTCTTCATCCTCCAGGCCTGCACCCCTTACGGCTTCATCATGTTCTCGATCGTTTATTCCGAAACCGCGATTCCCCGGGTCAAAAACATATTCGCCTGCGCGCTTGCGCTGCCGATTATCCTGACGCTCCTTATTACGCCAATGAAGCCCGATATCCGGATGGATTTTCTCCTACTGCTCTTCTGGGCGGTTCCCTATTATCTGGCCGGATGTTTTCTCGTTATCTATGCTTATCTGAAAGAAAAGAACCCGCTTAAAAGAAGAAACCGACTCATAACCGTCTGTTTTATTGTTCCTCCCGTCATTATGATTGTTGTGGTGAATCACTTCGAAAGAGCTGTACATACGTTTGGCAGCTACCGGTACATCAGTTTGTTCGTCGTCATCGCTTTTGCCGTATTTATTGTGTCTGCGATCCGGTTCGGGGTGCTTGGCGTAAGAATCAAATTTGAAAAGCAGCTTCACGATCAGACGATAAAGGGAATTGCATCGGGGGCGGCCCTGCTTAACCATGCCATGAAAAATCACATCACAAACATTGATATGCTGACAGGCCGTATGAAGGAGCATGTACAGAACCGGCTGCATGAGCAAGCGGACGAGGATATTGCGGTTATTCAAGCGGAGACGAGACAGATGATGCATATGGTGAAAAGGATCAAGAAACATATAGAAGATATCGAAATTGTCGAAGGACCCGCAAGCTTGTCCGACATTGTCGCCCAGGCGCTGCTATCCAATCGCTATTTGCTTGAGCATAAAAGGATTTCCGTCCTGACGGACTATTCTTTGCCCTGCAATTTGATTTGCGACAAGCTCCACCTTCAGGAAGTATTCGCCAATCTGATCCGCAATGCGGTTGAAGCGGTGGAAATGGACAATGGCATGCTGGCAATAAAAATACATGAGAGCAAGAAAGACTTCCTGGTTGATTTCTCCAATAATGGCAGGGGAATTGACAAGGAGACCCGCGCGCAGCTTTTCGAGCCGTTTTTTTCCACCAAGCAGCATGAGGATAATTTTGGGCTGTGCCTGACTTACTGCTACCTGATCATGCAAAAGCATGGCGGAAGCATCGATGTGTCAAGTCAGCAGACAGGAGCTACCTTTTCCATTCATTTGCCGAAGACACGCCGGGCATAAATAAATGAAAAATGAAGGATAACGATGTGATTCAATGTCATTTGGCGCGGTTAATATTGTTACATGACCCCCCATTGATATAGTTTCATTTGGCCCGCGAAAGCTGCGGGCCACTTTTTTTGTTCCCTGATTGTCAATTTATATGAGATTTCCAAGTCAGAACTCCCCCAAATGTTGAGATATGCTGTAAAGTGTCGAGTTCAGCTTGTCTTTGGAAAGCCACCTTGCATCACCATAAAAACTTGCCGCATCATATTCAGCGAACGCCTATGGCACAAGCTGCATACAATGTATGACTTTTTACAGGCAAGAGAGGGTGATTCCAGGTGGAATTTCAGCTTGTCCCGCTGCATTGGGTTTATCTCGCCTTTATCGTCTTCATAATGGCTCTGCTCATCAAAAGGCGGGATACGACTTTAATTTGTGTGGTTGGTATTTTGGCGCTTGGTCTGTTGGCAACAGAAAGCCTCAGCGGATCAGTCAGCGGTATTTTCAACAGCTTTATCTATGCAACAAAAGAGCTGATCGGCACGATCTTTATTATTTCCATCATCGTCGCCATGAGCCGCATCTTGATCAAAACCGGCGTCAATGAGGTTATGGTAGCTCCGCTTACGCGGTTCTTAAGGACGCCTGCCCTCGCCTATTGGGGCATCGGTTTGATTATGATGTTTACGTCCTGGTTTTTCTGGCCTTCTCCCGGCGTTGCGCTTATCGGCGCTGTTCTGCTGCCGGTTGCCGTAAGAGTGGGGCTGCCGGCGCTCGGCGCGGCCATGGCCATGAACCTGTTCGGGCATGGGATTGCGCTTTCCGGAGATTATATCATTCAAGGCGCTCCGAAACTGACTGCCGATGCAGCCGGGCTGCCGGTCTCGGAAGTAATGGAGGCGAGCATTCCCCTTGTAATCGTCATGGGTCTCGTCACAACGGTAGCGGCATTCTGGATGATGAGGCGGGATATGAAGAAGGGAACGTGGAGAGACGGCCTTGTATCAGGGACAATCAGCGGGCACACGGCGAACCAAAGCGAAGGGCGCATCAGCCTGCCCCACAAACAAAAGCAGCTGCTCGCCGTGCTGATTCCCGTGCTTTTTGCCATCGACGTGGCTGCCATGTTCATTCTGAATCTGCAGGGCGGGGACGCCACGGCTCTCGTAGGCGGCACTGCCGTATTGATCCTCATCGGGGTCACGATGCTGGCTCACCGGAACCGGGGTCTGGAGGAAACCACCTCTTATTTGATCGAAGGTTTCCAATTCGGCTTCAAGGTGTTCGGGCCAGTCATTCCGATAGCGGCATTCTTCTATCTGGGAGACGCCGCTTTCACGGAAATGTTCGGCAATGTGCTGCCGGAGGGCTCTCACGGCATCGTAAATGATCTCGGCGTCGCGCTGGCCAACCATGTGCCGCTTAATCAGGCCATTGGTGCCGTAACGCTTACCGTGACCGGCGCGATTACGGGGCTGGACGGCTCCGGCTTCTCCGGACTATCACTGGCTGGTTCAATCGCCCAATTATTCGCATCTGCAATCGGAACCGGAGCGGCCACGTTGACGGCTCTCGGTCAGGTTGCCGCGATCTGGGTCGGCGGCGGGACCCTTATCCCCTGGGCGCTTATTCCGGCAGCCGCCATCTGCGGAGTTGATCCCTTCGAGCTGGCCCGCCGCAATTTGAAGCCGGTGCTGCTCGGCCTTGCTGTGACGACGCTCGTCGCGATGTTTATCATTTGAGGTTGGCGCTTGTTATGAACGGTGGGCCGTTATAAAACGCAATAAACCCGATAAAGAAGCAAAATCTGCCCCTTTATCGGGTTTATCCGTCTTTGGCAAAGGTAAAGCTTATGTCCGCTCTTTGCTGCGGCCGCGTAAGCCTACCAAACCGAGAAGTCCAAGCAAACCAAGCCAGCCCCAGTCCATATCATTGTTGTCATCAGCTGCATTGGCTCTTATGTTGTTGGCTGTAGTTGTCCCATACGTATTCATTCTAGGGTTTGTGCCAACACCTGCGGTATTGCTGGTTCTGTCAACCATTCCATTGTCCGTCCCCAGGTTTGTACCGGGATACGTTGTGCTGTTGTTCATATTGGAGCGGTTCATGTCATGAGCAGCAAAAGCTGGCACCAGCAGCATAACAGAAAGAACCGCACATACGAACAGGCTTGCGATCATCTTTTTCAAGAGAAGACCTCCATTTGGGGTACATGATTGTGTTCCCTCTTGTTTTCTCCTCTTGGCGATGCTTTTATGCAAAAATTTAATCCAAACTTATCCGCTCCGTTGGATTAGCTATAGAAATCCCGTGCATTATGAAGCAATATGGAAGCTGCCTCACCGGCAGGTAAATTTTTCAGAGATGCGATTGCCTTAGCCACGTCCCGTACCATGGCCGGCTTGGTGATTTGTCCGGCGAAAGGACCTTCGAACGGCCAGGGACCGTCCGTTTCCGTCATCATCAGTTCAATGGGATAAGCACTCACCATCTGCCGGATTTCTTCTTCATAAAGCACATCCGGTGTTACCGACAAAAAGTAACCGGCTGCACGCATCCGCTCCAAAGTGGCTTCGGAGCCTTTGAACCAATGGAAATGCGCACGCCGGACGCCGTGCTTCTCCAGAATATCGCAGGCTTTGTCTCCATCCTCGTAGACCGCGTGCAGAACGACCGGACGATCAAGTTCGGCAGCCAGAGCGGCAAATTGATCAAGCGCCAGCAGATAAGGACTCTCATCAAAGTCCACTCCCGCTTCACGGGCTTCCATACGCGAATAATAAGGCAGCCCAACCTCTCCGATTGCAAAAACCTCTTCGGCCTGATGGCGCTCCCTGATCCATTGTACAAGCTCCTGCAGCTGGCCCTCGCCAGGAAGATGCTGCTCGGGATGAATGCCATAAGCCGGAATCACTCTTCCCGGATGCCTTGCGGCAATTTCCCGGTTTATTTTGCAGGAATCCAGATGCATGGATACGGCAACGACTGCGGCAATTCCGTTGTGGAAAGCCCCATTCAGCAGACTCTCCCGTTCCTCCGGCGCATATAAATCCACATGCAAATGCGCATCGATATACAAGCCTTCGTTCAAGCCGGTATTCCCTTTCAATGCATAGCCTCCTCCTTGCGCTTGCTCTCAAACGTTCCATCCGGCTTGAGAAGCTCATAAATTTCCAGCTTCAAGGCATTGAATACCGGTTCATTCCACAGCTGCTCCCCGCTGCGCGGGCGCGGGAAAGGAACGGCAATTTCCCGGAGAACGACAGCCGGAGAAGCTGACAGCACTATGATGCGGTCCGAGAGCAGAAGCGCCTCTTCAATACTGTGAGTGACAAACAGGACAGACCGGCGGTGTTCCTCCCACAGGGACAGCAGCCAGGTTTGCATATGCAGTCTGGTCAGCGCATCGAGAGCACCGAAAGGCTCATCCAGACACATCAGGGGCTGAGGGGAAAGCAAAGCACGCAGGAAGGAAACGCGCTGCTGCATGCCTCCGGAGAGGACATGAGGATAAGAGTCAGCCAGTCCGCTTAGACCGACGCGTTCCAGCCATTCCTTTGCCAGGGTCCGTCCTTCTCTGCGGGGGAGGCCCGCTATGGATAAAGCAAGCTCAATATTGCCCGTTACGGTCAGCCAAGGCAGCAATGCAGCCTGCTGCGGCATATAAGCGATTCTGCCCCGCTCGCCGAGACTGATTCGGCCGTCAATCCGGATCTCACCTGAAGAAGGCCGCTCAAGTCCGCCAATAATTTGGAAGAGAGTCGTTTTCCCGCTGCCGGATGGTCCAATTAACGAGACGAATTCACCTTCCTTCACATGAAAGGTCACATCGGACAATACAAGCTTGGAAGAGTTTCCTTCATTAAAACGCTTGGATACAGCCTTCAGCTCAAGCGCATTCTGTGTCATTAGGCAATGTCACGCTCCTTTCTCGGGTTTGCGCCTGCCTCCGCGCACCAGTATTTGCTCAGCCAAACTGATAATTCCAAACAGAATGAGACTCAGAACGACAATGATCGCGATAGCGGAAAATACATTAGCCGTCTGCCAGCCCCGTTGGGACACCAGCATAAAGTTGCCCAATCCCTCGCTTCCGCCAATCGATTCGGCGTAGATTGCACTGATCACGCTGTAGGAAGCGGCGATTTTCAGGCCCGAAAACAGATAGGATACGGCGTTGGGAAGCTCCAGGCGCCAGAACAGCTGGCTCTTGGACGCACCGATCATCTTCATATAGTCGACCAGCTTGGGATCGCTTTGCGTAAGTCCCGTAAGCATGGCTACAACAACGGGAAAGAAACAGACGAGCATAATCAGTATGAGCCTGGGGAGTATGCCAAAGCCAAACCAGACCACCAGCAGCGATCCCAGTGCGATAACGGGCACATTCTGGGTCAGGACCAGCAGCGGGTAGAAACCGGCTTTGGCTCCCGGTATAAGATGCAGCAAAGCGGCGAGCACAAAGCCCGCCGCCGTTCCTGCCGTAAAGCCGAGCAGAGTCACACCCAGCGTTGACAGCGTATGATGAAACAGACGCGGCGCCTCCGAGACTGTGTTGGATGCAATCGCAAGCGGAGACGGGAGAATGTAGGGTTCGATATCAAAAACAGCCACCGCCGCCTGCCACAACACAATAAAAACAGCCAACACAATTACAGGAGGCCCATATTTGCGAAGCTTACTGACCATCTGGATATTTCTCCAGCAGCCTGCCCATGGACGCGCCGCTTTCGGGATTATAGTACACTTTGATTTGTGAGATTACGGATGGGCATCCCATCACGGTCATCGCATCATTCATCTCCTCGACGATAGACAGCAGATGATTCAATTCCCCTTCCATCGTCGTTTCAAGCGGCGCCACGCGGTAAGGCACGCCGGATGCTTTAATAATCTCGATGGCACGGTCCACATACGGAATGACGCTTTCCCCTCCAGGTGTATGCGGCAGTATTTGAATGCTTAATAAGGCGTTCGCCATGTCGTTTTCTTCCCCTTTTCCTATTTTGAGTTCCCTCCGGCCTTTATCGGCTATTCAGGCAAAAATTCGTTTGTGAAGGCTTTATCCGCCTCGAGTTTTTTATCCAGCAGCTTATGCTCAAACATCCAGTCGGCATAATTCGTCCATACTTCCGGATTTTGCTCTCCCCAGCGGGATGCATCATCCTGATAGCGCGGGCTGAGCCATTTCTGGCTGGCCCGGACCAGATCGGCGTTCAGATCCGGCTCCGCCTTGATCAGGATTTCCGCCGCATCCTCTGGATGATCGATCGCAAAGATATATCCTTCGGATGCTCCGGCCACGAATGCTTTTACAATGTCGCTGCGCTCGGCAATCATCTTCTCGTTCGTTTCCAGCACAGGCGTATAATAGTCCAGCTTGTCGCTGTAATCGGTCAAGTAAATCATGTTGATTTTATCCCCGCGAAGCTCGGCCTCCACGCCGGTCCAGGCATAATAGATCCAGGCAAAATCAATGTTTTTCTTCACAGCCGTAAAGAAATCAGCATCGCCGATGTTCACGATTTTCACTTTGCCCGCATCCGCCTTCTGCTCCTGCATCAAGGAATCGATGACGGCCTCCTCGGCCGGAGAGCCCCAGCCGCCATAGGTTTTACCCTCAAAATCGGTCGGCGTCTTGATATTCTTGTCCGCAGGCGAAGCGAAGCCCGAGGTGTTGTGCTGAATGACGGCGGCTATGGAAACCAGCGGCACACCCTGAATCCGCGCTTGTGTAATCCCTTCCTGATAACCTACTCCGAAATCCGCCGCGCCCGTGGCCACCATCGTGTCGGCACCGGCTTCGCCGGGTTGGATGATTTCCACATCAAGTCCATGGTTTTTGAAAAAACCGTTGTCCCGGGCTACATAAAGCCCTGTATGATTCGTATTCGGCGTCCAGTCCAGCACGACCTTCACCTTCGTTAAGGCAGCACTCTGTCCGGCATCCGTGTTGCCGGTTTCCTGGCTGGCTCCGTCCGCATCCGCACCGCTGCTGTTTGTACCCGCCGCGTTGTCTGCCTGACCCGTATTATTCTCTTTGGCTCCGCAGCCCGCAAGCGTGAGCAGCAGTACAAGCACCGCTATTCCCCATTTTGCCATTGTGAACCGTTTATTTACTGCCATGATCTTCGCTGCTCCTCCCCAATATCGTTCAAGATAAGCGACAACATCTTCCCATAACCCCGATTTGTCCATAAGAAAAAGCGCCCTCCCGATGGAAGACGCTTGTAAACGGCTTTGTAAAATCCGCCCTCCTGCTTTCACTTAAAACCATGAAAACGGGCTGGCTACAATGCAATTCCTACGCTGGCATTATCCAGATCAGGTCAAAGGGTCGGGATTGTATCGGTATCCCCTCTCAGCCGGCCTACTCCAGCTCCCCATGTCATATTCAGTTATGTCGCACCTCCTATTATAGCAAACAATGTGCAAAATACCACCTGAAAGTTGACATATAACAGGATGCTTGATCCGTTAAATATACGGGGACCTGGGGTGATTTTACAATCGTTTGCCTATGAGTCTCATAAAATCCGCAAATAGAGGCCATTCTTGGCCTACTCCATTACGGAGAACTTGGAATAGCATGTAAGATCTACGAGGAAAGGGGGAAATCAGCATGGGAACTTTTCTTGATCAACGCAGCTCGATGAATGCAAATGCTTCCGGCTCCATCAACGTTGCGCTTACAGCAGCTCCGGTATTGTTCGGTGTTGTTGGTCTGCAAACCCGCAGCGTCGCGAACCCGATTGTGGATCTGACAGGAACAATCGGATTTAGCGCTACTGCTCCAGGCTCGACCGTTGCTGTCCAGGTTGTTCGCGGAACCTTGATTACAGATACCATTATTTATTCCGCCATCTTCACAGCCGGTATTGCAGGCGCTAATACACGCAGCTTTACCGTACAAGACCTATTGGCACCCGCTGCTGCACAAACGACTTACTCAGCATTTATAAACAGTCTCGCCGTTGGTGTATCACGGATCGGCCCCGAAGTATTCTGGGGACTTGCCTCATCCACGGTCTAATTCTTCAAAGAAGCTATACGGCCTAGACCGTGTAGCTTCATTTTTTACCTATTTACGCACTGGAAAGGGTGGATTGAATTGATTTCGGTCAGTTTATGCATGATCGTGCGTAATGAAGAGAAGGTAATCGCACGATGTCTCGATTCGGTTGCGGATTTGATGGACGAAATTATTATCGTCGATACCGGATCGTCGGACCATACGAAAGAAATCGTATCCAGGTATACGAATCATATATACGACTTCGAATGGATTCACGATTTTGCCGCCGCGCGCAATTTTTCCTTCAGCCATGCTACCAAAGATTATATTTGCTGGCTTGATGCGGATGATGTTTTGCTGGAGAAGGACCGGCAGGCGTTCCTGAAATTGAAAAACGACCTGACTTCCGATTACGACACGGTCCTGATGGATTACGTCCTGTCCCGGGACTTTCAGGGAAATGCCCAGCTGTTCACACGCCGCAACCGGCTGGTTAAACGTCGGCGAAGTTTTCAATGGGTCAACCCAGTGCATGAAGTGCTCGTTGTCGACGGCAGGGCGCTGTCTTCCGGCATTGAAGTTACCCACGCGCCTATGCGCGAGCATAAAGACCCGCTTCGGAATATTTCGATACTGGAAGAAACGATCCGCAAAGAACAGGGGAACATGAGCGCCCGGGTCCATTTCTATTATTCTAATGAGCTCATGGATCACAAACGCTGGGATGAGGCGATTGACAGCTATGAATCCTTCTTAAGGAGAGAAGTCGATTATTTTGAAGACCACCACGCAGCCTGCGGACAGCTTGCGCATTGTTATCATGCAAAAGGCGATGCGAAGAAGGAACTGCAGAGCCTGCTCAAATCCTTCGAGTATGACCTCCCCCGCGCGGATATTTGCTGCAGAATTGCCTATTGGCACGAGGAGCACAGCGATTATGAGAAGGCCATATTTTGGTATGAGATGGCGCTCGCACGGGAAATGCCCCCGAACCATTTCGGATTAATGAACAAAATATGCTGGACCTGGGCGCCGCACGTGCAGCTGGCAATCTGTTACGGGAAGCTCGGTCAGCTGGACAAAGCCTGCGAACATACTGAAAAAGCCCTTGAATACTTGCCCGGCGATGCGAATCTGCTTGCCAACAAAAGCCAGTTGGAAGGTGCTCTCCGGTCACTGGAAGCCGCAGAAACCAAGGCTGCGGCAGAAACAGCGGCAATTAAAGATAAAAACGAAGGAGGCGGATGATCCCCGTGAAGACGAGCATCATAGTCCTGACATGTAACGGACTTCCTTATACACAGAAGTGCATAGAAAGCATTCAGGCATATACGCCGCCGGATGCTTATGAACTGATTGTGGTCGATAACGGCTCGTACGACGGAACCGTGAAGTGGCTTCAAGATCAACCGGACCTTAAGGTCGTCTATAATCAAGAAAATCTCGGTTTTCCGAAAGGCTGCAACCAAGGGATGGAGCTGGCCACAGGAGAGAATCTGCTCCTGCTCAACAATGATACGGTCCTTACGCCAAGATGGCTCGACCAGCTTCTCGCCTGCCTTTACAGCCGCGGAGAAATCGGCGCGGTTGGTCCCGTCACCAACGCTGCGGCTTATTATTCCGCCCTGGAAGTGCCTTACAGCTCGTTGGATGAAATGATCCCGTTCGCCGAACAATATAATCGTTCTGATCCTTCAAAATGGGAGGAACGCCTCAAGCTGATCGGCTTTTGCCTGCTGATGAAGCGGGAGGTTTACGATGCAGTCGGCTTCCTGGATGAGCAGTTCACGCCAGGCAATTACGAGGATGACGACTATTGTCTTCGTATCCGCAATGCCGGCTACCGGCTTATGATTTGCACGGATACATTCATCCATCACGAAGGCAGCGCCTCATTCAAGGGTGACCCGCAGGCTTATATCGGGCTTATGCAAACTAATAGCCAGAAGTTTAATGAGAAATGGGGCTTCAGCCCGGAATATTCCCTGCTTATCCGTCATGAAATTTTACAGCTTCTCGACGAGCCTTCAGCGGAGCCGCTTCGGGTGCTTGAAATCGGCTGTGCCTGCGGAGCTACGCTGCTCGAGCTTAAAAATTGGTATCCGAATGCCGAGCTGCACGGGATTGAGTTGAATTCGAATGCAGCTGATATTGCTTCCGGATTTGCAAAGGTCCGCACCGGAAATATCGAAACGATGGACATCGAATATCCCGGGCTTTATTTTGACTATATCATCTGTGCGGATGTCCTTGAGCATTTAATGGAACCCTGGAATATTGTCCAGAAGGTACTTCCGCTTCTGAAAGAAGAAGGCAAACTGCTGGCCAGCATTCCCAATGTCGGCCATTATTCAGTTATCCGCGATCTGCTGAAGGGTCAATGGAATTATACGGACAGAGGCCTTCTGGACGTGACGCATCTTCGATTCTTTACCCGCACCGGCATCGAGCGCTTATTCGCCGGAACCGGTTATGCCTACTTGCAGTTCCGCCGCAACATCATCCAGCCTTCGGAGGAAGACGAGACATGGATGGAGAACATGGCGGGTCTATTGGGCAGCGAGATGCAAGAAGAATGGCGCACGTATCAATATTTGGTGAAGGCCTATAAGAAACAGCCGCTAATCACAACAGCACGGACTGAAGCCAATGAGAGGCTGAAATCCATAGTCCGCCGGATCGAATGGGATATTGAAATGGAAGAAAGTCGTAAGGCACTGGTTGAAATGTTCCGGCAGCATGATGTAAGCGAACAGGATTTGGCCGAAGTTGTCGGACAGGATCTTGTCTTTCCCGCGAAAACCGCTTCTATCGTCGCTGACATTCTGGTCGACAACGGGATATTTGATTCCAAGGAGGAGCTCCTCCAAAAACTGTTGAAGGGAACCGGCTGATATGAACGGTAAGGACCCTCGGAAAATTGCCGTCATCAGCTGTGTTAATAATGAAGCCAAATATGCGGAATGTCTGACATTCATTACGGCACTGAAGGTTCCGTCCGGGTTCACAGTCGAACCGATTGCCGTGAGGCAAGCCGAAGGTATGGCCGCCGGCTATAATCAGGCAATGAGCAGTACCGATGCCAAGTATAAAATCTATCTTCACCTGGATGTGCTCATTTTGCACCGGAATTTTTTTATCGACCTGATCAATTTGTTTGAAAATAACCCGGATATCGGGCTTCTTGGCGTTGTCGGCGCAAAAACGCTTCCTGTAAGCGGCGTCTGGTGGGGAACAAGCGAGAAGGTCGGGAAAATCTATGACTCCATAAGCGGAAAAGCGGTGTTATCCGATTGGGGAGGGGTTGATGGAGGCTTAACCAGGGTCCAGGCGGTGGACGGTCTGCTGATGGCAACGCAATACGATATCCGGTGGCGCGAGGATCTATTCGGCGGCTGGCATTTCTATGATACATCGCAATGCATGGAGTTTCTCCGTGCCGGTTATCATGTCGCCGTTCCTTATCAACAAGAACCATGGTGCTGGCATGATTGCGACATCACGCCGCTCGGTGAATCCTATCGTCAAGACAGGAGAACATTTTGCCTGAATTATTTCCGCCCGGAAACGCGAACATGACGACACTGCATGACAAACGACGAAGCCGGTCTCCTTCATGGATAAACCGGCTTCGTCGTTATGGGCAGACAGCTTAACTTTCTCTGAAGATGTAGGACAGCTTGGATTTCACAATCTGTTTGGAGTCAAACTTTGTCTTGATTTTATGGGACCCGCTTATTCCAATCCTCAATGCCTCCCCTAAGTTCGCCTTAATCCATAGGAGCGCATCGACAAAGGCTTGCCCGCTTGGCGCCACTTCGATAAAATCCACGCCGGCTTCGAGGTTGAACCGGTCATTCCGGGGATTAGTCGAAACAAGAATGCAGCCGGTCGACATCGCATCGACAGCCGCCGTCGTGGGAAACCCGTCCAAGGCAAACTGATCGACCGTACTGCAGTTCAGAAACACATGCGTTTTCTCGTAAACGGATTTTAATTCTTCCGGACTTAATACCCCATAGCAGGTATAGCCCGTATTCTTCAGCAAATGCAAATGATCGTACCAGTCGCCGACCAGATTCAAATGAAACCCATCCGGAAGCCCATTGAAGGCCTCGGCTAATAAGGGAAATCCTTTTCTTACGGAATTATAGGCGCAGAAAGTTAATTGTATCGGGGAGCTGATCGATTTCTCCGAATAGTTATACAAATCGGTATTAATGACAACCGGATGGTACAGACTCCCCGGAACAGCCTTCAGCACTTCCTCTATATTTGTAAACACCGTCGAACTATGCCGGGCGGCGATGCGCAGATACTCCGCTTGCGTCCACGGGACAAACCCTCCCCCGGGATATATCGTCGTATGGAGCCTGATTTTCCGCTCATCCATAAACGGCTTGATGTTCCAATACGGATTCGAGCCAGGCATGTAGCTTCCATCCGGCAGAAAGCACTTGCCCAACAAGCTTAATGTAAGGTTTAGAAAAACACAATAAACATCGGTAATGCCCTCCGATGCCGCAATCCGGGTAAATTCGGAAAAGGGATGCACAGGGGCGGGAAAGCTGTCATCAAACGGTTCAGCTGCAAAGAAAAGCGTATCCGGTTTTTGGCTGAACAGCTCCATGCTTTCCCAATAACGGAACCCGCTCAATTTCCAGGGGAATCTGGTATCGATCACAGCCAGACGGCGCGAAGAGGATAGGTAAGAAGAATCCTGCCCTTCTGCTGTCATGGAGCGCTCACCTCCAATCCGGGAGATACCGCAAAGAGGACCGTCTCCTGCGCATAGATCGTATAATGTCCCAAATAAAAGCGATAGCCTAATTGCAAGTCGTCAATATATTGTGCAATATCCTCGAAATCGCTTATTTGATGATAAATGGTGATGGCCAGCTTTGGACTGAACGCCTCCAACGTCTTCCTGGCTCCCTTCAAGGCGTTCAATTCGGCGCCTTCGACATCCATTTTGATAAAATCCACCTTTTGAATACTTCTTTCCAGGACCAGATCGTCGATTGATAGAGTCAACGTCTCTTCACATGCCTCCGGAATTCTGTTAAACGAAACAAAACTGGCCGGTCCCTGATCCGCATAGTACAGCAATTGTTCCGAATGGCTCCAGACAGGACGCTCCACGATTGAAATACAATCTTGAAGCTGTGCATTCATGGACAGGTTGCGTTCCATAATCATCAAATTGCTCGGTATGAACTCAATTGTATAGACATGACCCTCAGGCCCGACTTCATGCGCGAAATAAAGCGCCGTGTCTCCGAAACACCCGCCGGCGTCAATCACAATATCGCCAGGGTCAGCTTTGATTCGAAAAGGCGGATTTGCATATTCATACTGTTTCTCGGCGAACGTGGCGCTCAAGCCGACCGATAAACCATACAGCTCAAGCTCATAGCCCAATGGACGCAGATCAAACCGCTGCAAATCCCATTGATGATAAGGGGTCCTGATTGTGTCCTCGGCCATGCCCAATTCCCTTACAAATTGTCTGCTGCTCCAATACTCGGGCGAGTTTAAAGGCAGCTTTACTTTTTTATTGCCCAATATGCGGAATGCCATCAGCTTGACGAGCAGATCACGCGAGGGCTGGTCGGCCAGAAGAGCATAGAGTCTGGAAATCCCGGTCAAATGCTTCAAGATGCCTGTCTGTTCCTGAACCGTATTGACAACGATCGCATCCGACGGAGGAACGTGCATCAATTCAAACAGTTCGATATCGATATTATAGAAATGCTCGTTGGCCGAATTTTCCAGCAGCTCTATGACCAGCGAGTCCAAAAAATCTGCGGGTTTGCAGGCTCCCTTCCCTGCATCGTACTGAACCGAACGCTCTGCCTCGAGCAGCTCCTGAGTCCACTTTCTCCTGAGGTCCGGATCGGGAGATACTTCAACCGCTTTTGCATAATAGTACACAGCCTCCTGGAAACGTCCAAGATAATAGCAGAGAACGCCGAGTTTATACAAATGCATTCCGTTTCTGCTGTCTGCAATAAGCCCTTCTTTTAAAACTCTTTCCACTGACTCGGCATTATCCGTCATCGCTTCAAGCTCACAACCTTTCAAATGATAGGCTTACCCGTACGCGTTAGTCCCCCTGAATCAGAGTATGACAGGCAATGTTCCGCGGAAACGGTATGCACCTATCGGCAATCCCCTGCTATCGCCAATTTTTACATAAATGAGTTTCCATTCAAGCCGCTCACGCATACACTTTTTTAACAGAAGAATGTCCAAAAAATTATGCAAAGGAGCTTCAAATGGATGATCCATAAGGAGAAAGAGATGCCTGCTACAGGTTTGCCGCTTGTCAGTATCTTGATTCCTGCTTATAACAGGCCGCATCTCCTGGAGCTTGCGCTGCGGAGCGCGCTGAATCAAACCTATCCATATACGGAAATCATCATTTGCGACGACAGCTCTCATAACGGAGTTCAGGATATGATCAAGCCGTATTTATCCAAGCACCCCAAAATCCGATACTTCCGCAACGAAAAAAATTTAAGAGAAGACAATTTCCTGCGGTGTCTGGAGCTGGCATCCGGAGAATACATCAATTTTCTGAACGATGACGATTTGTTTCATCCTGAAAAAATAGAGAAAATGGCTCGTTGGCTTATCAGCAAACCGGATGTGACGCTCGTTACTTCTTACAGAAAAAGAATAGACGAACACGGAGAAACGCTGCCGGACATCGTCAGTACGGCTCGAATCTCGCAAGCGGACATTCTTATGAGCGGCAAGGAGCTTGGCAATTATTGCTTGCTGAACGGCCTGAACATTATCGGCGAGCCGACAACAGTACTATTCCGAAAACATGATTTAACTGAAAAGTTCGGACACTATCAGGGCTATAAATATGTATGCATTAACGACCTGGCTTCCTGGCTGCATCTTCTGGGCAAAGGAAACGCCGTATACCTCGCCGAGCCTTTAAGCTGCTTTCGTCAGCATTCCTCGCAAAATCAGAACGATCTTGGGATGATCCTTCCCTCTGTGGAGCAGTGGTTTCAGCTTATTCAAGATACCCGGACAAATGGTTTTATACCTTCCGAGCGGGATTACAAGAGCGCGCTGCTATCCTATTTGCGGAATTCCACCTATATTTTGCAATCAGTAATCGATGCCGGCCGTGAGGAGATGCTGCAGAGCCATCCCATTGAATCCACGATCGCGTCTTGTATGGGGGCAATCGTCCGGCCTCTTGGCTCAAAGCATGCCTGTGCATTCTGCCGGCAGAAGTTCGATGCTTTTCTTCCATGGCCGGATCACTTTGATTCTCCCGGCATCGCGTATGAAATGTGGAATAAAGAAACAGCTCTCTGTCCGGTATGCCATGCTTTGGACCGTGAGCGGCTGTTTCGGGAGTATATCGAGAGGGAAACCGAACTCCTGCTTCGTCCCCATAAATTGCTGCACATCGCTCCGGAGCCCAATTTACGCCGCTGGCTCAAGCAGTACCCGCATATCGAAAGCACATACGGCCAATTGGAGCCAACCGACGAGGAAATAGAGGATATGGACATTACGTCCATACCCTACCCTGATAACTGCTTCGACGCCATTATATGCAGCCACGTTCTTGAGCATATTCCCAGCGATACACTCGCGATGCAGGAGCTTCACCGGGTGCTTAAGCCTGGAGGCTGGGGACTTGTTCAGGTACCGATAGCTTTGAGTCAGGAGCAGACTTTGGAGGATGAAACCGTTACGACACCCGAAGGCAGACGTGCTTTATTCGGACAGGACGATCACGTTCGGCTTTATGCAAAGGAAGATTATATGGAACGGCTGATGGGAGCCGGGTTTGACGTTAGCCTCTTCAACTTGTCTGCCGCCTATGGGATCGAGGAAGCGAAAAAGGTTGGATTATCGGAGTCGGATAACTTGTACGTCGTGAAAAAAAACTTGGAAAGGATCTTCAGACATGACTGAAATCCCCTTTTTAAAACCCAACCTGGTCAAAAAAGAAGATTATCTGGATTTGCTCGCTGAAATGGACCTCTCCCGGATCTACAGCAATTATGGCCCGCTGAACGAACGATTCGAGAATCGGCTATTATCCGAGCTGTTTGATGATGCTGGTAAGCTGACTACCGTCAATAATGCCACAACAGGGCTCATGCTGGCCATTTCGCGCTGCAAGCGCTCCGGGGCGAAATTCGCCCTGATGCCCAGCTTCACGTTTCCGGCGGCTCCGCTTGCCGCCATGTGGTGCGGGCTGGAGCCTTATTTTGTGGATATCAGGCCCGGCGACTGGTGTATGGATGAGAATCGGCTCGAGGAAGCAATCAACAGACTTTCCAACCAGGTTGCCGTTATCGTCCCCTATGCCGCGTTCGGCACCTGCATGGATTTGTCCGTATACGATTACTGGCAGCAAAAAGGAATTCCCGTAGTCGTCGATGCGGCTGCAAGCATGGGCTCCACCTGCCCTGATGGTCATTTCGGCAGAGGTTTCACGGGTGCTGTGATATACAGCTTTCACGCCACCAAAACATTTGGCATCGGAGAGGGAGGCCTCGTATACAGTGCCGATGCGGAGCTGGTCGCCGACATACGGAAGGCGGCGAACTTCGGATTTTCCGATAACCGGGAATCGACTATGCCGGGAATGAACGGCAAGCTGCCCGAATTCGCTGCAGCAGTCGGAATATCCACATTGGACAGGTTTGCAAGCAAAACCATGGAAAGACGCAGGGTATATAATCTTTATCTGGAGCAAATGGACCAAAAAGGGTTAATGAACAGAGGCTGGCGCACTCAGCAAGTAAAGGGGGGGATCGGATCCTCCTTTCTGCCTGTGCTTTGTCCCGAAAACCAACGCAATACGGATTATGTCCAGGGACTTGCCGGTCAAGGGGTGCAATCCCGGACTTATTTCTCCCCCGCCTGCCATCGTCAGACCATGTTTGCACATTGCCCTTCAGGGCCGCTCGATATGACAGAACAAGTTGCCGGCCGCATCCTGAGCCTGCCCCTATGGGAGGAAATGGACGCCGGGCATGTGGAAAGGATCGTTCGGGAGGTCGATAATGTTGAAAGAGCTGGTTATATGGGGATGCGGGGGCCAAGCGAGGGAAGTTCTTGATTTATGCGACCAGCTTGGGCTTCCTGTTATGGGTTTCCTCGACGAACGTCCGGAAATGAGAGGGATCGTTGTGGACGATCACCCTGTACTCGGCGATCTTGGCGACATCGGTCATCTTAAGGAGCGCATCCAAATTGTCATTGCAGGCGTAGGAAGTCCGGCGTTAAAACGAAGGCTCGCAGACAAAACAATCGCGGCCGGCTTTGATCCTGCACCTCCGCTTATCCATCCCGCAGTGCGAATTTCCAAGAGGAATCGTATCGGAACCGGCAGCATCCTGTGCGAAGGCTCAGTCTTGACCGTGAACATTGAGATCGGGAGCTATGTTATTGTAAACCGCTGCAGCACAATCGGGCATGATTCATCTCTGGGAAATTATGCGACCGTAGCTCCCGGTGTCAATATCAGCGGCAATGTCACCGTTGGAGAAGGCGTCTATATCGGTACCGGCGCTTCAATCCGCGAGAAGATCAGGATCGGAGCATGGTCCGTTATCGGCGGAGGCGCTTTTGTTAAAGACGATTGCCGGGAATTGGCCCTATATGCCGGTGTGCCGGCTGTATGGAAGAAAGATGTGTCAACTTGACAGGACTCCCGGATAAAAAGAAAACGGCATGAACGAACGTCGTTCATGCCGCCAACTCTGAATATGAGCGGCCCGCGGTTACGATGAACCGCGGCCGCCGCGAAATTTTGCGGTGTGGGCTTTTGCCTCATCCGTGTTGGTCACCCGGTTGCGGCTCCATTCGATCAGGATGCGGTCAATATAGCGGAAATGAAGCTTGCCCGCAAACACAGCTTCCTTCAAGGCGAAAAGAATCAGCTCTTCTGCATAATGATCCTGATCCAGCCAGGCGCTGATCGTCTCGCATTCCATGGGAGACAGCGGACGACCGAATTCCTGCTCGAACACCGAGAACAAATCTGCTGATTTCGCTGCGGCCGAACGCCGCTTTCCGCGGTCCGACTGAATGGCCTGCTTGGCTTCCTCAGCAAGCCATTCGGCACAGCGGATTATAAGTCCGTTCCAATTGTAGCGCTCTGACGGAATACCACTGATGGGGTCCATATCCTCATCAATCATCAGCAGCCCCTCTTTCATCAATCTTCCAAGCTGCTGTCCCACTGCCTTGGAGCTTGTCCCGAGCCGCTCGGCCAGCTGCTCCGGGGTGGGAAAATCAATCTGCTCCAGCTGCCTGAAGCTCATCAATTGTATAAACAGCAGCATATCGCCATCGGAAATGCCGATGGCCTTATAAGAGCGCAATAACGCGGCAGGGACAACAACGCCGCCGCTGTTCATAGCGGCGGCCATTCCCCGGGCGTATGCTTTCCACATTTCATTTTTCAAAGGTCGCCCTCCAGCCCTGCAACCTGTCATTCCGCCTGCTGGAACCGGTCGTCAGCAATATAGTTAAGGATATAATCGGTAAAGGGTGCGCGGGAACGCGATCGTCTCGCGGACATGCTCCAGCCCGCAGATCCAGGCTACCGTCCGTTCCAGCCCGAGCCCGAAGCCCGAATGGGGTACCGTCCCATATTTTCTAAGATCCAAGTACCATTGGTAGGCCTCCGTTGACAGCTCATGCTCGGCAAAGCGCTCCGCCAGCAGCTGCGGATCATCAATCCGCTGCGAGCCGCCGATAATTTCCCCATATCCTTCAGGAGCAATCATATCGGCGCATAACACAACCTCCGGCCGGTTCGGATCCGGCTTCATGTAGAAAGCCTTGAAGGATGTCGGATAATGTGTGATGAATACCGGACGATCGAAACTTGCGGCAATAGCCGTCTCATGCGGGGCGCCGAAATCCTCGCCCCAGGGAATCTCGAAGCCTTGATCGTTCAGCATCTTAATGGCCTCGTCATACGTAATGCGCGGGAAAGGCGCCTGAATGGCTTCCAGCTTCGAGACGTCGCGTCCCACCGTCTCAAGCTCCCGGCGGCAGTTCGCCAGAACCGACTGCACGACATAAGCAATAAACTGCTCCTGGACGCGCAGATTCTCCTCATGGTCGACAAATGCCATCTCCGGCTCAATCATCCAGAACTCGATCAGATGACGGCGCGTTTTGGATTTCTCCGCCCGGAAGGTCGGACCAAAGGAATACACTTTGCCGAGTGCCATAGCCGCCGCTTCCATATATAACTGGCCGCTCTGCGTCAAATAAGCGTCTTCATCAAAATATTTGGTATGAAACAGATTCGTCGTACCCTCGCATGACGACGGCGTCAGCACCGGCGGATCCACCAGAGTAAAGCCGCGCTCATCGAAGAACTGCTGAATGGCCCGGATGATCTGGGCACGGATAACCAGAATCGCCCGCTGCTTGGTGGAGCGCAGCCACAGATGACGGCGGTCCATCAGAAAGTCAACCCCATGCTCCTTCGGGGTAATCGGATAATCCTGCGTGAGCTGGATGATCTCGATTTCCCGCACAGTCAGCTCATAGCCGGACGGACTGCGCGGCTCCGCACGCACTTCTCCCTTTACATACAGCGAGCTCTCCTGGGTCAGCTGCTGGGCTGCTGTCCACACTTCTTCCGGTACCTCGCTTTTGACTACAACGCCCTGCACATATCCTGTTCCGTCGCGAAGCTGCAAAAACTGGATTTTGCCGCTGGAGCGTTTGCCGCCGAGCCAGCAGCCGATCCATGCCGATTCGCCGGTATGCTGCGCCAATTGTCCAATCGTCGTTAATGCTCTCATCTATTTATCCCGTCCTTTGTAGCGGAAGCGGCCTCTCTCAAGCAAGCGGCTTCGCCAATTGATAGGTATCCCGTGCGATCAGAAGCTCCTCATTCGTGGGAACAACGAGTACGCTCACTCGCGAATTCTCTGCCGATATATAGCGGGCTTCCCTGCTCCGCTCTGTATTCCGCCCGTCATCGAGCTCAATCCCCAGGAAAGTCAGATTATCGCACACCGCTTTCCTCACAGCAACCGAGTTCTCTCCGATCCCTGCAGTAAATACGAGGACATCCAATCCGTTCATCCCCGCCGCATAGGCCCCGATATATTTGCGAAGCCTGTAGGTAAACATGTCAAAAGCCAGCTTCGCCTGCTTGTCGCCTTCATTCATCGCTTCCGTGATTTCCCGCATGTCACTGCTGATGCCGCTGATCGCCTGGAGTCCGCTATGCTTGTTGAGCATGGAATTCACTTCGTTCAAGGTCAGCTCTTCCTTATTCATCGTAAACGGCACAATAGCCGGGTCCAGATCTCCGCTTCGCGTCCCCATCATCAAACCTTCAAGCGGCGTCAGCCCCATACTGGTATCATAAGAGCGTCCATTCATAATAGCGGCGCAGCTGGCTCCGTTTCCAATATGGCAGGTGATCATTTTCAAGGATTCCAGAGGCTTGCCAAGCTTCACAGCCGCCTGCTGGCTGACATAGTTATGGGACGTCCCGTGAAACCCGTAACGGCGGATCTTATGGCGGCGGTACAGCACCATCGGGATGGGGTACAGGAAGGTTTCCTGCGGCATTGTCTGATGAAAAGCGGTATCGAAAACGACGACCTGCGCCACTTGCGGCATATTCGTCTCCACCGCTGTAATGCCCATCATGGCTGGCGGATTATGTAAGGGTGCCAGATCAAACAGCCGCCGGATTTCCTGCTTGACCTCCTGCGTAACCAGGGTCGATTGTTTGAAGCTCTCACCGCCATGCACGACCCGGTGGCCTACGGCTTTGATCTCGTCCAGGGAGCGGATCACCCCATGCTCAGGATGAGTCAGCATTTCGCTGACCTTCCTCACAGCCGCATTATGATCGAGAATCTCGCTGACGTCCCGCGTCTCCGGCTTGCCGGCCGTTTCATGGGTGATGATCGACGAATCCATTCCGATGCGCTCCACGCTGCCGTGAGCAAGCACCGCTTCATTGACCATATTATACAATTGATATTTCAGCGAGGAGCTGCCTGCGTTCATAACAAGTATAATCACTGCCTGACCCCATCCTTATCATAGTTGAAAAACCCTGCGCCGCTTTTTACACCGAGCTGGCCTCCGCGCACCATTTTCTTGAGTACGATGGAAGGGCGGTATTTCAGCTCGCCATATTCGCGGAACATCCGTTCAAGCGCCGCCAGCACGGCATCAAGGCCAAAGCGGTCAGCCATCTCGAAAGGGCCATTCTGGAAGGCATAGCCGATCCTCATGGCGCTGTCGATATCTTCGGCCGAGGCGACGCCTTCTTCCAGTACATGAAGCGCCTCATTGATAAACAGGCAGATCAGCCTGGTGGTAACGAACCCCGGTGATTCGAATACCATGATGCCCTTCTTTTGAATGACATGCTCAACAAAATCCTTGGTCTGCGTGAAGGTTTCATCCGAGGTTTTCAACCCGCGCACGATTTCCACCAGATCCGTCCGGTTAACCGGATAGACAAAATGCATGCCTATGACGCGCTGCTGATATCGGGTCACACTGGCCAGCTCCGTCAAGCTCAGCGTTGACGTATTGCTGGCCAAAATAACCTCAGGTCCGCAGAGCTGATCAAGCCGCTCGAAAATCATTTTCTTGCTTTCCAGATCCTCGGTGATCGTCTCGATGATAAGCTCGCATCCCGCCAGCTCGGCCAGCTCACCGGTAGGATGAATCCGGTTCAGCGCCAGCTTCTTCTCCGCCTGGGTCAGCGCCCATTTCTCAATTTGACGATCAAGATTCTGCTCAATCTGAAGCAGCGCCTGCGACAGTTTCTCTTCCGAATGCTCAGTCAGATAAACTTCAAGGCCATGGAAGGCCAGCATTTCGGCAATGCCTTGACCCATGGTACCGGCGCCTACAACACCTATTTTACGCATAATCAATTATGTCATCCTCCAGCAATGCTTCTTTTTCAGGAGCAATTTGTGAGCGTGCCAATCGGTATCATCTTAATTATAACGTTTTTGCGCAAAAAAAGAAGGCGGACCCTAAGTCCGTCTTCTCAATATGAATTTTAGGCCATACTCATCTGGTCCTGTTCATCCGATGCTGCTTCGTTATTCTGAAGCAGGGAGCGGAAGCGATCCCCGCCCAGCGTTTCCTCGGCAACAAGAACATCAAGCGAATGCAGGAAAACCTTCTTATGTTCAGCAAGCATCTGTTTGATCCTGTCCATCTGCTCGTCGAGTATCGATCGGGTAATGGTCGCCCAGCGGTCAGGCGTCATCATGGACCCGTCTATGATGCCAAGCTCCGTCAGACCGGATTCCACCATCGACCGGACAATGCTCATCGCCTGATCAAAGTCGCCCCGCGAGCCGGTGCTGCGGCCGCCATAGAATAACTCTTCCGCCGCAGCCCCGCCCAGCGCGATCATAATTTGACCTTCAAGGAACTCCTGGGTATAGAGGTAATGGTCCTGCTGCGGATTGTGGCGCACATAACCGAGTGCTTGCCCCCTTGGGGACAGCGCTACCTGCGATACACTTCCCGGTCGTACCAGCTCTGCGGCGATGGCATGCCCAAGCTCATGAAGCGCGACGCGTTCCCGCTCCTCCTTGGTCGACTCGCGGTCCGTTTTCTCGCCCATCATCACTTTATCGATCGCCATCGACAGATGGCGCTGAGAGATAGCTTCGCTCTCCTCTCGCATCGCATAGATGGCCGATTCATTCATAACACTCTCGAGCTGGGCGCCGGAGAAACCAAATGATTCCTCCGCAATCCTCCCCAGATTCACTTCGTCATGCAGCGGTTTGTTGCGGGCATGAATCCGCAGAATATGATCACGGCCCTTCTTGTCGGGCAGATCGACGGTGATATGCCGGTCGAACCGTCCGGGACGAAGCAGGGCGCTGTCCAGCGTTTCCTTGCGGTTCGTCGCTCCGATCAACAGAATACGCGGCTTGTCGGCCGTATGAATGCCATCCATCTCCGTCAGCAGCTGATTCAGCGTCTGGTCGTATTCCTTATGCTGACCTCCGTCGCGTTTGCCGCCGATTACATCAATCTCGTCGATAAAAATAACTGCGCTTCCCTTATCGGCTTTGGCCGCCTTCTGCCTTGCTTCCTTGAACAAATCGCGGATCCGGCTGGCGCCGACACCCACATACATCTCCACGAATTCGGAGCCCGAAGCTGCAACATAGACAGAATCGGTGTAGGTTGCAGCCGCTTTGGCAAGCAGCGTTTTGCCTGTACCGGGAGGCCCTGCAAGCAGGATACCCTTGAGCGGTCTAATTCCGAACTTGGATATCCGCTCTTCCTGCACGAGAAAATCAAGCGCCTCGACGAGCTCCTGCTTGGCCCTTTCCTGACCTCCGATTTCGTCAAAAGAAAGGGGCGCAGCCGCTCTTGGCTTGCCTTTGCGCTCGCCGCCAATCGTTGCCAAATTGCCGCGGGAACGCGCGACATACAACAAACCGATGACCAAAGCCATAAAAAACACAAGAGGAATCATATTCAGACCAACAATAAACTGCAAAAATAAAATCAGAACCGGGAAAAAACCAAGCGCTATTTCCTTGATATAATTACGCATTCGGCCACGCTCCCAACTGCTCCGGCGCTCTCGGCAGGACAACATGCTTGACGGAATCGCCGTCTTTCAACGTGATATATACATTCTCGTTATCCATTTCCGAAGCAGCCTGAATGCCGTCGAACTGCTGCTCCGCCTGTTTTAGCGTCTGCGGAATATCCGCATAGTTGCGGTGATCCATCGCCTGGGCAATTCCGAAGAGCATAGAGGACCATACATCATTTAACTTGTCCTGATTGGTGCCCTCCTTAATTTGAAGACGAAGCTCGCGGCTGCCAATAACGGATTTCCCTTCACTGGTGATCTTGTCATATACCTCTCTGACATCGGCATTCTTGTCCAGCGTCAGTTCAACGGTTACGCTATTTTGATTAATGTCCGGCTTTGCTTCCGTTACGCCGGGGATTTGCGATAGAATCTGCTCAAATGGTTTGACAGTTGCCATATTTCTGTACATATACCAGCCGCCGACAAGCAGGCATGCTGATAATACAGCAGTAATTAAAGTGGGGATCCATTTAATTTTCATGGCATGAAGCCTCCTTTGCCGAACGATATGATATATTTGTATCTATCATCTTTGCTATACGATAGTATATCATATTTTCAACCCGATAGGCAGGAGAAAAAACAGGGAATGCTTGGCCCGATTGCGGCTGCATTCCCTGTTACGAGGTGTTTATCCAGAAGACAATGTGTAAGTGATGATGAATGAACCATCTCTGAATTTATAAAAATCATAATAATTATATTGCACGGAGGCTTCATTGCCGGAATAAAACACTTCCCAAACCGGCTCTCCACCCAGCATTCCGAGCTTAATATGATAGAGCTCCGCCGACGGTTTATTTTGCAGAAAACGGGATTTGATCTCCGACTCGGACACGCCTTCTTTGGCTTTGAGCTTGAGCGGCTCCTTCGTCATCCATACATAAGCGTCATCGCCGTCCTGATCCTTTCCTTGCACAACCCAAACAGGCTGATCCCAGACAAACTTGTGTGAATCGGTCGCTTCCTTAAGCTCACCGGCTTTTACCGCCGATGCTTCTATGCTGCGTTCTTCCTCCCAGAGCGAGGATTGCACAGAGCGGTAGTACATGTTCAATCCGACAAGGACCAGAATGACGATTACGACACCAGACAGGAACCACTTGCCCTTGCTCATGACGGACGGGCGCCGTTGACGGTTCCTCCGCATTACCGATGGAGCAGCCTTTCAAAGCTTTGCTGTGCTTCCGCCCGTATTTTAGCCTCATCCATGAGCAGACAAACACCGCCGGAAACCACCTGTCTGCCATTAATCCACACATGCTTCACATCGCGGCCCGATGCGGCATACACGAGATGGGAAACCATATCGGTCTGCGGATAAAAATGCGGCTGCTCCGCGTCAAGCGCGATAAAATCCGCTTTCTTGCCAACCTCGAGCGTGCCCAGCTCCTTCTCCTGCCATACGGTCTTCGCCCCGTTCACAGTTCCCAGCTTCAATGCCTCATACGCCGGTATAACGGTGGGATCGCCGGAGATGCCTTTATGAATCAAAGCGGCCAACCGGATTTCGTCGAACAGATCCAGATTATTATTGCTGGCTGCGCTATCGGTCCCCAAGGAAACCGTAACACCTGCCTGAATCAATTCCGGTACGCGTGCTACACCGCTAGCGAGCTTCAGATTGCTGGCCGGATTATGCGATACACCGACTTTTTTCGCGGCAAGCAGGGAAATTTCCTCATCCGTCAAATGTACGGCATGCGCAACGAACGACGGACGCGAGAAGAATCCGAGCTTATCCAGATGCTCGACAGGGCGGCAGCCGTAGTCATTGACATTCTGCTGCACCTCTGCAGCCGTCTCGGACATATGGGTATGTAACGGGACATCGAGCTCATGCGCCGCAGCTATAATGCGTTCAATATAATCGGGAGGACAAGTATAGGGTGCATGCGGGGACATCATCGTGGTGATCCGTCCATCCGCTTTGCCGTTCCAGTCTCTGGCGAAGCTCTTGGCTTCCTCCAGCTTGGCCGTCTGCACATCCGGCGGGCATAAGCCGATAACGCCGCGCGTCAACACCCCTCTGATACCCGACTGCTCCACAACCTCAGCCACGATATTCATCCGGTCGTACATATCCACAAAGGTTGTGGTGCCGGATTTCAACATCTCGATCACGGCAAGCGAAGTACCCCACCGAGTATCCTCATCGATATACTTGCCCTCCATTGGCCACATCTTCTGCTCCAGCCATACCTGGAGATTCTGATCATCCGAGTAGCCGCGCAGCAGCGACATTGCCGCATGACCATGCGTATTTATCAGGCCTGGCATGAAGATAAGGCCGCTTCCGTCCATACGCAGCGCGCCTTCCGGCAGCGGGCTTGGCGGCTGTTCGCCCAGATAAGTGATGCGGTCATTTTCAACCACCATATGCCCCTTCAACACGGGAGCCTTATCGTTCATTGTCACAAAGGTGCCGTTCTCAATCCATAACCGGTTCATCCGTTTCGTCCCCTTCTTTTTCCAGGTAATAGGCCAAGCTGAGCAGCTCCGTCGTAAAATCGGCATAATGGATACGAACATGCTCCGGGACGCGAAGAATCGTGGGGGCAAAATTCAAGATGCCCTCCACACCGGCTTCCACAAATCCGTCTGCTACATTCTGCGCTTCTGCAGCAGGTACTGTAATGATGCCGATGCGGATATTGCGGGCAACGACGATATCCTTCAACTGATCCATGGGCATGACGACCAGACTGTTGATCGCTACCCCGATCATGGCCGGATTAGCGTCAAAAACAGCGGTAATTTTCATATTATCTTTTAAATACGTATTGTAATTGCACAAAGCCCGGCCCAGGTTGCCGGCACCGACAAGCCCGACATTCAGACCTTGGTCCAGCTTGAGGATTTGGCGGATTTTCTCTATCAGATAGGATACATCATAACCGATCCCCTTTCGTCCGAATTCACCGAAGTAGGCGAGATCCTTGCGGATTTGGGCCGGATTCAGATCCAGTTTGTTCCCAAGCTCCTGGGAGGAAACCGTCTGCACATCCCTCTTGCTCAAATCGCTGAGAACCTGCAAATAAACCGGGAGCCTGCGGACGACTGCTTCGGATATTTTCTTCATGACTTCACCCCTTCTTGACCTACGGACAACCATTCCCCGATTCGCGGAACGATCTGTTCCAAGTGCATATGCTCAATCTTCGGCCCTGGAAGCGAGTAAAGAAAATATTTGCCATAATACGTATCGATGACCCGTGTATCATAAATCAGGACAATCCCCCGGTCCCGGTTGGTGCGGACCAACCGTCCGAATCCCTGCTTGAAACGGATAACCGCCTGGGGAATGGACAATTTCATGAACGGATTCTGCTTCTGCTCCTGCAGCAGCTCCGATTTGGCTTCAACGAGCGGATGATTGGGAGGTTGAAAAGGCAGCCTCACAATAGCCAGGCAGGTGAGCGCATCGCCGGGAATATCGACCCCTTCCCAGAAGCTGCTCGTTCCCAGCAGCACCGATGCCGCCTGCTGCTGAAATCTGCGCGTAAGCTTGCTGCGGTTCCCGCTGTCAATCCCCTGGCCGAGCAGTTGAATTCCGCTTGGAGCCAGCAATTCCTTGAGCGGATCATAGACCTGGCGCAGCATGCGGTAGGAGGTAAACAGAACCAGCATTCTCCCCTTTGTCTGGATAGCGGCTTCGGCCAGTGATTTAATCAGCATTTCATTAAATAGCGGATCGCCCGCCGCTCCCTTCAATACGGGAAAATTGCGCGGAATGATGACCAGCGCCTGATCCCGGTAATTAAATGGAGATGGCAGCTGAACCGTTTTAAGCCGTCCGCTTTGTTCATCCTGGTTCAGGCCCAGCTGCTCACAGGCATATTGGAAGGACTTCTGCACCGACAATGTCGCCGAGGTCAGCACAACACTCCGTTTCAAATCAAAAAAATAATTGCGCAGCTGCTCGCTGACATTGGCAGGCACGGCGTACAAATGAATGGACTTGGCCCGATAGTTATTATTCGCTTCGATCCAGTAAACCATTTCTTTCTTGTCGGCCTTCATAAACTGGCGAAGATCATCCCTTGCTCTAGCCAGATCCTTGACCGTGCCGCTCAAATCCGTAACAAGCGCGGCAATCCCTGAATCATCCAGCTCTTCTTTGATCTCGGTGAAGAGCTTATCCAATGGCCGGATAATTTGGCTCAGATAACCATGGACAACCTCTTCCACAGCCTGTGCTTCCGACCATTGAGCCGGCAGTTGGCTGCTGCGCAGACGCAGTACCAGCTGGCCGGATTCGCCTGAAGCCTCCTGAGCCAATGCGCTTCCCGGCTTGCCGCCTGCCGCACTGAAGCCCAGAAAGGTGAACAGCATATCAAACAAGCGGTCCCATTCATCGCGGAGTTCCCCAAATACGGGCACGACTTCGTCGATTTGCTCCCGCCATTTGGCCGTACGTTCCATATCTTCATTGGACAGCTTGTGCCTAAGCTGAATAAGCTGGCCATTACGCGCATCTTTGCATAAGCGGCCAATGGGATGCTGAACGGTATGATAGGAAACCTGGGTTCCCAGATGCTTGCCCGCCACTTCCTCCAAATGATGCGCCTCGTCCACAATCAGATGATCGTAACCGGGAAGCAGGCGGTGATCGGCGCGGATATCCGTAAACAGCATGGAGTGGTTCGTGATCACGACATCCGCGATGTTGGCCTCCTGCTTGGCCCGGTGGTAATAACAGCGCTTGAACCATGGACAGCTTCGGTTAAGGCAGGAGTCGGCATCGCTTGATACCGTGCTCCAGAAATCGCTGCCCCTGTTGCCGAAATTAAGCTCCTCCTGGTCGCCATGCTCCGTCTCGCTCAGCCATACCACCATCTGAGCCGCCGTGATCCTGTCTTCGTTGCGCGAAACAAAATCCTGCGTCTGTACCTTGGCTTCATATTTTCGCAGGCAAAGATAATTCCCGCGGCCTTTAAAAACAGCCGCCCTGAAAGGATAAGGCATAACGGATTGCAGCAGCGGCAGATCGCGCTGGCGGAGCTGTTCCTGAAGATTAATGGTATGTGTGCTGACGACTATCTTTTTGCCCTGCTGGACACCATAGTATAGAGCCGGTATCAAATAACCCAGCGATTTCCCCGTGCCTGTGCCTGCTTCTATCATCAAATGATGGTCGTGCTCGAAGGCATCGATCACTTCCTGAAACATCATATTCTGGGGCTCCCGCTCCTCGTAACCGGGATTCAGAGCGCGAATTCCATCTTTTATATGCGTCAAAAAGTCATCGAACGACCAATCATGAACCGACTCCGCCTCACCCGCCTCGCTTCGTGGAGGCTGCTCCTCCGTCCAGTCACCCGCCTTCATGGCAAATTGGCGAAAGTACGTATAAGCATCAAGATCAACGGAAGCCTGCATTTCCTTAAGCGTTACCATTTGCCCGATAAACCAGGCCATATCGTCAATATCGTCATCAAATAAGCTGACTAGCCGCTCAAGCGTCATAAGCGGAAGCTGTTCCAGCTTCTTGTAGCACTCAATGAACAGCTCAGCCGTCGCCATTGCATCGCTGTCAGCCCGATGATGCTGATCATGATCAATACCGAATAATTCCGTAACCGCACCCAGCTGATACGTGGTAAGTGTCGGATACAGGACACGCAGCAAGTCGATGGTATCCAGTCTTCTTCCGGCAAAAGGCATATAGCCGCTGCGATCGAGCGCCGAGCTCAGAAAACCGGCGTCAAAGCCGACATTATGCGCGACCAGAACAGCGTCATCCAGCAGAGGAATGAGCTCCAGGAGCACATCCTCCACCGATGGCGCATTTTGAACCATGGATTCATCGATTCCGGTTAATTGGGTAATAAATGGCGGGATCGCAATGGTGGGCTTGACGAATGAATTATAAGAACGGGATATTTGCATCGATTCATCTATAATAACAAGTCCAACCTGTATAATCTCATCGCCGGCACTATGTCCGGTCGTTTCCAAATCCAGTACCGCATAATTCATCCGGCTATTACGTCCTTTCGCAAAAACTAAAGCTGCCCGCTCCCGAAATATAACGACAAGTGGCCGGCCGAATGCTGCTGGCAGGACTTGATATTGGAGATGGGATCGGGAAATTCGGGATCGGATTCATGCGCTTTTACAAAATAACGCTCAGCCTGCTCCAAATTCATCCTGACAGCCTGTATGCATCCCAGCGCATTGAGCCCGAGAGCCCGCCATTTGGGATTATCCGTTATTTCAACAAGCAGTTGAAAATGCCGCTGGGCCTCGTGCCATTCCTGAAGATGCATAAAGGACATTCCCAGAAAAAGCTTTGCCTCATTATGCTCGGGTGAATAATGCAGGGCTTCCGTAAAATGCTCGGCAGCTTCTTTGAACATAAACAGTTTAAAGTATCCTTCGCCCCTGGTCATCGCCTGCTCAGACGCTGTCTCGCCATTCTCTCCGGCCGCATCCTGTGCAGCAGGACACACAACCGCTTCAGAAGGAGCAAACGGATGCTGCTGCAGCTGAAGGTACTTCTCGGCTTCCTGAAGGCTTGCAAGCTCCTCTGAAGGCGCTGTGGCAGCCGTCATAGCCGGAGCTTGAAGCTGAGCGGACTGCAGCTCGCGGAAATCAGCCATTTTCTCTTCAAACTGCAGCCAATGCTCAATGAAGCAGTCGCTGAATTCCTTCAGGAAAGCAAGCTTTTCATCCAATTGTTTTTTTTGCTCGGCATTTGCATGAGGATAATGAATCATAATTTCGTCCAACGTTTCATGCAGCGTTCCAAACACCTGTTTAATCATCGCCTGCATCCCACCTTCACTTGATATCGTGAATTTGTTATGCTCATTCTTTGCCCCGGCCCCTGTTTTCATACCCCATCCCAGAGGTTACACAGGCTTGGCATTGCATGCGGCGAGGATTGGACAGCTTACAAAATTGTGGCGTGAATTTCTTCCGTCATGGTCTGCACAGGGCGGTTGGCCTCATCGACGATGACGACTTTAGGTTTGTAGGTTTTTGCTTCTTCTTCACTCATCATAGCATAACAGATAATGATCACATTATCTCCGGGATGCACAAGTCTTGCCGCTGCTCCGTTCAAACAGATCACACCGGAGCCGCGCGGCCCGGGAATCACATACGTTTCCAGACGGGCGCCGTTATTATTATTGACGATCTGCACCTTTTCATTGGCCCAGATATCGGACAGCTTCATCAAATCTTCATCAATGGTGATGCTGCCTACATAATGCAGATTAGCTTCCGTGACGGTTGCCCGGTGTATTTTTGATTTCATCATTGTCCTGAACATTGTTTTAAGCACCTCCATACGGTTCCACGATACGATTGTCAATCAGCCGGGTTTTCCCGAATTTGACAGCCAGCGCAATAATAAGCGCATGGGGATAATTTTTGAGCTCCATATCCGCACCCGGCTCGCTCAAATCAGGATATTCCAACAGCTCGGCGTAGTCGATTTCGGCAAGCGGCGCCTGCCCGATAAAAGCGCTTAGGCGCTTCTTAAGCCCGGGAGCCGTCATGCCGGGCTCAGCTATCCAGCCCTCTGCCTGCTCCAGCGCCTTGAACAAAATGACAGCCTGGGCACGCTCCTCCTCATTCAGAAACACATTGCGCGAGCTCATGGCCAGCCCGTCGGATTCGCGCAGCGTTTGGCAGCGGACAATCTCCACGGGAATGTTCAGGTCGAATACCATCCGCTCCACAACCGCCACCTGCTGCGCATCCTTCATTCCAAAGTATGCCCGATCCGGGCTTATCAAATTGAACAGCTTGCTGACCACGGTTCCCACTCCGTCAAAATGGCCCGGCCTTGAGGCGCCGCACAGCCGCTCCGTTACCTCGCTGATCAAAACCTTGGTCAGCGGTTTCTTCGGATACATCTCTTCCAAACTTGGCATAAACAATAAATCAATTCCGTTGTTTTCCGCAATCGCAGTATCCCGTTCCCGGTCGCGGGGGTAACGGTCGAAATCCTCATTTGGACCGAACTGGAGCGGATTAACGAAGACGGATAAGACGACATAGCCGCATTCCTCTTTGGCCCGTTTCATCAGGCTTGCATGTCCGTCATGAAGAAAGCCCATCGTGGGCACAAGTCCGATCTTTTCATCAGGAAACTGGCGTCTTCGCTGCTTGAGCTGCTGATTTAGTTCATTCAGGGTTGTGGATACGATCATGGGACCTTCGTCTCCTTCGTCTCCTTCTTCCCGGTTGATTCCGAATTGGACGAATTGCTTCCGTATAAGTGCTTAAGCGGCTCCTGCTCCGATAAAAAAACATGCTCCTGCTGGGGGAACGCCCTGGATTTCACATCCGCAACATACGCTCCGATCGCATTGCGCACAGTCGTACCCAAATCCGCGTAAGTTTTGACAAAGCGTTTCTCCCTGTAGGGTGAGGCATACTGCAGAATATCATGGTAGACCAACACCTGCCCGTCACAGCCGCGCCCGGCGCCGATTCCAATGGTCGGAATGGTCAGAGCTTCCGAGATGGCTTCCGCCAGTTGCTCGGTTACAAGCTCCAGCACAATAGCAAACGCGCCTGCTGCTTCAAGTGCCTTGGCATCATCGATCAGCTGCTGGGCTTCCTTCGGAAGCTTGCCCTGAACCTTGTAGCCTCCGAGCTGATGGACCGATTGCGGCGTCAAACCGATATGGCCCATAACCGGTATGCCGGCCCGTACGCAGGCGGCAACCTCCTCGGCGATGTCAGCGCCGCCTTCCATCTTGATGGCGTGCGCATAGCCTTCCTGCAGCAGTCTGGCCGCATTGCGCAGCGTCGTCTCGCTGCCCAGCCGATAAGTCATGAACGGAAGATCCGTTACAATAAAGGTATTCTGCGCACCGCGGGCCACCGCCCTGGAATGGTACACCATATCATCCAGTGTTACAGGTATTGTCGTATCGTAGCCAAGTACAACGTTGCCCAGGGAATCGCCGACGAGAATAACGTCGATGCCGGCTTCCTCGGCCAGCTTGGCGGATGGATAATCATAGGCAGTCAGCACTGAAATTGGCTCGCCGCTTTGCTTCATTTTTTTCAACTTCGTAATAGTCAACGGTTGTTTCATGAGCTTTCTTCCTCCTTCTTGGTAGTATGCTTATAAACGCAAAAAAACCTTTCAGCTGCCGCTAAAAAGGTCCCCATCCAAAAAGGAACGTCTTGATTGCCACAAGCGGCTTCCTTCTGTCTCGGTCCCTAACGGCTCAGAGCAGAGTACGCACTGCCATGCAAAAGACATCAAACAACCACTATGATTGCCATGAGTTGATTCCATCGGTGCGGTTCTTTTCAAGAATGATACCGCCCTGAAATCAAGCTTTGATGAATACCTTGAGTATAGCAAATAAACGTCTTCCCGTCCATCAACGGTTCGCGGACGGGAAGCCTATATCTGCCGAGAATACGGGAACTACCGAACCATCGCTGCACTGCACAAGCAGCGCCCCGCGGTCGTCAAGACCAATCGGCATTCCTTCGACAACGCCTGAGGGCGTGGTCAATCTGGCCGGCTTATGAAGGGTAATGGCGAGCGCTTCCCACAAAGTGCGTATCGGCGTGAAGCCCTCCTTCTGGTAGACCGTGTAGATCTGCTCGAATTGCACAATGAATGCGGCGATAACCTCTGATCTCTCTACTGGCCGGCCGAGTACAATCCGCAGGGAGGTAGCAATCTCCAGCAGCTCCTGCGGATAATCCGCTTCCTCCAGATTCACGCTGATCCCGATTCCAGCCACCACATAGCGCAGCCGTTCATCCTCCGCTGTTGACTCCAGCAAAATGCCGCTGATTTTCTTGCCTCCAATAAGCAGATCATTGGGCCACTTGATGCCGATATCCAGCGGTGCGATGGACTTGAGCGCGCGGCAGAGCGCCACCGCTGCAAGCAGTGTGAGCTGCGGCGCAAACTGCAGCGGGATGCCTGGACGCAGCACCATGCTCATCCAGACTCCCTTGCCTGAAGGCGACACCCAATTGCGTCCCATCCGGCCGCGGCCGCTGGTTTGCTGCTCTGCAATAACCAGCGTCCCTTCAGGCGCGCCCTCCTCAGCCAGCCGCTGTGCAACATTTTGCGTGGAATCCACTGAATCCAGCAGCTTGATGGAGGGGACGAAAGAGGTATCCCGCAGCTTGTCCAGAAGTTCAGGCATCGTCAGCTTCGAAGGTTTGCCGAGCAACCGGTACCCCAGTCTGCGCGAAGCTTCGATCTGATAACCCATCGCTTCCAGCTTTTTGATATGCTTCCATACCGCTGTGCGGCTTATATTCAAATCCTGGCTCAACACTTCGCCGGATAAATAACGGCCTTCCTGCTGCTCCAATAGCTCAATAATCCGATTATCCATAACTGCTCCTTGCCGGCGTTTGATCAGCCTTCCGGTGAATTAAACCTGTATAGTCGCTCCGCATATTGCAGCAGCTGTTCCTTTTCGTTGGCCACTTCTGCGAAAGCCGCAGCCTGGAGAAGCCTGTTTAACAGCAGTCCCAGCCAGGGCCCGGCAGGCTTCCGGAGCCGCTGAAGAACTTCCGAACCGTCCACAGCAAGCTCAGACAGCACAGCTGCCGGCATAGCAGAGAGTTCATGGGCCAAATGAACAAGCAGAGCTTCATTTTGGGCTGTCAACGTCCTGCCGGAATGATCAGCTGTATCAGAATTCCGCTTCTCAGAGCCATCAATTCCTCCTGCTATGAGCATAGGAAGCATTCCTGAAATCCGCAGCCATGCGCTGCATGCAGGCTTGCCCTGCTGCAGAATCAACAGCTTCCACTTGCGGTCCAGCTCGTCCCGCTTTATGTCCTCCCGCAGCAGGCAGGCTTCAATTGCTTCAATCATCGAAGCCTGAACAGCAATAACGGACGACAAATGCGCCGTTCGTTTGACAGAGAATCGGAAGGCCTGGAACAACTGCAGCGCGTCCTGCCTGGACAAAGCCATTGATATGCAAACAGCTGCCCAGCGGTCATCAAGGTCTACGATTTGTGGAAGATCAGCGAAGATTTCTCCGGGCGTTCTAGTCCATCGTCGATCCTTCATAGCAGCAGGCAAAGGAGCTTTTGTATAATCCATCAGGCCGCTTGATATCAGCCAAGCCCCTGCCCTGTCCGGATGCGCACCGCCAACCATTTTGTCGCATTCTGCGCCAATCCGCTCCATTGCAATATGGACCAGCAATCCACGGTGCCTTTTCATTGCCCGCCAGGTTCCCAAAGCAATCCGCAGCTTGAATTCTGCAGCAAATCTTACCGCACGAATCATTCGCAGCGCATCCTCCTGAAATCTTGTATCGGGATCGCCGACACAGCGCAGAACACCGCGTCTGATATCTTCCATGCCGTTCATAGGATCCACAAGTTCTCCATTTGAACGCAAAGCCATGGCATTGATTGTAAAATCACGCCTCTGCAAATCCGCTTCCAGCTCGCTGACGAACTGCACGGAGGCAGGTCTGCGAAAGCCCTCATAATCCGATTCTGTCCGGAAGGTTGTCACTTCATACAACTCATCGTTCAGGATCACGGAGACCGTTCCATGTTGAAGCCCGGTAGGGATCGTCCTGCCAAACAGCTCCATAACCTGATCCGGCGTTGCTGCCGTGGCGATGTCAACATCCTTCAAGGGACGCCCAAGCAACGAGTCGCGTACGCAGCCGCCGACAAATACAGCTTCAAATCCATGGGATTCCAAGGTTTGCAGAACAGGGAGCGCAGCAGTAAGGGACTCGTTCCATATGCTCCTCACAATTAATCGCACACCGGAACCGGAATTTCGGCTTCAATGCCAAGCACCCGGTAATAGATCCGCTCATATTCCGCCGTGATCAGATCATTGCAGAATTGGGTGCGCGCTCTATGGAGGCATGCTTCGCGGAACTGCTGGTACATGGTTTCATCCTGCAGCAGCATAATGGCATGGTGCGCCATATCTTCCGTATCCCCGATCGGGGAGAGAAAACCGGTTTCTCCGTGTGTAACAAGCTCAGGTATTCCCCCTGCAAATGAACCGATCGTTGGCACACCGCACGCCATGGCTTCAAGCGCGACAAGACCGAAGCTTTCTTTCTCCGAAGGCAGCAGCATAATATCGGCAATGGAAATCACATGCGCCACATCATCCTGCTTGCCAAGAAAATGGACCTTGTTCTCGAGCCCAAGACTACGGATTTTATGCTGGACCTTGGGCAGATCCGGTCCTTCTCCCACCAGCAGCAGACGGCTGGGTACATGCTCCGATACCTTTGCAAATATATCCACCACATCACTAACCCTTTTCACCGGCCGGAAATTGGATATATGCATGAGAATTTTTTCGTTCTTGCCGACAAAATCACTGCGCAGCGAAGAACATTCCCGAGGGTAATACACCCGTTTGTCGACAAAATTATAGGTCAGATCAATCGGTTTATTTATATCCAGCAGATCACGGGTCTCCTGAATAAGATCATTGGAGACCGCAGTGACGGCATCGCTTTTATTAATAGCCAGGCGGATCAAATCCTTCAGCGATTCATCCTGTGCAAGCACGGTAATATCGGTGCCGTGAAGCGTTGTAACGGTCTTTAGACCTTCTCCCACCATTTCTTTGGCCAAATAAGCGCAAATGGCATGGGGAACGGCATAATGGACATGGAGCAGATCCAGATTTTGCATTTTGGCTACTTGAGCCATTTTGCTGGCCAGGGACAAATCATAAGGCGGATAACGGAAAACATAATAATCGTTGACTTCAACCTCATGATAAAAAATATTTTTCTGAAAATGGCCAAGCCGGAATGGGACACTATGCGTAATGAAATGAATTTCATGTCCTCTTTCAGCAAGCAATTTGCCAAGCTCCGTTGCCACAACCCCGGATCCGCCCAATGTCGGATAACAGGTAATTCCGATTTTCAAACGTCTTTCCACCTTTGACACCCCCGCTGTACGCTGATGTTTGAATCTATGTAACCATATGACCTTGAATAAGAAACGGCTGCAGTACTTCTTCGGATTAAAATAAGGTGACCCGATGTGGGGTCTTGATTGCAAAGCCCTCGGCGTAAGCATAGCCGCGTGTCTGGCCGAGCAGCAAGTCCCGCGCCTCCACCCGCTGTGTATAGCGGTCCGTGAGCGGTGTGCTCACCCGGTCTTCTCCCTCTCCGGGAGGGGCGAATTGGGAACGGTAGCAGCGAAGCGCCTGCTGCTTCTGCTCCTGAAACTCGCTGATATCCACAATCAATGAAACTTCACTGCTGTCATTAATATAATAAAAGTACAATTGCTCCACCTGAACGGGCGGCAGCTCCGGAAGGTAATTGCGAAGCTTCGCATTGAATACCGCCGCCTCCACCAACCTGCTGCAGTCCGTATGGTCGGGATGACGATCCACCCAATAAGGGGCAAATACAATTCGCGGCCGCAACCGGCGGATTTCTGTCACAACCGCTTCCAGCTGATCCTGTGAGCCGGTTATCCCCCGGTCGGGAATTCCCAGACACGAGCGGGAGGATAGACCAAGCACCGCGGATGCCTCGGTAGCTTCCTGCCGCCTTGTTTCCACGGTGCCATTAGAGGACATTTCCGCCTGGGTCAGGTCGCAGATGGCGACCTTGATGCCCGCATGCGCGTGCTTGGCAAGCGTTCCGCCCATCCCGATCTCCACATCGTCCGGATGCGCGCCAAAGGCCAGAATATCTACGGTTTCCATTATATAGGGTCTCCCGGTTTATATTTGTGAACCAATTCGCGCCATCCGAATTCACCCCGCTCTAGCGAGTGAACCAGCAATTCTCCTGTCGCGATATTGGTCGCCACGGGAATTCCTTGAACGTCGCATAAGCGAAGCAGGGCGATAATATCGGGCTCATGCGGCTGAGCCATGAGAGGATCGCGCAGAAAAATAATCAAATCCATCTCATTTTGCGCGACCATCGCCCCAATTTGCTGGTCTCCGCCGAGCGGACCGGACATAAAACGATGAATCGATAATCCCGTCTGCTCCATAATGCGTGTTCCGGTTGTACCGGTGGAGTAAAGTGTATGGTCTTTAAATACATACTCATAGGCAATGACGAAATTGACCATTTCTTCTTTTTTTCTATCGTGTGCGATAAACGCGATATTCATCCTGAACGTTCTCCTCTCGCGATTCAAGAAGAAACGGCTCTCGCCTATTGTGCAGGACCGTGGACAAGCAATATATCCTACCAACGGTTCTGCGCCAGCTTTGGCGGCGGTGGGCGATGCAAGTTTCTTCCCTCTGTAATATCAGAATTTGTACAGGCACAGCCTAAGCTTTCTGATATTCCAAAGAAGGTTGTTGTTAATCCATAATGTGCTCAAATCCATATATAAGTCCCGTATAGGTCATGACTTTCTTAACCGCAACACTCACGCCCGGCATATAACCGGCTCTGTCATAGGAATCATGACGAATTTTGAGCGTTTGGCCAAACCCTCCAAAAATAACCTCTTGCTGTGCAAATACGCCTGGCAGGCGTACGCTATGTATGCGGAACCCGTTGTAGTAGCCGCCGCGCGAGCTCTCAATGGTTTCTTTCTCCTGAGGGTTGCCCTGGCGCAGCTCCTCGCGCACCTCGGATATCAGCTCCGCTGTTTTGACCGCCGTTCCTGAAGGAGCGTCGAGCTTTTGGTCCCCATGGTATTCAATAATTTCGACATGAGGCAGATATTTGGACGCCTGCGCGGCAAATTTCATCATCAGTATGGCGCCAATCGAAAAATTCGGGGCAATGAGTCCCCCTATCCCCCGGCTTTGGCATTGCCCATCCAGCTCTTCAATTTGTTCCGGCGTGAAGCCCGTCGTCCCAATGATCGGCCGTACGCCGTACTCGATAGCAGTGCGCGTATTATGATAAGCCACATGCGGCACCGTGAAATCAACCAGCACATCGGCAGCGGATTCTCTCAATGCCGTATCCAGATCCGCCGAGACCACTACCCCGCAAGGCCCAAGTCCCACGAGGGTTCCGGCATCGACCGGACCTGCGGACGGTGCGACGGCAGCGACCAACGCAAGCTGCTCATCCTCAAGCACCATTTTTACAACTTCCCTGCCCATACGGCCGCTTGCGCCTGTTACGGCTACTTTGATTAACTGCGTCATAGCTGCATCACCTGTTCCTTTTTCGTTTTCTTCGCTGTTCTCGAGTCAGTGCCTGCCGGTTCCGCTTTATATTTGCAAACAGCCGCTTGGCGGCTGAATGCTCGGGATCAAGACGCAGCGCCACGCGCGCATATATGAGAGCTTCATCATAACGATTGAGTGACACATATGCGGCTCCCAGCAGCAGGAGCGCCTCCATATTAAGCGGATCGAGGCGCGAGGCCTCCAGCAGCATATTCAGGGCATATTCGGTGTCCTGAGGAGTATGCGCAAGCAATTCCTCTGCGTCGCTCACAAGCTGCTTGGCCTGGACCGTGCGCAGATGGAAGCGATATTCTTCCAGTTCCGGCGCAAGCTTGACGGCTTCCTCGGCATATTGCAGCGCTTTGGGCCATTTGCCGCTTCGTGCGCAGGTTATCGAGCATCTGTAGTATGCCGCCGCATTGGTTGGCTCCAGAGCAATCGCCTCTTCGAAGCGAGCGATCGCAAGCTCAAAGTCACCGCCGAGGATGGCTTCATATGCTTTTTTAATACTTTCAGCTCCGTCCATCCGCCCATCCTCCTGTACATAGAGTGATGGTACAGCATATGTCCGGAATCTGTTTACGGTTCGACGTTTTTTCGTGTCCACCTGTCAGCATCGCGCGTATTAAACTTGTTCAGCACACGGTCATGCGCCTCCGCAAGGTCGATGCCAAGCGAGTTTGCAAAGCATATGACTATAAATAAAACGTCGCCAAGCTCCATCTCAATGGAGTTGTCGGCTTCATCCGCTTTTTTCGGTTTCTCCCCAAAGCGATGATTAACCTCGCGGGCAAGCTCCCCTACTTCCTCGCTCATTCGGGCCAGCATCGAGAGTGGACTGAAATAACCTTCCTTGAATTGCGAAATGTATCTGTCAACCTCGCGCTGCATTTCGGCAAGTGATTTCTCCGTCATCGCTATCTTTCCTTTCGCCCCTCATGGTTCACTCCATATGTTATCGCAAAGCGGGATTGAAAACAACGTTTTTGATTGTTCCCAAATTAGCCATACTAGCAAGTACAGGCTCGATGACCGCCATTCTAACACAACTTTGGATTGAAGCTGCGGACCCCCTTCTCTTTGCGGAGAGTATACGATATGGTTAGTGAAGCAAGCATGATTACATATGAAAGGAGCTTTAGTCGATGACCCTCCGTACGTCAACGCTGCTGCGGACGCTGCCGGTTATTATGCTGGGCACCGCCATTTATGCCTTTGGACTTCACTATTTTATCCTTCCCAACGAATTGATGGAGGGCGGAGTTACCGGGATAGCGATACTGCTTCATTATGCCTTCAACTGGCCCTTGTCGGTCTCAACCCTGGTTTTGAACATTCCTTTATTTGCAGCAGGCTGGCGCTTCCTTGGACGGTCGCAGCTGGGTTATTCCCTGTTCGGGACCCTCTCGCTGACATTTTTTCTCGCTTTGCTCGAGAAGCTGATCGCCATCGGCTGGATCGTCCCCTTCCGCACTTCAAACGACTATATTCTTGCAGCGCTCTACGCTGGAGTAACATTGGGACTTGGTCTCGGGCTTGTATTCCGGTTCGGCGCCACAACCGGCGGGGCCGATATCATTGCCCGGATTGCATCCAAGCACAGGGGCTGGAGCATGGGACAAATCATCTTATTTCTTGATGCGGCCATTATCGGCTCCTCCCTGTTGTATATCTCGAAGGAGAAGGTACTGTATACCCTGGTTGCTGTCTTTATCGGTTCCCGGGTGATTGATTTCATACAGGAAGGGGCTTATGCAGCCAAAGCTTTCTCTATTTTCACGGAGGATGGTGAACATCTGGCCAGACTGATTACGCAGGAAATGGATCGGGGAGTGACGCTTTTTCCGGCAAGAGGAGCATTTTCCGGGAATCAGAAGGAAGTTGTCTACTGCGTAGTTGCCCGCCATGAGATAAGACAGCTGAAAACGCTCATACACAGTCTGGACCCGCTGGCATTTATCGTTGTAACGGATGTGCATGATGTACTCGGAGAAGGATTTCAGCAGAAATGAAGCAAACAGGGCTGTCACGGGCACCTTATCTTAGAAGGTGTCCGTGACAGCCCTGCTGCCGGATGGTTTGGTCAGCGCCGCTTTTTAGCTGGAATGGCGGTACCGTGTTTTTGTTCAAAAGCATATCTGCGCCATCCGGCAAATGCCAGAATTCCCATCACAATTGCAGAAATATAGAGCACTGCCAGCTGCTCGCTAACCGGAGCTCTTCCCACATCGTCAGGCATAAGCGGAAGATGCTGGTTTATGGCTGCTTCCTCTTCATCGATGCCAAATAATGAGCTTGCCGCTTCTTCAAGCGAAGCAAGCGCTGTCGAAACAGCAGGAGTGCTTCCGCTTCCCTGCCGGCTGGCTTCGAGCATATGCCGGATGTAATCCAAACTGCTCTGCAGATGCGTATTCAATAATTCAGGCCGCTGCATCAGCGCAGCCATTTCGATACTATCTATATGCCGGCTGTAGGTTTCAAGCTGCTGCAGTGCTGCCAATGCATGATCGTTGCCTTGCGACTTCCAGGCGAGATGAACCCGGCGCAGGTCATCCTGCAGCACATCCTCATACTGCAGCCAAAGCGGAGCTTTTGGATTAATCAGCGCATCAACAGCAAGCTTCATTCTCGCAGCCTCATTTATCCATTCCGGGCTGGTCCGGTTATATGTCAGGTCTTCCATGACCTTGTTCACACTTTGATCCCATGATTTCCAACCAGTCTGACTGCCCAGCTGACGAATCTCCGAAGATTTTGCGGCCTGCCGGATCCTGCTCAACAGCGTATAGGAAAGCTGCCGGTTGCCATTATTCGCAGCCGTGTAGAACGCCTCCGAGAGCATCTCCAGAGATTCCAGCGAGGCGGGAAGACTTCCGGCAAGTCCAGTCATAGCTTGTACATGCTGGACTTGGTTTGGCCCTTTATCGCTGCATCCAACAACCATGAGCATCGCCGCGATGCCGACTATTAACCCTGACAACGATAATTTCACGCTCATCCCCTCCAATATTACTTTATGGAGGGCTGTCCCATTTTAGACCTTGCGAAATTTGAGCGTCAGGTTCGTCACCAGCAAAGTCAGGATCGATAATCCGATTGTGAAATTGCGAATCGCATCCAGATCATCTTCGAGCACGTTCGGCAGCCAAGGGAAGATATCACTGCTGTAATCCAGAATATCGTTCAATAGCATCCACATGAGCGCAATCACAGCGGCAGTTCGTCCGAAAATCATAAATCTTACGAACAATAGACCTTCGAGCGCCATCCCCAGATGAGAAACAACAAGCATATAGTCCTGCCACACGAGCGCATCACCTTGTGCGGCTCCGGCAGCAATCATCGTAACCGCCCATATTCCATATTTAAATGAAGTCAGAACCGCAAGCGCCTCGATGATGGAGCGCAGTCCGATATAAGCTGAAGAAGGACTTCCTGCTTTGGGGAAAAGCAAGAATAAGAGCGCCAACGTAAAAAACAGGCTTCCAGTCGGACTGTCCGGCACGAAAACCACCTGCCAGAGCGGATTATTCTCGATGGTATACTCGATTTGATTCCCGTACCATATATAGCCATAAACCGTTCCTGCCGCATTCACGACAAACAGCAGCCACAGCATGACCCGGTTGGTCAAAAACGATCTGCTCCAGAAAAAAGAGAGAGAAGACAAGCAAGCCACCCTTTCATTGGTGAGGTCGGATTAATTTACAAAAAAAACCTGATCGAGTCTTCCGATCAGGTTTTTCATCCAAGCTGTATTACTCAGGTTTCTTCTGCTTCGCAAGCCAGGTTGTTAATTGATCGATCTCTTCCGCACTCAAAGTGTCCTTGAAGGCAGGCATTTTTCCTCCGCCTTTACCATTGGTGACCGTATCAACCAATTCTTCTTTGGTCAGTATGTCGCCAACGCCGTGAAGCGATGGTACCTGGGAACTTTCATTACCTTTGAGATCTGCGCCATGGCAGGCAATACATTGAGCTTTCTTCGTAATTTCTACTGCCGGATCATCTGCGTCCACCAGCGGAATGCTTGCCGCTTCCTGTTCAGCCTGTCCCGGCTCCTGGCCTTTGGAGGCAGCCTCGCGGGCCTTCTCTTCACGAACGATATGCTCAGGAACCGTATTGGTCAGAGCCAGCTCATGCTGATAATGATCCCAGGATGTTTTCGTCAAATAAAAAACCGAGATCAGCGATAAAATCATCAGGATCGAAGTTATTGGACGTCTGTAGAAACGGCGTTCTTTGCCGGTATCGAGGAACGGCGCAAGCAGCAGCGCCCCGAATGCGACACCAGGTACGCCTACAGTTCCCAGTACAACATACCCTCCGGAAACGTAAGGAAGCTTCAGAAATTGATACAGGAACAGGAAGTACCAGTCCGGCATCGGAATAAACGCCGCGTTCGTCGGATCTGCCGGATAACCGAGCGGTGCCGGTTCCGCAATCGTCAGGACGAGGAAACCCACGAGTACAACAACCCCGACCATCCATTCTTTAAGCAGGAAGTTCGGAATGAAAGCTTCCGATTTCCCCGGATAGGCGGAATAGTCAGGTGGTACAGCCGGAGTCCGAACGCGCTGTCGAACACGCGAATCGCCAACGAAGACGACCTTTTCCCCAGTTTTCTTTTCATGTGCCATTCGCAAATTGCCTCCCTTCGACTTATAGTGGTCCCGAAATACCTTGCTTCCGGATCATAAAGAAGTGAGCCGCGAGAAGCGCAAGCAATGCGCCTGGTAAGAAAAAGACATGGATGGCGAAAAAGCGTGTTAACGTTTCGGCACCGACAATTTCTCCGCCCTGCATCAGTTCTTTAATATATGTACCTATGTAAGGTACCGATTCAGCGATCTGGATACCAACCTTTGTTGCAAAATACGCTTTGTTATCCCAAGGAAGCAGGTAACCTGTGAAACCGAGACCCAGCATAATGAAGAAAATAAGCATGCCGACAACCCAGTTCATTTCACGAGGCGCCTTGTATGAGCCTGTAAAAAATACCCGCAGCGTATGCAGGAACATCATAACGATAACAAGGCTCGCTCCCCAGTGATGCATCCCCCGCACAATACCGCCAAAAGCGACCTTATGCTGCAGATAGTCAACACTTTTGTATGCATTGATAATATCCGGCACGAAATACATCGTGAGGAACATACCCGACAAAATTTGGATAACCGTGATGAAAAACGTCAGTCCGCCGAAGCAATACACGAATGCGGAGAAATGATGAGCAGGGTTAACGTGCTCCGGCACCTCATGGTCGGCGACGTCCCTCCACATCGGCGTAATATCAAGACGTTCATCAATCCAGTTGTATACACCTTTTAACATCTGAGCTTACGCCTCCTTATTTGAACCGTGTATTCGGCATAACCGGGCCGAGATAGATCCATTCATTCTCAACCTTCAATTCATACTCATCAAGCGGTTTTGGCGCAACGACGAGATTCTTGCCCTCCTGTGTATAGTGGGCGCCATGGCAAGGACACACATATTGATTGTTTTTTTCCGTGTTCCAGCCGATCGTACAGCCCAGATGCTTACACACTGGCGACAAAGCAAACATTTTACCCTGTGAATCTTTTGAAATCCACGCGGTCAATTCAGGGTCACTGATATACCAGCCGTCAACCTGATGGATTTTGAATTTAAATTCCTGCGGTTCATTGGTTATTTTGGATGCTTCAACTACTTTAACGAAGGTACCGGTTTCTTTTTTCTGCAAAATCGGATCAACCGCAAACCGCACCATCGGGAGTATCATTCCTGCGCCCATGAATGCGCCTGCGCCTCCGAGCGTATACGACAGAAATTGACGCCGGGACATTCCGTTTCGTTTTACCGGACGGTGTGCGGTTTCTTGATGTTCGTGATTACTCATCTACTGTTCTACCCCCTTTGCGAGCCATATCTTGTGTTCTGCCGGAGAAGGCAAAACGTATTACGAACTAGGACATTACCTATAATAGCCTAGGTGGTTTGGAGCGTCAAGAATGAGGTGGGCAAATTGCAGATCGTACGAAAATCGTTCTTAAATTTGTTATCATTTTGTCACAATTGACCTTGTCTGGCATTTGTTTTTCCCCATCATGCCCTACCTTATGCAAGCAAACATGAAAGTTTATGAAGTTGTCTGGCCCAGCCACAAATGTCGAATCGACTCGCTTACAGCTTCTGAACTTGGCAAAGCACCCGACAAATCCAATCCGATGAACAGGTCCGCTTCCTCAGCCTTCATGAAGGCGGGTTCGGCAAAAGCAGCCGCGACAATCACATATTTAAATCCGGCCGAACGTTTTAAATTCAGACATGCGCCGGCGACTTGCCTCATGGTTTCCTTGTTCCATTCTCCATAATGGCAGGCTGGATATGTAACGGTACGGCCCTTGAACGGCTTTTCGATCAGATCAAGCACATCCCTCAGCTTCTCAAGCGCTGCCGTAGCCTGATACGGCGCCTCAGCGCCGGAAAGACCGGTTACCGGCAGGATTGCCGTATCCAGATAAGGCTGAAGCTCCGCCCATTGCTCAGGGGTAAGATCGCTGAATTTCATCGTAATTCATTCACCTTTCCTTGTTCCATTCTGTTTATAATGTCGCTTCACTTAACTTATCCTATTATCCTATCACATAATGATGGACAAACAAATGGCCCGCAACCGCTTTCGGATCTTCATCCGGCGGTGCAGGCCATATTGGCTGTATGGAGCAGTATATCGCCCACTTATACGTGCAGCAGCTTCAGTTCTTCTGTCAAACGCTGGAACGTATCCCTGTCTCCAGAGATAAGCGCCTCATCGATCGCCTGGTACAGACGGTCTTTGCGGAACTTAAGCACAACCTCGTCCAGCATCATTTCCGCAGCAAGTCCCAGCATTGCTTCATACGTCACTTTCATTTTGTCCATAGGATACACCTCCAACACCGCGCCTAAGAGATCCTATATTCATTCCTTTCGCCATGAAGGCTTCCATCGTCCGTGTCTCATACGTTGCAATCGTCTTTTTTGTCCGGTTATCGACGATTAAAGCAGGCGATTCAAGTGAAGACATATAGGTTGAACTTTTCTTCTAAACTAACCGACGAGCGAACCGGCTCTTACTTTACTATATTCAGGGCAGCCAGCGTCGCTAAGGACGTTGGCCCTTACGAGCAACGAATGTGCGTTTGCCCGTCTGTGTCAGGGTTCTTCAGTTCAAAACAATAGCGTCATTCTCGATGCTTAATCCCGCTACGATGGAACGTCCAATCGGTGTCATGCGGACAACCTGCCCGCTTGCCGGATCATCTCCGATCCTGAGCAGCCCCAGATGCATCATCATCCCAAGCAAGCGCTGTTCCAGTATCGTTTCCGGTTGATCGTAGTAGAAAGGTTTTATATACGGGGTCAGCACCGTTTGCAATGAGGCAAGCTTCACCCATTTGTGCGACAGCTGGTCAATCCAGTGTACGATAGCCCTGATGTTGGGAATAGCGCCTTTATACAGACGCAGCCAGAACACATAAAGCTTGTCCGACGGCTCGGGGATCCGCTTCAGCTGGCGCTCCTTCCCGGCAGATGTCAAAGTCAGCAGCGAATCAGCCTCGGATAACCATCCGTTATAGTAACAGTAGTCGTAAATCAGGGACAGCCGGTTCGGGTAATCTTTAATCCGCCGCCCATAACCAAAACGCCATTCGCCTCTTGCAGGAAATGCCTCCTTCACGCCAAAGCGGTCCATGATTTGCATCATACTGCGCTTATACATGACACTATCTGAAGTCAGAGGGATTTCGTTGTGGTAAACAAAATCCAGGAAATGCATGACATCTTCACCTAAAATAAGCTGCTCATCCCGGTAAGCGTGAGGTTCTTCCTCTACATAGACCGCTTGGGCAAGAAACTGTTTACCAAGCGTTTCCTTGAAACGTTCTTTCAGATCGCTGGGAACTTGAAACAAATACCGGTTGGGGCCTTCATAGCCGTTGAACAGCCATCCATACTGCTTGAATCGGGATATCGTCTCGCGCGGCCCGCTTTCCACAGCGGGTACTGGTGACTTTTTTGAACGCTTGGCAGGTTTTTTCGTTTCCTTGGCTGTGGGCTGCGGCAGAACACTGGGTGTTACAGCCGCTGGCTCTGCAGAAGTCTGACCGAACTTGCTTTGCTGCACACGTGCGATCAGTTCTTCCAGGCTGAACGAATCTCTGGAGTCAAAGAGCAGCGAGTTGATAAAACGCAAATCTTCCATTTTCATTGAGCCGATTTGAGTCTCAAACACTTCCCTGCGGTTTACCGTTGATAAAATAGACTGGATCAACTCATTCTTTGAATTACCGCTGCACTCGCATCGGTAGGTTGTCGCAATACGGCTTAATTGACCGATGTCCGCGTAACTGAGCATATCCGCCAATTTCAACTTGTCCGCCCCCATTCCCGGTTTCTCTTGCAGGTTTACTACCATTATGGGAACTTTAACGGATTTTATAACCTCGGAACATAAAAAAAAGCCGCCTGACCGTCAGGACGGTCAAGCAGCTTAGGCAGATAATGGTCGAGACTTAATGACGCTCGGCATGGATCTGTTCCAGATGTATAGCGCAATTATGGAGCAATGGTATCCACTGTTTATCCGAACGCTCCATAATGGAAAAAGACATATTTACAATGGGTTTATCCTCCAGATCACCGCACATCGCCTGCATTAATTGAGCCAGCAAACTTCCGTGTGTGACAGCAAGAATATTGCCTTTGGAGTTGCTCTCCGCTGCCTCTTCAACAAAAGAAAGTGCGCGGATGCGAAGCTCTTCATCCGTTTCCTGACCGCTGTCGCTTTTCCGCCAATCCGGGCCCCATCTTTCTATACGCTCTGATTCCGTTGTGCCCTCGATAGCGCCGTAATACCGCTCTCTCAGACGCTCGTCTGCCGGCAATAGCGGGATGCCAAGCTTCTCTGCTATAATCCGTCCTGTTTCGCGGGCACGGCTCAGATCGCTTGTTACTACCCCGTCCCAGCACATCTCTTCACCGCTAAGTCTCGCCGCAAGGGCATGAGCCTGCCTGATCCCTTCCGCATTAAGCGGCGTATCCGTTTGACCCTGGATTTTACCAAGCGCGTTCCAATCGGTTTTGCCGTGACGGATAAGTCCGAGTCGCAATCAAAGCCCTTCTTTCTTATTGGACATATGCTTAATTTCGCGTTCGCGAAAACCAATTCAGGATAAGCAGCGTCATAATCATCCCAAGCAGGGAAAAAGCAACCCAGTACTGCGGGATGGTCGGTACAACATTAAGTATTATGGGATCACTGATGCTGGCCACTGGAACATCCGCATAAAAAGCGGCGCTGATGACCGAGCTGTCGTTGGATGCGTCAGCTGTATCCAGCATCCCTGTCATTTTGGCAACATCGGCAGTAGAAGAGCCATCATAGCCAATCATAAGGTAAAATAAACCGCAAACGAATATTGCCATACAGCATGCAATGACCGCTGTCATGTTTCGGCGGAATGTCCGGGTGAATTGATAGCTGCGGGTAGGAATCGGCATCAGCCAGCTTTGCTCGCTGTAAATCCGTTCCATCACATCGCGGTTCACATGATCAATGGGGGCCATTTCGTCCTCATTGTCGGAGAAATCACGAATCAATTCTTCACTTTCCTGCCATATGCGAAAATCCTCCCTGCATGCTTCACAGGTTAGAAGATGCTCATCTACCATTATACGTTCTTTATCATTCTCGGGCAAATCCCAATAGATGCCAAGCGACTCTTGAACTTGGAGGCACTTCATCACGTTTTCATCCCCTCGTATTCCTCCAGCAATGGCGAATCGCCGAAATACGGTTCGAGCTGTACTTTAACGCTGCTGCGTGCACGAAACAATAAGGATTTGACCGAGCTTACCGTCTGTCCGAGGATACTGGCAATCTCCTGATAATCCAGTTGATCGTATTCCCGTAGAATAAGCGCGGAGCGTTGTTTCTCGGGCAGACTGTTGATCGCTTCCCTTACCATCGACATCCGCTCATTTTGCAGCAAACGATGCTCAGGCACCGTATCGAGAGCTGCTGTGGGCATAAAGCCGATTTCATCAAGCGACACATTGCCCGTCTTCTGCTTTCGCAGCTCGCTTAATACCGTATTTCTTGCAATGGTGTACAGCCATGTGGAAAAGGAAGCATCAACTTCCCTGAACGAATGCAGGCTGCGGTACGCTTTGTAAAAGGATTCCGAGCATAGATCCTCAGCCAGAAGCTCAAGCTTTGCGCTCTTGAGCATGTGATAGATGAAAGCAAGGATTTTACGTTGGTAGCGCCGCATCAGTTCCGAATAGAGCTGTACGTTACCGTCTTTGATTTCGCGTATTAACTGGGAATCGGTCATTCGCGGGCGACCCTCCTTGGCCATAGGAGTACTCCGCTTCGGTATAATATTGTACCGAAACAGGAGGAAAAAGTTGCGCGGCTAAGGCAAAATAATGAATTTTTTTATAGAAGGCAGAAACGGCTGACGTCTTTCTTGGGCAGTACGGCAAATTTCTTCGCCATGGAAATATGCAGAGTATAGACAAAAGTTTATACATTTTTATATTTTAACGAATAGAATTCGGGGAATGAGACCAAATTCCTGCTTCTTTCGACATGTTTTATCATCCCACATTTTTACAGACGATACGTTCATTGTAACATAGAGGTCCATATTGAAAGATAAATTTTTCTCAAAATTATCGGGTCGAACGGATAAACACGAGTATGTAAAAACCCCGAGCATATGTCTGCCATAAGATTAGACGGAAGAAGTACGGTTAAAGTTTCACTTTAGAAGGAAGCGGATCAGGAAAAAAATACACAGGACTTGAAACGGCTCCCTTTATAGAAGAAAGCATAAAAAAAAGGCCGCCTCTAGAGGCGGCCTCGCACATAGTGCGAAGGATTGGATAGGAGTGGAGAGAAACCATACTGTACTTTTATTATATGTATACGTTTTCATTTTGTCAATAAGCGTTTTCATAAATAACAGATTTATTTTAAAAATGGACAGGGAATCCAATTTCATCCAGTTTGGCCACGGCCTGATCCAGATCCTCCTGAGTACGAAAAGACAACCGAAGCACGCCGGGTACATCTTCCCTGCTCTCGATAATATGGATATTGCTCAAATTGATTCTGCTGTTGCCGAGCTCAGTCGCCACTTTGCCGATAATTCCCGGGTGGTCGGGCACATCGACATAGCATTCATAGATCGAATGAATCATGCCTTTGCGTCGTTCAGGCAGCTGGCTGCGAAAAATACCCGCTTCCTGAAAGGCTCGCTCTATCCCCTCGCCATCCTCTGCTTCAAGCATGTGAATGAATGTCTGAATTTCAAGATTCCAATCCTTGAGCAGCTTGAGCAGCACACCGCTGTTATTGATCAGAATATCGCGCCATACAACAGGGTCGCTGGACGCAATACGGGTAATATCGCGGAAACCGCCTGCGGCAAGCACGCTGTTCAGTGGATTTTTCTCATTATAGCCGCGCACCTGATTGACGAGCGCCACAGCAATGATATGCGGAAGATGGCTGATAGCCCCGACAATCTCATCATGCTCCTCGGGGTTCACGTGGACGATATGCGCCTTGGTCAGCTTGATCAGCCCGGTCAGCTTGTCCACATCGCTGCTCGGCGTACCCGCTGCGGGGGTCAAAACATAAAACGCATTCTCAAACAAATATGACGAGGCTGCTTCAACGCCTGAGCGCTCCGATCCTGCCATGGGATGTCCGCCTATAAAGGTGACGTCCTTGCCGAATAATCTGCTGGCCGTCAAAGCAACAGATGCCTTGGTGCTCCCGACATCCGTAATAATGCAGCCGGGCTTCAACTTCATGGCGCTAAGCTCGCGCACATATTGCTCCAGGTTTCCAACAGGTACGCACAGAAAAATAAAATCCGCACCCTCAGCAGCATCATGCATGGACGTTGTCGCATAATCGACAACGCCTCTCTCCATGTACTTGGTTGCGGATGATTCGCGTACAGAATGACCGACGACGGTGAGCCCTGGCTTGCCCTTGAAGCACAAAGCCAGCGACCCGCCCATCAGTCCGACGCCGAATATTGCAATTTTAGTCATAATATTAACCCAGCACCGCCGCTTCTTGAAGCACTTCTTCCAGAGCCCGGATAAACGATTGATTCTGTTCCTGACTGCCCACCGTTATGCGGATATAAGTCGGGTAATACGTCCAGCGGGCACGGGAGATGATCCCTCTGCGCAGCAAACCGTCAAATACCTGCTGAGATGGCAGCTTGGCATCGAACATCACAAAATTGCCTTGCGATTCGAAATAGCTCAGACCCAGGCGGTCAAATTCCTGGTACAGATAGCGCCGTCCCTCTTCATTGCGTTCCCTGCAATTGTTCAGGAAATCAAGATCGGCCAGGGAAGCGACGGCAGCAGCCTGAGCGAACCGCGTAGTATTGAAGGGCTCACGCACCTGGTTCACGTGGCGGATCAGGCCGGAATGCGCAACTCCGTAGCCGATACGAAGCGAAGCCAGGCCGTATACTTTGGAGAATGTCCGCAAAATAATAATGTTCTCATGCCCGCGCAGCAGCTCGAGGCTGTTCGGATAATCAGCATTTGTCACATATTCGAAATAAGCCTCATCCAAGGCAATAATGATATTCTTCGGCACCTGGCTTACGAAATGGGCCAGTTCGTCTTCATTGTTGATCGTTCCGGTTGGATTGTTGGGATTGCAAATCCAGATGATTTTGGTGCGGTCCGTGATCTTCGCCAGCATCGCCGGCAGATCATGCGTACCGTCCTTGAGCGGCACCTCAATCGCAGTCCCTCCCTCAATGACGGTATTATGCTTGTACTGCGGGAAGGTCTCATCTGCCATGATGGTTTCGTCTCCAGGAGACAAATATGCGCGGGCCAGCATCAGGATGACCTCATCAGAGCCGGCACCGAAAATAAGCTGATTGCGTTCTACCTGCAGATAATCGGCAACAGCGCTGGTTAATGCCGTACTGAAGCTATCGGGATAAATGGAGATGTTCGCAAGCTCATCCTGGATTGCAGCTTTCGCATGCTCCGAGCATCCGAATGGATTTTCATTGGATGCAAGCTTAATGACTTCAGTAAGTCCAAGCTCACGTTTAACCTCTTCAATCGGTTTGCCGGGTTGATACACAGGTAAATTTACGATACTTTGTTTAGGCTGCACCAATAGTCACCTCTTTGATTAATGAATTTAACATTCAAGCTTCATTGTCTCATAAGTCGCTTTCATTTTAAAGGAAAAGATAAAACAGCTCCATTTTCCAAAAATGACCTTGAAATGTCGGGAACTATTATTGCTATAGACAAGCCGGACCGTTACACCGCTTCGGATGCCTATTTATAGCTTATGAATTGAACATTAGCCAACAACCATCGAAAAAAGCTCTGCAGGAGCGGCCCGAAGGCATCGCTTGCAGAGCTTTTTCTACTTATCGGCGGCCTCATGGAAAGAGCAATCCGGCAATTCGCCTCTAACCTTTGAGGGCGCTGACGAATGCGCGGATCTGCTCCAGACCTTCGGCCTTTGTTTGCGGCTCGTGAAGCAGAGGCAGCACCTCTTCGATTTTACGGACAATAGCGCTTCCGACAATCACACCGTCCGCCTGCTTCCCAAAGCGTTCAACCTGCTCGCGGCTGGAAATCCCGAAGCCGACCGCGATAGGCACCGACGAGTTATTCCTGACCGTGGCCAGAAATTCGTCGATTCCCTGATGAAAATCGGCACGGACCCCGGTGACACCAAGAGAGGATACACAGTAGACAAATCCGCGCGCTTTGCTGGCAATCCGTGCGACGCGGTCGTGAGAGGTTGGAGCGACGAGCGGGATCAGATGTATATTCGCCTGCTCTGCCATGGAACGGACTTCCCCGTCCTCTTCGATCGGAAGATCGGGAATAATAAGACCGCTGATGCCCTTGTCCACAATAAAGCGGAAGAATGGCTCAAGGCCGAACTGGAGAATCGGATTAAAGTAGGAAAATAGAATAAATGGAATCTGAACGCCCGCCTGCCGCGCGGTTTCAGCTACCTGTACGCAGTCCGCAAGCGTGACTTTGCCATTCTTCAAGGCGCGCTCGGAAGCGCGCTGAATGACCGGTCCATCGGCCAGGGGATCGGAATACGGCACGCCAAGCTCAATCATATCCGCTCCCGCAGCCTCAAGCGATTGGATAATTTCAATCGAGGTCTCAATATCCGGATCGCCAATCGTGAGGAACGGGATCAGAGCGGTCCCGCCCTCCTTGCGAAGAGCCTCGAAGGCTCCGTCTATACGATTCAAGCTGCTCATCCCTGCTCGCCTCCCAGATAGCCCATGATGGCCTGAACGTCCTTGTCGCCACGCCCCGAAAGGTTGACGACGATCATTTGATCCGGGCTCAGCCTGGGAGCCAGCTTCGTGACTTCGGCGATGGCATGGGCCGATTCAAGCGCCGGGATAATACCTTCAGTGCGGCACAGCAGCTGCAGCGCATCCAGCGCTTCTGCATCCGTAATCGGCACATATTGGGCGCGTCCGGTATCTTTGAGATGGGCATGCTCCGGTCCGATACCGGGATAGTCCAAGCCTGCGGAGATGGAATGCGCCGGCTGTACCTGTCCATATTCATCCTGCAGCACGTAGCTGAGCGATCCCTGGAATACCCCATGCCTGCCTTTCGTCATGGTAGCCGCATGCTCCTCAGTGTCCACGCCTTTGCCTGCGGCTTCGACGCCGATTAGCCTGACCGATTCATCGCCAATGAACGGATAGAACATCCCGATCGCGTTGCTGCCGCCGCCAACAGCTGCGACGATATAGTCGGGCAGCCGGCCGACTTCTTTTTGAATCTGCTCCCTGGTCTCATCGCCAATAATGCGCTGGAAGTCGCGTACGATCATGGGATACGGATGCGGACCTGTAACAGAACCCAAAATATAATAAGTGTCATCAACATGGCTGACCCAGTAACGCAGCGTCTCATTACAGGCGTCCTTAAGTGTGCGGGTGCCGGACATGACCGGAATAACCTCAGCGCCCAGCAGCTTCATCCGGAACACATTCAACTCCTGCCGCTTGGTGTCCTCTTCCCCCATGAATACCTTGCATTCCAGCCCCAGAAGAGCGGCCACCGTCGCCGATGCGACACCATGCTGGCCTGCTCCGGTCTCGGCGATAATCTTGGTCTTGCCCATTCGTTTGGCAAGCACGCCTTGTCCGATGGTGTTATTGATTTTATGCGCCCCTGTATGATTCAAATCCTCACGTTTCAAATAAATCCTGGCTCCGCCAAGATGTTTGGTCAGCCGCTCCGCATAAAATAACGATGTCGGACGGCCTGAATACTGGTTCAGCAAATACCGGACCTCCGCAATGAAATCCGGATCCTTGGAGTAATGTTTGTATGCTTCTTCCAATTCGAGAAGCGCGTTCATCAATGTTTCCGGCACGTAACGTCCGCCGAATTTGCCAAAACGCCCGTTTGCATCCGGGACCTGGTTCATACGCCTTTCACCCTTTCCACAAATAGCCTGATTTTCTCTATGTCTTTCATTCCATCCGTTTCCACTCCGCTTGACACATCTACGCCATCCGGCGAATACCGCTCAAGCAGTCCGGCGACATTATCCGGATTGAGTCCTCCCGCCACATAAAGCGGAACACCGATCCCCCGTGCCGCCTCACGATAGCGGTCTATCACCTGCCAGGCAAATGAACGGCCCGTACCGCCGCCTGCCGTGTCGATCAAGATAGCGTCAACAGCGCCCCGGTAAGCCGCCAAACGGTCAGGTCCGGAAAATTGACCGTCTGCAGCCTCACCATTGCCAACCTCCCCTGAAGGAGAATTCCCCGCCTGATCGTCTTCGGTCATGCTAAGCACCTTCCATACTTCTACACCCAGTTCCGTCTTGATTGCAGCACACAACTCCGGAGATTCTCCGCCATGGAGCTGGACAATGTCCAGCGGCGCAATGGCAAGCAGATCGCGGAGTGTCATCAGGTCGGCATTGACAAAGACTCCTGCTGTCCTGGGAGCTTTACCCGCAGGCGTGCGCAGCTGGCGCACCTCATCAATAAGTACGGCAGCCAGCTCCGGCGCAACCTGACGCCGGCTGCTGGCAAACACAAAACCGATTTCATCGACGGGTAGACGATTCATGAGTCGAATGGTTGCCGCATCGCGCAATCCGCAAATTTTCACCCGTGTACGTCTGGCCTGATTCTCTTCACCGTTCATTAACGATTCACCGGTCCCATAAGCTGCCCTACAGCAACGCCGACATCAGGCTGACGCATGAAATATTCGCCGACCAGAACGCCTTTGGCTCCTACAGTTTGCAGATAGGAAATATCCTGCGGGGATGATATGGCGCTTTCGCTGATAACGGTGACACCAGGAGGAACAAATCCAATAAGCTGCTCCGTCGTTTTCAAATCAGTGGCAAAGGTTTGCAGGTTGCGGTTGTTGATTCCGATCAGCGTCGCCTTGCCAAGTCCAAGCACCGACTCCATTTCTTCCTGATCGTGGACCTCAAAGAGGACATCAAGGCCAATCGACTTGGCCAGATCATGCAGCTCCGACAATAAGGTGGGACGCAAAATAGCGGCAATCAGCAGGATGGCATCCGCGCCAATGGCACGGGTCTCATACACCTGACGGTAATCAACGATGAAATCCTTGCGCAGCAGCGGCAGCTTCACAGCGGCTCTGACCTCCGTCAGAAACTCATTGCGTCCTTGAAAATAATCCGCATCCGTGAGTACAGAAATACAATCGGCCCCCGCTTCTTCGTAGGTCCGCGCCAATTCAACGGGATGAAAATCAGGCCGGATCACCCCTTTGGAGGGCGATGCCTTCTTCACCTCCGCAATCAGACCAAGGGAACGTTTGGTTCCTGCGGCGAGCGTGCGCTCGAACCCTTTGCAGGCAGGCAGCTCGGCAATGATGCGCTCATATTCATTTATTGAAAAATGCTCGGCCAGATCATCGACTTCTTTGCGTTTGGAAGCTACGATTTTATCCAGAAACATAGGCAAGCTCTCCTGTCATTTCAATTAATTGCTGCAGCTTGGCCGCTGCCTTGCCAGAGTCAATGATGCTCTTGGCCGCCTCAACACCCGTCCGCAGCGAATCCGCAGCACCGCCCATAAACATACAGGCTCCGGCATTGGCCAGCACAATATCACGATAGGCGCCGCGCTCTTCTCCGTTAAAGATCCTTCTGATGATCGACGCGTTAACATCCGCCTCGCCGCCGACGATTTCACTCAGCTCATGCCTTGGCAAACCAAGCTCCTCCGGCGTAATCGCATAGGTATGGACGACGCCACCCTCAAGCTCCGAAATTTGGGTGGGCGCGGAAATGCTGATTTCGTCCAGCCCGTCAAAGCTGCTGACAACCATGGCTCGTTTGAGCCCCAGCTCGCCCAATACCTGAGCTACAGTTGCTGTCCGCGCCATATCGTAAAGCCCTAGCAGCTGACGGTCGGCTCCGGCCGGATTGGTCAGAGGTCCCAGCATATTGAATATGGTGCGGAACCCAAGCTCCTTCCGCGCTGCTGCCGCATGCTTCAAAGAGGGATGGTACAGTTGGGCGAACATGAAGCATATCCCGATCTCCTCCAGGCATCTTGCCGCCTGGTCTGCGGACAGATTGATCTGAACGCCAAGGGCCTCCAGCACGTCCGCGCTGCCTGCTTTGCCAGACATCGCGCGGTTGCCGTGCTTGGCCACCCGAACGCCCGCAGCTGATGCGATCATCGCCGAGGCTGTGGAGATGTTGAATTTATGAATGCCGGAGCCGCCTGTTCCGCAGGTATCCAGCAGTCCCTCCTGCAGGGTTTCCACCCGGTTGGAGTGGGTACGCATGACCTCGGCGAAGCCGGTGATTTCTTCCTTGGTCTCGCCTTTCATCCGCAAAGCGGTGACGATTGCGCCAATCTGCGGTCCTGTAGCCTCACCCTTCATAATAATGCTCATAACCGATCTCGCATCTTCACGGGACAAATCATTACCGGCAATTACCGCCGCCAGCGCGCGCTGCATCGATATCGTTTCGGTTTCCATGCTCCGCTCACCCTTTCGCATTGGCGTAATAGTCCGTATTGATCATGTTGACGCCCCGCTCCGGAGCGGAGAATACCGCTTCGGCTGCGCGAACGGCCTTCAGCATCGCTTTAGCCTTGTTAATCGTCTCCACATATTCATTCTCCGGCACCGAATCCCATACAATTCCGGCCCCTGCCTGCACGTAGGCCTTGCCATTCTTGAAAATAAGCGTACGAATGGTTATACAGGTATTCAGACTGCCGCCAAAACCGAGATACCCGATGGCCCCGGCATAAGCGCCGCGCGCCTCGTTCTCCAGCTCTGCTATGATCTCCATAGCGCGCAGCTTCGGTGCGCCGGAAACAGTGCCGGCCGGCATACAGGAGACGAATGCATCGAAGAAATCTTTATCCGGGCGCAGCTTGCCCGATACGTTCGAAACAATATGCATCACATGGGAATAGCGTTCAATATCCATATAGGCATCGCAGTGGACGCTGCCGAATTGGGATACGCGGCCGATATCGTTGCGGCCTAGATCAACAAGCATCAGATGCTCGGCCCTCTCCTTCTCATCGGCAAGAAGCTCCTGCTCAAGCAGCAGATCCTCCTCTTCCGTCTTGCCCCGCGGACGCGTACCGGCGATGGGCCTGGTCTCCACCCGATCGCCGTCCACTTTGACAAGGGCTTCGGGGGAAGTGCCAACGATGACCTCATCATCCATTTTTAAATAGTACATGTAAGGAGACGGATTCATATTACGGAGTATTCTGTATACATGCAGCGGCTCGACATCCGTTTCGATGCTGAAGCGCTGGGACAACACCACCTGGAACACATCGCCTGCGCGGATATACTCCTTGGCCTGATCCACATTTGCGATGAATTGCTCCTTCGTCAGATTGGATTCAACTTCGCCCAGATCCGGATCAGCCGGTATGGTTCCTCCTGCCATCAATGGCGCAGGCAGTGGCTGCTGAATGCGTTCAATAGCGGCCTGAATCTTCGCCAGCGTCTCTTCATAAGCCTGGGCAATGACGCTGTCTGTCGCGGCATTCGGGATATGGACATTGCCAATAACCTGAATCTGCTGCTTGAAGTGATCAAAAACGATGACCTGGTCGCAGAACATAAACTGCAGGTCGTTCATATTCATGTCATCAATACGGTGAGGCGGCAGCTTCTCATAATACTGCAGCAAGTCATAACCGAAAAATCCGATCGCTCCGCCGGTGAACGGAGGCAGCTCTGCGATTGACGGACTTCTGAACGAACGCAAATGCGCCTTCAGCAGCTCGATCGGTTTATCGCGGAGAATCTGCTCCTCGCCTCTTTGCTCCACAACCATCTCGCCATTCTTGCCGCGGATGAGCATAAAGGGATCCGTGCCGATAAAGGAATATCGTGCCCACTTCACTCCGCCTTCTACACTTTCAAGCAGGAAAGCGCGGGGTTCCCGGTAAAAATGCTGAAACAGCCTGATCGGTGTCTCGGTGTCCGCCATAACATGGCGTACGATCGGGATCAAATTGTAGGTCCCGGCAAGTCGAATAACCTGCTGCAGCTCCTGATTCATGTCAATCTCTCCTCTTTTTATGAAAATAAAAAAACTCCCGCCGTAGCAGGAGTGTTCATGTCAGAAGATGGAACATGAGTGCTGGAACGCGAATTAGAGGGCGTCGTCTATTCATTACGGCCTTAAGCGGCACAGCAAATGAACGACTCATCCTGCTTGAAATCGTGTTGGTACCTCAACTACTCTCAGCTCTACTCATCTCATCTGACAACATAAACGCTGCCTTTGCTCAGCTCTGCTCTAACTATTGCATCATTCGTATTTCCACACTATACACCAGGGGCTATAAATCGTCAATATGAGTTGGGTTCAATTGTAAAGAACCGGGCCCTATCTGGTATTCTTGACTCTTTGCCGATTATTTATTAGTTAAATCCGGCCGGAGCGCCTGGGCGCCTCCATAATAGACATGCTCGATCTGTTTCTGCGTTTTGTCCGTATTGACCAAGACCATCAGCCTGATGCATTTTTCCAGACTTCCCTTGACCGGTACTTCAAGCGCGCACATCAGAGGAACAAGCTCCCAGCCGGCCATCTGACGGATGGCGCTCGCCGGGAAGGTTGCGTCAAGATCATGAGTGACGGTTATGAAAACATTGCATATATCATCCGGAACCAGCGCATTGGCATTCACAATACCCTTCAGCAGCTCCAGGGTTGCTGTTAAGATAGGTCCTTCTTCATTAACATCGACTGTAATGGCACCGCGTATTCCTCGAACACTCATGCTTGAACGGCCTCCTGTTTCAATTGCTCCACGATTTCTCTTACAAGAGCCGTGGAGACGGATTTGTTGATTTCCACATGACCAATTGCAGTCGGGACAATAAAGACCATCGTTCCTTCGAGAAATTTCTTGTCATGGCTCATCGCTTCCATGATCCGATCGGTATCCAGATGCTCCGGCAGACGAACAGGCAGTCCAACCCGCGCCAACACGCGCTTCGTAACCGTCAGCACCTGTTCTGGGGCACCCAGCTTGACTGCCAGACGGGCAGAGCCTACCATACCGATGGAAATCGCTTCGCCATGAAGCAGCTCGTTATAGCCCGCCACAGCTTCCAGCGCATGTCCGATCGTATGGCCCAGATTCAGAATCATGCGCAGATCGTTTTCCTTCTCGTCCCGGGAGACGACAGCCGCTTTCACACCGCATCCTTTGTAAAGGGCATAGCCCAGCGACTCAGGATCCAGAGCGAGCAGACGCTCCGCATGATCATCGCACCATTGAACAAATTCCGCGTCCCAGATCAAGCCGTGCTTGACGACTTCAGACAGACCCGCACTAACCTCGCGCGGAGGCAAGGTTTGCAGCGTATTTAAATCATAGAGGACAAGTTCTGGCTGATGAAATGCACCGATGATATTTTTGGCCAGCGGATGGTTGACCGCAACCTTCCCGCCGACGCTGCTGTCGTGTGCAAGTATCGTTGTTGGCACCTGTACAAATTTGACCCCTCTCATATAGGAGGCAGCCACGAAACCGGCAAGGTCCCCTACAACGCCGCCCCCAAGCGCAACAACCGTCGACTTCCGGTCAAGACCCGCCTGCAGTGCTTTGGTCATCAGCGACTCGAAAACAGAGAGTGACTTTGAACTTTCTCCTGGAGGAACAACGGCGGATGTAACCTGATAGCCGGCTTCTTGCAGAACCGCCGCAAGCTTGGCCAAATGCCGCTCCGCCACGTGTTCGTCAGTCACAATCAGCATTGGCGATTTCTTGCCGATTCCCTGCTTCGCAAACAGCTCTCCTGCCTGATCAAGCAGCCCTTCCCCGATATAGATCGGGTAGGATCGCTCTCCCAGTTCAACAGTGAGCTCACGCAACGCGCTCATTAGTAGCGCCCTACTTGAGCAAGATAGTTGTCATAATTGGCGCGAATCTCTTCCATCGAATCGCCTCCGAATTTTTCAAGGAATGCCTTGGCCACTTCCCAGGCGACAACATGCTCCATGACCACGCTGGCAGCCGGAACCGCACAGCTGTCCGAACGCTCCACCTGGGCTGTAAAAGGCTCCTTCGTATCGATATCAACACTTTGAAGAGGCTTGTAGAGCGTCGGAATAGGCTTCATAACGCCGCGCACTACTATCTGCTCGCCGCTGGTCATTCCGCCCTCGAAACCTCCCAGACGGTTGGATGCGCGGTGGTAGCCCCTCTCCTCCGAATACATGATTTCATCATGAACCTTAGAACCTTTCATCAGCCCCGCTTCAAAGCCGATCCCGATCTCGCAGCCCTTGAAAGCATTAATCGATACAACCGCCTGGGCAATCCGTCCGTCCAGCTTGCGGTCATATTGAACATAGCTGCCCAGTCCCACAGGGACCCCTTCGACGATGCACTCGACGATACCGCCGATCGAATCGCCTTCCAGCTTGATTTGATCAATGTAGGCTGTCATCTTCGCTTCCGTTTCCTTATCCACCACACGAACCGGCGATTCCTCTGTGAGTGCAATCAGCTCATCAACCGGCAAATTGTTGGCCGGGGCTTCAATTTCTCCGATCCGGATAACCTGGCCTGCAACCTTGATGCCGAAAGCAGCCAGAAACTGCCGCGCCACCGCTCCAACCGCTACACGTGCAGCCGTCTCGCGGGCGCTTGACCGCTCCAGCACATTGCGAAGATCCTTCAGATTGTATTTTAGTCCCCCGTTCAAATCGGCATGACCCGGGCGAGGACGATGAACTCTGCGCTTCTCCTCATCTCCCCCTTCGATGGGCTCGATGTTCATCACGCTTGTCCAATGCTTCCAGTCCTTGTTCTCCACGACAAGCGCAACCGGCGCTCCGGTTGTTTTGCCGTGGCGCACACCACCTACTATGTTCGCCGTATCCTTCTCGATCTGCATGCGGCGTCCGCGGCCATGGCCCTTCTGCCTGCGATGCAGCTGAAAATTCAATTCTTCAAAATCCAATTGCAGGTTGCTTGGCAGCCCTTCAATAATGGCCGTCAGCTGCGGACCATGGGTCTCTCCTGCTGTCAAATAACGTAAACTCACGTTAGTGCTCCTCCTTCAAACCGAACAACGAAAATCGTCACCAGGCTTCTCTTGTTTTACGCCCAAATATCTTTGCTCATTATAGTATAGCCTTGCCGGTTTGACAAGGAATTGGAGGCTCCTGCCCGAAATACAAAAAAGCCGTCTATCGCGCTTTTGACCAAGCGTGACAGACAGCTTCTCCAACCTTTTCCCTAACTGTTAACGGATTGCTTGTCCAGCCTGACTTTCGGATCCGCCGACAAGTAAGGATCAGTCATCAATCCTGAAAGCTGGGCCATATCAATGCCAAGAATCTGTGCGCACTCCTGGACATTGATAAATCCCCGTTTGTAAGCTGCTATGACTTTCCGTTTATCCATTATGAAACCTCCAACGCCGTTTGTTTCTAATTGTTAGTATTGGAGAAATTGGAAAACGATATACCCTGCTCACAGCTTGCGGCGGTAAAAGAATGTTTCCTCGGTTTCGAGATCATACTGCGAAGGATTGAAGATCTGTTCTGTGCTGCCGACAAACAGCAGTCCTCCGGGACGGAGCGCCTGCGAGAACTTGTGATAGAGCAGCTGCTTGGCTTCCTCGGTAAAATAGATCATAACATTGCGGCAAACGATAATATCAAAATGACGCTCGAAGGGATCATTCAGCAGGTTCTGTTGTTTGAATGTGATGGCTTTCTTCAACTGGTCAGTTATGCTATAATGATCCGTCCCCTGCCTGGTCATATATTTTTGCAGGTAGTTCTTCGGCACATCACGGACAGCCCGCTCATGATATACGCCCGCTGCCGCCTTATCCAGAACAATCTGGTCCAGATCGGTAGCCAGAATGGAGGACCTGTCCAGCGCTCCCAGTTCGGCCGTGATCATCGAGAGCGTATAAGGCTCCTCGCCGGTGGAGCAGGCAGCGCTCCACATCTTGATGCGCCCCCCGCCTTTGAGCATCTCCGGAATAAAGCGTTTCTCCATCGCTTCCCATCTGCCGGGATTCCGCCAGAACTCGGAAACATTGATGGTCATGCGATCAAGGAATTCATTCATCAGTTTAGCATCATGCTCGATTGCCTTCCAATAGGAGGCGAAGGAATCAAAGCCGTACTTCTGCCGCAGCGTTGTCAGCCGCCGCTTCATCTGCGCTTCCTTATACTGCGTCAGGTCGATATCTGTCTTGTCTTTTATTCGCTTTGAAAAAAGAACGAAATCCATGTCCTCCAACCGTCATACCTCCGCTGCCTGCCATGCTCCATTAAATCCAGTTCTGAATGGTCTGCTCATACTCAATCAGCTCATCTTGTCTGAAGAAGATGCCGATCTCCCGTTCAGCACTTTCCGGTGAATCCGATCCATGAATAAGATTGAAATTCGTATGTACGGCATAGTCGGAACGAATGGTTCCGGGAGCTGCTGCGATGGAATCCGTCTTGCCGATCAGCGCACGGGCAAGAGCGATGACATTATCCCCCTGCCAAACCATAGCAAATACAGGACTGGACGTAATAAAATCAACAAGCGGCGGATAAAACGGCTTGCCGATATGCTCTGCGTAATGACGCTCGGCAAGCTCCGGAGTAATGCTCATGAATTTTGCTGCGACGAGTTTCAGTCCCTTGCGCTCAAAACGGGAAACGATTTCTCCGATTAATCCCCGCTGAACGCCGTCTGGTTTGACCATCAAAAATGTCTTTTCCATCATAAATTCCTCCTCGCTGATGCTAATAATTCCGTTTGGCTACAAAATGCGCGATATCCGTCAGGTTTTTCTTTGCAGGTATATCCGGCAAATCGGCAAGAGCCTGGGTCGCTTTGTTGATATAGCGGGCTGCCAGTTCCTCAGATACCCGGATTCCTGCGCTCTTACGTATAATGTTCAACGCTTTTTTCGTATCCCCTGCTCCGTCGGACTCGCGAATTTTATTTAATTCGTGAAGCAGCTGCTCCCGCCCCTGTTCCTGCAGCGCAAGCAGAACAGGCAATGTGATATTTCCCTGTCTGATATCCGAACCGGGCGGCTTGCCAATCTGCTTCTCTGTTCCAAGCAGATCCAGAAGATCGTCCCCGATTTGAAATGCCATTCCCACATTATAGCCAAAGCGGTACAGCCTATTGGAGACCCACCATTCCGCTCCCGCTGCAATAGCGCCAAGCTGGCAGCTGGTGGCGATAAGCAGCGCCGTTTTGCGGCGTATCCGCAATAAGTAATCGCGGATCGACTGTTCCGTATTGAAGAAATCGCGAATCTGCTCCATTTCACCGATACACATCTGAACCATCGCATTGGACAAAATCTGATGGATAAGCGGATTTTTGAGCTCAGTCACAATAGTGAGCGCTTTACCAAAAATATAATCGCCCGTGTACATGGCGATCCGGTTATCCCATTTGCTTTTGACCGTCAGCTGTCCGCGGCGTGTGTCAGCATTGTCAATCACATCGTCATGAACAAGTGAAGACATGTGAATCAGTTCAAGCGAAACCGCGATTTTTTCCAGCGTTTCCAGCCGGTATTCACCGAATTTGCCGGATAGCAGCACGAATACGGGCCGGATGCGCTTGCCGCCGGCTTTCAGCAGATGGGTGGAGGTTTCGCTTAGAAGGGAGTGATCCGATGTGACGCTTTGCGCCAGCTTCCCTTCGAGAATATCAAGATCGGATTTCATTTTGGCATAGATATCAAGTAGTTTCATTCGTTCACCTGTAGGGCAGTATGATCTGCAAAAAACTCCATCCGGACATGATGGTCAAGCAGGCCAAGTGATCGGGCATATTCAAAATACAGCGACAGCCCCTTCTGCTCCTTCGTTCCAAAGTTATAGGTCAATTCCCGAAAATAGCGCTGCCAGTATTTCTCAGTTCCGCCCAACTGGGCCCTGGCTTTGCTGACTAAAGGCGCAGTATCCGCAAGGCTGCGGCGCTTGCTGTCCGTTAATGCCTGCAGCACCTGAGATACCGCCTTCGGATATGCTGCTGCCGCAGCCTTATGCACCGCGAACAAGGCAAAGGTCATGCCAAGGCCAGTCCAGCTGCGCCATAGTTCACCAAGATCAATGACTGTAAATCCCTCACTGCGCCATGATGCCTGAATCGCCGGGTCACCGATGAGAAGAGCGGCATCCGCACTGCCCAGCATCTCGTCAAGCGAAGGGTCCATGGTAATATAGTCCGGTGAAGCCTTGTAGTACAAGGACATCAGGATTTTGAGCAAATTGACCGAAGTCGCCGAAGTGGATGTCAGAGCGATCGTCCCCTTCAGCACTTTCTCCAGCGGCTCTTTTGTAATCAGCAGTATCGAATTGACCCGTCCTGCCGCGCTGACTGATAAATCAGGCAGCAGCAGAAAGCTGTCCGAATACTGCGCATAGGCGAAGGATGACATCGAGGTGATATCGATTTCTCCCCGCTGCATGGCCGTATTAAGCGCAGAGGGCACTCTCCTGTCGATAATAAAATGGGCAGCCGGCAGCTGCTCCTCGGCATAGTGAAAAATCGGCCAGACGTTCGTATAGTCAATGCGTCCGATGGTGATCGGGCGGTTCAGCCCCATGCTACTCATCTCCCCATCTTCTGTACAATTGATGTTCGATCGGCAGCTGGTCCAGTACTTTTCCCACGAGAAAGTTGACCATATCCGCGACCGTTTGCGGTCCGTTATAAAAGGCGGGCATCGCCGGAATTATTTTGACGCCAAGTCTGGCCAGGGTCAGCATATTCTCCAAATGTATCGCATGAAGCGGAGTTTCCCGCGGAACCAGCAGCAGCTTGCGCCCTTCTTTCATCATGACATCCGCCGCGCGCGACATTAAATTATTCGAGCTTCCATGCGCGATTGAAGCAAGTGTACCCATTGAGCAGGGCATCACGATCATTCCCTCGACCCGGTAAGATCCGCTGGCGATCGTGGCGCCTATATTGGCATTAGGATGAAAAACAAGCCTGCCCTCATCAAGCTCCGCTTTGAATTTGTCTTCGAGCGCCGCTTGCCTGCGGGTAGTGTCCCATCCCAATTCTTCCTTCAGAACACGCCAGCCGGATTCCGTGACAACCAGATGAACCTCCACATCAGATGCAAGCAGAACTTCAATCAGGCGTATGCCATATACAGAGCCGCTTGCTCCCGTGATTCCGACAACCCAACGCTTGCGCACCTCCGAGGTGCCTGCGCCTACCATTGGTGAAGCACCATCAGATCGATTAGTGTAAAACCGAATAATGTGATGCTGAGCGCCCCGTTCATTGTGAAGAACGCGGTTTGGACGCGGCTTAGATCGGCAGGCTTTACAATCAGATGCTCGTAGAACAGGATGCCCAGTGCGATGACCACCCCAAGCAAATAACCCCAGCTTAAGTTTGTCATCCAGAATAAGGTAAGGAAGCCCGCAGCCGTAATCAGGTGAAAGAGACGCGCAAGCCAGAGAGCGCCTGATAGACCAAAGCGCGCTGGAATGGAATGAACGCCTTCCTTGCGGTCGAAATCGAAATCCTGGCAGGCATAGATAATATCAAATCCCGCCAGCCAGAAGGTTACCGTTCCGAAGAGAATCCATGCCGGCCACGCGAACTCTCCCGTTACCGCCACCCAGGCGCCAAGAGGGGCGAGACCGATGGTCAGTCCAAGCACCAGATGACAAAGCCATGTGAAGCGTTTGGTGTATGAATAAAAGACCAGCATGAGAACCGCAATCGGCATCAGCTTGATGCATAAAGGATTGAGCTTGGCTGCTGCAAAAAACAAGACAATAAATGATATCGCGATAAACAGGATAACTTCTGAGGTTTTCAACAAACCTGCGGGTATGGCACGTTTCTCCGTACGCGGGTTCTTCTTGTCAATCACTCTGTCAATCACCCTGTTGAGTCCCATTGCGGCGCTTCTCGCGCCGACCATGGCAAGAAGCACCCAACCGATCTCACTCCACTGCGGAAGCCGGTTTTCCATAACGACTGCTCCAAGCAATGCGCCAATAAAAGCAAATGGCAGGGCAAACACCGTATGCTCCACCTTGATCATTTCCAAAAAAATTCTGAATTTGCGAATCATGCTTCCTCTGTTCCCTTCGTTCCGATATGCAGCGCGGCAATACCACCAGTCAGCGGGTACGCGCGAACGTCTCGAAGACCAATCTCCCGGTATACAGCCGCCAGCTGATTTTGGTCCGGGAAAGCCTTAAGCGATTCCGGAAGCCATTTGTATTGCTCATAACGCTTGGCAAAAAGTTTGCCCAGATTCGGTAAAATACGTTCGAAATAAAAATAATAAATCGACTTGAAAGGCTGCCATACAGGTTTGGACAGCTCGAGACAGACCACTTGGCCGCCCGGCTTGACGACGCGCTGCATTTCTTTGAGCACCTGCACAAGATCCGGCACGTTGCGAAGCCCGAATCCGATGGTTGCATAATCAAACCGGTTGTCCTCGAACGGCAGTTCCATAGCGTTTCCCTGCACAAGCGAGATCTGGTTGTCCAGACTCTCCCGGTCGACTTTCTGCTGACCGACATCAAGCATATTGCGGCTGAAATCCAGCCCGAACATCTTGCCTGTCCCGCTTGCGCGCGCGAGCGCAATCGTCCAGTCGCATGTGCCGCAGCACAAGTCGACGGCCGTTGCGCCCGGTTTGACGTTCATTTTGCGCATGGTGAAGGAGCGCCATGCCTTATGTCTGCGAAAACTGAGCAGATCGTTCATCAGATCGTATTTGGGAGCGATGCTCTCGAATACAGCATGAACATGCGTCTCTTTGGAATTGGATTGCATTATCTTTGATCACCTTCTCTCGCCGTGGACGGAAGCTGCAGGCATCAGCGGACGCCGGAATGATTCTCCGATCTGCAGCAGCTCGCGTACGAGCTTATCGGACTCAAGCCTGGAAGCGGCCGCTTGAACATGCGCCACGGCGTTTTTCAATTTATCAGCCAGTTGGCTGCGTATATCATACTTGGCAAGAAGAGCGTCGACAAAAAAACTGTCGGCGGTCTTGTCGGCAAGTCCCTGCTTCTCTTCTTCGCTTCCCTCATCCAGGACATGCCAATAGCCCCAGCTGCCGCCGAAACGCTCCGGCTTCTCGCTGCGGGCCAGTTCGTCCAGAATGACCTCGCATCGGCCGAAGCCCTGCAGAAGCACCAGCCAGTCACGAACCGCTTTATCATCCAGAATGTCCGTAAAAGCCTGGAACAATTCGGTTTTCAGCTGAATGCATTGGTTCAGATAATCCTCAGCCGTCACCCGAAGCTGCTTCATCTTCACGTACAAATTCATTTTCAGCTTATTGACTTCACAAACTCCTTCGCTGATGCGCCTGATCATATCCACCTGTCCGGCTTGTGCCAGCAGATGATAAAACCGGCTGCTGAAGTAGTCCCCTGCGAGCACCTTAAGCTGGCGCGAGCGCATCTCACGTTCAGGGACATGTCCGGAATCGGAATCAATCATATCGTGGGTATCCATACCAAGCTGTACAAGAGCGGCAACCAGCGAGTAAAGCTCACTGTGCAAAAGAGGCGTGCTTTGGTTGGCCAGAAAAGCGAAAAGCAGCCGAATCCGCGAATCAGGAAACTCCGGCAGCTCCGTGTGTGTCTGAATCATCTCATGATCCGTGTACTTCTTGGCTAGTTCAGGTATTCTGTATGGTTTCATAAGGTCAAGCCTCCGGACAGATCAGCGAAAACAGTGCTGTTCTATAATCTAAATTATTATATCATTTTGTCAAGCGTTGCGCTACAAGCTACCCCCTTGTGAATGGGTTATCCAAAAGAGGGGCATCTGATTCAGTCAGCTGTCCCCCAGACGGATAAGTCCTTCCTGAGATACCGACAAACGCAGCCTCTGTCTCCACTCCGGGCTTGACAGCAAATCCGTCTCTGCGAGGCCGGTCAGCTCGGTAGCCAGCCAATCATCTGTCTTCCTGACGTCGACGGCTGCCAATACCCGCGCGGCTGACCGTGCTGTATCCCCTCCAGAGGGGACCGGCTCGACAAAACGCACCAAAACACGGTTCACGTTATCCGTCCGCACAAAGGCCAGTTCCAGCAGCCTCTGCAGATCAGCCGCCCATTCCCTGTTTTCATTGCCCCGGCCATCCACGACCAAATCTATCGAGAGAGCAGCCTGGTTCCAGGCTACTTTCCTGATCGCAAGCGACAGCTGCAGACCGATCATGGAATCGACCAGATTTCCGCTGGTCAATTGCTTGATGGGCGTCAATCGAAAAACGGCTATATCTCCGCTGCGCTGCGGCATGTCCTGCCGGAAATGAGGAAGTGCGGTTAAAAGAACGGTTATTGCCAGTGTTACTGCTGATGCAAGGATAAGCCTCTTCCATACGGACATGCTTACAACGCCTCCGCAACCAGAATGGTCTTCTCCTTACATTGTACAAACTAAAAAAGCAGGCTATGCCTGCTTTTACAATTAGTCTTCGGTGTCGACGGTTCCGTACTTTGTCAGAACAGTGGCTTTTCCGCGGATTTTGATCGCTGACGTATGATCGGTAAACTGGCAGATGAGCACTTCACCCTTGTCCAGCTTCTCGGTGTGATGAAATTTTGTATCCTGTCCGCGTGTGAGTCCGATTACTTGCACGCCCTGGGCTTTCGCTTTTACGACGATGTAATCCCCATGCAAATCACTCATAGAACCGTCCTCCTTGAATTTAAAAAACCGCCTCCCGAACGAAAGCGCTCAAGGGCAGCAGTTTATGGTTTGTCTTATAAAATGGTCGGGTGTACCGGATTTGAACTGGCGACCTCTACCACCCCAAGGTAGCGCTCTACCAAGCTGAGCTAACACCCGCCATGAATCGGGTCAGTACAAGCATCTTTCAGACACTTTCAAGACTGCACCCGTCAACCGCAAAGCCCAGTTTACTGGAATTAGAAGGGATTGTCAATAGGGATTTCTCCCGAAAAACGCCCGAATGCTAACAAGCATCCGGGCGCCATCAGCGGCAGTGCCGCGCTATTATTTGGAGACTAGGTCTTTAAGCGATTTACCTGCTTTAAAGCTCGGGATTTTGCTGGCCGGGATATCAATCTCCTGACCTGTTTGCGGGTTGCGGCCTTTACGGGCTTCGCGGCTTTTCACCTCGAAGTTTCCGAATCCGACAAGCTGTACTTTATCTCCGCCTTGCAGCGAATCCGAGATGGCATCAAATACAGCGTCAACCGCTTTGGATGCATCCTTCTTGGAAAGCTCAGTCAACTCGGCTACCTTGGCAATCAGTTCCGTTTTGTTCAATTCTTTCACCTCCCCTTAAGTGCAGTTCATAAGCACATCAATATCATTCTGTTTTACCGAAACCTGAGAAATTATACCTGCAGGCTGTAGTAAAGATGAATTTGCTGTCCTTTTCGTAAGATAAGAGCCAGCTTGCCGCACACTTGAAATCAAAATTTGGATAAGTGTGCAACTCCTGCATACTGTACGACGAACAGATTTATAGTAATACAGCGTCTATATAATTTCAAGGGGGAGGGTGGTTTTCCCATGGAAACCATGGGTTTTTTATGTTTTTTTGCGGTTTAAGTGCACAAATGTAACAGCCAGAGCGAGCACAAGCACACAACCTTTCACAATATCATTGGTATAATATTGCAGGTTCATCATGGTCATCCCGTTGAGCAGCACTCCGATCAGCACCGATCCAATGAACGTTCCGATCACATTCGGGCGTCCCGCGCCGAGCACGGAATAACCGACAAAAACCGCCGCCACCGCTTCCATCAAGACGGAGGAACCCGCGTCGATTTGGCCTGTTCCGACCCTGGCCGAGAACAGAATGCCGCCAACAGCCGCGAACAAGCCCGAAGCGACATAAGCCGCGGTGCGGATCCGTTTGACCCGAACGCCTGACAGCCTTGCGGCTTCTTCATTGCCGCCGGTCATTTGCATTTGACGTCCCCATCGCGTATAAGTGAAGAACACATGCACGCCTGCTACGGCGATCACCATGAGGATGACCGGAATCGGGATTCCCAGCCATTTGCCCTGTCCCAGCCACAGGAAATCCTCCCGAAATACGCCGGGAGCCGTCGTTCCATCGGTCATCTGCATATTGTTGTAAATGGAGTAGCCCTTGGTGAACGTTTTATGAACGCCCGCCACAATATACATGATAGCCAGTGTCGCGAGCAGATCCGGAATCCGGATTCTGACGATCAGCAGGGCATTGATCAGCCCTACCACAACACCGATAAGCAAAGGAAATACAATGACCACGATCAACGGCTGCTCATACCAAACCATCAGGGCTGCGGAGACAACCGTCGTAAGCGACACCGTGGAGCCTACCGAAAGGTCAAAGCCGTCCACAGTCAGCGAGAACGTGACGCCGATTGCAACGAAAGTAACGATCGAGATGGAACGTAAAATATCCGTTATGTTGCTGTAGGTAAAAAAGTGCTCATTCCAAAAAGAAAAAAACAGGATGACGATACCTATAACCATTATAGAGCCGTATTTAAAAATAAAATCCATCGGTTTGCTGATCATGCTGTACCTTCTCCTCCCCCGCTGGCATAATAGAGCAATTGCTCTTGGGTCGTTTCTCCCCGCCCAAAGGAAGCTACAATCCGTCCATCATACATAACCAGAATACGATCGGCAATACCCAGCGCCTCTGAGAACTCGCATGTTAAATAAACAATTCCCCTGCCCTGCTGCGCCAATTCCCCTATGATGCGGAAAATATCGCTTTTGGCGCCAATATCGACGCCTTTTGTCGGTTCATCAAACAAAAACACGTCTACCCCAGCATTCAGCCATTTGCCGATTGCCACCTTTTGCTGATTGCCCCCGCTTAAATACATCGTTTTCTGGGCGGGAGACGGCGTCTTGATGCCCAAACGGCTGATCACCGATGAAGCATTGCCCTGTTCTCCTGAGCCGGAGAGAAACCCGAAACGCGAGAGCAGCTTCAGAATCGGCAGACTGAGATTGCGCTGCACCGACTCAGAGACAAGAATCCCCTGACTCCGCCGCTCTTCGGGTACCAGTGCGATACCACCGCTAATGGCCGTGGCCGGCTGGGAGAGATTCATCCTGGTTCCATTGACGCGGACTTCGCCGGAATCGACGGCATCTGCGCCAAACAGAAGCCGGGAAAGCTCCGTCTTGCCTGCGCCGACAAGTCCGACAATCGCAACGATTTCCCCCTTCTTCACCGAGAAGCTGACATCTTGCACAGTACGTGATGCTGTCATACGTGATGCTGTCAAGCCTTTCACTTCGAGCACAACTGGCCCGATTTCTGCCTCCGCTTTGGGGAATTCCTGCTCGAAGCTTCGCCCGAGCATTGCCTGAATGACGCCGTCCATATCGGTTTCCTGCTTGTCCTCCGTAAGTACGCGCTCGCCGTCACGCATGACAGTAATCCGGCCGCACATCTCGAACACTTCCGGCAGACGGTGGGTAATGAAAATACAACCGATACCGTCGTCCCTCAGTTGCCTCATAACACGGAACAACCGCTCAGCCTCTTCAAGGCTGAGCGGTGCGGTCGGTTCGTCGAAAATGACAAACTTTGCTTGTTCGGTGAGCAGACGTGCGACAAGGACAAGCTGTTTCTCGGCAAGGGTCAGCTCACTGACCCGTTTGCGGACCGGTATAGGAGAGTCGAGGCGCCGCAGAACGGCCTCCGCCTCCTGGTGGAAGGCTTTCCAGCCAAGAAAGTGGCGGCTTCCCGGCGAAGAAATGCGGTCAAGCATAATATTCTCCGTGACGGTCAGATGCGGAACCAGTGCCGTATCGACCTCCTGGTAAACGCAATGGATGCCGCTTGCTTTGGCATCCCCTGGCGTCCGGACCTGGATCGTCTTGCCGTCAATTTCGATAGAGCCGGAATCCGATGTATAAGCACCTGAAAGAATTTTCATCAAGGTGCTTTTACCCGCTCCGTTCGCGCCCAGCAGAGCATGAATTTCACCTGACCGGACTTCAAAATCAACCTCTTTGAGCGCATGCACACCGGCAAAGGATTTGCCGATGCCGCGCATAATCAAACTGCTGCCGTACCCCATGCTGCACTTCCTTGTCTGCTCATTCGCCTGCGTCATGCAAACGGGCTATTATTTTGCAGCTGAAGCTTCAAGCTCCTTCAACGTATCGGTATAACCTTGATCGTTGCTGCCCCAACCTTCAACATATTGGCTAAGCTGCGATGTACTTACTTTCTCCGGGAGAGCGGGCAAATCCTCACGTTTGACCATGGAAGGAGTGAGGACAACTGTCTCATCCGTTTGATCTCCGTTGAATTTTTGATACAAATAACGGACTTGAACGCTGCCGATCGAGATCGGATCTACGGCTGCGGAAGCGACCCAGGGACTGGCCGTATCTTGAATCATTTGAAGATCCTCATCGCTCATATCGATACCGTATACTTTAATTTCTGTACGTCCAGCCTGCTGGATTGCGCGCGAAGCGCCTTTGGCAAACTCATCCCATGCTGCCCATACCGCTGTTATATCGCCTTTGTTCGGAAATTTCTTCAGAACGGCTTCCATTTGCGATTGTGCATCCATGGCTGGATTGTTGGCATTACCGAAAGCGGAGATTTGCTTGATGTCCGGATTGCTTTCCATAAACGCCTTATAAGCGACTTCACGGCGTTCCATAGGGGCAAAGCCGGCTACCCACACTTTAACGATGCTGCCTTTACCGCCAATATCCTCGGACATTTTGTTCAATGTCATTTCCGACATTTTCTGGTCATCCTGCTGAAGGACCGTTACGCCCGGAATTTTGATATCCGCGTCGAAAACGACGACTTGAATGTTCTGCTCAAGAGCCTTTTTGATGCCGGCTTCAAGCGCACCGGCTTGTCCATGATCGATCAAAATCCCGTCGAAGCCTTGGTTGACGGCCGCATCCAGGTTGGAGGACATTTTGGCAAGATCATTATCCGATGCGAACACCTGCACCTCGCCGCCGAATTTGGCTGCTTGATCCTTGACGCCCTGAATATATTGCGACGAGAACGTTCCTGTATTAAACTGCATTATAAGGGCAATTTTTTTGCCTTTGAGTGCATCCAGGTCTTTGGAATCATTTGTTGTGCCGGCTTCATTGACTTGGTTAGCCTCGCCAGTCTGGTTCGTTGCATTGTCCCCGGTCTGGTTCGCTGCATTGCTGCCGCTATTTGTACTCTCGTTTGTTTTGTTGCCGCAAGCGCTCAGCACGACCATCAGAGCAACCGCCAGCAGCATAATAGTTACTTTTCCCCATTGTTTCATCTTCTCTTTCTCCTCCTGCTAACTCTTTCTATTTTTCATAATGATTATAATATCATGCTTTCCTACTATGTCAATCGGAATTAATAACCTATATGTAGAGATTATCCTTATATCTGTAAAAACGAGAAAAGAGACACGCCTGAGCGTGCCTCCAGCCTTGATTTTGGACTATAAAATGATGGCAATCAATCCGCCTGAGCCCTCGTTGATAATACGTCCGAGCGTCTCCTGGAGCTTGTAGCGGGCATTATCCGGCATCATCGCGATTTTGCCCTGAATGCCCTCGCGCACGATGGAGTGCAGCGAGCGGCCAAATATGTCGGATTCCCAAATCTTTATCGGGTCATTCTCAAAGTCCTGCATCAAATACCGGACCAGCTCTTCACTTTGCTTCTCCGTACCGATGATCGGCGCGAATTCAGATTCCACATCGACACGGATCATATGAATGGATGGCGCCGTCGCTTTCAGCCGGACGCCGAATCTTGAGCCTTGACGGATCAGCTCCGGCTCGTCGAGTGCCATTTCCGCCAGAGATGGGGCTGCTATGCCGTAGCCGGTTGTTTTCACCATCTCCAGCGCTTCGGCGAACCGGTCATATTCGCGCTTCGCGTGGGCGAATTCCTGCATCAGCTGCAGCAGATGGTCCTTCCCGCGAATTTCCACGCCCACAACTTCCATCAGGATTTGATCATACAATTCATCCGGCGCATAGAGGTCAATTTCCGCTACCCCTTGGCCCATATTCATGCCGCTCAGGCCCGCTCTCGCAATAAATTCATAATCCATGAACTGCGAAACGACGCGGTCCACATCACGCAAACGGCGGATATCCTTAACCGTATCGCGAACGGAATTCTCATAGTTGCTGCGCAGCCAGTGCTGATCGTTCAGCACCATGACCCAGCTTGGAAGATTGACATTGACTTCATGCACCGGGAACTCATAGAGCACTTCGCGGAGCACCGACATGACATCTTCCTCGCCCATCGTGGCTACACTGAGCGTCATCACCGGAATATCATATTTGGCCTGCAGCTCGCTCCGAAGCTGAATAGCTTCGTCACTGCGCGGACGTGTGGAGTTCACAATGAGGACGAAGGGCTTGCCTACCTCCTTCAACTCCTCAATAACGCGCTCTTCCGCTTCAACATAGGAGCTGCGGGGAATTTCGGCAATCGTACCGTCAGTCGTCACGACGACTCCAAGGGTGGAATGCTCCTGGATAACTTTTCGTGTGCCAATTTCCGCTGCTTCCTGGAAAGGAATCGGCTCGTCGAACCAAGGCGTCGTGATCATCCGCGGACCGTTCTCGTCCTCGTAGCCTTTTGCCCCGTTTACGGCGTAGCCTACACAATCCACCAGACGGATGTTGACATCAAGCCCTTCTGCCACACGAAGCTGAACGGCTTGATTAGGCACGAATTTTGGTTCCGTTGTCATGATTGTCTTGCCCGCTGCGCTCTGCGGCAGCTCATCAATTGCTCTTACCCGATCGGCGTCGTTCGTGATGTTAGGCAGAACAACCGTCTCCATGAACCGCTTGATGAAGGTTGATTTGCCTGTGCGGACCGCACCGACGACGCCGAGGTAAATATCCCCGCCGGTTCGTTCGGCTATGTCCTTGAAAATGTCCACTTTCTCCACTGAATATCCCCTCCCAATCGAATTTCGCCTGTACATGGACGTACCGTTACTGCCGCGTATCCTCCTGCTGTGTAGCCGCCTGTGTCCGCCGCCTCTCGCCGTCTTTTCGGAGCAGGCCAGCGACGCAACTCGTACATGATTTTGGACTAGTAATAGCTTATTGCGCGTTCGTCCCAATTATGACGACTTGCTGATGAAATCTTTCGATTTGCTTCCTTGGCATCTTCGCCTCTGGTCCTTCCAATGAATGAGGTATATGAGAGAAAGAACGCTGCTATGCCTTGAACATAAAAAAATCCCCCCTGCGCCTGCCCGGGGCACAAGGGGGACATGTATTCTCGTGTACAGCCGTTCACTTGAGGACCGCTTGCGGTTCCCCATTAATGAGATGATACACCGGAGACTTGACCGGCACGAAATCCGCATTGTTGACCAGCAGCCCGCGCAGGTCCTGCGCTGGTGCGATGCTCTTGCCTCCAGCCTTCTCAATGGCCTGCATGATATCGCTTCCGTAATCAATGTACACATTTCCTTTGGCATCCATCAGCGTGTATAATGTCTGGCCTGTGAACATGCTGCGGATTACAGGCTCTTTCACAGCAAGCTTCTTATAATCAATGCGGACAAAACCCGGATAGGCCTCATCTGACGACGGGAGCTCGCCATTATGTCCACTCCTATAAGTTTTAACCGCTGCCTGGACATCATTGACTTGTTGATAGATTACCAGATTCATGAGCTTCACCGTCGGATCGGTCTCCTCGTTAATGATAAGGTAGTAATAGCTTCCTCCCTTCTCATAAGCGGTCTCCGGAATGCTCGTTAAGTAATTCATTCTTTGCAGCTTCGCAAAATCAATCAAATATTTTTCATAAATCGGCGTATCTTGATCACTATTTTGAATCGGGAGCAGTCCCGTATCTTTCTGATATTGGTCTATTACCGTCTGCACATTCAGGATGGCATCCTTGGCCGGCTGCTTAGCCAGCTGGTCATCCGGGTACAGACAGCCAGGCAACATAATAATCATCGCCAGCAAAGTAATCATGGCAGCTGCGCTTCTTGTTCCTTGTCTAATCATAGTGCCTCCTGAGATTAATAGCTTGCTGCCGTAACCGGTCTCAAGCATGAATCCTGCGTCTACCAGAGCTTATCTTCCTCCGCCTGACGCATTAACTGTTTCCTGACCGCTGCGCGAAGCGGATCTTCGGGTACTTCTACAACCGATTTACCGATAATTTTAGCCTGACAGGCGAGCCTTGTGCCCTCGGCTTCAAGTCCCCCGAGCTTATACCGTTCATTATTCTGCATGGGAGACAGACCGCTTCCGTTTTGCGCTACGACTTTGCACATCAGGCAGGAGGCTTTCCCGTCGCATCTCGTACGTACCGGGATACCGAAGCGGCGGGCGGCGTCCAGCACCGTTGTCCCTGCCCGAACCGATACGGTACGTTCCGAAGGAAGAAACGTGATGTCTACATTCATAGCGGCCCCTCGTTTCTGGAGATTCCAATAAGATCGTGTATGGCGCCAATTGATGATCCGCTTAGTTGATTTGCCGCCTCAATGGCTTCAAAAGCTTCCAGGTGAATTACGGGCTCAGCGCGCACCGCACCGGCGATGAGTGCCACCCGGTCCAAACGCTCACGCAGCAGATTGAACCATATCTCATGCGCCAAGGGAACAATGCCGATGGCGGTACCTTTGACAGATAGGGAAAGCTGCCGGGGTGCAAGTACTTGTGTGACCTGCACGGCATAACGGTCCTCACGTGATGTAATGACAAAACCACCGACCAGCTCGACCGGAACCCCTTCGATGAGATAATGGCTGAGCACCGAACGGTAGATTCCGCTAACGCTTACCTGCTGCTGATCCGTAGCGTAGCTCTGCAGCGACTCATGCAGCCGCATCGCATCGCTTTCGTCCGCATAAATATCCAGATCGCGCGGAGGGTTGTCGAGCTTGATGCCCCTGAGCAGCAGGCCGGCGCTTCCTCCAGTCAGCCACGTGGCATTGGCGGAAAGGCCCGCTTCCGCGATGATGGACAATACAGACAGCAGATTACTCTCGTTCAGCAACAAAAAGCACTTCCTTCAAATTAAAAATAAGTCCGGTTCTCCGCTTTGATAGCAGCATCTGCCGATTTTACTACCGCCTGACAGCCAAGCCGGTAGCCCTCATCGAATTCCTGGGGCTCCAAGCGGTCCCATTCTTCATCTGTGACATCTTCAAGGAATTCTCCGCCTTCTATAACGAGGCATCTGCATCGCGCACAAGTGCCGCGCGTACAGGAGAATCCCCAATCCAGATTGTGCTTCAGCGCGATATCCAGCAAGGACAGTCCCGCCTCAGCCTCTACGCGAATTGATTTCGTCAACCCTTTTAGTTCTAACATATGCAAACCCTACTTCCTTTCGACATTGCAAACTGTACCCCTCGGCTCTTTATGTAATCGAAATTAATCCGAGAAATCCGCCAATCACCAAGAGCAAAAAAGCAAAAGAGGAAACCAGCATCTTAAACACGCCCTTGGTCTTGTACCTTGCCAGAGTGATCAGAACGGCAGCTATTGCCATAAGCCCGATCCCCACAAAAGAAACCCACATTTTCATCATCGGATCCATATTGCCTTGTCGCCACCTTGTCCACCAAATAGTCGCTTCATTATACCATTAGTGTACTTTGCTCTGCTACTTTCAGGTTTAATTAGCAGGTTGCAAACAACGGAACCCAAAAAAATAAGGATCTCGGCGCTGGGCGGCTCGCTGCGGTAGCCTCGCCGCCTGCGCCGTGCGCTTCAATCCTCATTTTACTTCTTAAGCATCATTTTCATCAGCATTTCCATGCTTGACGTGTTCATTCCGCTCTTCTTAACGGCACCGATAATATCGTTGACCGTTTTATCCGTGACCGGCACCTTTGCCATAGCCGATACGGACTTGATAAGCTTGCGCAGCTCATCTTCATCCTGCAAAGTGTTGGCTGTTACATTGCTGGCCAGCTTTTTAACTGCATTCTCCGTTATCGGTTTACCGGTCTTTTTGTTGACCGCATTAAGAACGTCTTTGGAAAGATTGTTTTTATCGCTCAATTTTTCCCCTCCTACAAGAGTTTGCGAAGTAAACTCACCTCGTAAGCACAGGCTTAGTTTACGAAGTAAACCCGTCTCGCAAGCGTATGCCCAGTTTACGAAACGTAAGCTTACTTCGAAAGCAAAAGCTTGCTTTCCTCGTATCATATGAGGGGAAAGGATTATTGGTGTAGGCCCCAGGAGCCCGCTCCTTCTTCCATTTCATGTGTGCGGCCCCGGCCCATCAAATCCTCGACAGCGCTGCGCGGCGGTTTATTCGCAAACAAAACCTGATACAGCTGCTCCGTAATCGGCATGACCACATCGAATCTGGCAGCGAGCTCACGCGCTGCGCTGGTTGTGCGGACGCCCTCAACCACCATTCCCATACGCTGCAGTACGTCATCCAGTGCAAGTCCGCCGGCAAGCATGGAACCTGCACGCCAATTGCGGCTGTGCTTGCTTGTACAGGTGACAACCAAATCACCGATGCCGGCAAGACCGGCAAAGGTTAAAGGGTTCGCCCCCATTGCCGTGCCCAGACGGCTGATCTCGGCCAATCCTCTGGTGATGAGCGCAGCCTTGGCATTATCGCCAAAGCCCAGTCCGTCCGTCAATCCCGCCCCAAGGGCGATGATATTCTTGATTGCACCCGCTACCTCAACACCCACAACATCGGGATTGGTATATACCCGAAAATAGGGGGTGATAAAAGCATCCTGAGCCCGTTCTGCCGATTCCTGGCATGCTGATGCCACTACAACCGTCGTCGGTTGTTTGTTCACGACCTCTTCTGCATGGCTGGGTCCTGAGAGCACAACAAGCTGTTTCGGATCACCTGACAGCTCCTCGGCAAGAATTGAAGTCATCCGGTTATAGGTGACGGATTCAAAGCCCTTGGTTGCATGAACACAAAGCGTCCCCTCAGCGATAAAAGGAGCGGCCTGTCTGGCCACTTCCCGCATGGCGGAGGAAGGCGCGGCAAATAGAACAAGCTCAGCCCCTGTGACCGCTTGTTCTATATCCGTTGTGGCTCCTATCCTGTCAGAGAGTACAGTGTCGGGTAAAAATTTATGGTTGCGATGCTCTTCATTGATTTCCGTGACTTGCTCGGAATTGCGGGCCCACATGATGACATTGTAGTCATTGTCAGCAAGAACGGCTGCCAGTGCGGTCCCCCAGCTTCCGGCAACAAGGACGGCTGCTTTCCGGTTTGTCATATGTGCACCTACCCTTTTTTGGCTCCCAGCTTGTTTTCATTGCCCTGCAGCAGCTTCACAATATTGCTGCGGTGACGGACAAATGCAAAGACACAAACAATCAGACTAGCCCACAGCAAGGCCTCGGACATCCCGAATATCCAAACAAATAAAGGCGTTAGCAGTGCAAACAGCAAAGAACCCAGTGAAACAAAGCGGGTCAAGGCAATGGCAGCGATAGCCACGCCGCCGGCGATGAGACAGGGCACCAAGGCCAACGTTACCATTACGCCCACTGTCGTAGCGATTCCTTTGCCGCCTTTGAAATTAAACCAGATCGGCCAGTTATGGCCGGCAATGGCTGCCAATCCGCATAATACGGGAGCCCAATCATCACCGACGATCAGCATGCCCAGCAAAACGGCAGCGACTCCTTTGGCGATATCAAGTAAAAAAACAGTAATTCCCGGACCTTTGCCAAGCACACGCAGCGTGTTGGTCGCGCCTGCATTGCCGCTGCCATGACTGCGGATATCAATGCCCTTGACCCATTTGGCGATTAGAATACTGAATGAGATGGAGCCTAATAAGTAACTTATGAGAACCGCGATGACTGTAAACACGTTCTTCTCTCCCCAGGAAGATATTTCTTACCCCCTAAATCCCCCTTTCATAGGGGGACCCCAAGGGCTCCGCCCTCTGGACACCCGAATGGTATAACGTTTGGGGGACAGAGACGGACTATTTGATTATTTTGCAGCTTCGGCCCGCTTTCGTCCCTTCGGGACACGCTTTAATGCGCAGATTCTGTGATAAGGACTCTTAGCCCTTTTCACAGAATCTTTTTTTTTCCCTAACGGGACATGTGTTGATGTGCGATGATTTAATCCTCATCTGATTTGCGGCGGGTATAGATACGGATTGGTGTGCCTTCGAAGTTGAAGGCGCCGCGGATTTTATTTTCCAGATACCTCTCATAGGAGAAATGCATCATCTCCGGATCGTTGGCAAACAGCACGAAGGTCGGCGGTTTGGTGGCAACCTGGGTTGCATAGTTGATACGCAAGCGTCTGCCTTTGTCTGTTGGCGGAGGATTGATGGCGATGGCATCGGATACAATATCATTAAGCAGATGCGTCTGAATTCGAAGCGCATGCTGCTCGGAGACATGATCGACAACCGGAAGCAGCTTGTGCAGCCTCTGCTTGGTTTTGGCCGAAAGATATACAATCGGCGCATAGGTCATGAACAGGAAATGATCGCGGATGCTCGTGGTAAATTGCTGCATCGTCTTCTCGTCCTTGTCGACAACATCCCATTTGTTAATGACGAAAATCGATGCTTTCCCTGCCTCGTGGGCATAACCGGCAATATGCTTGTCCTGCTCGATGATGCCTTCTTCGCCATTGATCAGCACCAGCACAACATCTGCTCGCTCGATGGCTTTTAATGCGCGCATAACGCTGTATTTCTCGGTTGTCTCATAAACCTTGCCCCGTTTGCGCATCCCTGCCGTGTCGATCAGCACATATTTTTGGCCGTCGCGCTCGAATGGTGTATCGATCGCATCGCGCGTTGTACCGGCGACATGGCTGACAATAACCCGTTCCTCACCCAGCAGCGCATTGACGAGCGATGATTTTCCGACATTCGGGCGTCCGATCAAGGCAACACGGATCACATCGTCTTCATAATGTTCCTCTACAAGCTCGGGAAGCTTACTGACGGCAGCATCCAGCAGATCGCCTATGCCCATACCGTGAGATCCGGAAATCGCGATCGGATCGCCGAAGCCCAGATTGTAAAACTCGTAAATATCATCATGCCGATTGAAATTATCAACCTTGTTTACTGCAACCACAATCGGTTTGCGGGATCGAAGCAGCATTTGTGCAACTTCATCATCCGCATGAGTCAATCCATCTTTGGCATCCACCATGAAAACAATAACATCTGCTTCTTCAACAGCCAGCTCCGCCTGCATGCGGACTGATTTCATGATTTCGTCTTCGCCGTCGATTTCAATGCCTCCCGTATCCACGATACTAAAGGCTCTGCCGTTCCATTCTCCGGAACTGTAAATGCGGTCCCGGGTTACGCCCGGCTTGTCCTCCACAATCGCTAACCGATCGCCAATGATGCGGTTAAATATCGTAGACTTCCCCACGTTAGGCCGCCCTACGATGGCGATAATGGGTTTTGCCATGTTTTCACTCCTTCATAAAAATAGGTGCTTTTTTGTATTTTCACTGCCGGTTCACAGTGTATATGCAACGAATAATGCTATCCGTTTTTTCACAAATATAAGTTATGTATAAGAGAGGGTTATACGAGCTTATATTTACTCACGCCTACCATCATAGCAAAAAACCCCCCGCTTGGCTAACATTTCATTCCTGATGGCGATCTACCAGAATGATTGTTCCATTCTTCAAATCATGAGCGCTGGCGTCTAAAATCTTTTCCAGCAAAAATGCTGTCGTTTCCCGTTTGTCTATGTCGGGTTCGATAAAAATCGGCGCGCCTCCGCGGGTGCCCTCCCCATTCACCGTTACAATAGCCACAATTTTAGCCATGTCTATCCTCCTTACGGTTCACACTTGCTTCAGTTGGCATCCGAACCGCAGACTCCAGAATCGGCACTTTCAAGGTTACTGCACGCGCTTTGCTTCCATCCATATCCTGAGGCAGCAAAAAGACGGCTAACCGCCCATTTTTCATGTCCAATTTGGCTAAGGGGACCAGTGCAGGCTCGCCATCGTCCCGGTACACCCCGAGAATTGTGGACAAATCGAATAAAATCGCCTGCCGCTGTCCGAGATTACTGAGTGTGGCTTTGCCATTGGCATTAAAGGGCGTCAAAATAATACCGAGACCTCTCTCCGCAATTATCTGCTGATTGGTGGTCAGCCCCACATTCATAATATATATATCTCCGACAAATAAATCCGGACCGTCAACTCTTACCTCAGCGATCTCCGCTTCTGCAATATGGGAAATATTTTTGCCGGATTTAAGCACCCATACCAGCATAAAAGACAAAATCCCCGCAAGAATGCCAAACAACGGCCCCAAGCTGATGGAAGCGAGACTTGTCAGCAAGGAAGTTAATATAACCAGATAGTTTCGTCCTTCAAATACCATGGCGATGCCTTCAATGTAAGTAGCCCCTCGGGGGACCAGCTCCAGACTGTCGATTTTGTCGAGCGTATCCCGTTCCATTTTACGGACATCGCGGAACTGCTGGGCAGCGAGCGTCAAAAAGGTAATCGCTGTGAAATCCTTGTTATACAAAGCCGGAACGGCTACAGCACCCAGCGCCGCCGCAATCACGCCGAGAGAGATATGAATAATCCGGCCATGCGGATATGTCGGATATTGCCGGTAATCCGTCCGCAGCATCAGCATCCGGGAAAAAATACCAAATGCAATTCCAAGCAGAATTCCGATCAAAATATGATGCGGTTGTCCGATTTTCATCTGTTCCCACATGGATTATGAACTCCCGCCTCTCTGGGTGAACCGGCTATTGCCTTTTTGAAGCAAGCTTCGTATAAAGCCCCTGACCAGACTGACAATTCTCGCTGCAAGCAATGCGATGGCAAATCCATCCCACCATCCCAAAGATCCTATAATCAGCATTCCGCCTGGCGGCCGGATAATATCCACTAGCTGCGATATCAGGGCGGAGGCAACAATTAAAACAAATTGATGACGGAAACGCTCTACCAGAATGCCGGCCATCAATCCCGCTATCAAGGGCCCATCCCATAAAGGATGGATGCCGACAAATACCGGATCTGCCCGGTACATAACATGCACCCACATCCAGATCACACCCGTAAACAACGAGCAAAGCGTAAGGTACACGATTTGTCCGGCCTGACGGATGCTTACAAGCGAAAGAATCGCTGCCCCGACCGCTGCAAGCACACTGCCTTGCACATAATCAGTCGTCGTTCCGATGGGGATTTTTATATTATGCAGAATAAGAACCGCAATAAAGAAAATGGTAAGCGCACGGCCTGATACCCCGTCGGCAACCAGGTGTTTCCATCCGGTTGCATATAATATAAGCAGCATGGTAACGAACCAGCATCCGATAAATCCTTCATTCAAACATTATCCCCCCTCTTTCGACTATCCTATTATGCGCCTCAGCCGCCAAACCTAATCTTTCGTATCCATCTTAGCGTACACAAAGAAAAAAGCCGCAAAACAGGCAATAAATGCCTGTCTTGCGGCTAATGATAAAGATTTCTACGAATTTCGGTCTTATTTCAATTTGCTCAATTTATCGCCAAACCGCTCAGCCAGCGTAAAGCTCATGCCTTCGTTGCTCAAGCTGACGTTCGGATTGTTCAGCTCCACCTTAGGTGAACGCTGCGATGAGGAGGAACGCTCCGGACGCGATGACTTCTCAGGTTGTTCAGGAGCTTCTTCCGTTTCCTTGATGCTGAGGCTAACGCGCTTCTCAGACGGGTTGAAATCAAGCACTTTCGCCTGTACTTCCTGACCTTCTGTAACCACTTCATTCGGAGTAGCTACATGACGGTGAGCAAGCTGCGAAATATGAACGAGACCTTCAACGCCCGGTGCAATCTCAACAAAAGCGCCAAAGCTGACAATACGGCGTACCGTACCCGTCACGATGTCACCCGTTTTGAATTGACCATTAGCAGATTCCCATGGGCCCGGTTGTGCGGCTTTCATGCTCAAGCTGATTTTGCCTGCGGCAGGATCGACTTTAAGCACTTTAACGCTGACGGATTGGCCTTCCGAGACAATATCCTTCGGATGAGCCACATGCTGCCATGAAAGCTCGGATACATGAACCAGACCATCAATGCCGCCGATATCAACAAATGCGCCAAATGGAGTAAGGCGCTGAACAGTGCCCTCGATCTCTTGGCCTACTTGAATCGAGTTCATTACAGCCAGTTTGTTTTGCTCGAATTCAGCATCCAGCACTTCTTTTTGGGAAAGAATCACTTTATTGTTCTCGCGATCGATTTCCTTTACCTTAACGCGAAGCGTACGGCCTTTGTAGTCACTGAAATCTTCTACAAAATGACGCTCAACCATGGATGCCGGAATAAATCCGCGCACGCCAACATCGGCAACCAGCCCGCCTTTGACAACGTCGGCAACCGTTACTTCGAATACTTCTCCTTGGTCAAAACGGTTCTGAAGCTCATCCCAGGCTTTCTCGCCGTCGACCAGCTTTTTGGACAGAACGAGTTTTTCCTTGTCATCGTCAATGCTGACGACTTTCAATTCTACCTCTTGACCGACTTCTACGGCGTCTGCCGCACTTTCAATCTGAATCGAGGAAAGCTCACGAAGTGGAATAACGCCGTCATATTTATATCCAAGGCTCACATAAGCTTGGTTATCCTCAATTTTGACGATTGTGCCTTTTACAGAGTCGCCTTTCTTCAAGGACACAAAGTTGTCCAATGCGTCTTGGCTTTCCACTTGTTCAGCGGCTTCGACATTTTCAGTCGTTTCCGCACCAGCGGATTGTTCAATTTCATTATTTTCCGCAGTAGCGGTCTCTTGCGATTCGATATTTTCCGCAGCTGCGGTTTCCTGCACGTTTGTTTCTTCTGACATTTGAAAAACCTCCTCAGTTCATACCCCAACTTTATTTAAACGCACGCCCGCGACATTGAAACAGAAGCTCCGACGTACCATCTAAAACTTAATTATACATGCAAAACCCTATCCTTGTGCAACCATTTCGCGAATTCGCTTCATAATGGCCTCGGTGACCTGCTCCAGAACATCGGATGCGGGATCCTCCGTGAATGCGGAAATATCAATAGGCTTGCCGTAACGGATCTTCATCTTGCGGAAGATACGATAATTTCCGACAATCGCTACCGGTATAATGGTTGCATTGCTGCGCATCGCAATCATCGCGGCGCCTTTCTTCCCCATCTCAGAGGCGGAAGCCTTACGGGTTCCCTCCGGGAAAATGCCCATGACTCCCCCTCCCTGCAAAAGGGTGATGGAGGATCGTATCGCTTCCTTGCTGACACCGCCGCGTTTGACCGGAAATGCCCCAAGCTTGCGGATAAAAGGACCGAATAACGGAATTTGGAATAATTCCGCTTTCGCCATATAGTGCACACTACGGTTAAGCTTTGTGCCTACTGTAGGAGGATCAAGCACACTAAGATGATTGGAGCAAAGGATTACGCCCCCTGTAGCCGGAATATTCTCCAGCCCGCTTGCCTCAAATCGGTAAAAGACGGCATACAGGATGCGGAGCACAAGGCGGCAAAACCTATATAACATAGTTTACTTCGCCTCCGCCAGTTTGGTTCGGCTTAAGTCTAGAATAAGTGCTACAACTTGGTCAATAGTAAGCTCAGTGCTATCGACCTTGATGGCATCCTGCGCACAAACCAATGGCGAAATTTCACGCTGTTCATCGCTCAGATCACGCTTGGCAATTTCCACTTCCAGCTGTTCCAGCGAGATTCCCTCAAGATCCTTCAATTCCTCATAACGCCGCTTCGCTCTTATTTGAACGCTTGCGGTCAAGAATACCTTCAATTCGGCATCGGGCAGAACATGGGTGCCGATGTCACGGCCATCCATAACAATGCCTCTTGATGCGGCAAGCTGCCGCTGCAGCTCCACCAACCGGATACGAACCGATTCATGTGAAGCCACCTGTGAAACGTGTAGCGTTACTTCGCGTGAACGAATAGCGGATGTTACATCTTCCTCATTCAAAAATACCATTTGACCGTTCTCACCCGGAGCAAGGCGGATGCTCAGCGAATTCACCAGCTGCTTGAGCCCGTCCGTTTCTCCGGGATGGATTCCCGCCCGATTGGCGGCCAGCGTTACCGCACGATACATGGCTCCGGTATCGATGTAAACATAGCCGAGCTGCTCGGCAACCTTGCGTGCAACGGTGCTTTTGCCGGCACCTGCAGGTCCGTCAATCGCTACGTTAATGCGGTCGCATTCGCGTCCCCCATTGATGCTCAACGGTGTATAACCTCCTTGAGAGCCGTTAGCGGTTTTCATCCCATGCTCTGATCATCAAGAAAAAAGCAGGCTCTGCCTGCGATAGTAAAAATTATACCACAGCAGTTTTGAAGATGCAAAGAACGTGAATCGCCTAGAAGGGGGTCCCCTCCAATCGATCCACGCCTGTTATCCATAAACGAACCTGTGGAATCTGCAGTACAAGCTGACTTGCAACCAGTAGAATCAGCAGGATAATAACAATTTTTTTCAGTACATCGGTAACATCATCGGATAACTCTTCAAACCCTTTCAAACGCTTGGTACGTTTGCGGGCGAATAACTGACGAAGCTTCATGGTCGCCTCTCCTTGTTGACTGCCAGGTAGATAGATAGTCATGGGTTGTGAGGATAGTTTTTCCAATAAGCTTGTCCTTATGCGCAAAAAAAAGAAAAATGTCGGTTTTTATTTTTTGCGAAAATCCAGTTGACGTTCAAAACAGAACCTAATAATCTTCTGTCTGTCACCGTCCGAAATGCTTGCGAATTTGGCCATAATCTGATTTTTGCCCGTTTCCATGCGTTTCACGCGGACAACCTCCGCTTTAAACTGGGAATGGTCTATCGTACCGTTTCGGTAAGGCACCAGCAGCCAGCAGTCCAGATCCGTACCGTCCACAATCGGCCATTTGGCATCGGCAAGAAAGGAGATCCCTCCTCCGCCGACATCGTCCGTCATCCCGATAAAACGGACATGAGTCGACATCTGGATTGCCAGCTCCAGCTCCGCTGAAACCCGCAGGAAATGCCGCCTCTGGACCTTGGTTATACTCTCCGGGTCCGGCTTGCCGATCCGGATCATTTTGACAACATCGTCCTTGAATCCCAGCACATGTGAATTAAAATAATGTTTAACCCCATCGCCGGTCATAAAATAGATGGACAGCTCATCTCCCAGAAAAAGCCGTTTGTACCGGCCATTACTTTCGAGAATGGGAATATCAATAAGAAGCTCATGATCTGCTTCGTCGGAAACTCTCGATTTATATTCGGTATTCGCTTCTTCTTCATCGGATGAGGCCACTTGCAGGTAAAGAAATTGATTCACTTTCGGCAGCATGATCGTCCCCCCATTTTCCTCGATTATAGCATAGCCCATGCCATATAGGGGAGGTCCTCATGAAAGAAGATAGGACGTGCAACATGAGTCGCACGTCCTATTTTCTATTGGGGCATTTCTTCGATTGCTTCTTCAACACCTGTATCGGCATTAATGTACATCCGATACATCGCATTATTGATTTTGCCGACAAATTCGTAGCATAGCACTTCTTCACCCTGTTCGCTCGCAATCAGTGCCAGCTGTTCGGATTTCGTCTCAAAATCCGGATTCAATGCCTTCCGTGCTGCAGCCAAGGTCAGCTTGGGTTTTGGTATTGTCCGCTTATGATGCTCATACACATAATCCGAAGCCTGAAGTCCCACCACATCGCCATTGTCCAGCGCTACCTTAACCGTCACCTTCTCCGGGAAGATAAGCACTCCATCCTGTGTGCCGACGAGAGTCAGGACGGCAATCGTATCGTAGCGGTCGTAATTTACGGTTTTCATGCCTTTATAGCCATGGTCGTTCAAAAACTCTGTCGCTTTGGTCTTGGCATCTTCGGCCTGCAGAGTCTGCTTGCCGATAGTGCGCGGATTCTCAAACCAGATCAGCTGCCCGCCTTTTTTGGTGAAATCCATCTGTATCGGATTGTCCATATTAGGCTGTTCAATGGTGGCGGAGTAGGACTCATATTCCGTTCCTTTCCCATTTTCGACAACGTGAATGTTGCTCATATCCGGCATATTCATAAAATCGGCAGCAAGCTTCCTGATGTCTTCGGCCGATTTCATATCGCCGCCAAGCATTTTAATCGATCTTTTTTGATACATGCTGGAAACTGAGGGTCCCCAATTGATTTCCGGGTATTCACTGACGGTTTTGTCCACGGTTTTGAATCCGTCAATAATGGTGTTGTCATTAGTCGATTTCTCGGAGGCCAACGCGACTTCAACATCCATCCACCGCAGACTGTTCGCCAGCACCTTGCCTTGAACGCCGATCAGTTCATTGGAGATTTGCTCGGAGTTCGTATACAGTGTTTTGAGCATCTTGTATTCGTCAGTCGACAGCGGTTGTTTGGTTAAATCCCGCACAGAGGTTTTATAAGAGAAGTTGGCAATCTTCGAGAGAAACTCCTCTGTCTTGTTAAAAGGCAGCAGTGTAAGCGGCAGCTGATTGATTTCGCTTTGAGCCTGACTTGTCAGACGCCAAACGTTCACCAGCCCTTTGCGGTGATAATTCTGGGATGCCGCATGTACGGCAAGCGTGTTGCCAAGCTCCCGATGAAGCTGCGTGACATGGTAGGTCAAATCATGGAAAGCCCGCTGATATTGGTTCTCCGCTTTAATCAAAACCGAATTCTTCTCTTGATGCTCCTGATAGCCCCAATAAATCGAACCGATAAAAAACAGTGTCATTACCGGGAATAACACAGCGCTTAATCGACGGTACATAAGGCAAAAGCTCCTTTCGTGTGCAAAACCTGGTGTTAGTTTGGTTTGCACGAAGGAGCTTTATACATCCATGTCAATAACATATGGCAGCGGAGGATATTCCTCCGCCGCAGGCTTTACAGAGCCTCTTCCACTTCAAAATCATGCTCATTGTTGCAAAGACACTGCTTGAAGCCTGTATCGATGCGGTCTTTGTCTCTTCGTCCGCGAAGCACAAACTTTTCTCCGCAAACCCTGCAGCGAATGCTCACTTTAACTCGTGCCGTAATCATTTTTTCCTCCTGAATGTAATACTGCTTCAATCTTCAACAATAGTCGCGAACAATAGTCGCGCTTGATGATCCTATTATGGACCAAAAAATTACAATTTAATCTCTTCTTCCCGCCCAAGCAGGGCAAACGGTGACCGGGCGTTGGCCCGGTTCATTTTCCGGATTCCCTTTATCCACAAATAGGTCATGAGCGGTACAATAAACCATACCCAGTAGGTGGAGCCGGAACCCATAATCCAATCGTAAACGCCATGCTCCACCATGGGCGCAGCGGCTGCAAGCATAATAAATTTGCCGCTGGATTTTTTCGCGGCAAATTTGGCTTTGCCCAAATAATATCCCATTGTGACGCCAAACAAGGCATGTCCGGAAACAGGAAGAAGCGCACGGATAAGCAATGTGCCCATGGAAGAAGGCTGAAATACCGCATAGAGCACATTTTCAACAGTAGCAAAACCAAGCGATATCGCTACTGCATACACAATCCCGTCATAAGGCTCATCGAATTCCGTATGGTTGTATATGATGTGATACAGCACGAACCACTTGACCAGTTCCTCCACCCCTGCCGATACGGCAAAGGCAAATACGAAGGGATGGTCTCCCCACAAAAGGGTCAGGCCGCGTTGAATGACCATAATAGGCAATACGATGACGACACCGAGAAGAAATACGCGCAGTACCATATGAATCGGTTCAGCATCGTACCGGTCCTTCAGATAAAAGTAAGTGAGCAAAGAAATTCCGGGCGCAACCGCTCCGGTTAATATGGAAAAAAGCAGCATTTTCTCGTCTGTCACCTCCTGGTGTCATGCACAACCCTTACACCCAACCGCGATAACGCGAGGCCTCCGCCATCTTGCGGACCCCGACCATATAGGCGGCCAGCCGCATATCCACCTTGCGGCTGATATGAAGGTCATAGACTTGATTAAATCCGCGGATCATCATTTCCTGCAGCCTGCTGTCCACTTCGGTTTCGGACCAATAATAGCCCTGATTATTTTGAACCCATTCAAAGTAGGACACAATCACGCCGCCGCCGCTTGCCAGCACATCCGGTACAAGCAGGATGCCGCGATCCGTCACAATTCGGGTAGCATCCATTGTAGTTGGCCCATTTGCCGCTTCCACAATGATTTTCGCTTTAATTCTGTCGGCATTATTCACTGTTATCTGATTTTCTATCGCAGCGGGTACGAGAACATCGCATTCGAGCTCAAGCAGCTCCTCATTGGATATCGTATCCCGGAATAAATTGGTCACTGTACCGAAGGAATCCCGCCGGTCAAGAAGAGAGTCGATGTCCAGTCCCTCCTTATTATACAACGCTCCGTTCACATCGGAAATACCTATAACTTTGGCACCGGCATCATGCATGAATTTTGCCAGAAAACTTCCGGCATTTCCAAAGCCCTGAATGACTACCGTCGCATCGGGAAGAGGAATGCCTTTTACCCGGAGAGCCTCGTCGATGACGATCGCAACCCCGCGCGCCGTCGCGCTTTCGCGCCCCAGCGACCCGCCAAGCACAATCGGCTTGCCGGTTATAAAACCGGGTGAATCAAACTCGCGGATCCTGCTGTATTCATCCAGCATCCAGGCCATAATTTGTGAATTTGTCATCACATCGGGCGCGGGTATATCTTTGGTTGGACCCACAAGCTGGCTGATTGCCCGGACATAGCCTCTGCTGAGCCGCTCCAGCTCCCGGAAGGACATATTGCGGGGATCGCAGATAATGCCTCCCTTTCCTCCGCCGAAAGGCAAATCGGCAATGCCGCATTTCAAGCCCATCCAGATCGAGAGCGCTTTGACTTCATTCTCGTTCACGTCGGGATGAAAACGGACTCCTCCTTTAGTTGGACCGACCGCATCATTATGCTGGGCCCGGTATCCCACAAACATACGCATATTGCCATTGTCCATCCGGACGGGAATGCGCACGGTCAACAGCCGCATCGGTTCCTTGAGCAGCTCTACCATTTCATCTCCATAACCCAGCTTGCGAAGCGCATCCTTAATTACCGCTTGGGTAGATGCGAGCATATCGTTTGAATTCGACACAGATTCATTCATAAATCCGCCACCACCTTTTCTACCATAATATGAGCGGTTAGAGTCGGTGCTATGCGGCGGCAAGCATGACAGGTAAACAAAAAGCACCGTGCACAGGGATTGAACCCCGAATGCAGATGCTTAGGAATGACCACTTTAGAAATAAGTGCAGATTTCGGCGACAGCCTTGGCCGGCATAATCACTTTGCCATACTCCTCAAGAATCGCAGTTGTCACGGATGTTGCTTCCCCGTACTCGGCAAGGAGGGCAATAATGGCGTGATAGCGCGCCAGCTCTACACCTTCAGATTCAAGAACAAGCATATATTTGCCATTATAGGAATATAAACGTCCATCGTCCGTTAATTCGGCTGCCTTGATTTGCTTGCAAACCGCAATCACATCTTCGATGTCCCGGAAAGCGTACATGACAACATCACTTTGCTCAAGTGTGACTTCAAGCTCATAAACATCCTCTTCGCCGTCGTCTTCCTCGAGGGAGCGTTCCTCCGGCTTGAAATTCACCTTGCCTCTTGTAACAATGACGACCATACCCTGAGCCGGGAGGGCAAATACTTCAACAGCAAGAGGACCGCTCGCATCAAAACCTAATTCGTTATAGGCCTGATCCATCATCTCGCTGAAAAGTTCGTGCACCTTCGGTATTTCGCGCCACATGTCTTCCTTCTGGATCCCACGCTCCAGCAGGTCGTCGAACGTCAGAAATATACGTATTTTGTCTTGATTGAGTCGTTCGATTTTCATGATAGGATCCCCCTTCTCGAAAGCATCTGCTTCGTTTTCGCGGAGCAAAACCGTCTTCGAAAGCGCACAAACGCGGTAATATCGGTTATAAACAGCGTATGAAGCAAGCGCTGTTTGGTGATTAAATCGTGCTATGTAACTATGTTAGCATGTCTGTGATTGGAATGCTACTTAGATCACACAAAAAAAGAATCGCCAGACCGTCTCCTATTATACGAAATCAGACGATCAAACGATTCAATTTTTTTTAATGCTTTGTCGCTTCCGCCATGATCTCTTCCGCCTGCCGCTTCACATGTGGATCCTGATTCAGCATTTCCTCAATTTGATTCCAGCTGTCGCCCGATCCTTCCGAATGCTTCGAGTCATGATCTGCTTTGTCGGAGCGGAATTTACGGTCGAGAACCGCATTAACCGCTCTTCCCTTCATTCCATCCCAAGCCTCGCCCGCCGCTGCGCCAGCCCAGGCAAACATTCCCGGACGTTTTCTGGCGGCATACACCGCTACTGCTGCTCCGGCAAGACCACCGAGCATAAAAGCGCTCCATTTCATCGGTAATCCTCCTTGTTTAAGCTTCGTGATTTCAAGCTTAGTTTGACCCAACAGGACTGCTGTCATTCCGTGCTCCAAGATATGCCGATTACATATTATCATCCTGTTTTCCTGGAATATTGCAAGCTGAATAAAGAGCGGAAAAATGCGTGACGGAGGAATAATTATGTTACAATGGTTGAACTTTAGAGTAATAAAGAGGAATAGGCTATACATATCCGGCAAGTCTTAGTAAGCCGGACAAATCAAAATGACTTTAGGAGGCATAACTATGCCAGGACTACATAAATCCACCATCATGCTTAAGCTGTCGCTAGGCTTCCTGCTGCTTTCAGGATGCGCGGCTCAGCCTCATAATAATGAAGCAGGCAATCAGACAATTGCGCCTGCGCCAAATACGGCTCCTTCCAATAAGGATGCCCCTGCGAGTGAAGGTCCGGCGCAGCCGGCCGCAGAGCCTGCAGATCCCCAATCCGATCAAACTGCGGGAACAGAGCCTGCTGCCAGCAGCGGGAGCGAAGACAATTCAACGGGTACAGCAGCCCAGAAACCAGAAGATGCGCCGGTCAAGGAAAAACTCTACAAAATGAGCAAGGCTTACCGATTTGAACCCATCTCCAAAGAAACGGCCGACAAGGTTGTTCTTCTCACCTTCGATGACGGGCCCAAAGAGGATAAAATGATTAGCGGCTTGCTGGATACGCTGGATAAGCATAAAGCGAAGGCAATTTTCTTCGTCAATGGCTACCGCGTGAAGAAACATCCCGAACTGCTTAAAAAAATAGCCGACCGCGGACAGACGATCGGCAATCACTCCTGGGATCACATCGATTTGAAAAAAGAATCAGTTGCTGCAATTGAAAAGCAGGTTGGGGATGTTCAGAACATTGTGAAGGAAACCTTAGGATTTGAGCCTGTATTCTTCCGCCCGCCTTTTGGTTCGGGAGGAGACAAGGTCCGAAGCATTGTGAACAAAAAAGGCATGCTGTATACGACCTGGTCAAACGGTTCTCTGGATTGGGACACGAAAAGCACAAAGGAGCAGCCTGATCTCGTCATAAAAAACGTGTTGGAGCAGCTCCACCCCGGCGCTAATATTCTGATGCATGAGCTTCCCTGGACGGTTGAAGCACTGGACACGCTATTGACCAGGCTCGAAGAGAAGGGCTACGGATTTATTGATCCTCAGACGATAGACCTGGGTCTCGATCAGACTTCAAAGTAAGAAAATGCAGCTGTGCGGGAGCCAGCAGCCTAAGCGGGAATTTGGATGTGCCGAATCCGCAGCTTACGAACAGCAGAGGCGATACCGTCTCTGCTGCCTGGATTGCCGGCAGCTTAAACCACCCGCGTCCATAATGCTTCAGAGATTGGGTCCTCAGCACGGGGCCAAGAAGAGGCAGGACGATCTGCCCGCCATGTGTGTGGCCGCTTAGAATAAGATCAACCGGCATATCGGAAAGCAGCCGGCCGGCAATAATGGGGTCATGCGCAAGCAGAAGCGTGAACAAACGATGCCCGTCTTCCGGCTCACTCAAAGCCAGGGACAGCTTATCCCTGTTGGTGCGGGGATCGTCCACGCCCGCCAGGCGGATACGGCTCCCATCCTTTTGCTCCAGAATCACGGACTCATTAACCAGCATATGGATTCTTTCTTCCTGCAGCATTACCTCAAACGGGCGGATATCCTCATCATGATCATGATTGCCATAAATAAAATAAACCGGAGCGATGGAAGCAAGCTTCCGCAAATTGCCGCGCACCCGTTCAAGAGGAACGCCTTTCTCCCGAAGATCGCCCCCAATAAGAACGAGATCGGCTCCCCCTTCCCCGATGCACCGCTCTATTACCTTAACCGGAATTACTCTTCTATGAATGTCGCTAATAAACAAAAGCCGCGTACCGTCAAAAGCATCCGGCAGCCTGTCAAGTGAAATCACATGCTGATCAAGCCGGTAGCGGTAGGCTTCACTTATCATATAGACAATAAGACCTATAGCGGCGATCCCCAGAGCAAGCAGCCACCCTATCATCGACGAACCGCCTCCCATACTTGCATAGCCGGTTATATTCCGGACAGTTTTTTTCCCCAGATTACAAGTCCGATCACGAGAATCATAAACAGCATAATAAGCAACCGGTAATACCATTTGGCGATCTTTAGTTTGTTTGAGGGATGCTTCAGGACCCTTGAGGACAGGACGTCACTTTCCGGACGCGCTTCAGATGCGCTCCTGTTCCTTTTCTTCACCCGGGATTCAGGCTCAATCCTCCGCCCTCTTCCGTATTTTAGAACTCTGCTCATGTTTCCCTCCGAAAACGAATAACGAAACCCATCACCATATCAATAACAAAATGGGCGATGATCGGGGCCCATAACGACCCTGTCTGTATGTAAATCCAGCCTAATGCATAACTGATGGAGAAGACCAGACCAGTCGGTATCCAATGCCTCAAATAACGGACATGGATCGCGGCAAACACGATACTCGTCCAGTAAGGACCCAGATTATGCTGGATGGCTCCCCGAAACAAGGTTTCCTCACAAATAGACACAATCAAAGACAGAACAACTATATGCCAGACCGGCCTGTTTTTAAAAATCCGGTCGTTGACTCCTCCGTCGTCCCCCGCTTCCTCAGGGACAAAACGGGATACAAGAAGGTCTACAGCGATGACCGCAGCAGCCAAACCAAGACCCCACAGAAGGAATTTCCAGCCACTTGGGAGAGCATACAATAAAAATGGATTTCGATGCTGAAATAAAATCCAGATCAAACCGATAATAAAAGTAACGGCTTGCGTGGCATATAAATTTATCAGCAGCAGACGGTCATCAATTTGGTCAATCGTGACTTTTTTAAAGCGGATTTTACGAATGTCGAATTTTTTCATTGTTAACCGCCTGACATGAAGGTTCATATTTCCTTTTCCACCTATTTAACCTATACTGATTAGGACAATCGAATTAGATCAGAAGAACGAAGGGGATTATCATGGAGAAACGATTAACACGAACTGAAATGCTGTTTAGCCTCGGTTTCCTGTTTATGCTGGTTTGTGCTGTCGGCGCTTTTTTTTATGGTGTTAAGATCGGATCCGACCAGACCGAAGCGAAGCTCATTGAGCAGACCAGGCATTTGAGCGGAGGCAAGAGCAACAGTGTATCCGCGTACCAGCAGCAAGATCTGGTCTCCTTCTATCATACCGTATTTTTACCCTATCGTGAATTTCAAAACGAATGGACTCAAACCTTACATAAAATGTCCACCCAACAGCTGTCGGATTCCGCTTCCGCTTTGAAAGAATTGGCCAGTTCAGCCAGGCAAAAATACGATGAAGCCAAGCTCGCATCCGTGCCGGCCACATCTCCTCTTCTTGAACAATCCCAGCTGCAGCTCCTAAAGGGACTTAAACTGTTAGGAGAAGCCGCGCAGCGCGGTGCAGGCTCTGTCAGAGATATGTCATCGGCCGCTCTGGTCCAAGGCCTGGAGAAGGACGCTTATTACCTGGAAGGTGTCAAACAAGCGTTAACCGGCCAACAGAATTATTATTATGCCATGATGAAATGGAGCAGCTCCGTTAATCCGGATATTCCTGACCAGTATGCGGCAACTTCGGTACTGGAGCTCAGCAAGTGGAAATCGCTCCCGCTTGTCGTGAAGAACAAATTAATAGCTGAGCAGTTCAAGGCGCGTATGCTGGTTGTTTCCTATTATCCTCAGGATTTGACAGCGCGTGTGGATCAATTCATCGGATCCGGGCAAGCCGCCAAGATGGGCATGAAAACTCTCGGGTCCGTCATTGATTTGCTGATCAGCACAGAGGCCGTCCGTCCCGGAGACTTCGACGACAGCAAGCCGCTGCTTTATCCCAAGGAGCTGCTGCCTCAGCTGCCGTTTTTCTATCCGGAATAATGCAAATGCTTACTTAGTCATATTGGAAGCCTTGCAGAGAGGCTACAGCCGCCATTCCCCCAACAACGTTGTGGAGGTTGCTGTAGCCTTTCTCTGTTAAATACCGGCAGACTCCTGTACTTCTGACCCCATGAGCGCAGATAATATATACCGCTTTGCCCGCGGGAATTTCCGCAAGCCTGTGAGGAATTGTATTCATTGGTATCAGCAATGAGGAATCCAGATGATAATAATCCCATTCCTGCTGCTCCCGCACGTCAATAATTTGATCGGAATCAAGATTCCCCCCGGCCGCAAGCTGCAAAAACTTTTCCGGCTCGATATCGTTCCATTGCTCCATCTGTGTGCTCCTCGGCGTTATTTGCATGCATGTCCGGGAAGCCCGAAAACGCCCTTGGGAAGCATGCTCTTTTCAAGGTCGATCATAACGAAATTTTCACAATTGAGCAAGTTTCGCCATTGCAATTATCCGCTTGCTTGCTATAGAATAGTAAAGGTTACGTGTCAATTCTTGTCGGTCCGTGCAGAGCCTCAACCCGCGCGGATGGAAAGCGTCAGGCGATTCACCGGGCACAGCTTTATTCCGCGCCCGATGTAACCTAAACAACGGCTCTTACTACTTATAGTTCTACATAAGCGTGTACCTGCGTAAATAATTTTCAGGAGGCAATCAGACATGTTTAAAGTATTAGTCTCAGACCCGATAAGCGATCTCGGTATCCAGAAGCTTGTGGATGCGGAAGACGTCATTGTCGATAAAAAACCAGGACTGAGCGAGGACGAGCTTGTTGCTGTCATCGGCGAATATGATGCCCTGCTCGTTCGCAGCCAGACCCGCGTAACCGCGCGTATTATGGAAGCGGGCAAATTGCTGAAGGTAGTTGGCCGCGCTGGCGTCGGAGTCGACAACATCGATCTGGAAGCCGCAACGCAGCGCGGTATTATTGTTATAAACGCGCCTGACGGAAACACAATCACGACCTGTGAGCATACCTTCGCCATGATGATGGCCGTTGCCCGTCACATCCCGCAGGCTTATCTGAAAACGGTTGGCGGCGAATGGGACCGCAAATCTTTCCTCGGCGTTGAGCTCCGCAACAAAACTCTGGGTGTATTGGGCATGGGCCGGATCGGCAGCGAAGTCGCCAAGCGTGCCAAAGCATTCGGAATGGAGATATGGGGTTATGACCCGTTCCTGACTGAGGAGCGTGCGGAGAAGCTCGGTATCCGTCTATCATCGGTTGATGATATAATCCGGAATGCCGATTTCATGACCGTTCATACGCCGCTTACGCCGGAAACGCGCCACATGATTGGCAAAGCGCAATTCGCAGTAATGAAGAAAGGCATGCGTATTATCAACTGCGCGCGCGGCGGCATCATTGACGAGCTTGCACTCGTTGAAGCCGTAGATCAGGGCATTGTAGCCGGTGCAGCGTTCGACGTGTTCGAATCCGAGCCGCCTGCTGCCGATCACCCTTTCCTGTCCAATCCCAAAATCATCGTAACGCCTCATCTCGGCGCTTCAACAGTAGAAGCCCAGGAGAATGTTGCGATTGACGTCTCGGAGCAGGTACTGAACATTCTGCGTGACAAGCCGTTTATGAACGCGGTCAATATGCCGCCAATCCCGGCCAATGTGTTGAACATTCTTCAGCCGTACTTCAACCTGGGCGAGAAGCTTGGCAGCTTTGCCGCTCAGCTGACTGAAGGTGCAATTCAGGAAATCACTGTCAATTATGCCGGAGAGCTGGCCGAAGTCGATACCCAGCCGCTGACCCGCTATATTGTGCGTGGCGTGCTCTCGCATCATCTGGGCTCTGAGATGGTCAATGTTGTCAACTCCATGCATTTGGCCAAAGAACGCAGCGTCAATATTATTATTCAGAAATCCCATACATCGCGTGACTTTACGAATCTGGTTACGGTAACGCTGCGCTCGAAGCAGGAAGAACGCCTTGTAGCAGGCACCTTGCTCACCGGATATGGACCACGTATCGTGCAAATCGACAAATTCCCGGTCGATGTCGCTCCAGGAGGCAATCTCATTCTCGTATCGCATAATGATAAGCCAGGTATCATCGGCCGTGTCGGCACTCTGCTCGGCACCAACGACGTCAATATTGCGACGATGCAGGTCGGACGGAAAATTGTCGGCGGAGCAGCGATCATGGTTCTATCTGTGGATAAAGGCGTTCCAAAGGATGTTCTTTCCCAGATCGCCGAGCTGCCTGATTTGAATAATGCGAAAGAAATTATTTTGTACTAGGCAGCTCCTTTTTCTTGGCGGGGTACAACAGTTTAAAACATTCTCTGACAAAAGCGCTCCTTCGCGGGGGCGTTTTTTTTGATGTTTCACGAACAACAAGATTAGTCTGCCTGCTTCAACAAAAAAAGCACCCCTGTCAGGAGTGCCTTGTCAATTATATTATTCCTTCGACAGGAAGCAGCAGCGTAAAGGTGGTGCCTTCTCCAACAACGCTTTCGACATCAATTCGTCCGTGATGGGAGTCGACGATGTTCTTCACAATCGCAAGTCCAAGCCCGGTACCTCCCGAGGATGCTCCGCGCGTGCGCGCTTTGTCGGCTTTATAGAAGCGCTCGAAGATATAAGGCAGATCATCCGCAGAGATCCCCTGCCCCTCATCCTGTATCTTCAGCTCGACAAAGCTCTTGCGGTCCTTCGTTACATAGCGGGCCGCCAGCTTGATCTGAGCCCCGCCCGGTGTATGGCGAAGCGCATTGTCGAGAAGATTGGTCAGCACCTGCTCCAGCCGGTCCTCGTCCGCTCCACGAATTGTCAGTCCCGTTCCCGGAGGAAGCTCGCTCTGCAGAGTAATGCCCTGTTCCTTGGCATAAACCTGAAATTTACGGTGAACACGCTTGACCAATCCTTCGAGATCAACCTGCTCATTTTTCATCTCGATGTGACCGGCCTCCATTCTGGCCAGATCCAGTAGATCCTTGACCAGCCTGCTCATTCGCAAGGACTCGTCATGAATTACCTGAACCAGCTCCATCCGTTCCTCGGGCGAAGCGGCGATATCATCAATCAGCGCTTCGCTGTATCCCTGCAGCATGGACAGCGGAGTCCGGATTTCATGAGACACATTAGCGACAAAGTCACGGCGAAGCTTCTCCAGTTTCGATTCCTCTGTCACGTTCCGCATTACAGCCACCGCGCCGCGTACAGAGTCATTGGATTTGAGCGGCGCCATTACGACTGACCAAACGCCGCTCTGCACATGAATCTTATCCGTCAAATCTCTGCCTTCTCGCAGCACACGCTTGTACAGCTCCGAGATGGGTCCCGGCACCGGGATTCCGGGACGTATTCGAGGGGCTGAACCTGAGGAAGTATCATCCTCACTCCAGATCAGACTGCTCCAATTCTCGATTACATGCTGTCCGCCGGGATTGGCCAGAATCACCTGTCCCTGTGCATCCAACGTAATAACGGCATCTGCCATACTCCTGAGAACGCTTGAGAGATGCTCCTTCTCGTGGTTCAAATCCCGGATTAGCGTATCCAGATCTGCTGCCATGTGATTAAAGGTATTCGCCAGATCCCCGATTTCATCCGAAGAGCGGATTGGAACGCGTGTGCGGTATTCCCCCTGCGAAATAAGATCGGCCGCTTTCTTCAGCTGCAGCAGAGGCTGGGTAATCTTCGTGGACAGGAAAAAAGCAAAAAAGGTCGAAAGCAGGAAGCCGATAATCGCAGTATAAACGAACAGCACTTTTACGTGATGCGAGTTATCTCCTTTGAACGTAAAGTCGATATATTGAAGGAGGAACATCCCCAGAATAAGCAGGACAACCGCGACCAGGCCGATAATGGTGATCCAGAGCTTGCCGACGACACTTCTTAATAACTTCATCGATTACTTGGAAACCTCAAGCTTGTAGCCAACGCCCCATACGGTTGTAATCATGGATGCGGCTTCAGGCGATACCTTGTTAAGTTTCTCGCGGAGGCGCTTCACATGCGTATCGACGGTACGCAGGTCCCCGAAAAATTCATAGTTCCACACATCCTTGAGCAGCTCCTCGCGGGAGAACACCTTATCTGGCGACGTTGCCAGATAATGGAGCAGTTCATACTCTTTAGGGGTAAGGCTTACCTCTTGGCCGCCTGCCATGACCCGATGAGCGTCATGCTCGATAATCAGATGAGGAAATACGATATTATTGGTTGTGATGGTTTCCTTCGTCAGGAACGCTGTCGCGGACGAGCGGCGCAGAATTGCTTTGACCCGATAGATCACCTCGCGCGGACTAAAAGGCTTGACCACATAATCGTCAGCCCCCACCTCGAATCCCTGAACCCGATTCATTTCCTCGCCTTTAGCCGTCAGCATAATAACAGGCGTCGCCTTCACCTGACGCAGCCTTGTACATACCTCTATGCCATCGATGCCGGGCAGCATGACATCTAGCAGAATCAAGTCAAAGTCGCTGGCTGTCGCCAAGCGCAGAGCGCTCTCCCCGTCCTCTGCCTCCTCGATGGAATATCCCTCTTTTTCCAAATACATTTTGAGCAAACGACGGATCCGTTCTTCGTCATCCACGACCAGAATGCGATGCAGTTCTTCGGACATCCGAATCAGACTCCTCTCATGATAGGTTTAATCGACGCCTGCATAGGAATGCAGACCAACCAGAACAAGATTAACTCCCACCAGCGTGAACATGACCACGATAAAGCCAATAACCCCCAGCCAGGCGGATTTGGAGCCATGCCAGCCGCGCGACAGGCGCAAATGCAGAAAAGCGGTATAATACAGCCAGGTAATGAGCGCCCATACCTCTTTGGGATCCCAGCCCCAGAAGCGGGACCAGGCCTCATATGCCCAGATCATCGCGAATACGAGCGCCCCTAGCGTAAAGATCGGATAGCCGATCGCTATCGCCCTGTAACTGATTTCGTCAAGATCATCAGGGTCTATAGCCCGGGTTAGCGGGTGGATAACAGCGGCAATCGGCTTGCGGATCACAAGCCGGATCAAGCCATAGAGGATGAGACCGGCAATGATCGCCCAAACGATCGTGTTCAGCTTGCGGGCCGCATCTACCCCTTGCATCCAATGCGGCGTTTCAAACAGGCCGTCCTTCATGCCAAGGAAGGAATCCATGGAAGTGACCTGGCTGTTGTACGGCTTGAAAATCGGTGGTGTAGTATACGTAACATCCTCGACTTTTGAGCTTTCGACACCCGCATCGCTGATGCTGACCGTTTCCTGGGTGAAAGTCGCTTCATATCCGGCTGCCCGAAAGGCAAATACCGAAACCAGAAATCCGATCAGAACGATTCCGACGAACATTACCAGCTCAATCCAGCGCTGCGACCGGCGTGCACTCGCTCCTGTTTCCTTGAAATCAACCGTACGCAGCAGGTACATCAGCGACAGCGCAAAACCGACTCCGAAGAAGGCTTCCCCCAGCGCCGCTGTTGTGACGTGGATTTTCAGCCAGTAGGAGTTGAGCGCGGGAATAAGCGGCTGAACTTCCTGTGGAAATACGGAAGCGTAAGCGACGATAAAAACAACAAGCGGAAGTGTAAACACCCCGATGAGCGGCTTTCGGTAAATCGCGTACACTACAATGAAAGCAAACATGACGGCCATGGCGAGGAAAGTCATGAACTCATACATATTGCTTGTCGGGATATGTCCTCCGCCGATCCACCTCGTAATAAAGAACGTCAGGTGCGAGATAAACCCGAGCAGCGACACGACAAAGGAGATGCGTCCCCAGCGGCGGATATGTGCCTTGGGATCGCGATTGCTGAACTTCGCTCCTGCAACCGTGATGATATAGAAGATAAACCCGAAGCAGTATAAGAAAAATGCGACCAGAAAAATGTCGCTGCTGAAAGTAAGTAGTGAACTCACGTTGTGTTCCCCCCGTTATCTAGCGACTTTGGCTCCACGACGATGCCGGCACTGCCAAGTGCGGCCGCGACGTCGGCACGCATGCCGTAATTGTTCTTGTTTGTGTGTGCGCCGAGCAGCAGCCGGTTTGCGTCGGCGCGAAGCCAAATGCGGCGATGCTGCCAATAGGAGCCGATCAGCAAACCAAACATGGATATTCCCGCCCCCGTCCATATGAACGGCATGGCCCGGTCAGTACGGATGTTGAGGGTGGTAATGATACCGGCAAATGTTACATTTTCCATTGATCCAACCTTGATTTCAAACTGCTCGCCGATTTTACCGTTTATGACATCCTGACTGAAGGTTTGCTTATCCACTTCCTTCGGAAAGTACATGTATGGCTCGCCGGTCGCCGGCAAATTCGGTCCCTTGATCAGAAAAACAAAAGCCGGCGCGTTGGGCTCGGACGACTTGGTTCCGGGCTGCCCGTTCTTGTCCAGTGTAAAATCCATATAGGTCTGCTTCAACTGCAGCGTATAGGGACCAAGCTTATACTCAAGCTCGGGATTGCGCATCTCCAGATTGAACGGCCCATAGGTTTGACCGGTTGCTTTGTCTACAAGCACCGGTTTGACCGCTTTGAGCTTGGGTGTATCGTCAAAACCGAACTGATAGGCTTTGAGTCCTTTATACGAGAGCGGATCATTCACGATGATATTGTGCCGGTTGACCTCTTTAAGCTTGGGGCCGGCAGCGGGATCATCGCAATCCGCCGTACAAGTGTAGAGAACGGCTTGCGTCTCATACAGCTTGGCTCTTGCCGTCCCTTTCAGCGCATCAGGTAGCTCGGCGTCCGTATAGTAGTCAAGCGTGAATTTCTCATTCTTGATGTAGTAGCTCGTATCGGGAATCTGAACCGTCTCCCCTTCAGGAACGGTCACATAGGAGTCCATGGCCCAGCCTGGCAGCGAACGCAGCAGCACGGCAAGGAGGAATACGATCAGACCGATATGATTAATGTATGGCCCCCATCGGCTGAATCTATTCTTCTCCGCCAGCAAAGCGGTTCCCTCGCGGGTTACGCGATAGCGCTTGCGCTTCAGCTTCTCGCCGATCTGGGCGGTCAGCTTCTCCGCGTCTTCCTCCTGAAGCTGCGTCTCAAATACCGTACGCTGCCGAGTGAGAAACTGTGGATGCTTGCGGATCTGCTGCTTGTTAAGCGCCCTGTAGAGCGGCAGCACACGGTCCAAACTGCAGATGACCAAGGATGTTCCGATCATCACCAGCAGCCCGATAAACCACCACGACTCGTACGTGTTGGAAAATCCCAGCTTATAATACCACTTCCCGATCCACCCGTAACGATCCTCGTAATATGTAGTGGGGTCAAAGGAAATAAAGGCATTCTCCTGTGTGAAAATCGTTCCGATCATCGCGGCGATCAGCGTAATCACAATCAAGCGAACGGCAATCTTCACGGAAGAAAAGAAACTCCATACCTTGTCGATAACGGATTGATTGCTCTTCTGGGATCGGCGCGCTATTCCGTCGTACCGCATTTCAAGGGGCGTATCAATGTCTACTTCCTTGCCATCCAGCGGTTTGCCGCAGCTCTCACAGAGTACGGTCCCGACTGGATTCTGATGTCCGCATTCGCATTTTGTATTTTCAAATTCCAACAAGAAAAAAGACCTCCCTCGGTCAGGACTGAAGCAGTTTCGTGACGCGCTCGTCAATGTCCTTTTCCGTCATCGGCCCGACGAAAATGTCCATAATCGTTCCGTTCGGTTTGATAAAAAAAGTTGTCGGATACGATTTCAATCCATATTGGCGCTCCACTTTGCGATTCTCATCCTGTACTATCGTGTAGCTTACTCCATACTGCTTGATGAAATTATTAACCGTCAATTTGTCTTCGCCCAAATTAATCCCGATAATCTCAATGGGCTTGTCTCCCTGCTGTTCGTACTGCTTCTGAAGATCCGGCGTTTCCGTTACGCACCCTGGACAGAAGGTGCCCCAGAAATTAACCACAAGCGCTTTACCCTTGTAATCTGAGAGCCTGTGCGTCTTGCCGTCGATGCCCAGAAGCGCAAAGCTTGGCGGTTTATCTCCTTTGCGCGGCAGACCGTCGCTTGAAGCGAACAGGGCATTGCCGATCGCATAGCCGCCTAGCAGCAGCACAGCAAGAAAGATAGTAATTTGTATGGCTCTGCGGTTTGATTTCATGCGTATTATTCACCGCCCTATGCATAAAAAGTATAGTCCCGACAAGCTAATAACAGTTCGCTTTCGTGTCATATTGATTATAACGAAAACCGACGGCAATTGAGATTGCCGCCGCTCGTTATTTTTGAATTTTATGTGTCTTGACAGCAGATTTTAGCAGGAGTTCAACTTCCTTGGGTGTTAAATGACGATACTTCCCTCTTTTTAGTCCAAGCAGACTAAGCTCTCCGAATTTGATTCTGCGCAGCAGAATCACCGGATGGGAGATCGCGTCGAACATACGCCTTACCTGGCGGTTGCGGCCTTCATAAATCGTAATGGATATCGTAGACAGGTTCTTCTCCGTATCCACATCATGATACTCCACCTCGGCGGGAGCCGTCATCCCGTCCTCGAGCATGACGCCGTTCTGCAGCTTCTCCAGCAAGCTGCCGTGAGGCACGCCCTTCACGGTCGCCCAATAGGTCTTGGGTACATGATGGCTGGGATGGGTAAGCAGATTGGCAAACTCCCCGTCGTTCGTCAGAAGCAGAAGCCCTTCCGTATCATAATCCAGTCTTCCGACCGGATATACCCGCTCCGTTATGCCGTGCAGAAAGTCGGATACGATCGTGCGTCCCTGCGGATCGCTTGCGCTCGTAATGACCCCCTTAGGCTTGTTAAGAACCAGATAAAGCTTTTTCTCGCTCTTAATAGGCTTTCCTTTTACTGTAATGATATCCAAGGCCGGGTCTGCTTTCACCCCTAGCGTTGTAACAGGCTCGCCATTGACTTCAACCTGTCCGGATAAAATAAGCTCTTCGCATTTGCGCCGTGAAGCCACGCCCGCATGCGCCAAAATTTTCTGTAAACGTTCCAATGCTTTCACCTCATCCTTCATAATACCCTAAAAGCGGCAGCAAAGGAAAGGTTGATCAAAGAAGCCCGTCAAGGGAGGCTGCAGTCTCTTTAGAAGGAGATCATGCAGCCCCTTAACGGGCTTTGAGCGTTGTTTCATCCAAACACATATAAACAGATAATAATAGCAGCTATAAAGCCGACCAGATCGGAGAAAAGCCCGACTTTCAAGGCATAGCGGCTGCGGCGGATGCCGATCGCTCCGAAATAAACAGTAAGCACGTACAAGGTCGTATCCGTGCTCCCTTGAATCGTCGAGGCCATGCGCCCTATCATCGAATCGGGTCCGAAGGTCTTGATCAGCTCCGCAGTAAAAGCGAGCGAACCCGCTCCGGTCAAAGGCCTGAGCAGGCCCAGGGGGAGGACTTCACTGGGTACGCCCAGCTGATCAAGCAGGGGACTGATCAAAGAAGCGAGCATATCCATCGCTCCCGAAGCCCGGAACATGCTGATGGCAACCATCATTCCCACCAGATGAGGAATAATGTTGACGGCTGTGCCGAAGCCGTCTTTGGCACCCTCCAGAAACGTCTCGTAGACTGGAATTCTGCGAAAGGCGGCGTACAGCGGAATAAATACGATAATAAAAGGGATCATCCAGGCCGATATCACCGTTATCCATTCATACAAGAACCTCACCCTTTCCGCTGCCAACGCTTCCGTTAGGCGGGGCGCCGTCATGAGCAATGAACTCACGAGGTTCCTTTACAGGCGAATCAATATGACCTCCGTCCTTGTCCGTCCATTTCGGCGGCTTAGCGCGGCTTCTGTACCATCGGTCAGCTGCGATGGCAGCTACGGTGGCCACCAGTGTTGCAGCCAGGGTAGTCCCGACAATTTCGGCCGGATGCGCCGAGCCATAGGTCATCCGGATAGCAATCAGGGTAGTGGGCACCAGTGTGATACTGGAAGTATTGAGCGCGAGCAGTGTGCACATGGCAGGCGTGGCCGTTTCCTTGTCGGGATTCAGCTTCTGCAGCTCCTGCATGGCTTTGATGCCCATGGGCGTGGCCGCATTGCCGAGTCCCAGAATATTGGCGCTCATATTGCTCATAATGTAGCCAAGCGCCGGATGCCCTTTGGGGACATCCGGAAACAGGAAGCGCACCACGGGCTGCAGCAGCGAGGCCATTTTGCGGAGGAGACCGGCGTCTTCGGCAATCCGCATCAATCCCAGCCACAGCACCATGACGCTGATTAAGCCGAAACTGACCGATACGCCGTTCTTGGCCCCCTCGAAGGCCGCTTCCGTCAGGGCTTCCATACGACCATTAATGACCGCGGCAACAAAGCTGATTGCAATAAAAAATAACCAGATCCAGTTTACCATCCTGCCCTCTCCTTCCCTCCAAATAACATAGAGAGTGTCAGTTTCAACGCACTTCCGAAAGAATGCATTGCCGGCTTGGCGGCAGTCAGATCGGCATCCTTCTCGTCCGCAGGTGCCCGTTCCGGCTGCTGAGTTTGCTGAATTCGGCTGCTCTGCGGTTCATATACAGGTGTAGAGCCGATTTTCACATCCCCCATATACCAATCAATTTTCCCCCGCTCACCGAGCAAGTACTCGGTCTTCCTGGAATCGGTTAGCACCAGCTTGGAGCGAAGCTGTTCCTTCTCCCCCTCCGCAAACGGATAAAGCATTGTGCGTCCTACCGACAAGGGATAGCCATTAACTGTCTGTCCCTTATGGGTGACCTCGGCGAGCGGATAGTTGGCAAAGCCCCAATCCAGCAGCTTCTGGTGATCTAGCCAATCATTGCCGTCGTTCAACGTCACAACCGCCAGCTGCTGACCTTCTCTTGTCGCCGAGCTGACCAGGCAGCGTAATGCCTGTTTGGTGTAGCCGGTTTTCACGCCATCCGCCCCATCATACATCGTGAGCATTTTATTTTTGTTTTTCCATGTATAATCCCATTCATCATTTGGATTGGGAGCCGTTTTCACTTTGGTTTTCACAATCTCTTTGAAGGTCGGATTCTTCAGCGCATAAGCGGTCAGCTTGGCCATATCATTGGCCGTTGAATAATGACCTTCGATATCAAGTCCATGCGGGTTCATAAATTGTGAATTCGTCATCCCCAGCATCTGTGCCTTATCGTTCATCATGTGGACGAAGCCTTCCTCGGAGCCGCCTACATGTTCGGCAATCGCCGTTGCCACATCATTGCCGGAGCGCAGCATCAAGCCGTAAAGCATATTCTGCAAGCTCATTTCCTCGCCCAGCTTCAAATAAATCGATGAGCCTTCCCTGCCTGCCGCCCGCTTGCTTGTTTTCACCATATCCGAGAGCTTGCCATGCTCAATGGCCACAATGGCCGTCATGATTTTGGTCAGGCTGGCGATTTTCATCTGTTCATCACCCTGGGAGGTGTATAGAAGACGCCCGGATTCCACATCAATGAGAGCGGCAGCTTTCGCATGTGTCGTAATCGGCTCCGGAGCGTCGGCATATGCAGCAAGCGGGACACCAATACCAGTGATCCCTGAACATGCAAGGGTTACAATCCCCGTAAGACCAATCAATAAACGGACAAGCCTCATACGCTTCCTCCTAAAGAGTTTTTGGTGGTCTTCATTGAATAACCACCCATTGAATACCAAAAACTCACTTCGTAAGCATAAACTTAGAGTTTTTGGTGGTCTTCATTGAATAACCACCCTTGAATACCAAAAACTCGCTTCATCGTGATTCAGCCACTGCTTTTAAGCATATGTAATCTCTGATGAATGGGTCTTGTACTATTATATGAACAAGCTGTCTGGTTATGCCCTTTGTCCTGTTGTCCGGACAAGCACGTAAAAAAAAGAAACCGCCAGGGATGAACGGTTTCTATAGGTGCTATCCACTTACGGAACTCCAAAGCCCGTTAAGACGCCGAGCATTTTAGATATATTTTCCTTCGGTTCGGTCGTGCCGGTCAATATGAAGCGAATCACGATCACGGTCACGATCAATATCCAGATCGTCCCGCTGGAACATGCTTTGAATTTTCTCAAAAACCTTTGGAGCGGAGTCAATGACACGCTCCATAAGATGAGTCTGGTTATCAAGAGGCACAATACGGACGCCATGTACGCCCACTACCAGAAAAGCGATAGGCGTGATGGATACGCCGCCGCCGCTGCCGCCTCCGAAGGGAAGCGACACGGATGCCGAATGTCCTTCATGCTGTTTGGAATGGTGCTCGGTCTCATGATCAAAACGGATATCACTGCCGCCTGCCACAAAACCAAAGCCAACCTTGGATATCGGCATAATAACACTGCCGTCCGGGGTCTGGACGGGATCGCCAACGATGGTATTTACATCCACCATTTCTTTAATATTTTCCATTGCGGTTTGCATTAAGCCTTGAATCGGATGGTCTGCCACTGGGTTATCCTCCTTAAGATCAATCATATCGTCAATCCCAACCTGCACATTGCAGTCTTTAGCGTTCCCCCAAGCCGCATCCTTTATGTGATTCAGGCACGCATTAAAATACGCTGCCAGCCAACCAAACCCTTGGGAATACCCTTGACCTTCTTCAGGCGGTACATCAATACGATAGTGGCGTAAATCGCGTAACCAAGACGGATTCTTGCTTTAAACCGGCCTTCAGTTGCAAAATAAACCTGGTTATATACAGGCTGTACCGTGAGCACGGGATCATGAGTCAACCGGATAAGCTGGGATAACAGGCCAATCGACGTTGTTTTGGCCGACCAGATGAACCCGGTTACCATGGCCGTCCATACCGCATCGCCAGTCCCCACTGCCGTATGCCATTTCCATTCGGTTACATGAATATGTCCGAGGGTCCGCCTGGCCCACCCGAATAGATCTCTGGTTTGGCCCAGAATCTGTATAACAGTTTGAAAAGACTTCATAGCCGTATGTGAATCCATATGATCGGTAGATGATTGCTGTTTGCTTCCGCCCAGATTCTCCGCGGTCGCTTCTTTTTTCATTTCCAGCCCTTCTTCTTTCATCTGTATATCGGGCAGCTTCCAGTGGTAATGAACCAATCCCATAAGTGCGCGAATCCGCAGCTCAGCCTGATCATCCTGACCGATCCGCTTCACATGACCACGAATCACGACAGGCGAAAGTGCAGCGGCTAACAAGAGCAAAAAAAAGAGACCTGCCGCGATCATCCATCCGAGCGGGTACCCTAGCATGGGCTACTTTCCCCCGTTTCCCTATAATTGGTCGGATATAGTATGACCTAACGGACAAATCTCATTCATGTTTCATCATCATGTGCTGCACCTGGCACTTCATCAATCGTAATCTGTCGGTTCTCCAGCTTGTCGAACAGCAGCTGCGTTTGCTCGTCCAGCGAATCATCATCGACATCCGCCGGCTCGGGCAGCGCATCCAGACTGGCCAATCCGAAATAATCCAGGAATGATTTGGTCGTCCCGTACAGAATCGGCCGTCCAATCGCTTCGGCACGGCCTACGCCTTCAATCAGATCTTTGACAACCAGTGTATGCAGGGCCCGATCACTCTTGACGCCGCGAATTTCTTCGATATCCACGCGTGTAATCGGCTGCCGGTATGCCACAATGGACAAGGTTTCCAGCGCCGCCTGCGACAGGCTTGATCTTGTCGGCGTATAGGCCATCCGCTCAAAATAGGAGGAATGGGCCGGGTTTGTCGTCAATCTGAACGCGCCGGCAATGAATGACATCTGGATACCGCGTTTTTTCTGCTTTAATTCCTTCATCAAATCCTTGGCGATATCGGAGGCTACCGTGGCATCCAGCTCTAAAATATCCGCCAGCTGCTTGACGCTCAAGCCTTCGTCTCCAGCCATAAACAGCAGGCCTTCAATAATCGATTTCAACTTCGAGAATTCCACTTTCTACTGCTTCTCCTCTCCAATGAACGACTATATCGTCAAATAATTGATGCTGAAAACATGTAACCTGCTTCATCTTCATCAGTTCCAGAATGGCGAGAAAGGTAACGACAATTTCATGGCGGCCCATCTCCTCGCGAATCAGCTTGGAGAAGCGGACGGTTTCATGCTCGCGCAGCAGGTCCATAATATCACGGATGCGATCCTTCACTGAGATCTCGTCCCGGTGAATAGTCGACACCATATTCCGTCTGACCGCTTTGCGCAGCGCCTTCTGGAACGCTTTGATCAGGTCTCCGACATGCAGCCCTTCAATGGGGTTAACCGGCTCAGCCTTCATGAACGGCGTCAGATCCTCCGGCTCCTTCGTATACAGAAGGCTCCGCTCGAATTCCTGCTCCCGCAGCTGCTCCGCAATTTGCTTGAATTTCCTGTATTCCACCAGCTTCGCAATCAATTCGTCATGAGGGTCCAGACCATCGTCTTCCCACATGTCGTAATCATCCTCGATAACCGGCGGCTTCGGAAGCAGCTGTCTGCTTTTGATGGACAACAAGGTAGCCGCCATAACGAGAAATTCGCTCGTAACTTCCAGCTCCAGCTCCTGCATTGCACTTAAGTAATCCATATATTGATCCGTGATTTCACTGATGGATACCTCGTGAATGTCAATCTCTGCTTTATCGATCAGATGAAGCAGCAGATCAAGCGGACCTTCGAACGCTTCCAGTTTGTATGTTACCGTCATGACGGCCAAGCCCCTCCTTACCCTTGCAGCTGTCTGGTCAGGTTAGCCATCTCAATGGCCGTTACCGCCGCTTCCCATCCTTTATTGCCCGCTTTCGTACCCGCGCGCTCAATAGCCTGCTCGATCGTGTCTACAGTAAGAACGCCAAAGATTGTCGGGACGCCGGTTTTCAGCGCTACAGCCGAAACTCCCTTGGCTGCCTCATTGCATACATAATCAAAATGCGGAGTCGATCCGCGTATTACCGCGCCAAGGGTTATGACGGCGTCGTATTTTCCGCTCTCTGCCATCTTCTGGGCGATCAGCGGGATTTCAAATGCGCCTGGAACCCAGGCCACTTCCACATTGGCATCATCCGTGCCATGACGCTTGAAAGCGTCAAGCGCGCCGCCAAGCAGCTTGCTGGAAATAAATTCATTGAACCGTCCAACGACGACTCCAAAGCGTTGACCTTCATTTACAATTAAATGTCCTTCATATATATGCGGCATTTTGATGTCATCCTTCCATAAATGGGTTTGTCTTTGCCTCTATAAGGCAAGAAATTAATTAAATTTCAAATTCCAGCAAATGGCCCAGCTTATCCTTCTTGGTGTGAAGATATTTCTCATTGTTCTTATTGGATACCATTTGAATCGGAACACGTTCAACCACTTCTATTCCATAACCTTCAAGCCCTTTAATTTTCCGTGGGTTGTTGGTTAACAGACGCATTTTGCTAATGCCCAGATCTTTCAGGATTTGAGCGCCAATGCCGTATTCCCGCAAATCGGGAGCGAAGCCCAATTTAATATTCGCGTCAACCGTGTCGAATCCCTGCTCCTGCAGCTCATAGGCCTTTAATTTGTTGATCAGACCGATTCCGCGGCCCTCCTGACGCATATAAAGCAGGACGCCGGAGCCGGCTTCTTCAATCTGGCGGAGCGCCGCTTCAAGCTGCGGACCGCAGTCGCAGCGGTGGGAATGGAACACATCGCCGGTCAGACACTCCGAGTGGACACGAACCAGTGTCGGCTTGTCGGGATCGATCTCGCCTTTAACAAGGGCCACATGCTCCTTGTTGTCCACCTCATTCGTATAGGCTACAGCGCGGAATACACCAAAATCAGTCGGCAGATTGACATCAACCGCACGCTCGATAAGCTTTTCCTTCTCGTTGCGGTAATGTATCAAATTCTGGATGGTGATCAGCTTCAGGTTATGCTTGTTTTTGAATTCCACCAAGTCGGGAAGCCGGGCCATGGTGCCATCCTCTTTAATGATTTCACAGATCACCGCAGCGGGTGCGGAACCGCACATCCGGGCCAGGTCGATAGCGGCTTCCGTGTGCCCGGTACGGCGCAGGACGCCGCCTTTTTTGGCTATGAGCGGGAAGATATGGCCCGGGCGGCGGAAATCGGCGGCTTTGGTATTCGGATTCATCAAAGCCTTGACCGTTTGTGAGCGCTCGCCTGCGGAAATGCCTGTCGATGTGGATATATAGTCAACGGATACGGTGAAGGCTGTACCGTGATAATCCGTATTATGTGTGACCATCGGCGGCAGCTCCAGCTCCTCGGCACGCTCCTGGGTGATGGGCACACAGACAAGGCCGCGGGCTTCAGAAATCATAAAATTAATGATTTCCGGCGTTGCTTTATCAGCCAGCGCAATCAGATCGCCTTCATTCTCGCGGTCTTCGTCATCCACAACGATAACCGCTTTGCCCAGAATAAGATCATAAATCGCGGCTTCGATGCTGTCAAATACTTCGTCTTCCTTTAAATACGAATTCTGCTGCTCTTCTGTCATGTTGGTATCCTCCTTTATCGTCTAGGTGTCGGTCGCTTAATAAAAGCCATTGTCAGCCAAAAACGCGGCTGTGATCCCTCTGGGGCCGGCCGCCTGCTTGCCGCCGCCTGCTCCATTAGCTGCTCCCTCTTTAGCTCCGCCTTTGAAGTGGAGCAGATGGTCCACATATTTGCCCAGTACATCGCATTCGATATTGATGCTGCTGCCCGCCTGCTTAAGCTGCAGAGCGGTCGCGCGAAGCGTGTGGGGAATAATCGAGACTGTGAAAGCAATGGAATCCACATCGACCACCGTCAGGCTGATACCGTCAACTGTGATCGAGCCTTGCGGAATTACATACCTCATCAAGTCGCTGTCATGCGGCCGAATCGTAAAAACAACCGCGTTTGCATCCGTTGTCCGGGTAGCAATGGTTCCTGTCCCATCCACATGTCCCTGAACAATATGGCCGCCGTAGCGTCCCCCTGCTTTCATAGCCCGCTCCAGATTGACCCTGTCGCCTGGCCGTGTATCCTTCAAGTTGGTATGGCGAAAAGTTTGCGGCATCACATCTGCCGTGAAAGTTGAACCCGACAGCTCCGTTACCGTCAGGCAAACGCCATTTACGCTGATGCTGTCGCCAATCGCCGCATCCTCCAGCACGCGGGAAGCTTCGATTGTCATCATCATCGCTTCCCCCTGCTTATAGCTTCGCTTCAGGGCGCCAATTTCCTCAATCAGACCTGTAAACACGCCCACACCTCCCTTACAATTTCTTCAATCTTGTTTAATCTGCTTCCGGCAGATGCTTGTAATCCGGATAACCTGTCAGGCAGAGATCACTGCCGATACGTTCAAAAGTCAGCTCGGACAGTTCAATCGCCTCACTCATTTTTTCAAATCCGCCAAACGTGAAAGCTTCGGGCGAGGAGGGACCTCCTATCAGCTTGGGCGCAACGAAGAGGATAATCTTGTCGATAAGCCCAACTTCCAGCATAGAGCCGTTCAGCACGCCTCCGCCTTCGAGCAGAATGGAAGCAATCTCAAGCTCGCCGAGTTTGTGCATCGCCATGCGCAAATCAACTCTATCGCCCGACCCGCAGCTGAGCACCTCTACCCCTTGTGCCTCAAGCTCAGCTCTTCTCCCGGCATCAGCGCCTTCGACAGTCAGCACAATGACGCGGGAGGTACGATCCTTTAGAAGCCTTGCCTTTGCTGACAGGCGAAGCCTGGAGTCGACTACAATGCGGATCGGGTGAAGAGCAGGAACGCTCAGCCGCGTCGTTAATTCCGGATCGTCCGCGATTGCCGTCTGCACCCCGATCATGATCGCCATATTCTGATGCCTTAAGGTGTGTACAAGCGCACGCGATTCCGGCCCGCTTACATACCGGCTGTCGCCCGTCCTGGCGGCGATTTTCCCGTCCAGCGTCATCGCTGTTTTCATCGTTACGTAAGGCAGCCTCTTGGTAATGAATTTATTGAAGGCATCATTCATACGGCGCGATTCTTCACCCAGCAGTCCGACCTCAACGGCGATTCCTTCTTCCCGAAGACGGGCAACACCGCGGCCTGCAACCAAGGGATTGGGATCCAGACAAGCGACCACCACCCGGGAAACCTTTGCTTCGATGATCCGTTCACAGCAGGGCGGGGTCCTCCCATGATGACTGCATGGCTCAAGGGTTACATAAACGGTAGACCCTTCCGCATTTTCTCCAGCCATTGCAAGCGCATGTACCTCGGCATGGCCTTCCCCCCGCTTGAGGTGGGCGCCAAGACCGGCAATACGGCCGCCATTCACCACGACACAGCCGACAACCGGATTAATGCCGGTTTGCCCTTTCGCTTTAGATGCCATGTCCAGGGCCAGCTTCATGTACATTTCGTCATTCAACACCTCAATGGAAATAAAAAATCACCCCTATGCAGGCAAGCTGCCGACGGGGTGATGGTTTGAAAATCTTGAAAAAGACGGATCAAAGGCACATTCAAACAAACCAGTCATCTTTGTGAAAAAAAGAACAAAGAAGACAAGAAATGAAAATGAGCTTTGCAAACGTCCCCTTCTCCCATCCAGACTGTACTGTCGGTCCCGGATTTACACCAGGTCCACCGTTTCACTGCCGAATCCTCACTAGGAGAACCGATATTATGCGAAACGGGTCACGGACTGACAAAGCCGGAATTCGGGTAAACCCTCATTCACATGCTTTGATCACCGCCGGTTGGGAATTTCACCCGACCCCGAAGGTAGTTGCAAATATTTGATGTTGCTTAATCCTACCAAACAAATGGATTAACTTGATTGAAATAGTACCACTTGAAAATGAAAAAAGCAAGGATTTTCATCCTTGCCTCAGTTAATAGCCCAATAGGCTTGCTCTTTGAATTTTAATTTAATTATCAGGTTTGTTTCATTTTGTCTTAAGGTAGGGCCGCTATACTTCTAAATAACGACCCCCCATTCATATAGATTGACTTGACCCGCTCATGCCAAGCGGGTCCTTTTTTTATTTCTTGTAGCCTGGCATGGTGTAATCCTGATTGGTCAGTTTAGGCAGTATCTTCATGGATTCAATATGCTTTTTCGTCTCCAGCGTGCCGATTTGATAAATATATGCGTACAAATCTCGAATATCTTCGCTGTACTGCTCTTCCGATTTATCATGATCCGAGGATTTAAACGGAATGATCGCGCGCAGCGATGTGATATCGTCCGTATATTTTTCCTTGTCCAGCTTATGCTGAAGCAGAGCAAGTTCGTCCTCGCTCGCCTGAACGGTTAATTGGTCTGTTCCGGTCAATTCCGTTTCAATCGTTCCAGAAGTGATGGACACATAATAGGTTTGAGGCAACATATGAACCCCTCCTCTCGATTCGCAGCATTCGGCCGTGACAAGCGGCGAAAACGGTAATATTAGCTGCGTTAAAGGTTATTAAACGAGTCTCCTCCCTGCGAAACAAACAACCCGTGCAGGCATGAACGCCTGCACGGGTTGTTTGGCTTACCGATATATAATAATTTTAAACTTCAACGACTTCCACTTTTTGCATTTTGTCGCGGCCTTTAAAGCCATCCACATGCTCCATGCCCTCGGTTACTTTGCCGAAAACCGTATGCTCTCCGTCCAGATGAGGCTGCGGCTGAAACACGATGTAGAACTGGCTTCCCCCTGTGTTGCGGCCGGCATGGGCCATCGCAAGCGCTCCGCGCTCATGCTTGTTCGGGTTGATCTCACAATCGATCTGGTAGCCTGGACCGCCGTTGCCGATACCGTTCGGACATCCGCCTTGTGCGACAAAGCCAGGAATGACACGATGGAATACAAGACCGTTATAAAAGCCGTCATTTGCCAGCTTCTCAAAGTTTGCTACCGTATTGGGCGCATCTTTTTCGAACAGGTCGATTTTTACCTCTGCGCCGTTTTCCATGGTGATTTTTGCTTGTTTTGCCAATTTGATCATATCCTTTCTGGAATTAAAATTAACATCCCCCTAAATCCCCCTTCGCTAAGGGGGACCCCAGGGCGCTCCGCCCCTGGACCCCGGACGGGGCGTGACTGCTGCGGGGCCGTCTTCGATGAAACTTTCGGCGGTGGGATCGTTTACGTGCGCTTACGCGTACACACTTGACTTTTTCCGCGTTTAAGACACTTTTTGCCCGTGGTGCCTGCTGCTTTCGCCGCTTTCCCGCAACCGTCTGCTACTTGCCGCGTCCTGCCTTCCGTCCGGAAGCTGACCTTTAGAGATCCGTTCGGCTGCGCCAAGTGTTAAAGGTCAACGACATCAAACCTTAAAGATCAAGACATCAAAGATTAAGGATCAAGATACTACACCTTAAAGATCAAGATACCAATACTTGAGGACAAGATCAAGGGATCGTTCGGCTGGGCAAAACGTTTGGTATTACAAAGCAGAAAACTGTTTCTCATCTGACTTTTGATATTATAGCATGAACGTATGTGTATACAAAGCATGTCCCCCACAGAAAATCCATCAGCTGTGGGGGACATCGGTGACAACGGGATAATTCAGCGCTTTATTTGGCAGCGGATTGCTGCAGCATGCGGGCCGGGATGACGTCGTTGCCGATAATATCGTCCATTGATTCGCGTTTAACCACAACATCTGCCTGGCCGTCTTTGACAAATACGACTGCCGGACGGCGAATCCGGTTGTAGTTGCTCGCCATGGCGTAGTTGTAGGCTCCAGTACAGGAGACAGCGAGCAGGTCGCCGATTTCCGCTTTTGGCAGCTCAAGATCCAGAATAAGCTTGTCGCCGCTCTCGCAGCATTTGCCGGCAACGGTTACGGTTTCTACAACCGGATCATTGGCGCGGTTGGCGAGCATAGCTTCGTATTTGGATTCATAAAGAGCAGGACGCGGATTGTCGGTCATCCCACCGTCAACAGCAATATATTTGCGGACTCCCGGGATTTCTTTGCTTGTCCCGATCGTGTACAAGGTCGTTCCCGCATCGCCTACCATGCTTCTGCCTGGTTCGACCCAGATCTCCGGAAGCGGATAGCTGGCTGCCGAGAAGTTGGATTTGATGGAATCCGTAATAGCCTTCACATATTGAGAAATCGGGAGCGGTGTGTCGTCCTCCGTATAGCGGATGCCAATGCCCCCGCCAAGGTTGATGACGCGGAATGTGATTTTCAACTCATCGCGTACTTTCACGGCAAAGCCGGCTACTTTGTCGACCGCCATCTGGAAGCCTTCGACTTCAAAAATTTGCGAGCCGATATGGGAATGTACGCCCAGCAGCTCAAGATTAGCCAGCGAAGCCGTTTCTTCAATAGCGCGATAAGCGGAGCCATTGCCCAGATCAAAACCGAATTTGGAATCGGTTTGACCTGTTGAGATGTAATCATGCGTATGGGCTTCAACACCCGGCGTGATGCGCAGAAGCACATTGACTTTTTTGCCCTTGTCGCCAGCCAACGCGTTCAGCAGAGCAAGCTCGATGAAATTGTCCACAACAAAACAGCCGATATTGGCATCAAGCGCCATATTGATTTCCTCCGGAGTCTTGTTGTTGCCGTGGAAATGAATGCGTCCAGCCGGGAACCCCGCTTTGATAGCGGTGTACAGCTCGCCGTCCGATACGACATCAAGGGAAAGATCCTCCTGCTCCGCAATCGCGCACATGGCCATAACGCTGAATGCTTTACTGGCGTAGGCTACCTGAAATTTCAGGCCCGATGCCCGGAAAGACTCGACATATTCGCGGGCACGCTGGCGAACAAGCGCCTCATCGACAATATATAACGGTGTTCCGAACTGCTTCGCGAGATCTGCGGTATCGCAGCCGCCAATCTCCAAATGTCCCTGCGGGTTGATTTTACTGGTTCCGTGTAAGTACATGTATTTCCCTCCGTGTTCTCCAATTATTCGAATTGGCTGGTTTGCACCATTTAACACGAGTATACCCGATTCCCCCACTGACCGAAATGGATAAATACGCATTAGATTTGTATTTTTTGCAAAATGGAATTACTTCTTGTTGCTCTCGGGCATCCGTTTGCGCTGCTGCGGCTTAAGCATATTCGGACGGGTGCGGTTGTGCAGGACAGGTATGCGGATGATGACACTCCATAGTCCCTGCATATCAAATGGAATGAACGGCCACATATAGGGACGGTTGAATGATCGGCTCACGACCAGATAGATAAGCAGAAAGGTTGTCCCGATCATGAAGCCCGGCACCTTGAATGCAGCCACCGCAACAATGAGAATCAGACGGACGATCCGGTTCGCAAGACCAAGCTCATAGCTTGGTGTCGCAAACATTCCGATCGCAGCAACAGCCATGTACAGAATGACCTCATTGACGAACAGCCCGGTCTGCACCGCGATGTCGCCGATCAATATAGCGGCTATCAATGACATGGCTGTGGCAAGCGGCGTGGGTGTATGCACAGAGGCAAGCCGCAGCATATCAACGCCCAGCTCGGCCAATAGAAATTGAGCGACAAGCGGCAGCCTGCCTGCCTTCTGCACACCAACAAATTCAAGGAAATGCGGCTTCAGCTCCGGCTGGAGCGTGAACAAAAACCAGATCGGCAGCAAGAAAAGCGATGCGAGTATGCCTATATAACGCACCCAGCGCAAGTATGTGCCAATGAATGGCGTCTGACGGTTCTCCTCGGCATGCTGAATCAGATCAAAGAAGGTTGTCGGCAGCATCATGACGCTGGGTGTCGTATCCACGAAGACGGCGACATGGCCCTCCATCAGATGCACAGCCACCACATCGGGTCGCTCTGAATACCTTACGAGTGGAAAAGGGTTCCATCCCCGCTTCACGGTTGCTTCCTCAAGCTGCTTGTCAGCAAACGGCAGACCGTCCAGCTTGACCTGCGATATTTTATCCCGAATCGATTCCACCAGTTCCATGTCGGCGATATCGTCGATATAAGCCAAACAGATATCCGTCTGGGTGCGGTCTCCGAGCCTCATGATTTCATAGCGCAGATGCTTGTCCCGCAGCCGTCTGCGCACGAGCGTTACATTCACAAGCATCGTTTCCACAAACCCGTCGCGGCTGCCGCGCACGACGCGTTCAAGCGACGGCTCTTCCGGCTGCCGTGAGGGGAAGCTCTTGGCATCGATCATGAGGAGCGTGCTTTCCCCATCTATATAAAGAGCCGTTGCGCCGGACATCACGGCTGTCATCATATTATCCCAGTCGCTTTCGCGGGCGACCTGGACAGCCGGGACGTATAATTCAAGGAAGGAGTGAATCACGCCCGTGGATAAATCTTCAGGCTGCAGATACGTCAAGCGTTTCAGCACCTCTGTAAGCACCGTATCCTTGGCAAAACCATTAAGGAAAAACAATGCGGTCCGCTTCTCGCCGAATGTCATTTCCCTGACGACCACATCGAAGCTTTTTTTATAACCGATCTCATCCTCCAGTTTCTTGATAAATAACTCAAGCACCACCGGTATCGGATGCGGTTCGCGTTTTTGCTTCTCCTGCCTTTGCTCTTTCCACTTCCCGATAATAGGATCTATTTCGAATTCCTGCTCTTCCCCAATTGCCGATCCGGCCTGACTCTTATCAGCATTCCGGCTGTCAGACTCCGGCACGGAGTCCCTACTTGCGAATTCCCGCTTAAGCTTAAGCCCCTGCTCCTCACCGTCAGCTGATTCTGCTCCTACAGCCGGGTTCTGCTCCTCTCCGTCACTAGAGATTGCCCGCATTCCCTCGTCTTCTGCCGCTTCCATCCCGAGATCCTGCTTTCCTCCGCCGGTTGTTTCTGATTGAAACTGCTTCTCTATATATCCGGGTTCGTCCTCGCCTTCCCCCTCCTCACTTCCTGCAGAATCTGCCTGAAGTACCCCCTCCTGCGCTTCCATCCTTTCACCGGAGTCTTCCCTGCCATCCGCATGTTCTTCTGATTGCGAATCCACCAGGGCATCTGCAAGGATCTCAAGTTCCTCCAGCAAAGGCTCAATATCCACTTCTTCGCCTATTGGCCGAGGCTTAATGCCATAATTCCCTTCCTTCCATTGCCCTTCGACAGGCTTAGGGATAATCATGGGAGAAGGTTTAAATTCTTTATGCTCATCCAGTCTCATACTCCCTGCCTCCATTTAGAAAATATATAGTCAGTCCTGCGGACCAGTAAGAAGATTTGCAAGAATTCATTCCGGCCATTGAAAATAGAGCCAGTCGAATAATGAGCCTACGATCTTGCCAAGCACCATCGCCGTCACCAGCCATACTGTAAAGCTGCTTAAATTCAGCCTTTTCGCCAGAATGGGCAGAACATTCATGACCTCGGTGAGAGCTGCGGCCAGCATGCCTACGAAGATACCGTCGAACAGCCCCATGAACGCCAAAGTAAGATGGCGCGGCAGCGACAGACGCCAGTCCATAAAATCCGCCAGGGACCAGTACACCGCCCCCAGTATAACGGAGCTTTCAAACCAGATTGATTTGCGGTAGGCAAAAGCAAGCTGGGCCAGTCTCGGAATGATATCAAGCACAATAATCAGAGCTACAAACCCGCTTCCGACAGCAAGGCCCCCGGCAAGGCCCAATATTGCGGCAAATCCGTTAGCGGCCCAGCTAATCATTGCGGATCTTCGCTTTCATCGGGATGTTTTCGTTCTTTTTATACATTTCCTCGGCGATGACGCAGTCATTCACATTTTCCTCGTATATATAAAGCTCGACTTCCAGCGGATTAGGTTCCTCGTTAAACCTTTTACGGAACAGACGGTTAAAAAAAACGATCATTCCCGCCCCGATTCCGATGGAATAAGGAATTTGAAACCACAGTGGGTGATCATTCTTGCGGCCGGTCACAAGCTCCGTAATCCGGATGTGAACCTCCTTCATGCTGACATCCGTGTGGAAATTCATAATGGCGAGCCCGGATCCGAAAAACAACAACAGCCAGGCTGCCGCCAGCACAAGCATCTTCGGTTTGGGCGGATTATCCAAAACGATGACCAGCACCTGCGGATCTCCGAAGGGTTCGATATCCACTTCAGCTTCGGCCTCGCGAATGGCTTGAATGATCTGGAGCAGGTCGATAACTACACGGTTCCCGTCCTTGCTCTTATGCTGATGAAGCAGGAGAGTCTGGAGCCTGGACTCCATCACAGAGTCGGCGCTGAAGATACGGGCCGCCTGCCCAAGCGTGACGCTTCCGCCAGGCTTGATCAGGATTCGCTTGCGCAGACGCAAATAAAGAGTCGAATTAGCTGCTGATCCCATGTCCGCTCCCTCCAATCACCCGTGCCCAACTGGGGTTATTCCCTTTAGTATGATTAAAGGCTGCCTTGGATAGTCACCCCTGCGCGAACAATTTCTGCCATTATTCCGTACGCAGCCTGCTTCGTCTGTCTTTGCACGGCCAATACTGGGGTTCTCCCGCTGCAGACGGGTAGTGGTAATACTTGTAACCCGCTTTCTGCCTTTATTGAAATCTGAATGTTCAAGAAGAAACGGCTTCGTCGTTCTTTGGGTTAATTTTCTTCCGTCAAACCCTATAGAAATTTATAGGCGTGAAACTTATGCATTCTTTAAAGTCAAAAAAAAACCGGTTACCCCATATAAGGGCAACCGGTTTTATGCTGCAGCACCTATTCCTCTACAATGCAATCTGATCGCGGATCAGCTGTAAAATCTTTTTCTCCAGCCTGGATACCTGGACCTGCGAGATCCCAAGCCTTGCCGCAACCTCAGACTGCGTCTGATCGCGGTAATATCTTAGAAAAACAATAATTCTCTCCCGCTCCGACAACCCGCTGATCGCCTCGGAGAGAGCCAGCTTATCAAACCAGCGGTCCTGGGAATCATCGGCGATCTGATCCATTAAGGTAATGGGGTCGCCATCATTCTCGAATACCGTTTCGTGGATCGAGGTAGGCGGCTTATTCGCTTCCTGGGCGAACACGACATCCTCCGGCGTAATGCCAAGTGATTCCGCGACCTCTTTAATTGTCGGCAGCCTTCCAAGCACCTTGGACAGCTCGTCCTTCGTCTTGCGCACCTTGTTTGCTGTCTCCTTAAGCGAACGGCTGACCTTGAGCGTCCCATCGTCCCGCAGGAAGCGCTGGATTTCACCGATGATCATCGGCACGGCATAGGTGGAAAATTTGACATCGTAGGACAAATCGAACTTGTCCACCGATTTCAACAGACCGATGCAGCCGATTTGAAATAAATCCTCCGGCTCGTAGCCGCGACCCATGAACCGTTGAACAACCGACCAAACGAGCCGGATGTTGCTGTGCACAAGCGTATCGCGAGCAAGCGTATCCCCGGTTTGACTAAGCGCAATCAACCGCTTGACTTCAGAATCGTCCAAAAATGGCTGCGCCGTTTGTTTCAGATTAACATCCATGCGGTTCAACCCCTATGCGCCTAATTAAAAAGCGCTTTTTTCGATTCGATGCGCTTTGTCATCGCAATAGATGTGCCTTTACCCGGTTCGCTCGAAACGTCAAAGCCATCCATGAAATTCTCCATAATCGTAAAACCCATTCCGGAACGCTCAAGCTCCGGCTTGGAGGTGTAAAGAGGCTGTCTGGCCAAATCCAGATCTTCAATTCCATTGCCGTCGTCCTTAATGACAATTTTTACGGTATCGCCTGTAATGACCGCCTCAATCGTAACCATGCCGCTTGCATCGCTGTCGTAACCATGAATAATGGCATTGGTGACCGCTTCAGAAACGACTGTCTTCAAATCGCTCAATTCTTCCATGGTCGGATCAAGCTGGGATATAAACGCAGCAACCGCAACACGGGCAAACGACTCATTTTCCGAACGGGCGGAAAATGTCAGCTTCATCTCATTCGTTCCATTCATGAGACGACCTCCAGACTTGTGAGCGCTAAACGCTCATTCTCGTGAATCGATAAAATTTTGAACAGACCCGACAGCTCGAACAACCGGTAGACGCCCTGGTTAACATCGCAGACAACCATTTTGCCGCCCTTGGCCTTGAGCTGTTTGTATCGGCCGAGGATGACGCCAAGGCCAGAGCTGTCCATAAACAGAAGATCCTTCAAGCTAAGAATGATATGATCGGTATTGCCCCGCAGAATCGCTTCCTCCATCTTGAAACGAACGACATCGGCCGTGTGGTGGTCAAGCTCGCCACGCAGCCTTACGATGAGCACATTGCGATAATGCTCCAATTCCACCTGCAGACTCATAGCCTTGTTCACTCCCAAAAGTTTTTGCGTTTCTGCACCCGGAAGATCTCTCCCAGAATCAAAAGATATCGAAAGAGCCTGTCCAGATTTTACGAGAAAATGCCTGAACGATACGTCAAGCAATCCGCGAAGCCCGGCATACAGCGGCCCTCAGCATAGTAGCTATGCTGCGTACCGCCTGCTTTCGCAAGTACCCGCATGATGTTGAACAAGGAATTCTCTATCCCCGCTTCCGATTCCTGCCTCACGACAAAACTAGAAGCTAGACGCTATGAGCTGACAAAAAACGCTTGGTTGGCAGAATTCGCCGCATGTTGGATAGGCCGGTTTCGGCTTGCCGAAAGCCTAAGCCTATCCCTCCGAAGCAGCTCGGCTTACGCCGAAAGCTTTAAGAAAACAGGTTGGCGCCGGCGCGTTTGAACAGTTTCCACCATCCGGCGCGCTCAACCGTAGCAGGCGAATCCACCTGGAATTCGTTGAGTACCTGATCGCCCTGATAGACGATCAGTTTGCCGATCGGATCATTGATGGTTACAGGCGCTTTGAGCGGCTCCATCCGAAGCTCATAGCGGATGTCCTTCACCGGGCTCCCTTTCTTCAACAGTACGCTGTAAGAGTGTTTCGCTTTGAGCTCCAGCTGCGGAATATTGCCCTTCTCCACTTGAATGGTGCCCATCTTATCGCCTTCCTTGAAGATTGAATGGTTCATATATTGAGCGAATGAGTAGTCAAACATTTGGGATACTTCCGCGTTGCGTGTCTTTGTATTCGGCTCTCCCATGACAACGGCGATAACTCGCAAATTATCGCGGCGGGCCGTTGCGGTCAGACAGAATTTGGCTTCCGTCGTAAAGCCCGTCTTCAAGCCGTCGGCTCCGCTGTAGAAACGGACAAGCTTGTTCGTGTTGACAAGCCAGAACGGTTTCTCGCTCGATTTGCGCAGGTAGTCCTGATAGAGTCCCGTATATTTTGTAATTTCGCTATGCTTTAGCAGCTCCCTGGACATTACTGCGATATCATGCGCAGACGAGTAATGGTTCGCTACCGGTAGTCCGTTGCAGTTTTCGAAATGCGTATTCTTCATTCCAAGCTCGGCCGCGCGTTTGTTCATCTGGTTGACGAACTCCGCTTCAGTCCCCGCAAGCTTCTCGGCCATAGCCACCGAGGCGTCATTGCCCGATGCAAGCGCAATGCCCTTGATCATTTCGTCAACGCTCATTTCCTCGCCAGGCTCCAGAAAGATCTGCGAGCCTCCCATGGATGCTGCATATTCGCTGGTGGATACCTTATCCGTGAGTTTGATTTTCCCTTCGTCCAGGGCTTCCATAATAAGCAGCATAGTCATCACCTTCGTGATGCTTGCCGGCGGCAGTGGGGCATGACTATTCTTCTCGTAAATAATCGTTCCGCTGTCGGCATCCATCAGAATGGCCGATTTGGCGGACTCCGCCAGGTTTCCCTGAGCGGCAGGCGCCGTTTTTGCAGGCGCTTCCTCGCGCGCAAACGCAGCTGCAGGTACAGTTAACACCATCACAGCCGTTATACATCCAACTAGTAATTGCTTCCATTTTCGATTCATTATTGTGGTCCCTCCTAGGATGATGCCTGCGCGGAGCAGGGCCGCTTTTCGTCTACTATCTCATCCTTAGTGTGGACCGATCGCAGCTAAAATATTCCAAAATGATTAAGAAGAATCAAACAGAAAGAGACATGCGTTTCGCATGTCCCTGTAATGGATACGAATATCCCGGCAGCCCGGACCACTACAGTCCGGTGAAAAGAAAGCCAGTGCACGCGAAACCCTCTTCCAATCCCAGCACTGCCGGTTCGCCAGCTTGTTCATTTCCGGCCATATGCCGGGCGCGCCTACTTGCCGTAAACCCGGATTTCCGAAACTTCGACCCGGGGACAGCCATTGGTTTCAGAAGCAGCAAAGCGAAGAATCCCCGCTGTAACGGCTTCGGGCAGGCGGTGGATTCTTTTTCGCCGACGGTTATTGTGAACCTCGGCCACCACCATCCACTCTCCCGAGACCAATACCTCAAGACGGTAGCTTTTCACAAGCTCCGGTATCACTTCGAACGGCGTAAAATGATGATGCAAATTGATCAAATCCTCATTCACATCGTCATTGAAGGTAAGCTGGATCTCGCTGATTTGCTGCGGTACATCCCAGCGAAGCTCAACCCATTCCTCCTCGCCTCCTGCCAGCGGCCCGGAAGACCACAGCTGCGGCCCCCCGTAAGGCCGCCCGAAGCCGCCTGCAATTTTATCCGGTGAATAGGCTTCCGTAGGCTCGGTCAGACGAATGCAAAACGGTTTGCGAACCTTGCCCCGCATGCTCCACTGCACGACGGGCTGATCCGGCTGGACCTCTTCCAGATCGGAAGAAACAATTGGCTTCCGCCCTTTCTCAAATACAAGGATGCCCGTCTGAGGCTGCGCAGAGGTGTGCAGGGAAATCGCTTCATTCGCCTTGATGATAACAAAGGCGTTGGCAGGGGACTCCGGACGCCACTTTGCCGGAATATGCACCCATTGCGTTTGTCCTGGCGCAACGGCAACCTCATATCTACCAAGCTGCGTATGCGGTACGTAGTTTTCTCCCCGGCCGGTATGCCATATCTCGATTGTCAGCATCGTATTAGCTGCGGCCGTGATCAAAACATCCATCCCGTTCAGTTCAGGATCCACCGGAACCAGCACACCCATGTCAGCGCTCAGGGGTGTTGAACCATCAGCCGATTCTACGGCGAGCCTCTTCAGACTGCTTGAAGCTGACAGAATGGCTGTCCGCGCCAAATCCTGAGGATCCCTGTTCGGTACCCCGATAATGGAGGCATCCTGCCTGAGCATGGTCTGCTGGAGAAATTCCAGATGGCTGCCGTGAAGCTCCCTCGGAGCAATCCCCTTCTGGACGCATAAAGCGGCTCCTGTACCTGCAGCTTCGCCGATTACCGCGCAGGTGGCCATAACCCTTGTTGTCCCGAAAGCCACATGCGAAGCGCTGATATCGCGTCCCGCGAACATCAGATTGTTGACGTTGACAGAATACAAGCTGCGGAACGGAATGTGATAAATGCCGTCAGCGTACAGATGCTTCGACCCGCTTTGCTGGGAATAGACACCCTGCGGCGGGTGCAAATCGATGGACCATCCCCCGAAAGCGACTCTGTCCTCGAACGGCGTTTGGGCCAAAATGTCATTCTGATGCAGCACATAGTCGCCGAGGAAGCGGCGGTACTCCCGTTTCCCGGGAACGCTTCCAACCCATTCAAGCGTCATCGTCCCGGAATCGAACTGCCCCGAATTTTTGATATAATCCCAAATCCCGTAGATGACTGACCACAGCTCATCGCGGATCCGTTCATTCTCATTTACAATATCATGCTCTCCGCCCCATTCAATCCACCAGTAGGCGCATCCGTTGTCGCCGCTGCGAATAACCCGCTTGATCGGAATGTTGGTGGCAGTGATATCCTTGGCGAAGCTGGGCGCAATATATTTCACCGGCTGTCCGGTATCCTTCGTGTAGAACAGCAAGGTGCTTCCCAGAGTAATATCATCGGCAACTTCAGGTGCCCAAGCCTCATTGTATTCCGATGTGGCTTCCCTGCCGATGCGGTGCCTGGCTCCGGCCAGAAAGCCGATGAGACCATCTCCAGTGCAGTCAAGAAACATCGGGCTTTCGAACCGGATGCGGCGCTCGGAGCCCATCATCCAGCCTGTGACAGATTTGATGCTGCGGGTTTCCCCGTCTCCATCGGCTTCCGCTTCGTGCACATCCGTGTTCATGAACAGGCTGATATTGGCCTCGGCACGAACCGCCTCCAACAATACGAGATCCCAGATATATGGATTTCCCTCTTTGTTGCGGTACTGGTTCTCGACGAACAGCTCGCCCATAATGCCCGTCTCCCGGGCGTACCGGTTGGTTCCATGGGCCGTTGCGCCGCATACCCACACTCTCACCTCACTGCTGGAGTTGCCCCCGAGAACAGAGCGGTTGTGGACCAGCGATACCTTCTGTCCCAGTCTGGCAGCAGCAATGGCAGCACATATACCCGCCAAGCCGCCTCCTATTACCGTTATATCCGCGTTGATCGTTTCGTTTCTCATTTTGCACCGCCTTATGAGTAAATGATTTTAACTTTATTTCATTGTATATGAACCATTTACCACTATGAATGCACCATGTTACAATATGGGATATACTTTATTTCATAATTCAAAGAGGTGATTTCCATAATTCGCTCCTGTGGAATCAAGCTGTTCGCCCATCTTTACTGGAACAGCAAACAAGCCTTTGCACTGAGCAAAGACCGCTATCCCTATTGGACTCTGTTTGCCATGGAAAAGGGTGAGTTTGAATACAGCATCGGGGAACAAAGAGGCATTGCCGCAGAAAATGATCTGATCCTTTGCCCGCCGCAGGTCTGGTTTCACCGCCGCGCCCTGAAACCGGTAACTTTTCATTACGTTCAATTTGAATGGCTTGCCGGCGAAGAGAATGTGGATTATCAGCTCGAGGAGGTTCGTGTCAGAATCGCGGATAAGCTGCGGCTGTCGACCAGCTTTGCCCACTTGCGGCAGCTCTCTGAATTCATGGACGAGAGGTCACAGTGCTGGAAGGCATACATGGTGGAAGATATGCTGAACATGGCGGTAATGGAGCGTGAAAGGACGGCAAGGCTGCCGAAGCCCACAGGAGACACTCGTATGCTTGCGGTGCGGAAGGCACTTCAGGAGCAGGCGCTCGAAGCGCTGCAGCTGGGTGAACTGGCCTCAGCCTTCGGTATGTCGCCGGTTCAGCTGACGCGGCGTTTCCGCGCTTCCTTCGGCGTGACGCCATCTCAATTTATAACCGATATCAGGCTCACCCGTGCCATTCTTCTGCTCAAAGAAACAGCGCTGACGATGGATGAGATCGCACAGCGCTGCGGGTATGACAACGGCTATTATTTTAGCCGCGTATTCGAGAAGCACCAGCAGGTGCGTCCATCTGTGTACCGCAAGCTGAATCAGGTCTGACAGACCTGTTCACCTTGGCTCTCATATTGGAAATCGCTTAAGCCTCGAACCGTTTGATGCCGTCCGAAGTGACGACCGACAGCAGCAAGGGCTTGCGGGCAGGCTGATCTTGTCCGCCAATTGTGTATGCAGCAAGCACGCGCTGCGCTACTTCGCTGACAGACGGGCTGCGATCCCGCGCATGAAGCTCTGCAATGATGTCGCCGGTCTTCACGCTGTCGCCGACCTTAAGCTTGAGCATCAAACCAACCGCATGGTCGATTTCATCTTCTTTGGCTGCACGGCCGGCGCCAAGGAGCATTGCAGCAAGTCCAAGCTGCTCAGCATCAATCTGCTGCACGAAACCATCCTGCTGCGCTGTCACATTGATAATCTCGGGCGCCTTCGGCAGCAGGCCTGGATTATCCGCCACAGCAGGATCACCGCCCTGTGCAGCGACAAAAGCCCGGAACTTCTCAAGCGCCGCCCCGGATTCCAGCTTCTCGCGCAGGAGCTTTTCCGCCGCTTCCAGATTATCCGCCTGCCCGCCCAGAACAACCATATGGGCGCTCAACGCGAGGCATAGTTCAAGCAGATCCCGGGGACCCTGTCCCTGCAGGACCGTAATGGCCTCCTCCACTTCAAGCGCGTTGCCGATGGCATAGCCGAGCGGCTGATCCATATCGCTGATCAGGGCTGCCGTCTGGCGGCCAACCTGCGAGCCGATCTTCACCATCGCAGCCGCCAGCGCTTCCGACTCTTCCAGCGATTTCATGAAGGCGCCGCTGCCTGTTTTCACATCCAGAACAATGGCATCCGCTCCGGCGGCAATCTTCTTGCTCATAACCGAGCTTGCGATGAGCGGAATCGATTCAACAGTAGCCGTCACATCCCGCAGGGCGTACAGCTTCTTGTCTGCCGGCGTAATATTGCCACTTTGGCCGATAACGGCTATACCGATATCGTTCACCTGGGCGAAGAACTGCTCTCTGGAGAGCTCCGTGCGAAAACCGGCCATCGATTCCAGCTTGTCGATCGTTCCGCCCGTATGGCCCAAACCTCTGCCGGACATCTTTGCGACGGGTACCCCGCATGCGGCAACCAGAGGGGCGACAATCAGTGTCGTCTTATCGCCGACGCCTCCAGTGCTGTGCTTGTCCACCTTGATGCCGCGAATGGAAGAGAGATCGACCTGATCGCCCGATCTTGCCATAGCAAGCGTCAACTCAGCGGTCTCCTCTGCAGTCATGCCGCGAAAAAAAACGGCCATTGCCCAGGCCGACATCTGGTAGTCCGGGATGTCGCCTTGGCAATAACCTTCAATGAGAAATGACAGCTCCCCGGCAGTCAGGGAGCCGCCCCCTCTTTTTTTACGAATGAGATCAACGGTCCGCATCTCTTCATCCTCCTTAATGAGGGGTGCCTGTGTGGTTCGGGATCAAGAGAAATTAAACCGGCTTGGATTCTTCAAGCGGCTTGCTTTTTTCCGCTTGTGCTTTCAAAATAAGCAAATCAAGCGTCTGGCTGAGCAGCAGCACGTCGCCATGCAGAAAGGTCTGCTGCCGCATAGCTGTCGCCACCAGTTGTCCCCGTAAACGTTCCAATCGGTGATTCGTATGGTTGTCCATGAAAATCCTCACTTTTTCGCTTTATCATGGACATTATACGACGGTTGCTGAACAAAGAATGTCACAATCAGTCGAGGTCATTATTACAATTTTGTTACAAAAAACGCAACTAAAGGAGCGGAATTAACCCCTCTACAAGACCTAGGAACCGTGTTTTTACTTTTTCGGTTGTTTCCATCACCTCTTGATGCGACAAAGGTTGATTCAAAATACCCGATGCCATATTGCTTATGCAGGAAATTCCCAGCACTTCGATGCCGGAATGACGGGCTGCGACAACTTCAGCCACCGTCGACATTCCGACAGCATCCGCCCCCATAATCCGCATCATGCGAATTTCGGCAGGTGTTTCATAGGATGGACCCAGTACGCCGATATACACACCCTCGCGCAGGGAGAAGCCCTGCTGCCGGGCCGTCTGGACGGCAAGCGCGCGCAGCCGGCGGCTGTACGCCTCAGACATATCGGGGAACCGCACGCCAAGCTCATCCTCATTCGGACCGATGAGCGGATTGCGGCCCGTCAAATTAATATGATCGCTGATCAGCATCAAATCGCCCGGCTCATAGCCTGTATTGATGCCTCCCGCCGCATTGGTGACCACCAGAATGCTTACTCCGATGGACTTCATCACCCGCACCGGGAAGGAAGTAAGCTCCGGTCCATAGCCCTCGTACATATGGAACCGGCCGCGCATAAGCACAACAGCCCGTCCGGATATCGTTCCGATCAGGAGCTCTCCGGCATGGCCTTCAACCGTGGATATTGGAAAGTGGGGAATGTCCTCATAGGGTATCGTAACCGCATTTTCCAGGTTATCGCCAAGGATGCCTAAACCCGATCCAAGAATAAGTCCCACTTGCGGTTTAAGCTGTGTCCTGCTTGTAATATAGTCTGCCGCTTCGGCAATATGAACCGCATTTAATATTGTCATTCCTGTTCGCCCCTGCCATATAAAATGTTTTAACGCAATCCTTTTATAAAGGATGCTCCGCTTTGCGGCGGCTTGACTCCGAAATTATCCGCGATGGTCGCGGCTACATCCGCAAGCGTCGACCTGACTCCAAGCGGCCCCGGAGACTGAAGCGCAGGACTGTACACCAGCAGCGGGACATACTCCCTCGTATGGTCGGTCCCCGCATGCGTCGGATCATTGCCGTGATCAGCCGTAATGATCAACAAATCCCGATCGCCCAGCGGTTCCATTAGAGACGGCAGCGCACGGTCAAATTCTTCAAGCGCCTCGGCATAGCCCTTGGGATCGCGTCTATGGCCGTACAAGGAATCGAAATCCACCAGATTGGTGAAAAGCAGCCCTTTAAACGGCCGTTCCAGCATTTCGCGGGTTTTTTGAATCCCGTCCGCATTGCTCTTAGTCGGGAGGGATTCGGTAACGCCCTCCCCGTCGAAAATATCATTGATTTTTCCGACTGCGATGACATCATAATTTTTGTCCTGAAGAGCATTCAAAAGTGTCGGCTCAGGAGGCTTAACGGCGTAATCATGGCGATTCGGCGTACGCTTGAAGGCTCCCGGCTCCCCTATGTATGGTCTTGCAATGACGCGGCCAATGGAATAACGGTCGTCCAGCGTCAGCTCCCTGGCAATCCGGCATCCCTCGTACAGCTCGTCCAGTGGAATAACTGATTCATGGGCTGCGATCTGGAAGACGCTGTCTGCTGACGTATACACGATCCACTTGCCTGTCCGGATCTGTTCCTCGCCCAGCTCCTCAATAATGTCCGTGCCGCTGGCCGGCTTGTTGCCGAGCACGCCGCGGCCTGTCCGGGCCTCGAAAGCCATAAGCAGATCAGGCGGAAAACCGCCCGGAAACGTGCGGAATGGCGTCGTCAGCTTGAGGCCTGCCAGCTCCCAGTGACCTGTCATCGTATCCTTGCCGACCGATACCTCAGCCATTTTACCATATGAAGCGACTACTTCGCCTTCGGGGGTCCAACTGCCAAGCGGAGTGATCCGGTCCAGTCCAAAACGGCGTAAATGGGGTAACTCAAGGTTGGGCACTCGCTCCAGGATATGACCGATCGTGTGTGCGCCTTCATCTCCGAAAGAAGCGGCATCAGGAAGCTCACCTATTCCGACGCTGTCAAGTACAATCAGCGCAATTCGATCAAATCTCATCGTTCTACCACTCCTATTCCAATCCATGATGTGATGGGCTTTAAGCCGTCTTACTTTACTTTCGCCCTGGGATGGGCCTGATTATAAACGTCCTTGATGCGCGCCTTCGTTACCTGCATGTAGACCTGTGTGGTGGAAATATCGGCATGTCCCAGCATTTCCTGCACGCTGCGCAAATCCGCCCCGTTCTCCAGCAAATGCGCCGCAAAGGAATGACGGAGCGTATGCGGCGTAATTTCACTTTTGATCCCGGCTTCGATGGTGTATTTCTTGATCATCTTCCAAAAGCCCTGCCTGGTCATGCGCGTCCCCAGCTGATTCAGATAAAGAGCGTTCTCGGCGCTCCCTTCCTTCAGCAGCGTATGCCGAATGGATACCAGATAAGCGGAGAGCGCCTCGCACGCGATGCCCCCAAGCGGAATGATCCTCTCCTTGGCACCCGCTCCCACGCAGCGAATAAAGCCAAGCGATAAATTGATATGATCGACATCAAGCGAAATCAGCTCGGATACCCGGATACCCGTCGCATACAGCAGCTCCAGCATCGCTTTATCCCTTACTCCCGCGAGAGTCGAGGTATCTGGGGCAGCGAGCAGGCACTCCACTTCCTCGACAGTCAGCACCTTCGGAATCCGCTTCTCCTGCTTGGGCGTTTCCATATTCAGCGATGGATCATGATTGATCATCCGCTGGCTGGTCAGGTAATGAAAGAATGAGCGAATGGAAACCGTATGCCGTGACACGGTCGCCGTAGCTCTCCCCTGCTGCCGAAGCTGGAGCAAATAACGGGAAATATGATGCATTTGGATATCAACGATTTGCGTTAGGCCCTGTTGTGCCGAAAAATCGAGAAAACAGACCAGATCCCGTTCATAGGAAGTGAGCGTATTTGAGGAAAGCCTTCTCTGGGCTTCCAAAAAACGGATGAACGTCTGCAGATGAGCTTTCATGGGTTGTTCCTTTCCCGTAAATCGTTCAACTTCACAATCTCTACAACTGATATATTCCACAGGCATCGCTGTTTTCCTGCCAAACGGGCCCACTTCATGTCGAAACCGCGCAATCAGGCACTCATGCGGCGTTATTCACCATACCAGTAAAAGACTCTCAGCCTCTCGGACAGGCTTGTATCTTCAGCCACAGCATAAGGTTGAAACACTTTGAGCGCATGACCCTGCGGAATGCGGTAAGGATCGGAAGGAACAATCCAGGCGGCGGCAAACCGGCAGCCGCCATACATCAGTATGGTGAGAATAGCAAGCAGCAAAGTAAAAGAAATCCGCCTGACCCACCTGCGCAACGACACGACCATAGTTATCGTCTCCTCATTTTTTTGGTGGAGAAGCATACCCCGGAATTGCCCCGGCGGTTGTCCTCTTTCATCACCTTATGTGAGAGAGACGCCTTTCATGTCAGATCAACCGGCGCAGCCAAGCCAGTTAAGATTATGTCGGCTTATAGTGGAACATAAGGCATGCCGACCGCTTCCGCGACCTGCGGGTGGGTAACATGCCCTTTATACGTATTCACACCCTTGCCCAGCGACGGGTTGAGCACGGCAGCCTGCTCCAGCCCCTGATTGGCAAGCTCCAGCGCATAAGGAATCGTGACATTCGTCAGCGCGTAGGTTGAGGTGCGCGGGACCGCCCCCGGCATATTGGCTACGGCATAATGAAGCACGCCATGCTTCTCATAAATCGGGTCGGAATGCGTTGTAACCCGGTCAATCGTGGCAATAGTACCTCCCTGGTCAACCGCAACATCGACGATAACCGATCCTTTTTTCATCGTTTGGACCATTTCCTCCGAGACCAGATGCGGAGCCTTGGCACCCGGGATCAGGACCGCCCCGATAAGCAGATCCGCCCTTCGGACTGCAGCGGCAATGTTATAGGAATGCGACATCAGTGTCTGAATCCGGCCGCCGAACACTTCATCAAGGTAACGCATGCGCTCGGCGCTCTTTTCCAGAATCACCACGCTTGCTCCCATCCCCAGCGCAATTCGGGCCGCATTGGTGCCGACGATTCCGCCGCCCAGAATAATGACCTCCGCCGGAGGGACACCCGGCACGCCCCCCAGGAGTACGCCTCTGCCGCCGTAGAAAGCCTCCAGAAACTGCGAGCCGACCTGTACGGCCATCCGTCCTGCCACCTCGCTCATAGGCGTCAGCAGCGGCAGACTCCCGTTCTCCAGCTGAATGGTTTCGTAAGCAATGGCCGAAACCTTGGCATCAACCAGCGCTTGTGCAAGCGGCCCGGCTGCAGCCAGATGCAAATACGTAAATAATACAAGTCCAGGGCGAAAAAAACGGTATTCTTCCGGCAGCGGCTCCTTGACCTTCATGATCATATCGGAGCTGCTCCACACATCCGCCGCATCCGTGCCGATATGGGCGCCTTCGGCAGCGAATAATTCATCCGGAAAGCCGCTTCCCTCTCCTGCTCCCGGCTCAATCATCACCTGATGTCCGGCAGCAGCCAATACAGCAGCGCCGGCCGGCGTAAGGGCCACCCGATACTCGCTTGATTTGATTTCCTTCGGCACTCCGATTCTCATACGAACTCCTCCTAAGCATAGCTATTATTCTTCATATGCAGGGAATGGACGTTGTTGACAGTCCTCGACGATACGTTTTCCTGCTGTGCTGCAAATTATGTGCAGCCAGGGCGGCAGCTGCCCATGCCCGGAAGCATTTGCCCCCATACAATGGATTATTAAAGGAGGGCATACCTTGCAAAAGCTTGAACGATTGCTTAAAAGGTGTATTAAAGACCGGGCGGATGCGTCAACCAGACGCACTGTAATCGGTTTTAAACAACGCTCGCAGTATATAAAAGCGGTGAAGGAGCTTTACAGCGAGGGCATCCATCCCATCAAAAGCATACAGGAAAGCAAGGCGATCTGCTGCCATCTCAATGCAAAGCAAAAGAATAGGCTGAAGGCGCTGAACAATCATCCGCACATCCAGTATGTGGAGGAGGATTTTAAAATAAAGGCGCACAGCCTGCCCGAAGCCTCCCGTTCCCACAGGAAGAGGCATGGAAAAAAACAAACGGAAGTCTGGTTCTCCCCCAAAAGGATCACCTGGAACATTCGCCGTGTCAAAGCGCCCCGCGTATGGCCGCTGACCCTGGGCAAAACGGTGGGCATTGGCATCATTGATACAGGCATCGCCAAGCATCCTGATTTGCATATCGCCGGAGGTGTAAACACGATAAATGGCAGGTCCTATCGCGACGATAACGGTCACGGGACCCATGTTGCGGGTATTGCGGCCGCTCTTGGGACAAAAGGCCAAATTCCGGGAGTCGCGCCAAGAGCCAGCCTTTATGCGGTCAAAGCGCTTGATGCCAACGGTGAAGGCTACTTATCCGACATTATAGAAGGCATCAACTGGTGCATCGAAAAAAATATCCCTGTCATTAATATGAGCCTTGGTCTGGAGGGTGGAACGAGCCTGGCTCTGCGGGAGGCGGTCCGCCGCGCGAGCAGGAAAGGAATTGTAATAGCCGCCTCCGCCGGCAATAACGGCCGTCTGAGCGGAGGTATCGATGAGCCGGCCAAATATCGTGAATCCATTGCGGTAGCCGCATCAACAAGAAGCAACAGGATTGCTCCTTACAGCAGCAGAGGCAAAGGCATCGCTGTCACCGCGCCCGGCAGCGATATCAAATCAATCTGGCTTGACGGCGGCTACAAGATTCTATCCGGCACCAGCATGTCCAGTCCCCACGCAGCCGGTACAGCCGCGCTGCTGCTGTCGCTTGAACCCCGCCTGACTCCATCAGCCGTCAGGCGCCGCCTTGAAGCTGCCGCCTGCCATCTGCCGGGGTACAGCAGACTGTCACAGGGTTACGGGCTGCTGAATGTTCCCGAATCAATCAGACAACCATACTTGCGCTTCTCCCGGCGCCGGTTGACAGACAGCGTCGGCTTTAATAATTCGCATCGCAAGGCTGGCAGTACGGCAGCCCGCATCAAAAAAGTCCATAAACATTAAAAAAATCCCCGTGTGTGCGTCGCAGCCTTCAATGCTGAAGGAGCGGCGCACCATGAGGATTATTGTTGTTCGTTCTTGCTGCGGCAGCGGCTGCAAATGCCTTGAAAATCAAGACGATGATCGATGACCGCAAATCCATATTCCAGCTCCAGCCGTTCTTCAAGCGGACCGAGCCAATCTTCCAATATTTCATCCATCGATCCGCACTGCACGCAAATCAGATGGTGATGATGATGCTTGTTATTATCCGTGCGCAGGTCATATCTGGCCACGCCGTCTCCAAAATTCAGCTTCTCGACTACATGCAGCTCGCTTAACAGCTCAAGCGTCCGGTATACGGTAGCGAGTCCAATCTCCGGCGCTTTATCCTTAACAAGCATAAAGACATCTTCCGCGCTCAGATGATCCTCTTCGTTCTCCAATAATACACGTACTGTCGCTTCGCGCTGCGGGGTCAGCTTGTACCCTTGCGACTGAAGCTGCTGCTTAATCTTATCAATCCGGGATTCCATGGCTTCCCCCCTCGCAACTGCTTCGTGCCTATCACCGGAAACACTTGATATAATTATAGGGGCACATCGCGAGGAAAGTCAAACTTTTTTAGAATGATTACAATCCGCTGCCAAGGCCCGATATGAGCGGCACCGCCCACTTCAGAAGAACCGGCGAGATGAATGATTCCACCAGCGCCGCCCCCAGTGCAATGAAGATCATGAGCACACCCGTCGAGGTATGTGAAATAAACGATTGGCTCATGGAGCCGTAGCTGCCAAGCAGTCTGTTCTTGATAATATAAATGGAAAACGATACGGCAGAAACGCTTGCGATAAGAAGCGCGGGCACCACAATCAGGTTGGCGGGAGCGACCGATACCAAAGAGAAGAGCAGCCCCTTCCATTCATGCTGGCTGACCAGTGTGCCGACGGCAAAACCGACCAGAACCCCCTTCAGGAAATCCAGTGCCAGAACAAGGGGCATCCCCACAACAGTAAGTCCAAGCACCCATATTAGAATAATCCATTTGGCGTGGAATATGGCGCGTTCCCAGAATGACTCCGTGCTGCCTTCGAGCATCCCCGATTGGATGCGCTGGGCAAATTGCTGAACATCGCCGGCCAGATCCTGCTGCTGGTCAAGCGTCAGCGCATTGACCAGCAGCGCACCGAATACAAGACCAACAACAAACAGAACAGATACAAATACATAAAGGACCAGCTGGTCCTTAATCATCGGTTGCAGCGAAGAAGAACGCATGACATATCCCTCCAAAAGAGCCGGATGGTTCATTGTATGTCCAAGCCGTCTCCGCTATACCGTCTGATTTGCCTGAGTGCGTTCAATGACCATGATTGCGCCGGAAGCGGTTCATTTCAGTTGGGCGGACTCTATAACTTCGCGACCCTGCCATATCGCCCTCCGCCTCCGGCCTGAAGAACAAGCGTGCCGGAACGGGAAGCTGCGATCACCTCTGCCGCAGCCTCTCCCGCCGTCTCCGCGACTTCTGTAATCGGCGCGTCATGAAGAATCTGCATCTCCGTGCCAAACCTGGCAAGCAGCTTGTCCATCGACCGCTTCCCAACCCCGGGGATAAATTCCAATGGAACCTGATACACATAAGGCGGCCTGTTCTCCGGTACAAAAGGCTTCTCTCTGCCGGCCTGTGCGGCAAGCTGCTCGATGCGGTCCATTACCCCGCGCACCTGCTTTGGACTGCCGCAGTGTACACAACGCCCCGCCGCATTCGTCTCTTCCGCCAGCTCGCCGCAGTTCACGCAGTAGGTCCGGTGATATTTGCCCAGTACCGGATTGAGGCCATAATTTGCTGTAATGGCTCTGCCCGACTCGCCGCGAAGCGCAAGTGCAAGTTCGGCAAAGGAAGGCTCGGCGAGCAGGAGCTCATTATATTCGCGTCCGATCTTGCCCAGCGAATGAGCATCGGAATTTGTTACGAATGGAAGCTTATCAAGATCGGGAATCAGGCCGGCCATGCGGCTGTCCGAGCTTAGCCCCAGCTCCACGGCATCAATCAGCGCCGGGTCCAGCGTTTGATCCAGCCGGTCGGAGCAGCTGCCGAACAGGCTCTTATGCGGAGTGAAGATATGAGCCGGGATGAACAAGCCGCCCCTGCTCTTCACTTCCTCCTGCAGTAGTCTGGCAGGCACATAAAGGCGCTGCGAGCTGAGATTTACATTTTTCATGTGACGTGCCATCCATGTTGTGAACTGCGTCATGTCCGCAAGTGTGGGAAGGTAGGCAAGATGATGGGCAGGACCGCATCCCTCATCCCTGACTTCGATTTCCGCTCCCAGCAAAATCGTTGTATCCCGGTAGCGGATCCCCCCGCCCGGGACCTCCTCCATCTCCCCGCTGTCCAGCAGACGGATAATATCCTTCTGCACGCCGGGAGAATGACAGTCGATAACGCCAAGCAGGCCGATTCCTTTGCGGATGGCAGCTTCATGGGCTATATTGCGGAAGGTCAAATCGCGGCTGCCGCTTATTTTGACCGGCTCGCCGCTTTCCGTCCGCCCGATATGCAGATGGAGATCAGCGAATACCCGCCCAAGCTTCACTGCCCCCATTACAGCCGGATCTCCCCCGTAAGCCGGTATATATGCCAGGCGTATACAGCCAGAATAGTCTTCGCATCGCTGATGCGCTCCTCGCGGATATACTGCTGCGCCTGCTCGAAGGTGATTGCCTCCACAGCCAAAAATTCATCCTCATCCGGGCGGCTGTCGCCCTTCACAAGATCTTCCGCCACATACATGTAGAGCTTCTCATTAGCAAAACCCGGGGAAGTATAGAACGCGCTGAGCGGACGAAGCTTGCCTGCCCTGTATCCGGTCTCTTCCTCCAGCTCGCGAGCGGCCGCCGCCATGGGATCCTCGCCCGCATCCAGCTTGCCGGCAGGGATTTCGATCTGAAATTTTTCCATCGCTTTCCGGTACTGCTCCACAACAAGCATTTTGCCGTCAATGAGTGCCAGTACGGCGGCAGCTCCCGGATGCCGGATAATTTCCCTTGTTGCCGTACCGCCCCCCGGAAGCGTCACGGTATCCACCTGCAGCGAAATCACTTTTCCTTGAAAAACAGGCTCTGTCGATACCGTTGGCTCACGGTACTCATCCGTATGTTCCAGCATGTTCCTTCACTCCTAGTTGTTATTCAACAGGCGAGTAAGACAACCTTGTCATACCCATCCTGTTTCCCGCATAAGATTAAGCATATAACTTTCTTTTCAGTTGAAGCCGCACAAATCAAACAAAGCTGCTGAATGGTTAAAATTTCCGCCAAATGATTATAAATAATTAAAGGGGGTTTACGGTGATGAAACAATATTCCTTCTCCAGTCAGTTAACGCTTGTCGGCAAAGCCTGGGAAATCCGCCATCAGTTAAAATTAATGGTGCAGCAAAGCCCTGCTCACATTCGCGGGAGCAAAATCAAATCCGCCGGCACGTTGGGAGATTATCTGGAGCATCGCCGCCCTGCCAGCCGCTGAATACTGCCATCATTCCATAACTTGGATAAAGACCGGACAAATTATTGTCCGGTCTTCTTGTCGGTTATTCAGATGACTGAAGTTATCCCCGTTTATTCGCCTGAGCAATAATCTCAACGACGAGAGAAGCTGTTTTAACCAGATCTTCCACTTTAATCTGTTCCTTGGTCGTATGAATATGCTCATAACCGATGGCCAGATTCACAGTCGGAACACCCAGGCCGTTGAAAATATTGGCATCGCTGCCTCCCCCGGAATGAAAGGTCCGCGGTTCTCCCCCGATCCCTCTGATCGCTTCCTTGGCCAGCTCAACCACCGGATCGCCATCATCATAAGCATAAGCGGGATAAATGATCTGGCTTTGAAAATCCGCTCTCGCACCATAATCAGCCACCGTGCTCTCCACCGCTTCGCGCATGGCTGTAATCTGCTTATCCAGCTTCTCCTGCACGATACTGCGCGCTTCAGCGTCAAGCTTGGCGTAATCGCAAACGATATTCGTCGCCCCGCCGCCTTCGAATCTTCCAATATTAGCTGTCGTTTCGTGATCGATGCGTCCCAGCGACATACGGGCAATTGCCTTGCCCGCCACTTGAATGGCACTGATGCCGTCCTCCGGATTAACGCCGGCATGAGCGGACTTACCGAAGATTTTGATTGTAATCTTCGCCTGGGATGGAGCGGCTACGGCGATATCGCCTATTCTGCCGTTGGAGTCCAGGGCATAGCCAAACTTGGCCTCCAGCTTGGAGCGGTCCAGCGCCCTGGCGCCAACCAGGCCGGATTCCTCACCTGCCGTAATGATGAACTGCACAGGTCCATGCGGCAGATTGTTCTCCTGCAGCACACGGATCGCTTCCATCATCGCAGCGAGACCGGCCTTGTCGTCGCTGCCAAGAATTGTCGTGCCGTCGCTGCGGATATAGCCGTCGGCATCAATCTGCGGCTTGATTCCAATGCCCGGCGTGACCGTATCCATATGCGAGGTGAAGAAGATCATCTGAGCTCCGTCAGCGCCGCGGCCTTCCAGCCTGGCGATCAAATTCCCGGCGCCATGACCCGTCTTCTGCGCGGTGTCATCTTCCTCTACAGAAAGGCCCAGCGCCTTAAATTTGGCGGTCAGCACATCACAGATTTGACGTTCATTGCCCGTCTCGCTATCGATGCGTACAAGCTCCATAAATTCGTCTACCAAACGCTTCTCTTTGATCATACACTTTCCACCGTCCTTCTCTATCGTTTACAATAGTAAAGTATGGACCTTATTCTACACGAAAGGAGCATGCCTTCATGCGTGTCAACCGGATCATGAAAGTGTTTATCTGGATGATTATTTCGGCAATGCTGTTATCTACCTTGATTGTTGGCATTGGCTGGATTTTCGAATAATCCGGATGCAGCCGGTTCCTTGTAGCCAAACTGACGGCAAAAATGGGGAATAATGCCGGCAGCCGCCTGCTCGACTGTCAAATGAATACCTGTCAAATCGGCAAATGAGGTGACCGCAAAATCCTGAATCCCACACGGAATAATCCCTTGGAAGCCATCCTCTGCGATGCCCGCCTTCACATTCAAGGCGAAGCCATGACTCGTCACAAAACCGCGGCGGGTCCGGGCTTTATTGAATTTGACGCCGATCGCGGTAATCTTCTTGTCGTCCACCCACACGCCCGTATAATCCGGCTTCCGGCCGCCTTTTATGCCGTATTCGCCCAGCCAGTCGATGAATACCTGCTCCAAACGCCGCAAATAGCCATGCAGATCAAGTCCCACCGCATCAAGATAGAGCAGCGGATAGCCCACAAGCTGTCCCGGACCGTGATAGGTAATATCTCCGCCGCGGTCGATCTTGAACAGGCCGATGCCCCGCTGCGCAAGCTCCTCTTCCGAGTACAGAAGATGCTCCGGGTGATTCTGAGAGCCAACCGTATAAGTCGGCGGATGCTGAAGAAGAAGAAGCGATTCGACTCGCTCCTCCTTATCGATTTCTTTCACATAGGTTTTCTGCAAATCCCATGCTTCTGCGTACCCGAGCATAGGCGTATACGTAATATCCAGCGGTTGCGCCGCTGCTGCATTCATCATAATCCGTACCTCGTCTCAGTACAATTTCGTGTCCATATTGAAGCCTTCCAGATTCTCCTTCACACGCTGCAGGAAACGGCCGCAAATAACGCCGTCCAAAATACGGTGATCCAGTGACAGGCATAAATTGGCCATGGAACGGACGGCAATCATGTCGTCAATCACAACAGGCCGCTTGACAATGGATTCAAATGTAATGATCGCTGCTTGAGGGTAATTAATAATCGGATACGAAGCGATCGAACCAAACGATCCCGTATTGTTTACCGTGAACGTGCCGCCTTCCATATCAGAGAGCGTAAGCTTGCCTTCACGTGTTTTGCGCGCCAGATCGTCGATCTCGCGGGCGAGTCCGGCGATATTTTTCTGATCGGCATTTTTGATGACCGGCACCTTGACCGCATCCTCCGTGCCAACTGCAAGCCCGAGATTAATATCCCGCTTCACGACGATTTTGTCAACCGCCCATACGGAATTCATGATTGGCACATCTTTAATCGCATTCACAACGGCCTTGAGCATGAAAGCCAGATAGGTCAAATTGATGCCTTCGCGTTTGATGAATTCATCCTTGAGCTTGTTGCGGAGCACGACCAGATTCGTCACGTCCACTTCGATCATCGTCCAGGCATGGGGAATTTCCGATGCGCTTTGACGCATATTGCGCGCAATGGCATTGCGTACAGGCGTCACATCGATAAAATATTCCCGGCCTGACGTCGAACGGCCCTCGACTTCAATCGTCGGGATCGGCGGCGTATCCGTCAAATGCAGTCCTGTTGAGCGGACCGCCTGAAGCTGCGGCGACGCTGCAGAGTTTCCTGCCGGACTCGCCGTTGTCCTGTTATTGTTTCCTGCGGATTCGATAAAAGCAAGGATATCCTTGCGGGTTATCCGCCCGCCAAGACCCGTTCCCGGCACATGGGCCAGGTTAACGCCATGTTCGGCCGCCAGCTGCTGCACTGCGGGCGAGAAGCGGTGGCGCATGCTGATATCGCCCTCTTCCTGAACCGCCACAGATTGACCGCCGCCTGTGTTATAAGCGGCTCCCGCGCTTGAGAGAGCAGCAGCGCCTTGGGCACTCCTGGAGCCATTACCCGCGCCAGAGGACGTGCCTGCAGGCGGTAGCGCCGCGCTGCCTTCCTCTTCCACTTCAACCAGACAGACTGGCGTGCCAACAGGCACATTCTCGCCGGCGCCTACCAATATTTTGACAATGATGCCCTCTAGTGTGGAAGGCAGCTCGGCGTTGACTTTGTCTGTAATAATTTCACATATCGGTTCGTACATTTCGATGGTGTCGCCAGGCTGTTTCAGCCATTTGTCGATCGTCGCCGATACAAGAGATTCCGCAAGCTGCGGCATGACGATCTCCGTCACGATTTTCATTTACACCACTCCTAATAAAGTGCCAGATGCCTCATCGCTTCTTTCACTTTTTCTTTATTCAACATGAAATGCTTTTCTCCCGGCGGGTTGATCGGCATTGCCGGTACATCCGGCCCGCATAACCTCATGATTGGAGCATCAAGCTCATACAGCATTTCCTCCGCGATAATGGCTGACACCTCTGCCCCTACACCGCCGAATTTATTGTCCTCATGCACAATAAGCACTTTGCCCGTGCGGCGGGCGGCTTCCAGCACCGCTTCCTTGTCCAGCGGCTGAAGCGTCCGCAGGTCAAGAATGTGGGCGGTAATGCCTTCCTCCGCCAGTTCTTCAGCCGCCTGCATGGCAAAGTGAAGCGGCATGCTGTAGCTGATGACGGTAATATCGTCACCTTCACGCAGAACATTGGCTTTACCGATAGGCACGGTGTAATCGTCAGTCGGAACATCGCCTACGACAAGCTTGTAGCATTTCTTGTTTTCAAAGAAAAGCACCGGATCGGGATCACGCACCGCGGCTTTCAGCAGCCCTTTGGCGTCATAGGCCGAGTAAGGCGTTACAATCTTAAGGCCAGGCGTGCCGAAAAAAACGGATTCCGGACATTGCGAGTGGTACAACCCGCCGAATATCCCGCCTCCGATAGGAGCGCGGATGACAACCGGACAGGACCAGTCGTTATTGGAGCGGTAGCGGATTTTGGCCGCCTCGCTAATAATTTGATTCGTTGCGGGAAACATAAAATCAGAGTACTGCATCTCGGCGATCGGCTTCATGCCGACCATAGCTGCGCCAATGGCGACCCCGGCAATTGCCGATTCGGCAAGCGGCGTATCCATCACCCGGGCTTCGCCGAACTGTTCCAGCAGCCCTTTCGTGGTGGTGAACACCCCGCCCTTATATCCGACATCCTCGCCCAGTACGAAAACATTCTCGTCACGTTCCATTTCTTCCTTCATAGCGAGGCGGATCGCATCAATATATTCCATCATCGGCATGGTTAGCGTCCTCCCCCTTCGCCTTGACCTTCATCGTACACATGGAGCAAAATATCCTCGGGAGCCTGGAACGGCGCCTTGTCTCCATAAGATGTTGCATCATCCAGAAGCGCCTTGAGCTTCTTGTGAAGCTCCTCATCCTGCCGGTCGCTCCATAAGCCGCATTCCATCAGATATTGTTTGTATTTGGGTATTCCGTCCTTCGCCCGATTCTCGTCAACCTCTTCCTTAGTCCGGTAAGCCAGATCATTATCCGAGGTGGAGTGGGGAGACAAGCGGTACATCATCGCTTCAATCAGTGTTGGCCCTTCACCGGCAACTGCGCGGGCGCGGGCTTCCTTCACGACACGGTATACCTCCAGAGGATCGTTGCCGTCCACCTGGTAGCCCGGGAAACCATAACCGATCGCCCTGTCGGCAATCCGTCCGCTTACCTGCTTATGCAGCGGAACCGAAATTGCGTATTGATTATTTTCGCAAAAAAGAATGACGGGCAGCTTATGAACGCCTGCGAAATTACAGCCTTCGTGAAAATCGCCCTGGTTGCTGGAGCCCTCGCCGAAGGTGACGAAGCTCACCAGCTTCTGTTTCCTCATCTTCGCCGACAAAGCAATGCCGACCGCATGAGGAACCTGGGTTGTAACCGGGCTGGAGCCGGTAACGATACGCAGCCGCTTGGAGCCAAAATGGCCCGGCATCTGCCTGCCCGCGCTGTTGGGGTCTTCCGCTTTGGCGAATACCGAAAGCATCAGCTCGCGAAGCGTCATCCCGACAGCGAGCACAAGCGCGTAATCGCGGTAGTACGGGAGGAAGTAATCGACATCGCGGTCAAGCGCAAAAGCCGCGCCCACCTGTGCCGCTTCCTGTCCGATACCGGATACGTGAAAATTAATTTTGCCTGCGCGCTGAAGCAAAAGTCCTCTTTCGTCGTACAAACGTGCTGTCATCATCGTGACGTACATGTCGATGGCCTGCTCGTCCGTCAAACCGAGCTTGGCATGTCTGGATTGTTGCAGTGTGGATTCGGGTTGCGTCATGAGGGATGCCCTCCTTTTGGCTGCTATTATAACCTGGTACTAAGACTTGACTATACCTATTATAACCGACTTTCATTTAAAAGGAAATCCATTCAGAAATCGGTATATCTGTCGGGCTTGATCTTATATGACGGTTGCATTGCCATCGACGGCCAGCATCGCTTCGCCCAGCGCCTCAGAAAGCGTCGGGTGCGGGTGGATAACCTGTCCCACCTCCCAGGGAGCTGCGTCCATCAGCAGTGCCAGAGACGCCTCGGAGAGCAGATCTGTCGCATGCGGACCGACAAGATGGACACCGATAATATCATTCGTTTTTTTATCTGCGATCACTTTTGCAAAGCCTCCCGGCTCGCCCAGGATAAGAGCTTTTCCAATGGCCTGAAAAGGGATTTTGCCAATCTTGATGTCATGGCCCTGCCTGCGCGCCTCTTCCTCCGTCAAGCCGATTGAAGCGATCTCCGGATGGCTGTAAATAGCGCGGGGTATTTGGGCATGGGCGGTACCATACGGTTTGTTTCCAAGCAAATGTTCAACGGCAATCATCGCTTCATGCGCTGCAGCATGCGCCAGCTGCAGTCCGCCGTTCACATCGCCGATAGCATAAATATGAGGCTCGGTTGTCTGGAAGTTACCGTTAACCCGGATAACATCCGTATTCAACTGAATATCTGTGTTCTCCAGCCCGATTCCCTCGATATTGGCCTGCCGTCCCACGGAAACCAGCAGCTTCTCAGCCGCCAGAATGACTTTACCCTCGCTCGTATCTGCCTCCAGCGAAGCTTGTCCGTCTTTATAGGTATACGTATCGAGCTTCAATTGAATGCCCGTCAATATGCGGACACCTCGTTTTCCAAGCTGTTTGGTAAGCTCAGCCGAAACTTCCGCATCTTCTCCGGGCAGAAGACGGGCCGCTGTTTCCACTAGCGTTACCTCCACGCCGAAATCGATCAGCATTGAAGCCCATTCCACACCGATAACCCCTCCGCCGATGATGAGAATCGATGCTGGAAGCTGCTCCATGACCAGCGCTTCGTCGCTTGTCATCACCTGCGCAGGATCAGCTGGCAATCCTGGCAGGGTGCGCGGTCTGGAGCCAGTGGCAATCATCAAATGAACCGGTACAACCGTTTCCATCTCGCCATCCGCAAGCTCTACCGCAACGCTGCCGCTGCGCGGAGAAAAAATCGATGGGCCAATGACCCGTCCGGCTCCCGAAATAATCGTGATATTGTGCTTGCGCATCAAATATTGAAGACCTTTGTACAGCTGTTCTACGGTCTGTTCTTTGCGCTGCTGGACGCCTGGAAAATCAACGGTGACGGCACCCTCCGCCACTTTAATTCCGTATGTATCCGCCTTGAGCAGCGTGGAGTAAATCTCGGCGCTGCGCAAAAGCGCTTTACTCGGGATGCAGCCTTTATGCAGGCATGTGCCGCCAAGCTTTTCCTTCTCTATAATGACAACCTTCTTGCCTGCCTGGGCCGCTCTGATGGCAGCTGTATATCCCGCAATGCCTCCGCCAATGATGGCTATATCGCATGGAATGGTCATTTTCGTTCCCCTTTCACTTGTAGGCCGGGTGGCCAATAAGAAAAACTGATGCTTGCGGACCGTTTTTTCTCTCCCCTGTTTCTATTGTACCTGTTTTTCATGTCCGGGAAAACAGCACCTCTTTTGCAAATGGACAGTAAGGGCGTAAAAAGGTATGATTAACAGGTGAATGAGGAGACTTCTCCGCCAGTATCGTTGTACGGCTTCTGCTTATATTCAGGAGGAATTGGTATTATGAAACAGATTGTGATCCGCTTTATTGCTATCTTATTGTTAGTTATCCCCGGACTTGGGGCGACCTACGGTTTTCTGCTGATGAAGGATGCCGTGTTTCACTATTTTTCATCCTTTGGCGATGACCAGATAAATCCGAACTTCGAATGGCTGCTATTTATCGGCGGGCTGCTGCTATTTCTGGCAGGAGCCGGATTTATCGGAGGCTGGACCTTCTTCCGCGACAAAAAACGGAATTATCTCCAGTCGCGTTTCCGCGAGAAGCGCCCGCGTCCCCCGCGTCCAGGAGAGAATACGTGACTTAAGGAAAATCCGCTGCAGTATGAAGAAACGATTTCGCTGTCCTGTGGCATCGCAGCCAATTCTTCATTTAAATCCAAACGTTAGTTATAGGCGTGATGCTTTTTACAAGCTATAAGGTCAAAAAAGGAGCTTGCCGGCCATAAATCAGCCGGATCAGCTCCTTTTGTCTTGATTTATTTGATATTCACCTTTAGGCTGCTCCGCCGGACATGTCGGTTATGATCCCATCGATCAGTCCATAGGCTTTTGCTTCCTCGGCAGACATGAAATTATCACGGTCGCAGTCCAGTTCAATCCGCTCAATCGTCTGGCCTGTGTGATGAGCGAGCACCTTGTTGATTTTCTCACGTGTCTTCATGATCCAGCTGGCGTGGATTTGAATATCCGTCGCCTGGCCGCGTGCGCCGCCAAGAGGCTGATGAATCATGACTTCACTGTGGGGAAGAGCATAACGTTTACCTTTGGCTCCCCCAGTCAGCAGAACGGCCCCCCAGCTGCCGGCAAACCCGGTACAGACCGTAGACACATCCGGCTTGATCAGCTGCATCGTATCGTAGATGGAAAAACCGGCAGTTACCGATCCTCCGGGACTGTTCACATACAAGGTGATATCCTTCTCCGGATCGTCCGCAGCAAGGAATAGCAGTTGAGCAACAATGGAGCCCGCCATGCTGTCCTCCACCTCGCCGCTGACCATGATGATCCGGTCTTTCAGCAGCCTCGAATATATATCATAGCTGCGTTCTCCGCTCTTGTTCTGCTCAATAACATAAGGTGTTAAATTCATGGAATGATCCCCTTTCAATTGTGGTTTAAGCCGCTGCAAATAAATTCCACCGGGAACTTGCCGTATTTGATGTGCCTGCTGACGCCGAAGGTGCAGATACGGACAGGCGCTTTGCATGGCTGACGGCCTGAATAGTGTCCATCTGTCCATTATTCGCCAGAGCCAGCAGCACGATTGCTTGCGGATTCGCTTCGCGGACAGCCGTCATATATGCGAGCAGTATTTCATTGAAATCCGAATCACCAGAATTAACCGATTCCTTGTTAGACGCATCCCATGTGAGACGTCCTATGGTGGTGCGGGCGCGATGAAGGGCCGCCTTGACGGCGCCTTCCGATGTTTTCAGAAAGCCTGCGACTTCTGCCCCTGTATATCTGAAAACTTCCCTAAGCAGAAACACATTTCGCTGCAAAGGCGAAAGATGAAGCACCAGCAGACGCAGGGCATCTTCGATTTCACAATCATTCTCCATATCATCGAAAATATTCTGCATATGTTGATCCGTTACAAGCTCAGTCGAATGCTTGCGGCGTGCGTGATCAATGGAGAGGTTCTTGGCAATTCGCAGCACATAGGCTGTCGGATTCGGGTGAAGCCGGGTTCCATTCACGACAGGGAGCGCTCTTACACAGGTTTCCTGCATCAGATCCTCGGCATCCCAGGAGCTGTTGGTAATCGAAAGACAGTATCGCTTCAGAGTGGACAGCAGCCGCTCCATATCCGGCAGTACCCCGATTCTTTTTTCCGCGGATGGACTCGGGAAATTTCTCACGACGCGGCACCTCCTCATATTTGTCGCTTCAATTGGTAAACGAATGATTGGCTTCAAAGGATACGCAAGGTAAAAATAAAGTCTTACTTATTTGTATAGTTTATTACAAAATCACATTGAGTTCTCCTGTTGATTATACTTTGCTTTGTTGATGGAGATTATTGCTGAAAACAAAAATCCTCTCATCCATTGGTATTTGTATTAACCCAATGAACAAGAGGAATGATTTTAATTAACTTCTATTAACCCAAGCTGGGAAAATGATCTTCAAATGATTCCAAACACGATCCGCCCTAACGGCTCATTTCAGAAATACCGATTAACTCTTTAAATTCCTCAACCAATTCATGGGGGCTAACCAGCGTTTGAAAATATTCAACCCTCATTATATTTTTAAGTTTATTAATGGTGTCTTTACTTTTATGAAACAGGTTAAATGAATCCAGATTTGCTTTTTCAAGATTCTTTCGAACCATCTCAAGGTAGTTATCCTCAACTATTTCATCAAGCCGTTCACGTATATCGCTTCCTTCCTCATCCAAATAGAGGAACGCAATAATGTCTTTATCCGGGTACAGCTTCTCCGCCAATTCAATGACCATACTATTTTTTGCTTCATAATCCAATTCAAAATCAGCTGCAATTTCACCTGATTCGAATAAATTATATCCCCAACAATGATCTTTATCGTGATAAAAGTATAATACAGGCAGCACCATAGATATTTGTTTTGCATAATCCGGTACCTCATTGCCCAGGATGGCATCACCATTCAAGAAAATAAGCCATTCAGCGTTGAGTTCAGCAGCCTTTATGACAGAACTTTGTTCAGCCATGCTTTCCAGGGATTTTTTCGTATTTAAAGTTAGAAATCCGGATGTAAACTCGCTCATTATCTCAAAAGCCCCTTTTATTCAGAATCGCATCTTACTTAAGATCGTCTAAATAGTACCATAATTCAAGAAAAAAGATCATACAAAAAACCGCCTTTTTTAATGGATTTACGTGCAATCCAATAAATGGCGGTTTTATGAATGGAATATTGGCCAGAAATCGTCTGATGGGGTTTTTGAAAACCGCAGCATCTCTATAAAGCAGCACATGAATTCGCCGCTTTATTATTCACTATATGCCCCCTTATTCCTTACGCTCTCATGACACCTTGTGCTCGATCCGCAGCTTGTCCGCCACCATCGCAATGAATTCCGAATTGGTTGGTTTGGATTTGCTGATGTTAATGGTATAGCCAAACAGGTGACTGATACTGTCGATATTGCCGCGTGTCCAGGCCACTTCAATCGCATGACGGATTGCACGCTCGACGCGGGAAGGGGTGGTTTTGAATTTTTCGGCAATAGCCGGATAAAGTGTTTTGGTGATAGCACCTAAAATTTCAATGTTATTGTATACCATTGTAATCGCTTCCCGTAAATACTGGTACCCTTTAATATGCGCAGGAACACCAATCTCATGGATAATGCTTGTGATATTCGCATCCAGGTTTTTGCCCTTCGCAATAGGCACTACATTTGATTTCATAATGGATGAGGAGTAGGAGGATGAAGATGATGAAATGACAGTCGAATTCCCAACAAGCTGGCGGATGCGGTTGGCCAGAATTTCCATATCAAACGGTTTCAATATGTAGTAGGAAGCACCCAGTTGTACCGCTTTTTGAGTAATATTCTCCTGACCGAAAGCAGTTAACATAATTATTTTGGGCATAGGTGATAAATTCATCTCACGCAAGCGCTCCAGCACACCCAATCCATCCAAATGAGGCATAATAATGTCCAAAATAAGTACATCCGGCGTATCGTGTGTTTCTTCAAGCAGGCGAAGCACTTCCTCACCATTGTAAGCAACTCCGGTCACAACCATATCGTTTTGTTCCGAAATGTACTCCGATAACAAATTTGTGAATTCCCGGTTGTCATCCGCCAACAATACTTCGATTTTTTGCAAGGTATAGTCCTCCTTAGACTCGATCTGCCATCAATCTGATTTTTAACCCTGATTGTCCTTTTCTCTTCCTGTCTACTAAACATTTTCGACACCCAAAATCAAATTCCTTCTGTCGAATAATCTTTTTCTTTATTTATTATTAGAATTGTTTTATAATTAAAAATTTACTACAACAACCCTTATATTTCGAAATTATTCGACAAAAATGGTTGTGAATTTCGAGGTAAAGAAAACAAAAAACCTTAAGGGGCAATTAAGCCGCCTTAAGATTTTCTTTATCCTGCTTCAGTAAAATGCCTGCATCCTGCAGCATCCACTCGATAAAGCAGCCATAACCGGAGCTTGGATCATTCACGAAAACATGAGTGACAGCTCCAACTAGTTTGCCATCCTGGATAATTGGACTTCCGGACATCCCTTGCACGATTCCCCCGGTTTGTTGCAGAAGACGGGGATCTGTGATTTTGATGACCATTCCTTTGGTTGCCGGTGAAGATTGATGGGTCACATGAACAATCTGAACATCGAATCGTTCCACTTTTTGACCATTCACAACAGTCAATAGCTGGGCAGGGCCTTCCTTCACTTCTTCAGCAAAGGCAACTGGAATTGATTGATCTTTATAGCTATGAGCCGGAAGCTCATTCATTTTTCCAAAAATGCCAAATGGCGTGTTTCGTTCAATATTGCCCAGAACTTTGCTTTCTTTGATGAAATGAGCTCTTTTCTCTCCTGGTTCGCCACTTTGGCTTTTATTGATGGAGGTCACATTGGATTGTAAAATCTGTCCTTCGCCGACTTCAATTGCGGTTTGGGTATCCATATCGGTTATAACATGTCCCAATGCACCGTACACGCCTTGATCCGGAGCAAAGAATGTTAGTGTTCCCACACCAGCCGCCGAGTCCCGTATATACAATCCAAGCCTCCACGCTTTATCTTCAGAATCAAACACAGGAGAAAGCTTGGTTTCAAAAAACTCACTGCCTCGTTTCACCGTCAATTTAATCGGCTGCTTGGCTGCTCCCGCTTCTTCAGCAATTCGGGCCACCTTATGGACTTCATTGATATATTGGCCATTAATTTTAACGATCAGATCACCCAGCTGCAGCTTTGCAAGCTCCCCCGGGGAGATTTTCTTGCCGTTCGCATGAATGACCTGATGATGGCCAACCACCATTATACCGGCTGATTTCACCTTAACTCCAATCGTTTGGCCGCCTGGAATAACGCGTAAATCCGGAACAACATTGACTTTGACAGTCTTGAATGGAATCCTGCCGAACAATTTCAACTTCATGGTTGTTTCGCCACTAAAATTGGATTGAAGCGATAATGGCTTGTTCAGATCAACCGAGATTGAATGGTTGGTCGATCCGTTGACCTGCAAAATGTGTGGATCAACCGTAACTTGTGCATGTACCGGCATCACATAATCCAACTGTTTTAATTGACCAGAGAACAATCGCAATTCATTTGGAAATGCTGCGAAATGTTGAAACGGTGCAGAAATACCAAGCAGACAGACCATTAATACAAGACCAAGACCAAGCCATCGCTTTCGCTGATTGCCATTCAATGACTTCACACTCCCTGCTGCTAAATCGCTTGACGAGAATGGTGTTCGCCATTTGCGTACACTTAAGGTATCCTTGGCTTTGATCTTTTATGTCGTCAAAATCATTCCCTGATTGGCTTCCATCACGCTCCCTTTTGCCTAAATGCCAAGTCAAGCATTTCTTGAGCATGATGTCTTGTTTTTTCCGTTATTTCAACGCCGCCCAGCATCCGGGCCAGCTCTTCAATGCGTAAATTGGGCTCAAGCTCCTTAACCCTTGTTGAAGTCCGTTCCGCTACAATGGTCTTAAGAATTTCATAATGATGATCGGCCATACAGGCCACCTGAGGCAAATGGGTAATGGAGAAAACCTGACACATTTCGGATAAACGGGACAGCTTATCAGCAATCGCTTGAGCGGCGCGTCCGCTTACCCCGGTGTCCACCTCATCGAATATAAGAACGGGAACTTGATCAATGGAAGCAAAAATGGATTTGAGCGCGAGCATAATTCGTGACATTTCACCGCCTGAAGCAATTTTGCTAAGGGGTTTAAGCGGCTCGCCAGGATTCGGCGCGATAAGAAATGCGGCTTCATCAATACCGTTTGGAAGCAGTCGGTGATGATTGCCTACAACATGCTGCTGAAGCTCTACACGAAAAGTTGTTCTTTCCATTTGAAGCTGTCTGAGCTCATTCTCGATGGCAACAGCAAGACGGTCAGCCGCATTGCGTCTCAATGTGGAAAGTACTTTGCCCAGACGGTAAGCTTCTTCAAATAATTTATCCTGTTCATCGCGAAGCCGCGCTACATGTTCATCACGGTTCTCGATTTTATCAGCTTCTGATTTGATTTTCTTCAAATAAGCCAGAATATCGGGGATATGTTCGCCATATTTGCGTTTAAGGCTGTTCATGGTATTCAACCGTTCATCTATAATCGCCAGACGCTCCGGATCAGAATCAACGCCATCCCGGTAATCCCTTAATTGAAAAGCGGAATCCTCAAGCTGATAAAATGCTGATTGCAGTTGCTCCAGGAGCGGCGCAAGCACAGATTCATCGTATCCCCGGATATCTTCAACCTTGCTTATCGCCCGATTGATTGCATCCAGTCCCTTGTTTCCATAAACAAGCTCATATGCCTCGGATGCGGCATCTCTTCTTTTAACGGCATGCATTAGCTTCTGCATTTCTTCGGCAAGTGATTCATCCTCGCCCACTTTTAAATCAGCAGCGGTTATTTCTTCAACCTGAAAGCGATAAAGATCCAGCATCTGCATGTTCTGCCTGGAGGAGTCCTCCAGCTCGCGGAGCTGTGTGCGGACCTTCTCATACTGCTTGTATACAGTACGGTACTTGTCCAGCTTGTCCATCACTTTGACGCCGGCATATAAATCCAGCCAATCCAGATGCTTCTCTGTTCGCAGCAGCGATTGATGCTCATGCTGACCATGGATATTTACCAGACATTCACCCGCTTCGCGCAGCATCGACATCGTCACAATATGCCCATTGATCCGGCTGACGCTTTTGCCCTGGGAGAAAAGCTCTCTGCGAATGACGAGATCCTCATCAGGTGAAGCTTGAACTCCGAACGACTCTAATGTTTTCCATACCGGATGATTGCTTGGCAAATCGAACATGGCTTCTATTTCCGCTTTGCTGCAGCCATAGCGCACCATATCCGAAGATCCTCTCCCTCCTGCAACAAGACTAAGCGCATCGATCAAAATGGATTTGCCTGCCCCTGTTTCACCGGTTAAAACATGGAATCCATCATGAAAATGAGCAGTTACCGATTCAATAACAGCCAAATTGCGTATTGATAGCTCGCGAAGCATGAATGTCCCCTCCTTAAGTTCATCCCGAGCGGCATATGCCGCAAGAATTTCCTGGAAATATCTAAAGCATCTAATTCATTAAGCCAAGCAATCTGTCAATGACTTCTCCGCTTTGCGTTTTGGTCCGGCAAATCATCAGGATCGTATCATCGCCGCAGATAGTCCCCATAACCTCAGGCCATTCCATATTATCAATCATGGCTCCGATGGCATTCGCTGTACCGGGAAGGCATTTCATGACAACCAGATTGTCGGTGTGATCTATATGCAGAAAATGATCCGAAAGTGTCCGTTTCAGTTTATGGATGGGATTCATCCGCTGCTCCTGTGGCAGTGAGTACTTATAACGCCCGCCATCAGCGGACACCTTAATTAATTGCAGTTCTTTAATATCCCGTGATACGGTAGCTTGCGTCACCTGCAGCCCGGCACCCCTGAGCGAATCAACAAGCTCGTCCTGGGTTTCAATGACTTGGCTGTTTATTATTTCACGAATTTTCATATGTCTGACACTTTTCATGGGATCCTCCTTTGCTTTGTCTGCTTATATATAACGGTCATCCAAATCGGAACGTAATTGTGCGTATGGTCCTTTCCTTCTGGTCGATGAACAAGACACCATCGCTTTCCGGCAGGAGCAGCGAGTACACCAGCAGCCTGTCCCGGACTCCACTGCCCGTCCAATCCATAGGCATGCGGTCACGGGAGGTCTTGACAATATAATATTTGCCATCTTTCTCGGCAATTAAATCAATGAACAGCCGGCTCTGCAGCTGTTGACCGTCCAAATCAATATGAATGGGCAGCCTGTACTTCCCATGGGTCACCTCGTAGCCTGCCTGCTCCAGAAATCGAACATTCTCGTCACTGTCATCCACATCCTCAGCTTCACTGAGAAGAAGCTTGGTATTCATGCCCGGCGGTTCATGCAGCCACCGGTAGAAAACACGGTAAAGCCAAAAGATAATGATACAACCAGCGATCAGCATCACTAGCCAGTCTCCGTACTTTCCCAAGAAACCCCCTCCATTCACTCCCAATTAATGCTTCATACATCATTTCGCGCTGGAGGGGGTATTTCCTCTTTGCTCAAATACCGAACGCTTGTTTGGTTTTTTTCTAGTTTAACAAAAAAATCGGATTCTGCAAAGGGGTATCATTCGGAAAAATCAAAAAAGAGCCTTCCTGCACTGCAGGAACAGCTCCGAATCATTAATTTGATGGCTAAGTTGAAACTGTTATCCTTTTTTTGGACTGCCTTGGGCAAAAGTTTGAGCGGCTTCCTGGACAAGCGCTGCAACGGCCCCTTCAGACAAAGGTATTTCTGTCGTACCTGGCTTCCATATCCAATAACCTAAAAATTCGATGTTGCCTTCCCCTCCCGTAATCGGTGAGAAAGTGACATCCTGCAGGGAAAAGCCCAGCTCGGCTGCAAAGCCTAATACTTTATTCAACACTTCCTCATGAACCTTGGGATCACGTACAACACCCGATTTGCCCACCTTCTCCCGGCCTGCTTCGAATTGAGGCTTAATAAGCGCAACAACGCCGGCCCCCTCCTTGAGCAGGTTTCCCAGTGCAGGCAATATGTGCTTGAGAGATATGAAAGAAACATCAATGGTCGCAAAATCAGGCTGTGGACCCTTTAGATCCGCAGGCTGTGTGTAGCGGAAATTCGTCCGCTCCATCACATCAACTCTTCTGTCCTGACGCAGGGACCAATCCAGTTGATTGTATCCAACATCCACAGCATAGACGTAAGATGCGCCATTCTGCAGGGCACAATCTGTGAATCCCCCTGTAGAAGCGCCAATATCGAGCATAATGGCCCCTTCCAGAGATAATCCGAACTTGTTTATCGCCTTCGCAAGCTTTAATCCGCCGCGGCTGACGTAGGGATGCGGCGCGCCTTTGACGGTGATAGCGGATGTTCGCAATACCTTCATTCCGCTTTTCTCAATCCGTTCGCCTTCAACAAGTACAAGTCCCGCCATTAATGCCGCTTTCGCTTTTTCCCGGCTTTCGTAATATCCTTGTTCTACCAGAAGAATATCAATTCTTTCCTTTGCTGTATTCATCATTGTCTCCGTTCTTATGCTGGTCCTTGTGCGCGTTTTCGCATAAGAGGGAGCATTGCTTTGAGTTCGGTTGCAACCCGTTCCCCAGTCAGGCCAGCTTCCTTCCTCTGCTCCGGAATGGAGCCATGCTCGATGTACTCATCAGGTACCCCGATAATACGGACCAATCCGTTATAGGATTTGTTATGAAGTGAATAAAATTCCAGCACGGCGCTGCCTAAGCCGCCTTGTGTTGAACCTTCCTCCAGAACAATCATATGCAGCCCTTCCTTGGCCAGCTGAAGCAGCATGGACTCGTCAAGCGGTTTAATGAAGCGGGCATTCACGATACGCACATTGAGACCTTCCCTTTTCAATTGCTCTGCCGATTCCTCAGCCACCTGCAGCATAGGGCCAATCGCCAGGATAACGGCTGAATCACCTTCACGCACCGTCTCCCATTTACCGATCGGCAGGGATGTAATGTTCTTATCTATCGGGACCCCAAGCGCATTGACACGCGGATAACGGATTGCAATAGGTCCATCATTATATTCAACCGCTGTTTTCATCATGCGGTGAAGCTCATTCTCGTCTTTGGGCATCATCAGCACCATGTTGGGAATGTGACGCAGGAAGGCGATATCATACACTCCCTGATGCGTCTCCCCATCCGGACCAACAAAGCCCGCCCGGTCGATGGCGAATATGACATTGGCGTTTTGTCTGCAAATATCATGGACCACCTGATCATAAGCACGCTGCAGGAATGTGGAATAAACCGCAAATACAGGCTTCATTCCTTCCATTGCCAGCGCCGCGCACATGGTGGCGGCATGCTGCTCCGCGATGCCGACATCGATCATCCGGTTGGGGAAAATTTCGGCAAATTTGGTGAGGCCCGAGCCTCCCGGCATAGCCGGCGTAACCGCAATAATACGTTTGTCATTCCTGGCGAGCTCAATCAATGCATCGCTGAAAACCTCTGTATACATTGGCGGGCCCACCGCTTTTAAAACCTGGCCCGATTCGATTTTGTAGGGGTTGATGCCATGCCATTTATAAGAATCCGCTTCAGCGGGTGAGTAGCCTTTTCCTTTGACGGTAATGACATGGACCAGGACAGGGCCTGTGGCATTGTTCGCTTGTTCCATGACATCCAGCAGCTGGTTGATATCGTGTCCGTCGACAGGACCGAAATACGTGAGTCCGAACTGCTCGAATAAAATACCGCTTACGAGTAAATATTTGACACTATCCTTCAATCTTTCAGCTGTCTTGGCCAATTTCCCGCCAATCGCCGGAATTTTGTTGAGCAGCTGATTCAACTCTTCCTTGGCCTTTTGATAATGGCGGTCCGTACGAATTTTCCCCAGATAGTGATGCAGGGCACCGACATTCGGCGCGATCGACATTTCATTGTCATTCAGAATGACCAGCATGTTCTTCTTCTCATGCCCGATATGGTTGAGTGCTTCAAGTGCCATACCGCCGGTTAGTGCGCCATCACCGATGACAGCCACCACCTTGTTATTCTCGCCCTTCAAATCACGGGCAAGCGCCATACCCATGGCTGCGGATAGCGAAGTGCTGCTGTGTCCAGCTTCCCATACATCGTGATCGCTCTCCGCGCGTTTGATGAATCCGCACAACCCTTTGTACTGGCGAAGCGAATCAAACTGATCCATGCGTCCCGTCAGCATTTTATGAACATAAGACTGATGCCCCACATCAAAGATAAATTTATCTTTTGGGCTGTCATACAAATAATGCAAAGCAAGCGTCAGCTCCACTACGCCTAGATTCGACGCAAGATGCCCGCCAGTCGCGGAAAGCTTTGCAATTAAAAACTCGCGGATTTCTCCGGCAAGCTGCTCCAGTTGTGCAACCGACAGACTTTTGAGATCCTTCGGCTCATTAATATGTTCGAGCAACACGTTATTTCCTCGCTTTCCTAAGCTGGCAGCCTCCATTGTCCGAGAACTTTCGACGTTTCTAGCGTAAATTATACCATAGATTGTCGCTATGCCCAAGACTGCCGGCAAATCAGTGGTCCCGATTCATTAAATAATCCGCGATTGACAGCAGCTTCTCGGGCATCACCAGATTGGCCTGCTCCAGCGCTTCTTTGGATTCCATCGTTAATCTCCCTACGAGCTCCAGACTCTGCTCCATTCCGATTATGTAGGGGTACGTTACTTTCCGCTGCTGCACATCGCTTTGCACCGGCTTGCCAAGCTTGGATTCATCGCCAATTAAATCAAGGATATCGTCCTGTACCTGAAAAGCAAGCCCCAGCTTGCGCGCAAACTGTTCAAGGGCCGCGAGCTGATCCCGTGTAGCGCCTCCGATGCGGGCTCCTGCCGTAACGGCGAATACAATCAAATCGCTTGTTTTATGCAAATGAATGTATTCAAGCTCCGTTATCGAGGTCACACCTTGTTCTCCCAGAATGTCTGCCGCCTGGCCGCCAACCATGCCGGAAACTCCGGAGAGCCTCGCCAAATCGGATACGATTGCCATGGCTACATCTGTTGGAACGCCAAGTGCCGCAGCCTGGGATACCGCATAAAAAGCATGCGTCAGCAGGCCGTCTCCGGCCAAAATAGCCATCGCTTCTCCAAAAACCTTGTGGCTCGTTGGTTTGCCGCGGCGAAAATCATCATTATCCATTGCAGGCAAATCATCATGGATGAGCGAATAGGTGTGAATCATTTCAATCGCACAAGCTACAGGCATCGCCAGCGTATAGGAGTCTGAATCATTCTTTACCGCTTCCGCGGCTGCAAGAACCAGTATGGGCCGCAAGCGTTTGCCCCCTGCCTCCAGTGAATACATTATAGCCTCACGCAACTGAGCCGGAATATTCCACTCCTGCGGAATGGATGTTTTTAACGCCAGTTCGACTCCATATGCTGTTCGCGATAGATAGTCTGCTGTATCAACCGAAGCGTTCAAGTTTTATTCTCCTCTGTCTTCATTTGCCGGAGCAAACGGTTTTTTGATAAAGCCGCTTTCGGATTCGATCAGCACTTCAATCTTTTTCTCCACCTGCTCGAGCTTGGCTCCGCAGAGTTGGGACATTTTCATGCCTTCCTGAAAAAGATCAATTGCCTTCTCAAGTGGAACATCACCGTTCTCCAGTTGGCTGACGATGACTTCCAAACGCTCGATCGCTTCCTCGAAGGTTATTTCCTGCTCCTTCTTGCTCATTGGTTAAGCCTCTCCCTTCATGCCCCACACCTGACATTCCAATTGGCCATCAGACAGCTTCACCTTCACCATATCTCCCAGCTGAACATTGGTGATAGATTTGATCAAGGTTTTCTCCTGCTCGTCATATACCAGACTGTACCCTCGAGACATGACCTTAAGCGGACTTAAGGCATCCAATTGCCTGATTGAAGCCGTCAGATGCATTCTATGTGTTTTTATCGTAGAAATCATCGTGGATTCCAGCCTCTGTGAGGTTCCCCGCAGCCTTGCCCTCGCGTAAGCTGCCTTTTCTCCAGGATGTGCGCCGGCCAACGCGGAGCCAAGCCTCATGAGCTTCTCTCTTCTTCGCTGAGTTTGCCTCAAGGTACGATGCTCCAACTTATCTTTCAGACGGTCCAGACGTTCTGCCTGCTGCAGCAAATATTTTCGCGGATTAACAAACAGAGGCGACCTCCGGATACGCGATAGCCGCTCTTTTCGGCTTGTCATCGTGCTGCGAAGCGCATGATCCAGCCGCCCGCGAAGCTGGTTAAGCTGCCCCTGCAGCTCCATGACATTGGCGACGGCGAGCTCCGCGGCAGCTGTCGGAGTCGGCGCGCGCAAATCAGCAACAAAATCAGAAATCGTAAAGTCAGTCTCATGCCCGACGGCCGAAATAATCGGAATGTCCGAAACGGCCATCGCCCGGGCAACCGCCTCCTCATTGAAAGCCCAGAGCTCCTCCAGCGATCCACCGCCCCGCCCTACAATTAATACGTCGACTTCAGCCATTTGGTTCATTATTTCAATCGCTCTGACTATCGCGGGTGCCGAACCCTTGCCCTGTACGAGTACGGGAAAAAGCAGCACCGGCACGGAAGGGTGGCGGCGCTGCAGCGTAATCATAATATCGCGCACTGCTGCGCCGGTTGGTGAGGTTATTACACCAATCGCTCTTGGATGACGCGGAATTGCGCGTTTGCGGGAGGTTTCGAACAAACCTTCTCCCTCAAGCTTGCGCTTTAACTGCTCAAATGCCAAATACAAGCTGCCGATACCGTCCGGCTGCATTTGCGTTACATAAAACTGGTAGTTTCCGTCCCGCTCAAACACCGAGACATTCCCCCGCGCCAGAACCTTTGCCCCTTCCTTAGGCATAAAGGGCAGCTTCTGATTATGCGAGGCGAACATAATACATTTTAACCGACTATCCTTATCTTTAAGCGTAAAATACATATGGCCGCTTGAATGATGGGTGAAATTTGAAATTTCACCCCGCAGCCATACATCGCCAAGGAGCACATCGGACTCCAGCTTCATCCGGATATACTTATTAATATCCTTGATCGAAAAAATGCGCGAACCGTCTGCCATATGCGGTTTCGTCACTCCCGACTATTTATTTGCCTGTTCTGCGGCTTTGAGCGTGTTTTGCATCAGCATGGTTATCGTCATCGGGCCTACTCCGCCCGGTACAGGCGTTACATAACCCGCCACATCCAGCACATCGTCAAAATCAACATCTCCTGCCAGCTTGCCATCAGGCAGCCGGTTAATGCCAACGTCGATGATAACTGCTCCCGGTTTGACGAAAGCACGGCCAATTGCTTTGGCTCGGCCAATCGCAACAACCAGTATATCTGCCGTCCTGGCGATTGCTTCCATGTCTACGGTCCGGGAATGGCAAATCGTCACTGTCGCATGCTCTCGCAGCAGCAGCATCGCCACCGGCTTGCCTACAATATTGCTGCGTCCAATGACAACGGCATGTTTGCCGGCAATATCCATCCCGCTGGACTTGATAAGCTCAATAACGCCGGCAGGCGTACACGGAAGAAGGCTGTCGTCGCCGATCACCAGATTGCCGACGCTGACCGGATGAAAGCCGTCCACATCCTTTTCCACACTGATCGCATCAATGACCGCTTTCTCGTCGATATGCTTGGGCAGCGGGAGCTGAACCAGAATACCATGAATGGTCGATTGCTTGTTAAGCTTATCGATCAGCTGCAGCAGCTCCTCCTGGGTTGTCTCAGCCGGCAGGCGATGAACCTCGGAATAAAACCCTAGCTGGATGCAGGCTTTCTCCTTGCTTCCTACATATACGCGGGATGCCGGATCGTCCCCTACGAGTACGACGGCCAGTCCTGGAGTAATCCCTCTGGCAATTAGATTTGACGCCTTTTGGGCGACTTGCTCGCGAATGGCGTCTGATATTGGTTTGCCTTGTATGAGTTGTGCGGTCATTTGGTTGTTTTCTCCTTTCATTTTGGAAGGGCATCCCAGATTAGGGCATCCCCCTAAACTAGGGCATCCCCCTAAGTCCCCCTTGGAAAGGGGGATTCCAAGGGCTCCGCCCTCTGGACACCCGAATGGTTGTCGATTGCGTCACCATGACGCTCCCTATTCATTTTGGCGCCAGTCCCCGTTTACGTCCCTTGCGGGACACACTTTACTTGCTGTGCACCTGGGGTGCTTGAACTTTGTTATCAATAACGTTTGAGTGTAAGAGGCGCTTATTGGGTTTTGTGCGCTTGTCCCCGTTTACGTCCCTTTTGCGGGCACACTTTACTTGCTGTGTACCTGGGGTGCTTGAACTTCGTTATCAATAACGTTTGAGTGCAAGAGACGCTTATTGGGTTTGTGTGCTTCTTGTCCCTGTTTACGTTTCTTGCGGGACACACTTTACATGTGGCGCACATGGGGTGCTTGGTTCGGTGCTCTATTATTCCTGGACTTCATTTTCTATTAGGGATTCGTTTGGTTTGCCTTTAAGCTGATTGGGCTTGAGCTCGTCCAGTGCCTGGAGTAGCCGACCCAGAACGCCGTTGACGAATTTCCCGGATTCTTCGGTCCCGAAATGCTTGGCAAGCTCAATTGCTTCATTAATCGCCGCTTTTGGCGGAACATCGTCCCGGAAGATCATCTCGAAGCAGGCCAACCGAAGAACTTGACGATCGACACGCGATAACCGGTCCACCTGCCAGCCCGTCAGATAGTGCTGGAGCATATCGTCAATAGCCGCTTTGCTCCCGCTTACCCCATTGACCAAATCCCTGACATGCTCGTCTATTCGCGAGACGTCCGATACATCCGCCTCTATTTCATTCTCTTCCTTCACTTCATTCATCAGCATATCGACCGCTTCTTCCGCCGATACTTCGTTCATTTCCATCTGGTACAAACTTTGTACCGCTATCTCCCTTGCAAGCCTTCGTTTCATAGGGCCTCCCGAAAATCAATATAAACTGTTTTTCCTATCCTGTACTCTTTGGCTGATCCTTCGCTTTTCTCATGTCCGGAAAAAATATGATCTCCTCCCTGCTCCGAACAGCCAAATGCCGTGTCCGGAGTACGGAGGAGATCATAGTACTATTTGAATGGACGCCATCGCTGCATAAGCCACTCGGTCAGACGGCTCCATGGGATGATGGGTCCGCTCTGCTCGTCTTTCATTTTGCCTACGGTATAGCCTATCCATAGCAGTAAACCAAAAAACAGCATATCCCAAAATCCCACAATAAAATACAGGAGACCCAGCACGATGGCCACGGTCAGACCCGCAATGCGGCCTCCGTAGCTTATCCAAATTTCCCTCCATAACATCGGCAGCCCCCCTATTCCACGCGACTTTTATAGTTGGCCGTCTGGATGATGTTCGCCACATAGACCGAAACCGTCGCAACCGGTATCCCTGTAATCTCTTCCACATGAGACTTGACGGTACGCTGGATATCCTCTGTCAACGTGGGAATCGGACTTTCGCCATCGGCAATTGCACGCAGCGTAATCTCGATGCCAGCTTCACTAATCCGAATACGTGCCCGAAGATCCTTTACTCCCCGCTGCCGTCCTGCAGCCTTCAACGCAAGATTCTCAACGGTCTCGAGCGAGATACGAATATCGCCATACTCTGTTCGTTGATCGATAGACGGCATCGATGCATTGCTGCGGCGCAAGGATACATAGAAGAATCTCAGACTAATCAGGAAAATGACCACAGAGACGATGATAACGGTCACTTGCAGCCATTCCATTTCCCCATTATACAAGGTGCTTATGAAATCTCTGAACCCTTTTTCAGGCACCCAATTGAAGCCGGTACAGAAAGCAAAAACCGACAGTGCACCAATTGCCAGACTATACAGGAACAGCAGAAGCTTGTCCAACACTCTAATCAACGAGAAACTCCTCCTCGGGGCGCACTAGATAAAACCCCCAAGCGCCGAGCGACAAGCCCATACACAAGGGGGTACGCTATCATTTCATTATCAGCTTGAACCGCATTACTTTACGCGAAATGGTGTCTCTTCTTCTTCAACCCGCTCTGTGGTCTTGAAGTGTACATCATGAATATGGACATTGACTTCAACGACATTCAAGCCCGTCATGGTCTCGATGGAACGCTTCACATTACGTTGAATTTCGGAAGCGATTTCCGGAATTCTGTTGCCATATTCAACAATAATGGAAACATCCACAGCAGCTTCGCGCTGCCCGACATCCACTTTAACCCCTTTAGACAAGTTCTTGCGGCCCAACAGTTCTGCGATTCCACCGGCAAATCCGCCGCTCATTCCTGCGACACCTTCAATCTCAACTGTTGCAAGTCCCGCGATTACTTCAATAACCTCGGGTGCGATCTGAATAGTGCCCATGTCGGTTTTTTCATAGTCCGCTGCCAGCGTGCTCATGGTTTTCATACACCTCCCGCAATATGTTGTAGCATCAGCCTCTCGCCGATAGCTCATCCGCTTCTTACTTTCTATACTATAGCATTCGAAGGGAAATATGACAAACACACAGTAACCGATAGACGCTTATTTTTGCGGCTCGGTTAGCTGTCACACAGTAACCGATAGACGCTTATTTTTGCGGCTCGGTTAGCTGTCACACAGTAACCGATAGACGCTTATTTTTGCGGCTCGGTTATAGTCAGTCAACAACCGATAGACGCTTAATTTCTCGGCCTGGTTATCTGTCCACAGCAACCGGTAGATGTTTGATTGACCAAGACGATATCGGACATCTCGTATATCCATCAACTGACCCGTTATCAATACAGCCCCGTATACGATGTATAAACGAGTTAAACCTCAATATCGTTTACATCATATTCTTCAAGAAACTTGATATCGAAATCGCCTTTAATAAACTTGGGATGATTGAGCAGCTTCATATGAAAAGGGATCGTGGTGCGGATGCCGTCAATCGCAAACTCGGCCAGCGCCCGTTTCATTCTGGCGATCGCATCCTCACGGGTCTCTCCCCATACAATCAGCTTGGCAATCATGGAATCATAGTGCGGGGATATTGTGTACCCCGGATAAGCGGCGCTGTCAACGCGAACGCCAAGACCGCCGGGCGGCAAATAGAACTGGATCTGACCCGGCGAAGGCATGAAATTACGCTCCGGATCTTCCGCGTTGATGCGGCATTCCATCGACCATCCGTTGATCTTCAGGTTATCCTGAGAGATCGATAGAGGATTACCCTCGGCTACGGAGATCATCTCTTTGATCAGATCGACGCCGGTAATCATTTCTGTAACGGGATGTTCGACTTGAATACGCGTGTTCATCTCCATAAAATAAAAATTGTCGTCCGGACCTAAAAGGAATTCAAGCGTTCCCGCCCCCGAATAGTTTACGGCGAGCGCAGCCCGGACAGCGGCTTTGCCCATTCGCTGACGGAGCGGCTCACTCAGCACGGGACAAGGAGCTTCTTCAACCAGCTTTTGGCGGCGGCGCTGCACAGAGCAGTCGCGTTCAAATAAGTGGACGGCATTGCCATGCTTGTCAGCCATGATTTGAATTTCAACATGCTTCATGCCCGTCAGATATTTCTCCAGATAAACGCCGGCATTGCCAAACGCCTTCTGGGCTTCCTGCTGGGCAGCGGTGATTTGTGAAATCAGCGCTTCCTCATCTTCAGCAATACGGATGCCTTTACCGCCTCCGCCTGCTGTTGCCTTGATAATGAGCGGATAACCGATCTCACGGGCGATTCTCAGCGCCTCTTCCGCATCCTCGACAAGTCCGTCCGAGCCCGGAATAACAGGAACATCGGCATCTCTCATCGTCTGCTTGGCAACCGCTTTATCGCCCATCTTGCTGATGGCCTCAGGAGAAGGACCGATAAACACTACATTGCAGGATTCACAAATTTCGGCAAAATCCGCGTTTTCCGCCAAAAATCCATAGCCGGGGTGGATCGCGTCACATTCAGTGAGCGTCGCCAGGCTCATGATATTCGTTAAATTCAAATAGCTGTCTTTTGAAGCTACGGGGCCGATGCAGTAGGCTTCATCAGCCAGCCGGACATGAAGGGACTCCCGGTCTGCTTCGGAGTATACGGCCACGGTCTGAATACCGAGTTCACGGCACGCACGAATGATCCGGACAGCAATTTCACCCCGGTTAGCAATCAATATTTTATTGAATTTCACGCTCATAAGCTCCTCTCGTTCACAAATGTTCTAGGTGGGAGTAATCCCTCTTCAGGCAGATCCATGAACACCTGACAGATTCACTCCGGCTTGACCAGGAACAAAGGCTGTCCGAACTCAACGAGCTGTCCGTTCTCAACAAGAACTTCGACGATTTCACCTTTTACTTCCGCTTCCAGTTCATTCATCAGCTTCATGGCTTCAAGAATACATACAACCGATTTCTCGTTCACACGGTCGCCAACGGTGACGAAAGGTCCGTTCTCAGGCGAAGCAGCACGATAAAAGGTGCCGACCATCGGAGAAACAATTGTGTAGAGGTTGTCCGCGGCTTGCGCGGAAGGCTGAACAGAGTCCACCTGGGTGGATGCCATAGCCACAGATTGGCTCGTCGGGGCTTGTACGGCCTGCGTATATGTAGGAACGAGCGACGCGGCTTGGACGTTCACGACTTCCGTCTTACCCGGTTTGCGGATAAGCAGACGTGCGCCTTCGTTTTCAATTTCTAATTCATGTACGGATGTTTGATCAACCAGCTTGATCAATTCTTTAATCTCGCTCAGCTTGAACAATAGTTTCACTCCTAAAAGTTTTCTGCTTACTTCTTGAATATGCTTCCCTACGGCTGAAAACTTGCTTCGAAAGCATGCACTTGGTTTTCTGCTTACTTCTTGAATATGCTTCTCTGCGGCTGAAAACTTGCTTCGAAAGCATACGCTTGGTTTTCTGCATACTGAATTAATTTTCTGCCTTTTCGCATGAAAATACATATATGCCGCTGCAGGAAATACCAAATACTTGCTCATAACAGACCTATTATAGCACAAATGCCCGTGAAGACGAACCCATTTTTTACATAGCCTTAATGGAAAAAAGCCCCACTGCTTTCCCGGCAGCGGGGCCTACAGTGTTATTTATTGCTCGGAATGTATTGAACGGACACCTGGTCGCCGCCGACTTCCAGTTCATTCATAACCAGCATCATGATGCTGTCGGCTTGGCTTTTTTCCAGTTTGTCGCTCTGTACGACAACCTTGTACTTGTTATTTTCCTCTGAGACGAAGGCATTGCTGAATTCCTTGGTCAACTCTTCTTCGATGCCGGTAATGCGGGTATTCTTATCCTCCAGCAGATTGATCTGCTCCACTGCCGCGCTCGCTTCTTCCGGTTTTTGTTTCGTGTCCGAGATTTGTCCGTAAAGCTGATTGATTTCGCTGTAGAATTTCTCATCGCGCTTCTCCTGCATATCATTGAAGACCGTGCTGACTGCTCCTCCGGACGCTTCTATTTCATTGATGACCTCTTCATCCGTTTTCACGGCATCGGCTGTCTCTCCGGCAGCTTGATCGTCTGCCGCAGAAGCCGCATTATCACTGTTGGCAGCGCCCGTAACCTCTGTCACAGTAATGCCATTATCCAGTGTCGTATCCGCTGTTGAGGCTTCCGTTGCGTCCGACTGAACCTGCTGTTCCTGCTGTGTGCCGTCTGTAAGCATGTCGGATGAAGTGTCTACGTCCTCGGTAAACAAGTAATAAGCGGATAAAATCACCATCAAGCTCAGCATTGACACAAGCCATACCGTTTGTCTTTTCGTGTTCATTTACGAACAGCCTCCCTTAATCGATTGGTTGGAATTCCATTATTGATATTTACTCGGCACAACCGAAATGCGGCTGACCGGGACGTTGAACCCTTTCTCAACGGCATCCAGGATAAGCCGGCGAACCGTTGCGTTCTCCGCTCCTTTGGCGACAATGAGAACACCCCGTATTTGCGGCTTGATGCGTTTGACTACGAATGGCGTTTGGCCGCCTTCAGCCTCATAAAGCACGACTTGTCCGTCTTTGGTGATGGAGGTCATATGCCGCTTGCCTCCATTCTTATCGCTCTCGTCGGTAATTTGCTGAGTTTCCTTCTCATTTTGCTTGACTACAATCTCTTCCGTCGAATCGATCGTAATCAGAACATTAATCGATCCGACCCCTACGATTTTCTCCAATATATCTTTAAGGCGGTTCTCCAGCGGTTCCTCGATCGATGCGAAGCTTGCCGGATCGCCGGAGCCTTTACCTGAAAATGCTGCCTGATCGGATGATGCCGTCTCATCGGGCACCTGCGTGGAGGGCTCGCTAGGCTGGAAGGACAGAAAGGAATTTACCAGCATCAGCGCGGCTCCGATCCCTCCAATAATGAGCAGCCAGCGCAATGTCCGTACCCGCTTCGGTCCCCCCGGCCCACCGCCAACCATACTCTCGATTCCCTCCAGCCATTTGGCCACTTCGGCTCTCTCCTTTCAAACTGCTTCCAGAACACTTCTGACCGCGTTATTCCTGTCTCTACTCGTTCCCCCTTGGCAGCTCCTGCTTCTGGCGAACCAGAATGGATTGCGAATCCACAGCCCATCCATTCTGAAGCAGCTGCTTGATCGCATCGGCAATGCCTCCGTTTAACGCCTGATACCCGGCTTCGCCCGGCTGCCCCGGAGCTGCCTGCGAATCTGCCTTGTCCGAATCAAGCTGAACGATCACATCAACGGAAGGGATTTCAACCACTGGTCTCATACCTTTTTCCGGTTCTGCCGGATTGTCCGGTTTTTGCTCGATAGAGTCGTCTGGTCCGCCAACATTGATTTCCCCTGTCTTCTCCACAACCGTCGAGCTGTCGGGAATCTCCGAGGTTGATCTGGTTTGATCCGGGAGAGTGACGACAACGGATACAACCCGGGCATCCTGATTGCTTTTGCCAGTGCCGGCTTCCAGCTTCACCATCACTTGAGACGGCGTTATGCCCGTGCTCCGGGTAATCTGGGCGCGCATCGCTTCAGCCAGCTGCTTCTCCGTCAATGTGGCGACGGAAGCCTGCTGCTTGACCCTGAGCGCATCTGCGTCACGCTCGATATCCTGAAGCGTCGGCATCCGCAACTCCTCTTTGGCCGGCTCACTTTTGAACCAGTTCTGCATATTCTGATCAAGCCTTGTGCTGAAGTCACCCTGAAGCAGGTTCAGAATCGGCGTCAGAATTGTAAGCAGTATGATTAATCCGGCAACAAGCCTGACATAACGCTGCATGGTCTGGTTGGGGAGAAGCAGGTCGATGAACCCCGCCAACAGCACGACCGCTATAATTTGCTGCAGCCAGGAAGCCAGCCAGGTCAGCATCGTGTTGCCCTCCTTTGCCGGGCGAAAGAAGTATTTGTCCGCCTTGTGCCCGAATAAGGCTCTACCTGATCATTACGGCCGCATTGCCCGCGGTCAGGATGATCGTCACGGCGAGAAAAAACATCAGACTTACGGCGGCAAGCGCCGCGAATACATAAATCAGCGTCTTGCCGATGGTTTGCAGACATTCGACGATCGGACTGTCGCCAAGGGGCTGCATAACTGCAGCAGACACATTATAGATAAGAGCGAGCGTCAGTATTTTGATTGCCGGGAAGGCGCATAGGAAAATGAGAATGATAACCCCGGCAAGACCGATTGCATTTTTGACCAAAAGCGAAGCCGACATCACGGTATCCGCCGCATCGGAGAATGTCCGGCCAATGACGGGAACAAAATTCCCGGTAATAAATTTTGCCGTACGCATCGTAACGCCGTCCGTTACCGAGCTGGTTGCCCCCTGTACGGAGATCACCCCCAGGAAGACGGTCAGCATGACGCCCATAAGACCTACACTGAAATTGCGCAGTACATTAGCCAGGTGGGTGACCTTGAATTTCTCCGTCATGGCACTTGCAATCTGCAGCACCGCCGAGAAGAAGAGCAGTGGAAAGACGATCGTATAAATGACAGATCCGACAGCGTGAATCATGAAAATAATGAGCGGATGCAGCACAGAAACGGTCACAATACTTCCCATGGTAGCCAGCAGAGTAAGGAGCAAGGGCACCATCGCCATCATGAATTGAATCATTCCGCCGATTGCGTCTTTGGCATACCCGATCGCCACCGTAAAGCTGTTAACCGCCAGCACGATCATAACCATGTAGGTAATGCTGTAAGCCACTTTGCTGACTGTGTTGCGTTCGAAGGCGGTTTGCATCGTCTGCAGCAGCATGCTGAATACGGTAAGGATCACGATGGTTACAAGCAGCTTGCCGTTATAAAGAACTTCATGAAACATATACCGCAGCAGCCCCGACAGCACGGTGGACAGCTTAAGGCCTTCCCCGCCCGGCGTGATCATTTCCATGAAGCTTGGAACCTTGCGGTCTGGAAAAAAACCTCCATAATCGGTCATCAGCTGGTTCCAGTAATTCTCGACTGCCGACGCATCGATTCCCTGGAGCTGCTCGTCCGCCAGACTCTCATTGATGCCCGCGGCATCGTCATTTGACTGGATAGCCGGATCGGGCGCACCCTGATTATCGGGGACGGTTGCGGCGAGAGCTGCTGCCGGGATCAAGAAAAGCACAACGAGAAGGACAAGCAGGGCTGCGGCTGCCCAGCGGATCAAATGCTGCTTCATCATGCTTCAACTCCCTGCCGGCAGCAAGCCGAGCACCGTCTCAACGATGACGCTAATAATGGGAACGGCCATGACCAGTATCAGAATTTTGCCGGCAAATTCGATTTTTGATGCGACGCTTTCCTGGCCGGCATCCCGCACGATTTGTGCGCCGAACTCCGCAATATACGCGATACCGATAATTTTCAAAATGGTTTTCAGATAAATGGAAGGGATGCCTGACCGGTCTGCCAGCTGCTCAAGAATTCCGATGACCGCTTCTATTTTGCCGATGACATACAGGAAGATAAACAAGCCGGTGAAGGCGGCAAGCAGAAAAGCAAACATCGGTTTCTGCTCCCGAACAACTAAGATCAGCACGGTTGAAATCAGCCCAAGGCCGACGATCTGGATGATTTCCATTTCCGGTTCACCTGCCCTAAAATCCCCTTCGTCATTGAAAAAGAAAGATCGTTTTGATTTCCTGAAACAACTCGTCGAGCATCCGGACTACCATAAAAAGCACAACCACAAATCCGATGAGCGTCACCCAATGCGCCATGTCTTCCTTCCCCATCTGTTTCAGCACGGTATGGATCATGGCGATAATAATGCCGATCCCCGCAATTTGAAATATGGCGCTAACATCCATGTTCATTGTTATTGGCACCCCACTAAACGATCAAAATGACGACAAGCGCTGCGATGAGGACGCCAAGGCTCTTCCACATCTTCTCGTAACGCGCCTGGTCATCCCGTGCCGTATCTTCTTCTGCCTTCAGCTGCTGAACGGCAAGACGCATATGCTTGATCTGGTCTTCACGGTCGCTGATGCCAAGCGCCGATCCCAGGCGGATCAATGCCGTCTTCTCGGGAATCCTCATTGCTGTGCCCGGCCAGTGATCGGCGAGCGAGAGCTCCCAGCACTCCCGGAAGGTCAGCCCCTCAGGCTGATTGATCCGCTCCTTGACTCCCCGAAAAATCGAGGCCCCCGGCTCCGGCAAATGGGCCGCACAGCGGTCGAAGGCATCCGGCAGCGGCGTATAACCGTATCCAATCTCCGTTTCCAGCCGCTGTACCGCCTGTATAAGCTGGCGGATTTGGCGCGGGCGGGCTGCATAGCGGGATGCCTGCATGAACCCGATCATCGTTCCTGCGAACAGGATCAACGCTGCGCCAATTAGCTTAACCAAAGGCATCACCTCCCGGAGTGAGGGTCGGTTCGCGGGCAGCCGGCGCTCTCCCGCCGGCCCTGACCGATACAACTCTGCTCACAGGGGCATTGACTCCGCGGCGAAGCTCCACGCCGATCGCAAATGCTCCCTGCTCCAGCAGCCTGCGGAGTACCGGCCGCCCCCGGGCTTCCTCCATATCCTTTGCATGAGCGGTAGCAATCACGATCACACCGGCATGGCTGGCATCGAGAATCGCATCCGCATCCTCCTCACGGCCGATTTCATCCACGATCATTACCTCCGGCGACATGGATCTGAGCATCATCATCATTCCTTCCGCTTTTGGACAAGCATCCATTACATCGGTTCTGGGACCGACGTTAAAGGTCGGCACTCCCCGGACGCAAGCGGCAATCTCCGACCGCTCGTCGATAATGCCAACCTTGCGGGCCGGCCAGCCGGAAGCCAGGGGATGTCCCCAGCCACCGCTGCTTATGGCTCTTGCCAGATCCCGCACAACCGTTGTTTTCCCCTGCTGCGGCGGGGCAATAATAAGCGCCGGGTGAACGGTGCGCCGATTTATATCCAGCATCTTGGGCAGCAGCGACGCAGCTGCGCCAATGACTTCGCGTGCGATTCTGAAATTGAACGCCGATACATCCCGGATGCCCCGCACCGCGCCGCCCTCCAGAATCGTCCGGCCGGCAATGCCGATCCGGTGGCCGCCGGCGACTGTAATATAGCCCCGGCGGAGCTCTTCCTCCATCGCATACAGCGAATGATTCGTCACACGCTCCAGCAGCTTGCGGCACAGCTCCGGAGATGGCTTGTACGCCATCTCAGGCTTGGCAAGCAGCTGGCCGTCTTCGCCGACAAACCAAAACCCTTCCCCTGTACCGATTTCAAGCGGTCGGCCTTCCCGTATCCGCAATTCTTCTATGACGGTTCTCACATGAATCGGAATCCGCTCAAGCACGGCAATCAGTTCCAAGGGCAGCAAATGTGTTACACGATCCAGCATGCAGGCATTCCTCCTCTGGTAATGATTATCGTTTAGCCGCGGCGGTAGTTTCATAGAGCCGTAGTCAGCGTAAGTGACCGAGGTTATTTAAATTGACGTGATCAGTGTTAGGTACTAGTTTCAATCTATTCGGACAAGCCGAGTATTATGACTCCCCGCTTGTCCGATTGATGCCGGGAATTCAGCTATTTTTTGAGAATTCCGGTCAGTAGACAGGCAACGCCTGCAACGATCCAGACGATTTTGCCAAACGAGAGCTTATCCGACATACCAACCAGGCCAACCGTCGTGGTTGTAATTAATATAATCGGCCCTACCAGCGCCAGCGAAGCATTGACAGCCAATGCCTTGTCGATCTGGTTCAAACGAAGCATCCATATGGCTGCGCATATTTCCAGCGTTCCGGACAATACCCTCAGCGATGCCATAGTAAAAACGATTTTATTGAAAATGGGATCTTCACCTCCCGCCTGAAGACTATTGCTTGTACTAGTAAAGCTTATGCAGGCTTGTCTGCCGTTCATACCGATAATGTAAACTCCTTTGGATGATACTTTCAGCGGGCACACGCCCTTCCCGTACTGCATATATTGCTTTGGTAATGGGCGTTAAGACTATTTTTATTACCTATTTATAAGTGAGGAGATTTCAGGTATGAGATCAAATTCCCGTCCAGCATGGCCTGCAAGGCTGCAGAATCCCGGCGGCCAGCGCATCACACCCCTTGAGCCGGAAAATAAGCACGACGCGGACCGAACCGTCGGACGCGGGCAAACCATGGTCATTGATAAAGGTCTGGGCCAAAACGGTTTCTCGGATCTATTGGAGACAGCTGGAGCCTATATTACCTGTGTGAAGATCGGTTTTGGAACAGCCCCCCTCTATCCCACCGAACTGCTCCTTGGCAAAATCGAGCTGGCCAAACGGCATGGAATCCTTATTATGCCAGGCGGTACGCTGCTGGAAGCAGCCGTCAGCCAGGAGCTGGTACCGGCGTTCTTCGAAACGATATGCCGCCTCGGCTTTAATGGAGTGGAAGTATCGGATGGAACGATAGAGCTCTCCCGAAGCAGACGTTCGGAATTGATACGCGAGGGTCTGAACCACGGCCTGCAGGTTGTAACCGAATACGGCAAGAAGCTGAATGGCTCTACGGTCGATATAGCGGAGCTGCAGGCAACAGCCGATGCGGACTGGTACGCAGGCGCTGAGCTCATAACGATTGAAGCGCGGGAGTCCGGTGTGGGAGTAGGTTTATTTGACGAGAATGGCGATTGCAAGGAAGAGGTGCTGCTGGCTGTGGAACGGTCATTCGGAGGCATCAGCCGGATCATGTGGGAAACGCCGCTTAAACAGCAGCAAGCGCTGCTGCTTCGCACATTCGGTCCCGAGGCGCATCTGGGCAATATTCCTCCGCAGGATGCATTGTCTCTGGAGACCATGCGCCGGGGACTTCGCTCGGACACTTTCAGCTTCGGCTTGAAAAATGAATTACCGATTCATTATATGATCTAGCCTGACAAGGCAAGGAGGCCGGTATCAGAATGCATGTCCAGGTGATTTCAAGCGTTAATGAAGCGCAGGCGGACCGCTTCACGCATCGAACGGCCATTGTAATCGACGTATTGAGAGCGGCCAGCACCATTGTTGCCGCTCTTCAGGCAGGCGCCTCAGGCATTTATTCCGTGGAAACCGTGTTGGAAGCAAGGGCGCTGCAGCGCCCTTCCGACCTGCTGGCAGGAGAACGCTTTTGCCGCAAAATACCCGGATTTGATCTGGGCAATTCACCGGATGAGTTCACATCTGAAGCGGTTATGGGCCGCCGGATTATTCTGACTACGACCAACGGAACGAGAGCGCTGCATAAAGCGGCAAGAGCCGACCATCTATTGGCCGGGTCTCTCCTTAATGCAGCAGCCTGTTCGCGGGCCGCACTGGAGCTTCGGCGCGATATTGTGCTGTTATGCTCCGGGAGCCATGATGAATTCGCGCTTGAGGACGGGTTATGCGCCGGGGCTATCGTAGCGAATCTACAGGCAGGAAGTCCATCCGGTTTGGAAATGGATGATTTCGCAGCCGCAATGCTGAGTCTCTATAACAATGCTTCCGGAAGAATTTATGAGACTCTTGCTGCAAGCGCCACCGGAAAGCGGTTGATCAAATTGGGCATGTCGCGCGATGTAAGGCACTGCGCCCAGTTGGACAGCAGTGAAATTATCCCCCGGATGCAAGGTGACATGATTGTAAGAGGTTGAAATAACATAATGGAGGGGCTTGTTCCATACAATGGAGTATGGACGCCGCGGCCGAAGCTTGCGGCGATGCTATCAGGTTAAAGGAGAGCATGCAGGCATGGGCGGGGAAATTATACTGGTTGTCCTGATCATTATCGGATTGATTGGCCGATCTCCAATTATTTCGACGGCAGCGTGCATACTGCTGATTGTAAAGCTCACACATTTCGAGCGGTACCTGCCTACCATCGAGCGGCGGGGAATGGAGCTGGGGCTGCTGTTTCTGACCTTCAGTGTCCTGGTTCCCTTCGCTTCCGAGCGGATTCAATCGAAAGATATTATGGGTGCATTATTATCCTGGCCAGGCATACTTGCGCTGATTGGCGGCGCCGCCGCTACTTATGTCAATGGAAAAGGGCTGGAGATGCTTAAATTCGATCCCCAGCTTATCGTTGGTCTTGTTGTGGGATCCATTATCGGCATTATTTTCATGCGCGGCATACCTGTGGGCCCTCTTATGGCAGCTGGCATAACTGCAATTTTGTTCAAAATCTTCCAACTGATCGCAAACCGCTTTTAAACGAAACGTTCTGATTCCTTTGATTTCACAGCAATCCATGAATGAAAGCTGGCATGCTTCAATTGCCGGAGTAAATGCGGCGGAACTTGATAAAGCTTCCGATGCGCCAAACGCAGACATACACATAAGCCAATACCATTGTCAGAATCGTAAATTCCGTGTAATCAAGACCCTTGAAATATTGGGACAACGCGATACGTATGACTATGACCGCGATAATCACATACTTAAAGTTTTTGTTGCGCCTGGAATAAACGAGTCCATCCTCGCGTTTCTCATAACCTGTGTGGTACAGCATAATGCTGCCAAGCCCCACTCCCAGAAGTCCAGCAAGCAGCAGCTCCCACAGCGCGGGCATCCGGAAGGGATGATCAGGTATATGAGTCAAGGATTGGATCGCGAAGCCGAATACAATGAGCAGCAGAAGAACCGGAAACAGCATGCCGATTCCTCTGTTGCGGATTGGGCGGCCCGTCCCCCGGCTTCGCAGCCAGATCACCAGCAAAATAATAACAGCAGCGAATGCATATCCCGTTAATTCTTGCGTATTCATGAGCAACCCCCTGGTAGTGGTTATTGTGTGAAATGCCAAGCATCCTTATTCCATCACAAAAAACAAACCCCATAACATGAAGAAGGCCGCCAATCGTTCCGTGGCGGCCTTCTTCATGTTTCAAATAAACCGCCAGGGAATAACATCCTGACGGTTCAACTCAAGTAAACTCCCCAATGAATACCCACATCCCACGCGATCTGCAGCACTCACGTTATTCAGGGACGAAGTCCACCAGGCACCCCGGGAGTGCAGGATGGAAGTGTGTCCCGAATGGGACGTAAACGCTCCTCGCACAAAAGACACTAACACGCGGTTCTCTGTAACGCCAACGTTATCTCATCCGGGTGTCCAGAGGGCCGGCGGCCCTTGGGGTCCCTCCTCAGGAGGGATTTAGGGAGCATTAGCGCCTGTCTTGCGGTCCCCCGACAAAAGCCTGCTCCGCTGTGTCCAGTCCATAAGCGGTGTGCAGCGCCCGCACAACATCGTGTACCGGCTCGGCTGCAATGATGCAGGACAAGCGGATTTCCGAGGTGCTGACCAATTTGATGCTGACGCCAAGTTTGTAGATCGCCTCGAACATTTTGGCTGCAACGCCGGGATTACTGACCATGCCTGCGCCGACGATCGAGACTTTAACCAGATTCTCCTCCGTTTCGAGCTCGCGGAAAGGCACTTCACCGCGGATGCCCTCTACTACAGCGGTTGCCCGGTCCTTATCGCCCAATCCGACTGTAAAGGAAAAGTCGGCTTTTCCATCCTGGACGCCGCTTTGCACAATAATATCGACATCGATGCCGCTTGAAGCGAGCGCGCCGAATACTTTGGCGAGCACGCCTGGCGTGTCCTCAACGCCTAGAATACTGATTCTGGCTACGTTTTTGTCATATGCGATGCCGCGAACGACAATCCCTTGCTCCATGACCGCTTCCCCTTTCACACTCGTTCCTTCGTTTTGGGTAAAGCTTGAACGAACAACCAAGCGCACATTATAATTTTTGGCGTATTCCACAGCACGCGGATGCAGGACAGCTGCGCCCAGATTCGCGAGCTCAAGCATTTCATCATACGAAATTTCATTCAGTTTGCGGGCACATTTCACAATCCGCGGGTCCGTTGAGTAAATGCCGTCCACATCGGTAAAGATTTCACAAACATCGGCATTGATCGCAGCTGCCAATGCTACAGCTGTTGTATCAGAGCCGCCTCGTCCGAGGGTTGTAATTTCACTGTCATCGGTCATTCCTTGAAATCCGGCTACAATAACCGCGTTGCCCTGATCCAATGCCCTGAACAGCCGGTCAGGCTGTATATCCGTAATACGGGCTTTGCCATGAACGGACTCTGTACGGAAGCCGGCTTGCCAGCCTGTAAAAGACTTTGCGTTGTGTCCGAGCTTATGAATCGCCATCGACAAAAGCGCGACGGAAATCTGCTCTCCGGTGGAAAGCAGCATATCCATCTCCCGCGCAGGGGGGCTCTCATTAAGTTTTGTTGCCTGATCTATCAAATCATCCGTCGTATCCCCCATGGCGGAGACTACGACGACCACCTTATGGCCTGCTTCCTTGTAATCGGCAATTCGCCTTGCAACACGCTGCATCCGTTCTGTGGAACCGACGGAGCTGCCGCCGAACTTCATAACAATCAACGACAACGCTTATTCACTCCCAACGTTTTTCTTATCAGCTTAATAGCGATGCCTGGGCTTGAAAAACGTTTCGCATCCCGCCAGGCACTAAGAATTATACAAATTAAAATTATATCATAACGAAGCCTTCTTGGGTACAGAAAAACCGCCCCAACCGAAGCGGGACGGCCTTTTTTTGCATCGCATTAGGTGAAAAGAGGCTTAAGCGCGGGAAACATACTTTCCTTCGCGCGTATCAATCAGCAGCACATCGCCTTCGTTAATGAACAAGGGAACCTGAAGCGTAAGGCCGGTCTCGACAGTAGCGTTCTTCGTAGCGCCTTGTGCTGTATTGCCCTTAATGCCTGGCTCGGTTTCCACGACCTTCAGATCCACGCTGTTCGGCAGTTGAATACCAAGGATCTCACCTTGATAGCTGGTGATGTTAACGGTCATGTTTTCCTTGAGGAAATTGATTTCCCATTCAAGCTGCTTCTTCTGAAGCTCAAATTGATCGTACGTTTCGTTATCCATAAAGGAGTATTCATTACCGGAATTATACAAATATTGTACGGCACGATTCTCGATTATAGCGCGGCCGATCGTTTCGCCTGCACGGAAGGTTCTCTCCACGGTATTGCCGTTGCGGAGATTTTTCAATTTGGAGCGGACAAAGGCAGCGCCTTTCCCTGGCTTAACGTGTTGAAAATCAATAACCGTAAAAATATCGCCTTCCACTTCAACGGTAAGACCCGTCTTAAAATCATTAACAGAAATCACTTTTGTTTCCTCCTACGAGTTTTTAGCGTTACTTCTGGAATCATCGCTCATAAAGAGCTGAAAACTCACTTCGGAAGCATACACTTTTTGAGTTTATAGCGTATATGTAAAGCACTCATTCCAAAATCGTAAGCTCCTTCGGAGATGAGGTCAATAACGAATTCCCGGTTTCGGTAATAACAATGTCATCTTCAATCCGAACTCCGCCAAATCCCGGAAGATAAATCCCCGGCTCAACCGTAACCGTCATACCCGGCTGCAGCACGACATTTCCCGTCTTCGACAGCCTTGGCGCTTCATGAATTTCCATTCCCAGCCCGTGGCCCGTTCCATGTCCGAAAAAGTCCCCATATCCGTATCTGGTTATAACCTCGCGCGCCAGCAAGTCGGCGTCCCGACCGGTCATGCCCGGTTTGATGCCGGCAAGCGCAGTCAACTGGGCTTCCAGAACAATCGCATAAATCTCCTTATGCTTATCCGTCGGAGTACCGATGACCACAGTTCTGGTCAAATCAGAGCAATAACCATTATAATACGCTCCAAAATCAAGCTTGACAAATTCATCCCGTCCAATGATTCGCTCGCTTGCGACACCGTGCGGAAGTGCCGAACGCTCGCCTGAAGCAACGATGGTATCAAAGGAAGAAGAAGTCGCCCCTTTGCTTCTCATGAACATTTCCATCTCAAGGGCGATGGAGCGCTCGCTTACACCGGTTTTGATAAAACTCAGGATATGCTTGTACGTATCATCAGCCAATGCAGCCGCCTCAATCATAACGGTGAGCTCAGCCTCATCCTTGATGAGCCGCAAGGCTTCCACTGCGCCTTCAGCCGGAACGAGCTCCATACTGCCAAGCTGCTGCTTCCAGGAGGCATATTCTTTGTAAACGACATGATCTTCCTCAAAGGCAAGCTTGCGGATTCCAGCCGATGCGGCAAGTTCCTTAACGGTGTCCAGCATATTGAGCCCATGCTCAACAACTGTGAATGCGGCTGCCTGAAGCGGTGCCTGCGTCATATAACGAAAATCAGTAATCAGCCAGCTGTGCGCCTCTGTTATCAGGAGAACGCCCGCAGAGCCGGTAAACCCGCTCAGATAGCGCCGGTTGGCTGCGCTGGTAATGAGAATACCGTCTGCCTTAAGCCCCGAGAGCTTGCCTCTGATGCCTGCCAATCGATTGTTCGTCATCCATACCACCCTTTCAGATACCACATGTAAAAATTTAAACCATGCCTTCTTCTAACGTGGTGCTTATCTTGCCTGAACCAGCTATGCCTGCTGGGTCAAATGATGCACGAGTGCATTAAAGCCCAGAACATAGCTCTGTGAGCCGAATCCGGCAATTTGGCCCAGCGCGACAGGCGCAGTGACAGAAACGTGGCGGAACGGCTCGCGTTTGTGAATATTCGACAGATGAACCTCAACAACAGGAAGTCCAACGGTGCTCAAGGCATCCCTGAGCGCATAGCTGTAATGTGTCAGCGCGCCAGGATTAATAAGGATACCGTCCTCCTGGCCGTATGCTTCGTGAATACGATCAATCAACGCACCCTCATGATTCGACTGGAAGAACGAGACACCAACACCAAGCGATGCAGCCAATCCTGCAACCATCGATTCGATTTCTGCCAATGTCGTCGTACCGTATACAGCTGGCTCGCGAATGCCGAGCATATTCAGGTTGGGTCCGTTAAGTACTAGAATAGTTGCCATGTTGTTCCTCCCGGCGCATAGATCAATTGCCATTTTACCACAAAGACCCTTGCTTTGAGAAGAGACCGCCCCACTGCTTTGCGATTGTCCTGTCAGGAACCCATTTTCGACAATTTGCCGGTTGCGTTGCTTGGCTCCCGCGAGGCTTCGTCGGTGAATTCAAACGCAATTGTATAGCCTATGAACAAGCCCCAGAGCAGGAAAACCGACAGTTCGCTGACCATGCTGTCAACGCCCAGCTTCATGAAGGGAGGCGTCACAAGCAGCCACGGGCCAGCCCAGGCAAACAAGATGCCCCACCACAGCAAGCCGTAGCATAATCCTGCCCATGGCCCTCTTATACGGCCAAGAATGAGCTTGTAAATCATCGCCGCCGCCATCGAGAATACGATAAAGCAGCCCAGTCCTATGAGTTGACCCCAGCCTGTTTTGAGAAAAGACTGCAGGAAAAAGGGATCCGCCATAAAAGCAGGATTGACTTTGGTAAAATGAAACAAGTGTAACAACCATCTGGTCAGTCCCCAGAAAAGTCCGGCGAAGAAACCAAGCATCATACAATACAAAAAGGCATTGGTCCGGTGTTCTCCGTTGTAGTCTCCGGTTCGCTTGCCGTCTTTGTTCTTCTTCTGTTCTTCCTCTGTTTTCACTTCGTTTTCTCCGCTGCTTGAGCTTTGGTCCGGCATGGTACATCACTCCAGTCTCTCGTTGATCGATGCGGCTTCCAAATGGTAGTATGCGCCGGTTCCAGCTCTGGTAAACGATTGGATTAATGGGATTTATGGCTGATGTGTGCCACTCGCAATCACAGCCGGAATCAAGTACAATAAGAGCTATAAAGCTCTTCATGAGAAACGGCTAAAACGCCGAAACAAAAAAGGATGGTGATTCGCCCTTGTCGCAAAATTCGCGCAATATATATGGCGGACAAGCCGTTATTGAAGGGGTCATGTTTGCCGGCAGACATGCGAACGTTACGGCAGTGCGCCGTAAGAACAATGAAATTATCTTTTATGAAGTGCCGCGGACCACAAAAACATGGATTCAGAAGCTGAAGAAAATCCCCCTGCTGCGAGGCGTCGTCGCTATTTTGGAATCAAGCGCGAAAGGCTCACAGCATTTGAATTTCTCCATGGAATCCTATGCCGAGGATGAACTTCCTGCAGAGAAAGAGGAGGACAAGGCGCAGAAGGAAGCCAAATCCGAGGAAAAAAGCGGCTGGAGCCTGAGCATGATCGTCGGCGTAGCCGTCGCCGGTATTATTTCCTTCATCGTGGGAAAACTTGTATTCACAGTCGTTCCTGCCGCCGTCGAAGAGTTGATCTTTGGACGTGCGTTCTCGAATATAATAGTACACAACCTGATTGAAGGCGGAATCAAGATCCTGTTCCTGCTCTGTTATCTGTATATTATCTCACTGACTCCCCTTATCAAGCGTTTGTTCCAATATCACGGCGCCGAGCATAAAGTGATAAGCGCTTACGAAGCCGGTGTCGAATTGACTGTGGCCAATGTGCAAAAGTTCACCCGTCTTCATTATCGCTGCGGAAGCAGCTTCATGGTGTTCTCCGTCCTGGTCGGCGTCATCGTGTATTCCTTCTTTCATTGGGATTCCATGTGGGAGCGGATTTATATCAGGGTCCTGCTTCTGCCGGTTGTGCTCGGCTTCTCTTATGAGGCGCTTCGCGTCACCAATTCCATGCGTGAGCTTCCGGTGCTCCGGTACTTGGGTTATCCGGGATTATGGCTGCAAAAGCTGACGACCAAAGAACCCAACGATGATCAGGTAGCGGTTTCCATCGCATCCTTCAACCGGATGCTTGAACTGGACCGTCAAGGCAGTCAGCCTCAGCCTTTATAAGAGGACGCTAAAGAGGTTGTAAAAAAGTCTCTAGGAAAGAAAGGGTGAAGGTCATGTCCCGAAAAATGAGTCCAATGCTTATCATCATCCTGGCATTAGTCGTTATCGGATTGGTCTCCCAGTCATTCACAAGTCCCATCCAGCTGATTATTCCGATAGCTGTGTTCGGCGTAATTTTCCTGCTTTATAAATTCCCTCCGGGCGGAGCAAGAGCAGCGAAGCCGCGGTCCAGAACCATCCCGCGGCGGGATCAGCAGCAAGGCAAGCCCAGAACGAAAAAAGCCATGCCGTTCCGTGTTATTGAAGGCGGCAAAGACGATGATAATTTACCGAAGTATCATTAAGCGGACTGCCCTACAATGCAGCCTGTATGAAAAATTCAGAAGCCGCATCATAGCCTGAGTTAAACAAGGTGTCGCTTTGCTGCTTCGACAAATGAAATTGCGTTGTGCGAATGCCAAGTGTCGGAATTTTGACGGTGCGCTCAATATTGCTTTTCTTGATATAACGCTCGTCATGCGCCTGCAGCATCGTCTCGAATATGGCTTGAAACATGGAGACCGGACCCCGAATGCTATGGGGTTCGGTTTCATTTTTACCTACCATCTGAAATCCTACGGTCGGAACCGGCTTCTCCTCCCCCCTCTGCTCCGTATCAAAAATCCATAACGGAAAATTACTGAGAAGCCCGCCATCGACGATATAAGCCCATGACGACAGAGAAGAGTTTTCACGCTCCCTCGCTCTGATCCGGATCGGATCGAAGAAATAAGGGATGCCGGCGCTCATCCGTACTGCATCCGCAATGCTCAGCTTCATCGGCTCCTGTCCATAAAATACAATATCCTCAGGCAGTACCAGCAAGCGGCCATTGGAAATATCAGAAGCGACAATGCGCAGCTTGCAGTGCGGCAAATCTCCGAATGTACGGATTCCCTTATTCGCCAGCAGCTCCTCCATCCATCGGGTCAAACCCGCCCCGCTGTAAAATCCGCGATGAATCAGCAGCCGCAGCGTTGGGCCGATAACGCCAATATTATAGAAAAACCCCCGCTTCAGAAAAGACCGGAAAGGCGTCTCTTCAAGCAAATCCTTAATCTCTCTGCATGTATAGCCGGCGGCAAGCAGCGACGCAATAATCGCACCCGATGACGTTCCGGCCAGCCGGTTGAAGCTGATTCCCTGATCGACCGCAGCACAAATCGCGCCGGCCAGCGAAATGCCTTTTACCCCTCCGCCTTCAAAAACGGCATTAATGAGTTTCATAGCTTGAATGCCCCTTCCCATATATGCCTGTTGCCCACGAGTCTTTCGAAACTTTCGGCTTTTGGAACATATATATGCGGGAACGGCAAGTCTTAAGGCGCGGCATGCAAAAAGCCGCTCCCTCTGCAGGAAGCGGCTTTATGTTCTTGGTTACTCGTTGTCCAGATCATTGCGTATTCCGTTAAGTTCTTCCAGCCGGTTGGCATCACGCTTGAAATATTCAACCAGGGTTTCAATGCAGGTAATGGAATCCCAGCTGAGATGATGCTCGATTCCTTCCACATCCTTATAAATATTCTCTTCCTGTACTCCGATAATCGTCAAAAAAGATTCCAGCAGCTGATGGCGGTCCATCAGCCGCTTGCCCATTTTCTTCCCTTTGTTGGTCAGAACAAGTCCGCGATATTTCTCATATATGAGATAATTATCTTTATCGAGCTTTTGAATCATTTTTGTAACCGAGGAAGGATGCACTTCCAGTCCTTCCGCTATGTCCGAGACACGGGCATACCCTTTTTCATCGATAAGCTTGTAAATACGCTCCAAATAATCCTCCATACTGGGAGTCGGCATCAAAAAGAACCTCCATTCACCATCGTCCCGTACAGACAACGGCTGCCTGTCCGTTACTCTTAGTATCATACACCGCTCAGCCTGCCTGCCGCAACCTGTAACGGTGAACTTTCCATGTTTGTTGTCTGTCAAGCAAGTGCAAACTAGGCTTGTTCATTCCCGTCCAAAGGAGGTTTATCAATCCTGTGCCTATATCAACGACTGATCGTCCGGACAGCCTTCATTCTTCATTTGTGCCCGAGCTGGTTTATTTTGAGCCCTCCGCGCTGGACTACCCCAAAGGCAAACGTATTATGGAGTGGGTAGAGGCAGCCGGAATTCCCTACCGCATGACGAGCTCGCATAACCGGATAACCAATCTGCCCGGCGAAAGCGAGCTGGAGCAGTATAAAATTGCTAAAAGAACCTTGGTCGTAGGCATCCGAAAAACGCTTAAATTCGACCAATCCAAGCCTTCGGCCGAGTATGCCATACCGATTGCCACCGGCTGCATGGGACACTGCCACTACTGTTATTTGCAGACAACGCTCGGGTCCAAGCCCTATATTCGCGTGTACGTGAATATGGATGAAATTATGCAGGCAGCAAAAGGATATATTGATGAGCGCGCCCCGGAGAACACCCGCTTCGAGGCTGCCTGCACATCCGATCCTGTGGGGCTTGAACCGATCACCGGAAGCCTTCGGGAGCTGATCGAGTTCATGGCTGATGAAGAATACGGCCGGCTGCGCTTCGTAACAAAGTTTCATTATGTCGACTCCCTGCTTGACGCCCGCCACAACGGCCATACACGGATCCGGTTCAGCGTGAACAGCAAATATGTCATCAAGCATTTTGAACCCGCGACATCGCGTTTTGAACAGCGTATAGAGGCCGCAGGCAAGATAGCACGGGCGGGATATCCGCTGGGCTTCATAATCGCTCCCATTATCTGGTATGAAGGCTGGCAGGAAGGATATGCGGAACTGCTGAGCTCGCTTGCGGCAGCTCTGCCCAAGGATGCTTCTGCGGGACTTACCTTTGAGATGATTCAGCACCGTTTCACCAAGACAGCCAAAAATGTGATTGAGCGGCGTTATCCCAAAACCAAGCTGGAAATGGATATCGACAAGCGCAAATATAAATGGGGCCGCTGGGGTCAAGGCAAATATGTTTACCCCGATGAACAGGCAAATGCGCTCCGCATGTTTATCTCGGAGCGCATTTTTGAACATTTTCCCGATGCCACTATTGATTATTTCACCTAGAACTTGAGCCAATCCGGCGTTATGCCGTTCAGATAGATGGTAATTTTGGTCATCTGGTCGGTAAACAGCAGCAGTCCCATCAACAGCATGACCGATCCGCCAATCTTCATCATAATGCCGGAATAACGGACAATGATGCGTGTAGAGCCGATGAAAAAAGCCAGAACGAAGAAGGGAATCGCAAAACCCAGGGCGTAAGCGGTCGTTAATTCAAACCAGGTGCCGGGCTCGGACGCGGCAAGCAGCAAAATGCTTGCCAGGATCGGGCCTGTGCAGGGCGACCAGCCTGCCGAAAAGCCGATTCCGAATATAAAAGAGGCCAAATAATTGGATTTGCCCAGCTTCATATTCATCTTCCGTTCCTTCAGGAGCACTTTCGGCTGAATAATGCCAATCAGGAACAACCCCATAAGTATAATAAGCACTGCCGATAATTGACGGATCAGCGTCTGGTACTCGGAGAACAAATCGGCAAATGCATTCGTGCCATATCCAAGCGTGTAGTAAACAACCGAAAAACCCAGTATAAAAAACAGCGTATGGGTCATCGTCCGGATGCGCACTTCCCTGCCGGGACGCTCGCTGCGCAAATCGCTTACCGATACACCCGTTATGTAAGACAAGTAGGAAGGATAGAGCGGCAGGCAGCAGGGGGAGATGAACGATGCAATACCTGCGCCGAATGCGGCCCACATGGTAACTTCAGACATGAAATTAGCCCTCTCTTAAATAAAAATGTGTGTATTCCCAAGGCTTTTACAGTGTCAGTTCCTTATTTAAATTGTGTCGTTATGCTGCAGTAGACCTGCCTTTGAACGTTAAAAGCAGCAGCAGCACCGCAATCAGCAGCAGCACGATAGTGCCTCCAGGAGCCAAATTCCAGACTCCCGCGATCAGCAGCCCGCCAATGACAGCCAGCTCCGCAATTACCACAACAGCGATGACCGATTGCCTGAAGCTGCGGGCTATAACAAGACTGCAGGCCGCGGGAATGGTAAGCAGCGCCGACACCAGCAGTGCGCCGACAATTTTAATCGAGACGCTGATCACCAGCGCCGTCAGTATGCTGATCATAAAGTTGAAATATCGGGTTGGCAGACCGCTGACCGCTGCGGCATCCTCATCGAAGGTTAGCAGAAACAGCTCCTTGAAATGAATGCGGACAGCCACAAGTACGATAACTGTAACGACTCCAATTAACACCAGATCAATCGTATCGAGGGTATAAATGCTTCCGAACAAGTATCCGCTGACACTGACATTGAAGCCTTTGCCCAGCGTAAACAGCAAGGATGCCAGCGCCACGCCGCCCGACATAATAATCGCTATGGACAGCTCCGCATAGGTTTTATACGCCTTGCGCAGCTTCTCGATGGCGAAGGTTGCAGCCAGCGCGAAGACAAGGCCGACGCCAATCGGATAAACGCCGATCAAAAAACCAAGCGCCACACCGGCAATCGATACATGGGCCAAAGTGTCGCCAATCATGGCCAGCCGGCGGAGCACAAGGAACAGTCCCATCAGAGGCGCCGTGACCCCAATCAGTACGCCTCCGACCAAAGCCCGCATAAAAAACTCGCTTGTTACAATATCCAACAACCTAAACGCCCACTTTCCCTCTCTCCATCGAATCACGCAGGCCCTTTAAGCTGTGGGTCAAATTCGTTTCCACGCAATTTTCCAGCTCATGGGAATGCTTCACATAGAATTTCAACTTTCCGCACTCGCCCTTGGGCTCCTGACCCAGATAAGACCGTATCATCTCCATATCATGTGAAACCATCAGGAAAGTAATGTTATGATGCTGATGCATATGCTTGATGAGATGAAAAAAATCCTGCTGCGTCTCGGAGTCGATGCCCACCGTAGGCTCGTCCAGAATGAGCAGCGCCGGATTATTGATCAGCGCTCTTGCCAAAAATGCCCGCTGCTGCTGGCCGCCTGACAGCTGACCGATCCGTTTAGCCGCTAAATCATCTATATTCATAGCGTGCAGTGCTTCATCGCATTTGATTTGATCGGCTTTGCTTACCTTGCGGAACAGTCTGCTGCCGCTGTACAGGCCCGATAACACCACTTCACGGACCGTCGCCGGAAAAAGCGGGTTAAAGGAATTTTTCTGCGGCACATAGCCTACACGGCTCCAGTCCTTGAACTCCTTGACCGGTTGGCCAAACAGCTTGATAGAGCCGCTGCCCGGCTTCAGCAGGCCGACAATCATCCGCAGCAGCGTTGTCTTGCCCGCCCCATTGGAGCCGATCAGGCCTACAAAATCCCGCTCCTGGACGCCAAAGCTTACATCCTCCAGCACGGGCTTGTTTTCATAGGAAAACGAGATATTCGACAGTTCAATCACATTCTGATGGCAAAAGTTTGGTTTGCCCTGTTCCAATTGCATTTTAATCACTCCCCAATACCGCTTAATGCCGCCTTCAAATCCGGAAAAATCCAGTCATCCCGCTGCGGGGTAAGCTCCTTCTACTATTGTAATGCTTGCAGAAGATTTTGCAAATTAAGCTCCATTAGCGAGAAATAGTCATCGCCCTTCTTCTCCTGCTCCGGCGTAAGGCCCTCCAACGGGTTCAGCACCATCGTTTCGGCATCCGCTTCTCTCGCCAGCGTCCGGGCAAGCTCATCGGAAACGAGCTCCTCAAAGAAGATATATTTGATCCCGTGCTCCTTGACAAATTTCGAAATTCTCAGCAAATCCTGAGCTTTGGGCTCCGCATCCGGCGACAGGCCCATAACGGCCACCTGATTAAGACCATAATCGCGCGCCAGATACCCGAATGCCTGATGAGAAACCACAATATCCTTGTTTGCCGCGGCAGCCAGCTTCTCTGCATATTCATGATCAAGCGCAGAAAGCTTATTCGTAAGGGACGCATAATTCCCCTCGTACTTCTTTGCATGGCTCGGGTCCGCTTCCACGAGGTGATCGCGAACGGTTCCCGCCATCAGGATCATCGATTTGGGACTAACCCATGTATGAGGATCGAATCCGCCTTCATGGTCGTCATGGGCTTCTTCCTCTCCCGCATGCTGACCATCCGCTGCTGTCTCCGCCGGTATCAGCTTAATGTCCCGGCTCGCAGCCACCGTAACCAGCTTGCTGTCTTTGGACAGCCCTTTGAGAAAATCATCCACCCAGCCTTCAAGTCCCGCTCCGTTATAAAAGAACAGCTGCGCTTTGGATACCGTATCCAGATCCCGGCTCTTCGGGCTCCATTCATGTGGTTCGACACCGGCAGGGATCATATTAATGACATTGGCTTCTTCGCCGCCGATCTCCTTGGCCAGAAAATAAAGCGGATAAAAGCTGGTGACAATATTGACCTTATCCGCCACCAGCTTGCTTCCCGATCCGGTGCAGCCCGTCAATAAGAAGACGATTGCCGCGGTCAACAGCAAAATATGGCTTCTATAATAGTATGATCCTATCCGTATCATTTCCAGACACCCCAAGCCTAATATTCGTAAACATTACTGATAGATTATATAGACGAAGATACTGGGCTGTCAATGACAAACCGCCTGGCGCGGGCTGCACCAGGCGGTTTGCTGTTCATCGTTATTTCACAATTGAGCCATTCTTCATATTGTCCGGCACAGTCGCAAGCGTCAGCTCGTCGCCGTGCGAAGCGGCCAGGATCATGCCCTGCGACATTTCGCCGCGCAGCTTGACCGGCTTCAAATTGGTGACGCAAATCACTTTGCGGCCAACCATCTGCTCCGGCGTATAAAATTTCGCAATGCCCGAAACGACCTGCCGCTGCTCATACCCGAGATCCAGCTGCAGCTTCAGCAGCTTGTCGGCATTCTTCACCGGCTCTGCCGCGATGACCTCCGCCACGCGCAGCTCCACTCTGGCGAACTCGTCAATGGCAATTTCCTCCTTGGGCTCAGGAGCCTCCGGCTGCTCTGGCACATCTGCCCCTGACGATTGGCTGCCGCCGCTGCCCGCCTGCTCCGGAGCATCCGGCCCCTGCGGCGCTGCTTCAACTGCAGCCGTGGCTGTCCCGCCGTTCATCGCCGCAGCGATGAACGCCGTTTCTTCTGCCGCATCCAGGCGCGGGAAGATCGGTCCCGCCTTCCGGACTCTCGTCCCCCCTGGCAGCAGTCCAAACTGTCTCGTGCTGTCCCATTCCGTGAGCGTTCCGTCCTCTATGCCCAGTTGGCGGCGAATCTCGATCGGCGCGTTCGTCAGGAACGGCTGCAGCAGGATGGAGATGATGCGCAGTGATTCCGCCAGATGATGCATAACCGAGGCGAGCTCGCTGCGTTTATCCGGATTCTTGGCCAGGGCCCACGGCTGGGTTTCATCAATATATTTGTTCGTCCGGCTGACAAACTGCCAAATAGACGAGAGCGCCACGGAGAACTCCATCCGCTCAATGGTTGCTTCCACCTGATCGACGGTCGCCGCCGCCAGGTCAGACAATGAAGCGTCAAAATCGGTGACATTCCCTTCATAGCCGGGGATTTCACCGTCAAAATATTTCTCGATCATCGCTACAGTCCGGTTCAGCAAATTCCCAAGGTCATTGGCCAGATCAAAATTGATCCGTTCCACAAATCCTTCCGGCGTAAAGGTCCCATCAGCGCCAAACGGCACTTCGCGAAGCAGGTAATAACGAAGCGCATCAAGACCGTAACGGTCGATCAGCGTGACGGGATCCACGACGTTGCCTTTGGATTTGGACATTTTGCCATCCTTCATGAGCAGCCAGCCGTGGGCAAATACCTTCTTCGGCAGCGGGAGATCCAGCGCCATCAGAATAATCGGCCAATAGATCGTATGGAAGCGTACGATCTCCTTGCTCATCAGATGTACATCGGCCGGCCAATACTTCTCGAATTTGCTGGAATCCGGTGTCAGGTAGCCCAGAGCGGTAACATAATTGAGCAAAGCGTCAATCCAGACATAAATGACATGCTTGGGATTTCCTTTGACCTTGATGCCCCAATCATAGGTTGTACGAGATACGGCCAGATCCTCAAGACCCGGCTTGATAAAGTTATTGATCATCTCGTTCTTGCGCGATTCCGGCTGAATGAAATCCGGATTTGCTTCATAATACGAAAGCAGTCTGTCCACATAATTGCTCATTTTGAAGAAATAGCTCTCTTCCTTGACCAGCTCCACCGGCCTGCCGCAGTCCGGACATTTGCCGTCAACCAGCTGGCGCTCCAGAAAGAAGGATTCGCATGGGGTACAGTACCAGCCTTCATACATGCCCTTGTAGATATCCCCCTGCTTCAGCAGCTTGTCGAAGACTTCTTCTACAACCACTTTATGCCGCTCATCCGTGGTCCGGATGAAATCGTCATTGGAGATGTCGAGCTTCTTCCACAAATCCTTGATCGTCACCACAATATCGTCAACAAACTGCTGCGGGCTCTTGCCCTTCTCCTGCGCTTTTCGCTCAATCTTCTGTCCGTGCTCATCCGTTCCGGTCAAGTACCATACATCATACCCGCGCAGCCTTTTGTAGCGGGCAATTGCATCGCCTGCTACTGTGGTGTAGGCATGGCCGATATGGAGCTTGTCGCTCGGATAATAAATCGGCGTTGTGATATAAAACGTTTTGTTTGCTTCGCTCATCTGAATGACCTCCTTGTAAATCTGCTTCATCTCTAACCGCACTGCCGATGATCTGTAGCCTGAAAAACACAAAAAAAGCCTCATCCTCTATGGGACGAAAGCTTGTCGCTCACGCGGTACCACCCAAATTCCTTTCCCCGAAGCAGACCGGGAAAAGCTTCATTAGCGCCGTCCATTCGCGGACAGGCGTCTTCGGGCCGATAACGCTGCCGATGCGCCGCCCCCTTGCCGCAGCTGACTTTAAGCTGACGGTTCGAAAGCAGATTCTCCCGGACCATTTTCTGCAGGATGCGCCTTGCCGGCTTCCACCTGTTCCGGCTCTCTGTGAAGGGCATGCACTGTATACTTATCCGTTCATTGAATATCTGATTTGATGGCTGTTGAACAAGTTGATTTTTTGACCCATGAATTCATTCATATACAGCAATTTCTCTTGAATCAAACTATACCGAATCCGGCTTGCGGATGTCAATAGCGCCGGGTACTCGCCGGGCTTCAAGCTCTTCTCTCGTTGGCGGAACATGGTCAATGCCGCCGGGATGAAACGGATGACAGCGGCAAATGCGCTTAGCCGCAAGCCAGCTGCCGCGCAGGGGACCGTGCTTGTCAATCGCCTGGAGGGCATATTCCGAGCAGGTTGGGTAAAATCGGCAGGTAGGCGGCTTAAGCGGAGAAATAAATTTGCGGTAGGCTACAATCGGTGCTTTTATGACTCTGCGCATTGGCTTGCTCCTCCTAATTTTATCCCAACGTTATTCTTCCATAATGACGGAAAAAGGGCTTTGCGTCAATTCAGACAGAGGCCTCCTGTGATGATTATGACCAAATGTCGTAATTTTGCAGTTCAATTGTCACCTAAACACATTTTAGACCGTTTTCATTTGTGTTAGTGTAGCGTTGTGTCGCATAATTAGAGGATGAAAAACTAAGAATAGACGACACAGCATCTGGAATCAGATGCATATATGAGGAGGAATTAGACGATGATCCGCGTTGCTATGCTCAGCTATTGGCATGTACATGCCTGGGATTACACCAAACAAGTGCAAGAAAATCCAGGTACCGAAATCGTTGCAGTCTGGGACGAAATTCCAAGCCGCGGCCAGGAGAACGCCGACAAGCTCGGTGTTCCATTTGTCGCTGATTTGGATGAGATACTGGCAAGAGCCGATGTTGATGCGGTTGTTGTCGATACACCGACGAACATCCATCGTGACGTTATGGTGAAAGCGGCCCGTGCCGGCAAACATATTTTCACCGAGAAGGTCATTGCCCCTACATTGAAGGAAGTCAACGAAATCATCGCAGCGGTTAAAGAAGCCGGCGTGAAATTGACCGTTTCCCTGCCGCGCCTGAATGACGGATACACATTGGCCGCACAAGAGGTTCTTGCCAAAGGGCTGCTCGGCGAACTGACCCAGGCCCGTGTCCGCTTGTCCCATAGCGGCGCAATCGCCGACTGGCTTCCTCAGCACTTCTACAACCTTGAGCAATGCGGCGGCGGCGCTCTGATCGACCTTGGCTGCCACCCGATGTACCTTGTCCGCCTGTTCCTTGGCCTGCCGCAGAGCGTAAACGCAACGTTTGGTTATGTTTCCGGCAAAGAAGTAGAAGACAATGCAGTGGCAACGCTGCGTTACGAGAACGGGGCAGTCGGCATCGTGGAAGCTGGCTTCGTCAACAGCCATTCACCTTTCTCAGTAGAAATTCACGGTACTGAGGGTACCCTGCTTTATGGATTGCCGGATGAAGTTGTCCGTGTCCGCAGCAACAAGCTTAATAAGGATGAATGGGTGACCATCGAAATGCCAGCAAGACGTACGGCTGCATTTGACCAATGGGTGGAGCATATTCAGAATGATACGATCGCCGAGGAAAACATCGGTCTGGCCATCGATCTTACTAAATTGATGGAAGCTGCCAACCTCTCGGAAGCCCAGAAGCGCCAAGTAAAGCTCTCCGAACTGGCTAACTGATTGATCCGCGTTTGAAGTTCAGGGAAAGGACTGGTGATGGAATGGCAAAGCCGTTTGCTTACGCGCTGATGGCCGAGAAAATGGATGCGATTGACCGGCTGGATATTCAGTTCCGCTGGGGCGGATACGGCTTTCGCGTCCATCGCTGTCATTTGACCTCCTTTCCGGCAGGCAAAATCATCCGGTTCCACAAGCATTCGGAATATGAATTTCACTTCATACCCCGCGGAAAAGGGACGGTTGTTCTGGAAGACGGCTCCTTTCCCGTACATGAAGGCCAATTCTATCTCACAGGTCCGAATGTGATGCATCAGCAGGAGGCCGACCAAAGAGAAGCGATGGATGAGCTGTGCCTGCATATCGACATCGTGCCTCTTGAAGACGGAGAAGATGCCCAGTGGGGGGAACGGTGGGAGCGGCATGAGGCCCGGATGTGCATTCACGCTCTGGACGCCCTGCCTCTGGCTCCCCTGACCGATCAATACAATGCCATGGCATGGTTCCTGACCGCCTACAGAGCCTGGCATGAAGGACAGCCCGGCGCTTACTCCACCATCAAGCAGGCGGTTATCCAGATCCTGCTGCGCGCTTCCCGCCTGTCATCAGAACCTACGGTGACCTTCGAGCCGCCCAGCCGCAATATGAATGAGCACCGGTTCAAGATCGCCACGCAGTTTATTCATGACAATTACGCCTCCCCTCTTACGCTGCAGGAGGTCGCGGAACGCATCCCCATCAGCGGCCGTCAGCTGCAGCGGATTTTCCGGGAGCAGGGGGCGGAATCGTTCAGTGCTTATCTGGAAAACTACAGGCTGAACCAGATCTGTTCGGCAATCATGGAGGGTGCAAGCCCTATCGACCAAATTGCCTTGGAGCATGGCTTTGCCAGCGGCAATTATCTCTACTATGTGTTCAAGAAAAGATTCGGAATGACACCCAAGCAGTTCAGGACCCATCAAGCGGCTGTCGATGCGTCGAGGCCGGAAAACAAAGGAGATCGGAACCACTTATGATTAAAACCGTTCGAATCGGCATTATCGGCAGCGGCGGCATCGCTCACGCCCACGTCAGTCAATACAAGAAGCTGCCCGATGTGGAAATTGTCGCGGTTGCAGATGTTGTGCCAGGCAAAGCGCAGCAATTCATCGATTCGCTTTCCCTCGAGAATGCGCAGCCTTTTGAAGACCACCGCAAGCTGCTTGAATTGGACCTGGACGGCGTCAGCATCTGTACACCTAACGTCTCGCATCATCTGACAACTGTGGACGCCCTGCGCGCCGGCAAGCAGGTGCTGCTGGAGAAACCAATGTCGGTTACCTTGAGTGAAGCTGTGGATATGGTCCAGGCTGCACGGGAATCCGGCAGCATGCTGACCATCGGCTTCCAGCCGCGCTATGACCCCAATATGAAGCTGGTACAGGATATTGTGCAATCCGGCAAGCTTGGAAAAGTCTATTATGTGGAAACCGGCGGCGGACGCCGCAGAGGGATGCCAGGCGGAACGTTCATCCGCAAGGATCTGGCAGGAGCCGGGGCGATGGCCGATATCGGGTGTTATTCGCTGGATATGGCTCTGAATGCGATGGGCTATCCGCGTCCATTGACGGTATCCGCTTATACATCCAACCATTTCGGCACCAATCCTCTGTACCATAAGGAGGCCGACCGCTTCCAGGTTGAGGATTTTGGCGTTGCCATGGTTCGCTTCGAGAACGATCTGGTGCTGCAGTTCAAAATTTCCTGGGCGATGCATATGGACTCGCTGGGTTCAACCCTGTTTCTGGGGACGGACGCCGGCCTGAAGGTCGAGCCCTTCGGAACGGGCAACTGGTCCGGTGTATGGGACGGCAAGGTTGGCAGCATGACGATGTTCCATGATTTCATGGGTCAGCAGACATCCACTCCCGTACCGGTGATCGAGCATTCCAAAGAGCTGTTCTTCGAGAAAGTACGCGATTTCGTCGATGCGGTCCGCGAAGGTCTGCCCGCCCCGATTCCCGGCGAACAGATCCTGATTCAACAGGCTATTATTGACGGCGTGCTCCGGTCTGCCGAGTTGAAACGCGAAGTGTCCATTGAGCTTCCTTACTGATCAGTGAGCTTGATACATGTGAATACATGAAATAACAAGGCCTGCTCCCCTTGCAGATTGATTCTGCTTGCGGGAGCAGGCCTTGTTAACTATAAAGAAGGAGGCGCCCATCTCGGGGCGCCTCCTTCTTTTACAGCTATTTAATACGAATTATCTAAAAGCGCTTGGCAGGCAGTGGCAGAAACAGCATGGCGATAGGCAGATTGCTTCCTGCCGCAATTGTAAATACAATTTCAACCGATTCGGCGGAATCGCCTGTTCGGTACAGCACAGCTGCGTCTCCGTTGCCCCTTAGAGCGCCGGTGTTCGTTGCCTGAACGACCTGACCATTGACAATGAAGGCGCCGGTATACATGCCGCCCCGGGGGTTAAGCGCGATCAGGGTATGAGGAGCCACATGCTGCAGTCTCATTTTGTACAGAACGCCGAAGTTCCCGGTATTGAGCTCGAGCTGTCCCGTAACCTCGTCAATTCCATCCGTGTAGGAGTCCATCGTACGGTCGCCGAGCATAATGCGCTCCGGCACCTCGCCCAATGTATCGGACATTTCAATAGCCCGGTTTGCTTTGTTGAAGGTACCGCGGACATGAACATCGTTGCGCTCCATGATACTCAGGTTTGGCATCTCTTGAATCGGGTCTTTGCCGGAAGCCACGACCACTACACGGTAGGTCAGCTCTTTGTCCGCATACAAGTCCGCGTAAGCAGTAAAGACATCGCTTTGCTTCAAGGCGACCTTGGATATTTCCGGAAGCAGAGTAACGGATTGACCCGGCTTGATCGTGGTAGTCGTCGGCGCCGGGTTGGCGACCAATGAATTCATATAACGCAGAACCGCCATCTTCCCGGACCGATCCACATGCGGATCCGGCCCGCCAATACCAACCGACCCTGTATTTACGTTAACCGATGAGTTGTTATTATTGGTCGCCACAAGATAGATCTTAACTGGATGTCCGATACTGTTCACATTATGGAACATGAAGCGAACCTGCCCCGTCAATTGCGATACATAGGCAATACCTTCATTCAGAAGAATTTCGGGACTGTTGCTTCTTACAAACTGGGATCCCTCATCTTGAATTTTGTAAGGCAGTGCAGGGAAATTCAGCACCGAGCTTCCGTCAATCGGAATCATATCGCCAACTTTTTTGAACAGCTTGTTATATTCATCCTGCGTATAAAGCACTTCGCTCGTGACGTTGATCGTTTGCGTGATGGAATTGGTCAGTCCTTTGGAGTCTTCCACTTCCAGTGTGACGGTCTTTGGTCCCGCCTCGAAAAACACTTCACTGTTGCCGGTCCAGGTTCTACGGACGATATCATTGTTATCATCTGTGCTCAGGTCCGTATAATTAACCTTCTCGCCGATCCGGTACTCCGGCTTCTCCGTTGTGAAGTTTGCAACCGGAGGCATATTCTGCGGTTTAACCTCAATCGTGACCGAGTACGGATCACTCCACAAGCCATTCACATCCTGAACCTGCCTTGTAATTGTGTAGGAACCGGCAGTTGGGAAAACATCCATTCTTCCGGTGTAATAGTCCTGCACGTAGGGCTGGCCGCTCGGGTTGGTAGATTTATCGATATAGTTCACTGTCGTCTCCCCGGCGATGATTTCGCCCGGCTCGACGGCAAAATCCGCCGTAGGCTGCTTGAGCACATTCCAGGAAAGCGTAATTTGCTTGCCGCTTAAGACCAATGTGCTCTCAGCCAGATTCGACCATGTCCGGACCGGAACCATCAGGGAACCGTTCAGGATATAGGGAGCAATCGCAATCTTGACAGGCAGGCCGTCACCATAGACAATGGTGCTGCCGATTTTAAAGATAAGATCATGGTAATCGTTAGCGGCCGTAACTTCTTTGGTAGCCGCGTTATAAGAGACCTTGTAACCGTAAAGCGCGGAGATGGAGCTCAGCGCGATGAATGTTGTACCATTTTGCAAAGTAACCGGCTGCACCGAATTCATGGTGACGCCATTATGGACCATTACCTTGCTGTTCATTTGCAGAATGAGCTGATCAGACATTTCTCCTGCAGCCGACACGGTTGAATTGGAAACGTTCGCAAACGGCATGATCAGGAAAGATAAAATAAGCAGCCATTTTAATGATTTAAACGATTTCATTCTCTATCTCCTTCAATTCTCTGAATTATGTCAGCCCCTTCGCCAGATTCACCCCAAGCAAAAGGCCACCAGCAAGCTTTCATGACATGTTTAACGCTACGTGTCAGGTAAAAGTTGCGTAAGAATTGTAAACAGACAAGAATTGGACACAAACTAGCCATTCACTTTCATGTTCATTACAAAGCTGAAGGCCATCCCGATAAACGCCAGCACCGTTAATACAGCCCATATGGAACGGTTGCGCAGAGCTCCGCGAATGCGCTGCTCGGCCTTCTCCTGGCGCGCCAGGGTAACGGAACGGTGACTGAATAAAAGCAGGATCAAAAAAGCCACAAATAACATATTGACCACAAACCAAATCTGCTGCCACATCATAACGCATATCTCTCCCTTTTCAACAATACGTTTCGAATGTAACGTATTCACAGCGGGAAAGCAACCGGGAGGAGCGGTGAAATAGTGGCTATTCCGGGAATTCGGGATCTTTTCAGGCAGCACTCCGGCTGGGCTGCAGAATATAGGCGCCGAAAGCGAGCAGCACAGCTGCGAACAGCAGCATAATCCCAAGCGGAAGCAGCGTATCTGTAAGTGTACTGCCGAACGCCATACGGCTTAGCGCCTCCATCGCCCATTTCTGCGGTATGAAATTGGCCAGCTTCTGCATGAAGTCCGGCATTATGCTGATCGGCCAGAAACATCCTCCCAGCATGCAGGTTGGCGTAACGACAAGATTGTTTAGCTGCGAGAGCTGATCCGTATTCCGCACAAGACCGGCGACTGCGGTCGCGAGTCCTATAGTGGCAAGCAGAAAACATTCCAGGATGATGAGATGAGGGAAGAATCCGATTCCGTAATCGTATCCGATTATAAACCGGCTGGCTGCCAGTACGATAACAAGCTGAATCGTACCGACAAGCATGCTGCCGATGAAATTGCCGAGCGCGATTTCGTAGCCGCGCAGAGGAGCTGCAAACATGCGCGCCATCGTTCTTTTCTCGCGGTCCTCCATGACGACCTGTACGGATTGGCTGATCGCGAGCATCATAAACATGAGCATAATGCCATTAATAAGCACATTGAAGGGCACGCTGTGCTTCCCTTCGGCAGATTTCAACGGTTCTATCCCGATATGATGATTATTCTGTTCGCTCAGCAGACGCTCCAGCACCGGCGCTTTCGATCCTTCCCCGGCCAATGCGGCCGCTTGCGTGAATGCTGCTAGTTGTGCTGCCTCTGCGGACAGCTTCTGCTCTATGGCGGCATTCCATGGCTGGACCTCTTTGCGCAGCAGCCTCACCTGTGGCCGTCCGCCTTCTTGAAGCTTCGAGGAAAAATCAGCGGGAATGTATATGCCCAGGTCCGCATTCCCCTCCTTGACAGCATTGTTAAGCTCATTCTCGCTTTTCCATTCGCCGGAGATCACGTTGAGCGGTTGTTCACCTTCTGCAGATGAGCTGCGGGCAGCTTGAACGAGAACATCGCCAAGCGGACCGCTGTCGGCATTCCAAACCGCAACTGCATGCTCGCTATCCTGATGAGAAGAGCCGAAGATACCGACAATCCCCGAAAGAACTACCGCCGGAAGCAATACAAGAGAGATAAAGCCTTTGCGGTGACCGATCGTTCTGCGAATCATCGAACCGGCAATAATCAGACTATGCATCCAAGCTCACCACTTTCTTCATTCGTAATAAGGCGATCGTCATCAGGACTGCGGCAGTAGCCGCAAGAATCCCGACACCCTTCCAGACGAGCATCCCCGCTTCGCCGTCCATTAACCGGCCTATGGTGACAACAGCCCAATGATTAATCGTGAAGCTGCCGATTCTCTTAATCCCCTCGCCCAGGTCCGCAATCATTCCTCCGCTCAGGAAGGTCATCAGTACTGCCAGAGTTGAAAATATCGATTGGGTCGCCCTCTTGGTCTTTACAATGGAAGCGATAATGAGACTGAGTCCGATTGCGCAGGCCGAGGTAAGCAGACAGACAACCGCCAATTGACCGAGCCGGCCCCCCCAGTCGACACCGTACACCAGCCAGGAGAACAAAATAATAATGGCCGCTTGAATGGCCGCAAATATTATAATTGAAGTCAACCTGCCCGCAAGGATCAGCCCCCAGCGCTGAGGCATCGAATACAGGCGGCCAAGCGTCCCGCTCTCCTTCTCATCCAGCAGAGAAAGGGCGGCGGACATGCCGGAGTACAGCAAAAACATGATCAGATAAGTGCCCGCATAATATTGAATCGCTGATACTTTACCATATTCAGAGCCCCCGCCTCCCACCAGCTCGGCCGTTACAACCGATTGATCGTGACGGAAAGATTCTGCGGCGGAATGATTCTCTGAAGCTCCACCATACCCGGCCATAACAATGCCAATGGTTTGAGCGGTTTGGATCGAACCGAGAAAACGGTTCAAAATGGACTCTGCCACCTGATTCTCCAAATCATCGGGCCCAGGGTAGCTCTTCCACTGTGCGTTCCCTCCGGACTGCACAAGCCCGGAGAAATTAGCCGGAATTTCGATCCCGTAATCGGCCCCGCCACCCCTGACCCGATTAAGGAGAACTTCTTCCGAATCCGCAGAGTCGAAGATGGCGTATCCGGTGAGCGCCGGGTCCCCGGTAAAGGTTTGCAGCGCGGCGTTCATTTCACCTTTATCCGCATTGTATATCACAATTTTGACAGGTTTCATTTCACCGCTTAAAGCACTTCCCAGCAGGAAGATAAGCAGCAAGGGCAAAACAAGCATGATAACGACAACGGATTTGTTCCGGATATAACGCAGGAAACCGTAGTATGCGGTATGGAACCAGATTTTCATTTCCTTCCCTCCCTTCTTATGAGCGGTCCCGAAGCGAACGGCCTGTGAGCTGCAGAAACAGCGTCTCCAGATCCGGCTCAATCCGGGTCAGTTTACTCAGGCCAATCCCGTGCTTATGCAAAATAAACAGCAGATCCTGCAGCGCCGTCGCGGACTCCTCAAGCACAACCTGGAGTGTACGCGGCTGGGTTTCCTCGGCTGATTTGATGCAGGGATGCCGGGCGATTTCTGCCATGGCTTCCTCTGTTATCCGGTCCACTTCCAGAATCAGCTGTTCATCCTGGCCCATCTGCCTGCGCAGCTCTTCCTTTGTTCCCGATACGATAAGCCGGCCGCGGTCCATAATGCCGACTCTTGTGCTGATGGCTTCGACCTCTTCCATGTAATGGCTCGTATAAATAATGGTAGAACCCAGTTTATTGAGGGTGCGGACCGACTCCAGAATATGATTGCGGGACTGGGGATCGATCCCCACTGTCGGCTCATCCATAATAATCAGCTTCGGACGGTGCATGATGGCGCAGGCGATATTGAGTCTTCGCTTCATCCCGCCCGAGAATGTGCCCGGCTTGGCTTTGGCCTTATCCTGAAGCCCGACAAACTCAAGAGCTTCGGCTACCCTCTCCCGCAGCAGCTTGCCTCCCAGACCGTACAATCTGGCAAAAAAGGTTACATTCTCGGCAGCTGTCAGAGAATCGTAGATCGCCAGATCCTGCGGTACAAGACCGATCCGCCGTTTGACTTCCAGCGGGGCCTTGCGGACAGAGTAGCCTTCAACCGTAATATCACCGCCATCAACGGACAGAAGTCCCGACAGCATATGGATCGACGTGCTTTTGCCGGCGCCGTTGGGGCCAAGCAGCCCGAAGATTTCACCTTCATGAATGGCAAGCGACAAATGGTTGACAGAAAGCGTCGTATCATATTTCTTAACGACTTCCTTAAAATGGACTAAGCTCATCGTGTATCCCCTCTCCATTATTCCTCATGGCTTTATTGTAAAGGCTGCTGGCTCAAGGCGCAGGTCAATAAAGTCATGAAACCAATATGACGAAAGTCATTTTCTTCCGTTCTCCCTGCCTGATTGTGACAATCCTTATGTTATAATGAAAGAACTGAATACGCCGGAGGCGCTTGTCGAATGTCGCAGCTGCTGCAATGGTTAAGATATTTGTTGCTCTTTGTTCCCGCAATCGTAACCTTGTTGACCGTGCAGGTCGAATCCCCGAGCTGGTTCACCCTATATGTGCTGCTTGGCCTCTTGATTCTGAGAGTCGGGGAGCTCTACCCTGAGGCCGCTAAATGGATGATGGCTGCCGAGCTCATCGGGTTCAGCTTGCTTGCCTACGAGACGCAGGGTCTTATGTTCATGCTTCTGTACTCCAGCTTAATCGCTGTTTTTGTCAAATTCCGCTCGCCACAGGCCATGTCCTTTGCCGTTGTGCTTGGCGCGGCTCTGCTCGGTATATGCATGCAGCACCGGCCGATCGAGCTTATCTGGACGGCCTTGATATTGTGGTTTGCAATAGCTGCCGTTCTCCATACCGCCAGCCGGATGGCCGATAAGCGGCAGTATGTGGAATCGCTTTATGACGAGCTCAACCGCAGTCATGAAGAGCTGGAGCAGGCGCGCAGACGCCTGGAGGAATATGGCGCCCAAATCGGACAATATGCGCAGGCCGAGGAACGCAGCCGGATCGCTACGGATATCCACGATGATCTGGGACATCGCCTGATCCGCCAGAAAATGATGATGGAGGCGGCCTTGCAAGTATATGAACAGCAGCCGGAACGGGCGTATACGCTGTTTGGGCAAGTCCGCGATCAGATGGAAGACAGCATGGAGCGGATGCGGCGCACCGTCCGCCGCCTGTCTCCCGCCGATACCCGGGATACACGGCAATACGCACTGGATCAGCTAATCGCCGATGCGGGCAGAGAACTGGGAATAACCGTGACCTTTGCCGTAGAGGGTCAGCCGCAGCCGATGTATCCCAGCATGGAATATGTACTGTTCCGCAACGCCCAGGAGGCCATAACGAATGCTGTGCGGCATGGCGCGGCGAGAACCGTGAATGTCAATCTGGATTACAGGCGGCATGAGATTGCATTGACGGTTGCTAATGACGGCATCCTGCCTGAGGAACCGATCACGCAGGGGCTTGGTTTTCGGGGTATGAAGGAGCGTATCGTGATGCTTGGCGGCCGCATCGACATCTCGACAGCTCCTGCTTTTGCCATAACGACCATACTCCCTCTCTCAAGCGCCGTTCGTCAAACCTTAACAACACGGAGGGATTATCCTTGATAAAAGTGTTGATCGTCGATGACGATCCGTTTATTCGCGAGAGCCTGCAGGTGATTCTCGATCTTGATCCTGAGCTCACTGTTGCCGGCACCTGTCCGGATGGCCATGCTGCCTTCCAGTATGCAGGCGAACATCCCGTTGACGTTGTGTTGATGGACATCCGGATGCCCGTCTGCGACGGCGTGGAGGGAACGCGCAAGCTGAAATCGCTGGCGCTTCCTCCCGCGGTGCTTATCCTGACTACCTTCGACGATGATCAATATATTATTGAAGCGCTGCGAAGCGGCGCCAATGGGTATCTGCTGAAAAATGTGCCGCCAAGCCGGATCGTTTCCAGCATCAAGACCGTTCATGAAGGCTCCCTGCTGGTGCATCCCGACATCGCCCGCAAGCTTGCCGGTCTTGTCGGCACCGGATCGCTGCCCTCCTCGCAAGCTTCGGAAGAAGCGGAGGCTCTCCGCCAGAAGCAGCTCGCAGACATGGGACTGACACCGGCTGAGCGGCATGTCGTGCAGCTCATCGCGGAGGGAAAATCCAACAAGGAAATAGCGGCCGTATTGTTTTTTAGCGAGGGTACCGTCAAAAATTATATTTCCGTTATTCTCGGCAAGCTGGAGCTTCGCGACCGCACGCAGATTGCAATATTTTACTTGAAGATGTAACGTGGTAGGGGCAGCAGGTTAAGCCGTGGCTCTTCTTACGGTTACACTTGAAGCATAAAGAAAGGGACGATGAATCGTGACAGAGCAGCAGATTATGACCTTTGACGGCTTTACAGCCGAAGATTTTGACGTATTCGAAATTCCGGGACTGGAAGCCCGCATGGAGGCTTTAATCGAGCATGTCAGGCCCAAGCTCCATCAGCTCGGCGAACGCCTCTCCCCTGTATTAAGCGGGCTGTGCGGCGAGACGATCCATCCTCATGTGGCCAAGCATGCCAGACGAACCATTAACCCGCCCATTGATACATGGGTCGCATTTGCAGCGAACAAGCGCGGCTACAAGGCCCATCCCCATTTTCAAATCGGCTTGTTCAACTCCCATATGTTCGTGCAGTTTGCGATTATTTATGAATCCGACAATAAATCGGTTTTTGCGGAACATGCGCTCAAGCAGCTCGACGATATTATGAGGCATATTCCCGCCGAGTATGTCTGGTCTGGCGATCATATGATTCCCGGAGGCGACAAGCAGGGAGAGCTCGGACGGGACGGCCTGATCAAGCTGTTGGAGCGGCTGCGGACGGTTAAGGCATCCGAGGCGCTGTGCGGCATTATCATCGATCGTGAGGACCCTTTGCTGAGGGATGGCGAAGCCTTCATCGATAAAACCATTGAGACCTTCAAGACCGTCCTGCCTCTGTACAAAATGGCGCTTTAACTTGAGCGTGTCGCCATAGAACAATGACAAAACCCCCAAATCACGTTTAGCTGTGATTTGGGGGTTCGTGCTTGTGCCCGTTTTATAAACGTATTGATTATGCTGCCTGCTGGGCCTCTACGCCATCACGCTGGCGCTTCGATTTGCGGAAGAAAAACAATTCATAAATGCACGGAACAATGATGAGCGTCAACAGCGTCGCAGCCGCCGATAACCACGATCGCGAGACTCTGGGAGACGATGCTGCCGCTCTCCGACGAGCGGCAGCATCGCGGAAATCGTTGCGATTGCGGTCATGATGATCGGGCGCATCCGCGTAGCCGCCGCTTCGATAAGCGCCTTTTTTCCCCCGCCTATAGGCTGACCTGCTGTACGGCCCAAGGTGGATCATAGCCCCTAAAAATTTACAAGATTCATACACAGATTTAATAGAGCGCTGATGTTGACGGTCTACAATAAATAAAGTCATAAGCAAGGAGGTGAATAATAAATGTATTATGAAGAGGATCGTGTACCGTTCGATGAGCCGGATCAAGTGACCGAGGAGAAAACGAAAGAAAATAAGGACGACAAAGAAGCCATTGTCTAACGGACAGTGCTTTTTTTATTTCTTTCAATAAGAGTGATTACTCACTTTACAATATTACCAAACGAGATGTATGATGAATGTGAGTAATCACTCATTTCATTGAAGGAGAGTGTCTTATGACAGTTGAATCCTCTTCCCTTTCCGGCGGCGAGCCTGCAGTGGAGCTGAGCCATGTAATTCGCCGCTTCGGTAAAAGAACTGTGCTTGACGGAATTACAATGACAGTTGAACCCGGCGAGCTGTTCGGCCTGCTCGGCCCGTCAGGCTCCGGCAAGACGACCCTTGTGAAGCTCATTACCGGCATTGACAAAGCAGACGAGGGATCCGTAAGGATGCACGGGCAGCCGATGCCCAGGCTGTCCATGCTGCAGCGCTTCGGCTACATGGCGCAATCCGATGCGCTTTATAATGAGCTGACCGGCAGGGAAAATCTCGTCTTCTTCGCGTCGCTGTATGGCCTTCGCGGCATTCACAGGAACAACCGCATTCGGGAAGCGATGACAATCGTCAATCTTCTCGATGATTTGAACAAACCGGTTGCCGCCTACTCCGGCGGGATGAAGCGGCGTTTGTCGCTCGCGATTTCGCTGCTTCACGAGCCTGAGCTGCTCGTTCTCGATGAACCGACTGTCGGTATCGATCCCATGCTGCGGCAGTCCATTTGGCAGGAGCTTACCGCTATGCGGGGGCGCGGGACCACGATTATTCTGACTACCCATGTCATGGATGAAGCCGAGAAATGCGACCGTCTCGCTCTTATCCGTGACGGGAAGCTGACCGCAGTGGATACGCCTGAAGCCATCAAAAGCAGAACGGGAAGCCAAACCATTGAGCAGGCCTTCATAGCTCTTGGCGGAGGTGCGAAATCATGAAGATACGCGCGCTTGCCATCCGGATTATCCGCCAGTTTCTGCGGGATAAGCGCACGCTGGCCCTGCTGTTCGTTGCGCCGCTGCTTATTCTGGTGCTGATGAAGCTGGTCTTTAACGGCCAGTCTGTTCAACCCCAGCTCGGAACGCTGCATATCCCCCAGCAGCTTGCTGCACAGCTTGCGGCTGCGGATGCCCATATAACCGTATATGAGGATAAGGCGTCCGCCGAGTCAGCGCTGGAAGATGGCGAACTCGATGCCATTCTGGATTGGCAGGAAGGCAAGCCTTCCCTGCGCCTGGAGGGAAGCGACCCTTCCGAGAGCCGGACGGTGCTTTTCCTGCTGCAGCAGGCGGTCCAGACTGCGGACCCTTCATTACAACCGGCTGTTTCCTATCTGCATGGCAGATCTGATATGTCCTCCTTCGATTCTTTCGGACCCGTGCTGATCGGCTTCTTCTCCTTCTTCTTTGTTTTTCTCCTGGCCGGTGTATCCTTCCTGCGGGAGAGAACAAGCGGCACCCTGGAAAGGCTGCTTGCCACGCCGATCCGCCGTTCCGAAATTGTCACCGGCTATTTGGCCGGATTCGGATTGTTCACTTTGCTCCAAGCGGCCCTCATCGCCTGGTTCGCCATCGATGTGCTGGGACTGTATATGGACGGTTCCATCTGGCTTGTGCTGCTGATGAATCTGCTGCTGTCGCTGACGGCCCTGACACTCGGTATCCTGTTATCCTCTTTTGCCGGGAGCGAGTTCCAGATTATTCAGTTTATACCGCTCGTTATTGTGCCGCAGGTGTTCTTCTCCGGCCTGTTCAATCTGGATGCCATGGCTCCCTGGCTGCAAAAGCTGAGCTATATCATGCCGCTCTATTACGGTGCGGATGCGATGCGCGGAATTATGATCCGCGGTGCAGGCTGGTCCGATATTCAGCTTGATGTGTACGTGCTGCTTGGCTTCTCCATTTTGTTTGTCCTGCTCAACGTTCAGGCGCTGCGCAAGCACCGGGCCATTTAACAAACCCGTCCTGCTGTGATATGATCGGACTTGATCATGGAACAGCTGTTCCGACTTCATTTCTGGCTTTGAGGAGTTGTCCGTACGATGAAAGAGACGATGGAGCAATGGTTTGCGGAGCTGGAGAAAAGCGAGGCTGAAGCGGTAAAAATGACCGAGAAGCAGTCCAAAATCCTGCAGGCAGCCATTGAGGTTTTTGCCGAGAAAGGCTTCGCGGCGGCTTCCACGAATGAGATTGCGCAGCGTGCCGGTGTTGCAGAGGGTACGATTTTTCGCCATTACAAGACCAAAAAGGATCTGCTTCTGTCCATTGTCGCTCCGGTTATGACGAAGCTCATCGCCCCTTTTGTGCTGCGCGACTTCAATAAGGTGCTCGATGTGGATTATGACCGGTATGAGCTATTCCTGCGCGCAGTGATCGCCAACCGGATCGAGTTTCTGCGCAACCATATGAATGTGTTCAAAATATTGATTCAGGAAATCCCATTCCACCCCGAGCTTCAGGAGCAATTCCGCAAAAATATATTGAGCAAGGTGCTTGAGCGGATGAATCTGATCGTGGACAAATTCAAATCCAGGGGACAACTGATGGAAATCCCCAACTTAACGGTGATTCGTCTGACAATGTCCGCGATTATCGGGTACGTCATCACGAGGGCTTATAATGAAAACCGTGAGGATGCGGGCTGGGACGACGAATTTGAGCGCGAAGAAACCATTTCGTTTATCATTCGGGGACTGAGCATAAAATAAAAAACAAAGACGCTTCTCCGGCCTATACCGGGGGAGCGTCTTTTGCTGGAACATTCTTGGGCTGGGCCATCCGGAACCGCAGCAGAAGCAGCAGTGCCGCGAGAGACAGAAGCCCTCCTGCCAAATAAGGCAGCTTCAGATCAACCGTGAACAGGAAAGCGCCGAATAATGGCCCGATAATCCGGCCCAGACTGTCCATGGAGGAGCTAAGCCCTGACGCGACACCTTGTCCGACTGTTGTCTTCTGTGTAATCAGCGAGGTTACGCAGGGGCGGATCAACGCATTGCCGATGCCGAAGATGGCCAGATAGACCGTTGCCGACACCAGGGAATGCGACGTGATCAGCAGCAGAAAGCCGACTGCGGAAATCACCAGACCCGCGGCGATATATTTGGGCTCTTCCCCTTTGCGGATCCGTCTGCGGACCACACCGCCCTGGATGAGCGCCCCGACCAGACCGCATACCAGGAACATGATGCCGACCTGCAGCGGCGTGACATTAAAGCGTTCCATGCCGAAAAGCTGCAGAGTCGCCTCAAGTCCCGCAAGCGACAGAGAAACGAGCAGGGCGAGCAGATACAAATATTTCACCGATCCCGTGAAGGCGCTCCAGCGGGATGGCTTATGTTCGCCGGCAAGCAGCCGCAGATCGGGCGTCAAGGATTCCGGCAGCTTGGTCACCGCTAGCATGAACGTCACCAGAGAAAGACCCGCCGCTGCAAAAAACGGCGTATTATCCGAAACCAGGCTGAGAAGCCCACCCACGCCAGGTCCAATTGTAAATCCAAGGCCGATGGACATGCCCACAAGCCCCATGCCGCGTGTCCGTTGATCCGGAGGCGTGATATCGGCAACATACGCGACAATAACGGATGTCACCGCTCCGGAGAAGATTCCCCCGAGCACCCTGGAAGCATACATAAGCGGCAGGCTGCCGTCCGCGATTCCGAATACGAGGAAGCTGGCCGCGAAGCCCAATACGCCAATCAGAATGACCGGGCGTCTGCCGATACGGTCGGACATGCCTCCCCAAAGAGGAGATACAAGGAACGACACGGCCGAATAGACTGACAGCATCATGCCCGTGTGGAACTCGACCGAATCCGGGCTGGTTTCCTTAACCAGCTCAGGCAGGACAGGAATAATAATGCCAAAGCCGATGAACGTTGTGATAAGCATAAGCATGACGATTAAGAGTCGTTTGTCCTTCATTCATTAATTCCCTCCACATCATCATCGTACCACAACTTCTGAGCGTCTTGTTATGAACAAATGAAGAACAAAAAGCAGCAGCATCACGATCCCGCTCAGTAAAAATGGAGAATGCGGACCCAGCTTATCCCACAGCTTCCCGGACATAATGCTGCCGAACACCATCCCCAGGCCTTCGATGGTGAGGAAGAAGCCCCAAACCGCGCCGCGCTCCGATTTTGGTATGGCCTGCGCAATGAGCGTATTCCAGGCTGGAATAATAAAGGCATAGCCCGCCCCCACAAAGGCCACGATAATCAAAACAAGAGGGAGCATCCGTGTATATCCGAGAGTTGGCAGCGAGATCGCCGCCGTTATAAATCCGACATGCAGAAACCATTTGGTCCCGAAGCGGTCGACCCATTTGCCGACCGGAATCAGCCCCAGCACGGTTACTGCCCCTCCTGCGATGAGGTACAGGCTGTACTGCTGCGGGGTCAGATGCAGCACAGTCCGGGCATACAGCGTCAGGATCGGAGTGAGCAGCCCCAGCGCAAAATTTTGCATAAACATGGCGGGATACAGCAGCTTGCTTGCATGCAGGGAACTGCGCACCTTGGCGAGGTAACGTCTCGTTCTTTCCGCCATACCCAGCGATTGCTTCTCCTTTAATTCCGCTGTTGCCTCTGGAGCGGCCCTTCCTTCAATTTCATGCGATTTGCGTCTGCCCGGCAGGAACAGTGCGACCACGACGACGACGCTCATCATCCCGATCAGCAGCCTGAAGGCGGGATGAAACGAATGCGCGATGAAGAAATTGATGACAATCGGTCCGCAGCCAACACCAGTCAGCCATGCCATGTACACCACACTCATAATCGTTCCGCTTGCTTCATTTCCGGCTACAGCCGTTGCTCCGGTTATTACACAGGGCCACAGCGGAGACGTTCCGATGCCAAGCAGCAGGCAGGCCAATATAATCCAGAATACATGACCGCTGGACAAAGATATAATAGCGACAGAGATGAAGGTCAGCAATACGCCAAACAGCATTACATAACGATAGCCGATTCGATCGATGATCCAGCCCAGAGGACTTCGGAATGCATTGTCTCCTATGTATTGCAGAGCCAGCGCCCAGCCGACCGCATAGACCGACAAACCCAGAACCGTACCCATGTAGACGGGCAGGATCGACACCAGCAGTGCGCCCTTCACGAATTCGACAAGGTACATGATAATAAGCAGCTGAACGACAAACGGCGATTTGAGCACCTTTTTGCCCGCCCATGATTTCGCGATTTCCATGGTGTTTCCCCTTTCCGGCTTCAGCAGTCCATTACGCTTTCGGATTTCCCGTAAAACATGCTTGCAATCCCCCCTGTTTTTGCTATACTCAACCTTGTTTGTACGATACCTGACGAAAGGGTGGAATGAAAGTACATGAATCATACTCGGACACCGCTGTTCAGCGCACTGCGCAGCCATGCGGCTCAAAACCCTGTTCAATTCCACATTCCCGGACATAAAAAGGGCCTTGGAAGCGACCCCGAATTCCGGGCATTTATTGGCGATAATGCGTTATCCATCGATCTTATAAATATTGCGCCGCTCGATGATCTGCATCAGCCGACCGGTGTTATTGAAGAAGCGCAAATTCTCGCTGCCGATGCTTTCGGAGCCGATTATACCTTTTTTTCGGTACAAGGAACAAGCGGCGCCATTATGACGATGATTTTATCCGTCTGCGCCCCTGGCGACAAAATCATCGTGCCGCGCAATGTGCACAAGTCGATTATGTCGGCCATCATATTTGCCGGCGCACGGCCCGTATTTATCTCTCCTGCCCGTGATGCGAACCTTGGGATCGACCACGGGATTACGACAAGCGCGGTCAAACGGGCGCTTGAGCGCCATCCGGATTCCAAAGCGGTACTCGTTATTAACCCGACTTATTACGGCATATGCGCAGATCTTCAGGAAATTGTCGAGCTCGTCCACCGCTATGACATTCCGGTGCTGGTCGATGAAGCGCATGGCGTCCTGATTCATTTTAATGAGAAGCTCCCGATGTCGGCGATGCAGGCAGGCGCGGATATGGCGGCGACAAGCGTGCATAAGCTGGGCGGCTCCATGACTCAGAGCTCCGTGCTGAATGTGCGCAAGGGCCGGATCAATCCACAGCGGGTTCAGACCATAATCAGTATGCTGACAACCACATCAACTTCCTATATTCTGCTCGCTTCCCTGGACACATCAAGACGCCATCTGGCGCTCAATGGCCATGAGATTGCCGAGAAGGCGGTCGGTCTGGCTCAGTTCGCGCGCGAAGAGATCAACCGCATGGATGGGCTGTACTGCTTAGGCAGCGAAATTCTTGGCGGAGAAGCGACCTTCGACTACGATCCGACCAAGCTGACCATTCACGTCAGGCATCTGGGCATTACCGGATATGAAACAGAAAACTGGCTGCGCGAGCATTATAATCTTGAAGTTGAATTAAGCGATATGTATAACATCCTTGCCCTTGTAACGCCAGGAGATACACAGGAATCGATCGATATCCTGATAACTGCTCTTCGGGATCTGGCTCAATCTCATTATCAGCTGAACGAAGCCAAGGAGCTGGTAGTCAAAATACCTGAGATTCCCCAGCTCTCGCTTACTCCGCGCGATGCGTTCTATGCGCAGACGGAAGTGATCCCGTTCAAGGAATCGGCAGGGCGTATTATTGCCGAATTTATCTATGTTTATCCGCCAGGCATTCCAATTCTGCTCCCGGGCGAGGTCATTTCCCAGCCGAATATTGACTATATTATCGATCACGTCGAGGTTGGACTGCCGGTCAAGGGACCGGAGGATCGCAGCATCGAATTCGTGAAGGTAATTGTCGAAGAAACCGCGATTTCGTAGCCCAGACTCAAAAGACCGCTTCCCCGACGTCATCGTCGATGGGAAGCGGTCTTTATTGATTCAGGCTTGAATGGAATCCGTCAGCACCTGCTGTATAAATTGAAGCGTTCTTCCATAAGCGTCCCTCGCTGCATCCACATGATAAGAAGGACGGGTATCATTGAAAAAAGCATGCTGGGCTCCGTCATAGATATGATATTCGAACGCCACGCCGGCTTTCTCTGCAGCTTCCGCGAATTCCGGTACGGCACTTGTAATCCGTTTATCCAGTTCGCCGTAAAAACCGGCGACAGGACACTGAATTTCAGGAATACACTCCGAGGGAGGCGCACTTCCATAGAAGATAACTGCTCCCCGAAGCTCCGGATCAAGCGCTGCCAGCCGGCCTGATAATGTGCCTCCCAGGCAGAACCCCATGGAGGCTACCCCTCTTCCATACGAATACTCATACGTATCCCTCAGCCAAGCGGAGGTAGCTGCGACCTGACGGATGAAATCCGGAAGCATGCCGCCTGTGTTAAAAACTTTGCCCAACGTGCTCTCTATCTGATCGCGTTTTTGTACCGGCAGACTGGCCAGCGCAGCTTGACGCTGCTCCGGGTCGGCCCACTGCGCAGGCTTAATCGTGTTGTGAAACAGCTTGGCTTCATCGATTCGATCCTGCTCGAAGCCCGCCTGTCTGAACCCGTCCTTGCTGAACAAATCCGGCGCAAATGCCACGTAACCGGCCTTGGCGATACGCCGCGTCACATCCTGGATATGCCCGTCGACTCCCCATATTTCCTGCAGCACAATGACAGACGGGAGCGGTTCCCGCACATCCGCCATCCTTGCCACATATCCGCTGTATTCCCCGTTTTCACCGTATCTGATCCATTCCGTTTCCACGCTCATAACTGAAATCCTCCTCTTCATTCGAAAGAGATACTTCCCATGATCACAAACAGCCTCTATGCAATATTGTCATTCTCAAACCCTAATGCTATGATATTGAAGGGGGTGGGCAAACAATGAGTCAGAGCGCTTACATTAAATTTGTAGACGGTTCCATTGTACAGCAATTGAGCCTTGATGAAGTGAAAGAACATCTCGCACGTTATCAGGAACAAACCGCTCTAACAGGTCAGCAGCTGGGCTGGGACTACTCGGAAGCAGCATTCCCTTACACGGTTGAAACAAAACCCGGCGAGGAGCAGCGTTGGTTCTATTTGAAAGGTACAAATCCGTTATATTATTATATTTTATTCGGTGTCGGATCGCAAAATCAAGGTGAACGCGAAATCCCCTATGTCCAGGTGGTCCTTCCGGAAGGTGCTACACATGGCGACAAAGCCAAGGGCAATGAGTTGTGCAAATATTTGGCCAAGCATCTGAAAGCGGAATTAATGATGTTCAACGGCCGCACCATCTATTATAATCCGCGCAAATAGCTTCAAGATATACATAGCCAGACTGGGCGTGCAGCCCCTGGTACAGCTAAAACTCCGGCAGCCTGTGGTGGGTTACCGGAGTTTTAATGGTGCTATTATGATGTTTTAAGCCTCAGGCTCATTCTCGCGTTCGGCAATTTCCTCATAAATGCGCGTCACGCGATCCCATTCGGCATCATCTTCAATTCCAACGAGAAAAGCTTCTCCATTCTCTTCTTCAATTCGGAAAATCACGCCATCAGCTTCAGGATCGTTGCGGTCCAGAAGCACAGCATATACTTGCTCTTCAGACTCGAAGGTATAGACCATGACCATTTCACGTTCTTTGCCTTCTTCATCCGTCACAAGAAAGACATGCTCTTCGTGGTCGTGATCGCAGTCTTCTCCATGTACATGTTCGCCGTTATTATGTTCATGCTCGCTCATTGGATACCCTCATTTCAATTCATGATACCTTTCCTTCGTATCGTAACATGGATGACAAGTTATGGTCAAACAAAAACGCCCCTGCTCAAGAGAAGCAAAGGCGCTGTTCCATTATGGGTTTTTGGCAGTAATTGTCTTTTCTGATAGAAGATTCCACTCGTCATTACCGTCGGTTTTCATGAAAAATCTGATCGTATATTTGCCTGCTGTATCGAAGGAATAATTAACATCCTCTGTCCGATACCAGAAATTATCTTTGTCGATAGATTTGTTCTCCGATTGAATGATTTTCTCGGTTCCGCTTGGATCAAATATCGATACCTTAACAGCGGTTCCCGTGGTGAGCAAATTATCGATCTGTGCAAATACCTTGAAAGTAATTCGATTGCCCTTTACCACATTGCCGAAAATGGTATTGTCCTGCTGAAATAGAAACATGTGGACGTTAGGCTTGTACACGGTAACCTTCTTTGCTCCTTCGTCCCAAATAACGAGAGCTTGAAGCGTGTTGGCTATCTGGCGAACGGATATGAATGATTTGCCATCCATAAACATTCCAGCGTCATCCAACTCAGAACCGTTCACGATTACCCGTACCTTCTGTGCTGCCGAATCGGCAAACAGCATGGTACCGCCCCACAATGACATCACCAGCAGCAAGATGAGAAGCTTTCTAAACTTCATGACATAAAACCTCCATCACTTTGTCTGGATGTATGGTTATACTCACCAATTCGTCCAAAGTTGCGCCAATTCCAAAATTTTTTCAGGTAAGATTTCGGTAAGCTTATAGTTTTACATTAATAAAAGATTCCCCGGGAAATAAACCCAGGGAAATCATTCCTTAAACATATGCTCTGGTTAAAATGCAGGGTACGCCTTTACCGACCGCACCAGGGGTTTTCATGGCCGCCCAGTAGCGCAAACCGCGTGCACATGGTGTTTTGCATACTGCGCATGTATCAGAAAGAACAAGCTTCATTGCAGTTTGTTTTTTGTCGGAAGCCGATGGCGTTTTCTTTTTGGCAACTTTGCTTTTTGACATGACTGCTGCACCTGCCTTCACAGTAGCGATTCCTTCATCGTTATCATATGAAGATCGAGACAGGCGCGTATCGGCTCTTATCCCTGTTTGGCGGAAATATAAACAATGGCACTCTTTCCATTTGCAATCAGAGATGATAAGTTTGTAAGTATTGAATAGTAGGGGGAAGCGGCGGTTGAATGTACAAATGCTTGGAACGGGCAGCGCATTTGCCAAAAAATATTACAACACGAATGCGCTGATTTACTGTGAAGACCGCACCGTCATGCTGGACTGCGGAATTACAGCCCCGCTCTCCTTACATCAGCTGGGCAAAACCTTTAATGATATCGATGCTCTGATGATCAGCCATATTCATGCGGATCATATCGGAGGGATGGAAGAGTTTGCGCTGCAAATGAAATATATTTTCAAGCGCAAGCCTGCTTTGTATATTATGGAGACGCTTATAGACACACTTTGGGAAACCTCTCTCCAGGGCGGTTTGAAACAGGATGAGTTCAAGTTACTGGACGATTACTTTGAGGTGCATCTTCTAAAAGAAAATAGAAGTATCCAGCTTCTCCCCGGCTTTAACGTGAAGGCGATCCGTACCAGCCATATTCCAGGCAAGCTCAGCTATTCCTTTCTTATTAATGAGACATTTTTTTATTCGGCGGATATGAGGTTTGATGCGGAGCTGCTTGATATCCTTGTCCAGCAAGGCTGCACGACCATTTTTCATGACTGCCAGTTCACCTCTCCGGGTGCGGTCCATACAACGCTTGACGAGCTCAAGTCGCTGCCCGAATACATTCAAAAGCGCATCATGCTGATGCATTACGACGATAACAGGGTCAACTATGAAGGTCAGACCGGCACCATGACTTTTGTGGAGCAGCATCACCTTTATTCCTTCTAAACGCAGCAAAAAAAGCCCGCCAATAGCGGGCTTTTTCGTTTATTTATAGAGGCTTTGTTCAGAACGTTGGCAGATTATCGAGATTATTGGTCGGATCGCCATCGGCATCTCCACGAATATACAGACCGCCATCTCTTCCTTTAAAGACATTGACACCTGCAAGCTGCCCTGTTTGCGCTTCTTGCAAGGCTTGTGCGTAATCGAGTACACGACCTGAGGAAGTCTTGAATGCCTGAAGATCTCCATCACCGTTCTTTTGTACCGCTACCAGTGACTCCCGGCCTGATTGGCCGAATCCTTGTTCATTCTCATTCATCGTTTTGCCTCCTTATGCATGCATGTCATTGTCTGCAAGTCTAGCTTGTCCGTCTTAAGAGCATATTATTCATCTCTTAAGCGACCGCCGCCTTTGCCCACATGCTTCTCCTCCGTCAAGCCTGGCTTCTTGTTTTCAGGATCACGTTTCAAGCCGTAAACATCTCCGAATATAGAGCGGCTCAGAGGGTATACATCAGTGGATATGCTTTGGAGATGCCCGTCCTCGTAGGTCATGGCCGGCTCCACATTGCTTTTCACACAACCTGTGCACAGACATAAGCATGCTGCAGCAGCTGCGCAGATTAATTTTTTCAAACCAAAACCAGCCCCTTGGCATCTGTTGTTTTCTATGGGACTAGTATGTCCAATAGCCAAAAAATCAAACAACAGACCGCTCAGCGGCGTTATATCTATCGTTTAGGCCGTGCGTCCTTGGGTAGCTTCCTCCTCCACACAAAAGGCTCGTCATAGTCGAAAGTATCATGAATCACCATTTTTGCCGTGAGCACGATTACAATACCGCATATCCCAAATAAACCGATCAGCCAGACAACCAGTTCGGCAGCTTCCTTGATCATATAACCCGCCCCTTTCTCCAAGCCAAACGCCTATGAAGTAACGATATGCGCTCATCGGGTTGAATAGTCGTGCGGGAGACGGCAGGAGTGATTATTTTTCAAAAATTAGTCAACAAATCCTGTCATATTAATCAGTTCATGATACATCTTGTCCTTCTTGTCTTCCGTTATATGTCCTCTTAGCGTAAAGTCTTCCTCATAGACCCGGGCCTGCTTATGCAGCTGCCGCATCTTTTCTTCAAATTCTGCTACAGTCAAAATGACCTTGGCCGGGTTGCCCGCCGCCACGCTTCTCTCAGGAACAGATTTCGTCACAACGCTGCCTGCCGCTACAATAGAACCCCGACCGACTGTGATCCCTGGCATGATGACTGCTCGCGCGCCGATAAACACATCGTCTTCAATTCTGACACTGCCGACTTTTGTATAACCAATCAGCGGCTTTGTACTTGCATCATGTGCTAATATGTATGCTTGGGGAGCAATTGTAACATTATTGCCAATACGGATCAGCCAACAATGCGAATAGTCAAAGGTAACCCCAGGTTGTATGCTGCAGTTCTTTCCAATTCTCATGCCTAATTTGATGTAGTCCTCCAGCCAAACTTCCTCCAAAAAGTACTTTCGGGTTCTAACTTTCATGAAGGTAATCATTTTCTTTACCAATGAGATTTCACCTCTTCCAAGAGGAATGGGCTCTTCATAATGAATGATTTGTTCTTTAATACGAACATTATACAATGATCTGTCATTATCCACAATATGGAAATCAAAAAACACTACTTCTTTAATTGTAAAAACCATGATTACATGCTAACATGGGACATCAGAGTTGTTCGTTATTAAGAACAAGGCGGAGGATGATTATAGATGTCTAGGAATAAACTAAAAGTGCTTATCCTGCTGTCAGCGGCCATCACATTCAGCGGAGCTGTTACCCTGTCTTCCCTTTCAGAGGGAAACAAAATTGTATTCGCTGAAAACAATATAATAGAAGCCAAATCTGTGTCGGATCATGTAGTACTTCATTCATTCCGTTACCCTAGCACAATTGATAAAATCGACAATCTCTATGCTCATTACGCTTATGATGCTTCGAAGAAAAATCTCCCCATCGTCGTCCTCATGCATGGCTATACACAAGATTCAACTTCCATGACAGACTGGATTATGAAGGACATGGCGAACTACGGATTCTTTGCTGTTGCCGTAGGGATGCGTGGTCGGGATCAGGCGAAAGGAACTATGGATGTGAATGGACGAGAGCTGTACGACATTATAGATGCTGTAGAATTTGTTAAGAAAAACTTCTCCTCTTATGTAGATCCTGCCAATATCAATGTGTCCGGCTACTCAGGTGGGGGCGGTAATGCTTTTGGCCTTGCTGCCAAATTTCCCGATACCTTTAATGTGCTGGTATCTCATTTTGGCTTGGCCGACTACGGATATGACAAGAATAACAGCTGGTGGGCAACCTCAAAAACGCGGCAAGCGAGTATAAAGCAGTATTTAGGCGATACGCCGCAGAGCAACAAGGCCAAATACTATTCTCGGGCGCATCAATACGGCGTTGGTGAAAATCTGCAAGGCGGATTCTTATATATGTTCCACGATGCAGAAGACAATAATGTTCAGCCTGTTCAATCCAAAATGGTCAAGGAACAGATGGATCTCAATAAACACAGCAATTACTCGTTCAACCTGAGTAAAAAAGGCGATGCCATCCGTTGGCTACATGCCAGTCCTGACCAGGATCAACAGGTAAGGTTGTCCCGTGATATTTGGGGGAAAGCCGTACTAACCAAAAAGTACCCGCAGTGGACGATTGCCAAGAAAGGTGAGGTTCTTGTGCAGGGTTATATTAAAACCAAACGATTTACTATCTGGTTAGGTGACGGTACTGAAGAAGTAGCTGAAGTGACTTATGACACAGCCAATGGTACTTATCAAATAAAACCTCTGACTGGCCAGATGGAGGTAAGCATTACCCAGGGGACGAAAACAATATCTAAAACCATTTATAAGATGACGACATTGGTTGTGAAGTGATAGGATCCTGCACTAAATCCTCCCGGGCGGGAGGATTTTTTACTGCCTTGCTTTTTTCTCCGGGCAGCAAAGCTCTGTAGTTGTCTTAAGTTGTATGTCCACAACTATACGCACTTGCACCAGTCCTCTCGCTCGTCAACGCCATTCATTTGCCTCCTCTTGTGTTTAAGCTCATGACTCTCCGGCCATCTTGTTGCAGCAGCCAGGCTGTGAGTTGGTCTTCGTAAATATGCCAGTTTGTCCAAGCAATGATTCTTATTTCACATATAATGGATTATCTCTTCTGAAGAGGAGGTGTAGCCCATGTGTAAAAAGACCTGGCACCCTAAAGTAATTAAAGTTGTGCTCAAGCCCGGACAAAAAGCCATCATTATTTGCAAGAAACACAAAAAACACAAGAAACATTATTGCTAATGCTTCACTCATTCAGGAGCATCTTGCTTTGCGAGATGCTCCGCTTTTTCTTGTTCTTACGGGTAGATTTACTTGTTATGCTTGGATGTTCATACGAAGAATTCTCCTATTGGTTCGCATGATGTTCCAGGCACGTAGTATGTTCAGTATGAAGGCTGCTGCTGGCCGCCAGATCGGCGAAGAATATCCGAACTCATGGGCTATTCAAATTGATTAAATTGCTCGGTTACATATACCCAGTCACACTATAATTGGCTTGCATAATTTACAGTACCCTACAAAAGGAGGTGCTTTGAATGTCAGGTCTTGTTGGTGGTGCTTTCACAAACACTGGAGTGATCCTAGTACTTTTCATTTTATTGGTGATCATCGCTTGTAGCTGTGGAGGCTTCGGAAGATACTAAACGAATATGACCACTGTAGCCGATAGGCTATTCCGGAATGCATAAAACCTCCCTGCTCAACCCTAAAGGCGCCGCCAGCCTTTAGGGTATTTCCTGTTCAATCGAACCGAATATCATAGTCGTCAGCTTGGATTTGAACATTTCTATCCATTGACATAAAGATTCCGCCTCCTCTCATACAGTAAAGATAAAACTCCAGAGGAGGTATTGCTTTGTCAGATCAGTTTGTAGCACGTTCATTAGATGAAGTACGCTTTTGGTCTCGTATAATGAAAGAGCACTCCTTATTTTTGAGATTGGGATTCCGATGTGAAGATACTCAGTTGATTAATGAAGCCAATCATTTCTATACCGTGTTTGAAGCGATCGAGAATAGATCCAATGCATTTACAGCGGGAACGGATCCCAGTGTGATAAAAAGATTTAATGAAGAAGTCCATGCTGCAGTAACCTATATATGGGCCTTCAAGAGAAAAGTGCTTGGTTTAATACTGACTTGCCAGCTTCCCGGTGCTAACAATTTTCCCTTGTTGGTTGATCATGTAAGCAGAGAAGCAAATTATTTTAAAAATCGCTTAGCGGAATTAAATTTAGGAAGATTAGAACCACTGCCTGACGCTATAATTGACGAGAATGTATTCTTTCTAAGAATAATGGCTGAACATGCCAAATTCATCAGTCACCTGCTTGATCCTTCTGAACGGAAGCTAGTTGAACAGGCGAATAACTTCAGTCAAGAATTCGATCAATTGCTTTTTCAAGCAAAGAATTTGGAATACATGCGTCCCCAATCACAAACAGTTCCGCTCCTGGACCAATTTCTTGATCAGAACAAGGTGTCCGTAAAAGCACTTCGTGACTTTAAGAAAACGGCTCGAGATTTAATCGAAGCCTGTCGAATTAAGAGCATTATTCATCCACTATTAGCCGATCATGTTTTTCGTGAAGCAGAACACTTCCTGGTCATAATTGATATGTTTGAAAGCAGCCTGAAGAGCAAACATGCCTAACGTCACCATTTTACAATAATCCTTGGAATTGCAACATTATCTAGCATTCTGCTCCGCCTTCCGTGTCACTGTTCATGTTCGTCAACGTCAATATTCAAGCAATATTCACTCCACCCAAGGGGTCAGACTATATTCGGCCAATTCTGTGTTATCAAATAAATTCCATTCCTAGTCTTTTCAAGCTTATCCCTCCATGTGGTTTATCTCCCTCGGACAGTCCTTGGGTCAATGCCATTCCGTAACAATAATCCAAGCATGCCGAGCCAAGCATGCATAACTTACAGAGTACTCCAAACGCAAGGAGGTGCTCTTGAATGGGTTGTGAAGGCGAAGTTGGCGGTGTCGGCACTGGTAGAGGAATCGGATTTATCCTCGTACTCTTTATCTTGCTGGTCATTATCGCTTGCGGTTGTGGCAGATTGTAATTGTGGTAGATTCGGTTATTAGCTTCGGAGTGCATCCCAACAACTACATTTACAAAGCACCCTGATTGACCCGCTCTGCGGGTCTTTTTCTATTTCTCTTAAAGCTGTATCTGCTGCTGGACGGCCTCCGTTCGGCGCTCGTCGATTACCACAACACCACAGATCATGATTTAAGTACGTATGCTCTAATACACTCGAGCGTAGCGTTACGCGCGCGGTTTATCCGATGCTCTATAGGGCGGGTTTAACACACCGCCTGTGTATCTTAATACGTATAAAAGGGGCCACTCCATTGCGGATAGCTTTTTCTGATTAAAGAGAAATAAACAATAAATGGATAATATTCCTAATATTACTTTTAGAAGTGAACAGCAAATAGAGCAGGTAAGGGGCGATCCCCTCCTGCCCTATTTTCATTTCCGATTCTTAGGCCGACCAAATTTTTTCGATTGACGATAGTGTATCTGCAAGATACTTCTCGTATAATTTCATCCCCAGGTCATCGCCAGTTTTTTCATAGTGTTCTATCCATTTGAGCAAATCATTCGCGCGGCCCTCCAAGGCTACTTTAACTTGTAGCTTTTCAGTTGATGTAAATCCCATCGTTAATCATCACCTCCCATATGTTTCGCCTGTCTAGGCTGGTGTTAAATTTTGTATGGCATAGTATATGCAAAAACGCACTACCTAGTTATTAATTCCAAATAACCCCGAAGAACATCTTCAGGCGGATTAATCATGATACTCGATATCCTTTACCCTTTCGCATAATACAGACGATCCGGCATTTACCTGCTTCGCTGGGGATTGCGGAAAGAATGGGATGGTCCAGTGTTAAAAATGCTTGATCGCTACTCACATATCACGGGACATATGCAGCAAAAAGCCGCGGACGCTTTGGGGGAAATGTTTTATTCAAAGGCAGAAACCCGAAAAATTAAAAAAACCCTTGATTACCAAGGGTTTCAGCGTTTAAGTTATGGTGATCTGAGCAGGGTTCGAACCTGTGACCCCCACCCTGTCAAGATGAATCAGCATTCGGTATGACTCAGAAATAATTAGTAAAATCAAGGGTTAAACGCGTTCGCACGAACTTTTGTTCTGTGCATTTATGTACCTTTAAAATCCTATTTTCGTATCAAGTGTCCTCTTTTGCACCGAATTTGATATCTTTGATTTTGGTAGTTACGCTTGTTTTCATTTATAATTGCTCCTCTCGAATTTGGGTTTGTTCGCATGACGTTCCAGGAACGTATGTTTGGTTTAAGGGCAGCAGCTCGCCGCCAGATCGCCGGGCACGTCTGTATGATCAGTCTTTCATAATCTTCACGTTTGTTGCTTATCTTCTGCGAATATTCAGCCGTTATGAACCAATTCCATAATTTGTTTCTGAAATCAGCACATACACAAACCGTTACCTGCTTGTACTCCTACATTGATGTATACAACGTCAAGGAGGAGTTTGTTTATGGCACGCTTATTGGATGCTAGAACATCTCAAAATAAAAGTTTCTCTGACCTCGATTCAACGACTATATTGCCCAGCGAATACACCGGCGCTTATAGGAGTAGTCGGTTTGAACAACATCGGTGCAAGTGGAATCATCCGTGTGCAATTCACAGGAATTGCTGAACTTAGACTTCCGGAACCATTAGCTTCAGATACGATAATTGTAATTATTGTTATACGTGGGACAGAATTAACTGGCACGCCAGTCGCTAATGCTATTTATGGCACTGGAAACACTGTATCCCCAATTCAAGTCGTCACAATCAATGCTTCCGATTACAAATGAACTTATCTATACCTTGTTCCTATTCAGTACGATAGAAGCCACCCGAACAGGAATAGAAAGTTTCAATGCAATTGCATTTTCGGATTAAGCAGAGATTGGCTCAATGTAGATTATTGGGTTTCGCAGCATCCACGCCCAAGGCTTCTCATATAGAACGCCGCCGAGTGGAACATGATGCTTATCCCGGCTTTCCGCGACCAACAGATAGTCATCAGCTCCGTGAAGGGGGATGCAATCAACCAGATCCACCGATCCGAACACCTTTCCGCTGCCGCTCTTGATAATGTAGATCCGCCCGCGGATATGCGTCTGGCTGCTGCGAATCTCCCAGTTCTTCTCGCCGAACAGTGGTCAGCCCATTTGGGTTTGATGATGAGTCCTTTCAAGGTGGTCCCTCCTATATTGGGTTTCGTCACATCAACGGGCTAACACCATTCCGTAACAATCATCCAGTCATGTTGAGTTAGGCATGCATAATTTACAGAGTACTCCAAACTCAAGGAGGTGCTTTTAATGAGTTGTGATGGCGTAGTTGGTGGTATCGGTACTGGCAGAAATTTCGCATTTATCCTCGTGCTCTTTATCTTGCTGGTTATTATCGCCTACAGTTGTGGCAGATTCGGTTATTAATTAAGCTTCGGAGTGTAATCACCTGTACATTTCCGGACTTGCAAAACTCCCCCTGCCTCAACATCCTCTGAACGGTGCAGTTCGCCGCGCAATTCGGCCAGTTCCAGAGCTGCTTTCTCGGATTTTATGCGCTCATGCTCCGTCTTGTGGTCAATAAAACGGGGCTTGTCGTCCTCTTTTTTGCCTCCTGAAGCGTGCTCGATGTACGCTTGGACCGCCTGAACGAGGCTATATTTGCCTCTGCTAACCAGTTTCAAGACCCCATCCCGGGTCAATTGGCGTATCCATTGCGGCGGTTTCGCCAACCTCCCCCACCTCACTTTCGTATCAAGGACCATTTCAACGATAACCAAAACTTATCACTTTATTTGAAGTGAAAAATAAAAAAGCCTTCCATTGGGTCTCCCCAAACAGAAAGCGAAAGTAAATTTTTAAAAATAAATCTAGATGGATTTCGGGCTCACGCGCACCCGCATCGGGTTATTCCTTTGGAAGGACCCGTTACTGAAAATGTTTAATAAATTTGAACATCGTATTAATCATCCAATAACGTAATATAGATCCAATAATTTACGGTGGTATAATCAAAGTCGGAACCACCATGTGGCTGGACCCTCCATAACATAATACCACCATTTGGTACCCGAGCACTCACACTATCAGTTGCATGAAATGCGCCGTTATCTTTCCCCCCAATATAACCGTATGGGTCAGGGTTAATAATTTGTATGTCATAATTCCTCCAATAAGGCGAAGTCACTTTCGCTTCTACAATAACTTCGTGACCTGTGTTATTGGTCCATTGATAAAAATCTACATAATCGGCATTATCGCACAAATAGCCGGAATAAAATTCATTGGCTTTTATTGGTGTAGCTAATTGCAATTGGTCAAGCCAATCTTGTGGATATGTTGACAGATTTTTAACGTTGTCAGCAAAAACAGACTGTGAGGATAATAATATACACACACAAACTAGTGTTAAGCAGAACCATTTTTTAATTTTCAATTTATCAACTCCTCACTTTTCATTTAAGTATGCCATAGATTTCCAATTATGTTAATGGTACTTAAGCATTATATTGGATCATTACTTTGTCCTGGTCATTTTCTATCGCAATAAACGACATTTTTTCATCAAATCCCAACAACTCAAACCTCACGATCAGCCCAGAGCGCAAACGACAGTCTCTTCATGCTGCCCTTGCGCCCCGGATCACGGCCGGCCACGACTTCATAATCTACCATGAAGCCATCAATTTTCGTAAACTTCCGCCTCTAACTCCATTTGTCTATTGCTCCATTGTAATAACGAGTCTGTTTCATTGTTTGATCGCGCTCCTTGTTTCTGTGCAATAAAAAAAGCCACTCGAATTAGAGTGACCTTCGTATATGCAATAGCTTTCGAGGGGTACAATCCGACCCCTCGCACCCTTTATAGCACTAAAGTTACATCGACGTGTTTAAAACCGGAACAAAGAAAAAGGGCTCCTCGCCCTCTGCCTAACGGCATTCACCCGGGTCATTTCTATCGCAAATGACCTTATATTTTAATCGAATCGTTTAGTAAGCGAAAAAAAAAAGCCGCACATAACGCTCTGCTCGTGCTTGAAAGCTCTGCTCGCTTTAAAAGCATACGTACTTAGTTACTAAAGAGGAAGAAGAGATAAGACCATTATACAAAGACTTTCAAATTCCGTAAAACGCCATATTCGGCTGATTGAATTAAAGTAACAGGTCTATACTCACGAACACTCATTCCCGTTCATTATTGCGTTATTTATTGATTGGCACCTCATTAATCCAAAGTACATAATTCTTAAGATAGCTGGTTTTTTGATTCATTGAAACATTGATGAAAACACTTTCCCCAGGTTGTACTTTTATTGAAACCGAAGTTTTGTATTGACCTTCTCCATATATATCTTTTGATCTGCCGTTTATTCTTACACCTAATCGATATTGGAATCCATACGGAGAGAATAAATAGGGTTTTATTGTAACAACATGATTAGAGTTGTTCTTCCAAGTGAAACTATCAGTCCAATCACCCCAAAATTCAATCGTAGTATAACGTTCACCACTAAGATAACCCATATAATAATCATTTAAGTTTATTTTCATCGATCCTACACCATCTGCGAGGTTAAAAGAATCACCCGTTTCAAGAAAAGACTTAGGGATAGGGATAGGGGCTAAAGCAGACACAGACTGAGAACCAACGAGCACAGATACAACTGTTGCCATCGCAAGAAGTGATTTCTTAATTCGCATCAATGATCCCTCCTTTTTTTGAAATACTTTGATTTCCTCACCTTGTCGATGATACGTTATTTTTTGATTGGGTAGGGCCACGTTCCCGCGGAAGGTAAAAACGCAACTCAACTAATGAGCTGCGTATTATTGTTTAGTAATTAGCCGGCTTAACGTTAATATAGGTCCAATAATTCTTGGTCGTACTGAAATCACCTGAAGTATGTGGTACGACCTTCCATAAAAGCATATCTCCAGGTATTACATAATAACTAACAGAATCAGTTTTACCCAATGAGCCCTGATCGGTTCCAAATATATCACCGTAGTAATAAATTACCGCTACATCATAGTTCTTGTAATAAGGCGAAACCAAATGCATATTAACAATAACGTCCGTACCTGTATTATTTGTCCATAAATAATAATCAGCATCATCGGATGAATCTAAATAGTCTGAATAAAATCCATTTAAATTTACTCGTGTAGCTGTTTTCGAATTGTCACTCCATTCATCGTCTGAGTATGTTGACAGATGATTTTCGCTGTCAGCAAAAACAGACTGGGAGGATAATAATATACACACACAAACTAGTGTTAAGCAGAACCATTTTTTAATTTTCAATTTTATTAGCTCCCCGTTTTTGAATTAAGCATGCCTAGGGTTTCCATAATAGCTTTTTCATTTTCATAAATGGACCTCCCTAATTGGTTTTACCGCCTACCTAGATCATGGCACAGATTACCAAGTGCTTTAAGAGTCTTTATCCTTATTTACATGTCGAATCGTGTTTAGAATACTATGGTTTCCTGATTAGCCAACCTTGGTCATGCTACCAGCACTTTTCTAATATCCCTCAGTGCAATGCCGCCCAAGAAATTAAAGATTGCAGATGCTCTTCTCGCGCTGCCCTCGTCGTTCGGATGGATCGTATCGGCCATGAGACCATCAGCGACTGCCTGCGCGTAGCTGCCAAGAACTAACCGTTCGTCAAAGACCATTGCCCTAAATTCCGGCGCAATAATATCCCGGAGCTTACGGCGGTATGCCTCCAGGGCAGCATTTTTGGCACTGTCGGACGTTTCATTTGGCATCAGCAAAAGAATAGCCGTATTCGGGTTAGCAGCTCGCACCCATCCCAAAACCGTCTTGGCGTCCGTTTCATATTGCTCAGCGGTACCACCCGGCGCATCATTCATTCCGGAGTTCCATATTAAGAGGTTGCATCCAGTCTGTCTCAGGAATGCCGTATATGTAGCGCCGTCCAGCTGCGCTACTTGTCTCAATTTGGTGCTTGGCTGCGCGGTCCGTTGAACTCTTATGCCCAGCCCTGTCGGACGTTTAAGCTCAAAGCCTATGATATGCACCGTACCCGTCATGCTGTGCCGGAAGCTGTTATTCTTCTGATCGGGCCAGCCTGCCAACGTCACCCAACCCATTTCTTTCGTTGCGTTGGCCGTGTCCGTGGTTACGGTCGTCGTTGTATTTGCGATATCCCGCAGGACAAAGCTGCCGCCCCCCGGCTGCTTCAGATAATAGACCGTAACCGACGTAACAGCGTGTAGTTTGTCCGTGATATCCAGCCAATTGGCCGTTGCGCCCGTATGGGTAAGATAATACAGATTCGGATTGTAAATGCTGTTCGGCGTAGCGACAGGGTCAAATCCGGCATTTGTCTGCTGGCTTACTCCGGTCTGATTCGGGAAAATGCCCCATTGCATCCCCTCTTGAAGGATCATGGTATTGTTCAAGCCCACATAACCAAGGCCGCCGTCTCCAAGCGTCGACTGCAAGAGGGGGCGAAGCAACTCAATAGAGGATCGCGTAGTGAAAAGAGAATCCAGTATACAGTGAACGCTTAGCGGGCTACTATTGCGCTGTGATTCTGCCACCGCGTCTGTAAATAAGCTCCCTGCCGGATCCCGGTACATTTCCCTGACGCGAGCAGCTGCAAGATGATCGGCCGCAATACCGATTGCCACTTCTCCCAAATCTATGGTCATTGTTGGGTCACCTTTCCTTTCACCGTGACATTTCCACCTGTGGCAGCAGTAATGGAAGCCCGGAACGTCCCGCCTACGGGCACGTTCACTCTCCACCCTTCCGGAAACGGTATCGGTCCCTCCGGTTGTCCCTGTATCCTTCTTGCCCAAGTCAGATGCGCTAAGCGCGGCGTGAGTAATGAATGCAGCAGAACCAGGAGGCGCAATCTCAAATTTGATGGTCCGGCTTGTGCTCGTGCCGGTCACCACAAGGGTAATAACCGAATCTTTGGTTGCGGTATACGACCTTCCGGCATCCGCGGCGATCGCCCCATCTTGCAGCGTGACATCGATCGGGCCTGTGGTCGGTAAATTCGGGATCCGGCTGGTCAGCTCCCGGCGTAGGAGCGGCGCCTTTCAATCTCGTGAAGGCAGCATATTCCGGTGTGCCTGCTTTCTTAATCGCCGCCAATACTGCGGCTGCCTTTTCCAGCGGGACAAGAAGCAATTTAATATCTGCCGATGCATCCACAATCGGCTGCAGGCTTGCGGGCAATCCTGTCGCAAATTAATCCTTGAACAGTTGGCCCTTCATAAATCTGAGCTGCCTTCATCATTCCTCCTTCGTTTGGTTGCATAAAAAAAGCACCTTGTTAGGGTGCTAAAACTCATGGAAATCGTTTGGCAATTAAAACTTGTTCAAATCGAGGAGTATATTGTATTTACTCAAGTAATACTCCTATTCTTATTAAAGAGTGTACAAAGATTAGTATAATGGATGCCTCTATGGTCCTCCGACCCAACTCAAATATGTTACAAAATTCACTTTGCCTTCATCCCAACCCGCCGAATTTGCACTTGACAGTGGATATCAACTGTCAATGTTTTGAATACTTCATCCCATTTCTCTTCCGTACGAATATTACGATTCCAGTAACCGGGCATTTTCGCTCGAAACTGTTCGCCAAAGCCGAATATGTCCGCTCCTGCAAACTGCAAATTTTTGATTAATTCTTTAAAGCCCTTAACTCCCATATCTTCGGATGTTTTGGCAAGCTCCTGCAGGTTTGTTTGCGTGCTGATATTGGAGTTCGTAACTTCATCTATGTTTTCTTCCAGCATCACATACAACTGCACCTGAGGCTTCCCATTCTTCACTGACACCTGCGTTGTTGTTTTCCGCTGGACAATTCTGATCATAATCATTTCCTTACGTCCCGGGTTTATTGGAATAAAGGCAGTATCCCCCCCCTTGTTTCTTGCCTGCTTCGCCATATAAAACCCGATTTCAAGCGGCTTGGTGCTTCCAAGCATTTTATCTCCTTGAAAATAAGCAAGACCCGCGATTTCAATGCCTCCCTCCTTATTCATATCAAGTAACGGGAGGATCGGATCTACCCCTTTACTTGAGCTCTTTCTCCAGAAAATACCGATAAATTCATTGAGGTATTTCCCCATCTCGACAGCATGATTAAACATCGCTAACAAATAAAGAACAGGAACCTCTCCAACTGCGGGGACGATCTTATGACCTTCTCCGCTCTCCCCTTGGATACACTGAGCCATGTGAGTCTTCGCACCTCTGTATTCCGCCTTAAATAATCGTTATACTACAAGCTGCTGCAAGCAATCGAAAGGCTTAATGAAGAACATAATGATGAGCGTTATATAGTACAAAAAGAGATATGGGAACTTGAAATAGACATTGAAATCACAAGAGAAATAGCAAAAACAGATCCAAACGACAGTGATTATGAATTAACCGAAAAAGATAGGATTTTAATGGCTGAAGTTGATAAAGGGACCTTTATTCAAGCCTCAAAACGGTTATATCATGATTTTATGACTGATTGTATGGAGGATAAAAGGCGTAGCGTCAAGCGGCGGACTTGGGAAAATTACTGCAGCTTGGTGAACAATCACATCTTACCTATGCGGAAAAACAGCAAAGGTAAGGAAGTAGGGCTTGGAGATAAAGAAGTAGGAGCAATAACAACAAGAGATATTCTTGATGTGTATAATGACCTTTTTGAGACAGGGAATTTATCTGATGAAAATATTCAGAAATGCCACACCCTGATAAAACATTCTTTTAAACAAGCGAAGATCGAGAAGCTCGTATCAGAGAATCCAGTAGAATCTGTTAAGCGCCCGACTGCACGTAAGAAGGAAATGCAAGTGTGGTCTCTTGAAGAAACTAAACAGTTCCTCGCAGCAGCTTCTGCCGATCCGCGCTACATAGTTTTCTTATTGGCTCTTACTACTGGCATGAGACAAGGAGAAATACTTGGGCTACGTTGGAAAGATGTTGATGCCAAGACAAGAGTCGTTAGCATCACACAGATATTAAATCATGACGGAAAAGACTTTGATGCAGGAGCCAAAACAATCTCCGGTCAGTGCCCGATTCGGTTGGATGAAGAAACCATGAAAGCTCTCTCCAGTTACAAAATAAAATCCAAGGAAAAACAGATGGAGTTCGCAGATGTTTTTGACGATAAGGGGCTTGTAGTATGTACCAGGTTTTGAGGCCCCGTTTCGCCACGGAATTTGAACAGAACATTCGAAAGGCTTGTGGAAAGTATTAATAAAAAGTTGGAAGAGAAGAGAAAGAACGGTGAACGAGGAGTCGAAAATAATTTGAGGAAAATCCGGTTTCACGATTTAAGACATACCCATGGAACTTTCCTCATCAAAAACCGAGAAACGCCTCAAGCAATCACTGAGCGAATGGATTGGTCTGATACTCGAATGATCGATAAATACGCACATATTCGTCCGGACATCCAAGAAGATGTTGCTGATACCTTTGGGAAATCTTTCTATGGATAAATCGTATCAAAAACGAATTCGTATCACGAGCGTTTTTGAAGAAATAAAACCTACCGAAAGAAATCATAAAAATTAAAAAAACCCTTGATTATCAAGGGTTTCAGCATTTAAGTTATGGTGATCTGAACAGGGTTCGAACCTGTGACCCCCACCCTGTCAAGATGGTGCTCTCCCAGCTGAGCTATCAGATCATAAGATAATGTCGTTCAGTGACAAATATTAATATATCAAAATCGAAAAACGAAGTCAACACTTAATTTCAACATTTTCCTGCACTAGCAAGTTCCGGAGCTTTGATTTGAATACCCTTCCCGATACAAAAGGGCCACCCGGGATTCGAGTGGTCTTATTTACATAGAAAATGAACCCTTCACCGCGTTACCCCTCCGGAATAAAGGGTAAGGCAATAGAAGGATGCGCAAACTATAAACTATCCGGATTGCCGATTTAATCAATTTTTACCGTTTTAAATACATTATCAAGCTTCTCATTCAGCTTCAGGCGTTTTTTCAGAGGAATTTTGATATCTCTGCCCAGCTCCTTGAAGAAGGTCTCCACATCACAATTCACATTGCTCAGCAGCACAATCAACGAACCGCTTGCGGCAATATTATTGTTGTCTTCAGCAGGGACCGCAACATCAACCGTATATTTCTTGGTTAATGTATTGCTGTAGCGGGCAAATATCTCAATCAGTTCTTCGTTATCGAAATTTTCAATTGCGGCCTGACCTTTTGCAGTGAAATTTAAATTTACTCTCACGTTCACTTTACCCCTTTTCTTTGAACCATTATTATCGTCGCTGGCCATCCTGGTTGATCATATGGGTTCCTGAAGAGAAAAGCTCTTATACTCAACTCTCTAATCATAGCACAAAACAGCCCGGTTCATCGATAAATATATGAATAAAACAACTGGTGAATATTTCAGGCGCAACATTCGGCCGTTTCGGTCCGTCTATTGGGATACAGACAAGATAAATACCAAATAAACCCTGAGGTGATAAACCATGAAAAGAAGTCTGGTTATGCTGTCCGTTGTCGTCCTGCTGCTGTTTGCCGCAACCCAATCCGCATGGGCATTCTCCGACACGAAAAATGATCCGAATGAGTCCAAGATTGCCGATTTGCAAAGCAAAGGCATTCTCTCCGGAGGTAAAGACGGTTTATTCAAACCGGGAAATAATTTGACCTATGCGGAAGGCGTTTCGCTTATTGTCAAAGGTCTGGATCTGAACATCGACACGATCCGCTTCGTCAAAGCACCTAAAGCCAGTGATTATTATTCCAAAGCAAAAGACGGCTCATGGTATGAGGATGCATTCATCATTGCACAATTTAACGGTATTAATCTTCCTAAGGATGTCGATCCCAATGCTGTCATGACACGCGAGCAGTTCGCTTACCATTTGTTCCAGGGAATTATGAAAACAGGCGATTATGCGTTTATTGATATTTACGCGATGATTAATGACGAGGCGGATATCAATAAAGACTATATGAGCAATATTCAAAGACTGCTGATCGCCAAAATTGTCCAGCTCGACAGCAAACAAAATTTCTATCCGCAAAAAGCGATTACCCGCGGCGAAGCGGCCGGCTGGCTGTATAACTCCATCCAATTCGTAGAAGAACAGGCAAACAACACGGTACCGCCCGTTGAGGAGCCCACACCTTCACCGCTTAGCGATGTGAAAATCAGCACGGTCGCCGTGAATGACAAAGTGAATGAAGTCACGGTCTCAGCCATGGCTCCAAACCCCGGCTACGGACTCAAAATCAGCTCCATCTCCTTTGACGGCGACAAGGCTGTTATTCAAGTCGAGGCAACCTATCCAGAAAGCGATCAGATCTATCCTCAGGTAATCACAGAAGTAAAATCGGTGACCTATGTCTCGTCAGCTTACACTCCCACGCTTGCCGATGCACCAGGTTCCGCAGGAGGATCAGACGGCAGTGTTGGTTCCTCAACCGGTATCATGCACGGTGACTCGTCTCAACTGGACCCAGGCGATAGTGTGAGCCCGCAATAATCGTCAGGCAGAGAAAAAGAAGCTTCCCAAGACTTGTCATAAAGTTATCTGGGAGCTTCTTTTTTGATAGGTCTTTCGCCAGCTACGCTTGCCTCTCTATGGCATAAATCCTTCATGGCCAAAATAAACCGCCCCCGGCTTCATCAGCTTGCCCAGTTCTCCAACAAAATGGTCCGCTGTTTCCTCCTCATAAAGATGCTCCACTCCAAGCTGGCGATAATGCTCCCGCATCCCAAGCTGTGCGGAACGTTTGCCCTTGCTGCCGTCGCCGCGGAAGAAATCATCGACGACAACCCGTTCTACGGCTTCAGCGATCTTTGCGGCAAAATGCTCTGAGCACGGCAGAAGCGGTGACACGGCGGCTTGAACCGGTATGCCATTATTCCTCAATTCACGGATTGCGCTCCATCTGGCGGCGAGTGGAGGCGCTTTGGGAGTCAGCTGCTTGCGGATATCCTCCCGGTCCGTCTCAACCGTCATACTGACGCGGACATGACTACCCAGACGCTTGAGCAAGTCCATATCCCGCACAACAAGCGGACTCCTTGTCTGCACAAGTACAAATTCAGGCGGCTTCTCCGCCATGACCTCCAGCACGAGCCTCGTCCGCATTGATGCATATTCTGCCGGCTGATAAGGGTCCGTTGCCGAGGACATGAAGACCGTTACTGGCCCTTTCTTCAGGGCTCTGCTCCATTCCTTGCCGAAATCCTCGCCTTCAAATGGCTTGGGATCCACCCACTCGCCCCATGGCTCATCGCGAAACATGGCAACCGGCATACGCCTGACATAACAATAGGAACAGCCGAAGGAGCAGCCAACGTACGGGTTCAGCGTATACGAATAACCCGTCAGATAGCCTGATGCGGGATTAAGCAGCTTCGATACCCGTTTCTTCGATTCTGCAGACGGCATATTTCACTCCTGATCAGCGGCGGATTCCAGCTGGGCGAGCGACGGCACGCACCAATCGATCTCCGGACGGCCAATGCTGTGAAGGAAATGGTTCGTGCGCGAGAAGGGCCGGCTGCCAAAAAAACCCCGGTGCGCGGCAAACGGACTGGGGTGTGCCGATGAAATCATGCAGTGCCTGTCCGAATCAATCGCCGAGGCCTTCTCCTGGGCATGCTTGCCCCATAAAATAAACACAACAGGCGTCTCCCGCTTGTTCAAGGCCTGGACAATGGCATCGGTAAACCGTTCCCACCCCAGGCCCTGATGCGATGCGGCAGCACCCGCCTGCACGGTCAGCACATTATTAAGCAGCAGCACGCCTTGTTTGGCCCAAGAAACGAGATGCCCATGGTCAGGAATGGGACAGCCCAAATCATCCTTCAGCTCTTTGAAAATATTTTGCAATGAAGGCGGAGTCTTGACGCCCGGCTGTACGGAAAAGCTTAGACCGTGGGCCTGATTTGGACCATGGTAGGGGTCCTGTCCCAAAATGACCACACTTGTTTTCTCATACGATGTGTAATGCAGCGCATTAAAAATATCATGCATGCCCGGATAAATGGTTTGTCTCCGATATTGTTCCGCAAGATGAGAACGGAGTTCCTTGTAGTAGGGCTGCTCCAGCTCCTGATCCAGAATTGAAGCCCAATCATTTTTGAATATGACAGCCAACTTCATTTCCTCCTCCAATGAAAATTAAAAAAAGCACCCCTCCGCTATACTCATCTGCTGACGAGGATATTACGGCTATGAGATGCTGATTTCTTTTCCGACTGCTCGTCCTTCGAACGTTATCGGTATGTATGGATCCTATAAGTACAAAGCTTGGTGCCGAGGACGGGAATCGAACCCGTACGGTGGTCACCCACCGCAGGATTTTAAGTCCTGTGCGTCTGCCAGTTCCGCCACCCCGGCATGAGTGACGTGTATGAGATGGTGGGCCCTGAGGGACTCGAACCCCCGACCAATCGGTTATGAGCCGACCGCTCTAACCAACTGAGCTAAGGGCCCTTAAGATAATAATCGAAAGGTTGGTTGCGGGGGCAGGATTTGAACCTGCGGCCTTCGGGTTATGAGCCCGACGAGCTACCGGGCTGCTCCACCCCGCGAAAGTACCATTTTCACAACAACGTCATTTGAATGGCGACAAGATATAATATACAACACATTCCAATATTAAGTCAAGATTTTTTTCTCAGGGGACATACCGGACTCCGAAACGCCCTTTCCGCGACTGGAATACCTCGATTTCCCGGGGACTTTCATAGCCATAAACCCACCAGTCACTCTCCATTCGGCTTACCAGACATCCTGCCTGAAACTTCGTTTCATACAAACGGATCCAATACACCCATCGCATGAAGACAACCTCCATTACCATTTTTCCAATAGGTTGTCCATTTAAGGAAAAAATAAGTCTTCCTCAGCAGACAAAAAGAAACGGCAGTCGCCGTCCGGTTGAGGCTAAGCTAAGCTTCCTCCCTTAGAAAAAAATAACCGTTCTTACACTTCAAAAAAATACTGCCGCACGATTGTGCGGCAGTGACGGAGTGTTAGCCTCCGGAGTTATATATGACTTTTCCGCCGCCCCCGCCGCCAGCAGCAGGGTCAAGCATGGCATTTGGATCTGTTTTAAGCTTTTGCAGAAATGAATCGCCTTTAGTCTGCCATTCCTTGAGCGCGGCATCCACCGACTTCTTGCCGTCGACAACCTCCTGGAAGAGAGGCTGGCCCAATTGGTTCACTTGATAAAGGCCCTGTTTATCCCGGTATAATTTATCCAGCTCAATGTCCTGCGGCGGTACTGGCTTGAGCGCGTAGAAAGCGCCGATATTATAGCTCATGCCATCCTTGGGCTTGAGGAACGATTTGCGGGCCACCATCTCATACGTGCTGCGGGATTTCAGCTTTGCCCATTCCTTGCTGTTATTGAATTGAATGAATTCCCAGGCATCCTCGCTGTTTTGCGCTTTCGCATTGATGGCCATCAGATTGCTCAGATAAATACTTCCACCAACGCCTGGCGCTTCGGCAAAGGTAGGAACGGTTACGACATCCCAATCGATCGCTTTGATATCTTTGTTTGTAGCCGAGTAGTCTTTGGCTTTTGCAAGTTCATTCACATAATCATAGCCGCCGATTGTCATCGCTACGCGTCCACTCAGGAACAAATCGCCCTGGAATGGGTTAAAGACTGGTTTGGAACTGCTGGTCGCCATCCCATTATCAAAATTCATATCCGACTGGGAAGGGACAATTTTCTTCTTATACAAATTGACGACGTCGGTCCACACTTTATTCCACTGCGGCGTATCAACGGTCATCTTCTCGCCTTTTTTGTCAAACATCATGAGCTGCAGCGGTGCCGCATAGTTCTGCGCATCAGAGAAGCCATCGCCGCTCCAACGGTTGAACGAGAAGCCGAAGGTGCGTGTCTTGCCTTCTCCTTTGGCAACTCTCTCCGCCAGTGCCATTATATCCGGCCACTGCATATTGTCAGTAGGCGGTGTAACGCCGGCATCGGTAAATATTTTCTTGTTGAAGTAAAGAGCAGACGCGCTGAATGTCGGTGTCAAGGCGTAGATGTTGTTATCACCAGCATCTTTGATTCCATTGATGACAGCAGGCACGAAATCCTCGATATCGAACTTGCTTTCCTGAATAAGCGGGTCCAGCTGTTTCAGCATATTATCCTGTACCAGACGCTTCAGATAAGCGGATTCCAGAACGACAACATCGACCGGATTGCTGCCAACGAGCATTTCCTTCAGCTTCTCGTACGGATCTGGTTGTTTGTTGTTCGCATCCGGCTGCTGAAAGCGCTGATCATCATAATTGATTGCCGCCGCGATTTCGATATCCACATTGGGATGTGTCAGCTCATATGAGTCCGTAAATTGCTGGCGCAGATAAGGCTCATTATCCGAATTGGAGTACATGAAACCAATTCGCAGAACATGCCGCTCGGCATCGCTGCCGCTGTCTCCTTTCGAGCAGGCTGCAAGCACGGTCGATACAAGAGCAAGCGACAATACAAGTGCAGAGGCTCTGCGGATGACTGATTTTCCTTTAGGTTTGACCTTGAGTTCCATTACGGTTATCCCTCCAATGATTTTGGCGGCGAAATAATAATGCGCTCGCCATCGAATTCCATCGACGCTTTATCGGTAATCTTTAAAGCCGTTAAATAATTTTTGGGTATTTGGAGCCGGCCAACCCGGTCGACCACCACATACTCCTCATGAACCTCGCCTATGCCCTGCTGCGACAGGCTGATGTTGCCATCTGCATCTATGTTGGGATTGCGTTTAATAAATTCCGTACTGGTCAGCCCGTCGCGAATCGCCACGACACGGTCCACCTTGCCTGCCAGCGACAGATCATGGGTTACAATCACGATCGTAATCCCGATTTCACGATTTAATTTTCGAAAGATATCCATAATCATGTCCGAGGTCCGTGAATCGACCGAGCCGGTCGGCTCGTCGGCCAGCAGCATCTTAGGATGATTGGACAATGAGATCGCTATGGCTACGCGCTGCTGCTCCCCGCCTGAAAGCTGATGGAGCTTATTGTGCATCCGCTCCTTCAGACCCACCCATTCCAGCAGCTGCTTGGCATAAGGACGGTCCAGCTTGGATGACAGCATCATCGGCATCTCCACATTCTCCAGCGCCGTTAAATAAGGCAGCAGATTGCGCGCGTTGTTCTGCCAGATAAAGCCCACGGTGTCCCTTTTGTAAGAAACGAGCTGCTCATCGGTAATCTTGAGCAAATCCCAGGGACCGACTGTGACGGAACCGGCAGAGGGCCGGTCAAGCCCTCCCAGAATGTTAAGCAGGGTGGATTTCCCGCTGCCGCTGTTGCCGATGATCGCCATCATCTCGCCCTCGCGGACGTTCAGATTCAGTCCTTGAAGAGCAACAACTTCGAGATCTTCGGTTTTATAAATTTTGACAAGGCCTTCGCATGTAATCATGTTGTTATTAACGCTCCTCTCCCATCTTCACCGCCTGATGCACACGCAATCTGCGGATATGCACCAGCAGCAGCGCCGCTCCCAGAAGCATCATGGCACCTACGACAATATATAATTGTGTCGTATCCTTCGAATCGAAAACCACCCGGAACGGCGGAACCGAATTCGTGACATTTTCCGATGTCTGCAGAAAGGGCAGGAAGAGCAAACTCGCAATCTTTCCAATCAATATGCCGAGGCCGATCGACAAGCCGGCTGTAAAAATCTGCTCCAGCAGGAGCATGCCTGTCAACTGCCTGCGCGACAAGCCCATGGCTCGAAGAACGCCAAATTGTACGATTCTGCCAGATAGATTAAAGAACCAATAGAGTACATAACCGGTAAGCGAAACGATGATCGAGACCAGAAAACCCAGACTCAGAATTCCGAAGACGCCGCCCCTGGTCGGATGCTTGGCTTGAGCCGCCAGCTCGATGCGGACATCCTGGACGCCCGCAAGTTCAATCCCCTGACTCTCCAGCTTCTTCATAATCGGCCCCGTAAGCGCGCCAGGCTTCATCTTCAGCCATACATCATAAGGAATGATTGGAACCTGATCATAGATATAATCCAGATTGGCAATGACAAAAGGCGATTGATCCGGGTATTGGGCAGGCCAGTAAGGCACAATGCCGACAACGACAAAATCGATCATCCCTTCCTGCAAGCCGACCGAAACGACATCCCCAAGCTTCAGCTGATATTTCTCCGCAACACCGGAGGGAATAATTGCTGCCTGCTCATACATGCCCAGATAGTTCAAATAATTGAAAGGATGCGTCTGGAACAAATCATCCCGGAACCAGGCAACCTTGGAGAAATCGACATTATCGATTCCCATCAATGTCCCTTGGCCGATGGAACGTCCGGAGATGACTACATTACCTTTGGTCTGCAGCACGCGGGCCGCTGCTTCCACACCGTCGAGCTTGCGGAAAATTTCGAAAGGCGGCTCCGAATAATTGATTCGCGTCGGAACCGTGGAACCACCGCCCTGGCCGCCGCCTCCTCCAGCTCCTCCACCGCCTCCTGCTCCACCGCTGCCCTGGCCGCCTCCTTGACCGCTGCCGCCGTTTTGGCCGCCACCGCCGCTGCCATTTTGGCCTCCGGTATCGATCACTTCGGCCTTTCCTTCCCAGACTGTCTGCATAATGACGTCTGTTCCAAACTTGTAGAGCGTTCGCTCCGTAGAGTTCAGGTCAATCGTCCGGGCTGCCGAGGCATTGTATACGCCCAGGCCTAGCGTCAATATAAGCAGAATCATAAGCGGATAATAACCTTTCGACGAACGGGAGAGCTGAGTCAGTGTCAAATAAAGCGGCACCGGCAGCAGCTTCCGGCCAAGCCAATTAAAGAGCTTCAGCAGCCACGGGAACACGCGCAGGAAGAAAAGCCCCATCGCGAAGATCGCCAGCGCCGGAACAAAGAACAGGAACGGCTGGACATTCAATTGGTCCGTCGTCATCCCGCTTTGGAAGGTAATCATCTGCCGTTCGTTGAACAAATACCAGCCGTAACCGGCCGCTCCCAGCAGCAGCACATCCAGGTACCAGCGCTGCCATACCGGCCTTCGATCCGATCGGGCAAGCTGCTGCTTGTAATTGACGATCGAAGATCTGGCATAGATAACAGCGGGAATAACCGTTGCCAGCATCGCAAGGACGACAGCCGCAAGCCCGGCGATGATCGCTTCCGTAGAGAAGCCGACCGGAATCGATTGGCGGTTGACAAACTCCAGGAATCCATTGGCTGAACCGATGCTCTTGGCCATAAACCAGCCGATGGAAGGACCGATGATCAGAGCAATAATGCCCAGCACAATGCTCTCGAGCAGATAGATCCAGATAATCTGCCTTGTGCCCGCTCCCCGGCTGCGAAGTACAGCGATGTCGCTTCGCTGCTTATCGAGCGATTGCCTTGCATTCATCGCGATAAAGTAGAATACCATCGCCAGCATCGGCGCCGCCAATGTAAAGAGCAGCAGCTGCAGCTGGAGACTTTGTGTCCGGAATTCACTCAGCAGACTGGCGAAGGAAATTTCAACCTTCGTATCCTTGAGCCGCTGGTACAATTCAATATTGAGGCGATCCAGCGTTTTCTCCAGAGGAGACAATTGACTCGTCTGGATTTCCCCCAAATCAAAGGCATAATACCAATTCGCCGTATGAAGAGGGATTTTACGGTCCTGGAGGAGACCCTTCTCGAAGGCCGTCCCGCCAATTTGCAGCGTGCTCATCATGCCTTCAAGCCCCTGATACCAATAGGGGTCCGTCTCGCTCAGCGGTTTATAGGCGCCGACGATCTTTACCCGCAGCGTCAAATTCAATCCGCTGTATATCGGATACTCAAACACATCACCGATATGTATATCACTTCTGTACATGGCTTCTTCCATGATCACCGCTTCAACCACGTCGTCGTCACCTACAGCATCGGCGAACCAGCGCCCTTGGGTCAGCTCGCTTTTGTCCTCAAGTCCCGACATGGAAGTTAAAGACATTTGCCTGGAACGGCTGGCATCCACCTTGGTAGGATCTTCAGGCGTGATGTCCGCGCTGCGGATTGCCAAATTCTGAACGTAAGTATTGTAAGGAAATCCGATATCGGGTGGAACATCTTCTTTGACATAACGCGATACTTCCGTCAGTGCATTCACATCCGTGCTGCCGCCGCCTGTCGCCTGATAGCGCATAAGCAGCGATCCCGCGGGCAATCCGCTGCTTTCTTCCTTCAGCGATTGTGCGACAACCCGTTTAAGGGCGCCGTCCGCATACATCGGAATGCTAGTCGCGAATGCTACGGCAATAATCAGACCGGCAAGCGAGCTTAGCGTCATCCATCGCGTGTTCCACATTTTGCGGAACAAAAAGCGAAATAACGGCATCCCCATCGTCTATCGACCTACGACTTTCTGTCCAGGCGTTAAACCTTTTATAATTTCAATTTCTGTGGCTGTCTGTTCGCCAACCTCGACATCCACCTCGCGTTTGCCCTGATCATCAACAACCTGGACATACGTGCGCGAACCGATGGTGCGAAGAGCCGAAGGAGGAATAACAATGACATTTTCCTTGCGCGATGTGGTGATGCTGATGGACAGAAGCGTTCCACGCACGGCCTTCGCCGGCATTTTCTCGAGCGCTACAATAAGAAAATCCTCAGGACGCTCAGGCTTTTCCGGGGCATTGCCATTACCGCCGCCACCGTTGCCTCCATTCTCATCCTCCTGTTCAACAACAGGCAGCTGCTTCACCGTGCCCTTGACCTCGCCGGCTCCGTTAATGTCTACAGTTACCGGCATGCCGACACTGATTCCAGTCAGTTCTTCCGGGGTCATCTTGGCTCCTGCCGTTAATTGAGCCGTGTCCGCAATCACGCAGACCGGATCATAGGCCGTAATGGAATCGCCTTTCATCACCGACAAGGATACGACAGTTCCGGTAAAAGGAGCCTTGATCGTCGCCTTATCGATCTCAGCCTGGGCTTCCACCAGCTGCTGGCGCTTGGCCTCAAAATCGACGACAGCCATTTCAAAATCGACAGGGTCCATTTCATCCTTCTTGCGCAGCGTATCTTTCATCTGCACTTCGTCTTTCTTAAACTGCAGTTTGTCGGACCGCAAAGTCTTCACCAAATCATCGACGTCCAAGGAGGCGATAACCTGACCGGCTGTTACCTTTTGCCCTGCTTTTACGTTCAAATCCTTAAGGCGCTTGCCTTCAAGCGTAAAATACATCGTCTCTTCCCGCAGCGAGATAATCTTGCCGGTTCCCGTTGTTTTCGATTCAAGCGTCGTCGTCGTCACCTCATATTCCGGCTTCTTCGAAATTTGCGGCGGCGTGATCTCAGGCAGCACTTCCTCCGGGTCCTCATTGGGGAGCAGCGAGCAGCCGCTTGTGAACACGAGTACAGCCCCCAGAATAACTGCAGCTGTCCGCTTAAATGAACCTTCCGTCAACCATTTCGTAAACATGATCGGCAACCTCCAAAATCGTAGGATCGTGCGTTGTCATACAAATTGTAACTTGCTCCGTGCGGATAATCGTTTGAAAAACCGACATGATTTGGGCTGACATCTGCGAATCCAGATCCGCCGTCGGCTCATCCGCCAGCAGCAGCAGCGGACGGTGCGCGATCGCCTTGGCAATGGCCACACGCTGCTGCTCGCCCCCCGAGAGCTCAAAGGGTCGGTGATTCATCCGCTTGGTCAGGCCCACCAGCTCCAGACAATGATGCACCCGCGATTTCCATTCGCCCTTGGGCGTCCCGGCCATCCGCAGCGACAGCTCCACATTCTCATAGGCCGATAACAGAGGCATAAGCGCGAAGGCCTGAAAGATAAACCCCATCTGCTTGCGCCTTGTAGACGTCCTCTGATCATCATTCATCTTGTGAAAAGGCAGCTCATGAAAAAAAATCTGTCCCTTCGTCGGTTGATCTAGTCCCCCGATCATGTTGAGCAGTGTCGTCTTGCCGGATCCGGATCGCCCGCGAAGCATGACGAGCTGCCCGGGCTTTAGCTCCATGTTAATGCCCTTAAGAACATGAAGCGGCTGTCCGCCGACCTGGAACGTCCGCTCTACTGATTCGACAGACAAGAGCGGCTTGCCGCTCTCTGCCAATTGCTTTAGTTCAGCCCTGACCTCTTGTTTAACCATCTCTGTTGGTTCAAGTGCCGGCTCTGCCGAAGGCTCGATAACGGCAACTGATTCGGTTTGTTTGCGTCTCCACAATGCCATGCTGGTATCCGTGACCCCCTTTCCCATTAGAATTCTTTAATCTCAATATACCGTATAGACGGAGCTCAAGGACAAAAAGTTACGAATAAAGTGGCACGATTAGATAAATTTTTAATAAAGTGGGAGCATTACCACATAAATTTCCTGAATTATGGATTTATCGCTTAAATACGCGGATATTTGAACATAGCAGACATCAAGAATAAAAGGCTGTGCTGTCCTTTTGGAAGCACAGTTAGTTTCTTCCATTAGAAATATAAGCAAATTATGAGATCGTTTTATACGTTGCTTAAATTTGAACAAAGGCCGCCGTCATGTTGACGGCGGCCTGAATACTGTTCGATCCGGATGAAGGAAATGGCATTCCCGTTGAAGGATCAGCCCCGCATGGCGATGGCATTGCCTGATGTATAACGGCGCAGACCGATTTGAAAAAACACCACCGCTGCAGCAAACAGCAGAACAGTAATAGCTATGGCGCTGAATGCAAACAAAGGGTTAAAATGCTTCAGCATGCCTATGGGCAGATAGCTGATGAACCCGGCGGGAACCAGCGAGAACAACAGCATTTTGGCCAATCCCCGAAAAATATCCGAAGGATAGGTGGTGAGCGCAAGAAACCCGTTGAATACCTGCTGCGAAATCCCCTCGGAATTCCCCATGAAGAACGAGCAGCAGCCGGCAATAATCATGACCGCCATGAATAATACACCGCTGATAAGCATAGCGACTGTGAACAGCAGCGCCCCGATAATTGTATGGTCGCCCACCAGCAGATACACCACGATGCCAAAGGCAAAATCCCCTATCGCAGTAAGCGACATCCGGCTTGCAATGACATGGAGAAGCACGGGCTTCGGCTGCGACAGATAGACATCCAGTTGACCTGCGGCGACAATTGACGCAATCCGGTGAAAGTTGCCGAACAGCATGCTGGCCCATCCAAAGCCGCCTGCACCGACAGCCCACAGCATCATCACATCGTTAAGATCCCAGCCATTGACAGCCGGAAACCGGTTAAAAAACAGGCTCCAAAAGAACAGCCACATAAAGTTATTCACAAACATCATCCCGGCCATGAGGAAAAAACTGATCCGGTATTCCATCGCCGATGCGAAATTCACTTTCCAGCAGGTCAGCAGAAAACGTACGTTAGACAAAAATGATCCGCCTGCTCTGCGGCTATCTGCCCTATCCCCCATTGACATGAAGCTTCGCCACCCCTCTCCGGTAGATGAATATCACAACAAGCGCCATGATCGATATCCAGGCTGCTTGAATGGCAAACTGCTGCAGCATGGGCGCGTTCTCGTAATTGACGGCCGTCCGGGCGGGAAAATACAAGACGGCCTGGAAGGGCAGCCATGAACAAACCCGCTGCAGCCACTCCGGCATCAAATCGATGGGCAGCAGCATGCCGCCTACCGTAAACTGCAGCTTTTGCAGGACAAATTCCATTCCACGCGTTTCCTCCACCCAGAAAGCCGTTAAAGCAACCGCAGCATTAAGCAAAAAGGCAAGGGTAAGCGAGCCTAAGCTAAGAGACAGAAAACCGAGCCATCCAAGACCGAATGACGGCGCGCCAACGAATGTCCAGGCTATCAGGCTGCCCACCACCAGATGAACAGCAAAGCGAAAGACGGATTCCGCTATATAGGAGATATAATGATAACCGACATAAGACAGCGGCCGAATAAGCCGGATCGCAATATCGCCGTTCTTCACCTCTTCCTCGATGCGCAGGCAAAGGGAAGGAACCGCCATGGTCAACGCCTCGGTGAATACCAGATACCAGACGATCTGTTTGAGTGTAAAGCCGGAGATAACCCTCTCGCTATCTCCTTCATAAGCTGCCGACCACAGCTGGGTAAAAACATAGAGAATGACCAGCAGAAAAATGGCGCGCATCGCAAAATCAGACTTGTACGCCAACTGCTGGCGCACGGTTATCCTGGAAACCGCTCCAGCCTTCATGCTTTTGGCCTGCCACTTCAGCAATCGTCCGTTCATTAGCCCTCTTCCCCTCCCGTCCCGGCCGCACTCATCCCGTAAATATGCTTAATAATCTCTTCCATCGGCGGATCTTCTATCGTCACATCCTCGAGCCTGACCTGCGTAAGCAGAGCGCCAAGCACGGTTTCAATATCGGTTTGCCGCAGATCCACAGCCAGCTTCATCCGCCTTCCTTCTGCAGAAACCAGGCTTGCTCCTGCTACCGCCGGCTGAACAGATCCCGCATGGGATGCGGCCAACGTTAACACGATCGTCTTGCTGTTCATGACGTCGCGCTTCAATTTCTCCACAGGCGCGTCCAGCAGAATGCCGCCATGATGGATGACTACCGCCCGGGCGCAAAGCTCCTCAACGTCGCCCGCATCATGGGAGGTCAAGAACACCGTCGTGCCTTCCTCGCGGTTGCACTGCCTGATCAGCTCGCGAATTCGCTGCTTCACCACAACATCCAACCCGATGGTCGGCTCATCCAGAAACAGCAGCTCCGGTCGGTGAAGGAAGGTGACCGCGATTTCGCAGCGCATTCGCTCGCCAAGCGACAGCTTGCGGACCGGCGTATACAGATACGGCCCCAGTTCAAAGCGTTCAATTAAATCTGCGCGTCTTGCGAGATAGTCGCTTCTATTCAACTCATAAACCCGGCTGATCAGATCAAATGTATCAATCGGCGGCAAATGGTACCACAGCTGCGATTTCTGGCCGAAAACAGCGCCGATCCGGTACGAAAGCCGGGAGCGGTCGCGCCACGGCGTGAAGCCAAGCACTTCCGCGCTTCCCGAGGTGGGATGAAGGATGCCGGTCAGCATTTTGATAGTCGTTGACTTGCCGGCTCCATTCGGCCCGAGAAAAGCGACTGTTTCCCCGGCGTGAACGAGGAGGTCGATGCCGCCCACCGCCTGCTTTTCCTCCCACTCCGGTCTGAACAAGGATCGGATGCTTCCGCTCAGACCAGCCGTTTTTCGTTTCACCCGGAACGTCTTGCATAATCCATTGGTTCGCAAAGCGATCATATTGGCCGTCCGCCCCCTTTTTATAAAATAGCAAAAAAGACCTTCCGCAAACGCCGCCCACTAGAAGTGAGGCGGAACTTGCCGAAGGTCTTTTATCCCTACGGTGTGGCATGACTATCGTCCTTTGCCTGGTTTCGCTCGGTTCGCCCGGTGGCGGAGCCCTAGAAACCCTTCCGTTTAATGTAACATATTACTATCCCATAAACGGTTTGGCAAGCATTTTATTACGATCCATAAATTAGGCGGTAAATAATAAATCCTCCATCATCGTAACCAGCCTGTACTTCATTTGCTGGAGCTTATGGGCAGCCCGTTCCTGCCAGGCGTCGTTGTCCATTCTTTTCAGCTTTCTCTCGATCATACTGTAGGTTTCATCCATTTCGATGATTTCGTCAACCTTCGTTAGCTCCCGGTCGTAGATGCGTACACGGTAAAGCAAGTCGCCTGTAGTTTCGAATAAATGTTCAAAATAGGTGTTGTTCATATCGTTTTTCCCTCTCATTATCAGTTTCTATTGGGTGGATAAGCTATTGTATGCAGCAGCGTTTTTACTTATTACACAGGTTTATAGGATTTGAACCAATTGAATGAAGAAGAAACTAAGTTGCCGTATTTTTGGCGACAACGTTAGTTTCTTTCTCAAAAATATAAGCAAAGTACAGGTCGAATTTTATACTTTCTTATATTTCAAAAAAAAGAGAACATGGATAATTCCCATGTTCTCTGCTATGTTTGAGCGTCATTTATTGCCCGAAGGCTTGCGGATTCTCCCGCCATTCGAGCAGCAGCTCCACTTCACTCTGCTGCACCGCGCCGTTCTGTACGGCAACTTCAATCAATGCCGTATAGTTGGATAACGTATCCAGCGTAATATGTTGAGCGGCAAAAGCATCAATTGCCAGCTGGAACTGATACGTGAAGATGGCGATAACCCCCTGCACCTCGCAGCCCGCATCCCGCACCGCTACAGCCGCTTTGAGAGAACTGCCGCCTGTGGAGATCAGATCCTCGATCAGGACCACCTTTTGGCCTGGTGTGAAATGGCCTTCAATCTGGTTCGTCTTGCCGTGCCCCTTGGCTTTGTCCCGCACATACAGCATCGGGAGGTTCAGCTTCTGAGCCACCCAGGCGGCATGCGGAATTCCGCCTGTCGCGATCCCGGCAACGGCCTCGCAGTCCGGGTAGCGCTCCCGTATAACGGCAGCGAACCCTTCCGCAATCCGGTCACGGATTTCCGGATAGGACATCGTCAAGCGGTTGTCGCAGTAGATCGGCGATTTCAATCCCGACGTCCAGGTGAAGGGATCTGCGGGGCGCAGCATCACCGCGTTAATTTCCAGCAAGGCTTTGGCAATTTCAACAGGCAGCTGTTCCAATAAAGGTATCGTCATCTTATAGCATCTCCCTCAGAATGGATTCAAGCGCTTCCCGCGGATCGGGAGCAGCCGTAATGGGACGGCCAATTACCATATAATCAGTTCCTGCTTCGAGCGCTTCGCGCGGCGTCATAATCCGTGATTGATCATTGACGTCCGAGCCTGCCGGACGGATGCCCGGCGTGATCGTTTGAAAAGCAGCGCCGCAGGCGGCTTTGATGGACTGTACTTCCTGCGGCGACGCAACTACGCCGTCGAGTCCCGCCTGTTTGGCCATCCGGGCATAACGCAGGACGGCATCCTCGACACTTCCTTCAATGCCGATTTCCTCATTGAGCGTAAGCCGGCTTGTACTGGTCAGCTGAGTTACCGCAATAACCGCAGGACGCTTCTGGCTGCCGGCACTGTCAAATGCCGCATCCACCCCTTCAAGGGCAGCTTCCATCATCCGGACGCCCCCGGCTGCATGAACATTGAAAATATCAACCCCAAGCTTCGTGATGCTGCCCGCCCCGCCTTTGACGGTATTGGGGATATCATGCATCTTCAAATCCAGGAAAATCCGGTAGCCCCGCTCCTTCAGTCCGGCTACAAAGTCCGGGCCGGCGGCGTAAAAGAGCTGCATGCCCACTTTCATGTAGCAGGGAATACCCTCCAGACTGCGAAGCAGCCCTTCGGCTGCGGAGGCATCGGGATAATCAAGGGCTACCATAATGCGCCCAGCCGCTTCCTCACGAGACAGTTTAATCATGAACCCACCTCCGAAATTTTGCGAACGCATGGCAAAAGCCTGCTTGTGGGCAGGCTTTTATGGCCTTTTATTTCTGCAGAACCGGCATCGGACGGGATGAGAAGTTAATCGTCTCGAGCATATTCAGCAGCGCGCGTACGGTATCCAGCGAAGTCATACAGACAACGCCGTTCTCCACCGCTTCACGGCGGATGCGGAAGCCGTCACGCTCAGGTGTCTTGCCTTTAGTCAGCGTATTGACCACGAAATGCGCCTGTCCATCGCGGATCAGATCCAGAATGTTCGGCGAGCCTTCACTGAGCTTGTTGACGGTTTTCACGCGAAGCCCTGCGGCTTTGAGCGATGCTGCCGTTCCGCCCGTGGCAATGATGTTGTAGCCAAGATCGTAGAAGCCGCGCAGGATTTCAAGAGCTTCCGGCTTGTCTTTGTCAGCCACCGTCGCGATGATCGCGCCTGTTGGCGGAATTCGCATACCGGCGCCGATCAGACCTTTGTACAGCGCTTTGGCATACTGCTGATCGCGGCCCATCACTTCTCCGGTCGATTTCATTTCCGGCGTCAGTGTCGGGTCAACGCGGCGGAGCTTCGCAAACGAGAATACCGGCACTTTTACCGAAACAAAGTCATCTTCCGGCCATAGGCCTTCGCTGTAGCCCAGATCAATCAGCTTCTCGCCCAGAATGGCTTTGGTCGCCAGGTTGGCCATTGGAATGTTCGTCACTTTGCTCAGGAACGGCACCGTACGCGAGGAACGCGGATTGACTTCGATAACGTATACTTCGTCCTGGTAGATAACGAACTGGATGTTCACAAGTCCGATGACTTTGAACTCCTTGGCGATTTTAATCGTAATATCGACCATCTGCTGCTTCAGCCTGTCAGACAGAGACTGTGGAGGATATACCGCAATGGAGTCGCCGGAATGAACGCCCGCACGCTCGACATGCTCCATAATTCCCGGAATCAGCACGGTATCGCCATCGCAGATCGCATCGACTTCCGCTTCCTTGCCGAGCATATAACGGTCGATCAGGACCGGATGCTCCGGATTGATTTTTACCGCCTGCTCCATGTACATGAGCAGCTCCTCATCGGAATAGACGATTTCCATGGCGCGTCCGCCAAGCACATAGGACGGGCGTACCAGAACCGGGTAACCGAGTCCTTGAGCGGTCTCGACTGCCTCGCCGACGGAGATGACTGTCTTCCCTTCCGGTTGGGCGATATTCAGCTTGCGCAGCAGCGCTTCGAATTTCTTGCGGTCTTCCGCCGCGTCAATGCTTTCCAGATCCGAGCCCAGAATGCGAATTCCGGCCTTGGTGAGCGGAGCCGCAAGATTGATTGCGGTCTGGCCGCCGAACTGCACGATGACGCCGATCGGGTTCTCCTGCTCAATGACGTTCATGACATCCTCGAAGAACAGCGGCTCGAAGTACAAGCGGTCGGACGTTGAGAAGTCGGTAGAAACCGTCTCCGGGTTGTTATTGATGATGACCGCCTCATAGCCGGCGCTTTGAATGGCCCACACGGCATGTACGGTGGAGTAATCGAACTCGATGCCCTGACCGATCCGAATCGGACCGGAGCCAAGCACAAGCACTTTCTCCTTGGAGGTCTGGATGACTTCATTCTCTGTTTCATAGGTCGAGTAATAATAAGGCGTGGTTGCTTCAAATTCTGCCGCGCAGGTATCTACCATTTTGTAAACCGGATTCAAGCCCTGTTCCTTGCGGAATTTGCGCACATCATGCTCATTGGCCAGATCCCTGTGATTGCCTTCCATGCGGATTTCCGCAATGGAGCGGTCAGAGAAGCCCTTGCGCTTGGCCTGGTACAGCACCTCATAGGTCAGTACTTCAGCGCGGCGCAGTTCATCCTCGAAGCGGACGATGCCTTCGATTTTATCTAGGAACCACCAGTCGATCTTGGTCAAATCCTGAATATCCTGAAGCGCGTATCCGCGGCGGAAGGCCTCTGCTACAAGGAACATCCGCTCGTCATCCGGCTTCTCCAGCCGCGTGCGGAGCGTTTCCTCGGACAATCCAGCCGCATCCTTCAGATGTATCCGGTGCGCGCCGATTTCAAGTGAACGGACCGCTTTATGAATCGATTCCTCGAATGTGCGGCCGATCGCCATCACTTCGCCGGTCGCTTTCATTTGCGTACCCAGCTTGCGGTTGGCGGACAGGAATTTATCGAACGGCCAGCGCGGAATCTTCGATACGATATAATCCAGCGTCGGCTCGAAGCAAGCGTAGGTCTGGCCTGTGACGGGGTTAACGATTTCATCGAGCGTATAGCCGATTGCGATTTTGGCTGCCATCTTGGCGATTGGATATCCGGTCGCTTTGGATGCCAGAGCCGATGAACGGCTGACGCGCGGATTCACCTCGATGACATAATATTGATAGCTGTGCGGATCAAGCGCGAATTGTACGTTGCAGCCGCCCTCGATGTTCAGGGCGCGGATGATTTTCAGCGAAGCCGAGCGCAGCATTTGATATTCGCGGTCGGACAAGGTTTGGCTTGGCGCCACAACGATGGAATCGCCCGTATGAACGCCTACCGGATCGAAGTTCTCCATGTTGCACACGACGATACAGTTGTCGTTCGCGTCGCGCATAACCTCATATTCAACTTCCTTCATGCCGGCGATCGATTTCTCGACCAGACACTGGCTGATCGGGCTGTAGCGGATACCCGAGGCTACGATTTCTAGCAATTCCTCTTCACTGTGACAGATGCCGCCGCCTGTTCCGCCCAGCGTGTAGGCCGGACGCACAATAATCGGATAACCGATTTCATTGGCGAAATCGACCGCTTCCTTAACCGTTGTCACAATAACGCTGTCCGGTACCGGCTGCTCCAGCTCGCGCATCAAATCGCGGAACAGATCGCGGTCCTCGGCTTTCTCAATGGCCGTCAGCTGAGTGCCGAGAAGCTTGACATTCTCCCGCTCCAGCACACCAGCCCGGGCAAGCTCTACCGCCATATTGAGGCCGGTCTGTCCGCCAAGCGTCGGCAGCAATCCATCCGGACGCTCCTGGCGGATAATTTGGGTAACAAATTCAAGCGTAATCGGCTCGATGTATACTTTGTCGGCCATATTCGTATCAGTCATGATTGTTGCCGGATTGCTGTTGATCAGCACAACCTCGAAGCCTTCTTCTCTCAGCGCCTGGCAGGCCTGCGTGCCTGCATAGTCAAACTCCGCCGCTTGTCCGATGACGATGGGTCCGGAACCGATGACGAGAATTTTTTTGAGTTCATTATTTCTGGGCATACTGCAGCTCTCCTCTCAATGACTCCGCAAGTTGTGCCTGACGCGGTCTCTGTGGGTTGTCTTTTTTATGGGTGCGGATCATTTGCAGGAATTCATCAAACAGGTAGCTGGAATCGAATGGACCTGGCGCTGCCTCCGGGTGATATTGAACCGAGAAAGCCGGGAACTGCGTATGCTTCAATCCTTCAATCGTACGGTCATTATTGTTGATGTGCGTCACTTCCAGCTGAGTGCTGCTCACTGAGTCTTCAAGCACGGTATAGCCGTGGTTCTGCGAGGTAATGTAACAGCGGTTGGTTGCCAGCTCCTTAACCGGGTGATTGCCGCCGCGATGCCCGAATTTCAGCTTCGAGGTATCCGCGCCGCAGGCCAGTGCGAACAGCTGGTGACCCAGGCAGATGCCGAACATCGGATATTCGCCCAGCAGCTCCTTGATGGTTTCAGCCGCATGCGGGACATCCTTGGGATCCCCGGGGCCATTGGACAGCTGTATGCCGTCAGGCTTCAGGCGGCGGATTTGGTCGGCCGTCGTGTCCTGCGGCACGACGATGACGTCGCAGCCGCGCTTGGTCAGCTCGCGGAGAATTCCGCTTTTTGCGCCGTAATCGATTAATACGATCCGCTCGCCTTCACCTGGGCTTGAGAATATGCTTTTGGTCGAAGTGCGGGCCACCTGATCGGTCATCAGCGGAGTCAGGCCAAGACGCTCCTGCAGCTCTTCCACCCGCTCGGAGCCGGTCGTAAGAATGCCCTTCATGGTTCCAAAATGACGAAGTTTACGGGTAAGCATGCGGGTATCAATTTCGCTGATGCCGATAATGCCATATTCCTTCAGCAGGCGGTCAAGCGTATATTCAGCGCGCCAATTGCTCGGAACCGGCTCATGACGGCGCACAACAAATCCATGGATAAAAGGGCTGATGGATTCAAAATCATTGCGCGTAATGCCATAGTTTCCGATAAGAGGGTACGTCATCGTGACAATCTGTCCGCAGTAGGACGGATCGGAAAGGACTTCCTGGTAACCGGTAATGCCGGTGTTGAACACGACTTCGCCGGCCGACTGGCCATCCGCGCCGAAGCCAAGGCCTGTAAACAAAGTGCCGTCTTCCAATAACAATCTTGCTTGCATCCGTATCACTCCTAAAGGTTTGAAAGTTTTGCATGTAACGCATCCTCAGCGTTTTCCTGCTCCTCTGACAGAAGAATAGGTTCGCATCAGACGCGAGACACTGATCTAAGTTGAGTATGTTTCTCTCTGTTATCTTACAGTTCCGACCAAACCACAGATCCGTCCACAATGGTCAGCACGGGCCACCCGGATAATTTCCAGCCGCCAAACGGCGTATTATTGCTTTTGGAAACGAAGCTTTCCGGATCAACCGTCCGCTCGTTCTCCAAATCCACAATCGTCACATCCGCTGGCGCTCCGATTTCAAGCCTGCCGCTGCTGAGTCTGAATACCCGCGCAGGGTCAGTTGTCATTCTCTTGAGCAGGAAGCCCAGCGTCCATTTGCCAGTCTGCACAAATTTCGTATACAGGAGCGGAAAAGCTGTTTCAAAGCCGACAATTCCGAACGGCGCAAGCTGCATGCCGCGCGCCTTCTCCTCTGCACTATGCGGCGCATGGTCGGTCACGATCATGTCCAGCGTACCGTCCTCGAGTCCTTCGATAACCGCTTCGACATCGCGGGGTGTCCGCAGCGGAGGGTTCATTTTCCAATTGGCATCCATCCCCGGAATGTCCTCATCCGAGAGAACCAGGTGATGGGGGCATACCTCGGCAGTTACTTTAATCCCGACCTGCTTGGCGAGCCGGATCAGACGAACCGATTGCTCGGTGCTTACATGGCAGACATGATAGTGGACGCCTGTCGATTCCGCCAGCAAAACGTCCCGTCCGACATGGATGGCCTCCGATTCGTTGGGAATGCCTTTCAAGCCGCTGCGTTCAGCGAATTTGCCCTCGGAGACGAACAAGCCTTCAACGAGTGAGTCGTCTTCGCAGTGGGCAATAACCGGCATGTCCATGGAAGCTGCCAGCGCCATGGCGTTTTTCATCATTTGTGCATTCTGAACGCCCACGCCGTCATCGGTGAAGCCAACTGCGCCAGCTTCCTTCAGCGCTGCAAAATCGGTCAGCTCGCGGCCAAGCTCGTTCTTGGTTATAGCCGCATAAGGCAGTACCTTAACGACGCCTTCAGCTGCAGCCTTGTCCAGAATGTACCTGACGGTTTCCGGCGTGTCAGTAACCGGCCTGGTGTTCGGCATACAGGCAATCGTTGTGAAACCGCCTTTGGCAGCGGACCTGGTGCCTGTTGCGATATCTTCTTTATGTTCAAAACCGGGATCGCGCAGATGAACGTGCATATCGATCAATCCTGCGGAAACCAGCTTTCCTGCCGCATCCACAACTTCATATCCAGCTGTATCCGGAATCCCTGCTGCGCCGTCTTCAATGGCGGCAATCAGGCCATTCTCAATTTTCACATGTCTGGTTTCCAGCTGCTCTTTATTCTCATTCCATATTTGACCGTTTACTATCCATAAGGACCTCATATTTATTCAATTCTCCTTTTTGGCATTTGCATGCGATCTGATTAGCCGCTGCTTAAGCGAGCGCCCGCTCGATAACGGCCATCCGGACCGCTACGCCGTTCTGCATTTGCTGGAAAATCCGCGATTTCGGATGCTCCACCAGTTCATCGTCGATTTCCACATCGCGGTTGATCGGAGCCGGATGCATGATGATGGCGTGATCCGCGATTGACGCAGCCCGCTCTGCCGTCAGCCCGTACTGCTTCCGATATTCCCCGGCTGATTGGAACACGCCGTTCTCATGGCGTTCCAGCTGCACGCGAAGCATCATGACCACATCGGACTTCAACGCTTCTTCGATCGTGACGTATTGAACGTCGAGCTCGGAAGCTGCCATGCCTGGCGGGGCGCAAAACCGTATGTTCATCCCAAGCTTCTTCATTGCCCACAGGTTGGACCGGGCAACCCGGCTGTGCAGAACATCGCCTATAATGGAAACGGTCAATCCCTTTAATCCACCGAACTCCTTGCGAATCGTATAAAGATCGAGCAGCGCCTGCGTAGGGTGCTCGTTATTTCCGTCCCCGGCGTTAATCAGCGGCACCTTGATTTTGGTTGCCAGGTCCGCCAGCACGCCGATCGGCTTCAGACGGATGATCCCGGCGTCAATCCCCATGGATTCAAGCGTGCGCACCGTATCGTAGATCGATTCGCCTTTTTGCACACTGGATACCGCTGCGGAGAAGTTCAGCACTTCAGCTCCCAGACGCTTCTGGGCGACCTCGAACGAGAATCTCGTGCGGGTGCTGTTCTCAAAAAACATATTGGCCACAAATTTACCCTGGAGCACAGGGGTTAGCTTGTCGGGCTGGGCTTCCCAATAAGCGGCGCGTTCCAGCAGTTCTGTTATTTCCTCCTGCGGCATATCCTTCAATCCCAGCAAACTGCGCTGTTTTACTATCGTTTCATTCATGCTTATAGCCTGCCCCCTTTAATGGATAATGGTCACTTTATCTTCATGATCCACTTCTTGAAGCGAGACCTGAATCTGTTCCTGCTTGGAGGTCGGCACGTTCTTGCCCACATAATCAGGCCGGATCGGCAGCTCGCGATGTCCCCTGTCCACCAGCACCGCCAGTTGAATCGTCTGGGGTCTGCCGCAATCCATCAATGCATCCATTGCAGCTCTGATCGTACGGCCCGTATACAGCACATCGTCGAACAAAATAATCCGCTTGTCCTGCACACTGATGACATTGTCGTCTTTGCTTGCCTCCAAGGATGAAGCTGACTGCTCTGAGCCGGAACCCGACCTTCCGCCGGTTCCTCTGTCATCGCGGTACAGGGTAATGTCGATTCCCTTCACCTCTACAGGGAGGCCTTCGATCTCGCGGATTTGCTCGGCGATTCGCTGCGCCAGATAAATGCCGCGTGTACGAATGCCGACGAGTACACAGTTATCAATGCCCTTGTTCTTTTCCACGATTTCGTGGGCGATACGCGTGAGAGCACGGCGGATCGCAGTTTCGTCCATAATGATGCGGTGCTGCCCATCCATACGCTTCATCCGCCTCCCTGACTCCAAGCGATGATCGGTCACAATAAAAAACTCCTTGCGGCCGTCGCAAGGAGTCGTTCAAATGAATGTTCCCTTCTCTTTCCGACAAGAGCCGTCTGCGCGCAAAAAGCCGCCAGCGGTTCTTGTCCGGGTTGCATGAGGAACATTCCATTATTCACGATACCTTGACAGCCTCTCTGGACTGAATTAAAGGTACTACTGTTCATTAAAGGAATTATCCCACGTTCGACAAATGATGTCAATACCTTACATGAGAGTTGTTACAGGCTGAGCTTCGTAATGCGTTCAACGGCTTTCTCGGTATTCTCGCGGCTGCCGAAAGCGGTGAGACGGAAGTAGCCTTGTCCGCTTTGGCCGAAGCCTACGCCAGGAGTTCCCACAATGTTGGCCTCGGACAGCAATTTATCGAAGAATGCCCATGAATCCATGCCGTTTGGTGTTTTGAGCCAGATATAAGGGGCATTGACGCCGCCGAATACTTCCAGGCCAAGCGAAGCCAGTCCGTCACGGATGATACGGGCATTGGTCATGTAATAATCGATGGTGGCGGCAATTTGCTGTTTGCCTTCAGGGCTGTAGATCGCCTCTGCCCCGCGTTGGGTCACATAGGATACGCCGTTGAATTTCGTTGTGTGGCGGCGGTTCCACAGATCATTGACGAGCAGCGTATTTCCGTCTGCATCTTTGGCCTTCAGTTCGCGCGGAACAATCGTGTAGGCGCAACGGACGCCGGTGAAGCCTGCTGTTTTGGAGAAGCTGCGGAATTCGATGGCTACTTCCTTCGCCCCTTCGATTTCATAAATGCTGCGCGGAACATCCTCTTCCTGAATAAACGCTTCATAGGCGGAATCATACAGGATGATGCAGTTGTTCGCTCTGGCATAATCCACCCAGCGCTTCAGCTCTTCTTTGCTCAGCGTCATACCTGTCGGATTGTTAGGATAGCACAAGTAGATCAAATCCACTTTGCGGTCAGGCAGGCTTGGAATAAAGTCATTCTCCGAGCTGCATGGCAGATAAACAATGTTCTCGTACTGGTTCGTTTCTTTATTGAATTGACCCGAACGGCCTGCCATGACATTGGTGTCCACATAGACCGGATATACCGGATCCTGTACCGCTACTACCGCATCCTGGCTGAAAATCTCCTGGATATTGCCTACATCGCATTTGGAACCATCGCTTACAAACACTTCATTGGTTGCGATATCGATGCCCCGCGCTTTGTAGTCATTCTCAATAATGGCCTGAATCAGAAAATCATATCCCTGCTCCGGGCCGTACCCGCGGAATGCATCGGGGCTAGCCAGCTCGTCCACGGCTTTGTGCATCGCTTTCACGACAGCATCAGGCAAACCGCGGGTAACATCGCCGATACCCAGGCTGATAATTTGCGCATTCGGATTCTCCTGGGTGAATTTGGTGCGGCGTTTGGCAATCTCGGAAAACAGGTAGCTGCCCTGCAGCTGCGTATAGTTGTGGTTAATTTGTGTCATCTGACTTCAATCTCACCTTTCTATGGCCGTTCGCGGCATAGTATGAATTGCTATCATCATAGCCTACAGACAGAACAAACATAATAAAGAAAATAGTGAAAAGTTTGCACTTTTCACCATTAACGTTGCCGCAATATCATCAATTCATGTTCAATGTCCTCTGGAATAGGAGCAGAAAACTCCAGATACTCTCCGGAACGGGGATGCGTAAAGCCCAGAACGGCCGCATGCAGCGCTTGCCCTTTGAGTGCAATCGTCTTGTTGCGCCCGTACATGGGATCTCCGGCCAGCGGGTAGCCGATGTATTTGAGATGAACGCGGATCTGATGCGTGCGGCCGGTTTCCAGCTGCAGCTCCAGCAAAGTAAAGTCCTCGCCCAATCTCTCCAGGACTGCAAAATGCGTAACCGCATGCTTGCTGCCCTTCTGGGTGACCGTAAACAGCTTGCGGTCCTGCGGATCCCGCCCGATCGGGGCATCGATGGTGCCATGCTCATGCGGCACTTTGCCGTGAACGAGCGCGATATATTTGCGCGTCACGGTATGGTCCTTCAGCTGGGCTGCGAGTGAAGCGTGGGCCAGATCATTTTTGGCCGCCATAATCAGTCCGGAGGTGTCTTTATCTATACGATGTACGATGCCGGGACGAAGAACGCCGTTGATGCCGGACAAATCGGTACAGTGAAACATAAGCGCGTTAACGAGTGTCCCCGAATAGTGTCCTGGCGCCGGATGCACGACCATCCCGCGCGGTTTGTTGATCACGATGACATCGCTGTCCTCATAGGCAATTTCAAGCGGGATATCCTCGGGATCGATTACGGCTTGCTCCGGTTCAGGAATGACAATGGCGATATGCTCGTCGGCTGTAATCTTGTGGTTGGCTTTAACCGTCCGTCCGTTCACCTGAATCGCACCGGTCCTGATCCATTCCTGCACCTGCGTGCGTGATGCCAGTCCTTCTTCAAGGCTTTCTGTTACATATTTATCAAGCCGCTGTCGTGTCTGACTCTCGTCAACCGTGAACTCAAGCGGCTCATCATTGAATGGGTTGATGCTCTTGTTTGCTGTCATGTCCGTCTTGTCCATCCTGTCTGTCCTGTTCGATAGGCTCTTTATGGTCATTCGAATCTCCGTTCTCATTCTTCATGGATAAAATGGCGTCCAGCAAAATCAGCGCAACCCCGCATACAATACCCGAGTCGGCCAAGTTAAATATCGGAAAGATGTAATGACCAAAGGTAAATTGCAAAAAGTCGACTACATGGCCATAAAGCGCACGGTCGAGGAAGTTGCCTACTGCCCCGCCAAGCACCATGCCAAGGCCCACCAGTAACAAGGGCTTGCCGGACTGACGGTTCTTCTGGAGATACCAGACTATTCCGGCCACAACCACCAAAGTAATGCAGAGAAACAATATCTGCTGCTGCTGGAGGATGCCAAATGCCGCTCCTTCGTTGCGGAGGGAGGTAATAATAAAAAATCCGTCGCCGAGCACATTGATTCTTTCACCGATTACAAGATTATTCTCGATTAGCCGTTTGGTAACCCAATCAATCACAAAGACGAATAAAGCGATCCAATAATAATATAATCTCAAAAACATCATGCCCCCTTGTCCCAAACATTGTAGCATATTCCACCTATTTGCCACCAGCGAATCCTTCATTGCTCCCGCCTGCCCCCGTTTGCCAAATGCCCCAGCGATGCCCACCTCTAAAATCAGGCATATCAGCGAAAGCTAAAGACAATCCTGCACAGCTATACAAATGGAAAAGAGGGGCTGCAATCGTGAATACATTGACGATGAATCAGTTGAATATGCTGCGAAGCCAACTGGAAGCGGAGAAGAATGAAACTGCCAGGCGGCTTGAAGAGAGCGATCATTACGGTCATGCCGACTCCCAGCGGGATGAAACCGGAGAATTGTCGATGATCGATAACCATCCCGGCGATGTGGCAAGCGAAATCTATGAGCGTGGCAAGGATACGGCGCTTTTGGAGCAGGAGGAGCTTCGGCTGGAACGGATTGAAGCGGCATTGACGGCGATGGATAATGGCGTTTACGGCAGATGTCTGGTGTGCGGCGAAACTATCCCGTATCAACGGCTGCAGGCGCTGCCCGATACCTTATATTGTGTGGAGCATTCGCCAAGGCAGGAGATATCAGAACGCAGACCCATTGAAGAGCAGGTGCTCACGCCAGCCTTCGGGCATTCCAGCATGGATGAGCATGAGGGCTACAATGGCTTTGACGGGGAAGATGCCTGGCAAATCGTGGAGCAGTGGGGAAACTCCGACTCTCCGGCCATGTCCGAAAACCGCGACGTCGAGTCCTATGACGAAATGGGTATTGAAGCCGGCGAACCAGACGGTTATGTAGAGCCGCTGGAGAGCTTCCTGGCTACCGATATTACCGGGAAAGTAGTCAGCGTCGTTCGCAACCGGGAATATTACGATTATCTGAAAAACAAAGAGGGAGACAGCGGACTGGAATAGCTGGCTTAAATCTTATGTACAGAACAGGAAACGTACTTGCCGTTCTTAACGGTCAATAAACTTTGCCTTCGAGCTGATGCTGCACAATCCGTACAATATCAGCGATATAGTCGCCGACAATCGGCAGGTTCAGCGCGCCAAGGAACTGCAGGATATAAATAATCGTCGCCGCAAAAATGGAAAATCCCAGCGCGATGCCGACGCCGCGGAATATGCCGGCCAATAAATTGCGCCATATCAGGGAAAGCGGCCGATTAAGAAGCAGCACATAATCCGCCATTTGCGAACGTTCCATATCCACGGCGACTTTCTCCAGCCGGCGGTCCAATATTTCCATCGAATGCTGGATGGCGTTCAGGCTTTTTGTTTCCTCGGTCATATTGAACCCTCCGTATGATCGTGGTAGTTGATGAGCAAGGCAAGAAGTAAAAAACGCCCATGCAGATGCTGCCGGCGAAACGGCATTTGCCGCTTCGCCGGCAGCATTCGCATGAACGTTAAGTCATATGCGGTTATTCACCGGTTATAATGCCCTTAACCGCCGATTAAAATTCCAATTTCTTTCTCGCCGAGCTTCAGCCGCTCCATTCCCTCGCTGCTTCCATAATCGACTCCGCTCAGCAGCACATTCTCCATCAGAACAGATTCGAATGCCTTCAGCGCTTCCTTCAGCTCGGCATCCACATCAAGCGTCAGATGAACCCGCTTCTCAATCGGCAAATCCAGCTTCTTGCGTGTATCCTGAACTGCGCGGATGACTTCGCGAACCAAGCCTTCCTGTTCAAGCTCGGGTGTAATATCGGTATTAACCGCCACCGTCAGCTGATAACCCGAAGCGGATGCAAACCCGGCCTTGGCCTGTTTCTCAATCAGCAGCTCATCGAGTGCAAGAGTCAACGTTTCACCTTCGGAGGAAGGATATGCAAGCTCCCCGCTTTGCACCACCGCTTGGGTCTGCTCCGGCGTCAGCTGCTTCAGATAGGCTTGAATGCCCCCCACCAGTTTGCCGTATTTTTTACCCGCAACCTTCAGGTTCAGCTTAAAGGTGAAATCCACAAACCCGCTGTCGCCGCTTGCAATTGCAATAGTCTTGATATTGATTTCGTCCTTGATGATGTCTTCATACGCTGTAAGATCGAATTCACGATCCAGAGCAATAATCAACTCGGACAACGGCTGACGGGTCTTGATCCCCGTTTCGTTGCGGACATTGCGCGCAAGCTCGACAATCTGACGGGCGGTCTCCATATCACGCTCCAAGGTTTCATCGATTGCGGAGTCATCGGCTTTTGGGTAATCGGCCAAATGAACGCTTTCCGTACCGCCTCCCAGATTGCCGTAGATGTCTTCCGCGAGAATTGGCGCATAAGGGGCAATAAGCCGCGAGAGCGTGAGCAGCACATGCCGCAGCGTCCCGTAGGCATCCAGCTTGTCATCCGTCAGGCCGCTTCCCCAGAACCGGTCGCGGGAACGGCGGATATACCAGTTGCTTAATTCATCGACGAATACCTCTATGGCTTTGGCCGGGTTGAGAAAATCATTCACCTCAAGCCCCTTCTCCACCTGCTTGATCAAGCTGTTCAACCTCGACACAATCCAGCGGTCCAGCTTTCCTGAAGATTCCCGGTATGGATGCCTGGAAGGCTCATATCCGTCAATCGACGCATACAGGGCAAAAAACGCATGAGTATTGACGATAGTGTCCATTACCTTTGATTTGGCTTCGCCAACGATCCCCCGCGAGAACCGTTTGCTGTTCCATGGCGCGCTGTCAGACAACAATGCCCAGCGGAACGCATCGGCTCCATATTCATCGAGGATTTCCCACGGGTCAATGACATTCCCTTTGGACTTGGACATTTTCTGCCCGTTCTCGTCAAGCACATGTCCGGTTGAAATGACCGCCTTATACGGAGCCTTGCCGTTATAGAGCGTTGATACGGCCAGCAGGCTGAAGAACCAGCCGCGCGTCTGGTCAATGCCCTCGCAAATAATATCTGCCGGGTACTGATCCGCAAATGCCGCTTCGTTCTCAAACGGATAATGCTGCTGCGCGAACGGCATCGAGCCGCTGTCGAACCAGACATCGATAACCTCAGACGTTCTGGTCATCACACCGCCTTCGCAATGCGGACAGTTCAGCTTAACTTCATCCACATAGGGCTTGTGCAGTTCAATGTCGGGAGAGATGGGTTCTACCGAACGCGCAACCAGATCCGCCCTGCTTCCAGGCGCATGCTGTCCCCCGCAGCTGTCGCAAACCCAAACATTAAGCGGCGTTCCCCAGTAACGGTTGCGGCTGATGTTCCAGTCGACGAGATCCTCAAGGAATTTGCCGAACCGACCTTCCCGGATATGCCCCGGATACCAGTCCACCTTGTTGTTATTGGCAATTAACTGTTCCTTCACCGCGGTCGTTTCAATGAACCAGCTCTCTGTTGCATAGTAGATAAGCGGCGATTTGCAGCGCCAGCAGAACGGATAGCTGTGTTCGTACCGCTCCTTGGAGAACAGCAATCCCTGCTCGCTGAGCATCTTGACAATATCGATATCGCAATCTTTTACGAAACGGCCTGCCAGATCAGTCACCATATCCATATACCGGCCGGCATTGTCCACCACATTCAGGAAGCTGACGCCATTTTGGCGGGCCACTTTGTAGTCGTCCTCACCATGGGCCGGCGCAATATGAACAATCCCTGTACCGCTCGTATCGCTGACAAAGTCACCAGGAATGACGAAGTGCCCGTTATCCAGCGCGGCGTAGCGGAATGGAGGCTCATATTTCAAGCCGAGCAGATCAGCCCCTTTTAAAGTGGACTCGATTTCATATCCGCTTTTCATTACACTTTCCACAAGGCCCGCTGCGACGATATACAGCTCCCCTTCTTTTCTCACCCGGACATAGTCCAGCTTCGGATTGACGGCAAGCGCTACATTCGCCGGAAGGGTCCAAGGGGTTGTCGTCCATGCCAGCACATAGGCGCCGGAATCGGTCAGCTTGAATTTCACCGTTGCGCTGAGATCCTTCACATCCTCATAGCCCTGGGCAACCTCATGAGAGCTGAGCGTTGTCTGGCAGCATGGGCAGTATGGGCTGACCCGGTGACCGCGGTACAGCAGCCCTTTGCCATGAATCGTGGATAAAATATGCCATACGCTCTCAATGTAGTTGTTGTCCAGCGTAATATAAGGCTTGTCCATATCAGTCCAATAGCCGATCGCTTCCGTCAGATCACGCCACTGCCGTTCATACTCAAAGACGCTGTCCTTGCATTTTTTGACAAAGGCTTCGATGCCGTATTTCTCGATTTCCTGCTTGCCGGAGATGCCCAGCTGCTTCTCCACCCCAAGCTCGACAGGCAATCCGTGCGTATCCCAGCCAGCTTTGCGCACAACACGGTATCCGGACATTGTCTTGTAGCGGCAAACAAAATCCTTGATTACCCGTCCAAGCACATGGCCGATATGCGGCTTGCCATTGGCAGTCGGCGGACCTTCGTAAAATACAAAATTAGGTTTCCCATTACGATTTTCGATCGATTGCTCAAATGTCTGCTCTGATTTCCATCTGCCCAGTACCCGGATATCGCGGGCTCTTGCACGTTCCTTCACATCTACGCGCTGCATGCTTTACAGATCCCCTTTCTTATTTGAAAAATTCATCGAAAGACCATGCGAAAAATCTGACTGCTGTGACAACAAAAAAAGCCCCATCCCCTGGAAAGGGACGAGGACCTGCTCGCGCTACCACCCTTGTTCCAAGCATAATGATAAAAGTGAATCCAACATGCCGCTTACTTGCCGGACATTGTCTTTCTCACATTTATATGCTTGACACTTGTTACGGATTTTAAGAAATCCGTATTCCTTATAACGGGGGGAGTCCGGCAGCGCTTAGTTACAAGTTCAGCTTGCAAGAGGAGAATGATGCTGTTCGCACATCTGGTCTTGTCAGCAATTTATCCACTTGGGCATTCAGCGCAGCTTCTCGGAGATGATCTTCAACCACGTTCTACGCACCGATTCTCAGCAATCATCGGATTCTCTGGGGGCAAACGCATGGTCTACTCGTTCTCGTCAATGAATTTGGTTGATTAATTATTCACATTTATACGCCAGTCCTGCGTGTTTGTCAAGAGCGGCGAGTGCGTACCTAGGAATTATTGATCACTTCATTGGGTAAGCGGTCTCTGCCTTCAAGCGAATCCCAGCCATTATGGCTCAGCAGCTCGAGCTGCGCTTCGACCAGCGAACGGAAACGGGCGCGGTAGATGGAAGCCTGTTGTTTGAGCTCCTCGACTTCAAGCGCAACCTTCCGCGATTTGGAGAGAGCTTCATTAATGATCCGGTCTGCATTCTTCTCCGCTTCCTTGACAATCAGCTGTGCTTCCTTCTTGGAGTTGCTTTTTACATCATCAGCCGCTTCCTGTGCGACAATGATCGTTTTACTAAGCGTTTCTTCGATATTGGAGAAATGGTTCAGCTTCTCCTGAAGCGACAACGCCTGGTTTTGCAATTCTTTGTTTTCCCGAATAAGCGCCTCATAGTCTTTGATGACCTGATCGAGAAACTCGTTTACTTCATCTTCGTCGTAACCGCGAAGACGTCTTCCGAATTCTTTATTATGTATGTCCAATGGCGTAAGCGGCATTGGCGCACCTCCCAAGAGTATGAAGAGTCGAAGAACGAAAACAATTCAGGGCAAAATCAAAACCAAAGTCCCATGCCCCGCACAATTAGTTCGGGTCTGCCTGTTTACATTCGACATATCGGGCTAAAATCCTGCAAGGCACTATATAAATTTGCCGATTTTCACCCGAACTCTGCCTTTCTTCGTAACACCTTCGACGCTGAGGACTTTAAATCGGCCCAGGCCCTGAAAAGAAACGACATCCCCTTCTTTAAGCATCGCTGAGGGATCTTCTTCCGCACGCCAGTTGATCCGGCAGCGTCCCGCGCGAATGGGATCCACGATTTTGGACCGGCTGACCCGGTAAACATCGCTTGCAATCCCGTCCAGACGCAAAGAAGCCACCGATAGGTTCTGTTCCTCCAGCACCGGAGCCGCAGCCTGCAGACCGGTTAACGGAACAATGTCCGTCAGGACGTGAACCCGGTGAACTTGACGCAAATGAATGTTCACATAATCGGCAATTTCCTCTTCAACGAGACAATGGCAGAATTCGGGGTGAATGTGAAGATCCCCTACCCGGTCCCGCTTGATTCCAAGCCCGAGCAGCGCGCCAAGGTAATCGCCGTGATCAAGCTGAAGATGCCCTCCGGTGCCGGCCGTAATCTGAATCAAGGCTATACCTTCAGGCTCATCATCCAGTATCCGGTAATCCGGCGCGATAAGAGCACGCCGGCGCTCCGCCTGCTCATATCCGCCCATCAGCTTAACCTGTATGTCCATTTGGCGGTTAGCCAAACTCATTAGAATATCAACCTGTCTGGGATCGAGGAAGTCCGTGCGTTTCATCTCATGGCCAAATGCTGCCCGTTCGACCCACTCCGAGGCCCGATCGACAAAAGCACGCTCATCAGGATGGAAATGCACATAGATTTCTGGCTTCATTGGAAAATCATGTTAAGAATCGCGATAATCCCATATGCCACAAACCGGAGTGCAAACAAGGCAACGATGGGGGAAATGTCGAGCATTCCGCCAATGGGAGGAATAATCCGTCTGAATGGCGTCAAATAAGGTTCTACGATCTTAGCCAGCAGCACGCCGATAAAGCTTTCGCGCGCGCTTGGGAGCCATGACAAAAGAATGTAGCCAATAATCAAAAAGTTGTAGATCGTATAAAGATTCATGACAATGCTCGTTACATTCCAGTCCAACTAAAGGTCACCTCGTCTTTTTGTATTCGTTCTCTTCTGCCAGCATATCCGTAATCGTCCCCTGAATTTCAACCGTATCCGGCGTGCAAAGAAAAATATTCGGTCCAAGCTTCGAAATGCTTCCATTCAGAGCGTAGATGGTTCCGCTCAGAAAGTCAACAATCCGCACAGCCAGGTCCGTACGCACCCGCTGCAGATTGACAACGACTGCGCGCCGCGAGCGCAGATGATCGGCGATTTCCTGGGCTTCGTCATAAGAACGGGGTTCATTCAGAATGACGCGCACATTTTTTTGTGAATGGATGCTAACTACATTATTGCCTTTTGTAGATTGTTTACGTGCTTCGAATGGAGAAGTTTCAACCTCTTGCTCCTCATGATGCTCAATTCTTTCACGTTCGACGATTTCTTCTTCCTCCTGCAGCCCAAGAAAACTCATGAATTTATTCATAACACTCATTATCCATTCCTCCTAAGAGTTTCTGGTAATACTTCTCGCGGATTACTCCAAAGCAAGCCAGAAACTCACTTCGGAAGCGTTACTAAAGTTTCTGGTAATACTTCTCGCGGATTACTCCGAAGCAAGCCAGAAACTCACTTCGGAAGCGTTACTGAGTTTCTGGTAATACTTCTCGCGGATTACTCCGAAGCAAGCCAGAAACTCACTTCGAAAGCGTTACTGAGTTTCTGGTAATACTTCTCATGGATCACTCCAAAGCAAGCCAGAAACTCACTTCGGAAGGCATAGCTATGACCGTTGTGTCAGCTTTTGCCGACTAGTACCGTCCCTAAGCGAAGCCACGTGGCTCCTTCTTCAACAGCCACTTCAAAATCGTTGGACATGCCCATAGATAACCCATTCACGGGCTGACAAAGCAATGCCAAGGCATTTAATTCGTCTCGCAGCTGACGCAGCCCGCGAAAAACCGGACGGGCCTGCTCCGCTTCCCCGTCAAGCGGGGCCATGGTCATAAGCCCAACGGGCTCAATATGGGGCAGATCTGCCAGCTCCCGCGCAAACACGGGCAGCTGCTCGGGAGCCAAGCCATGCTTGCTGTCCTCGCCAGATACGTTCACCTGTATGAAACAGGGTACGATGATCCCAAGCTGCTGTGCCCGATTTTCAATGGCCTGCGCCAGTGAAGAACGGTCAAGCGAATGTATATAGCTAAACTTCCCTACGACTTCTTTCACTTTATTGGTCTGCAGCGATCCGATGAAATGCCATCGGGCTTGTCCCTCCGGAAGATCCGGGAACCCGGAGCTGCTACCTTCCCCGCTGATCGCATTCCATTTGGCAGCGGCGTCCTGCCAGCGGTTTTCGCCCAGATGGTTGAGCCCCTGTCGGAGCACATCAGCAGTCTGTTCTACGCCAACATATTTGGTTACTGCAATAAGCTCAATATCTTTCCGGCTTCTGCCGCTGCGCGCGCAAGCCTCGGCCAGCCGCTGCTCCACCGTTTCAATCCGTTCCGACAAGGTCATATTAACCGTTCACCTCTCATGCCAATCCAGCTGACCATACGCCCAGTGGCTCCTCCTTCCATACGATGAGAATAGAAGAGTTCGGTATTGCAGCCGGTACACCACTCAGATAATTCGATAGCCATCGGCAAAATTCCTGCTTTTATCATAATCTGTCGGTTGATTTCTTTCAAGTTGATCCGTGCCCTGCCATTTTCCGTCGGCTGCATCCACAGCTCCGGATTGGCACGGAACTCCGGACCGAAGTCGTCAACCAGCGGTTCAACGCGCCGAAGAACGGTCTCATCTACCTCATAACAGCAGCTTCCGATGGACGGACCAATCGCCGCCCTGATATCCTCTGAGGCGCAGCCGTAGCCATCCGCCATAGCCTGTACGGTATGCCGCGCAATCTCGAGCACCGTGCCCTTCCAGCCGGCATGTGCCAGCGCGATTACCCCCTGCTTGGGCGCAAAAAAGTACAGCGGCACACAGTCTGCATAAAAGGAGGTCAACAAAATATCCTTCTCATCGGTTACAAGCGCATCCGCATCGGCAATCGCTGTCTCCCGGCTTAAACGTCCTTTTCCCCTATCTGCTGCCGTTACCTGGTGGATATGATTGCCATGAACCTGTTCCGCACATGTCCAGCTGTCAAAAGTCCAATCCAGAGCATCCGCAAGCAACGCCCGGTTGTTGACCACTGCCGCCGTTTCATCGCCTACATGCAATCCACAGTTCAGCGATGTCCATGGCCTGCTGCTTGTCCCGCCTAGCCTGCTGGTGAAACCGGCCGTCAAACCGGCATATTGCTCCGCCCATTGCGGCAATAAAAAAAGCGAAGGCCCCTTCGCTGTATCTTCACGTTTGAATGCTTCCATCATAATCGCTCACCCCGCTACCAGTTTACCATAGGGGCAGCGGCTCATGCGAGCGGTGTTATCCGCCCGCCCAAGCCGAAGAAGCGCCCTTTGAAACCTACCTTGCTCCTTGTTCCTCGTCTTCATTCTTGTGCACCTTCGTATCATCGATCCGTACAAGCACTACATCCGTGCCGATTTTCACAATATTGCGCCAAGGGATCACAACATCCGTTCCGCCGCCGCCGAACAACCCGAAAAATCGGGTATAGCTCGGCACGACAATGGAATCGATTCGCCCCTGCCGCAGATCCAGCTCCAAATCGCTCACTTGACCCAGCTTGCGGCCATCGACGATATTAATGACATCCTTCGTTTGAAAATCGGATATTTTCAATCGGTACTCACCACGTTTCCGCAGAGGTTTTGCGTGCATCAGCAGCTTCTTTCCGCTCCTGCCTTTACTATTACTATATGTACGATATAGTTAAAATGTCCTGATTCCCATTAAAAACTTCCTGTCCACTCTGCTGCTTGCTTCCCTGCGGTCAAGCCCTTTCGACCAAGCTCTTGAGAGGGCATAAGAAAAACGGCGCGATAGCGCGCCGTTTCAGGTTTTTACATGCTTTTGCATTTGCTGGATGGCCGATTTCTCAAGACGTGAAACCTGGGCCTGCGAGATGCCGATTTCATCGGCTACCTCCATCTGGGTCTTTCCTTCGAAAAACCGCATCGATAAGATCATTTTTTCCCGTTCGTTAAGCTTGTGCATCGCTTCCCGCAGCGCAATTTCTTCGATCCACGATACATCCTTGTTCTTGTCGTCGCTGATTTGGTCCATCACATAAATCGGGTCGCCCCCGTCATGATAGATCGGTTCGAATAAGGATACCGGATCCTGAATAGCATCAAGGGCAAAAACCACTTCTTCCTTCGGCACATTGAGCGCTTCGGAAATTTCCATTATCGTCGGTTCCCTTGAATTCTGATTCGTCAGGGTATCCCGCACCTGCAGCGCCTTGTAGGCGATATCCCGCAGGCTTCGCGATACGCGAATCGGGTTGTTATCCCGTAAGTAACGACGGATTTCTCCGATGATCATCGGTACAGCATAGGTTGAAAACTTGACATTCTGACCAAGGTCAAAATTGTCGATGGCCTTCATGAGACCGATGCAGCCGACTTGAAATAAATCATCAACGAATTCGCCGCGATTGTTAAACCGCTGAATCACACTGAGTACCAGCCTCAGGTTTCCGTTGACCAATTTCTCTCTTGCTGCCCATTCATTCTGTGTTTGCAAAGCCGTGAAAAGTTCCCGCATTTCGACGTTGGTAAGTACAGGTAGTTTTGCGGTATCCACACCACAAATCTCGACTTTGTTTCGGGTCAACGTGATTACCTCCCAAGGAGAAACATTAATCTACAGTATCTCCTCGGTCCTCCAATTTATTCCCGAAACAAGAAACGGAATGCAGCCGGATTTGCTTCATCGGCGGTAAACCGAATGTCAATGCCTGAGCTGCCAAGGGCTGCAGCCTTTTTAAATTACTGGGAACGTATCAGATTTATTACAGCCAGCCGGCTCAGCAAATTTTCGCGCTCCTCCGGAGTCCCCTCTACGCTTACAGCGCCTTGATACAAGACAGCTCCGCTTTTCCAATCCACTACCGCAATACCCGGCTTTCCGCTAATTTCAATTAAGGCGTACAGCTTATTCTGCTGCAGAATCAGGCGATCTATCGACTGCCCTCCGAGCTCCTTGAAGGTGATGAGCTTATCGCTCACTATTTTCTTATCGTCGAGACTGTATATGGCAATATGGAGCCCCAAACTGCTGCCGCTTGCACGTACAAGCTGGCTTCCGGCAGTGGTAAACGACATGGAATTCTCCTGAAAATCTCCGTCGCCGCTGAATACCACAGGTTCGAATTGCCCGGAAGCCAGACTGTAGGACATTAGCTTTTCCCCAATCTGCTCTGAGGTATAGGAACCGGCGCCTGTCTGGATATTTTTCATTTCATGCACCTGATAAACTACAAACGGGCTTGCATCCAGGGGATCCAAGGTAGCAACCACCTGATAATTGATACCATGACCATTCCCGGATTCTATTGCATTGTCGGCAAGTTCTTCCATACTGGTTATGGATCCGTCTGCTTCATCGATGGTATATACTCCAACAAGCTGCGAGGTTTTTCCGGTTCCTTCTGCAGTCAGCTGAGTCTGGGTGAAAATTTTGAACTGATTCCCGCTCATCTGGACCTCATCAATCGCTAACCACTGCAGCTTGATTCCCTCCGGCTCCGCAATCGGAACTTCCATGCTGCGCGCTTCTTTTGTCTTCTTGTCCCAGATCGAAATGACAATTCTGAAGTCTGCGCTGAGATTTCCAGTAACTTCATAAGCTATTTTGGCAAAAGCAATCAGATTGTCATTCTCATAGAAGCCGCCCGGCTGATGACTGCCCTTCAGAAACTGACGATGCCCGGCAAGGACCGAATTAAAATGGCTCCAGGGGCTTGGACGAAAGGAAAACTGGTCCAGGAAGCCCTTATTGGCTTCATAATCACTTCCCTGTATGCCGATATTCAATGGTTCGGAAATGATTCCGGAGCCATAGTAACCTTCCAATTGAATATGTGCCGCCTCCTTCCCGTCCCCCCACTGACCTTCGCCAATCTGTACTGGGGAAGCCCGCTGCCGGATGAGGCCTGCACATAATAAGTTCCGATACTAATAATGATCAATGCAAGAAGTGCGGCTGACAGCCCGTACCTTTTCATTTTTGTAATCCTCCCCCGGTCAAACCGCCACTTTTCTTTTGATTAGAAATAAGCCTGTCCAAATTGAAATAGCACCAACGATCAAGCCCAATATCAGCTCGAGGATAAAGATTTCCATAGGGTACAAATAATTTTCAATGATGGTGTTCCACATCAGAAAAGGGATAAGAATTGGACAAGTCACGATGAGTACCGAGAGTGCTACATATAAAATACCGACTGCAAGCCCCTTCAGCCGATAGCTCCGTTCGATCAGAACCGCCGTGAAAATCACGCTCACCGCAAGCAGGCCCGCTCCATAATAAATCACGAAGGACATGAAGCTTGAGGGCAGCAGAATTTGCAGCATAAATTGAGAACGGATGAAGTCTCCGGTCGAAATCGTCTCTCTCAATTCTGCAGGCACCAGGGATTGAAACAAGCCGATTTCCAACGGCAGCAGCAGCAGCTGGAAAGCAACCAGCCCCAGAAACATGATAAGAATGGCGCTTAACTTGGAGAAATACAGATGATACCGCTGCGTCGGAAGCATTAGAAGCCTATAAATAAAGGGTTGCTTGAACAGCCAGTCGCGATACCAGATCATAAATATATAGAGCAGCAGTACGGAGGCGCTTAGAAAGACAGGAGCCATAAAGAACAGACTGTTCGACATCACATCCGCGAAGTTTGCTTTGCCTGCCTGAGCTGTATATTCCAAATAAGCATCGAGGCCTCCATTGAGCCTCTTCCCGGCCATTTGAATGATATCCTGCGCTTTCATCCACACTCCCCCCATCTGCACCAGCAGGATGAGCGCAAATAAACTGAAATAAATTTTACTGAAGCGGGCAAGCTCCATATGAACCAGCTTTAAATATCGGTTCATGTCTGATACACCTCCCTCATCACATCCATGACGGATTTCCCTTGCTCCTGCCGCATTTCCTCGCAGTTGAACGATTTTAAAACCGCGCCCTGATTCAGAAGAACGACTTTATCCAGCAGATGCTCAATGTCATTGATTTCATGAGTGGTGATAATAACGCCGCGCTCATCGATTAACTGGCTGGTAAAGACTGAGGCAATCTGTTCCCTGCTGAACACATCGATACCCGAGAACGGCTCATCCATCAGAATATAATCGGAATCGACTGCCAGTCCCAGCAGCAGATTAAGCTTCGCCGCATTTCCTTTGGACAGCTCGGCAACTTTATCCTCCGCCTTCAGCTTGAAGAAAATCAGCAGCTCATTGGCCCGGGACTGATTCCAATTATTGTAGAAATCCGCCATGAAGCGCATGCAGACCTTAATCGTCATGCTCCCGGGCATCGTTATCGTATCGGGAACAAATGTGATCCTCTCATAATGCCAATGATGAACAGGCTGTTCATCAATATGTATATGACCTTTGTCGATAGGCGTCAGCCCCATATTGGCTTTGAGTACAGTGGATTTTCCGACTCCGTTAATGCCGATTAAACAGGTGATTTCATTTTTTTCGGCTGTAAAGGATACCCCGTTCAGCACTTTCCTGCGTCCATATTTCTTTGTCACATTCTGCAATTCAATCATTTTCGGGCACCTCCCTTTATTCCATTAACGTCCTTTCAGATACTGCTTTCTTACAACATTCAACAGTTCCTCAACGGGCACGTCGATGTTTTTGATAGAATCGATAAAGGCGGCCGCAGCCTCCTGAATAAGCTCATCCCGGATAGAGCCAATCAGCTGTTCATTGCTTGCGATTCGGCTCGGGGAATTTCCTTCGGTTATGATCAAGCCCTGATCCTCCATTTCCTTGTATGCTTTTTGCGCCGTATTGGGATTGATCTTGAGGAGGCCGGCAATTTCCCTGCGTGAAGGAATGACATCTCCTGCGGAAAGCCTCCCAGCTGCCAGTCCCTCCTTGAAGTAACGGACAACCTGCAGGTAGACTGGATCGCGATTGTTAAATCTCATGTTGATTTGCCCGTCGTCCACGTTCATATCAACCTCTCTCTACCAGCGTGTGTACTATGTAGTTCATACACCATAAGTGTACTATACGAATAATACACCTTGATGTCAATTGTTAAATAAAAACAAAAAAGAGCCGACTAAGCGGCTCTTGAGGGCAATGAAGTCGGATTCAATTATGATTCAGAAAATAATGCTCATTACGTAAGTGTCCCCGTTAGGGACGAAAACGAGGATAGCACAGCTGGATCTCTCCGCCGCCTCTGTCCCGATAAACGTTATGCCAGCCCCGCAAGGGGGCACAGGCAGCACGAGAGCGCCAAAATTAGAGTGTGTCCCGCAGGGACGAAAACGAGCTTTGCACATACGTTTCTAGCAAGCTTGTGGGTCACTCTCACGTCTCCCATTCCGGGAGTCCAGAGGGGCGGCCCCCTCTGGGGTCCCTCCTATGGAGGGATTTAGGGAGGGCCCTACAACTTAAACCATCTTGTTGAATTCCTTGCGCAGACGCTTTATAATCCGTTTCTCCAGCCTGGAGATGTAGGACTGCGATATCCCGAGCAGATCGGCTACATCCTTCTGGGTTTTCTCCTCGCCGTCGGCCAGGCCGAAGCGCAGCTCCATAATAATCCGTTCCCGCTCTGTCAGCTTATCAAGTGCCTTATGGAGCAGCTTGCGGTCAACCTGCTCTTCAATATTGCGATAGATCGTATCATTTTCCGTGCCGAGCACATCCGAGAGCAGCAGCTCATTGCCATCCCAATCGATATTCAGCGGTTCGTCGAAGGATACCTCAGTACGCGTCTTGCTGTTTCGCCGCAAATACATCAGAATTTCATTCTCTATACAACGTGAGGCATAGGTGGCCAGCTTGATTTTTTTCTCCGGATCAAAGGTATTGACGGCTTTGATCAGCCCGATCGCTCCTATGGATACCAGATCCTCAATATGAATGCCCGTATTCTCAAACTTGCGGGCAATGTATACGACAAGTCTCAGATTGCGTTCGATCAGCATAGCGCGTATGGCCGTATCACCGGAAGGCAGCTTGCCCAGCAAAAATTCTTCTTCTTCCCTTGTCAGGGGAGGGGGCAGCGCCTCACTTCCGCCGATATAATAAATTTCCTCGCTCTTGAGACCGAATAAAAATAAAACCCGATAATAATATAACTGCAGGATCAATTTCCATTTGACGAGCATGCCGCTCCATCCCTTCTCGAAGAACTGTGAACTGGATCAATCGTGACGGTTCGATTTTGCAGCATTGACGGATGGAGGATCGCCTGGTACGCCCCATCTGCGACTAATTTGCCGGCATCCAAGCCGATCAGCACTTTACGTGTTTCGAATGTCTCCTCTTCCCTTACAACGACGACCAGGTCGGGCTTGACGGCAAGCATGAACTGAGCACCGCCATTGACTCCGCGGTATGGCACAAGCCGTAATCGATCCCGCCAGACAAATGGTTCATCGTCCATATTGGCGAGCAGCTTATCGACCTGCGCTTCCCGAATTTGCTTCATCCACGCGGGAGGCAGAACATCCTGCCACAGGGAAGCCTCCATAACCATTACCGGCGTGCGGGTCATGGGTTCATACAGTTGGTTGCCCGTATCAATAAGTCCCGTACATGAACGCTTGTCATCCCCTATCGTTATGTTCACCTCCGCAAGATGACTATGAACAAGATCGCGTTCCCGGCGCTGGATCATGATCGAGCGAAAAATATAATAACCCACACAAATAACGCAAAACAGAAACACCAGCCCTAATTTCAGCTGAAAATTACCGTTTATCATGGAATTCCACAAAGGTGCGGAACCATTCATAAACAAGTAATGCAGTCCAAGCACTGCCCCTGCCGCTGCAAAGTTCACCCCATAGAAGGCTCCGATATGCCGGGCGAAATGCTGAATGCTGGGAAAGCCAAACGCAACAAGAAGCATAATGAGCGACAAAGCGAATTTCACAATAAGCGTAAACATAAATGAAAGAGGAGGAAAAATAATCATTACCGCATAAAGCGATCCGATGAGAGCTGCAAGCGCAACCCGCCACCATTTGGCGCGAATGCTCCGGACCCAAGCGGTCATCAACAGGGCAGAACCGTCTATTAGCAGGTTAATCATAAAATAAACATCGATATAAACTGCATCCAGCACATTCACCTTCCTGCCGTACTTCCACTATCGGCCTGCTTCTGCATTTGCGTTCGCAAGGCTCAAGCGGCTTGTGTCTAGTATATTTAAATCCTATTACAATGTCTGTCTAAACATGCCGTCAGCAGCGATCTTTTTTTGTCGATGTGTCGGGTCTAAGAGATAGCCCTGTGAGGGGATTATCTCCTGAACATACAAAAAAACCGCCCTCCCATAGATGGAAGAGCGGTTGATAAAGCTGGTTGTTATCTGTCGTTATTCCGGCGGTTGCGAAGAAAGGCCGGGATATCCAGTTGATCGCTTGAGGTCGGGCTGCCAAAAGGCTTGGGGCCAGGCGCTGCGGGCTGTGAACGGTTATCCGAAGCTGCCGGCGCTCCCTGCGCGCTCTTGTCTGCAGCCTGTTGACCGGGCATTTGGCGCAGAGCCGGGTTGCTGCGGTGCTCAAAACCGGTAGCAATAACGGTTACTTTGATTTCTTCCTTCAAATTCTCATCAATGCTGGCCCCGAAAATCATGTTCACTTCAGGGTCCGACGCAGAGATAACAATTTCTGCAGCTTCATTGACTTCATAGAGAGACAAATTGGAACCGCCGGTAATATTCATGATGATACCGCGCGCCCCGTCTATCGACGTCTCCAGCAAAGGACTTTGAATCGCTTTGCGGGCTGCTTCAGCCGCACGGTTCTCGCCGGTCGCAGCACCGATGCCCATCAAGGCCGAGCCTCGTTCCGTCATGATCGTCTTCACGTCGGCAAAGTCGAGATTGATAAGCCCCGGTACGGCGATCAGGTCCGAAATACCCTGCACCGCCTGCTTCAGTACATTATCCGCTTCACGGAAGGCTTCCAGCATCGGGGTTTTCTTGTCGACGATCTCAAGCAAGCGGTCATTCGGAATGACGATCAGCGTATCAACCTTTTCCTTGAGCGATTCAATCCCAAGCTCGGCTTGTCCGGAACGCTTACGTCCTTCAAATGTGAAGGGGCGTGTAACGACGCCGACGGTCAGAGCGCCGCATTCGCGGGCGATCTCTGCAATGACTGGTGCGGCTCCCGTGCCGGTACCTCCACCCATGCCAGCTGTGACGAATACCATATCCGCCCCTTTAAGCGCATTTGCTACCACTTCGCGGGACTCTTCGGCGGCTTTCTTGCCAACCTCCGGGTTCGCTCCCGCTCCAAGACCCCGGGTCAGCTTGTCCCCGATTTGCAGCTTCTGCTCGGATCTGGCCATATGGAGCGCTTGCGCGTCCGTATTGACCGTAATAAATTCAACACCCTTGACGCCATTCTCAATCATCCGGTTGACGGCATTGCTGCCACCGCCGCCAACGCCAATGACCTTAATCTGGGCCAGTTGTTCCATATCGAAATCGAATTCCAACATTCTATTAGTTCCCCCGATCAAATGAATTCACTAAACATATTTTTCAATCTTTCAAACAATCCGGGTTTAGTAGACGAAGGAGCGCTTGCTTTACGTCCAGCACTCTTCTTCGGAGCCGAAGAAATCCGGTTTCTCATATATTTGGAAACATATTGAATCATTCCAACACCGCTTGTAAAAGAGGGATCCCTTACACCGATGAAATCGGGGACAGCGATCCTGACCGTTGATTCCAGCTCGCTCTGCGCAAGTGGAAGTGTTCCGGGCATGATCACAGTGCCTCCTGTCAATACATAACCATTTACTTTGTCCCCAAATCCCAAACGGATGACTTCCTGGCGCATGAGATGGAAAATCTCCTGCATGCGGGGCTCGATAATATTGGCCAGATCGACTTGAGAGAATTCCTTCTCGACATTGCTACCCATACGCATAACCTTGAACTTCTGATCTTCAGCCGCATCCTGAATCAATGCGCAGCCGAATTTCTGCTTGATTTTCTCCGCTTGTTCGGTTTGGGTACGTAGTCCGTAGGAGATATCGCTAGTGACATATTCGCCACCGATAGGAAGTGTGGAGGTTGCAACTATGCTGCCTTGATCAAAAATCGCAATTGTGCAAGAACCGGCTCCGATGTCAGCGAGCACGGTCCCCATCATTTTCTCGTCTTTGGTTAGCGCCATCTGCCCCGAGGCCAGCGACATGAGAATGACGCCGGCAATCCGCAGATTCGCCTTCTCCACACAGCGCACCAGATTATGGATGGCCGTCTTGGCGCCGGTTACGACGGTTGCCTCAACTTCAAGCCTTACGCCGATCATACCCCGCGGATCCGAAATTCCTTCAAGACCGTCAACCAGGTACTGCTTTGGAACCAGATTGATAATTTCCCGTTCGGGCGGAAGGGCAACAACTTTCGCCGCCTGCAGCACCCGCTCGATATCCTCTTCGCCGATTTCCCTGTCCTCGTTGGATACGGCCACTACGCCATGATTGGTTTGGAGTGAAATATGATTGCCTTGTATACCGACATATACGTCGCTTATTTGAATGCCCACCATGCGTTCCGCATGATCCACTGCATTACGAATGGATTGCACGGTTTGGTCAATATCAACGATGGCCCCTTTTCGTATTCCTTCCGAGTCGGCAGATCCAACTCCAATAATATTAATGGCTCCATTACTTACTTCGCCAATAATAGCACGAACTTTGGATGTACCGATGTCCAAACTAACGATGATGTCGTTGCTGCTCAACCCGTGGCACCTCCGTTTCAAAATGTTATAGATTCCAGTATATAGAAACCGTATCAGGTCCAGTCTCCAAGTGCATTTCTACTTATTCAACGTTGGGCCTATTTTCCCTCTTTTTTCAACAACTTTTTCGGTGTATGTTAATATTTCCAGCGCCGCAGCCGCTGCGCTGCTTCCGCAATTCTAATGAAAAAATAATCGGAGAGAGGCAAAAAGATGCATAATTAAAATTCTAACACTCTTTGACCCTATTGAGTAGTGTCTTTTTGATCGGCGTCCTTATTTCCCCCCTCGTCCGGGGTAAATGATGTATAAGTATCCGCAAGCAGCATCGTGATAAGTCCCGGCTCCTGCGTCTCGATAACGGCGTTCAGCGCCGGCACCTTCCCGGGGAGCAGCGAAACCGCGGTAACGACCTCAAAACGTGTGCGCGTATAAATCTTGATGCGGTCCGGATACGCATTTGAAGGCGTAGGGATGATTTCCGAGAAATCGGACAGCGACTGGGCGGATAGCTCGGCAAGCTGCTTGCACAACTGCGCCTTGACCGGGTCATCGGCTTTCCAGCCGGACAGGATAGGCTTGTCCACGATGATGTCGCTCCCCGTCGGAACGCTTGTCCCATTGGATAACAGAGCGGTCAGCACGCCCTGGTCCGACAGCTGGAATGCGACACCCGGAAACTCGTGAACCACAATTTTGACGGTGCCGGGAAATGATTTGGTTACTTCCACCGTCTCAACCGGAGCGAGCTTCTTTACCCGTGCTTCAATGGTTTTGGTCGATGTACCCAAAAAAGCGTCGCCCACACTGATGCCCGCAGCCTTCTGAACATCCGCCGCTCTCGTAAACTTCTGCCCTTCCACCACGACGGAAGAAATTTTACTGATATTCGAATTAAAAAACAATACGCATAATATAACTATAAAGAGCAAAAAGAGCACTGCCAGCAGCTTTTTGCCGCCCCGGCGTCTTCGGACAGGTTCCCTCAGCACGGGCATCTTGTCTGCCATGACTTGTCCCTTCTTTCGAACAGACGATAAACGGCAAAGTAGCTGCCGTTCACGGTCTGTATAGCGCTTCATCCAGCAATGGTTAATTTAAGAGACAATCTCTTTCTTGGGAACCGGAGACAGCCGAGAGATTCGCGCGCCCAATCGGGAAAGCATCGTCTCAATCCGGTCATAACCCCTATCGATGTGGTGTACCTGCTCCACGACTGTTCTGCCTTGGGCGGCGAGCCCTGCGATAACCAGTGCGGCTCCCGCACGCAAATCAGTCGCTTCCACCGTAGCCCCGTAAAGCCTTGGAACACCCCGAATGAATGCGGAATTCAAGTCGACCCTGATGTCCGCCCCCATACGCGAGAGCTCGTCGACATGCTTGAAGCGGCCTTCAAAAATCGTTTCCTTCATGACGCTTACCCCGTCGGCGAGCGACAGCAGCACCATAATTTGCGACTGCAAATCCGTTGGAAACGCCGGATAAGGAGAAGTGACAATCCGGTCGATAGACTTGCTCCGGCTCGCACTGCCAACTTTGATTATATCACCGTCCACCGATATTTGAACACCTGCCCGGCGAAGCACGTGAATGAGCGAGGTGAGATGGGATGGCTGCGTGTTGTGCAGCGTGACCTGGCCCCTGGTGGCCGCTGCGGCAACCATGACGGTTCCTGTAACGATCCTGTCCGGGATGACCTGATACCGGCATGGAACAAGCTTCTGTACGCCTTCAATCGTTATGGTGTCGGTTCCGGCTCCGATGATCTTGGCGCCCAATGCGCACAAGAACCGCTGCAGGTCCTGAATTTCCGGTTCACGGGCAGCATTGCTGATTGTCGTAAGCCCTTCCGCCAGTACTGCAGCCATCATAATATTTTCTGTTGCGCCCACGCTTGGAAAATCAAGATGGACTTCAGCGCCCTTCAGCCGGTCCGCGAAGCAAACAATGCGGCTGCCTTCTTCTTCTATTTGTGCTCCAAGCGCCATAAGACCTCTCAAATGCAAATCAATCTTTCGTTCCCCGATCGCGCAGCCGCCTGGCTGATAAATCGTTGCTTTGCCAAATCGTGCTAGAAGCGGCCCCATCAAAAAGATGGAGGAGCGCATTTGACGCATAAGAGCTTCCGGGACATGCGAGGAATGTGCGAATGTTGTATCAAGCATAACCGTTTCATCCACATGTTCCGCCCGGCAGCCGAGCTCGCGCAAAATGTTCAGCATGACGTCGATATCAAGAAGCTTTGGCACATGATCGATCGTCACTTTTCCTTCTACTAGCAGACTGGCAGCCAAAATCGGCAAAGCGGCATTTTTCGCTCCTTGGATAACTATGGTTCCTGAGAGAGGTTTCCCGCCTTCAATCACCAATTTGTCCAATGTATCACCTCCGAATTACCGCTCACCCACCACCAGTACTTCCGGCACCAAATCGACTCCGAATCGGTCTTTAACGGTGCTGCGAATAGTTGTCATGAGGGTGAGGACGTCTTCGGCCTTCGCTTGACCGGTATTCACAATAAAATTGGCGTGCTGCGTCGACACTTCGGCATCTCCGCTACGCATCCCCTTGAGCCCCGCTTCTTCGATCAGCCTCGCGGCAAAATCATTCGGCGGATTGCGGAACACGCTGCCTGCAGTAGCCGACTTTAGCGGCTGCGTGCGCAGTCGGCGCTCCTTGTAAGCGGACATCGTGGACGCGATCTCTCTACGGTCGCCGCGTTCAAGCTCAAATGTCGCATTAACCACGATTCCGGGCTGCTCATGAAGAAAGGAATGACGATAGGAAAAACCCATTTGACCAGAATCGCAGCGTACCAATTCTCCTGTTTCCAGTACAATGTCGGCCGATTTGAATATACGTGACACATCCGACCCGTGGGCACCGGCATTCATGTACACCGCTCCGCCGACCGAACCTGGAATTCCCCCTGCAAACTCCAGACCGGTCAATCCTTCCTTGCCTGTCATGACAGACAGCTTGATGAAGGAATAAGCCGCGCCCGCATGAACGAGCGTGCCATCAAATCGTGCATAATCGAATCCTTCGCCCGGCTGGATCACAACGCCCCGGATTCCCTTATCGCTTACCAGCAAATTGGAGCCGCGTCCGAGGTTGGTCCAAGGCACTCCTTGTTTGCGGAGCAAACGCACCACGGACACCAGCTGCTCTTTATTTTGCGGAATAACCAAGATGTCTGCCGGACCACCGATTTTCCAGGTTGTATATCCGGAAAGCGGTTCGCCAGATCTCACGCTGCCTGAATCGATTTGTTGTAATTCCGCTAACAATTGCTCCATCCTTGCCCGTACCTCCTTTTTGCTATTAGCGATTGTCGAATGCGGGGCATGCTTCTCCAGCCAGGCTGCCCTCCCTGCTGACTTTCGGTTGCAGATACGGGCCCCGCCAGGTGACGGTCACGATTATAGGGTATTCTATGCCTTCCCGCGCATGAGTGTGACAATCGCCCATGATGCACTACGGTTTGTCTGTTAATCTCTTAATTTCTTGTCCAATGAGGGATGCCGATTGCGGCATGCCGAGCGTCAGTGCCGCAAGTCCCATTTTGGTCAGCAGCTCTTCGGCGCCGATCATTCTTGCTACGCGCTCGAATAATTTGCTGCCGCTCAAGTCCCGTTCGAGAATCATCTCCGCCGCTCCTGCATCCGCGAGGCTTCTCGCATTCGCTTCCTGATGGTTATTCGTGACATTCGGAGACGGTATTAAAATAGAAGGAACTCCCAAAGCTGTGATTTCCGCGAGCGATGAAGCTCCCGAACGGCTGACAATCAGCTTGGACGCAGCCAGCACCTCTGGCATATTATGCAAATACGGCCGCACATGAAGATTGGCAGGCTGCCCCTGCTGTGCATCCTTCATTCTCTTCATCGTGCTTTCATAGTAGCTTTCTCCAGTCACAAATACAAAATGGACCTTGGGCATTCGCATAACCATACCTGCCATGTCCACCATCGCATCATTCATCGCCTTCGCGCCTCTACTGCCTCCGACCATCAGTACGATCTGGCTGCCGGCAGGCAGTCCCAGCGATTTGAATCCGTTATCCCTGCTTGCGCGAACCACATGAGTCGCACAAGGATTGCCTGTATAGACAGCATGCTTCGAGCGCTTGAACTGGGACAACGAGTCCTTGAAGCTGACAGCTACGCAATCCGCATATCGGGTTAAAAACTGGTTGGTCAAGCCGGATACGGCATTCTGCTCATGAATAAGCGTTGGAATGCCGAGCTTGGCGGCCGCATAGACGACCGGCCCGCATACATATCCTCCTGTCCCCACCACTACATCAGGTTTGAATTCACGCAGGAGCTGCTTGGAGCGCTTTACGCCTCTTAGAAAACGCATGATGGTTTTCACATTGTCCAAAGACAGCTTGCGCCTGAAGCCCGTGATCTCCACCGGTTCAAACGCGATCCCCTGTGCAGGCACAATCCGGCTCTCCAGTCCTTTGGGAGATCCGATATATAATATCGATGAATCCGGAGCTTCTTCCTTCACCTGCCTGCCGATCGCAAGCGCCGGATAAATATGGCCGCCTGTTCCGCCGCCGGTCAATACGATACGCATGACATGTTCACCTCGAATAACGGGATATATTAAGTAAAATGCCGAGCGCCGTAAGCAATAGTGTCAGCGATGAACCGCCATAGCTGACAAGCGGCAGTGTAATGCCCGTCACCGGCAGCATGCCAATGACGACGCCAATATTGATAAACACCTGTACGGCGACAATCCCGATAATGCCCACCGCAAGCAGGCTGCCAAACGTATCAGGAGCTGAGATCGCCGCCCTCATACCGCGCCACAGCAGGATGGCAAAGAGAATAATAATCGTGCCGCCGCCGATGAAGCCCAGCTCCTCCGAAACGATAGAGAAGATAAAGTCGGTTTGCGGTTCGGGCAAATAATTAAATTTCTGACGGCTCATACCAAGCCCAAGTCCGACAAGTCCCCCAGGTCCTATGGCATAGAGGGATTGAATGATCTGATAGCCTGCGCCAAGCGGATCGGCCCATGGGTCCATGAAGGCGGTAATGCGCTGCATCCGGTAAGGCGCCGCAAGAATCAGCCCCACAAATCCGGCAACGCCAATCATGGCAAGCGAGCCCAGATGCGCCATACGCGCGCCCGAGGTGTAGATGACCAGCAGGGAAGCGCCTACCATAACCGCTCCGGTTCCCAGATCCGGCTGCAGCATAATCAGCGCAAAGGCTGCGCCGAGAATACCGAGCGGTGGCAGCAGTCCCTTGGTAAACAAGGTAACGGTCTGCTGCTTCTCGGATAACAGCTTGGCCAGGAAGATTACCATGGCCAGCTTCATGAATTCCGAGGGCTGGATGCCGAGCGAGCTGATGCCGAGCCAGCTTCTGGCTCCCCCGCGGACAACCCCGATTCCGGGAATCAATACAATGACCAGCAGGCCAAAGCAGATAAACAGAGCGGGCCGGGACCATTTCTTCCATATTCCATAGTCAGCGTTCATCGTTACCAGCAGTGACGCAATACCCAGCGCAGCAAAGATGGACTGGCGCTTGACGTAATAGAATTTGTCGCCGAACTCATGGAATGCCAGTACTGCGCTTGCACTGTATACCATCACAAGGCCGATGGCGAGAATACACGATATCGATACGATCATCCATACATCCGGGGCGGACCGGGCTTTTACCATAGCACAAACACCTCTTGCATGCGTAAGTAGGGACAAGCCCCCTACTTACAAGGTATGCACCGATTGTTTAAAAATGCGCCCCCGCTCTTCGTAAGACTTGAACATGTCCCAGCTGGCGCAGGCGGGCGAGAGTAGAACGATATCTCCCGGCTCTGCAAAGGAGGCGGCTTCGCGCACGGCTTGCTGCAGCGTCGCTTCGGCGTCCTCTTCAGGTTCGACTGTTTTGATCCACGCTAAACCTGCCAGCTCCGCAACCGCAGCAATCTTCCCGCGCGTCTCTCCAAGCGTCACGACCGCCTTGACCTGATCCTTGATATGCGGCAGCAGCTCCATATAATCCGAACCCCGGTCAAGTCCTCCCGCAATCAGTACAATCCGCGGGGGGAACGAGCGCAGTGCATTGATCGTTGCTGCCGGATTGGTCGCTTTAGAGTTGTTGTAGTAGCGTATGCCACCGCGCTCACAGACGAACTCCATGCGGTGCTCAACCCCGCTGAACTCCCTCAGCGGAGCTCTGAGCGCTTCAAGCGGTGCGCCTGCAGCCAGCGAGGCTCCAATCGCGGCAAGTGCGTCGGCTGCGTTATGCCTTCCCGGAATGCCCAGTTCGTGAACGGGCAAGACGACATGTCTTGCTTCTTCCCGGTCGATCCAGATGATCTCCCTATCCAGCCCGTCAGGTGGCGCGGACAGCTCTTCCGGGAAGGGCGGCTCAATGAACAGCCCATAAGGCAGGTTTTGAGAAACCGCAAAAGGAATGATATGCGCCTTAATCCTGCCCTCGCTGACAAGCTGGCGGCAAACGGGATCGTCCATGTTGATGACAGCGGTATCCTGCTCCGTTTGATTGGCAAACAGCTTGGCCTTCGACAGGACATAATCCTCCATATCCCCGTGATAATCCAGATGGGTCTCGACCACATTCAACAATACGGACACGCGCGGACGAAAATGCTGTGTCCCTTTGAGTTGAAAGCTGCTGAGCTCGGCCACCAGCCAATTGTTGCCCGTAGCGGTTTGCGCCGCTTCGCAAAGCGGTGTGCCGATATTGCCCGCCACGATCGGCGCAAGGTCGGCAGCCTCCAGCATATCCCCGATCCACGTTGTCGTGGTGGTCTTGCCGTTGGAGCCGGTAATGCCGATAATCGGCGCATCCGAAAGCTGGTAGGCGATCTCCACTTCCGTGACCACTTTCAAACCCAGCGCGAGCGCCCGCTTGACCGGCGGCGCGCTGTAGGGAATACCCGGGTTTTTGACTACCAGCGCGGTATCCCCGGTAATGAGATCATCCGGGTGGCTGCCGCAAATAACAGAAATACCCAAAGCGTCCAATTCATCCGCTTCGGGGCACAATTCGCGTTTCTTCTGGTCGTTGACAATCACTTTTGCGCCCAGCCTGTGGAACAGCTTAGCAACGCTGACGCCGCTTTTGGCGAGCCCCAGTATGACTATTTTTTTGCCTTGGTACATTGTGGATTCCCCCCTAAATCCCCCTGAGGGGGACCCCAAGGGCCCCGGCCCTCTGGACACCCGGAATGGGATAACGTCCGAGTTGCAGAGTAGCGCCCTCGTTAATGTTATTTGGTGTGCTCGCTTTCGTCCCTAGGGACACGCTTTACTTTTGATGCTCCCTGGGTACCAGGATGACTTCGTCTGGAATAACGTTTGGGTCAATGAGACGGTTAGTACGGTTGTTTGGTCGTTGGATCGCTTTCGTCCTTTGGACACGCTTTTACTTTTGGAGCTGGTCGCCCCACTTCGGGGCGATTGTCGGCGCCTTAGGCGCCTTGTCCCTGGGCGGGACTTTTTTATCGGCCCAGAACGAGGCCGATAGCTGCCAGGATGAGCGATACGAGCCAGAAGGACGTGACGACGCGCCATTCGCCCCAGCCCGATAGCTCGAAGTGATGATGGATCGGACTCATCTTGAAGATTCGCTTGCCGCGAAGCTTGAATGAGGCGACCTGCAGGATCACCGAGAGCATTTCGATGACGAATACGCCGCCGATAAGGACGAGCAGAATTTCCGTTTTCGTCAAGATTGCAACTGCCGCCATTCCGCCGCCAATGCCCAATGAACCGGTGTCGCCCATGAAGACTTTGGCCGGATGGGCATTGAAGATCAGGAAGCCCAGCAGGGCGCCAATCATGGCGGCTGAGAAAATTGCGGATTCATGCTCGCTTGCATGCAGAGCCAGGATGGTAAAGGCGGCGAAAGCAATCGCGCCTGTGCCTGCCAGCAATCCGTCGACGCCATCGGTGAAGTTGACGGCGTTGGTGGTGCCGAAGAGCATGATGACGACAAAGGGATAATAGAACCAGCCGAAATCAAATTGTATCGTTGTACTGGGAATGCCCACGACGGTGCTGTGATTCATTTGATAGAGCAGGACACAGATTATAATGGAAAAGATGAGCTGCCCGATCAGCTTTTGCTTAGCGGTTAAGCCCAGTGATCGCTTGAATACGATTTTAATATAATCATCAAGAAATCCGATAAGTCCGAATCCCAGCGATGCAATAAGTAGTACCCAGAATTCCGGTGTAATCTCTGAAAATTTCAAAAAGCTGAGCAGCAGCGCCAGCATAATGATGATGCCGCCCATAGTCGGCGTGCCTTTCTTCTTCAGATGGCTCTGCGGCCCGTCCGTCCGGATCTGCTGTCCGAATTTAAGCCGTCTAAGCAGCGGGATGAACAAAGGTCCGAGCAAAACAGCAAGGAGAAAAGAAGCGCCGATCGACAGCAGGATGACCTTGATGTCCATGTTGTCACCTCATCATACACGCTGCAGCGCGTGGACGATTTCTTCCATACGCATGCCTCGTGAGCCTTTCACTAATACAAGATCCTCCGGTGTCAATGAGGCGCGAAGGCACTCGATCAACTGCTCTTTATCTTCAAAAGCGACCACCGGCGCTTCGGTTTGCAAAGCTGAAGGATCACTCAGCGCCCCGCTGCTCTCTTCCGCTCCCGCATTTTTCTCAAATGATTTGGAAGCTGCGGAGGCCGTGTGGCGGGATAGCGCTCCGTAGGTCAGCAAGCGATCCGCCTTGTAAGGGGTAATGTAATCGCCAATATCGGCGTGAAGCTCCGCATCCTGTGCGCCTAGCTCCAGCATATCCCCGAGAACCAGCCATTTGCGCCGGTATCCTGTCAGCTGCGCCACCAGATCCACCGCTGCGCGGACCGCTGTCGGATTGGCGTTATAAGCATCATTAAGCACCATTGCCCCGTTGTATGCCCGCACCGGTTCAATACGCATCCCCGTCAACCGCAATCCTTCGAAGCCCTCGCGGATTTTCTCCGCCGAAATGCCAAGGGCTCTGCCTACGGCTACCGCTGCCAGCGCATTGGACACGTTATGGTGACCGGGAACCGGAAGCGACAAGCGCTTGAAAGATTCCAGTCCATTCACGTCAAAAGCGGAGGATATCGCGTCCACCTCGACATGGACGGCGTTCCAGTCATTGTCTTGCCCCAAACCAAAGGTCTGCCTCCTGAGCGTATCAGGCAGATTCAGTGCTTCTACTCCAGAATGCAGCAAAGGCTCATCGCCGTTGAACAGGAGCAGTCCGCCTTCCCGAAGCCCTGCGACAATTTCCAGCTTGGCCTTCGCGATGCCTTCCCGCGACCCGAGCTGCAGCAGATGCGCATCCCCGATATTGGTAATGACAACGATATCCGGCTTGGCTATGCAGGTGAGCAGCTCGATTTCGCCAAAACCGCTCATTCCCATTTCCAGCACGACAACATCAACCGATTCATCCAGCTGCAGGACGGTAATCGGCAGTCCGATATGATTGTTCAGATTGCCTTCGGTTTTATGTACCCGGAAGACGCCTGATAACACGGAGGCTACCATATCCTTGGTTGTCGTCTTGCCGTTGCTTCCCGTTATCCCGACAACGCGCAAATTCAGCTCTTCCCGGTAGGAAGCGGCTAATCGCTGCAGAGCCGTAAGCGGGTCGTCCACCAGCAGCAGAGGCTCGTCAATCAGCGCCTCCGGTATCGACCGGTTGGACTGCCAGAGCAGCGCAGCAGCTCCGCCTGCAAGAGCATTGCCGGCAAAATCATGTCCGTCAAAGTTATAGCCGGCGAGCGGAATATAAAGCTGACCGGGCTGAACATCTCGTGAATCCCTGGTTACGCCGGTTATGGCAATTTCGGCAAACCGGTTGTTTGTCATCGTTCCACCGCACATGTCGGCAATGGCGCCTAACGTTCGTTTTATCACAGTCTGAGACTCCTTATCGCTTCTTTGGCCACAACGCGATCATCAAAGTCGTGCGTCTGATCCCCGATGATCTGATACGTCTCATGACCTTTCCCCGCAATCAATATTACATCGTCGGGGCTGGCCATATCAACCGCTTTTTGGATCGCCGCATGACGGTCCGCCAGCAGCTCGTAACGGTCTCCGGACACCCCGTCCCCGATGAGCCCGACTTCAATATCCTTCAGGATTTGCGCCGGATCCTCGGTGCGCGGATTATCGGAGGTGACGATCGCATAATCGGCGTAACGGCCGGCAATCGAGCCCATAAGCGGACGTTTCGTCCGGTCCCGGTCGCCGCCGCAGCCAAACACGCAGATAATTCTTCCTGAGGCCACCTCTTTGACCGCTGCCAATACGTTTTCCAGGCCATCGGGCGTATGCGCGTAATCGACAATGACGGCGAATGGCTGGCCGGCATTAACTGCCTCGACTCTCCCCGGAACTCCCGGCAGGCTCTCCAGACTTGCTTTGATCTGCGCAAGCGGAACCTCTTCGATCAATGCCGCGCCTATTGCGGCCAAAGCATTATAAACGTTGAACTTCCCGGTCATTTGCAGCGTAATATCCGCTTCTCCCTTGAAGGTGTTCACGTGAAAGGATGTTCCATGCGCGGTAATCCGTACATGGGTCGCGCGAATATCTGCTTCCTGATCCACACCATAGGTAATGACTTCAGCGGCCGTAGCTTTGGCAAATCCCTCAGAAGCCTCATCATCGGCATTCAACACCGCAAATGTGCGGTCGCCCTGAGAATTGGCATACTCGTTGCCGAGCCGGGAGAACAACAGCTCCTTGGCTGCAGCGTAACGCTCCATTGTATAATGATAATCCAAATGATCCTGCGTGAGGTTGGTAAATATTGCCGTGCGGTAACGGCAGCCCTTTACACGCCCCTGCTCCAGCGCATGCGAGGATGCCTCCATGACGCAGTAATTGCTTCCTGACTCCACCATTCCGGCTAGGCTGCGCTGAAGCTCCAGCGCCTCGGGCGTCGTGCCCGACATTGGATAGGATCGGCCGCCATAGCGCATTTCTACCGTTCCGATCACACCCGGGCTGAAGCCTGCATCAGCCAGAATGCGTTCGATCAAATAAGTCGTTGTTGTTTTCCCGTTCGTTCCCGTTACGCCGATCAGCTTCAATTTGTGGCTGGGCTGTTCAAAATAGATATCGGCAATGACCGCCATCGCGAGACGACAGTCCTTGACGAGAATTTGCGGAATGCCGATCGGCAGCTCCCGGTCCACCACAAGCGCTGATGCCCCAAGTTCCATCGCCTGGGGCGCAAAGTCATGACCATCCTGCGTGTGGCCCGGCAGGCAGATAAACAAGTCGCCTGCCGATACTTTGCGGGAATCGATTTGGATTCCGTTGATTTTTGTGTTCTTATCGCCAATAAGTCGTGCTGTAAGCAGCAATTCGGCTATTTGTTCCAAACGCATGGGTCAGTTCCTCCACCCCGGCCTTTATGATCATGTCCCGGCCCTGTAATAGGTTCTATTATTCTTGCTGCCATATCACCCGTACCTGTTATACATTCTCTTACCAGTATAGTCAAGGATGATTGCTTTCATCATCCTTGGCCAAATAAATGCGGATCGTCGAGCCCCGCTCCACCCGTGATCCTGCAGCCGGTGCCTGCCTGATTACGGTGTCTCCGCTGCCGGCTGACGTCAGATTGAAATTCATATTCATATCCTCGTAAATATCGGATACCGTCTTGCCTACAAGATTCGGAACCGTAACGATTGGCGTTTCGCCATATTTGTAATCCCGCTCGATTTGCTTCTTACGAGGCTCAATTCCCATATAGGGCAGGGCATCCGCAAGGATGTTATGCACAATAGGGGCGGCAACGACGCCGCCAAACTGAATGCCCTGCGGATTGTCGACTGCCACATATACGACAATCTTGGGATCGTCCGCGGGTGCGAAGCCGATGAAGGACACGATATGCTCATTGGGCGAGTACCGGCCATTGATAACTTTCTGCGCCGTACCGGTTTTACCGCCAACCCTGTAGCCATCCAGAAAAGCATTGCGCCCCGTTCCTTTGGCCACCACGCTCTCCAGCGCCTCCCTTACCTGCTGGCTGGTTTTCTCCGAGATCACCTGCCGCACGGCCTCAGGCTCCACCGTTTCGACCGTTTCACCGGTTTCCGGGTTGATCCAGGCTTTGGCAACATGCGGCTTGTACAGCGTTCCGCCGTTGACTGCCGCCGAGACCGCCGTAATCTGCTGGATCGGCGTTACGGAGACCCCTTGGCCGAAGGCGGTTGTCGCCAGCTCCACTGGGCCGACCTGGCTCATCTTGAACATAATCCCGTTCTCTTCGCCGCCGAGGTCAATCCCGGTCTTGGTGCCGAAGCCAAAGTCCTTGATATACTGAAACAATTTATCTTTGCCAAGCCGGTTGCCCAGCGCGACAAAGCCGGGATTGCATGAATTTTGTACAACCTCCAGAAACGTCTGTGAGCCGTGACCGCCCTTCTTCCAGCAGCGCAAGCGGGCTCCGCCGACTTCCACGAACCCGGGATCATAGAAGTGATCATTGGTTAAGTTTACCTTGCCTTCTTCAAGCGCAGCGGAAAGCGTAATAATCTTGAACGTCGAACCCGGCTCATAGGTCATCCAAATGGGTAAATTCCGGTTGTACACCTGTGGATCAACATCACGATATTTATCCGGCTCGTACGTAGGACGGCTAGCCATTCCAAGAATTTCTCCCGTACTCGGGTCCATCGCAATCGCCATGATATCGTCCGCCTGGAATTTAACCATGGCCTGATCCAGCTCGCGCTCCATAATGGACTGGATTTGCTTATCGAGGGTCAGTTCCAGATTCAGACCATCCTTGGGCTTCAGATAAGAATCAGCAGAGCCCGGCATTTGCCGGCCTTTCGCGTCAGAGAGAAATGAAATATTCCCGTTGATTCCGGAAAGCATGTCATTGTACTGTGCTTCAATACCGGTCAAGCCCTGATTGTCGATCCCGGTAAAGCCCAGCACATGCGAAGCAAAGCTGCCCATAGGATAATAACGTTTGTTATCCTCCGCCACAACAACGCCCGGCAATGCCAAATCGCGTATCAATTGGGCCTTGTCCGTTGTGATTTTCCGGCCTCCGGGCTGAATACGGACGATCAACTGTTTTTTCGTAATGGTCTTCAGCACGGCGTCTTCCGTCATGTCGAGCACTCTTGCAAGCTCTGCTGCCGTCTTCTGCGCATCCTTGATCTGGGCGGGAATCGCCATAATCGTTGGCGAGCTTATATTATACGCAAGCTTGGTGCCGTTTCGGTCCCATATTTCCCCCCGCTTGGCCGAGAAAGGAATTTCCCTCCGCCAGGAGTTTTCCGCTTTTGACGCAAGCTCCTCGCCCTTCCACAATTGCACGTAAGCAAGTCTGCCTATAAGGAGCGCAAAAGAAGCGACAGCGATGATCAGCGCGATAAATAAGCGCCGCCTTACGGTAACATTCGAAATTTTCACCTGCAATCCCCTCCGAATAGCACGTAAAACGGGAACATACGCACATCCGTTTCCTAATCCAAGCCTATTCGGTTTAAAAAGGGGTTAGAACAAGCTATCCTGTACCGGCATCTTACTCTTTCTTGTCTTCCTCCTGCTTTTCCGCATCCCCGTCCTCTGTTGATGTCTGGTCTGCGGGAGGAGCCAATGTGAGCTTCAAGACCTTCTCGCCTTTCAGCTGGGCCAGTGTTTGCGAGGTGACAAAGCCCTGGCCTACGGTTACGCATTTGATCTGCAGCAGCGTACAGAATTCCAATGCGTCGCGCAGGGACAAACCGCTCATATTCGGAATCGCGAGCTCGCTCCGGTTCTCCGTGATCAAATAAACACGCTGCGTGGGATTGACCGCTGAATTTGCTTTTGGTATTTGCTGCAAAATTTTATTGCCCTTGCCGATGACCTCAGGTGTAAGCGAACGCGAGGTAAGCTGTGCCTTGGCCTGGTCGAGAGTAAGATTGGTCAGCTCCGGCAGTGTGACGGTCAAGTCCTTCGCTGCGGATTCCTTGGCAGGCTCAACTGTCGGACTGACGCCCATATGGCGTAGACTTTGCAGCACTATTTTTTTGAAAACCGGCGCCGCAACCGCCCCGCCGCCCAGCAGCTTGTCTTCCGGCGCATCGGCTACCACATACACAGCGATTCTGGGTTTTTCCACCGGTGCGTAACCAATGAAAGATACGACATATTGATCACTGGAATATGCACCGTTTACAACCTTTTGGGCTGTCCCTGTCTTGCCTGCGATGCGGTAGCCTTCGATGTAAGCGTTTCTCCCTGTGCCAATCTCCTGGTCAGAGACGACCTGCTCCAAATATCCGCCCACCAGTTCCGCGGATTTATCGGAAATCACTTCACGAACGACCTTCGGCTTTGTAACGACAGATGTTTTGGCCACCGGATCATCGATTTCCTTGATCAGATGCGGCTGCATCAGCTTGCCTCCGTTCGCGATAGCAGCAACGGCCGTAACCTGCTGAATCGGCGTAACCTGCACCTTACCCTGACCGAATGAAGCATTTGCGACATCCCTTGCGATATTCGGATTAATGGTAATGGAGCCAGCCGCTTCACCCGGCAGTTCGATATTCGTTTTCTCATTGAATCCAAACTTCTTGATATAATCCATCAGGCGGTCCGCTTTGAGTTTCTCATAACCAAGCTTGACGAAAGCCACGTTACTGGAGCGCTTGAGCCCTTCCAGATACGTAATATCGCCCCAGCCGCCACGTTTGATATCGTTAACCTGCTGCTTTCCTACCTGAATCGATCCGGACATATAATGATCATTGGGATCAAACAGTCCTTCCTGAACAGCCCCCGCCAGCGTTACGATTTTGAATGTCGATCCGGGCTCATATAAGGCTCTAATCGCGCTGTTATAGAAATCCGACGGCTGCGCCTTTCCATATTCGTTAGGGTTAAAGTCCGGCAGGTTCGCCATCCCCAAAATATCCATCGTTTGCGGATCTACGGCGATCGCCGTCATGCTTTTCGGATGAAATTCATTCCAAGCTTCCCTGAGCGCCTCTTCGACATAATACTGAATATCCGAATCAATGGTCAGCTTGACATTCTTTCCATCCACGGAAGGATTGAATTTGACCGTTCCATCCTCCAGAATGACGCCATTGCCGTCCCTTTCATAAACGATCTCGCCTTCCTTGCCGCTTAATTCCGTGTCCAACGATTTCTCAAGCCCCATAACAGGCACGCCTTGATTGTTCATATAACCGATGATATGGGAAGCCATATTGTTCTTCGGATAATACCGTTTCTTATCCTCTGTCAAATAAATGCCGATATCCGGCTCTTTGGTCTGCTTCATCAATTCGTCTCTATAATTCTCAATCCGGTCCTTGACTTCCTTATCCACCTGCCAGCCCTTCTGGCGCACCTCGCGGTTGACATAGAACTCTCCCTTATCGTTCTTCGCGGTTACAATCTCCTGAAGGTCGCTTTCCGATGTGCCCAGAATCGTGTGAAGCTTGCTTACGATCTGGTCTTCCAGTTTGAGCTTGTTGATAAGCTCCGGATTAACCGAGACGTTGTATGCCAGCACATCCATCGCCAGGACATTGCCATCCCTGTCGGAGATGGTTCCCCTGGTTGGAACCAGCTTCTCCGATCTGGACCAGACATCCCGGGCTTTATCCGCCCAGTAATCGGCCTTGACAACCTGGACCCAATAGATTCGGCCTACGAGAACAACAAAAAAGAGGGTAATCAACCCTCCGACCAGCAGCGTACGCAGTTTTATCCTTTTTGTCATAGCTGATCACCTTATTCCTTATTCATTGCGGTTTCTGTCTCTTTACTCCCTGTTCTCACCTTGATCGGTTCGTTAGGATCCTCGACCATACCCTGCAACTTGGCCTGATCCTGAATGGTCTCGGGATTTTTCAGCGTTTCCACCTGTTTCTTGAGCTCTTTCATCTCTACCTGCATCGTCGTGTAATCTCGCGTCATATCTTTGATTTTCTTATCCATTTCATAGATTTGCGCGTAACGGAAAATAATGACCCCCGCAACAATGACACAAACAATAATCGTGAACAGATAAAGCAGCTTTTCTTGCACAGGCATGGATTTCCGTTTAATCTGAACTTTCTTCGTCTCGCGGTACTGCTGCTTAGGGTCCGGTTTGCGTTTCGGTTGAAGTGCAAGATTGCCGTTTACGTAAGCCATTTTGTTCCTCCCTATTGTCCTATCGTCTTGCCTGATTTAACGCTCTGCTCAACTTAATTTATAATTTCTCGGCAATCCGGAGTTTCGCCGACCGCGCTCTGGGATTCTGTTCAAGCTCTTGTTCGCCCGGCACAATCGGTTTGCGGTTAACCAGCTTCAGCCGGCCGCTGCGCCCGCATACACAAATCGGAAAGTCCGGCGGGCATGTGCAAGTCTCCACATATTTCGCGAACATCTGCTTGCAAATTCTGTCCTCGAGGGAATGAAAGGTAATAACCGACGCTCTTCCTCCGGATTTCAAAACATTAATGGTTTGTTCCAATGCTGATTCTTCCGCTCCCAGTTCATCGTTCACCGCGATGCGCAGTGCCTGGAAAGTCCGTTTGGCCGGATGCGGCCCGGTCCGCCTTGTTGCTGCAGGAATGCCGGATTTGATCAGCTCGACAAGCTCCCCCGTATTCTCAATTGGCTTCAGTTCCCGGGCCTGGATGAACTTGCGGGCAATTGACCTGGCAAACCGCTCCTCCCCGTAGGTCGAAATGATTCTGGAGATTTCCCGTTCATCCCAGGTATTCACAATTTCTCCAGCTGTCAGATCGCCTTGACGATCCATTCTCATATCGAGCGGAGCATCATGGTTATAGCTGAATCCACGCTCCGCTTCATCAAGCTGCGGACTGGACACGCCCAGATCGAACAAGACACCATCAACCCCGTCAATATTCAATTCCTGCAGAACCTGCTCCAGATCGCGAAAATTCCGTTTGACCAGCGTTACCTTATCGAGGTATGGAGCAAGACGGATCTTCGCGTTATCATGCGCCCATTCATCCTGATCGAGCGCAATAAGACGTCCGCCCTCCCCAAGCTTGGATGCAATGCTTTCACTGTGGCCGGCTCCACCGAGCGTACAATCGACATAGATGCCATTCTGCTTGATTGCCAAACCTTCAACCGCTTCTTCTTTGAGCACCGTTATATGTTGAAACAAGCTGCAGCCCTCCCGGCTCAAAGGTACCTTTGCCGTCAAACGGCATGGGCCCGCGTTCTAAAAAAAATGATGCTAAAAATTAAAATCAACAAGCTTCTCCGCAATTTCATTGAATGACTCTTCCGATTGCTGAAAGTAGCCCTCCCAAATCGATTTGCTCCAGATTTCCACCCGGTTCGAAACTCCGATCACGACGCATTCTTTGTTGAACTTCGCATACTCACATAATGTATTGGGTACATTTACCCTTCCCTGTTTATCGAGCTCGCATTCAGTCGCTCCCGAGAAGAAAAACCGGGAAAACGCCCTGGCGTCCGATTTCATGAGAGGCAGCGATTTCAGTTTTTGCTCCAATACGCCCCACTCGCTCATCGGGTATACGAATAAACAGTTGTCCAGACCACGCGTAATGATGAATTGCTCGCCGAGGCCTTCACGGAACTTGACTGGAATAATGATACGGCCTTTGTCATCAATGCTATGCTGGAACTCCCCCATAAACACGGCCGCTTCACCCCCTTGGTTCAAGCCCGCCACTTTGCCCCACTTTTCACCACTAATGTTGATTTATTCGCCACCTGAAATTGAAATCCTCCTTTTGCATGCAATTATTAAGAATAATTTATGTGATTAATCTTGTTACACTTTTGAAACCTTTTAACAACAAGCTTCGTGTAAGCTAGAGCTATCGAGCCCGACTTCTGTTTACTATTTTGGATAAAAGGAGCGTCCGACTGAAGCCATGATTCCTACCGCCGATCTAAAAATCGAGCTGTTACGCCCGGTCGAACAGCTATGCTACCAGGTAGCCCATTATCTCCTCGGCAATGACTACGATGCAGCAGAAGCCAGCAAAGAAGCGCTTATCGAACTTTATCAAATGCCGCAGTTCGTTGTTTCCAGCGAGGATGAGCGGCAGCGTCTCGCCAAAGCCGCCGCGATCCGCAATGCCCTGCGGCATGTGGGTGATAAAACGCTAGTCCAATAAAAATGAGCTGTCATCTTAAGCCCAGAAGGCTTTGATGCAGCTCATGCCAGAAATATAAAGGTATTTAATATTTCAATCCTGCTTTTCCTGTTCTTCCATTTCATTCAGCTTTATTCCGCCTGCCTCTACCGGCTGCCGCCTGCTTCTGCTTTTTCTTCGATAGATGAAATATCCCGGAACACCGATCACCAGAGCTATTGCTATGATTGGCAGCGCCCCCGCGATAACAACAAACAGTCCTTGAACAAAAAGATTGATGAACGAAGTGCTGGCCTTCATGGCATCCAGCGAACGATCCAATAAGGGTGGTTTTGCCTGCTGGGCCGAATCAGAGAATCCGGCATTTTGATATATCCTCAGCTCAATGGTGGAGAACGACACATTCTGATCCAGATAACGCGTTCTCCCTTTGATTCTTTCGATCTCCAGCTGCACCTCGCTAAGCTGATTGGAATACTTCAACAGATCATCCGCCTGTGTGGCTTTGTCCATAAACGCAAGCAATCTGGCTTCGACCACCTGCCGGGATTTCAGTCTGGCTTCCAGATCCACATACTCCTCGGTCACATCTGTGCCCTTCATGCTGCTTTGATAATCCAGATGCTTCAGCTTCTCCAGCTGACTGAGAAAGGATTGGAAGCCTGAAGCGGGAACCTTGATCGTGTAGGTGCCACCCAGCTCATTTGCGGATTTCTGGTCGCCAAACTCCAGAATATAACCCCCTGACAAATGGATAATATTTTTCAGCTCCGTCTGCGACTGGCCATAGTCGCTCACTTCCATCGTGATATTCGCGTGGTAAATCAGCTTGCGGCTGAATCCGTCGGCATCTATGTCTGCGCCTGTGGACATTCCCGTCTCCGCTTCTGCCGTGTTATTCACCGGCGTTCCGGAAGCGGTATTTGCACTCAGACCGCTGTCGGCTGCCGGAACTGCCTGCTCCGTTGCTGCCTCGGAAGATTGCGCCGATTGATTTTGCATACTTGAAGCATTGCTTGTTTGCCTATTTTCTGAATTTCCGCTATCCGTGTTGGAGCTGCTGGATGAGCAGCCTGCCGCAATAAGCAGGATCGCCGAGATTACGGCTGTTATGCACAATTTCAACCCTTTGCGGTGGAGCTTTACCGTGTTGACCATGTTCATTTTGTGATTCCCCCTTTTAGAAAATTGTGGATTGTTTTGTGTATGTTTCCTAGACGGGAATGAGGGGGGATAAGTTGCACTTGGAGTGCCCCCCTAAATCCCCCGGAGGGGGACCCCAAGGGCTCCGCCCTCTGGACACCCGAACGGGATAACGTTTGTGCCAATGAGATGGGGGGAGTCCCCCTAAATCCCCCAGAGGGGGACCCCAAGGGCTCCGCCCTCTGGACACCCGAATGGGATAACGTTTGTGCCAATGAGATGGGACCTAGCTGATGTGTGCCCGGATTCGTTTTCGTCCCTTTGGGACACACTTTTACTTTTTGTGCACCTTGTTGGCCGCTTCGGGCCAAATGATTTTTGGATAACATTGATGCCAATGAGATGGGGGATTCCCCCTAAATCCCCCAGAGGGGGACCCCAAGGGCTCCGCCCTCTGGACACCCGAACGGGATAGCGTTTGTGCCAATGAGATGGGACCTATCTGGTGTGTGCCCGGATTCGTTTTCGTCCCTTTGGGACACACTTTTAATTTTTGTGCACCTTGTTGGCCGCTCTGGGCTTATGATTTTTGGATAGCCTTGGATGGAACGCAAAAAAACCGTTTGTGCGGATTCTTTTGAATCCTGCTCAAACGGTTTTTTGATGAGAACGCCAGCTTGGTTGTCAGCGATTAGTTATTGCTTAATGCTCGGTCCAGCTTTCTTGGTAGGTTTTTTGCTCGTCTGTGAGCTTGTCGATCGCCATACCCATGGCAGCCAGCTTGTATTCGGCCACCCGTTGATCCAGCTCGTAAGGAACATTAACCACTTTAGCGCCGATTGTTTGATAGTTGTCATTTACATATTTAAGCGAAATCGCCTGCAAGGCGAATGTCATATCCATGATTTCCGCCGGATGTCCGTCCCCTGCTGCCAGGTTGACCAGTCGTCCTTCCGCCAGAAGGTAAATACTGCGGCCGTCTTTTAATTTGAATTCTTCGATATTCCGTCTTACGACGCGTTTGTTTGCCGTTAAAGCCTCAAGCTCCGGTTTGTTGACCTCGATATCAAAATGGCCGGCATTCGACAGAATCGCGCCATTCTTCATCACTTCGTAATGCTCGCCGCGAATGACGTCCCGATTGCCCGTAACGGTGACGAAAATATCGCCGACTTTGGCCGCTTCAATCATCGGCAGAACCGTGAAACCGTCCATGTAGGCTTCAACCGCCCGGATCGGATCGATCTCGGTTACAACTACATTAGCCCCTAATCCCTTGGCACGCATAGCTACGCCCTTGCCGCACCAGCCATAACCGACAACAACAGCCGTTTTGCCTGCAGCGACCAGGTTGGTGGTACGGTTGATGCCATCCCATACCGACTGTCCTGTGCCATAACGATTATCAAACAAATATTTACAAAATGCATCGTTCACCGCTACAACCGGGAATTTCAGCGAACTGTCCTTTTCCATCGCTTTCAGCCGCAGAATACCCGTTGTCGTTTCTTCCGCGCCGCCGCGCACATTTTCCATCAAATCAGGACGCTCGGCATGGAGAATCGATACAAGATCGCCGCCGTCATCAATAATGAGATCAGGCTTGGTTTCCAGCGCCTTGATCATCAGTTCTTTATACTCTTTGGGATCCGGATTGTATTTGGCGAATACCGTAATGCCATCTTCCACCAAAGCAGCACATACATCATCCTGTGTGGACAACGGGTTGCTGCCCGTTATGGTGACTTCAGCGCCGCCAGCCTGAACAACCTTTGCCAGATAGGCCGTCTTCGCTTCAAGATGGAGCGAAATCGAGACTTTAAGCCCCTTGAATGGCTGTTCTTTCTCGAATTGCTCGCGGATCCGGTTCAGCACCGGCATATGAGCCGCTACCCAATCAATCTTCAAATGTCCATCCGGTGCCAGCGACAGGTCAGTGACAATGCTTGCTTTCTTGGCATCTACAGTCAATTATTCCAGCTCCCTCTCTATATATAAATCATGCGGTGTCCGCCACAGCGGTCAAGCGGCAGTTCCAGCAGACGGTCCAGCCAGCTTCGGCCGTACAGGTTCCAATATACCGAGATATTCACGACCCGTTCCTGCGGCTGTCCGGCAGGCCAAAGGGCAGTGGCAATCCGGTCCAATTGTCTGGTCACGGTTTCAAACCGCCTGGCATGCGCCTCTTTAGTCCGTTTCTCCAAATATTCGATCTGCTCTGTAATACGCCGCTTGTTGACTTCACCCAATAAGGACAGCCCTGTTTCAATGGAGCCAATTGTGTCCAATAAGGGATCGTACATCTCCGCAAAGTAACGCTTGGCTTCTGCAAAACGGCCATCGATGTCGACATCATCCTGCTCTTTCAGCCAGGTTTCCTTCCTCTCCGGGAAGCGGAAAGCCACATCATCAAAGGTTAAATCATATTTTAGCATATGCTTCGCAATTGTTCCCTCAACCAGAGTAAACGACATGCGGGGCATAATAATCGGCATTTGCATGTCAAGCATGCGGAATGCGGGGGCTGTCAGCGCCCAATATGCGATTTCCCCTGCGCCAAGCACAGTTGCCAGCACCGGCAGCACATAATCCTGCATAACCGGGCGCGTCAATACATTATTGCTGAGCCTGCTCGGCGTATTAACCGCAATGCTCATCAGCTCCTCGCGCGAGCACGAGAATGTGCCTTTCCGATTCTCGAATCTTCCCTCGCGCTTGTACAAAAGAGTCCGTTCCGGAATGCCGGCGCCGTTCTCATCCTGCGGATCAAGGAAGAGGAACAGGTTGGCGCTTCCTTCCTGCGCATCGGCCTGCGGTTCAAATCCCAGCCCGCGCACCGCTTCGGCTCCCGTTAAATAAGCCTGCTCCAGCTCATCATTGCGCTCGATGATCATCTGGAACATCGGAGCCTCCAGCTCCCGAAGCGCCGGATCATCCGAATCAAGCAGCACCAGACCCTGATCCCCGAACAACCAGCCCATTGTCAATGCGAACAAATCGGACATGGTCCGGGATTGTTCGGCAAATCCGGTTAGACATGCTATAAGATCCGGCTTGAAGCCGGTATCCGGCAAGGAACTTTTCAACTGCTCAACAGCCTCAAGAAAAGTCTCCCGGGTCAGCTCCGTACGGCTGACGGAAGTTCGTGAGCCCAAGGGGCGGTCGATGGCAATTTTATTAATTCCAGCGTCGCCATGAATAATGGCATGATTGGCTTCATCCCAATCGTGATCCTCGCCTGCAATCCAGAAGACAGGAATTACGGTTTCTCCGGTTAGAAGGGAAGCTTCCCTGGCAGCTGCAATTATGGTGACAGCCTTATGTATCACCAGAAGCGGTCCGGTCCATAATCCGGCCTGCTGTCCCCCTACAACCACCGGCGCCCCATTTGCAATGGCCTGAATATTGCTGATAACGGAACGATGTCCGTTTACTCTTGTATTATAGCGCTCCAGCATAGCCGCCAAACGATCGGCCGGGATGCGCCTTGACGTGTGTTCCTTCAACTGGCGGAGCCTATCCGTCCATGCTCTGTCATCTGCGGGGTGACTGCCAAATATACTCTCCACTTTCGGATTTGTCCGTTTCACATATTGTTCGGTTAACGGCTGACCGAAAGGCAGCTGTACCGATTCGATCTCCATGTACAGTCTCAACCTTCCCTCTATTTCATCTTCGTGAATTATGAAGTTGTATTGTTCTTGCTAAGCTGCTATAAAAAAGAAAGCATTTTCCCTCATTGTACACAACGTAAAGCTGACCGTCAAAAAGAAAATCGCCTCCTCTGACGAGGAAGACGATGGAGCTTTTTATGTATAGACATCGATAGTGGTCATTTATGCGGCGAAAAGGCTTTTGCCCATGCCAATACACATCAGCAAAACATATAAAATAGCCATCAAAAAAAAACCAAGCCGCCAGACGGCTCTGCCGATCCGCCGGACATCAAGGACGCCCTTCGATTGATACTGCACATTTCCGAGCAGACCTCCGCCAAGCAGCAGCATCAATAAAATCCCGTATAAGCCAAAGTTGCTGTGAAAAATCCGATTGAACAAAACAGCCACGCAGCCGATCAGCAGGGCTGTGGTTATATCCATCGCCAATCGGAAAGCCCGTTTGCGGTCGCCGCTGATTGCCGCATATCCGAAATAAATCAGAATAAAAGGAACGATCGGAATCACAGCCAGCGAGGCATAGACATTTTTGATACTTTCCCAAAGCAATTGTATAACGGCCGACTCCTCTCGCCATTAGCTCTTGGATAACGATTTAACTGCGTTCGTTACAGCATCATTTAATGGAGAAAGCAGGCCATACCGCTTGGCAAGCGAGGAAATTCCTCCGTTGATCCAGTCGATTTCCGTTAAGCGACCCGCTTTTATATCACCCAGCATGGATGATTCGTTATTTGCGGTTTGCCTGCAAACCTGCAGCAGCCGTCCCCAGGAATCTCCAGCCGCCGTCATGCCTGCAGCAAGCAGGATTTTCTCGCTCTCCGCATGCAGATCCGCCATTTCTTGTCTTAATCCCGGGTCCTCTGCCAATATTCCGTTAGGGATGCCATGTATGGCCGTAAGCGGATTAACAACCGCATTGATTAACAATTTCTGATAAATCCGATTAACCATGTCATTCGACAGTTCCGCCTCAATTCCTGCCGCATGCAGCGTTTCAAGCAACATTTTTTGCGTTTTGTCCGCATCTTCCGCGGCTTTTGGCCATTTGCCAAAGGTAAAGACGCCGTGTCCGGTGTAACGAACCCGGGTATCCGCTGTACGCAGGGCGCCTTCTGTCGTAACGGCGGCATAGAGCGGATTTTCCGGAAAATGCGACTGCAGTCTTTCCATATGTCCAATGCCATTCTGCAAAGCTAGCAGGGATGCCCCCCGTGCCAATAAACCGGACAGCCTGAGTTTGTCCATAAACGCGTCAGTCAGATGCGATTGTTTGACGGTCAGCCAAATCCAGTCATCTGCCCCAGGCTGCATGCCAGCCCCTGCCTTGTCAAGCTCGGTGGCCATGACAGGATATCGTCTGCTCTGCAGGCCGGCCTCTTCGAGGCAAATACCGCCGTCACGCAGCGACGCGGCTTGCTTTTCCCCGCGTGCGGCAAGCATAACCTCAGCGCCCGATCCAACGAGCCGCGCTGCGTACATCAGTCCAAGCGATCCGGCTCCAACGATTATGATTTGCATTCTCATCATCCTTCGTCACATCCTAGTAGTATCTGTATCGTAGCATGCGAACAGCAAAAAATCCCGCCATTCCTGCTCGGATGGGCGAGATTTCTTCATTTGCAGGTATTTAATTTGTTACTCAATACGCTCAAGATTACCGTTTGCATCCATTTTGAACCGCGGCTTTGATTCGTCTTCCTCCGTCAACACCGTGAGCCTGCGCGCCCGATCCATAATCTGGATCAGCGTTTTGTAGTCATCGTTGACGGTACGGTAATCCGTTTGCGCGCTGTTCACTTCAAGCGAAAGCTTCTGATTCTGCTCACGAAGCGTGTACAGCTCTTCATCCTTGTCACGGACATCCCGTTCAAGCGTTTTGATCTGTCTTGTGAGCTCTTGATAAGTCCCTTTCCATTGACGAAGGAAACGAATGACCATATCGATGGATAACGACTCTTCCGTCAGCGGTTCACTTTTGTACGTGCGCTCTTCCCCATCGATAACGGCAATCGAAGAAACATGAGGAGCCGCCACAAACGTTTGTTTTTTCATATAGTTCCGTTTTTGACGCTGCTGTTTCGCGATTTGTATAGCTTCTTCATAACGCTTGCGGACACAACTGTTCCATCGAAATCCACATGCGGCGGAAGTTCGGGCGATCCGTTCACCCACTTCTTCGAAAGCGGCCAGTTGTGTGCTGCCTTCGCGAATGTGACGCAGGGTTACCTCGGCGAGGATGAGATCGTCATCCGGGCTCCACGCATCTTGTCTGACTGCTGTCATGCAACGAAAACCTCCTAACATTAGGCGCTTACTTTATCTCTATGCGCTTGGTAGAGTTCATAGAATCTATCGGATACTAAATTGTATATCCATTTTTTCGAAAGCTCATACATGTTTTACTCCGAATTGTCACAAACTAAATAACATGCATCACCAAAAAGCCGTAAAGTTTGCCAATTCGTCACCGGTCACTGGTTTACAGCGGTTTCCCAAAACGATATAATGGGCAATAGAAATCGGGTCTTGTACTTGCGAGAGGGGGATGAAATCATGGCACGTATGTTTCGGGTGCTCGGCTTTTGGACGTTGGTCATTGCGCTGATGGCGTTTGCCGGGGATATGAACGAGATGGCGTTGTTGTTCTTTATCCAAACGGTCGTGTTTGTCCTGTTAGGCTATCTGAACTTTTCTGAAAAAACCTACCTGCTGATGTTCTGGGGTTATATGTTTATCTCATTCGTCGGCTTTACGTATTGGACCGTATTCGTAATGGGCAACCCTTTCTAATACATCCTTTCGTGACAACAAATAAGCAAAAGGCTGCTGAACGAAGAAATCCCTCTTCGTTCAGCAGCCTTTTTTCCGTTCCTGCCGTTATTCCTTGCGCAGCACCAGTACCTTGAATGTCTCGCTCATCCCATTTCCCAAAAGAAGCTGCGCAATGGCCCGATTGCGCCTGGCTTCATCGCCGAACGGATTTCGCCCGTCATGCGCAATGAGGTCGTCAAGCACACCCTGATCCACCAGAAAGCGCTTTTGTGTATCGTAATAACTGATTTGCCAGCCTGAGGCTTTGGCGGCCCGCATACAAGCGGTAAAATTCACATGGGAGGTTATATCCTGCTCGCCGATGGAAACAAACGGGTCCTCATGTGCGATATGATCCTTATAGCATTGCAGCGTTCCGTTCATTCGATGCGGCGCATAAAGCTCTTTCACCTCATATCCGTAGTCAATCAGAATCATCGCTCCCTGCCGGATGATCCCGGCCATCGCAGCGATCCACCGTTCCGCAGCAAGATTGACTTCCGCTTCCTGTCCCTCCTGCAGCTCCACCCCGTCGAGACTCAGAGACTTCTCAATATCAGGGTCGGTCAGCGGCATACAGGCGTATTGAAAAGCTGCCCCCTGCGGCCCGGAAGAGATGCTGCCTCCACCGGTGCTGGCGACGCCGAGCTCCCATAAGCTGCCATCCAGCTTGACAACCCGATGAACGGGGAAGGCATCGAGTAGTTCGTTGGCAACGACAATGAGCGGCCCTGAGCGCCAATTGGCAGCCTCTGCTTCTGCCGGGGACATAAACCGCATACTGCCAAGCTCCTCGCAGTTCGGCTCCAGCAGACTTTGCGCAGCGGCCAGATGTACCGGGTTGGCATCAACAACCGTGTAGTGCATCATTCCAAGCGGCATATGTCCGGTCCGTTTCCAGGCAGCCAGCATCTGCCGGGACAATCTGCCGGTTCCCGCTCCCCACTCGGCCGCATTGGTTTCTTTCCCGAAGGATTCCGCAAGCCCGGCAATAAATTCCGCCAACTTGTCGCCCATCACGGACCCCAGATGCGAGCTTGTGTAGAAGTCTCCCGTTTTGCCAACGCGCACCTCGCCCGAACGATAGTATCCGCCCTTCTCATCATATAAACACATATCCATATAGTCATAAAAAGACAGACAGCGAACCGTATGTTCTCCACCTGTATGTTTATTGTACAGCCTTCCTTGCGTGCCATTCCGTTCAATCCGCTCAGCAATCCGGACTCTCAACGGCTCTGATTCATTCACCTTACGCCTACCTCCATGTCAAGGACAAATTAGCCTTTTCAAGATATAATAGAAAATTATACCGCATATATTAGTTCATGATAAAATCCTGATTTCGTACGGCCGCTTGAAAATCATAAAGGGGGAGCTTTATTCTTGAGAGCAACGAAACGCCGTGGGCTTCTGGCTTTCGCCGCCAGCGCCCTCGCCATTTGGCTGACGGTTTACCCTGTTCTCGCCCAGTCGCCGGAGGATGAAGAAGTAAGACGCATTATGGAGAAGAGCCTCTCCGTCGTGGAATTGGACAAGGAGATCACCCGGATAGCCGAGCAGCAGAAAGCGATTGCTGGCCAGCTTGATCAATCCCGTTCCTCGCTTCAGACACAGGAGCTGATCATGGATAAACAGAGAGAGGAAGCCGGAGCTGTCCTGCGAGCCTATTACACTGGGGAACGCGATATTCTGATGACTGCGCTGCTGAAATCGGGAAATCTTGCGGATTTACTAACAATGCTGGACTATTTCAACTTTATTTTCTCTCATGACAAGGTGACATTGAATGAATATAAGCAGCAGTATAATGGCATCCAGAAGGGCATTCAGCAGTTGGACCGCGAATCCAAGCAGCTTGCTGAAGTGGAAGTCCGCTTGAAAGAACAGCGCGACCGCGTCTCCGCTCTTTCCAAAGATATTGACAGCAGCCTGAGCGGCCGGTCCGACGAAGAAAAGCTGCGGCAGATGATATCGGAGCTGACTGATTTCTGGCAGAACGTCGGCCTGCTTGAGGTCAGAAAATATTTCAGCGCATTGTCCAAAGCGATGAAAAATCTGCCGGACTGGGTACAGAGCAATAAGGATTTACTGGAGATTGACGGCTTCAACTATACTCTCTCGATACCGGAGGATAAGCTGAACGCTTTTTTGCGGGAGCAAAATGAAATGTTCAATAATTTTGCATTTGCCTTCACTAACGACGCCGTTATCGTAACCGGCAAACGCGACGGACTTGAGGTTAAGCTCACAGGGCGCTATACGGTGGAGGAAACGGATGAAGGGACGGCCATCTTGTTCCATGTAAACGAACTGGTATTCAACGGACTTGTTCTTCCGGATACAACCAGACAATCGCTGGAGAAAGAATTCGATCTGGGCTTCTATCCTCAGCGGATTGTTTCTTTCCTTAAGGCCAAATCCGTATCAATCGAAGATGGGAAGCTGATCGTCAAGCTGGCTGTCAATCTGTAAAAGAAGCGGCGCATTTTGCGCCGCTTCTTTATATCTTTAAGATCCATTCCAGGTCTCAATCATTTTCTCCATGTCCAGCGCTTCAAAAGGCTGCCGGTCGTCCGTCTCCCAGAGACTTGTCCAGCGCTCCCAACGCTCGGACCATGAAGGATCCGGAATGAAGACCTTGCTTTTGAATAAACTGAGTACCCAATACGGCGGTTTCTTCGCCATGCTGTCAGATTCAAATTCACCTGCATAAGCCGATTTTCTTGCCGGCAGCCTGCCGAACGTTTCATAGCGGTCAAGCTGCGAGCCTTTTATCACCATTTCATTGATCCACAAACGCGCCTGATCCGGCCACAGCGATTGCGCGGATAATACAAAGCTTCTGCCGCCGATCCAGCTCAGCGGACTTCGCTGCGGACCAGCGCTTACAGATCCATTATTGGACAACATCATGCTCCTGTATTCCGACCAGGGCATAACAGCCGAGAGCAGTTCGCCGGCTTTCAATTTGTCCGGAACGGTATTCTTGCCTGATTCGGCACCCTGTTCCGTCTGCGGCCTGCTGAAAGGGCCGAGAAACCGGAGCTGCTCCTTCATCTCTGCGTTCATTGGATGAAGATTGGCTGCATCCTCCGCATTGGAATCGAACATACCAAACCATGCCAGCATCTGCCGGGGATCAGACATCGCAAGACTAACCGGTTCCACCTTAGGTGACGCGGCTTGCAGACCATTATATCCCTTCACGAAAGACTCCCAATTCTCAGGAGGCTCATTCATACCCGCTTGCTTCAACAACTCCGTTTGCCACACGATCAGCATAGGGTTGATATCCAGCGCGACTCCCCACATGGAGCCGTTCCATTTCAACGTATCTGTTAACGCTTCCAATTGATCCGCCAGGGAATCTCCCGTATAAATATCATCGGCAGGCAGCAGATAGCCCTGAACCGCAAACTCGCGAACGCGGTTGTTGTCCAGCAGCATGATATCGAAGGGCTCTCCGCCATGGGCCGCTTCCTTCCACTTGGCATATGCATCAGGTTCGGGAAAATTCGCCAAGTCGACCCTGATTTGCGGGAACCTGCTCTCGAAGTTCTCTTCGCTCTTCTGCCAATACTGAAACTCCGTCTCACTCATAGAGACGGCTATGCGAACGGTCGCCACATCCTCGCTACCATTGTCAACGGTTAACGGCTGCTCCTCTGAAGGCAATCCTCCGGAAATCGTGTTTGGCGAGCCGGGTTTGCCAATCATCGGAACAAGCAGAGCTGCGCATATTGTGCATATGCCCAGCAGCAGTACAACCAGTTTCCTGCGAGACACCTTTTCCCTCCCTCAGTCACCTTTGACTTCAAGTCAGACCAAACCGTATACTTACCTATAGTTTAGCAATAAAGCGGCGTGTTGTCGCCTATAGATTGTCACAATGCTGGAAGGAGATTTACATTTGATGAATGTCATCCATAGCGTAGAGCTTCATCTGCCCGGGGATAAGCTGCCCGGTTATTACGCGCAGATCGTGAAGGGCATTGCCAATACAGTCACCCTGCTTGACCGCGACAAAACCCTATTATTCGTAACCAGTGAGGCAGAAGCGGCGGAGATTGAGAATTTTGTCCAGCATTACCGCGTGGAAACGGACAGGGGAATTTGGTTGGCGCTTGAAGAGAGCTGGGAAGTGAATGAGCGGAAATTCGAAGATTACGGGATCCGGACCCGCTCCGGCAGCCGGTATCTGGATTTGCATCTTGCGGCGGTTATGGAACTGTCCTCCGGCGGCGGCGACTCGGAGCTTGCGCAAGCTCTTGAGCAGTGCGAAGAACACAGCGCCGCGAAGCATAAAGAAGGCCGACAGCTGCTGGCTGTCGACCGTGAACAAATCGAGCTTATTGAGGGCATTGCCCGCGCTTACCGCTGCAGGGCAGATCTTCTGCTGTAAGAGTCGGTCGTCTCATCCTGCCGCTCTGCCGGCTCTGCAGAGGCCTTACAGCAAATCGGCGGCCAATTGGGCCAGCCTTGACCGTTCGCCTTTCTCAAGCGTCATGTGGCCGCTTATGTTCTCCTGCTTGAATGTCTCCACAATATGGGTCAGCCCGTTGCTGATGGAATCCAGATAGGGATGGTCAATCTGCTCGGGATCTCCCATAAGGACGATCTTACTGCCCTCACCGACACGGGAGACAATGGTCTTGACCTCATGCCTGGTCAAATTCTGGGCCTCGTCGATAATAATGAACTGTCCCGGAATGGAACGGCCGCGGATATAGGTGAGCGCCTCAACCTGGATACTGCCCAGCCCCATCAAAATTTTGTCGATATCGCCGGATTTTTTGGTATCGAACAGAAACTCCAGATTATCATAGATCGGCTGCATCCACGGACGCAGCTTCTCCTCTTTTTCTCCCGGCAAATAGCCGATATCCTTCCCCATCGGAACAACAGGTCTTGCGATCAGGAGCTTTTTGTACTTATGCTCATCCTCCACCTTCATCAGCCCTGCGGCCAAGGCCAGCAGCGTCTTGCCTGTTCCGGCTTTTCCCGTCAATGTGACCAGCGGAATATCGTCGCATAATAGCAGTTCCAGTGCCATCCTCTGCTGCGCGTTGCGGGCCGTAATGCCCCACACCGGATCATTGCTCAAATAAAGCGGCTCCAGTCTCGCCCCATCCTGCGTAACCTTGAGCAGCGCAGACTTCGAAGTGCCCATCTCATCCCTTAGAATAACGAATTCATTGGGATGGAGCCTGGTGCCCAGCTGCATATTTTTGATCGTCAGGAAACGGTACGTGTAAAATTCGTCGATGACGCTGGGATGAACGAATATCGTCAAATACCCGGCATACTCCTCCGATGGCGAGACCACCCGGTCGGACAAATAATCCTGTGCGGAGAGACCCAGCACATCCGCTTTGATCCTGACCAGCACATCCTTGCTCACAATGACAACCGGCCTTTTTTCCCCTTTGTTTTCTTCCTCCATCTGATAATTCAGGGCCACCGCCAGTATGCGGTTATCGTTAGACATTTCGCCGAACATTTCCTGCACACGGACGAAGCTCCGATGATTCAGCTCTACCTTGAGGAGTCCGCCGTTATCAAGCTTGATCCCCTCATGCAGCCGGCCTTTCTCGCGCATTTGATCAAGAATCCTTGAGATGGAACGCGCGTTTCGGCCCAATTCGTCGGCCAGTCTTTTTTTCGAATCTATTTCTTCCAACACCACCGCGGGAATAATCACTTCATTGTCATCAAATGCGAAGAATGCTTGTGGATCATGCAGCAGCACATTAGTGTCGAGCACGAATATTTTTTTCATCGTGAGCCCTCCTGGCGTTGGAATTTCGTAACCAAGGCATACATAGCGCGATACCTGAATGGGGCAAACTATGCTCGAATGAATGAAATGTGAATGATGAAAGGCAGGTGGCGATAATGAGTAAGTGGCTGGCATCGGCTATGATTCTTTGCTTGCTCGCAACAGGCTGTGGAACTGTTGCTCGCAATGAGACATCACCCTCTCCACAGAATACTAAAGGTGTGCGTGTGCAGCAGACCACCCCGCACAAAGAGCCCATCAGCAGTCCAAAGCAGGTTGCAGCCCATCTGGAAGCCTTGGCAAACCAAGTTCCAGGTGTAAAAGGTGCGCACTGCGTCGTGTTTAATAATACGGCAGTCGTTGGAATCGATGTGGATGGCAAGCTGGACCGTTCCCGTGTTGCAACGATCAAATATGCGGTTGCGGAAGCTTTACGCAAGGATCCCTACGGCATAGATGCGGCTGTCACGGCAGATATGGATTTAACCCACCGATTGAACGAAATGGGCACCGATATCAGGCAGGGTCGGCCCCTTCAGGGCTTTGCTGAAGAGATGTCCGATATAATCGGACGCATCGTGCCGCAGATGCCGCGGGACACGCAGCCAAGAAATATGGAGCATGGCAATCCGAACCAACCCAAGCTCCAGAAAAATTTGTAAAAGAGCTGATCGCCTAAAAGCGAGACGCCAAACAAAGACACAAAAAGCCTAGCAGCTTTACACTAGGCTTTTTTCATGGCGGCAAACACCTGTCGATCCAGTTTATCCGCGGCTCGTTTATCGTAGGTTTTCTCATACTCCGGCATGACGGACAAGCGCGATCCATAGAACATCGCATCACGGATATGCCCGATTTCAATATCGAAGCAGACCAGCTTGAAAGGAACTTCATCCAGTGAATCCTTGACCAGACGGGCTATGCCGTATATGGTCTGGATACTCCCGGGCACGAACACAGTGACGCTAACGTCGGCTTTGGACAGCATATTCACAGCCAGCCGGGAACGTCCGTCAATGGCAAACCGGAGCGTGGATTCATTCACTGGATAAATCCATGAAACTGCGCTGGAGGTCGGAGAGCCGGCTTCCGCATCAATCGTGTGGAGAAGTGCGAATGGTTCGTTTTGCAATTGTTGGAACAATGATTCAGAGAGCGCAGTAACGGTTTCGGTCATCCGCATAACCTCCTTGCTCAAATAGTCAAGATTGCGCCCGATGCGTCCATTATAACATAGCCGTGAACGCTCTTACCACCCGTCATTCCGCCGCCAGTTTTGACTTCAGAGCCGCTTTGGCTTCAGCAAGCGTAGCTTCGTCCAGATGGACATACGGGCTTTTCCAGACACCCGTCAGCGGAATAAACTCAATATCGTCGCGGCCCATTCCGAAATAGGTCTTAAGCATGTTCTGCACCTCGGCGGAAGGAACATCCATACGCATATTATCGCCTACCGCTTTAATCACGCCTCCGATTTTGGTCACCCCGGAGAACGACTTCAGTTTATCGGCAATCTCGCCCAATACCTGACTTTCACGTTTGTTCCGGTCAAAGTCGCTGGACATATTCTTGCCGTTATTGGATTTGCGGTAACGGACAAAATCCAGAGCCTGCTTGCCGTTTAGCACCTGGACGCCCTTAGACAAGTCTATGTTCGTGCCATCCGCATTATCCACGTAATGCATATCCATATCCACATCGACCTGAATACCGCCCAGTGCATCGACTACATCGGCAAAGCCCTCGAAGTTGATCGTGGCCGTATAATCGATAGGTATATCAAAAAATTCGCCGAACATTTCGCGCATCCCTTGTTTCGCCTTTTTCTCCGCTTCCTTCTGCTCAAGGCCATCTTTCTTGGCACTGGACAGGAATGCCGCATAATAACCATTGGCTTTCCGGACTCTATAACCATCCAGATCGATTTCCGAATCCCGCGGGATGGAAATGACCGTCGATTTTTTCGTGTTCGGATTGAATGTGGCGATCATCATCACGTCCGTGTTCAGGCTTCCTGTTTCTTTACGGGTATCGAAGCCCAGCAGCAAAAAGGTGACCGGTTTCACTTTAACGGACTCTGACGCAGGCACTTCCACAGAAGGATCGGCATCCGTTGTTATGCTACCAAGCGTATCTTTATACAGCCAGTACAGGTAGCCGGCAATAGCTATCAATACGAGCAGGATGACAACCATGATGCGCCGCATCCAATAAACACGCTTTTTTGGTTTTTTGTTGCCTCCGGATCCTTGAGGCCCGTCCGATTTCCTGGAACCTCGCGAAGTCGATCTCGGCGGCATAGAGGACTTACTCATCGCTTCCACCTTCAATCAGTTATATTTCGGGTTTTCCTTGATGTCATTGAGCAGCTGTTCACCCGCTTCACGAGGGATCATCTGGACTTTACTTCGCCCTTCCTTCTCATAGCGGACATGAATCATCGTGTCGTCAATCTTGTCGATAACGATCTGTGTGACATGATGGTCCTCCGTCAGGATTTGCAGAAAAAAATCACGCGTATCCAGAGCGGCGCCATCATGGGGTCTTCCTTCAGCAACGAGCTGAATTTGCAGCCAGTTAAACACGGCGTCTTCAAACCGCATGATGCTGCCACCTCCTGTTCATCAAATGGATTATTTGCCCTTCGCCGGTTAACGGGTCGGCTTATTGCTTGGATCGGCGGGAGGTTCGGAGCTCGAGCCCTTGCCTTTCCACTTGTCGTAAAGCTGGCGCCCGCGCAGCATCAGCATCATAATCACGGCAACCGACATACATTGAATAATCGGCAGCTTATCGATTTGAAATACGAACAATACGAATGCGCCGGCAGCCATGACGAGATGAACCAGAATTTCCTTGATAATGGGCAGGCGCTGTACCCGGAACACTGAATTGAAGATATAGATAACCAAGCACAAGATGATAATATACGTAATAACGGGATGGCTGTGAAACCAGTTTTGCATCCTGCAGCCTCCTCCTTCTTATTCTACGTTATAGGTTTCTAATGAAAACGGCAGGGTAATCGAACCGAAGTCGGTCCGCCACCCTGCCATGAAAGAGCTACGTGAAATAATGGATTATACGCCCGATTGTGCTGTTCTGCGCTGCTTATCGGCACGCTCACGTTCGCTCTTATTCAAAATCTTCTTGCGCAGACGAATGGATTTTGGCGTTACTTCGCAATACTCATCGTCATTCAAATATTCAAGTGCCTGCTCCAGCGAGAACAATACCGGTGTTTTCAAACGAACCGTATCATCCTTGGAGGCGGTACGAATATTGTTCAGCTGTTTCTCCTTACAAATGTTGACGATAATATCGCTGTCGCGATTATGCTCGCCTACAATCATGCCTTCATAGACTTCAGTTCCCGGTTCGAGGAACAGCACTCCGCGGTCCTCGACACCAAACATCCCGTAAAATGTGGATATGCCATTCTCGCTGGCAACCAGAACCCCTTGATGACGTCCGCCAACCGAAGTGCCGACGAATTGGCCGTAATTATCAAAGGCATGATTCATGATGCCATAGCCGCGAGTCAGTGTCAGGAAGTTCGTCCGGTAACCAATAAGCCCGCGAGCAGGAATGATGAATTCCAGACGTACCTGGCCTGTTCCATTATTAATCATATTGACCATTTCCGCTTTGCGCGCTCCAAGGCTCTCCATGACCGAGCCTGTGCTTTCTTCCGGTACATCGATCAACAGGCGCTCGTATGGCTCCATTTTCTTGCCATCGATTTCCTTCACGATAACTTCCGGCTTGGACACCTGCATTTCAAAGCCTTCACGACGCATATTTTCGATCAATATGCCCAAGTGAAGCTCTCCGCGTCCGGATACGACAAAGGCATCCGGGCTGTCCGTTTCATCGACGCGCAGGGCAACATCAGTCTCAAGCTCTTTAAACAGTCTCTCACGGAGTTTACGCGAGGTTACCCATTTTCCTTCACGACCCGCAAACGGGCTGTTGTTGACCAGGAAGGTCATCTGCAGGGTAGGCTCATCGATCTTAAGCACCGGCAAAGCTTCAGGGTTCGCAGGGTCCGCGATGGTTTCCCCGATATTGATCTCACGGATGCCGGCAATCGCCACGATATCGCCCGCTCCGGCTTCTTCAACCTCGATGCGCTTCAAGCCCTGGAAGCCGAACAGCTTCTCGATACGCGCCTGCTTCACCACGCCTTCGCGGTTAATGACAGCTACGGATTGACCCTGGCGGATCTTGCCGCGGTTCACACGGCCGACTGCGATACGGCCCAAATATTCATTGTAGTCCAGCAGGGTAACGAGAAACTGCAGCGATTCATCCACGCTCTCAGTCGGAGATGGAATATGTTCGATGATCGTTTCGTACAAAGCCTGCATATTCTCATCCTGTTTATCCACATTCAAACTGGAAGTCCCCATCAATGCGGATGCATAAACAACCGGAAAGTCAAGCTGCTCGTCGCTTGCGCCGAGTTCGATAAACAGATCGAGCACCTCGTCAACCACATCGGAAGGGCTGGCATTGGGACGGTCGATTTTGTTCAATACGACAATCGGCGTCAAATTGCTTTCAAGCGCTTTGCGGAGCACGAATTTCGTTTGCGGCATACAGCCTTCGAATGCGTCGACGACCAGCAGCACGCCGTCAACCATTTTCATAATCCGTTCAACCTCGCCGCCAAAGTCGGCATGTCCCGGCGTATCTACGATATTGATCAAATAATCCTTATAGTTGATCGCCGTATTTTTGGCAAGGATGGTAATTCCGCGTTCCCGTTCCAAATCATTGGAGTCCATGGCCCGCTCCTGTACGGCTTCATTGTCCCGGAACGTACCGGATTGTTGAAGCAGTTTGTCGACGAGAGTTGTTTTCCCATGGTCAACGTGTGCGATAATCGCGATATTGCGTAAATTTTCTCTGGCTTGCATGTTCAGTATCCACTCCACTTTGTTTAGTTTATCTTTATTATAATCCAACCGTCACTTGCGCACACACTTACCAGCGGGTCTTTCTCCCGGCTACCAGCCAGGCGCCGATCGCAATAAGACCTGCCGCAACAATATACAACCCCCAGCCCCAGAATACCATGATTACGAAAAAAGATGCGGCAATCAACGCAAGAGTTATAGCAAGCGTCAATGGAAATTTGGGATGGGCCATTTCAAACAGATGGAATTCGTATAACCCGACCGCAGCCCCAAAAATAAACAAAGGCCATAAGTACTGCATATTGCTCCACCCGAATGCAATACAAAAGAAAAAAATTAAGGCGCTTATCGACAATATCGCCCCAGGCACAAGCACAAATGTGGGAAGCAATCTGCCGAAAAACAGCACGTGCAGCAATATGCCTGGGATCAGCACGAAAAGCGGCCAGAAGTTCGTCCCGATAAACGCAAACAGGCCAAGCTTCCCGAGCAGAATTACAGCGCCGGCGAATAAAAAAAGAAAACCGACGGTGTATTGATTTTTCGACATGCCCAAAGTTCCTTTCTCTCGACACTTTTTATCATTACTATAGTGTACTGGAACGGACAGCAAAAAACCAGTGCAACAGACTAAAATCCACACAAAAAAAACACTGCTTCATCTTTTCAGACGGAGCAGCGCGATAATTATGACAAATGGAACACATAAAATCGGCAGCGCCTGCTGCATGGTGGGGAAGCTGTGAAGCCCCAATCCGGCAAGCCCGGGATCATGTACAAGCATCTCCCCTGCGGCGTAGCCGAGCAATCCGCCTCCTGCATAAACCAGCGGCGGATAGCGCTTCAACAGATTGCCGAGCAGTTGGCTTCCCCAAATAATGATAGGGATACTGAGTCCGATTCCCAGCATAATCATTATAGGCTCGCCTTCGGCAACGGCAGCAATGGCAAGCACATTATCCAGACTCATAATAAAATCGGCGACCACAATGGTACGGATCGCCCCCGCTAGGGAACCGGGTTTGCGGATTTGATGGGACTGCTCGGCAGGAGACGCCGCATCCATCACCAGCTTGACGGCAATCAAGAAGAGCAGCAAAGCGCCCAATGCCTGGAGATAAGGTATTTGCAGCAGCGTAATGGCCACCAGAGTCAGCAGACACCGCAAGCCTATAGCCGCAGCCGCTCCCCACCATACCGCCTTGCGCCTCTGCTCCGGGGGCAGCTGCTGGCTGGCAAGGGCGATGACGACAGCATTGTCGCCGCTGAGCAGTACATTAATGAAGATGATTTGAATAAAGACCCACAGGCTGTCCATTCCCTGCCACCTCTCACATGCTAACCGTAATACGAGCCTCTTTATGAAACGGTATGTCCCGGCAGAGCTTCTTATGTTAGAAAATAATTATGAATCGAACCTAAAGCTTGCACGTATATACTAAAAAATCAGGTAACGGTTGGAAGGGAGAGGACAAGAGGATGGATTTCTTTTCGCTTGATTTTTTTTCAGCCTTGCTTACTATCGTATTCATTGACCTCATTCTTGCAGGGGATAATGCCATTGTAATCGGGCTTGCCGCCCGCAAATTGCCTAAATTACAACAAAAGAAAGCCGTCATCTGGGGAACGGTAGGAGCGGTCGGCATCCGGGCATTAGCCACCATATTGGTCGTTTATTTGCTGGATATACCGTGGCTCATGCTCACAGGAGGAATCCTGCTGCTGTGGATTGCCTACAAGCTGCTGGTGGACGAGAACAATCATGGGGATATCAAGGCAGGCAATAATCTTTGGCAGTCCATACGAACCATCATCATTGCCGACGCCGCGATGGGGATAGACAATGTTATCGCAGTCGCAGGCGCAGCGCACGGCAATATAACCCTCGTCATACTCGGACTTTTAATCAGTATTCCGGTGGTTGTTTGGGGAAGCACCCTGTTTATCAAAATCATCGAACGGTTTCCATGGATCATCTATCTGGGCTCAGGCGTTCTCGCCTACACAGCAGCAAAAATGATCACGCATGAAACCAAGATCAACCAGGTGTTTGAGAGCAGCGCGCTGTTCGAATGGTCCTTTCTCATACTGGTCGTGGTTGTCATCATCGTCGCAGGCCTTTGGAAAAACACTGCAAGAAGCCGCAAAATTTCCAATGAAAAAAGCAGGGAAGCCCAAGCTTGACCGGGCTCCCTGCTTTTTCTTTGTATGTGATCCCGCTTAAAACCAATCGTCGTCGCCGGCGGCCTGCGCCCCAAGCTTGTCATCCGGCGATATCTCCAGCGTCTCCACCTCCGAAACCGCCTGCGCAATCATCTCCTCAAGCTCCGGTACAAAAGACTCCACCTTGCTGACTACATTTAAATTTGGATTGGTGCTCGGTGATTTCGGGAGAAACAAGGTGCAGCAATCCTCAAAGGGAAGAATCGAGGTCTCATACGTGCCGATTCGCTTCGCGATCCGGATAATATCTTCTTTGTCCATCATAATAAGCGGACGCAGCAGCGGAAGTTCGGCGCTTCGTCCGATTACATTCATGCTGCTCAGCGTCTGGCTGGCCACCTGGCCCAGGCTGTCGCCGGTAACAATTCCGAGCGCTCCCGACTGAACGGCGAGCATTTGGGCGATGCGAAGCATAGAGCGGCGCATAAGCGTGATAATGAGATTATCCTGCTTGGCCTGGGCGAATGCCGTCTGGATCTCCGTGAACGAGACGAGATGCAGCTTAATCGGAGCACCGCTGTAATGGGATAACCGTCTCGTCAGCTCGATTACTTTCTCCTTGGCCTGTTCGCTCGTAAAGGGATAGCTGTGAAAATGAACCGCTTCGATTTCCAGCCCCTTGCGCATGGATAAATAACCTGCAACCGGGCTGTCAATACCGCCTGAGAGCAGCAGCATGGCTTTGCCGTTGCTGGCAAATGGATACCCGCCGGCAGCTTCTACAACCTCGCTGAAAATATAAGTGCCCTCGGGCTGGATTTCGACGCGAAGCTCCACCTCCGGTTGCCTGACGTTAACCTTGAGGCGCGGCATGGCCCTCAGCACATGAGCCCCTACCAGCTGGTTCATCTGCTGGGAATCATGCGGAAAGGATTTCTCCACGCGGCGCACCGTCACCTTGAATGTGGCGGGTTCCCGGGAAAGAGAAAGCATGGCGTCAAGCGATGCCGCCTGGATGGTTTCCAATATATTTTCAACCCGTCTGACCGGACTGAAGGAGCCGATTCCGAATATATCCTTCAACCGTTCAGCTATGGCAGCATATGGCTCTCCATTCAAGGCAACGTAAATCCGCCCGTAGCTGCGGGTGATCGCTGCCCTGCTGTGGGGAGCGAGCACGCCTCTCACCTGCTGTAGCATGCGTTTCTCAAACTGGCTCCGGTTGCGTCCTTTTATCGTATGCTCGCCGAAGCGAATCAGGATGATGTCTGGTGTCATGAACGTATTTCCTTCCTCTCCAGCGGCTTCAGCTTCTTCACAACCGTCTCCAGCATGCTGCAAAGCCATTCGAGTTCGCGACTTCCATGCTCATCGCCGAAGCTCACGCGAATGCCGCTCGATGCTCTCGCCTGGCCCACTCCCATGGCTTCTAGCACACGGCTTGGCTTATTGTCTTTGGACGAGCATGCCGATTTGGTCGACGCCGCGATTTTATGCTTCTCCAGCAAATGAATAAATACCTCCGGCTTCATTCCGGGATAAGAGAAGCTGACAATATGCGGGGCCATATCCTCCTGCTCCCCTCCATTGAGAACAAGCTCCGGAATTTGAGCGATTGCTTCTGTTAGCTGTCGCCTCAAGGCTGTCATCCGCTCATACCGTTCCGGCTGGCTTTCCATAGCCATGCGAAACGCTTTGGCAGATGCAACAATGGCTGCCACATTCTCCGTGCCTGAGCGCATCCCGAGTTCCTGATCCCCCCCTGCAAGCAGAGCATGCAGCTTGACGCCGCTCTGTATATATAAAAGGCCTGCGCCTCTTGGCCCTCTCACCTTATGCGCGGAAGCGCTGAACAAATCAATGCTATCGCTCCGCAGATCGATGGGCAGCTTGCCCACGCTTTGAACCCCGTCCACATGAAAAACAATCCCGCGGCGCCGATCTTTGAGCATCCGGCCGATTTGGTGGACCGGCTGAATGGAGCCGACCTCATTATTCACATGCATAATGGTAACAAGTATCGTCTCGTCGGTTAAATGAGCTTCCACGTCTTCAAGGCTCACAATCCCGTTCCTTGAAACAGGCAGGAAGCTGATCCGGAATCCTTCACGCTCCAGCTGCTTGCAGGTTTCATAAACAGATGGATGCTCGATGGCTGTTGTAATAATATGCTTGCCCTTATGCGCATTCGCTCTGGCTGCGCCTTGAATAGCCAGATTGTTGCTCTCCGTCCCGCCCGAGGTAAAAACCCATTCCTTCGCCTCTGTTCCGAATAATCCGGCAATGGCGCTCCTGGACCGCTCCAGCAAATGGCCGGCTTCCATACCGCTCCGGTGCAGGGAGGAAGGGTTGGCATAATGCTTCGCCATCACCTCGGCCATTGTACGAATCACTTCCTCATGCGGCGGGGTGGAAGCGCAGTGGTCAAAATAATACATGCGCCACTCTCCTTTCTTCCTATGCACAAAATAAAAAGATCAACGACAGAATGCCGGCGCTAAATTCTGCGCACGATATTCTTCGCGATCTATTCAAGGCTAAAGATCTTCGGCTTCAATTAGAAATTGGACGGGCTGTATTGTTCCAAAGCCGCCAATACCTTGCCCACATACCGATGTGTCTCCGCAGGCAGAGCGCCAAGCTTCTGTGCAAAATCCTCATTGCTTGAAATACCGGCGCGGTCGACACGTCCGGGACCGGCATTATACGCCGCCAAAGCCACCTGCTCGCTGCCGCCGTATTTTCCCAGCAAATAAGCGAGATAACGCGTGCCGCCCTCGATATTTTGCTGAGGGTCAAATGAATTCTCAACTCCCAGCCCGCGGGCAGTTCCATCCATCAGCTGCATAAGGCCTTTGGCGCCAGCGCTAGACACGGAATACGGATTGAAGGCGGACTCCGTATCAATGACAGCTTTGACAAGTGAAGGGTCAACGCCGTATTTGGCCGAGGCTTCGTTTATATAGGGATCAAATAATGTTGGAGTCGAGGTATCCATGGACAGATCCGGTTCATTATAAAAAGGCAGCGGTTGTTTGAATAAAGTCGTTATGGAAGCCAGTTCATCGTTTAATGCCTGCAATCCTGAATTCTCCTGCAAGGAACTGCCGCTCCCGGACAGCATTTGGGATAATAGCGTACCAAACAAGGAAGGGTCTTCCTGACTGCCGGGGGATAGGATATTGGGACTGCTGCTTCCCGTAAAATCAAGACTGGGCATCCATTGCAGCTGGAGCAGTGTTTTCATAATACGCGGATCTATGCTCATCGTGGCCTCCAGTTGGTTGCATTGCATAAAATGACAGCTTTTGCATCTATTTTACATGGTTTCAGGAAGAATCGCCAGTAAGACAATAGTCCTATGCCGTATTGAAATTGTAAGATATGTAAAAACCGGCGAATGCAATTCCGCCGGTCCTAAAAGAATTTTAGGTAATGGAATAATAAAGCGGGATAATCACCAGATAAGCAATAACAGAAATCAGTCCGAGTATCATGGACCACAGGCCAAGACCTCTGGCGTCCTGCCGGTAGGCGATAAAACCGACGACAATTCCTGTAGCTCCAAGAAGCAAAGGCCACACAAACCAGGATAGTACGGATAAAACAAGAGCTGCCCAACCTGCGGCTTGGCCTGCTGAACGTGTTTGCTCAACTGCTTCTTCGACATGCTCCTTCGTGTGATCTTTCTGATAAGCCTGTGGAGGTACAGCAAGCTCTGCGGACATTTCTTCATTGTAAGGATGATGATCATGTCCGTAACTATGATGTTTATGGCTGTCATCATGCGATTCATGCTCCGAATGCTGTTCCATAGCTTAGCCTCACTCCTTTGGTTTGAATGTGTGGCAGCAGGTGGACGCCGATTCGGTCGCATTATCTTGGTGGCTTGCCTGAAAATGTTCTCCGGCAAATTCGGAATCAAGATTGGTGTGTGCATGACTGTCGATGTCGATCATGATTTGATCGGCATTGCATTGGTTGCCCTGCCCCCAGAAGGAACAGTTTGCAACGCTGCAGCTTACGCCTTTTGGCATAAAAATCACCCCCGGTATCAATTTGCCCGCACCGGGGGTGACTTATGCCTGCCTTATTTTTGCCCTTGCATACGGCGCTGGGTCATGTAGTCGCTCTCATAATAAGACAAGTCGTCACGGAGCTCCTCATACACCTTCGATACCGAAAGCACGGTGTCGCGGGCATCGCGAACCGGTTTCTTGCGGAATCGGATCGCATCCTGGCCCGTATAGGCATAACGTCCGTCTTCGGAATAACATTCATTTTTAGGGTAGAAAAATGCGTTTACGCATTGGTGATACACTTCATAAAGAACCCGTGCGGCAAAATCATCGTCAAAATTCGGCCGTCTGAGAGCAACTCCCAGTTTCTCGTAAGCTACTTCCGAAAAAACAAGCAAATGCCTTAGGTCAGACAGCAATCCTTTATAGAAAAGCTCCGCTTCGTTATCCTGATCTTCACTTGCAAGCTGCGGAAGCGCATGCTGGTTAAGGAACAGCTCCAATTGACCGATGGCGAGTTTTAACTTGTCCCTTGTCGATTCGCTCAGCGATTTCACGTTTGTCGATGGCATGATCGGTAGATCCCCTTTCGTTCTCCAAAACAATACTTAGACCATCAACATCGTACCACAAAATGCATGCAGATGGTACTGCCGTTTGACGTCCTCGACCGTATATTTTCATTCATTCCACCGAATTCTAAAGGCAGGGAGCTTCAGTGAGGCTCGTGAATACTGCAAATTCGAGGAGGCAGCCATTAATATGCGACGCAAATGGATCGGCTGGTTCGCGGTGCTTGCCGCCGCGGCATTATTAATTCCTTTATCCCCCTGGTTCGGTGCTCCTAAACAGCAGCCCGGCAAGATTCAGGCTCCGGTGAAAGCAACGGCCGCATCCCGGGAGCATACGGTCAAGATGAAGACAATTAACCGGGATATGGAAGCAACGGCTTTAATGTGCACCAGGGAATGTTCAAGAAATCTCCATCAAATGATGATGAGCCATTCAATTGGAGACCCGAATCCCGTCAATATGGCAGACATAATGAAAAAGCACAAGCAAATGGTGTATCTCGTCTGGATTCACAACGGTAAAACGATGACCCATGGCAAAAAACCGCAGGATGCAAACAAAATGCTTCAAACGCATTTGGCAGCCGCCAAGGCCAGTCTCCGGCAGGGCAAGGATTATACATCCACATCCCTGAAGCTGCAAGGACACCGCTATGCCATCGTAGCCGTACCGGACCATCGCCGCCGGGGCGACGGCATTATCGGTGTCATACTCCAGGATGTCATCACAGAGGTCGAGCGGCATCAGAAGCGCAATTTAAGAATTGTGCCTTATCCGGCGGAGGGGCATTACAAGATCGAGTCCGTTATTCCCAATACGACTACCGATATGACGGTTGAGCAGGGTGAGGATAATGGCAACGCCAGTCATTATCATATTAATGAAGTCGTCGTGAAATTCAGTCATCCGCCCACGAGACATGATTTGGATCGGATGAAAACGGATATTGGTGCCATTTCAGTAAAAAAACTGGCCCATACCTTTATTTTCCGTTCCAAACTAATGGATGCCGAAAGCATGATGGAGTATTTTAAAAGAACATGGCAGCCGGAGTATGTTGAACCCCATTACTTGTATATGACGAACGAAATTGCTCCAATCATTCCTAACGATGCGCTGTACTCGCAGTATCAGTGGAATTTACCATCAATTGAAACGGAGAAAGGCTGGACGCTCTCCAAAGGCAGCGAGCGTGTGCTCGTCGCCATATTGGATACCGGCGTTCAAGCCGATCATCCCGATCTTCAGGGGAAAACGGTGGATGGCATCAATCTCGTCAGCGAAGATGATCCGCCTGAAGACGATGTCGGACACGGTACGCATGTTGCCGGCATTATTGCCGCCAACGTGAATAACGGCGAAGGCGTAGCCGGCTTATCCTGGTATAACAAATTAATGCCTGTCAAGGTCCTGGATTCCAGCGGAGCCGGCTCTACCTATACGGTGGCGCAGGGAATCATCTGGGCGACGGACAACGGGGCCAAAGTCATCAATATGAGCCTGGGCAACTATGCTGAGGCGGAATTCCTCCATGATGCCGTCAAATATGCCTATGACCATGATGTGGTTCTGGTCGCGGCAAGCGGCAATGATAATACCGATCGTCCGGGATATCCTGCGGCTTACCCGGAGGTGTTCGGCGTGGCTTCCACGGATGCCGACGGTTCCCGGTCGTCCTTCTCCAACTTTGGCGATTACATCGATGTTGCAGCACCGGGAGCAAGCATCGCGAGCACGTATCCCGGCAGTCAGTATGCAGCACTGTCAGGGACATCGATGGCCAGTCCCCATGTTGCCGCATTGGCGGGTCTGATCCGCTCCATCAATCCCGATCTGACCAATGTCGAGGTGATGGATATCATGCGCAAATCCGCAACCGACCTGGGTGACAAAGGCAAAGACAATTACTTCGGCTATGGACAGATCGATATCGTCCAGGCATTGGAAATGGCGAATCAATCGAAATTATCGCTGCAGCAGTTTGAGCAGCAGGTGGAACAGCGGCTTGCGAAGATCAAGAGTAAATACGAGTCCCATCTGACAGCTGCCAAAAAATAAGGATCAAACGAAAAAACTGTTCCGAGTGCGCCTTGAAAGACAAAGGTGCAAAAGGAACAGTTTTTAATTTTAATGGTGGATTTGAATCGTTGCGGAAAGCTTGCCGTAAGCCGGGTTCTGTACTCCATGTGGTCCAAACGGGAACGACCCTCCCACTTTCGAAGCGACAATCATCTATCTAGGCCTACCATTGCTGATCGGCTCAAGCAACCAACCCGAACGCTCCCCGGGCAAGGGTGCAGCATGAGTGCCTCTGCAAAAGCAGGTGCAAGCTCGTACTGCCGCGTTCTCTCGGTCTTGCTCCAGATGGGGTTTACCAGCACCGTTGTCACCAACGGTCCTCGTGGTCTCTTACACCACGGTTCCACCCTTGCCTGTGCTGACGCAAAGCCAGCCATCGGCGGTCCATTTCTGTGGCACTATCCTTCGGCTCGCGCCGACTGGACGTTATCCAGCATCTTCGCCCTGCGGAGCCCGGACTTTCCTCTCGCAGCCTCACAGCTGCCAGCGATTGTCTGTCAAACTTTCCGTCATTTAGCTAGTATACTAAGAAGCGGTCAAAAGCTCAAGGCGAAAACGACTCCATGTTTTCATATTTCTTCAAAATTTCTTGATAATCCGAATTTTCTGCTCCAAGCCTGGAGATAAAGTTTTAAATTTAAATGAACCGGAAAGGTTCCGTCTCTACCTGGGACGCGGCCGCGACCGTTTTGTATTTACGCTTAATCAGCTCATGGGTCAGCCACTGCGCCACCCTCGGCTTCATGATTTTCTCAATATTATGTCCCGGATCAATAATGCACAGGCCTGCCACCAGAGCGTCATGAGCAGTATGATAATCAATATCTCCAGTAATAAGCACATCCGCTCCGGCGAACTGGGCGTGTTTCACATATCTGCCCCCGGAGCCGCCAAGAACAGCCGCTTTGCGGACAACCGTATCCGGATCGCCCACCATTCTGACCGCAGGCACATCAAACACCTGTTTAACCAGCTCAGCGAGTTCAATCAGCTTTACAGGTTCCGGCAGCTTCCCGACTCGTCCCAGTCCATAAGAAGGCCCATTGATTTCAAGCGGATAAAGGTCATAGGCGACCTCCTCGTACGGATGTGCTTTAATCATCGCCTGAACAACCTTCCGCTGCAGGCTTTGCGGAACAATTGTCTCCACTCTTACTTCGGATACTTGTTCGAATTGGCCATGCTTTCCTATGAAGGGCTGCGCCTGCTCTCCAGGCTGGAAAGTTCCCGTTCCTTCCACCTTAAAGCTGCTGCAGCTGTAATTTCCCGTCTCTCCGGCTCCCGCGTTCCAGATCGCCTGCAGAACAGCATCCTCATGCGCCGCAGGGACAAAAACAACAAGCTTAAACAGCTTGTCGGTATGGACAATTTCAAGACTTGCTCTGCTCTCTTGGGCAATACCGACTAGATCGGCCATCCAGTCATTGATGCCGCCTTCAGCCGAATCAAGATTGGTATGAGCGATATACACGGCAATATCATGCTTGATCAGCTTCTCATAAAGTCTGCCGGTTGGCGTTGAGGTGTCAATCTTCGCCAGCGGTCTGTAGATGATGGCATGATGGGCAATGATCAGCCCGGCGCCTGAGGCAATTGCCTCATCAACCACCTCATCGGTGACGTCAAGAGCAACCAGCACCTTGCTTATTTCCTTCTGCAGCGTACCTAGCTGCAGGCCGATTTTATCATTCTCGACGGCCAAGTGCTTGGGTGCCAGCTGCTCCATTAATTGAATTACGGTTTGACCATGGGCAAACATTGAAGCACCTCCTCCATTTGCTGCATTTCATCTCCAAGAGCCGCTTCTTTCTCCCTGGATTCGCTGAGCGTCGACAAAGCCAGCTGATTACGGATCCGCTCGAGCTTTCCAAGCTCCATCCGCCACTTCTTCTTCAAGAGCTCATCGCCTGCTTGCAGCAAATACGGTCCCATCCGGTACAGCCATTCACTGCGATAGCCTGCAGACATTTGAAGAGGAAGCTCAGAAGCATCGTATAAGCGGGTGTTCCACGCCTCTGCCGCCTCTATATTCTCACCGGCGAGGGCATGCAGTATTTCATAAATACGGCCGTCTTCTTCCATTATCGTCTCACTCTGAAGAACATAATCGCGGCGTACGAGCCAGCGGCGCACCAGATCCTCTCCCACATTCGGCTGAAGAACCAGCTCCCGCACGCCGTCAAGGCGGCCATCTGTCCAGCCCGCATCCAGAATATCGGACATCAGGCTACCTCCCATGCCCGCAAGGATGACTGTATCCGCTTCTCCTGGCAAGAGGACCGACAACCCGTCTCCTTGACGGACATCGATTGCCCCGGTCAATCCGGCTTCAGCAGCACCCTTCTGCGCCGCCAGAAATGGTCCGGTATTCAGTTCCCCGGCAATTGCCGACGGGCATTTGCCGCACTGCACCAGATATACCGGAAGGAGGGCATGGTCAGAGCCGATATCGGCTGCCCGAGCGCCCGCGCTGACACGATCTGCTATCGTTTGCAGTCGTTTGGATAATTTTATCATGTTAAGCAACCCACGCAATCCACTGTTTTCTTAAGCTGAAGAGGAGCAAGCCCCCTGCAATGATTTTGGTGATAAGCTGCAGCTGCAGCCACATTTGTTCCTTGGCAAATACGGCGGAATACAATTCCGGCATAAACCAGATAAGCGCTCCCGCCACGAATAAAATAGCCGCCACGGGCCTTGACCAGCGGTGAAAAAACCAGCTGCACCAACCGAATACAAATGACGCCGGAAGCCAGAAAAGCTGAATTTCATACCATTTTGGAGAATCGAAAGTATTGGAGAGCAGCCAGGCATAAACGAGAAAAGAAGCTACCCAGCCGCATAGATGAAGCAGCGGAATGCGCACGCTAATCCCAAAAACGATCCAGACAAGCGAGCAGAAAGCAAGCAACCCCGCCTTCCAGCCCCAGGCTTGCAGCTCATGCAGCTGCAGCATATAGATCCCTGCGCCTAGCATCAGCAGCATGCCAATTCCGATGAGTCCCAGGCCGGCCGATTCATTTTTCCGGCGATAACGCTGGCCATACAGAAGAAGAACAAGCACTGCCGACAAGGATATGCCAATTTGCAATAAAGGATGAAAAAAGCTAAAATAAAGAACAACAAAACAAATCAAGGAAAAAATTCCAAATGTAAGGAACCATTGCTTCCATGAAGCCTTGGATACCGCCTGGGCCGCTTTACCGGTAATTGTCGAAGGCGTGCGGGCCGCTCCCTCTTCCACATATAAATTAAGCAGGAAATCGCAATATTGCTCCGGGAGCAGCTTGCTTCGCTGCCAGTGTTCAATTTCTTTTACAATCGTTTTGCGGCGCTCCTGATCCATGTTGATCCTCGTTCCTTTCGGGCAGCAATTTCTCAAACCTGTCGCGAGTTCATCATGATGCGGTAATTCTTAAGAAAAAAAGACCTTTGCTGCCGCAGCAGAAAGGTCCTCGTCTTCATCCTTATTCGAGAAAATCCTTCAACCGCTTGCTGCGGCTCGGATGTCTCAGCTTGCGCAGCGCTTTGGCTTCGATCTGACGAATCCGCTCCCGCGTGACGCCAAACACCTTGCCCACTTCCTCAAGGGTCCGGGTCCGTCCATCATCCAGTCCAAAACGCAGACGGAGCACATTCTCCTCGCGTTCGGTCAATGTATCCAGCACATCTTCCAATTGCTCCTTGAGCAGCTCGTATGCGGCCGCATCCGCCGGTGCAAGTGCTTCCTGGTCCTCGATAAAATCTCCCAGATGGGAATCGTCTTCTTCACCGATCGGCGTCTCCAGCGATACAGGCTCCTGGGCGATCTTCATAATTTCCCGGACCTTCTCCGTACTGAGATCCATCTCCGCCGCTATTTCCTCTGGACTTGGCTCACGGCCGAGCTCCTGCAGAAGCTGACGGGAGACCCTTACCAGCTTGTTGATCGTCTCCACCATATGAACCGGAATCCGGATTGTTCTGGCCTGGTCGGCGATGGCTCTTGTTATCGCTTGGCGGATCCACCAGGTTGCGTACGTGCTGAATTTGTAGCCCTTGGTATGATCAAACTTTTCAACGGCTTTGATCAGGCCCATATTCCCTTCCTGAATCAGGTCGAGAAATAACATACCGCGTCCCACATACCGCTTGGCAATACTGACTACGAGCCGGAGGTTGGCTTCGGCAAGCCTACGTTTTGCTTCCTCATCGCCATTCTCGATCCGTTTGGCCAGCTCAACCTCATCATCCGCGGACAAAAGCGGAACTCGTCCGATCTCCTTCAAGTACATCCGGACGGGATCATTGATTTTGATACCGGGCGGGAGCGCCAGATCATCGTCAAAATTAAATTCATCCGGTTCTCTCTCCTGATCTTCACGTTCTCTGCTTGTTGGAAGATCATCATTCTCATTCAACACTTCAATTCCGATATCATCGAGCTGTTCGAAAAATTCATCAATTTGCTCCGGATCCTGATCAAACGGTGAAAGCTTCTCCATGATCTCTTTATAGGTTAAGGAGGATCTTTTTTTACCGTGTTCAATCAGCTGCTCTTTGACAATCTCCAGCTTCTGTTCGATATCCAATTCAGTATGTTGATCATTCGCCATATTCCGACTCCCTCCTCCCTAGAAACGATCATCCTACTGTCCTTTAAGCTGTCTCTCTAGGGCTATAATCTCACTTGCAATTCGAGCCGCCAACAACATGTCGCCGGATCGTTCCGCCTGCACCATTTCCTCTTTCTTATGCTCGATTCCACGAAATCTGGGCACTTTGAGAATTTCCATAATATAGTGAGCGAGCAGCTGCTCGTCGAACGGAAAATCATCGTCCATCATTAAGATTGAAGCGGCCGTCCTCTCCAGACGGTCGTCCTGAAGCGAAGCGATAAATCGGCTAATATCCGGATCATGACCTTGTGCATAATAAGCATATAAGTAAGCAGCAAGCGCTGCGTGATCCTCAACGTTAAATGCTTCTCCGAGCTGGCCGTGCACCGTTTGCGCCGTTTCCCTGTCCTGCAGCATGCGGGCCAGAAGTCTGCGTTCCGCTACCTGATAAGCAGGCAGCACAGGCGGCGAAGAAGGCATACGACGGATTTCATTCCTACCATTATTCCACGAATTGTCGTTATTATCCCTTTGCGGCTTCAATTTCTGGTGCTGCTGTCTATGCTGGAAGCAGTCTTGTTTGAGCGCCTCTAAAGATATATCGAATTCACGGGACAGATCTTTTAGATAAAACTCACGCTCGGTGGGAGAATCAAGCTCGGCAATAATGCCGACTGCTTCGAGCATATAGTTCTTCTGTCCTTCTTCTTCTAGGAGTATATGGTTTTTCTTCGCATATATTAGTTTAAATTTCGTGACGGAAACGGGGTGTTCAATCGTCTCTCTGATAAATGCCTGCGCCCCGTTCTTTTCAATAAACTCATCGGGGTCCATGCCTTTGGGCAGCATGGCCACCTGCACGCGCAGACCTGCCTTTTCGAGCAGTGGAATGGTCTTCACGACTGCAGCTTGTCCGGCGCTGTCGCCGTCGTAACAAAGCAGTACTTCATCCACATTCCGCTGAAGGATCATGGCATGGCTCTCTGTCAGAGAAGTACCCATCGTGGCCACACCGTTATTGACTCCGGCGGTCCATGCTTTGACCACATCCATGTAGCCTTCGAACAATACGGCGCGCCGGCTCTTCCGCATGGCTGCCCTGGATTGATTGAAATTGTACAGGCTGCGGCTTTTGTTGAACAGCATGGTTTCGGGCGAATTCAGGTATTTGGGCTGCCCTTCGCCAAGTATCCGCCCTGCCAGCGCAATTGCCTTGCCTTCACCATTACGGATTGGAAACATAATCCGGTCCCGAAACCGGTCGATATATCCGCTTCCATCCTGCTTGGCAATCAGGAGACCGCCCTTTTCCATCAGATCCAGTTTGAATTCCCGCTTGTCCAGAAAACGCACCAAGGTATCCCATTCCGGCGGCGCGTAACCGATCAGGAATTGGTCGATCTGCTTGTCCGTTACTCCGCGCGAGCGCAAATACTCCAAAGCGGGCTGGCCATGAGACGTATTCATCAGCAGGTAATGATAAAGCTTTCCGGTAAGCTCATGCGCTTCAATCAGCTTATCCCGTTCACCCGATTCGACTGAATCGAAACCGTCGGAATTCCCTGTCCACGTTACCGGGATACCGGCCTCCTCCGCCATTACGCGGACCGCTTCAGGGAACGAATAGTTTTCGATTTCCTCGATGAATTTTACAGCATTGCCGCCTTTGCCGCATCCGTAGCAGTAGAAAATCTGTTTCTCGGGCGTAACGGTGAACGAAGGAGTCTTCTCTGAATGAAAAGGGCATAACCCTTTCATATATTTGCCTTGTTTTGAGAGGTTAACGTACTTCCCAACCGTCTCGACGATATCGTGATGCCGCAGCACCGCTTCTATGACGGAATCAGGTATTTTAGCGAACGCCATATATCCCCACCTTCATCCTAAACATGTTTAAATATTCGCTAAGATTCACCATTCTCCTGCCGGGTTCGCAAAACTTTTGTCAGCTTTTGCTGAAAACGGATCCGGTCCTCGCTTGTCATGGCCTTCGGCCCTTTGGTCTTGCCGCCGCTTCTTCTACGCTTCGCAAGCTCATGTCTGCGCTCCATGAGATAATCAATATTGCTGTCGTCATACTGCTGCCCCCGATTCGACAGCGCAATTGCCCCTTTGGCCAGCACGATCGTCGCAAGCCCGAAATCCTGCGTAACGACAATATCTCCCCGTGCGACATGATTGGCGATATACAAATCGACAGATTGATCGCCTTTATCCACCTGAACAATCTGAATGCCTGCCCCCGGCTCCAGACGATGGTCGTATGAGGCAACCATCAGCACGGGAATGGACATATTCCGCGCTACCTCGACGATTTCGCGCTTGACCGGGCAGGCATCGGCATCCACCACAATTGTAGGGGTATTCGCCACGTTTATGCATCACCGCATCCCTGGAATAATTCTGTACTATGTTATATACGGCAAAAGATAAAAGAATCCTGCAAGAAAAATCAGCTGGAAGGAATACATTCCATGATTAAACTTGCCGTTTCCTCCACCGCCCGATGCGAAACATCGATTACAACGCAGCCGATCCGCTTCATTATATCCGCAGCGTAAGCAAGCTCCTGCTCAATTCGCGCTGTCGTCGCATACGCCGCACTGTCCGGCAAGCCAAGAGCCTTAAGGCGCTCCTTGCGGATGACGTTCAAATAATGGACATCAATCGTCAGCCCAACTATTTTTCCCTTGGGGATCTGAAACAGCTCGTCGGGCGGCTTGAGCTCCGGCATCAACGGCACGTTGGCTACTTTGAATTTCTTGTGTGCCAGGTACATCGACAGCGGAGTTTTGGAGGTTCGGGAAACGCCGACAAGCACGATGTCCGCCTTGATAATCCCGGTCGTGTCGCGCATATCGTCATACTTGACGGCGAACTCAACAGCCTCCACTTTGCGGAAATAATCCTCGTCCAGCACATGATTCAGCCCCGGCTCCTTGCGGGAGGGACGGTTGGTCTTCAGCTCCAGGCTGCCGATCAGCGAACCTAGCAGATCAATCGCCACGACGGAATGCTCCAGCGAAAACTTGCTCAGCACGTCACGAAGCTTGGGAATCACAAGTGTGTACAAAATAATCGCATTATGCTCCTTGGCCTGCAGCACCATCCGTTCTACAGCGGACTCATCCTGAACAAAAGGAGCCCGGCGTATATCCGCGTAAATGGGATGGAACTGGGCAACCGCAGCACGCACAACCAGTTCGCCGGTATCCCCGGCGGAATCCGAAACCACATAAATAATCACATCAGGATGAAGCCCGGTTGTCATGTTGGTCCCCTCCTAAAATGCTAAATTATGATGGCTGTGCAGGCCGAGCCACCTTTTTATTACCACACAAGTCTGGATAAATCTGCAACTGTACCCGCTCCGTCGGCGATAAGAGCCAATAAAGCCAACCGGTTTGCACGGACGTCTTCATCTTCAGCCATAACCATAACGCGGTCAAAGTACGCAGTGATCGGTTCCTTTAATCCCGCGAGCTTGGCGATTGCACCTGCAGCATCATCATTATTAATACATTCCGCAATGCTTTCGCTTACGGCCTGCCATGCGGCGTACAATTCACCTTCAGCCTCATCCGCAAAGAGGGAAGGCGCCACATTCTTAGACGCAGCTTTAGAGGCAAGGTTGCTCACCCGGTTCAGAGCATCGACCGCCAGCTTGAATTCATCCCGCCGCTCGCCCGCAGCGAAAGCTGTCACAGCAGCGGCTCTGTTGACCGTCTGGCGCAAATCATTATAGCCTGCCGCCATAACCGCATCGACAACATCATAACGGATGCCCTGCTCGGAGAGCACATTTTTCACCCGCAGCGCGAAGAACTCATAAAGGTCTTTTCGAATATCTGCGGCTTCGCGTTTCAATGGCTTCCCGCTGTGCACATCCAGCGAGAGATCGAATAGTCTGTCCAGCGGCAGCTTCAATCCATGCGCCAGAATAATCTGGATAATGCCCGCTGCCTGGCGGCGCAGAGCATAGGGATCCTGGGATCCTGTGGGAATAATGCCGATGGAGAAGCAGCCGACAATCGTATCGATTTTGTCAGCCAGGCTCACAATCGCACCTGTCAGGGAGCCTGGGGCACGGTCACCGGCAAAACGCGGTTGGTAATGTTCATTGATGGCGACCGCAACCGCCTCCCGCTCCCCTGCCTTGCGGGCATAATCCTCACCCATCACACCTTGCAGCTCCGGAAACTCGTATACCATCTGAGTGACCAAATCAAACTTGCAGATCTCCGCAGTGCGCGCAATGTCGTCCACTGTCTGCGGATCAAGACCAAGTGCGTTTGCCAGCTTGGCCGCCGTTGCCTGAATGCGGCCAACCTTATCCGATACCATTCCCAGCTCCTCATGATAAACGATCTTCGCAAGCTTTTGCAGAGAATCGGAGATCGGAGTCTTCTGATCTTCGGCATAGAAGAATCTGGCATCGGACAGACGAGCTCTTAGAACCTTTTCATTGCCTTTGGCTACCTGCTCGATAGAGGTACGATCGCCATTGCGGACGGTAACGAAGAAAGGAAGCAGTTTGCCCTGCTCATCCAGCACCGGAAAATAACGCTGATGCTCACGCATCGAAGTAATCAAAACCTCCTGCGGGATCTTCAGGAAAGCTTCATCGAAGGTTCCGAACAGCACATTCGGATATTCAACAAGAAACACAACTTCTTCCAGCAAATCCGCCTTCACGTCGATTTTCCAGTTTTTCTCGGCAGCCAGCGCATGGATCTGATCCAGAATCAGCTGCTCACGTTCCGCTGCATTGACAACGACCTGCTGCTCGCGCAGCCGTTCCACATAATACGATGGGGAAGTGACTGAGGTTTCTCCTCCCAGGAACCGGTGGCCTCTGGTGATCGTTCCGCTCTGAACATCCGTGATTTCAATCGGTATGACCGTTTCCCCGAATAAGGCGAGAAGCCATTTGATCGGGCGGACAAATTTCAGCTCGTGACTGCCCCAACGCATGTTTTTGGGAAAAGACATGGAAGTAATCAGGCTCGTGAGGCCCTCTGGCAGAACATCAAAGGTAACCGTGCCGATGCTGCTTTTGTTGGCATAGATATACTCAACTCCGCCAAGCTCCTTGAAATAGAAGGCCTCCGGTTCAACGCCCTGGCTGCGGGCAAATCCAAGAGACGCTTTGCTCCAGGCCCCTTGGTCGTCGAGTGCGATTTTACGGGAAGGACCTTTTACTTCTTCGCTGACATCCGCCTGCTTTTCTTCCACATCCCGGACCAGCACGGCGATCCGGCGCGGCGTGGCATAAGCTTCCACCTCACCATGGGCGATGCGGGCGGTATCCAGCCATTTGACTGTCTTTTCCTTCAACTGGTTCATCGCTCCCCGCACAAAACGCGCAGGAACCTCTTCAAGTCCGATTTCCAGCAGCAAATCCTTAGCCATTCGCGCTCACCTCTTTCTTCAATAGCGGGAAGCCGAGCCGCTCGCGCTCCTCCAGGTACGTGGCTGCACAGGCGCGCGCCAGATTGCGGACCCGCATAATATAGCCTGTGCGCTCCGTCACGCTGATTGCCCCGCGGGCGTCCAGCAAATTGAATGCATGCGAGCATTTGAGCACATAATCATACGCTGGGAAAACAAGCTTGTGCTCCATCGTTTTCTTCGCTTCTTCCTCGTACATGTTGAACAACGAGAAAAGCATCGCAGCATCCGAGGTTTCGAAGGTATATTTGGAATGCTCGTATTCCGGCTGCAGAAATACATCTCCGTAAGTAACGCCTGCAACCCATTCCAGATCAAACACATTTTCCTTATCCTGAATATAGGAAGCCAGACGCTCCATCCCATAGGTAATTTCCACAGCGACCGGATTCACGTCGATACCGCCAACCTGCTGGAAGTACGTAAACTGCGTAATTTCCATACCATCCAGCCAAACTTCCCATCCAAGTCCCCACGCGCCAAGCGTCGGCGCTTCCCAGTTGTCCTCAACAAACCGGATATCATGATGAAGCGGATCAACACCAAGCCGCTTCAGGCTCTCGAGATACAGCTCCTGGATATTGTCGGGCGAGGGCTTGAGAATCACCTGGAACTGGTGATGCTGATAGAGCCGGTTCGGATTCTCGCCGTAGCGGCCATCCGCAGGACGTCTGGAAGGTTCCACATAAGCCACATTCCAGGGCTCCGGTCCGATTGTGCGCAGAAAAGTCATCGGATTCATGGTGCCTGCACCCTTCTCCACGTCATAGGGCTGAACAAGAATACAGTTTTGCTCCGCCCAAAACTGCTGAAGCGTCAAAATCATGTTTTGAAAATTCATCTGCCGACCTCTCTCCTTTATTATTCAAATTCAGACATGGCCAAAACGATATAAAAAGCTCTCGTCCCTATGTCTGACAAAGCTCAGACATAGGGACGAGAGCTGATCTCCCGCGGTTCCACCCTACTTGATCTCCCAATATGTGTTGGCACATACAGGAAATCCGCTTTTCACGTTCATCCGAACTCCGAAGCGCCTTTCGCCGATTCGTCCGCCCAGGCTTTCACTGTCCCTGGTTCGCTGCCGCTGACGACTGTCCATCGACTACTTTCTTCATCATCGTTCCTATTCTAATAGTATATCTTAGCTATTCACCACTGGTATGTCAAGCTGTTAAAGGGGATATTTATCCATTTGATCAAGAAAGGTACGAGATTTAAGCGGAATATTAATATGAGTGTCGATGAGCAGCCGCATCGCCTGTTTAAGCTGAGCTTTGGTTTCATCCTTGACCTGGATATTCCCAAGCCGCGTCAGATCCATTCTACGAAACAGCTTCAGCAATTTGTGCGCGCTCTCGCTGAGCGGCATTGCGGAGGAATCCTTATATCGGCAGCGGCTGCAAAGAACGCCGCCTGAACGGGCGCTAAGTGCCATCGGACCAACGGCATTCCCGCAGGATACGCATTCATCGAACATGGGAGCATACCCGGAAGCCTCAAGAATTTTCATCTCGTATAACTGAATAATCGTTGGACCGTCTTTGCCGTCGGCCAAAGCGCGCAGGCAAGCCAGGAGCTGCATAAACAAGTATCCGCTTGCTTCCTCGTCGTTGGTCGTCCGGTCTGTAAGCTCGACAGCATAAGCCGCATAGGCGGTCAATTCCAGCCCTTCACGCAAAACATGGTGAGATTCAATAATCTCACCATGCGTCAGCGTACCAAGCCCGCTATTGCGGTAATAAAGATATTCCCCATGGGTAAACAGCTGAGTCAGCGAGCCGTGACGGCTCTTCGCTTTTTTGGCGCCGCGGACAAGAATTGCCGCTTTGCCGTGGGAAGGAGTAAGAATCGTAATGATTTTGCCGCCTTCCCCATAATCCATACTACGGATGACAATGCCTTCAACCCGGTACTGCATCGCGGTTCTCCCCTTACTCGCATGTAAAGACGCATCATATGGAAGGAGCACTCTCCATGTCGGATTCCAGCTGCGTTTCTTCATCAACGCCTGGCTCATCGGATTTGCTCAATTGATCCACGTCTTTATAAAGCAGAAAAGCATCCACATCCCCGGTCAGCGCAAAATACTTCCACGAAAAGTCTCGCATTCGTATCATCCCTTCCGCTCTATCCGAAATGGTTCTCAACAGTTAGGATGCGATGAATGGGGATGTCCTATGCCAGACAAATAACGGGCATTCTACGCTATGGCAGGAAATGTGGACAAGCCGTTTTATTCGTTTTTGTAACCGAGATCCTTCAGAACCCGCTCCTGATTGCGCCAATCCTTCTTGACCTTGACCCACAGCTCCAGGAACACCCGTGAGCCAAGCAGCAGCTCGATATCGCGCCTTGCCAGTCTGCCCACTTCCTTGAGCAGTGCACCCTGCTTGCCAATGACGATTCCCTTCTGCGAATCGCGTTCGACAAAAATAACTGCCCCGATGTAGACAACTCCATTGTCCTGCACCTTCATATCTTCAATTGACACCGCGATGGAATGCGGCACCTCTTCGCGCGTCTGATGCAGAATTTTCTCCCGGATCAGCTCTGCGCAGACGAACTGCTCCGGATGATCCGTCACCTGATCTGCCGGGTAATATTGCGGCCCTTCGGGCAGATAACGGGTCAGCACACTCAGCAGCGTATCGATGTTATTGCCCTGCAGCGCGGAGATCGGAATGATCTCGGCAAAATCATGCAGCTCCTTGTAGGTGGCGATCAGAGGCAGCAGCGCTTCGGGATGAATTTTATCGATTTTGTTCATCACCAGAAAGATCGGCGTTTTGACAAGCTTGAGCTGCTCGATGATATAACGGTCTCCGCCCCCAAGACCTTCGGAAGCGTCAATCAGGAACATTGCGGCGTCCACTTCGCCCAAGGTGCCGACAGCGGATTTATTCATGTAATTTCCAAGCTTCGACTGCGGCTTGTGTATTCCGGGCGTATCGAGAAATACAATTTGCGAATTGTCTTTCGTATATACACCGTGAATTTTATTGCGGGTTGTCTGCGGCTTGTCCGACATTATTGCGATTTTCTGGCCGATGACTTCGTTCATCAGCGTCGACTTTCCAACGTTCGGCCGGCCGACAATCGCTACGAAGCCGGAATGGTATTTTTCTTTTTTACCGGATGGTGTGTGATTCATAATAGACTATTCGATCCCCTTCCAAACTTAGCCTTTCCTTAACGAAAATGCTCCCGGCAGCAGCTCTTCGACCGTCATTACTGATCGGCCGCCTGTCAGGTTTGCCATAATGACGGGCATGTCCGGCTTGCAAAGCTCAACCAGCACTTGTCTGCACACCCCGCAGGGCGTGATGGGAAGCATCGTATCTCCAACAACAGCAATTGCCGTGAACTCGCCTGGGCTCCGCCCGTCGGCAATCGCCCGGAACAATGCGGTCCGTTCCGCGCAATTCGTCGGACCGTAGGCTGCATTCTCGACATTGCAGCCCAGATGTACATTTCCGTCCTTATCCAGCAGTGCCGCGCCTACGGCAAAGCCGGAATACGGTATATAAGCATGGCTCCCTGCTTCCAATGCCTGCTCCAGAAGCCGCTCCCAATCCGCGGAGAGCGGCTCATTTGATACCTCCATCCCATTGCCTCCTTCTTCACTTTAGCTAATGGTAGACCAAATTCCATATACGCGGACAGAAGATGATCAATCCGATAACGACGGCCGCAATAGCCGCAACCAGTACAGCCCCCGAAGCTGTATCCTTCGCCGCTTTGGCCAGCGGGTGAATCGCCGGGCTTGCCAGATCCACGACGCTCTCGATCGCAGTGTTCAGCATCTCGGCACATATGACCACCCCCATCACAAGCACCAGCACAGCCCATTCCATTTGCGTAATCCTGAAAATGAAGCCTGCTGCCGTTGCAATAAGAGCGGAGATTATATGAATACGCATGTGAAGCTGCGTGTCCAGGGCCAGACGAATGCCAGCCACTGCAAATTTACAGCTCTGAATGAACCTGCGCATTAACGGTGCAGACCAGCCTGCCGGAGGACGTCTTCCTGCTTTTTCGTCATAATTGCCTCGCTCGCTTCGTCCTGATGATCATAACCGATCAAATGCAGGAATCCATGCACAAACAGAAATCCAAGCTCCCGCTCCAGCGAATGACCGTACTCCAGACTTTGCAGCTTCGCCCGCTCGGCGGAGATAATGATATCGCCAAGCATGCCGTCCAGCGGCAAAGGAACATCCTCTTCCTCAACATCATAAATAATATCCAGCTCTTCGTCGGTATGTTCCTGCATGGCAAAGGACAACACATCCGTCGGCCGGTCGATGCCTCTGTATTCCCGATTTAACTGATGAATTTCTTCATCATCGACAAATGAAAGAGTTACCTCGCCTTCTGTCAGCCCTTCCGCTTCCCCGGCAAGCAGAAGCAGCTCCTCCAGGCGTCCCAGAAACGCTTCGGGTATTTCAACTTTATTCTGTTCATTATTCCATTCCAAGCGCAAACTCATGCCAGCCGCTCCTTTGGTTTACTGTCTTCGGGATATTCGATCCGCGAATGGAAGATACCGATAACGGATTCCTTCAAAGTCTGCGCGATTTGATCAAGCTCCTTGAGGGTCAAATCGCATTCATTAAACTGGCCGTCATCCAGGCGGTTTTTAATGATTTTGTTGATCATCGATTCCACCTGCTCCATGGTGGGACTTCGCAAACTCCGGACAGCGGCTTCGATGCAATCCGCGATGCCGACAATGGCGGCTTCCTTCGATTGCGCCTTTGGTCCGGGATACCTGAAGTCATCCTCGGTGAAATCCGTTTCTTCCCCGGCCGCTTCAGCCTGCTTCCATGCTTTGTGGTAAAAGTACTGCAGGAATGTCGTTCCATGATGCTGCTCCGCAATATCCCGGATCGGTTTGGGAATGTTATGGTTCTTCAGCATCTCCACGCCATCGCGGGCATGCGCGATAATAATCGATTTGCTCAGCTTCGGATCGATGGAATCATGCGGATTCTCGATATTGCTCTGATTTTCGATAAAATAACTGGGCCGTTTGGTCTTGCCGATATCATGATAATAGGAGCCGACCCGGCACAATAGACCGTTGGCGCCAATGGCTTCGGCAGCCGCTTCGGACAGATTGCCGACCATTACGCTGTGATGGTACGTACCCGGCGTCTCCGTCAGCAGCTTGCGCAGCAGCGGATGATTGGGATTTGACAGCTCCACAAGCTTAAGCGCGGACAAGATGCCGAAGGTAATCTCGAAAAAAGGCATCAAGCCGATAACCAGAATCGCCGTCAGCAGGCCTCCGGCAAAAGCAAACGCAATCGTGGTGACCATTTCCGTCTTCTCCGGCAGCTCGCCCCCAAGCAGAATCAACGCAAGCACGGAAGCAGATCCGAACAGGCTGACCATAATGCCTGCCTTTAATATCGTAGACCGCTGGCTCGCCCGGTGAATGGCAAAAATAGCGGCAAATGAGACAACCGTTGTCATAAATCCATAATTAAAATCAAAGATACGGTTGGAATCGACGTTGAATAAGATACTGCCGGCAATAGCGAACAGAAACGAGCAGACAACCGCGAGCTGAACATCCAGCAGCAGCGTAATGAGCATCGCTCCCATTGCTGTCGGCGCCAAATATCCGACATAGGAAATGGTATCGGTCTGCGTCAGCTCGACGATCCGCATAATCAGCAAATTCAGGATAAAAATAAGCAGCAGCATCGCAAGCTGGGCATTATTGTATCGCACATTTGCGGTATTAAGGCCCGATGATTTGTCCAGAAAGCTGTAAATAAACAAGAGGAATAACAAAGAAAGCAGCAGCAGGCCGAGCTGCGGCCAATAGGATTTTTTGTCCTGCAGCAGATTGAACGATGAGAGCCGGTCGTATAACTCCTGGGTGACCATCTCTCCCTTATGGACGATGATATCCCCTTGATTAATGACGACCTCAGGCGTGTTTTCTTTCGCCGCTACCTTCGCTTCGCTCGTTGCCTCGCTATCGAGGAATTTGTTCGGCATAATGGCGAATCGAGCCAGCTCCTGAACGATCTCCCTTGTTTTGCGCTCGCTCAGCGAGCTTGCGTTCACAAGCTCCGCCACCTTCGTGCGGGCCGTCTCCGCTTCCCGCAGCGGATCGCTCATCAGCTTGCGGACGATGGTAAGCCCCACCTGCTGCATATCGGCAATCTGCACAACGGTAAGCTGCGGCAGCTTGTAGTACGTTTCCTCCGGAATGCGGTATTCCTGATTCTTGACTGTCGTTGCCATCTCCTGCAGCAGGGTATCGTTATAGGCATCCTTGCCTGTATTGCTGCGTACGAACTCGTCGACATAGTCGCTATAGAGCTGCGGAATTTCCGTCCTGTAGATGGTCACTTTATTATCGGTCGTAACCTGATCATCCTGATTCAACTGCTCCATACGGGCAAAAATCTGCTCCAGCAGCTGCTCGCTCCGCATCGCGACAATGGAATAAATCGGTTCCACGCGATCCGCTGCTTCCTCCTGCGCCTTGATCCTTGCCTTATCATCCTTGATTTGCGCAGGCGCTACAACGTCGCGTTCCATCCGCTTGCCTTCTTGAATATCGTAGGTTTTGGGAAGCAAATAAGGAGCTAGAGTGATATAAAACAACAAAACAAATAAAAACAGCAAGATCCATCGAACCGCTGCGCTCTGCTTCCAACCACTCCATGAAAACTGCACGTATTATGTCCCCCCTCGTGCTGCGACCACCCCATAGGGTTGCTTCAACTGCGGGGCCGTCCATGCTGGGTATGATAAAACCGTACACCCGGGTAATCTGTACGTTCTATGCTGGCCTGACGCCATTTAGCCCTGATTATCGGCATCCATGTTGTAAGCCACGATGATTTTTTGAACCAGCGAATGACGGACGACATCCTGTTCAGAGAAATGCACGAAGCCTATCTCGTCAATATTCTGCAAGATACGCTGCGCTTCATTAAGTCCGGAACGTTTGCCGCGGGGCAAATCGATTTGCGTGACATCACCGGTCACCACCATTTTGGAGCCAAAACCAAGCCGGGTCAGAAACATTTTCATCTGTTCCGGAGTCGTGTTCTGCGCTTCGTCAAGAATTATGAATGAATCATCAAGCGTACGGCCGCGCATATAGGCAAGCGGCGCAACCTCGATCAAGCCCCGTTCAAAAGCTTTCACCGTTTGATCCGGACCCAGTACGTCATGCAGCGCATCATAGAGAGGGCGCAAATAAGGATCCACCTTCTCCTGCAAATCGCCTGGCAGGAAGCCAAGGTTCTCGCCGGCTTCTACTGCGGGACGGGTCAATATAATCCGCTTGACGGAGCCTTCCTTCAAAGCCGCAACCGCCAGCACAACCGCCAAATACGTTTTGCCTGTCCCGGCAGGACCAATGCCGAATACCACGTCCATTTTCTTGATCATCTTCACGTAGTGGCGCTGGCCTATCGTCTTGACGCGAATCGGTTTGCCGCGGAATGTGGAGGTAAGCTCCGCTTTGAATAAATCCAGCAGCTGGTCAGCCTGCAGCGTCTTTGCCAAATCGAGCGCATACATGATATCGCGTTCCGATGGCGTATACCCTCCGCGGAACAATTGCTGCAGCACGGTAAAAAGCTGTTCCATGGACTCTACCTCGGCAAGAGGCCCGGAGATCATGATTTCGGCGTCGCGGGACATAATATCCGCTTCCGTCTGCTGCTCGATCAGTTTCAGAAATTTGTCCTGCGGTCCAAAGAGCGCAAGTCCTTCCGCCGCGCTCGCGAGCGGGATTTTGATAATCTTGGTTTCATTTGGCAAAAATGCTCAATCTCCTTGTATATGAACTAACGGTCTTTCAGCTACGATCGACTGTTCCACCTCAAAAAGCACTTTCATATAAACTTTACCATTGTCCGCCTTTTCATGCAAAATGTTTTCGGCGCGGATCTTCGATCCCGCCCCTGCTTTGGTCAATAAATCGGCTTTGGCCTGAAGCAGTCCCGCCTCTCTTGCCTCCTGCTGCGTGAGCGTCTGTTCATCCACGCGGACCTCCCGGATGGTCTCCTTCATCCGGCCGAGCGGCAGCTTCAGGGAACGCCAGGAGGCCTGCTCCAGATGTCTTTCGGTCTCAAATTGATCATAGGGAACCTTGCCAAAGCCGCTGACCCGAAGAGCGCGTCCCCATGCTACCCCATACCAGCGGGTAATACTCTCCCCTGTGTAGGTTTTCATTTTCTGCTGCATCGGTGAGACAATCATATATTCATGCCAGACCAGACCTTTAACGATTCCCTTAGCCACTACCGTGCGTGTATGAGCTTCATCCCCATAGATTCCGGAGATCAGCACGTCGCCTTTCTTGACCTTCGTATTCCGTTTCACGACAGGCCTTCCGGTATCGGCCAGAATTTCAGTCACAACGGCATCGGTCGAGGCCACAAGATGGCGGGGACTGAGCAGCTCCTGCTTTTCGGGGATAGTTGTCTCCACCACCTGGATCGTAATCTTCGTTCCCTGCTTTTCCACACCGATCCAGGCTGCTCCAGGCAGCTTCTGCGTCAGCTTCTTGGACAGCACGTCCGACTTTTCAAGTCGAAAAGACCATTGGAACGGATAAAGACCTTCCTGCTTGGCAGCCTGCAAAATCTGCTCTTCGGACAAGCGGTCGTTCCCTTTAATATCGATGGTCCAGATCAACGAAGATAAAATGTACATGCCAATAAAAAAAATGAGAAGACCCGCGCCGAAAAACAGCCTTTTCTCCAGCTTGACAAGCCAGAAGGGGAGCCCCCTGCGGGACTCGACATGGACCCGGGAGCTTGTCTCCCTGAGAAGCGGCCGAAGGCGAAAGAAGTCATTGACGGTTAAATCGCAAATCAGTTCCCCGCTGCTTGTCCGGCGGATGGACCACAGCTCAAGTCCGCTCGCCAACGCGCGGTTGACAAGCAATTCCAAGGATTCTCCTCTGATGCAGACCGTTACGATTCCCCGCAGCCATTGCAGCCATGAAGCATTCATCCTTTCTTCCCCCTTTACGATCCATTTATCGTCATTCCTTGATTTGAATATGTTTGATTTTCCCTTCCACGAAGACTTCTTCGGTCCAAATGGTCCTGATAATCAGACCCTCTCCCGTTACTTCCAGCTCCCCTTTGCTGAGCGCGAGGCGCAGACTATCGCTGGAGAAATAGAGCACGCCGCGGTGGTTTTCAATATACAGCTGACGATCGCCAATCATCGTCAAGCGGGGCAAATCGAATACGACATCCTGCGGTAAATCGAGCAAATCGGCAGCCATTTTACGCAGTTTGCGGTTTATGCGGCGCATGCGGACAACAAGCCCCCTTCCCATACTGTACCAACGTATGCTGGAAACCGCTGAAATATGAGGATACCGATGCAGATGAGACTGAAAAAGCAAAGAAGCCCTCAGCATCCACTTTCCAGTGGCCTGAAGGCTTCTTAAGCGCTTTGATTATAGCAAGCTAATAATGCACGAAAATCGATCAGGGACGGCGGTGGGGGCGCTTGGAGCGCGGTGGACCCAGAACCTCGGCAAGAACGACCGCACGCCGGAGTTCATTCTTATCCAAATTACGCAATAAGCCGCCTTTTGGAGCAGCGGATGGCTCAGAGATGCGTGCCTGCGCAAGCGGTCTGCGCTGAAACGGCGAAGTTCTCTCGGTGATCCTGACCTTCGGGGGCTCGTCATATAAAGGCTCCTCAAATACAGGTTCATCATATTCCAGACTAACCCCTTCTCCGTCCTCTGAGCGGTTACCGCTATCGTAGCGAGCAGGCTGAGCCGGTTGATTCACAGGCTGACCAAACTGCCGCTGCTGAGGATCGCGGCTTCTGCGGGGCCCCGCCGGGCCGCTTCCAAAGTCGGGCATCCGGTTCTCCCGCGGATTGCCCTTTCTGGCTTTATTGATCAGGGAGAAGAGAAACCCGACCACAATAATGACAATAAAGAAATTTTTCAAAATAAATTGAATCAGGTCGTTCACTGCATCACCTCCGGCAATCCTTTACGAGGACTGTTTATGCGGGTTAAAAAAAAATCTATTTATCCTCTTTGTCCGGCTGGTTGGATTCCTGGTTGCCGATTGAACCGCGCATTTGCGTGTCGGCCTCAATGTTTTTCAAATTCATATAGTCCATCACGCCAAGCTTGCCGCCCCTGAGCGCCTCAGCCATCGCAATCGGCACTTGTGACTCCGACTCAACGACAAGCGCGCGCATTTCTACGACACGGGCCTTCATCTCCTGCTCATGAGCAACAGCCATTGCACGCCGTTCTTCGGCTTTGGCCTGGGCGATTCTTTTGTCGGCTTCCGCCTGCTCGGTTTGCAGATGGGCTCCAATGTTTTTGCCTACATCCACGTCCGCGATATCAATGGACAGAATCTCAAATGCCGTGCCGGCATCAAGTCCCTTGCCAAGCACAGTACGGGAAATCAGATCCGGATTCTCAAGAACATCCTTATGAGAGCCGGAAGAACCGACTGTCGTTACAATTCCCTCACCGACGCGGGCAATAATCGTTTCTTCGCCGGCGCCGCCGACAAGGCGTTCGATATTGGCGCGAACCGTAACACGCGCTTTTACCTTGACTTCAATTCCGTTTTTGGCTACAGCAGCTACAATCGGCGTTTCAATTACACGGGGGTTTACGCTCATTTGCACCGCCTGAAGCACATCGCGTCCTGCCAGATCAATTGCCGCCGCGCGTTCAAACACCAGCTCGATATTCGCACGGTGAGCGGCAATCAGGGCATTGACAACGCGGTCTACATTACCGCCTGCCAGAAAGTGGCTCTCCAGCTGGTTAATATTCAGCCCAAGCCCCGCTTTGGTCGCTTTGATCAGCGGATTGACGATCCGGCTTGGTACGACTCGCCGCAGGCGCATGGCCACAAGCGTAATGATTCCGACCCGAACGCCCGAGGACAGCGCGGCAATCCAAAGCATAATCGGGAAGAAACTCAAAAATACGGAAAGCACGATAATAGCCAGTACGACGATGATTATAATGGTAACAGTTGGATCCAGCTCCATAAATTCCCCTCCATGGTTTAAATGTTTTCGTTCAACTGCTGCACAACGACACGCGTTCCTTCAACTTTAATGACTTGAATTTCCGCATTTGCCGCGATAAATTCTCCCTGCGTTACAACGTCGACCCGCTGTTCGCCGATAATCGCCGTACCGGCAGGCCGCAGCGGCGTAACGGAGCGTCCGCGCATGCCGAGATATAACGCTTTATCGGCCGTTGAGACATACCCCTGCTCCGTCGTCAGGCTTTCACTGAGGATAAACCGGTTCCATACCCCTTTGTGGGCAAAGCGTTTGGCAATGATAAAGACGATTACTCCTGCCGCAAGCAGAGCGACGAACAGGGATAGAAAGGCTGATTTCGGGCTGGGCGCGGCAAGCACAACCCCTGCAATAAGCGATGCTGATCCCAGTATTCCCAGTATTCCGAAGCTTGACACAAATACCTCGGCAATGAGCAGCACAACTCCGATTACAAACAGAATAATTTCTTCCATCCCGGCAAAGCCCGTGATGTAATGACCGAAGAAATAAAGTCCGAAGCCGGCAAGCCCGATCAGACCGGGGATGCCGAAGCCGGGAACGATCAGTTCAATCGCTACACCTGCTATGCCGATAACGAGCAGCAGCGTCATGATGGCGGGCTGGGTCAGAAATTGCGAAATCCGCTCCATTACGCTGGCTTTGACCTCCACCAGATTGGGCTGCTCGATGCCCAGATGCGCCAGTACCTCATCAACGGAGCTTGCCGTGTAATCGGCATAGCCCACTTTCACCGCATCGGCGGCGGACAAGGCCAAAAGCTCGCCTTTCTCGACCGTGCGTCCAAGCGGCTTGATCTCCAGCGTCACATTCGGATTGACCATCGCAGTTGCCAAATTGGGATCGCGGCCGTTTATTTCAGCGGCTGCTCTCATTTTTTGCGTCCAGTACGCGACTGTTTTCGGATTGTCAATCAATGTGCCTGTTCCGTCCACAACTGCCGCCGAGCCGATCACACTATTAGGCTCCATCACAAGCTCATCGGCATTCAGGGCAATGTAAGTACCTGCGGATACCGCCCTCCCGTGAACCAATGCTGTCGTCGGAACCTTACTGGTACGGACGAGATCGCCAATTCCCTCTGCGCTGACTACGCTGCCTCCAAGGGTGTCAATAACGAGCACAATACGCTCAGCGCCGGCTTCTTCCGCTTCCTTGTAAGCACGCTTGAGGAATTTCTCAAGCCCTGATTCGATTGGCTGTTCAGCCGGAATAACATAAACCGTGGAGCCGATCTTCCCCCCGCCGGTATCGCTATCGGCCGCAAATGCAGCGGGAACCATAGCGCCAACCAGATTCATAAAGATAAGCCCAACAACAACAGAAAGCGTCCCTCTGGCTATCAGCCGTCTAAACCATTTCAATAGTTGACCCTCCTCTCCTTACTGTAACCAAGAAGAAGCTGACGCCATTCCTCACCGCGTCAAAATCTGCCGCAATCGTAATCCTTCATACGGTCTGACAGTGCCCCCGTTCCAAGTATTATCCGTGGGAGGCCTCCTTAAGCCTGACTGAAGTCCAGTCCGTACGGTAAAAACGCAGCATGACCGACGTGCCGAACACCGTGAGGAAGGAGTAAAGCGCGATCCAGGCTCCCAGGCTGCCCCAATGAAACACAAAGATAAACAAGTAAGCAACCGGCACAAAGAAAAACCAGCTGAGAAAAAATGAGATGCGCATGAGAAAAGTGGTATCGCCGATTCCCCGCAGTCCGCCTGCATAGAAATTAAGCAGGCCATCAAAAATTTGCAGGTAGGCGGAAACCTTGATCAGAAACGCCGCCAGCTCATAAACTCCGGGGTCCTTGGAATACAAGTGGGCAATCTGCTCGGAAAACACCAGCTCCACCGTGCCAAGCGCAATAATGAACATGGTACCCAGAATAGCGGTATCGGTTCCAGCTCGGCGTCCAATCAGAGCCATTCCTCTGCCCACGCTTTGCCCTACCAGAATTGTTGCCGTCGCTCCGAAGGCAAAGGCCGGCATAAAGCCGAAGGACATCACATTCAGCGCCACCTCGTTGGCAGCAAGCGCGTGGTCGCCCAATCTGGCTACGAAGGCGGTGAAGATGAACATGGATACGCTGAGCGAGAATTCCTGCATGCCCAGCTTGCCGCTCTCCTGGGCGATCAGTTTTATTTCCGGCCAGTCAAACGAGAAAGCAGCAAGACGGCTGCGGGTTTGGTAACGTTTATGCAAAATAAAGAAAAAGATGTATACGCAAATGAACAGCTGGACCCCTTCACCAATGAGCACGGCGAGGCCTGCGCCGGTCAAGCCCAGATGCGGAAAACCCCAGTGGCCGAATGTGAGAACGTACGTCAGAAAAATCATCAATAAGTTGGATATCAGCGACACAATCATGGACATGGTGGTCGATCCGATTCCACGCAGAAAGCCGTGGAAGGCAAAATTAATAATGCCAAAGGACATGGCATAGAAACGCAGCTCCAGATAATAGCCGCCTTGATGGACCAATTCCTCCGATCCCCCGGTCCAGCGCAAAATATCGTCAGCAGCTAGCCAGCCCGTTACGAATATAACAACCGCAAAAAATATGCACATGTACATAGCCAGATATGTCCGCTGCAGGCCTTTGCGCATATCGTTGGATCCGTAATTCTGTGCGACCAGATAACTGACCGTATGGCCGATACCGGAAAAAATGGCAAATGCATTATACATAATAATATTGGAAACGCCAACAATTGCGATTATTACAAAGCCCAGCTGACCCACCATTATCAGATTAATGGTTCCTGTCACGGTCTGTGTGGCGAAGGTGACAAGAGAGGGTATGGCAATCAGCAGGATTTGAAGCCAGTTACGCAGCATAGTAAAGTGTTCCTCATTTCCCATCTATTAGCCCCTATTCTGGAGCAGTCTGTAGGATGTGTCAATAGCTCCGAATAACGGGAAACAAAAGAAAACTGCCCGCTTTCAATGAGACAACACGGGCAGTTCATGAAAAAACACCCCCTTCGCAGGGAGTGTCTGGCTGTCAGCCTATGTTATTGCAGAAATTGCTGCACATATGTGTTTACTAGTTTACCATCAGCACGCCCTTTGGTCTTGGGCATGAGGGCGCTCATAACTTTGCCCATATCGGCTTTCGATGAAGCACCGGTTTCCGCTATGGTCTGCTGAACAATTTCTTTGATTTCATCTTCGGTCAGCTGCTGAGGCAGGTACACACTAATAATTTCAATTTCTGCGGCGACGTCTTTTGCAAGATCATCGCGGCCGGCTTTTTCGAATTCTTGGAGGGAATCTTTACGTTGTTTGATCTCACGACTTAGGATATCAAGCACTTCGTTATCATCAAGCGGTCGCTTTAAGTCAATTTCCAGATTCTTGATGGAAGCACGAATCATACGAATCGTGGAGAGCTTGAACTTCTCTTGACCTCTCATGGCTTGCTTCATATCATCGTTCAATCGTTCGCTAAGGTTCATTAGTGGAAGGATCCTCCTAAAACTTTCTCTTACGCGCAGCCTCGGACTTCAGTTTGCGTTTAACACTAGGCTTCTCATAATGCTTGCGTTTCTTAACCTCGGCAAGGACACCATCTTTAGCGATAGTCTTCTTGAAGCGGCGGAGTGCAGCATCGATTGTCTCGTTTTTGCGAACTTTTGTTTCAGACACCAGTTTTCCCTCCCTCCGAGCAGACCGTCTAAGAAAGATCACACGGTTCATCACATTTAATTATATGGTATAACCAAAGTCAGTGTCAACTTGAAAGGACCAGCTAATTTCCTTCTTTTACTATAAAATGCGCATCTGCTGTACATCCATGTATTCCGTGATTCAACCGGCGAGCGATTTCATCTGATGCCCGCCCAGAAGATGCAGGTGCAGATGATACACAACCTGGCCGCCCTCGGCGTTGCAGTTATTTACCAGCCGGTATCCTGACTCGTCAATATTGTGCTCCTTGGCGATTTGCCTGGCTGCTGCGAACAGCTCTGCAATCAGCGCATTGTCCTCATCCTGAACATCGTTCATCGTCGGTATGTGCTTCTTCGGAATGATGAGAATATGTACGGGCGCAGCCGGCTGAATATCGTGAAAAGCCAATATGCGCTCATTCTCGAACACCTTCTTCGAAGGGATATCACCGTCAATAATTTTGCAAAATAAACAGTCCATTTCCGCTGCCTCCTGTCCAAAAGCATTCTTTATTTATCCATAATAACGAAAAAAGTCATTCACGTCCAACGGAAGGAAGAAATGATAGACCGGTGCCACCGGCGCCGGTCTTGGTTTAAGCTTATGGATGGCCAGCGATTTAAAAAAAGGGAAGCAGCGAGAGTCCCAGCAGCGCAGCAAGCGGAAATGCTTGACGGTAGAAACGGCGGCGCGGGTAATACGGATATGGATAGAGCGGCGGGTAAAGCGGCGGATACGGGAAAAACCCCCGCGGATCGTACTGGTTGTCACAATGAGGAACTGCGAGATACACCATTTCATCATCGATATGCTCCACAAATCCGTCACAGCACCAACCATCCTTGGTGTGGGCCAGGACATAACGGTACTTATGATCCTTACACCATTTTTTCATTTCATGTTTTTCCATCGGCTGTGTGACCGGTGCGGTTGCAGTCGGCATTTGTGCCATAGGCTTTTGGTTAACGGGCATTGTTGCAATAGGCATTGTTGTAACCTTTTTCTCCATGCTTGATCCAGCCTCCTTCATTCTCCTTTTATCCTATTCGTCTATGGGCGTTTGGCGCCTATGGCGCCCAAAAATGGGCAGATGACTACTCAGCATGACAAAGCGTAAAGCGCCCGGCAGCAGATGAACAGCAATATACGCCTCAATAGAAAGCTCTGTGACAAGGGTTGGCAGAGGATTGACTTGGAAGGTATACTTGCAGCAAAAGGATCATGAACAGCAGGGCATTATGTAAGAAGGGCGGAAATTCATTGAAGGCACGAACCCGAACGATTATGTTTATTCTCCTCATTGGGGCAGCGGCGTTCGCCGGCTACAAAGTATATGATTATTACCGGGATGACAGCTTGCTCCACCGTATCGTGACACAGGATGGGTATCAGTTGACGCAGGCAAATACGGCAGACTCCACCAGGCTGGAATTCAAACCGGAGTGGCTGGAGACACAGGATCAGGAATCGAGGACGCTGAACGTTCCTGTCGGGTACGATCACCAAACCCTCTTCGTGCTGGAGAAGATCCGGAGCGAAGCGGATGCCGTGATTTTCAGCATGAAAGCCATACCCGAGCTTAAGAAAGAAGAAGGGGAATTCTTGTATACCGCCGAAATCCACGGGAACGGCGCGCTTTCCCCTGCAGCACCTGATGTGCCGTGGACCTTTTTGGATCAAAGCGGTAACAAAATTGATATAAATGGGGTAAAATATAAGATAGAACCAGAGGCAGGCCCCTCCGCAAGGTTTTCGCTGGAGATTAGCAAAACAGGCCTGGACAAGCTTGCAGCTGGCTTCACCGCAGAATACACCGGATTTAATTTGTATACCTATTCCAGGAAATAGCAGGTGAGATGATGGAAAGCAAACGAATCGCCGCAGAGCATGCCGTAACGCATATAAAAGATGGGATGGTAGTCGGACTGGGTACAGGCTCAACGGCTTACTGGGCCATTCGGAAAATCGGGGAGCGCGTCAAGGAAGGCCTTCTTGTGCGGGCAGTGGCAACTTCAAGACAATCCGAGCAATTGGCGCAAGAGCTTGGGATTCCTCTCGTCGCTTTTGAAGAGATTGACGGAATTGATATTACGATTGACGGAGCCGACGAGGTTGATGGTGAGCTGAATCTCATCAAGGGCGGCGGCGGCGCCCTGCTGCGCGAAAAAATCGTAGCCGCATCCAGCCGCAAGCTGATTATTATTGCCGACGAAAGCAAGCTTGTGAACCGGCTCGGCACTTTTCCCCTGCCGGTGGAGGTAACTGTTTTCGGCAGCTCCCTCACCATGAATAAGCTCGCCAAATTCGGCTGTCCGCTGAAGCTCCGGACTGTGAACGACCAGCCTTTCGTCACCGATAACGGGAACTATATTATAGATTGTCAGTTTGGCGCGATTGAACAGCCGCAGCAGCTTCATGATGAAATCAACGGAATTCCGGGTGTGGTCATAAACGGGCTGTTTATCCACATGGCGGATCGGGTGATTATCGGACAAAATGACGGGACGGTAAGAGAGCTCTAGCATGCAGGGCTGGTTTTCCCACCGGGCGCAGCTCCCAGCGCGCGGTGCGAATTTGAAGAAACCGTTCGGAGCGTAATCAAAGAGCCTGCATTCCTGGCGAGGAATGCAGGCTCTTTGATTTTTAATGCTGGCAGGTGGTGCGATAATTTTGATCTTTTAACTGCCTGACTGGTACATGACGCTTGCCGGCTCGTTCATGATATCCAGCAGCTTCCTGCTCATATCCACCCATTTGGGGTCGATCAGAATGGTCTGCGCCGAGGTTTCCGATAAGGTGTCCTCATCAAAGGAGGCTATGGTTGTTTTCAATTGCGTATACCAGCTCTCCAGCTGCTGAAGATAGCTTCGTTCCGCTTCGGTGAGCGGTCCTTCATGATTACCGATCATCGTGGTGGACTGCTCGACCTGTGACAAGAAGGTTTGCGCATTGCGGTTCTTGAAGGCAAAAGGCTCCTTGCTCACCGCACCGGCCTGGTCCAGCAATATAATCAGGCTTTGAGCCTGCTTGAAGGCAGCCTGCAAAGCCGTTTTGGTTGAAATCCGGCTGTCGGTCGCATCATTATCCAGCAGCTTTTGAACATTCGCTTGAACGGCATCCACATGCAGCTTCGTCTGATTGCCGGCATTAATGATGCTCATGCCCCGGCTGACACGATCATCTTTGTCATGCTGTATCAGCTTGGTGACGAAAAAAACGTTGCCGATCAGACTGATTACGAGCATTAAAAGGACAATAGGTGTGAATATAGGCCGTTTCGGTTGATGCTCCTCCACGAAGATTCCTCCAAACAGACGTTGATCAGCGACACAGCGCTTTGGGGTGTTCATTCCTGCTATATCTTCATTTACGTTACAATGTTCCCGCTTGCAATGCAAGTCGAAACCGGAAGCAAATGTGAGCAATTATTGCCGAAATAGGCGCAGCCGGCAAGTTTAAATGACCGCCTGGCGGTCACATCGTTTCCAGTTCCACGCTGCTGCCCCGGCCGGATGAATCTGCCGCCGTGACAATCAATCTGCGCGGAAGGCGCGCCCGAAGCTCGGGAACATGGCTGATCACGCCGACGGACAGCGTCTCGTTATGAAGCTTTTCCAGTGCGGTAATAACCGTATCCAGCAGTTCCGGATCCAAGGTGCCAAAGCCCTCATCCAGGAAAAAGAACTGCAGGGGATATTTGCCGCGAAGCTGAATCTGGCTGGACAATGCGAGGGCCAGTGCAAGCGAGGCCAGAAATGTTTCGCCGCCGGACAAGGTGGAGACAGGGCGCCGCAAGCCTCCGTTCGCATCATCGCGGATGACAAAACCGCCTCCCGAATCAACCTCTAGCGCATATCTCCGCTTGGTCAGGAAGCCTAGACGTTCCGAAGCGGCTCGGCATACCTGGACCAGCTGCTCCTCAGCCACATATTCCACAAAGGTATTGCCGCGAAACAGGGTCTGCAGCGATTTCAATCGTCCGCACAGAAGGTCCATCTCGGCCCGCCTGACCTCCAGCTGCTGCCAGCGCTCCTGCTTGGCCTTCAGCTCGTCCCAGTCACGCTCTGCCTTCGCCGTCAGCTGCAGCATGGCTTCGTTGTTGACGCGGGCCTGCTGGAGCGCGGCAGCGCACTGCTCCCATTCCTCGTCCGTAATGCTGCGGCCCTGCAGTTGATCCCACAGCAGCCCGGTCTGGGCGGCAAGCTGCTGCTCGGACTCCCGGAAACGGGCAATCTGTTCCGCAAGGCTATTCTGCTGACCGAGCAGCGGCTTGAGGGAAGCGGCCTCTTCGGCCGTATCGAACGGGGATTGCGCAAGCGCAAGTCCCCAAATCTCTTCGGTTTCCTGACGGCGTTTGATGGCGGAGCTTTCCCCTTCGGAAGAGGCGCTTCTCTGCTCCGCAGCAGCTTGCAGCGCAGCCTGTGCTGCTTCATGCTTCTCCTTGCTTTGCCTGAGCAAGCTGCGGACATCCGCAAGCTCCCGCTCAGCCTCCGCAATAAGTGCGTCAGCGGCCCGCCCTCCTGTCCACTCCTTGAGCTGGGTCTGAATTCTCTCCAGCTGCTGAGACAGATGCCCAAGCTTCGCTTTTTGTTCCACAAGCTCCAGCTGGGCAGCTCCGGCCTGCTTCTCACCTTCGGCGATCTGTCTGGTTGTCGCATCGATAAACTCGACGCTCCGCTCCACTCTGCTGCGCAGCTCATGAGCGGCATTATCCCTGCGCTCGTAGTTGTCCAGAACGGCGTGAGCCTGCTCCGGAAGCAGATCGCTGCCAAACTGCTCCTGCCACAAAGCCAGCTCCCGGTTCATGAGATCAGCGCGTTCGCTTGCTTTGTCCCTGGCTGTCTGATCGATTCTGGCACGCGATCCCAGCTCTCCAGCCTCCAGACCGCAGCGGCGCAGGCCGTCGTTGAATCGGGAGCGTGCTGCGCCAAGGCCAGGCTCAATCGATGAAAATCCGCTGCTATGCAAGGCGTATGTCTCAGCAGCATCGATCAAAGCCCGCTGCATGATATCCAGGGCATCCTCGCTGGTTAGCTCCAGATTCCGGGAGTCGGGCATGGTCTCGGCCCGGTCGACTGAAACCGCCGCCTCCAGCATGGATAAATCCCGGAAAAACGAATGATACGCCCCCGCTTCTGGCCGATCGTTAACGGAAGACTGTGAGCCAAGCTCCAGCAGGCGTTCCTGGGCGGACTCCACTTTGCCAAGCAGCGGCGTGACGCGCATCAGCTGTGTCTGCACCCGCTGATGCAGGTCTTCCCAAGGAGCAGCATCTCCTTGAGAATTGTCGGAGACGGCGGCTTCCCTTATGCCGTGCAGGGACGGATGATCGCAGGAGCCGCATACCGGGCAGGCTTCCCCTGCTTTCAATTCTTCAGCAAGCTGCGCGGCAAGCTGCTGCCTCCGCTGCTCCGACTGCTCCTGGCGGACGCGAAGAATCCAGCCTGGAAGCCTGTCGCTGAGCAGCTGCAGCTGTGATGCGAGCTGGCGCAGCCCGGCGAGCATCGGGCTCAGCGCGGAGAGGCGGTCGTTCAAGACGGCTGATGCCTCCGCTTGTTCCGCTTCTGCAGCCGCCAGCGCAGCTTGCGCTTCGGCAAGCTGACGGGCTGCTGAAGCGGCTTCCTGCTGCGCCGCTTCCAGCTGTTCGCGCAGCGCGTCCAGCTGCTGCAGCCGCTTAGCCAGCGCTCCGCGCTGCTCGCGCTCGGCGGCAGTAAGCTCGGCGGCCCGGAGCTCGGCCTTGAGCTCGCTCTGCTTTGCAACGGCGCGGCCGAGCTTGTCCTGCGCTTTGGCGGCCTGCTCGCCAAAGCTGCGCTGCCGCTCTGCGGCGTCCGCACAGCGGCGCTCGCCGGCGGCGATGCTTGCCGCAAGCGCGGCGGCTTCGCCTTCAAGCCGCTGCGCTTGCGCGAGCTGATCGAGCCGCAGCGCAAGGCGCGGCTCGGAAGCCTCTGCGGCGTCGGCCGCCGCGGTCCATGCGGCGTCGGCCGACGCCGCCTCTGCCAGCCGGGCGGCATACGCCAGCCCGGCGGCTTCGCGGCGCGAAGCGGCGGCGCGAAGCGCCGCTTCGGCCGCTCCCGCGGCTGCGAGCGCGGGCATCAGCCGCTCCGCCGCCGCCAGGCGCTGCAGCTCGCGCTCAAGCGCCGCAATGCGCGGCGCGTCGGCCAGCAGCTGTGCCTGCTGCGCCTCCTTCGCGCGCAGCGCCTCCACCCGCTCGCGTACATGCAGCCGCTCCGCATAGAACCGCTCCGCTTCGGCAAGCGCTGTCCGCGCCGCTGCAGCCGCCGCGGCCGCTTCGCGGTGACGCTCCGCTGCCGCAGATACTGCAGCGGCAGAAGCATCGCCTAGCCCCAGCTGCTCGGCTGCGGCTTCTCCCAGCGCGGTCTCCGCCGCTTTCATCCGCTGGCTCAGCTTCAGCGACAGGCCGTCGCCGAACCGCTCCAGACGGAACAGCCGCTGCAGCATGGATCGCCGGTCCTTACCGGCAAGCGATAGAAATTCAGCGAATTTGCCCTGCGGCAGAACGACAGCGCGGGTAAAATCCTGCATGTTGAGGCCGATGCGCTCTTCCACGCAGCGCGTAACATCAGCCAGTTTATCGGCAATCACGATATCACCGGCATCCGTGATCTCCACAAAGCGGCTCAGCGTGCTGCTCACCGAAACATCCCCGCTCCGTTTGAACTGCCTTTCCACGCGGTAGCGCTTTTTCTCTCCTCCGCCGGCAAGCTCGAAGGTAAAAGCAACGGAAAGCTGCTTCTCCTCCTGATTCAAAATGCCCTGGGTACCGTTAGCTGCCCGTTCAACCTTGCCGTATAAAGCTAATGTGACCGCATCGAGGATGCTCGATTTGCCGCTTCCTGTCGAGCCAAATATCCCAAATACCCCTGCTTCGCACAGACGCTCGAAGTCGACAAACTGCGTCTGGCGGTAGCTCTGTAGCCCGCTTAATCGAAGCCCTATCGGTTTCATCCTTCATCCTCCCATTCTGCCCGTACCGCTGCAGCCTCGGCATCCGCTCTCGTGGATGGATCATCGTCCTCTGCCACCAGTTCCAGAAACAGCCTTACCGTCTCCGCATCCGGCTCCGCCCCTGCGCTCTGGCGGGCAAAAAACGCCGGAACAGCTCCTCTGCCGGCAGCTGCTCGCGCAAGCGGGTGTCTCCTTCAGAAGAAGACACCATTTCGGGATAAATCGGACGAATATGTATAAGCCCGTCATGCAGGCGGCGCAGCTGCTGGATGTCGGCAGCCGTCATCGCTTCCTTCATCCAAATGTCCAGATTGATCCAAGCCCGCGCATCCCGGCCCTCTTCCAGCCATCCATGCACATCGGACAAGCCGCCCTTCGCCGTCCAGTTTACGAGCGGACGTCCGCTGCTGAGCAGCATCTCCTGCGGTTCAATCTGTTTGCCCGGAGATGCGTCGAAGACCATGACCGACTTGGCCTGCCCGGCCTCGGAGAAGCTGTATGCCAGAGGGGATCCGCTGTAGCGCATCGTCTCGTCGCCGTCAACCCGCTGCGGGCGGTGCAGATGGCCAAGCGCCACGTACTGGGCGCCAACCCGCAGCGACGAGGGATCGACGGTATAGGCGCCGCCGATTTGAATCGGTCTCTCCGAATCTGTCTCCAAGCCGCCCAACACATAAATATGGCTCATCGCTAAATTGACAGTGTCCGGCGTGAAACTCTCCCCTAATTTCCTCATGAGCCGTCCTACCCGCTCCGAATAAGCGGTGCGCAGCAGCGCTTCATCCGTTTCCTCGCTGAGCAGCTCTCTCAAACGTGATTCCGAAGGGTATGGTAGAGCAGCGATAACAGCTCTCTCTCCCGTGCGGACAACATCGACCGCAAGCGGCCGGTCCGAGGGCAAGCCGACAAGCCTGATGCCGCTGCGGGCGGCAAGCGGTGAAGAAGCTGCTACCCGCTCCGGGTGATCGTGATTGCCGGCGATAACAGCAACCGTTCTCCTGCCCCCGTCCGCGAGCCTGGACAACGCCTCATAAAACAGCTGCTCGGCCGCTGCCGGCGGATTGACTGAATCGTACACATCCCCGGCAAGCAGGACAAGATCAATATCTTCCGCTTTGACGAGGGTTGCCAGTTCATCCACGAAAGCCGCCTGTTCATCCAATCGGCTGCGTCCTTCCAGCGAGCGTCCGAAATGCCAATCGGCGGTATGTAAAATACGCATGGTAAAATTCCTCCTTCCCGCTATGTTAAAACAGCTGGACCGCTTGTCCCCCGTCAAAGAAAAACACATAACAGGCCATGACAGGCCTGTCAAGAATACGGCCGATCGCTTCCGCATAGAGCGACAGCTGGAAACGATGCCTCTCAGCGGCAGCTCCCCACTGCTTCATATAAATTTTGTCAGTTTTGTAATCGAGGAGAACAAGACCATTCCCGTCATCAAACATACAGTCGACGATACCCTGAATCAGAATCGGCTCATCGCCAACAGCTCCCGATTCGCGATGATAGATGCGGGAAGCCGGAAACGTGCAGCTAAAGGGCGTTTCCCGGCGGACCCAGCTTGCCGCAAGCAGCCTTTGACCGATTTCGCTTACGAAGAATGCAGCAATCTGGGCGGTATCAACAGCACTTGCCTGCTCGGCCGAAAGCATGCTTTTTTCCTGCAGAACCGCGACGGTATCCCGGATAACGCCTTCATCCACCGCTGCATCAAGGGGAATATGCTGCATAACCAAATGACTGACCGTCCCGCGCTCCGCTGCGGTCAACGCCTTCTCCTCCATGAATTTGGGCCGGCGCAGCCGGAAGGTATATTCCCCGCCTGAGAAATTTTCTGCCGCCCGGGCCGTAAACTCCCTGTCACGTGAAGCCGCTCGTTCGTGCTCTGCCAAAGGGGCATCCTGCCCGTGATCAACCTTCTCCGCCGGAGCGCCGGACAGTTCCGAATTCCCAACGTTCCACAGAGTGGATGCTTCCGCGTCCGGAGGTAATCCGGCCTGCTCAGGCAGCAGTACGACAGCGGCATTCTCATCTGCCGCCGCTTCGGCATGCATCCTCTTCATCTCGGTAACCGATGTTTTGGCCGCAATCACGGTTGCCGCATAATGCGGGTAGGTCCATGCCAGACGGCGCTCGATTTCGGTCGCTGCCGCAGGCGATTCCGGAATTGGCACAAGCGCCTGGACTGCCTGCATCCGCTCTGCGAATTCCGCTTCTGCCGCTTCATCCGTCTCCACGGCTGCGGCCGCTTCCAGCCTGAACAAAGCCGCAGGGACAATGCCTGTCCTCCAGGCTCTGCCTGTTGCCCGGCTCGTCTGCTGTACCGTATAGCTAGCCGCGGATTCACCGGCGTCCGCTTCAGCATCCAATCCAAAATCCGACCGCTCTTCCACTTCGTTGATTACATCCGTAACGCTGTAAGGTGAAGCTCCACCAGCCACCTCGACCGTAATGGGGACTCCTTCCTGTATGGCCAGCGGTCCAAGCCAATCTATGAATCTTTTGGCCTGCGAAAGGCGGTAATCCGGAATCCGCCCTTCCCCGTCCAGCGAAGACTGCCAGCGCAGCAGCTGCTTCGCAGCATCGGATACCGTACCGATCAGGAACATTTTCTCCTTGGGACGGGTAAGCGCCACGTACAGAATGCGCATTTCCTCGGCCAGCGTCTCCATCCGCATCCGCTCCCGAATCGCCAGATAGGGCAGTGTGGGGTAACTCACCCGCAGCTCTGTATCAATAAAGCGCGGCCCGAAGCCAAGCTGCTTATGCATCAGAAACGCTCCGTTCAGGTCCTGCCGGTTAAACAGCTTGCCAAGTCCTGCGACAAAGACGACGGGGAATTCCAGTCCCTTGCTTTTGTGAATGGACATGATCCGGACAACATCCTCCTGTTCGCCAATGGCCCGGGCCGTACCCAGATCGCCCCCATTCTCCCGCATCCGGTCGATAAAACGCAGGAAACGGAATAAACCCCTTAATGTTGTGGCCTCGTATTGCCGCGTCCTGTCATGCAGAGCCCGCAAATTGGCCTGCCTCTGTACACCTCCGGGCATTCCGCCAACCAGATCGTAATAACCCGTCTCCCGGAAGATATTCCACAGCAGCTCGGCCAGCGCCCCCCGCCTGGACTCTTCCCGCCAGCGCTCCAGACGCGTGAGAAAATCAGCCAGCTTGATGCGGGTCGTTTCCTCGATGAGCGAAGCGCCGGCTGCTTTTTTTACGGCATCATAATAGGAGGCGCGCCCACCGATAATGCGGATTTGCGCCAATTCCTCGGCTGTCAGTCCAAATATGGGAGAGCGAAGCGCGCCGGCAAGCGGTATATCCTGGTACGGGTTATCGATAACGCGCAGCAGCGAGAGCATGGTCTCGACTTCCGTCGCCTCAAAATATCCCGTGCTTAGTTCCGCATATGCAGGTATGCCGCTGGACTGCAGCTCCTCTATAATTACCGGCGCCCACTGCTTGTCCGCGCGCAGCAGAATGACAATATCGCGCCAGGCCAATACACGCTTCCGCCGGCGTTTTCCGTCATAAACTTCAAATGGGGCTCCACCTCCTCCAAGCGCGGAATCAAGTCCCTTGAGCTTGGCGATTTGGGCCGCGATGTAGCGGGCCTCGAGCTGAACGGTTTGCAGATCAAGCGCCTCTTCACCGGATGGCGAAGCGGAGTCTGGCCCGTCTTCGCTCTCGTCACTGGCGTAGGCAGGCTCGCCATCCTTGACGCCGCTGCCTCCCCCCTTGTCGATCAGCGCGAATTCAACATCGTAGCGCTCCGCCGGGCCGCCTTCAGCTGCAGGCGGAAAATCCGCCCCGGAAACAAGCTCAGCCCGCTCGTCATAATCCATTTCCGCGACTTTTTCACGCATGATGGACCGAAAAACACCGTTAACGCCATCCACAACCTCAGACCTGCTGCGGAAATTTCGTGCCAGGTCAATCCGGACACCGGCTGCAGCTTCCGAACCCGTTTCGCCAACAAGCGAGGATGAATAGGATTTATACTTCTGCAGGAAGAGATTCGGCTCCGCCAGACGGAACCGGTAGATGCTCTGCTTCACATCGCCCACCATGAACCGGTTGCCCGCTCCGGGCCGCGCCAGCAGAGAAACGATGGCTTCCTGCACCATATTGGTGTCCTGATATTCATCCAGCAGAATTTCATCGAACTGACGCTGATATTCAAGGGCTGCCGCCGAAGGGACGGACAGCTCGGGCGTAGAGGCGGGATCACGGAGAATACGCAGGCAGTAATGCTCCATATCCCCGAAATCGATCAGCCCCTTCTCGCGCTTCGCTTCCTCAAACCGGCTGCCGAAGTCAATCACAAGCTCGGCCAATGTATGCATAACCGGCGCAAGCTCCCGCAGCTCAGCTGCAAAATCATCCGCGGAGCGCACAAACAGCTGGTCGGTCATGTCCGAAATAATCGATTTGGCCATGTCCCGGATCTCCTTGACCTGTTCCTGAAGACCCTTGTCGAAGTCATCGCCCCGCCGGCTCTTTAATTTGCCGAAACCAACCTCAGCGAATACCTCATACCACCGCTCCCACGGCAGCTCGCGGGTATGCGCGTTCAAATTGCGGACAAGCGCCAGATCATCCTCAAGCGTCGCCGCATAATGATCGGGTCCCATGGGAAGCCGTGTCAGATCCAGCGCTTGCTGAAGCAGGCTCCCGGCTCCCTCCAGCGCCAGGACAACAACACTTGCGATGCTGCTGACCCATTCGCTTCGTCCAAGCTCGGCTGCATCCGCTACCTGGAATGCCGCAGCCGTCTCTCTCAGCCATACATCCGGCCAGGGGTGGCTGTGCCCGAAATTGTACAGCTGGAGTACCAGCGCATAGAGCGGCTCATCGCCGCGCTCGCCCCCAAACCGGTCCACCAGCCGCAGAAAATCGCTCTCGCTTTCCTCGGCCTGCAGATAGTTCTCTTCGAAGATGGAGTCCAATACATCCATCCGCAGCAGCTCGGCCTCGGTTTCATTGGCGATGCGAAATCCGGGGTCAAGACCGATAAGCGGATAATATCGGCGAATCGCATCCAGACAGAAGGAGTGCAGCGTTGTAATCGAAGCCCGGCTCATCAGCGCCAGCTGGCGCTTCAAATGATCGGAGCCCGGCTGCCGCTCCAGCTCCTTCTCGAGCGCCATCCGGATACGCTCCTTCATCTCGGCTGCAGCCGCTTTTGTAAAAGTGGCAACTAACAGCCGGTCGACATCGGTATCATCCGAAATCTTGCGGATAATCCGCTCAACAAGCACTGCCGTTTTACCTGATCCTGCAGCTGCAGCCACAAGGACATTGGAGCCTCCGGTTACAATCGCCTTCCATTGGTCATCTGTCCAGATGCTGCCCTCAGGCTTTTCTGGCACGGTTAATCCAGCCACTACCCTTGTCCCCCTTTCGCATCCATATCAGTGAAGCCGTTCTTATTCAGTACCTGAATCAGATCCAAGCCGTGAGGGCCATCTGCCTCTTCAGCTGCGGCAAGCAGCTGCCAGACCTCGTCCTTTCCCGGTTTGTGCAGCTTGGAAAAGGCATTGCCTTCAATGAGCGGATCAAATTGGCAAACCGGTTTGTAGGCACAAAATTGACAAGGCGTCTTGGCGCCAAGCCGGTAGGGCGCAATTGCCACATCGCCGGCGGAGATCCGGTCTCCGATCCGGCGCAGCGTCCTGCGTACGGAATGCCGCAGCGTATCCCACTGTTCATGCGAAACGACTGAGGAGCTGCTGTAAAAACCGCCGTCCCGCTTGAGCGCCACAGGAAGCAGTTCCGAATAGCCGGATTCCAGCGCGCCGTCCATCATTCTGGCCGTTGTTTCATCAGCCAGCACCAGCCCCTTGAGCTTGAACCGCTTCAGACGTTCTGCACCGGCCTTATTGCTGCTGAGCACATTGGAGGATGATATAAGCGGATTATGCACATGAAAATAAAGCACGCCTGCGGGCTTGGCCGGCTGCCCCAGCCACTCTGGCGCAGCGCTGAGCAGGACATCCAGATAGGTCAGCATTTGCAGCGCCAGCCCATAAGCGACCTCCTCGAGGCGCAGCTGCGTAGAGCCAGACTTGTAATCAATCACACGCAGCAGCAGGCCTTCATCGGTTTGGGCCGCATCAACCCGGTCAATCCGGCCGGACATCTCAAGCATGCGGCCATTGGCCAATGGAATCGTTACCGGAGGCAGTGGACCATCCGGACCAAAGTCAATTTCGAGCCCAACCGGCTGGAACTGCGCGCGCCGCGCATGCTCGCCCAGAATAACAGCGGCTTGGCCGACTATATCTTTTAATTTGCGCGCCACATAACGGTGCCGGCTGCTGCTCAGCAGAATCTGCGATTGAAGACGCATGGCTAATTCTTCAACAACGATGGCGGACTCAGCCCGGATTTGCTCCGCACCGAGCATGCCCCATCTCTCCCCAAGCGACAGGGCAAGCCTGCTGAGGGCAGCGTGGAACAGCTGCCCGATATCCGGCGCTCCAAGCTGGAAGAGCTCCCTCTCGCGCAGCCTTAACCCGTGGATGGCAAAGTGTTGGAACGGACAGGAAACAAACCGTTCCATTCTGGACACGCTGCCCTTAAGCAATGTTCCATAAAGCTGATCGGCGGTGGCCAGCGACAGGGAAGGCACGAAATTCGTATATTCCAGCGAACGCACAAGCCGTCCCAGCTTGTCCTGCCAGCGTGGCCGGACAGCAAACCAGTTGAAGGCTTCCCACCATGCCGGCGCGATGTCCGTACCTTGACGCCATGCGCGCAGCTGATTGATGACGTATGAGAGCGTCCGCTCCGGATGGGAAATGAATGACAGCTGCTCCTCCTCTTCCATCCCGGCAGCAGGCTCGGCGGCTATCCCCTTCTCCTGTATCCCTGGAAAAAGCTGTTTCATATGGCGCATAATTTCGGAGGGATGAAGACTTTTTCCTTCTTCATCCGCTACCGGCCAGCTGATCCACAAATAACGGCTTGCGCTCGTTAATGCGTTGTAAATCAGAAAACGCTCGTCAAGCAGCCTCCTGCGGACTCCCGGCGCCATCTGAAGCCCTCCGTTTCCCAACGTCTCCCGTTCCTGCTCAGTAAGAACGCCATCCTCCTGAATTCTCTGCGGCATTACTCCATCGTTGGCTCCCAGCACATAACAACCGCGAACCCTTCCCGAACGGGTACGGTCTATATTCCCGACCAGCACCTGATCCAGTGCCGGCGGGACTGCAGCAAGCTTGAGACTCTCAAGACCTGTTTCCACCATACCCGCGAACAGGGGGACCTTCATAGACTCGTCCCCTGTCATCTCTGTCAGCTGATCCAGTATATTCATAACCCCGTCCCACAGCTGCCGGTGCTCACGGGCAATTTGGGTTTTCCCTTCAGCCGCAGCCTTGCGGCTCCAGCGCTCCAGCTGGTCGGGAGCATCAATTCCCATAAGAAGCTGATACAAGGCTTCGCACATCTGCCTGACGCTGCCCGCCTTCTTCAGAGACCTTGTAAACTTGTGAAGCGGCGTCACTACGGCTTCCCGCGCGGCAAGAACAGCCTCCAGCAGGCGGATATCCGGTTCACGGGCCTCCGCAGGATCGCCATCAAGCGTATCTCTCATCAAGGGCTTCCACTGGCTGCGGGTCAACCAGCGGTTACCGTCAATGCCGGCAGCCAGAGCGTAGTTCTCCAGAATGTCGAAGGATTCCCGTGTCAGACTACCGTCGTCAGGCATGAGAAGCTCTGTTTTGATGCAGCGGAAAACCGCTTCGTATCTCCAGCCATGAGCGGCAATTTCCAAAGCAGAGCGAATAAATTCCACTAGAGGATGATGCAGTGCGGCATCCTTTTGGTCAAGAAAATAAGGGATTCCGTAATCGGCAAACACGGCCGTTATGTAATCATTATAGTCCGGCGCATTTCGCACCATGACGGCGAGATCCCTGTAGCGGAGTCCTTCATCCTGCGTTTTGCGGACAATATCGCGGGCCACAGCCTCCACCTCGGCGCGCCGGTGAACAGCGCTGTAAAGCGTCACGCCATCCAGCTGCTCCTGCGTGAGCTTCAGCGGAGCGCGGTCATTGTAATGCCCTTCCAGATGCGCCAGCGTCGGACTTCTGCGGTAACGCCAGGGCGTCCCGTCATTCAGAACCACCGGCTCTGCCACCGGAACATTATTGGCAAGCGCCAGCTCACGCAGCTTCAGGAAGGTCTCGGCAGTGGAGCGGAACATATCCAGCTCATGAGGTTGTTCCCCTGCCCCATATACCCGGTCCAGCGTTAGTGTTACTGTGATCTCTTCAGCTTGCCGCATCAGAGCTTCAAGCGCTTCGAATTCCTTGGGGGTAAAGCCGTGAAAGCCATCCACCCATATATGCGTCTGGCGCATCGAAGGCGCTTCGTGGAAGCCTCGAATCAGCCAGGATAAATAATCTTCAGCATCTATGTATAAACCGTTCAGTTCCTTGACCAGCTGCCCGCCAATCAGCTTCAGATCGTGAAGCTTGCGGCTAAGCAGCTGATTACTGCTCCCATAACCGCCCTCCGACAGGAATGCTTCAATATCTTCCGGTTCTATCCCGTACCGCTTCCATTCCGTCATCAGATCGCCAAGCCGTTCGATAAACCCGGGCTGCGACTCACTTCCTTGATATAACTGCAGCTCATCGTGAAGCCGATGCACGATTTTGTACAGCAGCATGTTCTTGCCGTTCTCGCTGATTGGAACAAGGGCCGTTCCGCCCGTTTCCTGCATGACGCGGAAAGCCAGCCTCCTGAAGCTGAGCACCTGGGCCCGTATCGTCCCACTCAGCTGCGATTCTCCCAGCAGGGCATATTCGGTTTGAAAAGTAGCCTGCTCCGGTACGAGCATTACAAGCGGCGGACCGCCCGGCTGCTCCAGCACCTGATTGCGTATCTCATCCAGACAGAACCGGGTCTTGCCGGTTCCCGATCTTCCTATTACCAATCGGAGCGCCATACGCTCACCCCTTCGCCGTTTCGATTCTATTATTCTATCATACCTGTATCTTGTTTTCATCCAAAAAAGCAAACATTTGTTCGCAATTAAATAGGTAAATCGTGCATCTTATGAAAGCATCGGAAATTCAGACAGTTATTCCCTATTGGTAAGACGTATCCACAGCTGCCTGTCTGCCCAGAGGCATCCAAGTCAAAAAGCCGTCCCAGACAGCGTAGACCAACGCTGCAGAAGACGACTTACCTTGGAACTTATTCGACTTACAGTCTAGCGGCTGCGGACTTCAAAAATAGCAAACTTTAAATAGTGGCCTTCGCTAACTCCGAGAATTTGGGGGTGGTCCTTGCCGGCAGCCCGCCATTCGATCAGCCGCAGCTGCTTGCCCGCATCGACGGCAGCCGACTGGACCGTCTCGAGAAATAAATCCGGGCGCATATGGTAGGAACAGCTGGCTGTCACGAGGTAGCCTCCTTCGTTCACCAGCTTCATCCCGTGCAGATTAATATCTTTATAGCCGCGGATCGCTCCCGGAACGGCGCTCTTGGATTTGGCGAACGCGGGTGGATCGAGAATAACGACGTCCCAGGTCCGGCCTGCGTTCCCCATCGGCTTGGAGGTATCCGGCGTTTTACCGCCAGCCGCAAGTCCGGCTCTCCCGCGCTCCGCCCGCTCATCCAGCCCTTTTACCTGCGACCGCAAATATTCGAAGGCATCGGCGACCACAAATTCCACCCGGTCCTCGAAGCCATTGCGGGCCGTATTGCGGCGGGCAGTCTCGATAGCATGGGAGGATACATCGAGGCATGTCACTTTCTTGGCTCCGTATTGACAGGCATGCAGCGTGAAGCTGCCCGTATGGGCGAAGCATTCCAGAACGGTAGCCCCGTCCCAATAAGGGAAAGTAACAGCTTTACCGTTCGCATTGACGGGAACCAGTGCGCTCTCCTGCAGATCTGCCAATGCTCCCGTGTCATCGGAGGCTTCATCGGGTGATCGCTCTTCAAGCTTGATGCCGCTGCGCCATCCCCAGCCCTTCATGAGGGGAGCGATGGATGCGCGGTTCTCACGCTGGTCGAAGAAATAGCCGGTTTTCTGCCCCTCGACGATGTCCACCTCAAGCAGCAGTCCATTCTCATGGATATCCACGATGCGCGGGCATTCCCCGTAGATGACTCCTGTCCTCTCTTCCAGACCCTCAAGCGCGCGAACCGATACATCGCTGCGCTCATATATGCCCTTCGGCGTGAAAACGGCAGCCAAGGCGGCCGTAATGGCTTCCCGCCGGGCATCCATGCCAAGCGTCAGCAGCTGCACCACCAGCACATCGCCAAAACGGTCGACAATCAGCCCTGGCAGCCTGTCCGCTTCGCCATATACAAGCCGGCAATCATGATCCTGTACGAACCGGCTCCGGTGCAGCGCGCACTGCTCGAAGCGTTCACGGAAAAAATCTTCATCCATGGCTTCAATCGGTTGATAGGAAACAATTCTTACTGTAATTTGCGACTGGGGATTCCAATAACCCGTGGCCAGATACCGTCCCTGGTAGCTGTGCAGATCGACCAAATCCCCGGGAGCAGTCTCGCCTTCCATGCGGTCAATTTCACTGGCATAAACCCAGGGATGTCCCTGCTCTACTCTTTTTTTGCGATCACGCAGCAGTATTGCTTTGGGGTGTTTCATATCCTGCTTCCGCCCTTCAAATGGTCATTGCTTGTCATGGTTGTCCGTTTTTACGCATATGTATCGATACAACAGCCGGTCTTTAATTATATGAACGTAAAAGGAGTTCTGCCTTCATGATTCACTCCATTATTGCGCCTATGCTGCTTGGTTTTGCCTTGTTCATGCTGGGTATGAAAGCGATGGAGCTCGCTCTCCAGCGCTCGGTCGGCAAGCATCTGCACCTCGTGCTGCAGCGATCAACAGCGACGCCGCTGCATGGTCTTGCCGTCGGAACAGCAGCAACGGCCGTTCTGCAAAGCAGCACGGCCGTCACAGTCATGTCGATGGGACTTGTCAATGCCGGTCTGCTCACTTTCCCGCGCACGCTCGGCATTATTCTTGGCACCAATATCGGAACCTGCCTGACAACAGAGCTGATCGGACTGAACATTAACCGCCTGGCTTGGCCCCTGCTTGCTGCGGCATGCGGACTTTGGCTGGTGACGGCGCTGATCGGAGAAATGAAGCTCATGCCGTTTCGATCGGCCAACTACTCCACCAACACAGGAGGGGCAGCCGGACATCGCTGGTTTCAACCTGTCCGTAGCGCCGCCGTGATTATAGCCGGTTTTGCTCTCCTGCTGATCGGGATCAGCGTGATGCAGTCCATTGCCCCGGCCGTTCAAACAAGCGGCTTGTTCAGCACTTTTCTGAACCGCGCGGAGGACAGTGTACTCTGGGGGCTGGCAGCCGGGTTCGTATTAACAGCGGCAGTGCACAGCAGCGCCGCCGTCATCGGTATTATTATGGGTCTTACATCCGTTGGCGCGATGCCCGTTGAAATCGGGATTGCCGTTGTAATTGGCGCGAATGTGGGCACCTGTGTAACAGCCCTTCTTGCGTCGCTTGGCGGCACCAAATCCGGACGTTTTGTCGCATGGTCCCATACCGCCCTGAATGTTGGCGGCGCTGCGCTATTCGCCCCGTTTGTCACGGAGCTGCAGGCAGTATCCGCCTGGATGAGCGCGTCTCCGGCGTCACAAATCGCCCATGCTCAAACGATTTTTAATATAATGAGCTCCCTGATTGCCCTTCCGCTCTGCTATCACCCGGCGCTGAAGCGGTTGACTCCGGACTGACAATCGCGATTCCCGCACTCGTTCCGAGCCTGTTCGCCCCGCTGCGCAGCATCAGGATCGCCGTGTCCCTGTCACGGATACCGCCGGAGGCCTTGACTCCGGTACCGGCTGTAACGGATGCCCGCATCAGCTTGATATCCGCTTCCGTTGCTCCACCCGGACCGAACCCGGTCGAGGTTTTCACATAATGGGCGCCGGCAGCTTCGGCTGCAAGTGAAGCCTCGACTTTTTGCCGGTCATCCAGAAATCCCGTTTCCAGAATAACTTTGACGATCGCCCGGTTTTCCACCGCTTTCACCACAGCAGCTATATCTCTGGATACACTATTCAAGCGACCCTCCAGGACTGATCCGATTGACAGCACCATATCGATCTCCCTGGCCCCATCCTCAACCGCATTGACGGCTTCGAACACTTTCACCTTCGTCGCCATCGCTCCCAGAGGAAAACCGCAAACGGCGCTGATCGCGACATCGCTTCCGACAAGCTGCTTCCGGCAAAATGCAACCCATGATCCATGCACGCAAACGCTGTAAAACTTGTAGGCGATGGCTTCCTTGCACAGCTGCATAATATCCTGTTCCGAAGCGGACGGCTTCAGCAGGGTGTGATCAATGAAACGGGCCAGCGATGAATCCGGCGTCCAAACTTCAACCATTTCCGCGCACCTCCAGGCCGAGCAGCTTAAGCGCTCCCGACAATATACGATCATTGTTGTTATAGCCAGATTGACGCTGACGGCGCCAGGCCTCGGAAGGCTCAAACCATTCAACCCCGCGGATTTCCTCCACCTGGGCCTGCAGCTTGCCTCCAACCGCTTCAACGAGGTAATAATGCACCTCTTTATCCACAGAGCCTTTGGTCTCGTGATTGTACTTATACTTAATTTGGTCGATGGGAGCGATTATAACGCCTTCCATTCCCGTTTCCTCTACGATTTCACGCAGAGCCGTTTGTTCGACTGTCTCACCAGGCTCCATTTTTCCCTTGGGAAGCGAGATTTTGCCGTAACGGTCCTGAATTAATTGGATTTGCAGCCCGCCGTCAATACGGCGAAATACAACGCCTCCTGCCGAAATTTCTTTCATATACGCTTCCCCTCCGCTATTCAGGTGGCCTCACCTTAAGGCGCATGAATGCCTTCGGCCTGGTGCTGTGACCTATGTAGAGCAAGGATTCTCTTCGCAGCCCCATACTTCAGGGCGGATAAGAATCCTCGCAATTTTAAAATATGAATGAAACGCTTCGCCTAAGCTCTTAAGGCTTCAGGCAGGGCGGCAATTTCGGAATCCAGCTGTTTCGATACCGGAGCTTCATTGGTTTCCAGAACACGGACAAGCTGACCAAAGCATTCGTTAACACCAGCCTCAGTGATTTTTACCCGGCACAGCTGGCCGATAAGCAGCTCCGAACCTTCGAATACAACCTGCAGGTAGTTGTCCGTGTAGCCCATAACGCGTCCCGTTCCAGGTGCACCCTTGTAATCGCGCTCGGGAATGACATCCAGTACCTCGCCGACATATTTCCTGGCGTATTCAAGCTGCATTTGCTCCGAAAGATCAATCAGCTTGTGGACACGCTCATTCTTAATCTCTTCATCCACCTGTTCCTCCATCCGTGCCGCAGGCGTACCCGTTCTTCTGGAATAAGGGAACACATGCATTTCCGAGAACTTCAGCTCTTCCATCAGGCGGTAGCCATTCTCGAACATTTCCTCGGTTTCCCCCGGGAAGCCGACAATCACATCTGTCGTAATCGCCACCCCGGGCATAGCCTGATGAAGAAGACGGATTTTCTCGGCAAATTCTTCAACCGTATATTTGCGGCGCATGCGCTTGAGCACGGTATCATCGCCTGCCTGGAGAGGAACATGAAGATGGCGGCACATTTTGGATGAACGGTTAAGCACGTCGATCACGGCATCATCGATTTGGCTTGCTTCAATGGAGCTGATGCGGATGCGCTCAAGTCCTTCGATCTTGTCCAAATCCCAAAGCAGATCGGATAAACGGTAATTTTCCATATCATCGCCGTACCCGCCGGTATGAATGCCGGTCAGAACGATCTCCTTGTATCCGGCAGCCACCAGCTGACGTGCCTGATTAAGCACGCTCTCGGGGTCGCGGCTGCGGGAGAGCCCGCGGGACCAGGGAATAATACAGAAGGTGCAGAAGTTATTGCAGCCCTCCTGGATTTTCAGAAAGGCCCGTGTACGGTCGGCAAAGTCAGGAACATCCAGCTCTTCGAACTCGCGTGTTTTCATAATATTGCGGACGGCGTTGACCGGTCTGCGGTCGGCCTGGATCTCGCGGACATGGTCCAGTAATTTGTCCCTGCCCTGCGTGCCGATTACCAGATCGACGCCTTCAATAGCCAGAATCTCAGCCGGGGATGTCTGAGCGTAACAGCCCGTCACGGCAATTACAGCATCCGGATTACGCCGGATTGCACGCCGGATAATCTGGCGGCTCTTCTTGTCGCCCGTATTGGTTACCGTGCATGTGTTGATCAAATAGACATCAGCGGTCGTCGTCTCAAAATCAACCTGCTCATAGCCTTCATTCTTGAACAGCTGCCAGATCGCTTCCGTATCATAGAAGTTTACTTTACAGCCCAATGTATAAAATGCAACCGACGGCATGTCGTTATTCGCCTCCCATTTCTCCGGATTCGTACATCAGGCAGGCCAGGCCTACCATCGCCGCTGTCTCGGTACGCAGAATGCGTTTCCCGAGCCCTACGATAACGGCGCCAGTCGCTTCCGCCTCCTCGGCTTCCCGCTGTGTAAATCCGCCCTCAGGGCCGACAATCAGCAGTACGCTAATCCGGGATGATTTCCTGTCCACCATCCTGCCGCTTTCTTCAAAAGAACGAATCGCATCGCGCAGTCCTGCGCCTGCCGATCCGCTCTCCTTCTCATAGCAAAACAGCACCAAATCATAATGGCTGAACTCATGCATCAGCTGGCGCCAGGATAATACCGCCTTCACTTCCGGGATGCGGCTGCGGTGTGCCTGCTCTGCCGCTTCCTTGGCTATTTTGCTCCAGCGCTCCAGACGCTTCGTTTCTTTCTTCTCATCATATTGGACGATGATCCGCTGCGATTGGAACGGTATAAAGGCAGCTGCGCCGATTTCCGTTCCTTTCTGAATGACCAGCTCCATCTTATCGCCCTTCGGCAAGCTTTGCGCTATCGTAACGGACCATGCCGGCTCACCGTTCATCGGAAGCCATTCCGCAACAGCCGCTTCCACCCGTCCTGCCCCCGCCGTGCGGATAACCGCTCTTGCCGTACGCTCGGCGCCATCGCTGACGATAAACTCATCGCCCGGCTCCATTCGCATGACACGCAGGGCATGATGAGCATCCTCGCCGGTCAGATATACCAATTCGTCGCCGGCAAGCTGCTCCGGCGCTACAAAATATCGCTGCATGCTATTCAGAAACCCTTCGTTATCGATTGTTGAAACAACAAAGACGGAGCATAAAAAGAGAGGAGCTGCACCGGCTTGCGGCGAGCACTATTCTTCCCTCAGAAAAACCAGCAAAGTAGAGAACATAACCAACCCTGCTGATAATTCGAAAAAACTCCAACCTTTATCATACACGTTTTGGATCAGCCGCGCCAGAGCCTCCCTGTTTTTGGTCATTGCACGGGAAGAGTGCGGCAAAGTCTGGAATTACGTTCTCGTGTAACCAAGGAAATCCAGAATAAAGCTTTGCCAGCTGACCGGCCTGAAGAACAGCTCATAGAAATTCTGCAGGCCTTCAATGATACTGCTTGACTGGGAAAACAACGGATCCAGCGTAACTGCCCGGAGCTGCGGAATAAAGATGATCAGCAAAAAAACAAACATGCCCCAATGGACGTTCTGGTCCATTTTGAATCTGACCTTCAAAGGAACGAGGTCTTGAATGATCCGATAGCCGTCAAGCGGAGGAATCGGAATCAGGTTGAAGATGAACAGCATAAGGTTTATCGTGATCAGATAGTACAAAAAGTGAATGATCGCCCTGTGCACGCCGATAGAGCCTACGTCCATCAGGCCCGTCTGATTCAATACATACAGCAGTAAAATGCCAAGCGCCGCGGTAACCAGATTGCTCAGCGGCCCCACTGCAGAGACCACAATCCCCATCAGTCTCGGATTCTTGAACTTACTGCGATTGACCGGTACAGGCCTCGCCCAGCCGAATCCGGCGATCAGCAATAGAATCATCCCGAAAATATCGATGTGGACACGCGGATTAAGCGTCACTCTTCCCGCATCGTAAGCCGTGCGGTCGCCAAATTTATAAGCGCTGTAAGCATGGGCAAACTCATGTACGGTAAAAGCAATCATGATCACAATAAAAATAAAGGGTAAATCCTCAATGGGATACCAAAGAAAATTGGACACAATGGACCTCCTAAGAATTTTCCGAAGGAAAACTCACTTCGTAAGCATAAGCTTTGTTTTTCAAACGCTACTTGCTATTGCGGCTTTCGTGCAACGAAAGCGATCCAGTCCTGGTCCCGCTGACGATCGGTAATGATGAATCCGGACTTCTGCAGTCCCTCTTCCACGACATCTTCCTTATTTTTGAAAATACCTGAGGCTATGTAGATTCCACCCGGCTTTAAAGCAGCATAAACATCGTCGACGAACAGCAAAATAATTTCTGCCAGAATGTTGGCAACCACCAGATCAACAGGCAGCGTTACATTAACGATAGACTCGGCAGAAGCGGAAGCGGCACTGGTCTGAACCACGCCCAGCAGATCGCTTAGCTGTACCTGTATAGTTGATTCCAGTTTGTTCAGCTTGACATTCTCCGTTGCGGAGGAGACCGCAACCGGATCCAGATCGAGCGCAAGCACCCGTTTGGCTCCCAGCCGCACTGCGCCGATTGCGAGAATGCCGGAGCCGGTTCCCACATCAATGATTTCTTCGCCACCGCGGATCACGGATTCAAGCGTTCTCAGACACAGCGCGGTTGTGGGATGTGTTCCGGTACCAAAGGCCATGCCGGGATCAAGCTCAATAATTTCCTCGCCCGGCGCAGGGTGGTACTCTTCCCAGGTCGGTTTAATCGTCAGACGCGGCGATACCTGAATCGGCTTAAAATACTGCTTCCAGGCTGTGGCCCAATCTTCCTCATCCACGATGACCGTGGATATTAGGTAGTCGCCGGCATCTATGCCAAACTCGCGCAGCTGATCAATCCGCGGCCTTACATTCGACTCCAGCGCAGCCATGTCCGTCGCTTCGGGGAAATATCCTTTTATGATGGCCTGGCCCTCGGGAATATCGTTCAGCGGGGTCTCATACCATTGTCCCAATGAGGTGTCCCGCTGCTTGTTAAGCGTACCCGATTCTTCAATCGATACGCCGTCTGCATCCATCTCATGCAAAAAATTAGTGATCATCTCAATCGCTTGCTCGGTTGTTGAGATCGTCAATTCATACCATTTCACGGCCGTACGCCCTCCTATGTATAAAACCTTTGCCCGTCTATTTTACACCAGAAACCCCGGTTGCACAAAAAAGCTTCCACTGACGTTAAATTTTTCCTGCTATCGGCACCAGATGGCATCAAAAAAAGGACTGCGAGCCCGAATCGGTAATACCGATCCAGAAGCACACAGCCCTCTTCAGTTCCTTCAAAGCTCTGTCGTTCCACCCGTTTGACGAATAAGATACAGCGCACGGTCCACCAAATCATCCTCAACCATTGCAGTAAGCATGGATCCGTCCGCTTCGCCTTCAACCTCAGTCACTCTGAGCGCCTGCAGCTTCAGCTGAGCCTCGCGGGTTCTGCTTCCATCCTGAAACACAGCGACTATTCTGGAGGTCATATCGTAACCTTCATTCGTGCACGGACTGCGCGTATTGATCTGCTGCGCGCTTCCGGACTTCATGATTATGATTGTCATCCACAGTCTCGGCAAATTCAGTATCCTCTTCACTGCCGACAGGCAAAATAACGACGCAATCATCAGTCTTGTTTGTTTCATTCGCCATTGCTGCATGCCTCCTCAAATGCTTAGGATATTCTCCCGTCAATTGAGTAGCATAACCGATCGCAGGACCATCTATTCCTGACAGGTTCCAGGGCTCTTCAGAGAACGAATGCTATTCCCCCCGAAACGCCTTCTTCATCCGCTCAAAAATCGTTTCATGGTGATCCTCTTGGCTTGTTCCTTCGCTGCCTCCACCGAACTGGCGGAGCAGTTCCTTTTGCTCGTCACTGAGGTTGGTCGGAGTCACGATCGTCACTTTTACATGCTGATCGCCCTGGCCATACCCGCGCAAGCGTGGAACCCCTTTGCCTTTCAGACGGAAGTAGGTGCCTGTTTGCGTACCCGAAGGCACCTTGAGCTTCACCTTCTCGGTAAGAGTCGGAATTTCGATCTCGTCACCCAGTGCCGCCTGGACAAAAGTGAGCGGTACCTCGCAATAAATATCGTCGTTCTCGCGTTCGAAGAAATCATGGGCTTTCACCCGGATTACGATATATAAATCCCCGGACGGGCCTCCGCGTGTTCCGCCTTCGCCTTCCCCGGTCATGCGGATTTGCGCGCCGTCATCCACGCCTGCGGGAATCTTGATATTAATTTTGCGCTGGCGCTTAACTTTGCCTGCTCCGTGACATGTGGTGCATTTCTCCTTGATGATACGTCCCGTGCCACTGCAGTTCGTACATGCGCGACGGTTCACCATACGGCCGAAAGGCGTATTTTGAACCACTTCCTGCTGCCCCGAACCTTTACAAACCGAACAGGTTTCCGGCTTGGTTCCCGGCTTGGCTCCGCTGCCGGTACATGTATCGCAGGTTTCTGTGCGCGGAATCGTAATTTCCGTTTCTTTGCCGAATACCGCTTCTTTAAATTCGATGGTCATCGTATACTGCAGGTCATTGCCGCGCTGCGGAGCGTTAGGATCGCGGCGGCCGCCGCCTCCGCCAAAGAACATATCAAAGATATCGCCAAAGCCGCCAGCATCGCCGCCGAAGCCGCCGCCTCCGCCAAAGCCCTGGTTGGGATCGACATGACCGTATTGGTCATAAGCGGCCTTTTTGTTGCCGTCGCTCAGAACGTCATAAGCTTCTTTCATTTCCTTGAACTTGCTTTCCGCATCCGGCTCCTTGTTCACGTCAGGATGATATTGACGCGCAAGCTTCCGGTACGCTTTCTTGATTTCATCCTCCCCGGCATTCTTCCCGACGCCGAGTACTTCATAATAATCACGCTTGCTTGCCAAACTCGTCACCTCGTCTTTCATATTCCCTATGGCGCTAGCCGTTCCCGTCCGTTAACAGATGGACAAGAAGAAACGCTGCGCCGCGTTTTGCGGCGCAGCATCCCACACAAAAATATCAGAAAAGTATACTCATGAAGATTATACTTTTTCTGATACAAGAAAGAAACGGCTGTCGCCGCCAATTGGCGGGAAAGTTCGTTTCCGGAAGAAAAGGCTGCGCCGTCCGGGCTCGGACGGCGCTCCGCTTAACGTCTTAAGATTTTTTGTCGTCGACGACTTCATAGTCGGCATCCACGACATTGTCTTTGCCTCTGTCTCCGCCGGCAGCATCGGCTTGAGGGCCTTCAGCGCCCTGCTCGGCCTGAGCAGCCTGCTCATACAGCTTCACGGACAGCTGCTGAACAATTTCCGTCAAGGCTTCGGCAGCTGCGGTAATTTCTTCAAGATTGTCGCCTGCGATCGCCGTTTTCACTTTCTCTTTGGCTTCGTTTGCTTTCTCAATCTCGCCGGCATCTACTTTATCGCCCAGATCCTTGATCGTTTTGTCAACGGAATAAACAAGCTGGTCCGCATTGTTTTTCGCTTCGACAAGCTCGCGGCGTTTGCGGTCTTCATCCGCGTTCAGCTCGGCATCCTTCATCATGCGCTCAATTTCCTCGTCGGACAAACCGCTTGAAGAAGTGATCGTGATTTTTTGGCTTTTGCCTGTGCCTTTATCCAAAGCGGATACGTTAACGATACCGTTGGCGTCAATGTCAAAAGTAACCTCGATTTGCGGTACGCCGCGCGGCGCAAGAGGAATATCGCCAAGTGTGAAGCGTCCCAGCGTTTTATTGCCTGCCGCCATTTCCCGTTCGCCCTGCAGAACATGGATCTCAACGCTAGGCTGGTTGTCCGCGTAAGTCGAGTAAACTTGTGATTTGCTGGTTGGAATGGTCGTGTTGCGGTCGATCATTTTGGTAAACACGCCGCCTGCCGTTTCGATACCCAATGACAATGGGGTAACGTCGAGGAGGACAACGTCTTTCACATCGCCTGTCAGTACGCCGGCTTGAACGGCAGCGCCGAGGGCAACAACCTCATCCGGGTTAACGCCTTTATGCGGCTCTTTGCCGATCAGTTTTTTGATTGCATCCTGTACCGCAGGAATACGTGTCGAACCGCCGACAAGCACGACTTTATCGATGTCGCTTGCGCTCATTCCGGCATCCTTCAGGGCTTGACGGGTAGGGCCGAGCGTGCGCTCAACAAGAGCGGAAGAAAGCTCATCGAATTTGGCGCGGGTCAGGTTCATCTCCAAATGCTGGGGAACGCCGTCCGCCATCGTAATAAACGGGAGTGAAATGGAAGAAGCTACTGTACCGGAAAGCTCTTTTTTCGCTTTTTCCGCCGCATCTTTCAGACGCTGCACAGCTGCTTTATCTTTGGAAAGATCCACGCCCTGCTCTTTTTTGAATTCCGATACCAGATAGTCGATGATGACTTGGTCGAAGTCGTCTCCGCCCAAATGGTTGTCTCCGCTTGTCGCTTTAACCTCGAAGAAGCCATCGCCCAATTCAAGGATGGATACATCGAACGTACCGCCGCCAAGGTCATAAACGAGAATGGTGTGATCTTCAGTCTTCTCAAGACCGTAGGCAAGAGCGGCTGCGGTTGGCTCATTGATGATACGGAGCACTTCAAGACCGGCGATTTTACCTGCATCCTTCGTAGCTTGACGCTGGCTGTCATTGAAATAGGCAGGCACCGTGATAACGGCTTGGCTGACAGATTGACCGAGGTAAGCTTCGGCATCGGATTTCAGCTTCTGCAGGATGATAGCGGATATCTCTTGGGGCGAGTAATCTTTGCTATCAACCGTTTCTTTGTGATTTGTGCCAATATGGCGTTTGATGGAGCTGATTGTACGGTCAGGGTTGGTGATGGATTGACGCTTTGCAGCCTCGCCCACAACACGTTCTCCGTCTTTCTTGAAGCCGACAACCGAAGGGGTTGTACGGTTGCCTTCCGGATTTGGAATAACGACAGCCTCGCCGCCTTCCATAACGGCTACGCAGGAATTTGTGGTTCCAAGGTCGATACCAATGACTTTGCTCATAATAGAAATCCTCCTAAATTGTTATGTTTTATAGTCAGCTGTTGTCCTAACTGCTTACTTTAACCATAGCGGGACGCAGCACTTTATCCTTCAGTATATAGCCTTTTTGGACTTCTTCGACAATAATGCCTTCTTCATGCTCTTCCGATTCCACCTGCATAATCGCCTGATGGAATTCCGGATTGAAGGGTTCGCCGACGACTTCCATTGGTTTCAGGCCTTCCTGCTCCAGAATCTGCTGGAATTGACGGAAGATCATGTCTACGCCTTTAGCGAACGACTCCACGTCACCGCCGCCTTGTCCGGCTTCAATGGCACGGCCGAAGTTATCGACAACGGGCAGCAGCTGCCCGATCAGCTTCATGGAAGCATACGCGCCAAGCTCTTCCTTCTCCTTGATCGTACGGCGGCGGAAATTGTCAAAATCCGCTTGAGCCCGCAGATAACGCTGCTGATGCTCTTCCACCTGCTTCTGAAGCTCCTCATATCGCGTATCTGCCTGCGTTTCTTCAACAGAATCGACTGTTTCGGCTTCTGCAGTCTCTACAGCCTCTGCCTGCTCCTGCGTATCCAATTTCTCTTCCGAAGCGCCAGTCACTTCATGTTTATGATCTTCATCAGTATGTTGTTCATTCACACTCACGGGCCGCTTCACCTCCTTAAATATGCTTTACTTATACCAGCGACCGAGAAGCACGGCCATGTCCTTGGACAAAATATCGATCAGGCTGATCACTTTCCCGTAATCCATCCGGGTAGGACCAAGGATGCCGATCGTTCCAAGCGACTGGCCGTCAACGGAATAGTTCGCCGTGATCAAACTGCAGTTGTTAATCGCTTCATGTGCGTTTTCAGTACCGATCCTGACTTGAATGCCGCTTGGCAAAGCCGTGAACATGCGCATCAGGGTGGGAGTCTGCTCGAACAGATCAAGCAGCGTCTTTACTTTGTCAACATCCTTGAACTCCGGCTGCGTCAGCATGTTGGTCGTCCCGCTAAGAAAAACGCGATTGTCTTCATCGTTCATCAGCGCTTCGTCTAGAATGCCCAGCAGCCGCTCACATCCATCCACATAACGGCCGAGCTCCTGCCCGACCTCAGAGTAAATCCTGGATTTCAGCCGCGAAATCGGCACACCGATAAGCTTATGGTTCAAAACATTAACCGCATGCTCCATCTCTTCCATACTCATATCAGCAGGAAGCGAAACCGTCCGGTTCTCGACATGTCCGGTATTCGTCACAACAATTGCAACTGCCGTATCCGAGCTGAGCGGAACGAGCTGAAAATGTTTGAGCGAATTCGTAAACGTCTCCGGTCCCAAAACAATAGACGTATAATTCGTCAGATTGGAAAGGATCATCGCAGCATGCTGGATGATTTCTTCCATTTGGTTCATTTTTTCTGCAAAAAACGAGCGCACTGTGCTTAAATCCTGTTCATTGACCTCGCCCAGCCTGACAAGATGGTCAACGTAATAACGATAGCCCTTGGTAGAAGGGATACGGCCAGCCGACGTATGGGGCTGCTCCAAAAATCCGAGCTCTTCCAGATCGGCCATCTCGTTGCGAATCGTAGCAGGACTGTAGCCGACATCGCCGCGTTTGGAAATACTGCGGGAGCCTACAGGTTCTGCAGAACGAATGTAATCATCAATTATTGCGCTAAGTATCATTCTTTGCCGCTCTGTAAGCATCGCAGCACCTCCTGTGGTTTTGCAGAGCAAAACGATGTTATTGCCATTGTTGAATGCAATTTCTCAACCTCGTTAGCACTCGTTATCGTTGAGTGCTAATCATTAATACAAAAATACCAAACCAACTTGCCTATTGTCAAGTCAGTTCAGCATTTTCAGGACTGCTATTTCATCGCAAGCATGCTGCTTGGCGCAATGTACACAGTCTTTCCATACTTTTTCGGGAAAAATTTCTTTATCCACGATTTTGAAGCCGTTTTTCTGGAAGAAGGTGACTTCATACGTCAGCGCCATGACTTTGGTGATGTGCTGATTTCTGGCTTCTTCAATAAGGAAGTCTACAAGCTTGCTTCCAATACCGAGCCCCTTATAGCCTTCGGAGATTCCGAGTGAACGTATCTCCACGAGATCCGTTCCGAGCTTGCAGAGCGATCCGCAGCCCACCACTTCCCCGTCCACCTCTGCGACTATAAAAGTATCAATCTGACGCTGCAGCACCTCTTTCGAGCGCGGCAGCATGATCCCCTTCTGGGCATAACCCGCAATCAGATCAGCCAATGTGCCTGCGTCTTCCATAGTTGCCTTTCTGCATACCGCTTGTGCTTGCATCGCTTTTCGCCTCCACCCGGGTGTTCCATTAAATCGGATAATACGAATAAATATACACTACTACGCATAACTGTACAAGAAAAATTTATGGACATCTTCCCGCGGGGAAATTTCTATACAGAGTCTATGATAAAAGTATCGTTAAATAGCAAAAAGACACCAGTGACGGTGCCTTCCTGCCGGCTTTCAAAAAATCAATGATCACCTACCCTGAGCAAATTGCAGGGTCAATCGACCACAGCCTCATCCTTTGTTCCTATAAATGCGGCAAAAACTTCATTGCCCAGCGGCAATCCTTTGCCGGAAAGCTTGTATCCCTGAGGGCTGCCGGCTGCTGCTCCGGTTATCTCCAGCAATCCGTTCTCAAGCAGCGGCGCAAGCTCCGGTCTGAATTCTGCTGCAATGGTACGGCCGGGGAATTGAGCCGCAAAATCAGATTCGCTCACACCCTCCAGCAAACGAAGCCCAACCATCATAAAGTCTTCCATCGCCTCATAATCGCTGACTCTGTTCGTTTCGAGACGCGGCAATCTGACGCCCGCAGCATCGATATATGGCTGTACCCCTTTGATATTCATATGCCGCTCGCCGCGGGCATAACCATGGGCGCCGGCACCCAGCCCGTAATAGGGCTCGTTGCGCCAGTAGGTTGTATTATGCCTGCTCTCGAAGCCCGGCTTGGCAAAATTGCTGATCTCATAATGATGAAAGCCCGCACCCTTAAGCTTCTCGATAAGCAGCATATACATCGCCAGCTCATCATCCTCCGGAGGAAGCGGCAGCTCATTGCGCTCGTACATGGCATGAAACAGCGTATTTTCCTCCACCTTCAGGCCATACAGCGAATAATGCGGCAGCTCAAGCGCCAGCGCACGGTCCACGCTCTCGGAGAGCAGCTGCACCGTCTGCCCAGGCAGACCGAACATCAGATCGATGGAGAGGTTGTCAAAGCCGGCAGCGCGCGCATTCTCTATGCTGCGGTATACATCGTCCACATTATGAATGCGTCCGATCCGCTCCAGCAAGCCATTGTTGAAGGATTGCACGCCGAAGCTGATGCGGTTGACGCCGCCCGCCCGCATAGCAGCCAGCTTGTCGGGATCGGTTGTCCCAGGATTGGCTTCCATGGTGAACTCAAGATCGCTATGCAGCGGAAAATGCCGTTTCACAGAAGACAGAAAACGTTCCATCTGGACCGGATTCAGCACGGTTGGCGTTCCGCCGCCGACAAAAACCGTGCGGATTTCCTGCGGCGGCAGCGCCGCTGCAGTCAGCTCCATCTCGTGTTCGAGCGCAGTCAGATAATCATCGACGGGCTGTCCTTTAAGCACGTAGGAGTTGAAATCGCAGTAAAAGCATTTGTTTGTGCAGAAAGGGATATGAATATAAAGCGCGTTCGGCGCTACGTTCAACATTTAGATTACCTCCATTTAAAACCCGGCCTTGCATAAGCAGCCTTGTACCTTAATCACAGTCGCGAGTTCGGAAAAGCTGTCCATAACCTTCCGCCTGCTTCCCGAGCAGTCAAATAATTGCTCTATAAGTCGAAAAGGGAGCACTTGGCTCCCTCTCATCTTCTCTCCTATGACTGAACCGCAAGCCGGATTAGTCATCGATCTTGAGGACAGCCATAAAGGCTTCCTGCGGCACTTCCACGCTGCCGACCTGCTTCATCCGCTTCTTGCCTTCCTTCTGCTTCTCCAGCAGCTTGCGCTTCCGGCTGATGTCGCCGCCGTAGCACTTGGCCAGAACGTTCTTGCGCATGGCCTTGACGGTCTCACGGGCAATGACCTTTGTACCGATCGATGCCTGAATTGGCACTTCGAACATTTGGCGCGGAATAAGCTCTTTCAGCTTCTCGCATATTACCCGTCCGCGGTTATAGGCGCGGTCGCGGTGTACAATGACAGACAATGCGTCAACCTGCTCATTGTTGAGCATGATCTCCATTTTGACCAGTTTGGATTGACGGTAGCCCGACAATTCATAATCAAAGGATGCGTAGCCCTTCGTGCTTGATTTGAGCTGGTCGAAGAAATCATAAACGATTTCCGACAACGGCACGTTATAGCTGATGGTCACGCGGTTGGTGTCCAAATATTCCATATTGATGAACTCGCCGCGTTTGTTCTGGCAAAGCTCCATGATGGCGCCGACATAATCGTTGGGCACAATAATGGCCGCCTTGACATACGGCTCTTCCACGAAATCGATTTTGCCGATCTCAGGCAAATTGGACGGGTTGTCGATCTCGATCACCGATCCGTCGGTCAGCGTTACGCGGTACACAACACTCGGAGCCGTCGTAATCAACGGAATATTGAATTCCCGCTCGATCCGCTCCTGAATAATCTCCATATGCAGCAAGCCCAGGAAGCCGCAGCGGAAGCCGAAGCCAAGCGCTGTTGACGACTCCGCCTCATACCGCAGGGAAGCATCATTAAGCTCCAGCTTCTCCAGCGCATCCCGCAGATCATTGTAATCCTGTGTTTCGATCGGGTACAATCCGCAGAATACCATGGGATTGATCCGGCGGTAGCCCGGAAGCGGCTCGAGCGCCGGCTTCTTCGCATCGGTAACCGTGTCGCCGACCCGGGTATCCTTCACATTCTTGATACCGGCGACAATGAATCCGACATCGCCTACAGCAAGCTCCGATACGATCGCCATGCGAGGCATGAATGCGCCCACTTCAATAACTTCAAACTCGGCGCCGGTAGCCATGAAGCGGATTTTATTGCCTGCCTTGATGCTGCCGTCAACGACACGGACATAGACGATTACGCCTTTGTAAGCATCATAGTGGGAATCGAATATCAACGCTTTGAGCGGATTATCCGGTTCGCCGTTTGGTGAAGGCATCTTCTTGACCACCTGCTCCAGTATCTCCTTGATTCCGATTCCCGCCTTGGCCGAGGCCAATACCGCATCGCTCGTATCAAGGCCGATTACATCCTCGATCTCCTGCTTAACCCGTTCCGGCTCGGCGCTGGGCAAATCAATCTTGTTGATAACCGGTACGATCTCAAGGTTGTTGTCAAGCGCCAGATACACGTTTGCCAGCGTCTGCGCTTCGATGCCCTGTGCTGCATCGACCACGAGCAGCGCGCCCTCGCATGCAGCCAGACTGCGGGATACCTCGTATGTAAAATCGACGTGTCCCGGCGTATCGATCAAATTCAAGATGTATTCTTCGCCGTCATCTGCCTTGTAGCCCAGACGAACAGCCTGCAATTTAATGGTAATCCCGCGTTCCCGCTCCAAATCCATCTGGTCAAGCACCTGTGCCTGCATCTCCCTGGAGGTCAAAGCGCCGGTGTATTCCAATATCCGGTCCGCCAAGGTCGATTTGCCATGATCGATATGAGCAATGATTGAAAAATTTCGAATCTTCTTTTGTCGGTCACGTACGTCCGCCATGCCTAACCCCCACAAAATGCCTAATTGCTAATCATTCTTATTATTATATCAGTTCGGGGGTGTGTCATCAATCAGTAACGGATTCAAAAAACGAAACGATCAATCGAATCCCCTTGCTTGAGACGGATTGCAGCATCCCGGCTGTTCCGTCAGCCAGCTTGTTCACACCCGAATCGCTCGTCAGATCGGGAACGCCTGGCAGCCGCTCGTTCTCATAAGCTGCCTGCAGCCGTCGCTGCGCCTCAAGCTGGCGCTGCTCCTCAAGCTTCGCCCAGTCCGTCTCTCTGCCGTGCTGGGCGTCAATAATACGCCGTGGGCCGCCTGACGCGGCAGATCCTCCATCCACAGAGTCAGCAGGGCCAGCAGGGTTGGAATATCCTTCATATTCAGCTGCTGCATCCGGATAAACCGGCATCGCTTCCTCCGTCGTCAGCGGCCCGTTGATGCGCTCGATTCCGCTTGACGCGATATCAATGCCGAACATCACAACCAGAGCCACGACACCGCCAACCACGACCATTTTCAGAGAATGACTGCGCATATCGACTCCCCCTTATATTTTCATATCCTTACAGTCCTGCACCCAGGTTCGTGTTGACCTTCTCCGCATTCCAATATATTTCGGTGATCACCTTAGCTAGCGCATCGATCGTCCGGTAAGATTCCTCCAGCGTGTTGTCGACACCGCCAACTTCGATCAATACACTGTCAGGGGAAACCGACTGGTTATACTCCCCGTTTCCGCTTGCTGTCGTTTTGCCCCAGATCCCCCTTGATATTCCGGGATACCGGCTTTCCAAGGCTTCGTGAATTTCGCCTGCGAACGCTTCGTTCTTCCGCCAGTCGGGATTCGCGTGGCCGATGATAAAAAATACCTGGGCGTAGGATTTTCCGCCGATGGTTGTCGTGGTTTCTTTGCGGTGCTGGGAGTCCCTGTGGATGTCAAAGAAAAATTTCAAATCCTTATTGACGGCCAACGCCTCAGTCACCGTTTTTTTTGAATATTTATAGGATAGGGCCCAATTGTAATTTTTAATCGCTGTCACGTAATCTTCTGATGAATGAAGAGCGCCTATACCATTCGCCTGAAGCTTATCCGCAAGACGCTTGCCAAGCAGCGTGATGTTGGTTGTAGAGGATTCCGCAGTCTTGGTGCTTTTCACCTCGGGAAACCAGGATTCGCGGCTGTGCGAATGATAGATAAAAACGACATTCCGTCCTCCCGTTGTAGGCTGCGCGCTGTTGTTCCCGCTGACCTGGCCATCTTCCCCGCTTCCGCTCTGTCCAGACGTTCCACCGCTGTCCGGCGCTGCCTGCCCGTTCCCCGCGGTCTCGCTGCCGCTGTCTGAATCAACCGTCCCGCCGCTTCCCGGGTCGGGGTCCGCAGTCAAGTCTTCATCCGGCCCCGGATCAGGGCGGCCCGATTCATCCACCCGATGCCCGTCATCCACGGCTGACTGCCCTCCCTCCGGCAGCGGCTCATGGTCCTCCGGCTCCACCGCTGTATCCGCGCTTGATCCGCCTCTAAGCAGGACAGCATCATCGCCGTTCATGCCGGGATATTCAGAGGCAAGCAGGCTTTTCGGATCGGAAGGATTAACATCGGTCAGCAGACGCACCAGGAAGGAGCTCATCTGCCTGCCTGATATTGTGGATGTATTCTCCCCTTGATCGCTGCCTGGCATTTCCATTGCAAGCATATCCGCAAAAGTTCCGCTGGAAACAGCTGCAGCGAATCCTTTCATGGAAGAAACCGGCGACTTGGCCGTCTTCGCCTGCACAATTGCGCCAATTCCGATAACAATCACGAGAATCATCGATCCAATAGACAATATGGCGAATGTTCGGCCGGCAACAAGCAGATTGCGAAGCCGCATGCTGCCTCTTCCCAGATTCCACGTTACAATAACTCGTCTCATAGGTTTAGTTCCTCCCAAGTAAAATCTTCGTCAACAGCCCACTATCACCATATGAGAGGAAAACATTTCATAGAACCGGAATTTGGTAGAGTGAGACAAGAATGATTCAGAAGTTGCTAGTTTGATAGGCTGAAAAGAAAGATTGGACAAAGCAAAAAGTCCCTGCAGTCAAACAGCAGGGATTATGTCCGGTAAGTCAGTGCGTATAGGCGGCGACATTGCTTTTATCCACCGCTTCATGAAGAGCGGCATTCAGCCCGCTGGCAACAATATTGGCAATATCCTCAATAAACTGGTCAATCTCCTTGGGAGTCACGAGCAGATCGAAGCCAAGCGGCCCAAGCGCTTCACGCACAAGCTGGAGACGTTCGTTCTCAGGCATCTGATTGATCAAGCCGAAGATCTTGTCCGTATTTCCGTTCTGCGCCTTGATATGATTGCGCATGAGCTCGATGGTATTGTTGACGATAGTAGACGCATACACAACAGTCGGCACTCCTATCGCTATTACGGGGACGCCCAAAATTTCCTTGGTCAGTCCTCGGCGCTTGTTGCCGATCCCGGAGCCGGGATGGACGCCGGTATCAGCGATCTGAATGGTGGTGTTCACGCGGTCCAGCGCTTTGGATGCCAGCGCATCGATCGCAATGATAAGATCCGGCTTGGAGCGGTCGATGATACCCTGTACGATATCGCTCGATTCAATGCCCGTTACGCCCAGCACCCCAGGCGCCACTGCGCTGACGCAGCGGTAGCCGGGAGCCACCTGTTCCGGCATAAGCTCATAATAATGGCGGGTTACAAGGGAATTCTCCACTACCAGGGGACCAAGTGCATCCGGTGTTACATTCCAGTTGCCCAGTCCTACGATAAGCACATTGGCAGACTTGCCAATGCCGATACGGTCCAGAAATCCCGCGAATTCCTGAGCAAACTTGGTAGCGACACGATCCTGCAGAACAGTGTCCTGCTTGCGCAGATCCGGGACTTCGAAGGTGACGTAATGACCCATCATTTTGCCAAGCGCCGCCGAGCCTTCCTCGGTGGTAATTTCAAGTCTTGTGATCGTAATTCCGTCATCCTCCGTAGTATTGGTCAGAACTCCCGGAACAGGTCCGTTTCCGCCCGCTTCCGCATGCTCCTTGGCCTCCAAAGCCAAGTCAATGGTCGTATTAAACTGCTGCAGATCAAGATCTCCCATCGTATCTGTGCGCTCCCTCCAGAATCGTTTTCCTTAGTTTGCGGTTGAAGGGTGCGAATTATGCGGATAAGAAGGGAATTGCTGTTGCTTTGCTCGATCCGGACAGTATTGCTTTTTGGGCATGTGCGTGGTAAAATATTTCAAGTTGTGTTGTTAACAAGGGGTTTCTTTTTTTACAGGAGGTGAATGCAATGCCAAACATTAAATCAGCTGTGAAACGCGTTAAAACAAGCGAGAGACGTCGCGCTTTGAACGCTTCGCAAAAATCCGCGCTCCGCACGGCCGTTAAAGCTGCCGATCTAGCTGTTGTCGCTACTGATGTGGATGCTGCCAAAGCAGCTCTTCAACTAGCTACAAAAAAGCTCGACAAAGCGGTTACTAAAGGTCTGATTCATAAAAATGCGGCTTCCCGCAAAAAGTCTCGCCTGGCGAAAAAGCTTAACGCTCTTTCGGCTCAAACCTAATACGCAAAAAAAGAAACTAACCTTGCCGGCAAGGTTAGTTTTTTTTGTGTACCTGGATAGATACCTGCAGCCCCCAAAAAGCAAAATCCCTGCTCACCGCATAATTACGCCGGCAGGGATTTTTTTTCGCGGGCTGTTTCCTTATGCGGTCAGCGACAGCAGGAATAATTCGAGACCCAGCGTTTTTTCGATCTTCCCCGTTTTCATCTTATAATCCAGCTCTGCCAGTCGATCCAGATGGCCGCCAAGCGACTTGACTGAGAAAATTCTAGCCTTCTCGGCGGCAAGCTTGACCGCGTAAGGGTGGAGTCCCAGCTGTCCGGCCATCTGCTGGGGAGAATACTGATGCTGGGCAAGCTCCTTGATCTGCAGCATAATGCGAAGCTGGCGGGCAATGAGCGCCGCAATCTTGATCGGCTCCTCCTTGCGGAGCAGCAGCTCGCCGTAGAGCTTGAGCGCTTTATCCACCTTCAGCGTGGCCATGGCATCGATGAGGGCAAATACATCCTCCTCCACCGTAGAAGCGATCAGCGTCTCCACCTCGCTTACATCAATGGTTCCTCCTGGTCCCGCATGAAGACAAAGCTTGTCCACTTCATGGGCAAGCTGCTGCATATTCGTTCCGGTTCGGGCAAGGAGCAGCTCTGCCGCTTCCTTCTTCAGAATCCGGCCCTGCTCCTCTGCCCGCTTGATCGTCCACTGCTGCAGCTCGCTCTCCTGCAGCTCCTGAAATGGAATAAGCGCATTTTGTTCCTTCAGCAGCTTTACGACCTTCCGACGCTCATCCAGCTTCTCAGCCATCACCTGGAATACCACCACGCTGCTTTCGCAGGGCTGCTGCAAATAAGCGAGCAGCCGCTCGGTCTTATGCTCAATCTTACCTTCCTTGCCCTGCGCCGCTGCCAGCACGGACTGATCTCGGATAATGACAAGCTTGCGGGAAGCAAAGAACGGTAGTGTATCCGCTTCAGCGACGGCTTCTTCAATTGAAGTCTCCGAGGTATCAAATTTGACAATGCCAAGCTCACGTTCATCTCGCGGCAGCAGCAGCTCCGTCAGCGCCCCGATAAACTGCCCCATCCGGTATCTGTCCTTCCCATAGATCACGTAAACCGGAGAAAATTGACCGGATTTCCACTGCTTCATCGCCTCTTTGACATCCATTTCTGTTCACTCCCTATGTATACTTGGAAGAAGCAACAGCAACAAAGGGATGAAGTCATCTGCGACTTCACCCCTTTGTCCCTAAACATCTATATAAACATCCGCAGGTCGGTCGGCCCATGGTACCGTCTGTGGATGGTCATACGACGTTAAGGTTCCGCACTGTGACGGTTGTCGTATCCTGCATTATACGCTAACATCACACCATGTGTGCAGATTCGGCAGCAATTAATTGGTCTTGAGCTTCTCGGACGAGGCGGCCAGATCGACGACATACTCCTGCTTCTTGCCGTCGGCGGCAGTCGACTCATACGTGATTGTCTTGCTGTCCGAAGACCATTTCAGGTTGGCGATGCCATCCCTTTCCGCGCCTTGAAAAATCATCTCATTATCAGCTGTGTTAAAAATCATCAATACTTTATCGACCACAGTCGCGTTGTAAAGCTTATCAGGCGAGAGGGCTTGCGGATCCTGTGGAATCTGATTACGAAGCGTATCCTCGCCTTCCGGGGCCGGCATGTCTGCCGTCGGAGCCGGCGGGTCTGCGGGCGCATCCGCCGCTCCCCCGGCATTGCCGCTGCCCGATTCGCTATACAGTGACTGTCCCTGGTTATTACCGGGATCATTGGATGGCGCAGCTCCGTCCTCTCCGTTCGCCGGCGAACCTGACCCTGCAATATCCTTGGATGCCGGGTCCTCCTGGGTTTGCATATTATTTGCGATCGGGGACGATTCGGCAGAACCCCCGGCTGCTTGACTATTTGCGGCATTGTCTTTTGCATCGGCATTGTTGCCGGATACCCGCACTTCATCATCTGCCTTGGGCGTGTTGCTCTCTTGAGCGTTCTCATCCACAGTCATTTTGCGGCTCGCCGTATCGGCTGATGAAGTATCTGCGGTCATCGTACCGGAGTTCGCCGAATCGTTCAGGCTGTTGGTGCCCTCAAACGGATTCGTGATGAAGATCAGGCCGACCACGATTCCTGCGGCAATAACGCCTCCCATAATACGTGTGGAAAACCGGCTTTTGCGTCTCTCCTGGGACCGGCCGCCCTGCACGCGTCTTGGTGCAAGCGCTTCTTGTTCCTCTTCCTGAGAAGGATCAGCCGCAAGCTCGGCGCTTTGAGCGGTCTGCAGCTCAAGGAGTCTTGGCATAATCGCATCAACCAGGCTGTAGCTCGGGGTTACCTTGGGAAGATTATCGAGACCGGCGGATAGCAGCTTTAATTTTTCGAACACCGCTGTGCATTCGGGGCAATGCCGCGTATGAGTCATCAAGATTTCGGTTTCCCGATCATCAAGGTCCCCATCCAGCTCTCGTTGCATATATTCCATCACCTCTTGACAATTCATCCTCGGACACCACCTTTCTGATAATCATGGAGGTACGTTTGCAGCTGCTGTCTTGCCCGGAATAAATAGGATTTGACTGTATTTAGTGGCAGGTCTAAAGAATCGGCAATTTCATTGTAAGAAAAATCCTGTAAGTACCTTAAAACCACAACTGCCCGATGATGCTCCGGAAGCTTGTCTATAGCTCTGCGGATATCCTGCACCGCATAACTTGACAGCACCTCCTCTTCAACGGAATGCGAATCGGAAAACACCATTTCGTGTTCCTCGATTGACACAGTTGGTTTGTTGCGTCTGAACTTGTCGATACAAATATTTGTTACAATCCGCTGCACCCATGTTTTGAACTGCGCCTTCTCCTCGTAGGATCCAATTTTGGTATAAACGCGGATAAGCGCCTCCTGGGCCGCATCCATCGCATCCTGCTCGTTGTTTAATATATAGTAGGCTGTCCGGTAAACATGATTTTCAATCTCTCGCAATAGAGAAATAAGAGCGTCGCCATCGCCGGCTTGGGCCGCTTTAATTAGGCCGGGCTCTACCACGGAGGATCCCCCTCTCTTGCAACCTTTAGACGTAAAGGAAGTTGATAATGTTGCATTATTCAATCATTAAATCTTTAAACAAATTTTAGAATTATTATCATAAGAACGATTTGCACTGATTTTAAGAATATCAGAAAAGCAAAGTGCCGTATAGCCTTGCGGGAGGAGCCTATATTAGGATATTTTGCAGGTGAAAGCACTCTCTTGGCCATAAATAAAAATAAGAGCTGCAAAACCATGCATCAACGCACGTTTTTGCGGCTCTTGCCTGCAAGATGAATCTTCGCTCTATTTCTGTAAATCAAGTTATTCAGAGGCTAGTCAGCCATGCAGCCAATTCTTCCGTTTGGCTCTGAATCGCTATCGGGTCCCAGTAGCCGGAGCGATCGCTTGTCCATAGGAACACATGATTATTTTTGACTGCCGGCAGCAACCCCCAGACCGGGTCAGCCTTAAGGTCATCCAATGTTTTCGAATCGGAGGTCAAAATAATATAGTCTCCCACATAATCCGGCAATACTTCGGCAGAGAAGGAAGCCCAGCCGGGATCAGCCATTTCGGCGGCAACTTTCGCGGGGGGCTTGAAGCCGAATCCGTTGTATATCGGCTGCCCGCCTTTGCCGTAGCCCGTTCCGACGGCCATAATATCCTTGTCGCCCAGTTCAAGAATCGAAAACGTGCTGTCCGCAGGTATAGCCTTCAACACCTTCTCCTTGGCGCTGGCAATGCGGCCGTCATAATCTTCGAGCCAGGCTTTCGCTTGATCTTCTAGGCCCAGCAGTTCGCCGAAATAAGCAACCTCCTCGTGTACCGTTTTTAAGGAAGCGTACGGAATGACGACAGTGGGCGCAATTTTCGACATCTGCTCGTTCAGTTCAGGATAGAAGTCGTCCATTATAATCAAATCCGGCTCAAGCGACAGTATTTTCTCTACATTGCCGTTACCGTCTCCTATATTCTCAACGTCTTGCAGGTATTCCTGAAAATAAGGATTTTTAATATGATGATCGGACGTTCCGGCAGGCGTAATGCCGAGCGCAATCAAACTGCCGAGATACTCGCCTGCAACAATTCGTTGGGGCTTAAGGGGTACTTCCACCTCGCCGTTAACCGTTTGAACGACTTTGGTCTGCGCCTGCTCCGAAGCGGCCGGCGTGTCGCTTGGGCCTGGCTGTGAGGCGTCTGTCTCCCCAGTACCATTATTCGTGCCGCATGCGCTCAACAGCAGAATGGAGCTTAGCAGCAGCGCCGCCGCGAGTGCAGGCTTGAAATGTTTGAACATGAATAAATCTCCCTTTCCGTCACTGTGATACTGATAATCGTTATCAATAGAATCAGTATAGTTAAATGACTCGGAAGGGGCAATGGAGGATTCCATGGTCGTGCAAGGACAATCTTCTGGCTTCTTCTTTGCGGCATGCACTTCTCTATAGCGCATTGGGGAAATACCCCTGTTCTTTTTGAACAATCTGCCCAAATAACCCGGGTCTTGATAGCCGACACCAACTGCAATCTCCTTCAGCGTAGCATCCGTTTCAAGAAGTAGTGCCGCCGCTCTATCGATACGCACCTTAATCAAGTAGTCAATCGGGCTCATTCCGGTACGGATTTTGAAATAGGAGGACAGATGGGGAACGCTATAATTCAGGCTTTCCGATAACGACTCCAGCGTAATGGATTCCGCATAATGTGAATGGATGATGGCAGCGGCCTGGGCGGCCAAATCGCGTTTAGCCGAGCTTGGGCCTTGCGCCTGCATCTGGTGAAGCAGCCCATCCATAAACTGATAAAGTAAAGTCCGGGCGCGCAGACGCATAAGCGGCTGTTTTTTTTCCCAGTCTTTGAACATATCGCTCAAGATCCAGTGCAGCGCTATCGGATTGTCCGGAGTTATGCTGTACGAACGTTCAAAAGGCTGGGTCCGCTCTAGTAACACGGCAAGCTCCGGCGGTACAGGGGGATGAATGCTCGCTTTGTAATAAACGCTGTAGTAATCCAGGTCCTCGCTGCCCGCGACAATGTCGAGCACAGCTCCTTTGCCTGCGTGAATCACTGTAAAGCGCTGCATTTGATAAAATTCCCGCCCCAAATTCACGGCAGCATGGCCTCGAATCGACATAAGAAACAGGCTTGAGGGCACATAATAGGAGCGTATAGACTCGCCGGCCTTGATTGTAGTACGACGAATATCTATGACTTTGCAAAACGCGTGATTCCATAGAGCAATAAGATCATTTATGTCCATCACGTGACCTAGCCTCCACTCCTGTCTTCAGGGGCACTTTCCGCGTCTAGTAAAAGACTGCTGCAGGGACTTCAAGTACACTCCTGCCTCGCCCTGACACCGTCAGGCATTCCCCTGGGCCTCCTTCACCTGCACATCCCGGCACGCGATCCAAGCCAGTATGGGCAGCGAAAAGCAAATCGCCCTTTTTGAAGAGACAAAAAGCTGCAAGTGGACAGCCTGTGCCCAAGCAAGGGGACCATCTAGGCGATTATCTCCATTGAATTGTTTCAGACAACTGGGTTCAACTGGGTTCATTGCGGGTAAAGCATAGCCCTGACATGGGTTAATATTCACTGCTTAAATCAACAACACTTGCAGCCGGCTGAATGCCCTGCACGTATTGCTTCAAATTTTCAATAAATATCGCAATGACGCGCTCCGTATAAAAATTGGTACTGCCTGCATGATGAGGGGTTACAATAACATTGTCCATCGTCCAGAAGGGGTGATCGGCAGGCAGCGGCTCCTGCTCGAATACATCAAGGCCTGCTCCGGCAATTTCCTTGTTCCGCAAAGCGTTAAGCAATGCTTCGGTATCTGTCGTTTTGCCCCGGCCTATATTAATGTAGAAAGCCGTATTCTTCATCGCCGCAAACTGCTCCTTGCCCAGTACGCGTTCCGTTTCCGGCGTGTGAGGCAGGCAGTTAACGATATAGTCGCTTTGCTCCAATACCTCAAGCAGACCCTCGCTGCCGTACATCCGGTCGACCCACTGCTCCGGAAGGCCGGATCTGCGGACCCCCAGCACTTTCATGTCAAAAGCTTTGGCCAGCTTTGCCGTCTCAAGTCCAATGGCGCCTACGCCTAGAATTCCCATCGTACGCCCATGAGCCTCCCCCATCTCGCCCGTGTTCACCCAGCTGCTCCTGGTTTGATTTCGGATAGCTGTGTGGAGATGGCGGGTGAAGGACAGCAGCATGGCAAAAATCGTTTCCGATATCGGATTCGGGTGGACGCCGCTTGCGTTCGTTAAAGCAAGACCGAGCTCCCTGAATTTTCCCAGCGGCAGACGTTCGACGCCAGCCCCCCAGTTCTGTACCCATTTCAAATGAGAAGGATCCGAAACGACAAGCTTTTCCACCAATGAATTCCAGCCCAAAACAATTTCAGCATCAGGCAGATGCTGTGCAGCGACTTCTCTGTCATGGCCTTCGATAAGCTCCCATCCCGGAGCGGCTTCCCTTATTTGATCGGCAAACCCCGGTTCAAGCGAATGAACGACAACGATCTTCCCCATGTATGCTCCACCTTTCTCTTCAAGCAAATAGAAACACTGACCGTGCGGGACTTCATAAAAAAAGAGACTCCTGAACCAGCTCCTTCTCGGTCTGATCCATAGCCCCTGCCTTTCTTCATTTCTACCGGAAGAAATAATAGTTAACCAAATCGTACCATTGCCTGCTGAGAGCTGTCAAATAATAGCGCGGAGGGCGAATTTGCGCAGGTGACCCGATTATTGAGTCGCTAAGTTCCTTTTTCTGTCAAATAAAAGAGCCGCACAGCCATGGGGCCGTGCGGCATCTACTGCTGTCTCTCCAGAAGCAAATCTATCGAAGCAAACCTATCCTATCTTACTTGACCGCTGCCGGTTTGGCCTGCGCCGGCAGAAGGCTGCGCAAGTCTGCAGTACCCACCACCAGATGAATAGCATCCATTGTCCGGAGCGACCCCGACAGAATTCCGGCCAACCGGCCATATTGATCGATCAAAGGTCCGCCGGACATTCCGCTGACGACCTGGGCGGAAGTCAGAATGACAGATCTCCCGTTGATCTTCGCAGCCGGAGAATTGACAATGCCTTCTGTAATAATCGGCGTCTGCTTCAGCGGGTAACCGATCGCATATACTTTTTCCCCCTGCATTACAGCCGGATTCCTGATCTCAAGTGCGGCGTAAGCCGCTTCCTTGCCGGCCGGGAGCGGCAATTTCAGAACCGCCGCATCCGTCAATTCGTCATAGCGAAGCACCTTGATGCCCGTCACTGTGCGTCCGTCGTTGAAAACCCCCTCCAGCTTGTCCGCATCGGCAACGACATGGTACGCCGTCGCTGCAGTTCCGTCCGGGGAAATGATAACGCCGGTGCCGGTATCCTTCAATATGCCATTCATGCTCAAGGCGCGGATATAGAATACCGCATCTTGAGCGTTTGCATAGATTTCCTGCGCATTATAGCTCACAGGTGTGTCCCCGTAAACATTCCGGTCGGGTAGAGTGTTCGTATACAAGCCGATGCCGGCCAATAACGAAAAGAATAAGAACAAGGCCAGCAGTTTCCGTTTCATCTCTTATCGCCCTTTCCCCTTTGTTCTACTCCTTGACGGCCGACATAATCGCTGAATAAGCCCAGTGTCTGGAAGGCACATCATCGTATTTAGGCCCTGCGGTCTGCTGCTTACCTCTTCCAATGATATTGTTGATCAGCACAACCGCCTGAGCTCTTGTGAGCTTGCTGTCAGGCTTGAAGGTTCCGTCCGGGAAGCCCTGGATATAACCGGCCTTGGCGAACGCTGCGATGTAATTTTTCGCCCAATGGCTGGCCGCGTCGGAAAACTCCGACTTCCCTCCCTGGCTGACATTCAGGTTCAGTACTCTCGTTAAAATAACAACAAATTCCGCTCTCGTCAGACCGTTTTTCCCGCGGAAGGTGTTATCCGGATATCCGGACAGAATGCCCGCCGATGTAAAGAATGCGACAAGATCTTCCTTGCTGCGGTCTACGTCGCTGAACACATTTGCAACCGCAACATCCTCCTTGTCCAGCAGCTGTGAGAGGATTTCGGTAATCTCATACCGGGTGAGCGCCGTGTCCGGCTTAAATTGGCGGCTATTGTAGCCCGAAATATATTTCACATCTTTTGCATCGCTTTTCAATTCGTATTTCGCATTCTCAACCACGCAGTTAATCGTGATTATCTTATCATCAGAATCGGTAATGAACTTGATCGTCATATTCTTCGTAATCAGAATATCACCCTTGTACAGCTTGCTGTCTTTCGTCGGGCTGCTTCCATCGGTCGTGTAATAAATCATTTGACCCTCCGGCACAGATAGCGTCAATTTGCTGTTTCTGGCCATAGTGACAGCCGTCTTACCGTCCATTTGCACCTTTTTAGAACCGATGCTGGCGGTAACTGCCGGCTGCGGAGCCGGTGGCGGGAAGAACACAAACCAGCCGCCGGACTCCTTCTTCGTCCAGGTTCCGGAGAAAACCTCGCTGTCTTCCTTATCCTCGGCAATCGTGACCGCTTTGATGGTCGTCGTGTCCGACAAGGCGATTGGCCCGGTGTATAAACGTGATCGTCCGTCAGGCTCACTGCCGTCCAGGGTGTAATAAATGGTTCCCCCCGGTTCATCTGTGCTCAGACTAACCGCTGCTTTGTCCGTGAATGTTCCGGACTCGGAATCCGCCGTCGGCGCTTGGGCCGAATCGGCAAATCGCGGCGCCGGAGCATTAAGCGTGAAGCCTCTGGCAGCTCCATTCAGGGTGACCGTTAAAACTGCGCTGCCTGATGTCTTCAAAGATCCCTCCAGAGAGCCTGAAACAGGCTGAAGCGAAACTTCTTTCGGATCGGCGCTCCAGGTCATTTCATCAGCTTGGGTGAGTCCAAAGCCGTTCCGGATGCTGTTGATCGTATCCTGCCCGTCAAGAATGACAGCCGCAGTGCTGAGTCTGGATGCATCGCTTGCATGGAATGCCGCAAGCTGAGGGAAGAAGCCCGGAACGCCTCTCCAGACTCCTGCGTTGAGCTTGGCCGGCAAGCTTCCGCCCGCAAGTTCCTCGGACGTCAAACCCGCACTTTCCGCCGCGCTTCCTGAAACCCGCTTCCCATCGGCGTCATAATAAGCCGTATTGGCCTTCAGCATCTGCTTGTTGAAGACGGTGCCGGCAATGACAGCTGACGCTTCCTTCCGGCCGGCAATGCCGCCGAAATCGCTCTTGCCCGGCACAATCCTGCCGCCGGTAACAGCGGTAACTTCACCGACACTCAAGGAATCGCGAATGGCGCCTTCAGCCGCATATCCGGCAATACCGCCTGCCTGCGACCGGGTGGAGCCCTCCGCGCTGGCATGTCCCGAATAGTAGACATCATGGATCGTCCCGCGATTCACGCCTGCAATGCCGCCAACCGCGGCTTGTTCGGCCTGAGCAGCGATATCCATATACGAGAATGATTCGCTGATTTCACCGTTAATCAGGTTGGTACCGGCAATTCCCCCGCGCGTTAAGACAGCTGCGGAATGCTCGTTCATGCTTCCGCTTGAATAAGCCTGACTGATCCTTCCCTCATTGGAACCGGCGATTCCTCCTGCAAACTCTCCCGCAGCCGCAAGCGTCGCGTTCACAGCCGCGTCTTCAATCACGCCTGTGTTCCGGCCGGCAAGGCCTCCGGTATAATCGGCTCCGCTGACATTCATGGATGCCAGCTTGATCCCGGTCATATTGCCTGCATTTGTTCCGGCCGCGCCGCCGGTATATTCGGAACCGCTCACCGGCATGGATGCCAGCTCGATCCCGGTCATATTGCCTGCATTTGTTCCGGCCGCGCCGCCGGTATATTCGGAACCTCTCACCGACATGGACGCCAGCTTGATCCCGGTCATATTGCCTGCATTTGTACCGGCTATACCGCCGGTATAATCGGAACCACTCACTGACATGGATGCCAGCTCGATCCCGGTCATATTGCCTGCATTTGTACCGGTTATACCGCCGGTGCGACCGGTGCCTTTGACCGCTCCTCCCGCTTTGATTCCGCTGATCGTCGCTCCCGCATGGTTGATCCCGGCCACAAGTCCGGTGTTTTCACCGCCTATGATACTCCCATCGACAAAGCTTATGTTCGCGATGGTTCCGTTGTTCTCGGCTGCGAAGCCGTAAGCGGACCGTCCTTTCGCCGTTCCCGTCAGGCCGGCAATTGATTTGCCCTGGCCGTCAAACTGCCCGGCAAATATGCCAAACGGCACCCAGACATGACCGTCCATAACAATGTCCGCTCCAAGCGATAGCTTGGTCATATCCGGCTTGACGGTCGCTGTCCGGTTAAACAGCCTGAAATAGGCAAGCGCGGTGTCATCGTTGTACAGTCTCACGGCGGCATTCAATTGCTCCGCGTTGAGAATCGTGAAATCAGCGGGCTGCGGCCCGCTCAGGAAAGAGGCTTCGAGGTCAAAATTCCAGTTTTCGTAACCGTACGAGCCGGCAAGCTCCTTATCCGCCTTGTTTATCTCTGCCGTGCCCAGATTACGTCCAACGCCGTTCAGCGTGCTCAGATAATCAGAGGATGTCACCTTCCCGTTCCGGAAGTTGTAGCCAATGAATCCTCCGCTGAAGACGTTCGCTCCTGCCGCATCCACCGTAATGGCCGGGACGCGGGAAAAAGCATCCTCGATTATGCCGTCGTTGTAACCGGCAAAGCCGCCTGCATAGGATCTTGCAGGGTGATTGACGCCTATCGTCGCTACCCGTTCCTGTGCCGCGTAGGCTTGCCTGATGATCGCATTCCGCTCAACAACCCCGGCAAAGCCGCCGCTTTGCGTATCAAAGCCGGTATTGGCCACCTCGCCGTCCGCATAAGCGCCAGTGATGGTATAACGGTCTACAGAACCTGCAAAACCGCCGGCATAAGAACCGGTAATCCCCTGGACTTTTGTTTCTCCCTTGGCGTAAGCCCGGTTTACAGTCCCCGAGCCGGAGCCGTCTCCGCCAAGAAGGCCGGCAAAGCCGCCTGCATAAATGGTCGTGTCCGGATTATCGCAAAACGCTTCGACAGGAAGATCGGCATATGAATCCGTAATTGCGGTGTCGTCGCCCATTCCGATCAATCCGCCGACATATGTCGACGGCACCATTCCCGGTTTGGTGACGGCGCTGCCGATAGTGATTTTCTCCCCTGCCTTTGACACAGCGCGCACATAATGAATCTCACCGCCTGCAGCCTGACCGACCGCTCCGCCAACCTCATAGACGTTGCTGGAATCCGCACCGATCTTGCTGCTGGCTGCGGCATTGACGATGATGCCGTCGCTGAAGCCCGCGATACCGCCAACGACAGCCTTTTTGCCGCGGGTGACATCAAGAGAGGCCCTTGACTGAGAATAATAAATGGAGGCTGTCTCATTCCTGCCGACGATGCCGCCCACGAACAAATCCGCTTGCTGATCCGTTCCATTCGCCGCAATACTGATTCCGGATACGGAAGTATTGTAAAGCCCCGGATAAAAAGGCGCAGCCTTGCCGAAATCAAGACTCCTGTCGAGATTGCTCGCCGCCGAAATGCCGGCAGCGCCGCCGATCGCCGATCCGCCCGTTTGCACGGCTGCGTCTATTGCCATCTGCGCATCCGCTTGGTCCAGCAGCGAATCGTCAGACCGCCCGACAATTCCGCCGGCCGTAACCCCGTCTCCGGCAGCGCGGATCGTGCCACTAGCCCCAGTCTGCCGCGCCGCGGCATTGGCAAGCCTGCCCGCAATCCCCCCCACAGTAACCTGGGCGTTTCCGCCGTCAGCGGCAAGCGTCAGACCGCTGACTTGGACATGATCCAGATCATAGCTCTGGCTGCCCTTGCCGTTCTTGACTCCAACGATACCGCCTACGGTGCCGCTGCCCTTCAACTGCGGGCCGTCCTGCATGCCGCTCAGCGTTATATTCGAGATTGGACTATCGGCATCCGACTGGCCGATCAAGCCGCCGAGCACGGATCCCGCGCCCAGCGCTTCCAGACTGCCATTCTTCAAGGCAAGCGACAATTTGTCGGCTTTACCGGATATATGCTGTCCGATCATTCCGCCAAGCGTGTCCCCTGCGCCTGTCGACCAGATGCGGAAGTTCGCGGACATATCCCATTCCATGCCGGTTACATCCCCTGCTTGTTTCCCGATCATTCCGCCGATGACCGCATTCTCTGCACCGCTGCCCACACTGCCGTCAACAAGCGTAAAGCTGACCGTCTCCGGTGTGACCGCAGCGGAATTATCGCCAATCAATCCTCCGGCGACCGAATTCGCTCCAACGGCTTCGATCCGGCTGCCGCCTTCCATGCGAAGCGAGAGTCGTGCCAGCGTTCCCGTGTTTTTGCCAAGAATGCCGCCAACCGTGCCGCCGCTGATTTCGGTGCCGTTCAACAGCCTGATCTCCACATCGGAGACCCCGCCCCTATTCAAACCCGCGAGCGCTCCTGTAAATTGCTCACCGGACACGGATAATGGCTCGAGGATGACCTTCCGCACCTTGCCTTGTTCTCCGATGACGCCGAACAAACCGGCATACTGATCATCGGTAGGCGCGCTGAGCCCGTCGATCAATTGGCTGTCCCCGTCAATGGTTCCATTGAAAGGATGGTCTTCATCAATGCCGATTGGCACCCATTGATTCGACTGGATATGAATCGGGTTCACTATCCTGATTGTGCGGTCTTCGAATGAAAACGGTGCGACACCTGGAATCGTGCCGTTCACAACCGCTGCCAGTCCCGCCAGCTCCGCCTCGGTCCTGAGCTCAAAGCTGATCGCTCCCGTATCACGCAAATACCAGTTGATATTGGCATTAACATCGTTCCCGCCGCCTCCTCCGGTATTGGCTGTACGGACCAATTCCGGATACTGGTACGCGGCATTCATCGAGCCATATCTCCACGTGCTGTCAAAATCCCATCCGGACAATGCGGGGAAGTAATCCCTGTTTTGAAGCGTGGTTGACAGGATAGTGCTGAGCCGTGCATAAACATTCAGCCAGATATAGTTGCCTTCGGCAAAATCCGGCAAATCCCCGTTGATGTCGTTGTCGACATCCTTCACATAATACGTCCTGTAAAGCAGTTCCTTGCTGGCATTGTCATAGCGCCCTGCAAAACCTCCCGCAAGCGCGCCGCCGCCTGCCGTGACCCGGCTTGCCGAATAAGCGGTCTCGACGGTGCCGTCCGTCAATCTCCCCACTAACCCCCCGGCGTAAGAATGATCGGCATTCGCCGCAACCTCCCCTGCTGTATAGGAGTTGCTGATGCTCCCGGCCGCATGCGCCCCAACGAGCCCCCCGACAATCGTATAGCTGCCGTTGGCCGTTACTTTGGATACCGAATAGGATTTATCCACCGTTCCGCTGTTCCGGCCGATCAGGCCGCCCAAATAAACGGAATGGCCATTCGTTCCGTATGCATCTCCTGTTACATCGATATCGACATAGGAGGCGATAACGCCGCCCCGGTTCTCGCCGGATAATCCGCCGGCGAGGGCATCCTTTCCTTTTAGCGTAAGATTGGCGTTGGAATAGGTGTAGTAAAGGGTTCCGCTCTCCGCATTCACCCCGGCTATCCCGCCCAATATCCCGGATTCCCCAATGGAGGAAACCGAGATTTTATCGGAGATGCTTGCGTTGGCGATCAGGCTGCGATTCTCTCCAACCATGCCGCCGGTCACCGAATCCGGCGCATTGACCCATATTGTGCCGACCATGCGGCTGTTCTGGATGGTGCTGACCGCGTGAACGGGATCGTTCTCCGGATCTGTGCCCCGCTTGTCATTGACGCCGACGATTCCGCCGACTATGGCGGAGACCCCGGTATCATTCACCTTGATGCTGAGCGCCGCCGTATTATTGTCTGCAAGGACAGCCTCATCGGCAGCGAGGTTATAACCGGCCATGCCGCCGACTGTTGTGCCTGGACTGCTCACAATGAGATTGACGGAGCCGGAAAAAACCTGATCCAGCCTGGTCTTGTCATTGGTTCCGACAAGGCCGCCAAGTACGGAGGAAGCTGCCGAGGTCGTGCCGGTAATAACCAGATTGTCCGCATTCGTCAGTTCCCCGTCTCCAATGATGGCGCCGTTCTCGCTGCGGCCGGCAATTCCTCCTGCCTGCGCGTTGGTGCCTGCGGCGGTTATCATCACGTAATCAGGCAGCTCGCCGTTCACCTGGAAATCGCTGATTTCGGTATTTTGCGCCGATCCGACAATCCCGCCAATGATGGCATTGACGCCGGTTGCCTTAATCAGCCCTTCCTCGCCTGCCAGAACCCGAACATGGTGGATGCCGGCCAAATCCGTCTGGCCGCCCGGCGTCTGTGAATGGCCGGCGATTCCACCGGCTTCGACCTGGTCTCCGCCCGACTCAATCTGCAGGGCATTCACCTGAACATTGGTGATGGTGCCCGTATTGCGGCCGGCAATTCCTCCGAGCTCATTGTCTGATCCCGATGCGACAATTGTGATATGGTCCGCCAAGCCCTTAGGCGTATCCGCGGCATTTTCTCCAAAAAGTCCGCCGATCTCAAGCGCGTCTCCTGCTGCCGATACCGTCAGGTTCCGCACCGTTAACGCATCGCTATTGCCCGCCTGGTCACCCAGCCCGACGATGTTCTGCAGGCCGGCAATTCCCCCAGCCTTGACTCCGGATGCCGGAACATCGATGTGCAGATTCTCCGCATCCAGATAGACATCGGCTGATTGATTCCTGCCTATGGCGCCGCCCACGAAGCTGCCGGATGCATTCACCTGAATGTCAACCTGCTTAACGGCAACCGGCATCACGTGCGTACCGATATGCGCATCGGAAGTCAGACTGCCCGCGATCGCCCCCAGATAATAGCCGCTTCTTCCGGCTTCGCTGAGCAAGCCAATTCGGGTGATCCCGCTGTCCGTAACGGCAAGCGAACCTGTATTATGGCCGACTACCCCGCCGGCGGTCATCCGGTCAATGCCATTTGCAGCAGCGAGCTTGACGCTGTCGCTGCCTGGCGCGACTTCGTCGCCAACCGATGCTCCGGTAATCGCGCCTCCGGCGGCACCCGCTATTCCGCCAATGAAGCCGTCATGGGTTGTCACCGTCCCGCTGAAATACTTGACCGCTGCGGTATCGACGGTACCTTCCATATGGCCGGCTACCGCTCCAATAACGCCATCAGCCGTAATAGCGGCATAGCTGCCTGCCGTATTGCCGGAAGCCGCATTATTTATCGCGCCGCCGTTCATGTAGCCGGCAATTCCCCCCGTATACGTACCGGCTCCGCCGCCAGTTGATACGATCGTGCCGCTGAAGGAATCCTGACTCAGAGCTCCGATGCCGCCCCCATCGGCGAAGTAACCCACAATCCCTCCTGTACTGACGGGATTCGTCTGGTCGGAAGCTGCCGCTGTGACGGTAATCCTCCCGGCAAACGCTGCATTATAGACTGTTTTATCGACTCCATCCTGCACGATCCCGATGAATCCGCCCGTGTACAGCGCGGTATTACCGGCAACGGCAATATTGCCGGCGCTGCTCACATTATCACTGTTTTCGGTGATTCCCCCGCCCGGGGCTCTGGCATAAGCGCGGTTGGACGAAATGCCTCCCGTGTACACGCCCGTCCCTCCGGTTACGGTAATTGCCCCGTTGTTCGCATAAGCATTCTCAGCCGGATTGTTGAACAGAAGCCGGCTTCCGGCATAACCGGTCAGACCGCCTGTATATGCGTTGTCCGGTCCAATCGGCTGCGCTCCTCCGGATACCGAGATGGCCCCGGCGTTTACGGCAGTTCCCGACAAGCTCAGCTCGCCCGTCACAGAGCCGAACAGCCCGCCGCTGTAAACCTGACTCATTCCGGAGGCAGTGACGCCCGCACTGTTTACAAGATTTTCGCCCCAGGCCAAAGCGCCTTCAATGTAACCGGCCACTCCGCCCGTGTACACGTTGGAGCCTCCGTTATTCGTCACGGCTCCCGTATTATTGAAGGCAAACGCATGGGTGCGTCCAACCAGCAAACTATCCAGCGAACCGGCCAGCCCGCCCGCGAAAGAGCCGCTTGCCGATGGAGCTGAAATACTCACCGCCCCGCTGTTTGCTGTGTCCTCCGAGAAGCTTGCTGTCCAGCTTGCTCTGCCCACGATGCCTCCGGCATAATTGCGCTGCCCGCCGCTGGACGACACAGCGCCCGCATTCAGAATTGCCGTATTGTCGTCGCCCATGTTGACAGATACGGGCGCATATCCGACAATCCCACCGGCGTACGCCTCATTGCCGGAGGAAGACGCGTTAACCGTGCCGTAATTCCAGACTTTCTTCAGCTTCAGGCCGGTCCCGTAAACTTGCCCTGCAACTCCTCCGGCATACACATCCCCGCCGGATACGGTGACTGCGGCGTGATTTTCCACGTTGGAGACCACGCCTTCACTCTGGCCCACGATGCCTCCGGCATAAGTCACGCCGGTTACCGTAGCGACCGATATCTGCATATCGGTTGCAATATTGATATCGTATAATGTGCTGTTGTTCGTCATTTTGCCGACTGCCGTACCGGCATAGACGGCTTGGGTAACGGAAGTCAGATTGATGCCGCCGCCCGTGAACGTTAATCCGCCTACCGTCGCGGCATCCATGTTTCCAATGAAGCCCGCGTACTCGGCATTGTCCACCGTCATGCCGCTGATCGTCTTGACAACACCGCCAGCTGCAATAAGCGTTCCTCTGAAAGGATGATCCGCTGTGCCGATTGGCACCCACGTATAGGCGGATACATTCAGATCGCCCGTGATCTCCAGCACCCTGCCGTTAAAACCGTCAATGGAGTAACCGTCGTCGCTCAATCCGCCATTGACCAGCTTCGCAATACCGGCAAGCTTTGCCGGCGTATCAATCGTAAAGGTCGCATAGTCCGGATCATACCAGCCGGTGTCGGCATAATCCGTCCAATACTCCGCCCCTGCCTGTGCCGTGAAAGCCTTCCATCCGGCCAATCCGGCCAGCACCAATAACAACGCCAATCCAATTGCAATCCTTCTTGTTCCCGGCTTTACAACCATTTAAGTCACCGCCTCAATTTGTTAAGCCCCCGCCTGAAAGCGGACATCCTGCACGTTCCCTCTTCTTAACAGCAAGGAGCCGGCAACCTGTTCGAGCGGTTGCCGGTGCTGCCTGTCATTATTTTCCGGTTATCAGGGCATCGAGCCGCATCACAATTGCCGCAGCCTGCGCCCGTGTCAATCTATCCGTTGGGTTGATTTGTTGATTCTCGCCCATAATGATGCCTTCCTGAATACAAAGCGCTGCTGACAGTTTGGCCCACTCGGGAATGGATGGACCGTCCGCGAATGTGCCGAGCAATTGCGCAGCTTTCTCCTCTGTAAGATCGCCGCCGCGGCCGAGCGCGTTCAACAGTCTGCCCGCCATGGTCATCGCCTCAATCCTCGAAATGGTCGCGCCCGGACCATATGAACCGTCGCCCATTCCGGTGACAATGCCCGTTTGCGCGGCAATGGCTACGCTTTGGTAATACCAGTCCTGCTTCCCGACGTCGGCAAAGGATGCTTCCGCCTGTTTATTCATCATGCCTGCGGCCCTAAGCAGCAGCGTCGGATACTCCGCCCGCGTAATATTGCTGTCCGGTTCGAAACGGCCAGCGCCTCTGCCCATCACAAACATTTTGGACGCTGCCTGATCGATCGACTGCCTGGCCCAGGAGCCGGCCTTCACATCGGTGAACGATGCGCTTTTCCGCATGAACACCAGACTGCCGCTTCCAGTCAATTGCACGTTCACATAGGCCTGATTGCCGGACCGCTCCAGCTTCCACGGCAGCGTGGTCCATGCCCCGTCCGGGCTTCTGAGCACGACCGCCGTTATATCCTCAGGCTTGATTGCACCCGGCACCGCGATGCGGGCGGCGGCGTAAGAATGCCAGTTGGCTGCTGGAAGATTCGTACGGATCGAAATCCCTTCTCCTGATCCCAGCATGGAGGCATCCGAGTCATCCGCAATTTGCTCCAGCGCTTTAAGCGCAGCAGCATCGTTCGGATCGATGGAAACTTCCAGATCCTCATCCATTCCCACCAGCATATCGGACGTCAGCGTCAGGCGGCCTGCCGGAACATCGATGATGATCCGCCGTCCCTTGTCCGCCGTCTGCTGCACGAGCGCCTTCTCGAATTGGAAAGTATAGCCCTTCAATGATGAATCCCTGGATACAATCCGGATATCCGACGTATCGTCTGTTATATCCTTGGTCGTAATCCGGGCGGTCAGCCTGCCGTCGTCTGTCCGCTGCGCGTCAAACGGCTGGTCGTTCAGGCTGAGCGCCGGATCTTTCGGACCTACGGCCGGAGCCCCCGCTCCGCCGAAAAATCCGCCTACCGATTGCCATACCTGGGCGGTAAGCTTAGCTGAAGCCGCCACGGCCTTTTTGTCCGAAGAGGTCCGCTTCGCCACCACTATGATGTTGCCCGGCTGGGCAGCAACCACTCCGTCTGCAGGAAGGAAGCCCCAATCGCTCAGATCCTCATTCAATGATGGCTGCCTCGCAGTCTCCGATTGCGAGAATACGTTGTAAACCAGCTGATAGCCAAGCATTTCTCCCGGATTGTCTATCTTGACTTCGGTCAAGGCGCTCTCAAAAGCGATTGGAGACGTTGAAGCTTCCAAATGACCGAGCCTCGTCGGTTCAGGCACTTCCACGGAAACAGCCTGCATCGCTTCAAGCGTGACGCCGTCTGCCAGTTCGTAGCTTGCCTGAATCAGGCTTGCCCCTGTTTCTTCCGCAGTGATCGTTCCGTCATCGGCCAAGGTCACCGAATCGCCCTGCAAAAGGGTATAGCGGACCCGATCGCTTGCGGCCGTAACCTCCTTGCATGACGGCTTGCCTTCCGCTGCTTCGCCCTCTGGCATGCACAGCACGACCTGGAGCTTCTGCTTGTCGCCCGGCTTCAAGCCAAGCTCACGCTCGCCCGGCTGCGCTCCCGCTTTCTGGATGGCGATCTCTGTCGGAGCCTGGAATTTGTCGTTCGTCACTTCAACGACAGCTTGATTGTAGTTCCCCGCTTTGTCGTGAGCCTGTACCGTCAGCTCTACCGTTGGAGCATCCGAGCTGACAGCTACTTCTCCTGAGAATTTGCCGTCCTCTGCTACGGTAAGAGGAGTAGTGTTCGTGCCGTCCAGCACCTCCAGCGCGTCACCCTTGGTCGTCTGGCCGGAGAAACGGATTTTTCCGTCTATCGTTCTGTCTCCGGTGATCGGCTCGTTCAGATACAAAATCGGAGCGATCGTATCCACCGTCAGGTACAGCATCTTGACGGAGCTGTCCTGCGTCTTCGTGTTGATCACACGCAACTCGATGGCATAGGTGCCGTCCGTTGTGAACGGATCAAGCTGCAGCACACCATGGCTGCCTTCGCCGTCTTTTTGCAGCGCAACCTTGCCGACGGATTTGCCGTCGTTGATCGCCTCTACTTCGACATTCGGCAGATCGGAGTACAGCTCAATGCTCTGCTGTGCCGTATTTTTCGTCGTGATGTCGATTCTGGCGGTCGGCGCCGAGAAATCCTTGGTTTGCTCGAGCTTCGGCTTGACCGGCGCCGGAAGCAGCGTATTCACACTGTCGACCCTCTCGGCATAATGATAGTTTTCATTTTTGTCCGTTTCCTTGTCAGGCTTGACTACGACCTCGACGCCGATGACATATTTCTGTCCGACCTGCAATCCGGAGTATTGAACATCTTGTGGATCCAGTGCCTTGCCTTCCAGGCTGCTTTGATCGACTGTATTGTCTGTTGTCGTCGCGGACCAGCCGCCGAGCAGAATGCCCTCGTACTTGCCGGTTGCCGCATTCCAGTGATCGGCCAGCTCCTGTTCGGTAAACAGAATGTCGCCAAAATTCGGATATGGCGCAAGGCTGCCGTTCTGATCCTGCAGCGCAGTAAGCACATAATCATGCTCGAACGATTCCTGACCGGCTTTCTTTGCCGCCGGCTTGAAGGACAGCGAGAAGTATCCATCGCCCGCAGGCTTGATCTCCACATCGGTTACTTTGCTTGGCGCAAGCGGATCGACGATGCTGATCTTCTCCGGCGACGATTTGGTGCCGAAGGTGGATGCCGACTTGAGCTCGGCACGCAGGTAATAATCGCCCTGCTGCAGCAGCCCGCGGATATCCTCCTCGCCGCCCAGCATGTTCACCTTGGTGACGTCGATGTCCGTTTTGCCGCTTGTCGCGGAGCCGGACTTGCCGCCGTTATTGCCAACCGGCAGTCCTTTGGCAATCAGCATTCCCGGATCGCCCGGATCGAGCACCTCCTGCCCGTTGGCCAGCTTGGCCGTGTTCGAGGATACGGCATTCTCCGTTAAATAGAGGTCCACCGTATCGCCCGCCTCGGCGTTGTCCACGGTCCAGCTTGCCGTAAATTTATTCGTGTCTGCTCCGCTTTGCGTCAGGTTCACCTGCTTCAGCTGCGGAACCGTCGGTACATTAATCAGACGGGTTTCAACCGGCGATTGCGCGGTAAGCGTCCAGCTGCCGCCATTCTTGACCTTATCCTCGGGAAGAATGATATAGGCCTTCCGGTGGTCCACCTTGTCGCTGGACGAAGCCGCAGAAATATACTGCGTAAAGGCATTCGCGTCAGGATTCGTATTCGTATTGTCGAAAACCACCGGATACGCCTTGCCGCCCGGGTCCTTCAGAGTAAAGCCTGGCATTTCCTTATCGGTATACTCCATTTCGATAATGGCGTTTCCGCTCACGCCGCTCATCGGAATTTCGTGAATGCGTCCGTTATTGGATACCGTAATCCCGCCGACGCCGATGTCCATCGACCCGTTATCCAGCAGCTGTACGCCTTCGGAAATTTCCCGGTAAGTGATCTGCTGCGTCTCTTTCTCGGCATCCACCCAGGAGGTCGCGACCGTCTTCATTCCCTGCCCGATAACAAGCAGGCGCGGTCCCCGCTCGGGATCATTGATAAGCAGATCGGCAAAGCCGTCGGGAAGCTGTTCGCCCGAGGTTCCGAATTCGACACCGCCGCCCCAGTAGTATGTAATCCCCAGGGAAATAAACAAGATACCGATGCTGCCCCAGATCTTGTCGTTATTGAGACCGAAGAATACGCTGGCCAGCGGCATCCCGCCTACGACAGGCACATCCTCGGGTATCTGCACTTTCGCGCCGATATAGCCTTCGAAGTCAATCCGGTGCTTCTCGAGATTTTGTCCGACAAAAATCCCGACCTTGCCCACAATCAGATTCCAGCCGCCGATGTCCACTTCCGCCGCCATATGCACGAACCACGGACTCGTCCACTGCGCTTCAATCAGCGCCATGGTCAGCATCTTGATCAACTGGTCGTCTTCGGGCTCGGCCACCGCGGAAAAATCCATGGTGCCTTCCAGCTTAATGCCCGTGCGCTTCAAGGTCATGTCGATATCGCCGAAGAAGTAAGCCGGCGCAACCCCGAATCGCAAGCCCACGCCGGCTTGCAGCGTAAGCGGGAACGGATCGTCCTTCGTTCCTCCTGCGATCGTATCGGCCAGTTCACGCACCGCTCCCCGCAGCGCAGTCAAATTCAGCGCCCCGGCAATCGGAATGCCCGGCGCCGGCAACGATGTTCCGAATGCAATGACATCGGGCAAGATCCGGCCGTCTGCCACCTGCTTGAAGGAAAGTTCCGCGGAAATTTCCGTCATGCTTTTCAATTGGGCGTCGAATTTTATGCCGTATTGATTCGATACATCCTCCACAGGCTGCACAAAATGCACAATATCGATTTCGCCGCTAGGGCTGCCCGGTTCTTCCTCTTCTTCTTTGCCCCCGCCGCCCGGACTTCCAGGTGTATCAGGATTTCCAGGCGTGTCAGGGTTTCCGGGCGCGTCAGGATCCTCGGCTTCACTGGTTTCCTCCTCATCGGAGTCCTCCGGTTCGATCAATCCGATTCCTTCATTGAGATTGAACTTGAGCGCCGCATCGATTCCGACAAAACCTTTGTCATTGAAGATGACGTTGCGGACCTCGGCATTGATAAAGCTCAGGGAAATGCTCCCGCCGAAGGATACGCCGCCCTGTCTGAGCACGAAGTCGTTAAACTTGATGCCGAACCCGCTAAACGAAAATCCCGGCACAGCGAACAGGCTGTGCTTGTTGAAATATACGAGCGGGACCGTCACCTGCCGCAGCGGATTGATCTGGTCGCCAAGCGCTCCCGACGCCCACTGCAGGCCGCCGTTCAGACTTAAGTCCATCGGGTTCCCGCCGCTTTGCGGATAATCCTCAGGGAACAGAGAGTAGCCTTCACCCAACGATTTATCGAAGCCGTTATAGAAGTCCAGCGTCCATTCTCCCTTATGGAACACGAAGCCGCTGCTGGCGACGCTTAGCGTGCCGTCTCCTTTCACGAACAAGGTGTCGAAGAAAGGCATGTCATTATAGCCCGCAAGACCGGACAGATTGAAAGCATCCAGCTTGCCGCGCACGAACACCATATCCTTGCCCTGATAGGCGACGGCGTCATTGATAATCGCCGGCTCGGTCTTGGTGTCCACCACGACCTGCTTGTCGCCGCTTCCGCCGGATTCCTTGATCATTCCGCGAATGCTGACAAGCATTTCACGCTCGGGATGCTCCTCCGAGTCGAAGAACTCCTCGAATTCCTCCTCGGAATCAAACAGCTTGTATTCATAGGCCGGCAGCTCCGCCAAAGAATCATTATCCAGAAACGGCCCCATATCGAATCCCGAATCCACGGCCCGGCTTGCGATTTTCAGATAGGTCATCGCCGATTTATAATGGTTCACGGCAATGTAGGGATCACTGGCGTTCCCAAAACTATTCGTCGGATAGGCCTCGTTAAGCTCATCCAATTGCTCCTGACCCATGGATAGGGGGACGGAGCTTAAGTCGACTGTTTGCTTGTAGACAGCCATAAGCTGCGCCTCCCGGATCCGGGTCGCGTCATTGTCCGTGACAATAAATGTCTGCTTCGTCGAGACGCTGTACATTGAAGCGATATCCGCATTGCCTCCGGTGTCGCCTTTGTAGTCAATTTGGACCCGGTATTCGCCAAGCGGCAGATCCGGTCCGAGGCCGCTCTTGTCCTCGATAGCCACGCCATTGTCGTCTACCTGATCGCCGCCCCGGTACGTGATGCGCATATCGCCGGAGAAGCCGTCGTCCGTCGGCTGCAGAATGACCGAGCTTTTGACCGGCACCTTGTAGCGCTCGCCGCTGGCCACATTCTCCAGGAACAGGTCAAAGTTCGGTTCGGCCGAGTCATTGCCGGTATTATACGCGTCGATATTCGTCATATTGACCGTAATATATTTCACATCGCTTGCGTAGTTCTCTTTGGGCGAGAGGCCGTAGGCCGTTGTCGGCACCACGTCCCCGACAGCCGGCAGCAGAATGAAGCTGGCTTTGTTGGACTCATACTGCGCCTTGATGCCCTGGTCTTCTTCTCCGGCAAGCGTCTTCTCCGTTTCCGGACTGCTAGCCGTCAGCATGTACTGTCTGGTTGTCGGCCAGGGCTTGCCTTTGGCTTTCACCTTGAAGGTGGCGGTTACCGTATCGCCAGGCTTGTATTTTGGAATAATGCCCTGCTCCGCTTCCGCCGGCGTGGCCGTCTTCTTGAAGGTCAGCTTCTTGCTGCGCCCCTGTTCCGTCTGGGCGCTGCCGTCCGTGTTTGTCACCACATTGCCCTGATCGTCCAGCTTGACGAAATCAAGTCCGTCGTCAAGTTCCATGATGACCTCGATTTGCGATTGTTCCATATTGAACGCGGGCAGATTCTCCACTTCCGCGTTGATATCGAAGACGCCTTCATCGACATATGCGCTGTCGTCGTCATTCGCAGCCAGCTGCAGCGGCGTATCCAGATAACGGATGGAGAATACCTTGTCCGGAGCGACAAGCTCGCCCAGACCGTAGACGGTTTCGAACGATTGCGACGCCTTGTCGGCGATCACATTCGGATCCCAATAGAAAGCTACGGCGGAGTCGGCAGTTCCGTAGTCATTCGTATCCGTCGTATAATCCAGATTGCCATCCGGAGTATAATCCCACTTCGTATTGGCAAGACCGTTCCAATGTCCGACCTGCATCCTGTCCACAATATTGATGTTCTGCTCGGCAAAGTTGTTGAAGCCGTAGGCCATGACGTCAGTCGCCGTAGGCTTGCTCAGATCGAGCTTGTCCCGCATAACCCAATACGGCGGAAGTTTATAGTACGCTCTGTCTTCCGGAGAAATCTGTTCATTATCTTCCGGATTGTGCACCAGTTCCCGTTCGACCGTGAGCGGCTGCTCATAGGCCGTGCCGATCTGGAAGGCGGGACCGTCATTACCGCCCACCATCGTATCCAATAGGATGCGGGTGCCCAGCTCCACCTGATGACCGCTGTTGTTAAGCACCTCATAGCGGATGTTGATATTGCCCGCATTGAGCTTGTCGGATGGATCGGCATACAGCATCAATACCTGTTTGATTTGAACGCCTTTAATTGTCCAGACCGTTTCAATCTGCTTGGTGCCGTCGTTGTTCTCGATAATGCTCGGCTTGGATGTCTCAGAGAAGAAATCGATGCCGAATTTGTATGGATTGCCGAATATATAAGGAGTCCCGTCAATCTTGAAGGTCGTAAAAGAAGTTTCCGGATCATCACCCTGAAAGAGCAGACTTACATTCTGGTCCTTCTTGCGAATGGGCTGCCCGTCCACCGTCCGGATGCCGAACCGGCCGGAGGCATTGTCGACTGTAATTTTAATAAAATCATTTTGCAGCTCCGTCACCTTGGGCGCGCTGATGTCCTCCGCAAGAGCGGACGAGATCCCGCTCCCCGAATAAAGGAACAGCAGCAGCGCGAGCACGCATGCAAGCAATTTGGTAAACAGCTTCAAAACGAACTGCCTCCTCTTGTGAAGTCTCTTTTTTGTATTCGCGGTGGTAAGTGATGGCCCTTGAGAAACCCAGCCCAAGCCACCGCATCTGTTTCGATCAGCCATATGACTTCGCGCTAGCCTTTCTTACTGATGAAGAAGGTCGCAAACTCGCGTTCCCGCTCCTGGTTCCGGACTATAATCGTATACCAGCCGGCGCTTGGGAAGCTCACTTTGAAATTGCCTTTTACCAAATCGCTGTATGAAATGCCCGTGGCGATATATTTCATCTGCCCTTCCCGGTACAATCCGGACTGATACAGCAGGTCGTAAGTGCCTTTCTCATTGACCTGATCGCGTCCGCCAACGTTCACAACGTTGTAGTTTGTAATATTGAACGTAAGCGTGCTCTGATCGAAAATGGCTGTCGTCGCGGACGAACCCGATATCAACAGGCCGTTGGCGAATATACTCATGCCGTCGTCCTCGACTACCGTTACATATTGGGTAGCGTTCGCCTTGTTGCCGACTTCGTCGACAGCTGTATAAGTCACAAGCTGCGGACTTCCATCCGTCTTGCTCATATCCAGTCCGCTGACGATGACGCGGATGGCGCCCTCCGCTGACAGATTATCCGACACCAGGAATCCGCCTAGCCCCAGCTCCTTGGCCTTGTCTACGGTAACGATATAACCGCCGGCAGCAGGATCCTTCACCAGACCAAGCGCATCCAGATTTTTCTTCACGATGCCTACAGACGGTAAATTCAGTTCAATCGACGGCGGAGTATTGTCAAGTCCCTGAATGTCTAGAGGCACCTTGACCGCATTGCCTACGATGTCCGACAGGGCAACGGTCGTCACTCCATTCGCGGAATAGATCCGCGAGTAGCTGAAATTGCCGTCCTCCGAGCTTATGGCATTCGAATAGCTGCCGTTTTCGGCTTTGGTCGGAGCTTTGCCGAGGAATACCCGGTTCGGAGAAGCCGTTTTGCCGGTCAGCGTCACCTTCACATTCCCTCTGGCAGCCAGCTTGCCGTTTACGGTCTTGATCTGATTTTGCGGCAGTGGATTGCCCCCGTTATCCACGAATGTATAAGTGATCGAATCAACTGCCGGCGGATCCGGAATGATGTTGTCGACCACTTCTTTGACGACGTCCGTGTTGCCGTACTGATCGGAGACAATGAAGGAAACCGTACCGTTCTTCTGCAGCATGATCGTATCCTTGCCGTCCACTGCAGTCACGATGACATCCTCGGCCTCATCTCTTGCTTTGATCACCGTCAGGTTGACGCCGGAGGCAAACAGCACATTGCCGCTGCCGTCCTTAATCGTGCCGTAGCTCTTGCTGTCGTTCTCCCCATACGTATAGGAGCGGACGACCTCGACTTTCGGCACTGCTTTACGAATATTTTCAACGTTGGCCGTAATGTCATTGGTGTTGCCGGCCTCATCCATCAGTTGGAAGGTAAAGTTTCCGTTCTCCGTAAATGTATAGGACGTCCTGCCGTTGTTATTGAGCACTCTGGCCGGCTCGGACAAGTCGACCAGTTGAACCGTCACATTGCCGTTGGTCGGAATTGTCTTCAAATATTCAATCTCACCATGAGGCAATATGTCGTCGATGTTGCTGACGGAAATATACAAGGTGCCCGTACGGGTATCGTCCGCAATGTCGGTAAGGTCAAAGGCGTACACGCCGCTGCTTGTGTTGACTTTGAATGTATTGCCCGACCGGACCGGAGCGGACGGATTCACAGCCGCAGGCACCACTTTGATGCCAAGTGGAGCCGTGACGTTAATGTCGACGCCTACGCCTGGCTTCACCGGCCGCGTTGTGCTCAGCGATGCCAATGCATAGACCGGCTGCTGCGTAGAGACACCCGACGTATCCAGCTTGACCGGATCACCGATGATACCGCCCGGCGTGCGGAATTTGACCTGGAGCTGCAGCGCCGCCGGATTGTCCGTTGGCACTTTCAACGAGACGAAATTCGTATAAGGGCTCCATTTCACCCAACTGGATCCATTGTCCGGGGATACGGAATATTCATAGCCCGTTTTGTCCTCTGCGCCAAGGCCCAGCTTCACGATTGCGGTGTAGCCGTCCAGCGTGTCGCCATACAAGTAGATCAAGCCTGCTGACACAGAGCTCGGAGGAATTTCGTCAGCCTCCCTGGATATATTGAACGTGCCGGTGTGCGTAATGCCGGCGTTTCCGATTCCATCACGGGCGAGGACATAGAGCGTGTAACGCGCCGTTTCGCCCGGCTGCAGCCCCAGATTGTCGACAGCGGCCGTTCCGCCATCCAATGGCTTCCATCCGGACGAACTCTCATCCGGTATCGCATCCCCGTCCTTGACAAACTGATAGGCCGCGCTTGCACCTGTCGGAGTGTACAGTTCATTGATCGCAACCGTCACACTCTGGGAGGGCCGCGGATAATCGGAGCCGGTTCGGCTGAACGTCACTTCCGGAGGCAGATTGTCGAAATAATAGGCCTTGGAAAAGTAATATTTCTTCTCCATACCAGACTGGTCCATCTTCGCCAGTATATAAAGATACTGCTTTCCGTTTAATGCCGGGTCAGCCGGAATCACATAGCTTAAAGTGCCGTCGTCCGCTTGATCGACAGCCGCTAGCGGCGTGAACGCTCCGTCATCGGCAGGATGAACGGGACTTGAGCTGAAGGCATAGCCGGCAAAAAGCGGACCGGCCGCAGCATCCGCCGGATCGGCTAAAGTCCGATCCTCTGCTCCATCATCCGAATAGGTCGCGTCAATGACCGTCTGCTCTCCTGTGCCGTCTTCATCGTCCAAGTAGGTCGCAGAGGCAGCATTCAGGGGATGCAGCAGCGAGCCGCCAAGACGGAACTGCACCTCATGGCTGTTCACGTACACATTGGCTTCGGGCTCCGGATCGAAGCTGCCGGTCACGGCATTGGCGGAGTTGACCGTCACGGTCTCGCTCATGAGGGTCTGCCCGTTGCCTGCATGATCCGATGCTTTCACATAGAGGACATAGCTGCCGTCCTCAATAATGTCATTCGACGTGGCCAGCGTCAGCGTTCCTCCAGAGCCCGGGAGGTCCTTCCAATCGATGTCCTGAGGCTGAGCGCCTGCTTTCACCCATTGATATTGGCTGGTTTGGATTCCGCTGTGGGGATCATTCACCGTCACCTTGACCTGAACGGAAGACGTATCGTTCCCTGTGATGCCGTCAAACGAAATTTCCGGCGCACGGTTGTCCACCTTGACGGCAGTCACATTATGCGTCCAGTTCGAATCGTCGTTCCTAAAATCGGCCAGGGGCCAGACGCTCAGAACGCCGTAGCTGCCGACAGCCGCAAGCGCCTGGTTGTTGGCGTAGAAGATCTTGTCCGCCTCCGAGCCAGGCGCTTTGTCCAGCCAGTCGCTGTACTCTTGAGCATGGTCCCGGATATAGTTGTCCTTCTTCTCTTCCTGCATCAGCTCTCTCGCCGAGTCCCAGGTCATATCCGCCGTCCAGACATGCAAATACCATTCACCGCTGTTATGGGCGGTCAGCGCCTCCGGGGGAAGCGGGATCAGATTCGTTTTGTTGTTGACTACGCCAAGATCAAGCTCCGCCAGTTGCTCATTGCCCGGATACAGCTCCTCTCTGGGCTGTTTGCCAGACAAGGCGTACCGTTTGACGGCTGTGAACGGATCATCAAATACGGGATTGGATGGATCAATTATTGGTTCAACCGGTGCGTCTTTGAAGGGATCTGTCTCGCTGCGCGTCCATGCATAATAGACCAGTCCGACAGCCGGAGAATTCGATCCTGTCAAATTCGAAGGACGATAGATGCCCTTGCTCGGCCGGGTTGTTCCGGGCTGCACCGGGTCCAAGGCCGGTACAATCAGCGGCGGATCGTTGGCGTCGATCGTCACCTTGCCATTCTTCCGGTACGTTTGATTGTCGGCTCCGCCGTTCTCGAAATGATATCCGATCGCCGGCGGCGTATTGTCAATCGACAATCCTGCCCAGTCAATTTTCGAATTGACATTGGCTCTGTCATCGGCGTTGACGTCCGCAGGCCAAACACCGTCATAGTTGATGGGCTGGATCAGCATATTCCCCGCATAATCCCGCAGTACGTTGGTGTCGGACGGTTCATTCGTTGCGGGATTAATCGGCGCCTTATCATTCGTCAAGGCCACCGCCTTGAGCAGCGGCGTTTCCACTTCCTGTCCGTCCGGAATCTGGAGACTGAAGGTCCACTTGTCCGTTCCTTCTCCTGCTGTATACGTGGCTTTCATACCGTTATTCAAAAGCAGGAACGTCTTGGTTACGTCCCATTGCCTGTTCACGACAGCCGGCTCCGAGAGCTGCAGCGTGAAATCGAACGCATCATGATTATTAAGATTGACGCCGGTAAGAATTTGCGGCTGTATGCCGTTGCCCACCTTCGTGTACTTGGGCGGCACCGCATCGACTATGACGCGGAAGCCTTCTTTGCTGTAGTCAAACGGATCAACTGTTTTGCCGTCCAGATAATTATTGCTGCCCCCGTTGGCTGTACCGGGAAACGAAATATCCGCCACATTGCCGGCCGCGTCTGCGAACACGGCATCCTTGAACTTTTTCTCCAAAGGCTGGTCTATCGGCGGATCTCCCGACGTATCGTCGTCCGGATCGATCAGAATTTTCGGTTCAAGCGGATTATTGCCGCTATTATGGTACTGGGTACCCGTATATTGATACGCAATGCTGTCATGAAGAGGAAACTTGAAATACTGATACGGGTCCCCTTGATTGGCTGAAAATGTGCTTGCCGTGTATGTCTTGCTGGTCAAATACTGCGCTTGCCCGGAGGCCGGCAGACCGGTTCCGGCGGGATTGACAAACAGCGGATGCTTAAGAAAAGCATCGGCATTCGCCGCAACGACTGTCGTTGGGCGTACGGGCTCGCTGAAATTGTAAGATAATGAAATGTTTTCGCCTTTCTTGACATAAAGCTCCTGCTGATTAATCTTGTTGTTGGGCCATTCCTCTCCATTGCCGGTGAACGTATAATCCGTCAACTCCGGACGTTCTTTATCCTGAAACTTGACAAATAAACCCCTGGGTCCCGACGGAGCGTCTACGCCGTCTCTGACACCGCTCACCTCGATCCGAATCTCGGTCGTCGGAGTTATCGTCACCACAGCACTTCTTGCCGAAACCCCGCCGTCCCATGCTTCTTCATACAATACTTCCGTTCCGTCCACGTAAATCCACGTTCTTGTTCCCTGGAAGCAATTTTCAAGACTCAAAAAGCCGCAGCCGCCCGATGTTTCAGTCCAGTGAAGGGAGCTCCATCCCACAATCGCTTGCGCATGCCCGCTTTGTGCAACAGCCTTCAGTGCAGGATTGTCAGCTACGTTAATGATAAATTGGGCCGATTCTCCTGAATGCACGAAGACATCCCCATTGGCAGGATCCATATTGATCCCGTCGCTCTTGGTGAAACCCGGCTGATTACTGGCAAAGTTAAGAAACGAATTATCCGCCTCATGCGATATATTTCCGATAAGCGTACCTGCGCCAAAAGTCACCTCCAAATCATCGCCTGCGGCTTCCGCCTTCGGCGCAGTCCAGACTGGCAGCAGCGAGAAAAGCAGACTAAAAACCGCCGTCACCGCCAGCCATTTTCTCAACTTTTGGCTATTCAACATCAACATATGACCCCCCAGCTATAAATCTGATTCCAATTACCTATATTACGCCAGGATTCTCACAAAACGCTGACAAGCTTCGACATTAAACGGGTCGTTCCAACGAAAATAAACAGACTCCGAAGCGTGTACATCGCACACGTCCCGGAGCCTGTTTATTTCATTTCCGTTTTTATTTTTTTATAAAGCCTTCTGACCGAAGCGGAAGGGGCGATTCCCACTTCCTTCAGCAGCCAATCCTCCATTTTTTTATAATGCGTGAAGAAAGCAATTCGATCCTTTCGCAGAACGTAGATACTCAGCAGCCATTCATGCGCCGTCTCGTCATATGGAACCCGTTCGAGCATGAATTGAAGCAGTTCATGCGCGCGATCAACGTTTTTCGCGTCCATCCAGATGCGGATCAGCTGTTTGGCAAGCTCGGCGAAAATCTTCTGAACACGCTCCCTCTCCGACTCGCACCATGCGTAATCCTTGTCCCCGAACAATGTGCCGCGGTATTGAAGCAGCATCCGCTCGGCATCATCCAGCGACTGATCACTTGGCGTCAGGCTTTGGCTGCTGAGTTCCACCAACTGCCTGTAATCGCATGAATCAAGAAGTTCAAAGCGATACACGCCTTTTCTTGATTCCAGATGGATGCGGATACCGTTTTCCTGAAGGGTCTTCTTCATCCGGTACACGGAAGTGTGCAAATTCTGCTCCGACTTCTCCGGCTCCTGCTCCGGCCACAAGGCTTCGCATATCGCCCATTTGGAGAGATCCGTGTCGCGGTGGGTCAAAAAGTAGGCAAGAAGCTCTTCCGTCTTCATCGTCGGGAAGCGGACCGTTTCCCCGTTCCTTCCAAAAACCGCGAAGCTGCCGAAGCATTGAATGCGCGCATATGCACTCTCCGCCGCCCGGTTCAGGGAACTTCCCCTCTCCTTCCGCTTATAGATCCTCTGAATCGTACGCTCAAGCAGGTCTGGATCGACCGGCTTCAGCAAATAATCTATCGCATTGACCCGGAACGCCTCCAAGGCGTACTGGCTGTAAGCTGTCGTAAAAATAATTTCCAGATCCTCCTGCATGTCCAGCAGCACCGCCGCCAGTTCGAGACCGTTTCTTTCCGGCATTTCAATATCCAAAAAAGCCACATCCGGCCTCAGCTCCGGAAATGCCTTGAGCGCTTCGGAGGCTTTGGTAAATCCACCGACAATCTCCACATCTTCCCGGACATTGAGTATTTGCTGCAAGCGGTGAATGGCTGGTCGCTCATCATCCACGATGACTGCTCTTAACATTATTGATGCCTCTTTTCAATTTGAAATTCCACCCAATATGCAAGCACCGCATAAAAAGACGGCTGCATATTTGCACCGCCCCGCGGGTCAATTAAATTGAATCCATTAAAATGTCTGTAAGCTGTCCAGCCTTAAGGCGCATCTTCAGATGACAATGGTTAATGAATATATACAGGCATATCCTTAACCTGGTTTTTGAAATGTTCTTGCGCGGAGCCTGCTTTTCTTTATTGATTCGACAATAATTGGCAATATCCTCCTATTGTCCGAAAACACGGCTCCAAATGATTTCCCTTTAAGGCCATCCAGCAAGCATCTGCCGTGCGAACAACTGACTGTCCGCAGTGATGCGATACTCAATCTCGCCGTTCAGATCCGTGCGCTTCACATCGGCTCCGGCAGCGGTTAAACGCTCCATGACCTCGCCGTTCGGATGTCCATACGTATTGTTCCTGCCGACGGAAATGACCGCAGTATGAGGCTGCCAGTAGGCAAGCCACTCCGGTGTGGAAGAGGTTTTACTTCCGTGATGGGAAACTTTCATTACATCGATGGCATTCGGTTTTGTTTTATTTATTGCTTGATTTTCTTCATATTCACCGACAGCAGCGCTTGCCGGCTGTTCGAGCAAAGCTCCCCCGGATTCAGAAATCCGGGACAGAATCGCACGCTCCTCCGCTGCATCGGCATCGCCGGTCAGCAGAAACGATCTTCCGTACAGCTCCACGATCATCGCTACGCTTTGCCCATTCTGTTCCTCCACCAGAGGAATAGTGTCGGATTCGCTATCCCTGTTTCCTCCAATTAAGGAGATGGTCGCTCCATCGTCGATTTCCCAGCTTTGGCCGGCCTCGCTGCGGTACATCGGAATTCCCTTGTCAACGGCAGCGCCAAGCATGGAAACCGCATCATCGGAGCGCTTGAAGGTACCGTTCCAAAGCATCCCTTTGACAGGAATATTGTCTACGACAGCCCGCAGCCCCTTGATATGATCGCTGTCCAGATGAGTCATGACCAGCAGATCTATCTGCTGCACGCCGCGCTTTTGCAGCAGCGGCACAAGGACTTTGCGGCCTACCTCGAACGGATCGTCGCGATCCTTCCATTCCTCCCCCTTCTTCCGAAAGCTCACCGAGCCCCCTCCATCAATGAGAATATGCTTGCCATGTGCTGTCCGGATCAGAATGGAATCTCCCTGCCCCACATCCAGAAAGCTGACGTAGGCATCGTTATTGTTCCATTTCGGATAATAGGCCCACAGAATCGGAGCAATCAGCGCCAAGCAAAGCAGGACGGGAATTATAATTCGACGGATGGGTTGGATAGGCTGTCTGGTACCCGATGCGCCAGGGGAAGCCTCCGCCCGGTTCGGAAGAAGCGAACCCAGAGGCTGGGTAACGTCTTCTTCCACCCACTGCTTTCCGCCCATCGGTTGGGTATCGTTGTCAGGCTGCTCCGATGACTTCCCGAAGATTGGCTGCAAGCCCCGGCGATGAAGCACCGACAGGCATAATCCTATTGATGTGTACATATAAAGAACCCAGCCAAACGGCGGCGTACCGATAATGAAGCGGAATTGCTGGAATCCGCTTAGCTGCAGTACAATGCCAAAGCTCAAACGGTTGGCTACTGACGCAACCGAACCGAGCCACGCTGCTCCTGCATGCCATAGACTGTCCAGAACTAGCGCAGCGCCTCCAAGGGGCATAACGATGAAGCTGATGAACGGTACCAGAATGAAGTTTGCCAGCAAGGAAAGCAGGTGGATCTGATTAAAATAATAGATGGTAAGCGGAAATGATACAGCCTGGGCCACCACCGTTACAGCGATCAAATCAAACAGCGCCTTCGAGCGTTTGCCACGGGGCAGTAATTTCCTGACAGGCTGTACGCCCAGAATGAGTCCAGCTGTAACAAGAAAGGATAGTTGAAAGCCAACATCCTCAAGCAGATAGGGATCCCAAAACAGCATCAGCAGCGCAGCGGCTGACAACAGGTGCAAGCCGTCCTTCAGCTTGTTCAGCCGCGCCGCGAACAAACCCAGCATGGCCATGATTCCGGCCCGCATAATGGAGGGGGCGCCGCCCGCCAGAAGCACATAGAACGGGACAGCGGCAATCATGATAAGCAGCATGCGCTCGCGGGTCAATCGCAGCAGCCGCAGCAGCCCCCCGAGGACGTAGAGGAATACCGCTACATGCAGACCCGATACCGCCAATATATGCGTCAGTCCCAGCTGGGAAAATTGCCGGAACTGCTCCGGATCCAGGTCCTCGCGTATACCCAGCACCAGCCCCTTCATATATCCGGCCTGATCCGCTGGGAACAGCCCGTCCATGCGGCTTCCGAGCGATCCGCGAAACTCATCGATGCGGCTTAGCAGAGATGCCTTGCTCAGACGCGGACCGGGGCTTATTTGCACGGATGAAATGCCGTTTGCCTTAAGCAGCCAATGGATGCGCTGGCTGAGAAGATAGCTCCGGTAATCGAAGCCGCCAAAATTGGTCGCTGCAGCAGGCTCGCTGATTTCGCCATTGATCACGATATGCGACCCCCGTCTCCAGCCCGCGGCAATGACCTGATCCGGCTGCTCGGCAAGCTTGACGTTGACAAGCAGAAGCTCGCTCAGCTTGCGCGGCTCTGATTCGCCAGCCACCGCGGCATCGTGCACGCGCGCTTTAAATTGGGCGCGGTCGCCATCCACCTCGACAGCCGAGACAATCGTTCCCGAGACTTCCACGCTGTACGCAGCGGAACTGCCGGGAGCCGCCGCCTCCTGAGCAGGTGGTGGCAGCGCGCTGACATTATGCTTGTCCGACCAAACCCGTTCTGCCGCTGCACCGGCAAAGGCGATCAGGCAGGCGGCCGCCAGCAACAAGGTCGAACGATGCAGCAGTACCTGTGCAAACAGCAGGATGGCAAGAGCCCCTCCTGCGAGCAGCAGGCCAGGAAACAGCAGCCCTGCTCCAGCCGTACTTCCAAGTACCCAGCAGAGTGTAAAAAACACCAAGGGTCGACTGTTCATATTCATTTCGGGCCGCTCCTTCCTTCGAATAAAAAAAAAGAACCTCTGCAGCGCCCAAATAGGCGCTCACAGAGGTTCTTCCTCAAAATGCTTCATTGCATCCCATACTCAGGATGTGATATTCATCTTCGCCTGCTCCGGCGGCTCATATCCCGCCAATGCACGGAACAAAATGCCTTTTTGCCGCATCAGATCGATCACTTTATCGCTGTCCTTCAAGTAATTCCGATGGTAGACGATTTCCTTGATTCCGCTGTTCGCAAGCATGTTGGCACAAGTCCAGCAGGGCTGATCCGTCACATATACGGTAGAGCCTTCCCGGTCGATCCGGTCGGTGAAGAGCAGCAGGTTCTGCTCCGCATGAATGGTTCGGATACAGCGCTGCTTCTTGACCATGCGCTCTTCTCCGTCCGTAATTTGAAGCTCCAGCTCCTCCACAATCATGCAGCCGGCCTCCGAACAGTCGGCCACGCCCATGGGGGCTCCGTTATACGCCGTCCCGAGCAGCTTCTTCCCCTGCACCAGCACAGACCCTACATGCCGCCTCAAACAACGTGAACGCGTGGAGACCATGTAGGCAATATCCATGAAGTAAGTATCCCAGTCTTTGCGCGCGCTCTCGCGCGAATCCGTAACCATCGTAATTTTTCCTCTCCTATCCTGTTAATCCTACTGCTGACTGGCCGACAAAGCCTGGCTCAGATCATGCAGAATATCGTCGATGCCTTCAGTTCCGATCGAAAGACGGATCATTCCCGGCGCTACGCCTGCCGCTTCCTGCTCCTGCTCCGACAGCTGCTGATGGGTTGTGCTGGCCGGATGGATAATCAGAGACTTCGAGTCGCCCACATTAGCTAAATGAGAGAACAGCGATACCGCATTAATCACTTTTTTGCCGGCATCCGCCCCGCCTTTAATACCGAAGGTAAGGATCGCCCCTTGACCTTTGGGCATATATTTCTGGCCAAGGTCATAGGAGACATGGCTCGGCAGCCCCGGATAGTTGACCCATTCCACCGCATCGTGAGCTTCGAGGAATTGAGCTACAGCCAAAGCGTTGGCGCTGTGCCGTTCCATCCGCAGATGCAGCGTCTCCAGCCCCTGCAGCAGCAGGAACGAGTTGAACGGCGAAATGGCAGCTCCCATATCGCGAAGCAGCTGGACGCGCATTTTAATAATATATGCAATTGGCCCAACGGCATCCGTATAGATGACGCCATGGTAGCTGGGGTCCGGTTCGGTCAAGCCGGGGAATTTTCCGCTTGCCTTCCAGTCGAAGGTTCCGCCATCCACGACGACCCCGCCGATGGACGTCCCGTGACCTCCGATAAACTTGGTCACGGAATGGACCACAATATCTGCGCCATGCTCAAGGGGACGACACAAGAACGGGCTTGGAAACGTGTTGTCGACAATGAACGGAATACCATGCTTGTGAGCAATGGCAGCGACCGCTTCAAGATCAATAATATCACCTTTCGGATTGCCAATGCTCTCCGCAAATAGGGCTTTTGTATTGTCGGTAATCGCGGCCTCGAAATTGTTCGGATCCTGCGGATCGACAAAATTGACCTTGATGCCCAGCTTGGGAAGCGTAGTTGAAAACAGATTATAAGTCCCGCCGTACAAGCTGGTCGAGGAAACGATTTCATCTCCTGAGCCGGCTATGTTCAGAATTGCATATGTAATAGCCGCCGAACCCGATGCGACAGCTAGAGCGGCCGGCCCGCCTTCCAGAGCGGCAATACGCTTCTCAAACACATCGCTTGTCGGATTCATAATGCGGGTGTAGATATTGCCGAATTCCTTGAGCGCAAACAAGTCTGCAGCATGATCGGTATCGCGGAACCCATAAGACGTTGTTTGATAAATCGGTACTGCCCGCGACATGGTCGCAGGATCGATTTCCTGGCCTCCGTGGACGGATAGCGTTTCCAATGAAAGCTTGCGTTGTTCGGACATGTAAGAATCCTCCTCGCCGGAATTGAGCAGCAACGGCTCTGGCCGCTGCTTTTCCCATTGTCGCATAATCAAGGCGCAACAACAATGGAAGGTTTCATTTTTTCCAGTAGTTTGGGACCGATTCCTTTGACCCGGAGCAAATCGTCAACTGAGCGAAACGGACCATTCTTCTCCCTGTCCGCGACGATCGTTCCCGCCTTGGCTTCCCCGATGCCGGGCAGCTCATCCAGTTCCTGGGCCGTAGCAAAATTAATGTTGATTTTGCCCTCTTCGGTAAGGCCGGCTCCCCGAGGTTCGATAGCCTTCTCACCTCCTGCCCCTGCACTTGCAGCCTGCTTCGCGTCTGTCTCTTTCCCCGAGTCTGAGGGTATATCTTCCGAGCCAGCCTTAGCTCCTTCCTTGGTCTTGCTTCCTCCTGAGGTCTTAATGTCCTCCGCGACATCCGTGGGGCTTGCGGCTCCCTCCTCTTCCGCATCTATTGAAGCTGGAACCGTCATCCCGCCGCTTTGCCGGTCCGTGCCAGGAGCGTCGTTCTTTATCTTATCCTTCGCAGCAGGTCCTGGCTCATTGTCCGCCGGATTCAACACTTCTTTCACCTGGCTGTTCATAGCCACCCAGCCTGGCGGCTCGCTGGAATCTGACTGATAGAGCGCAGCGACCAGCAGCAGAGCCCCCAGGAGAAGCAGGGCGGCCATCATAAATTTTCGATTCCAGTCGGATCTTCTTTTTTCAGAGTACATATTGTAGAGGTCACCTCTGTCCTTTATTTATCCGGCGATAATGTCTAAAACTTTGCCGTACTTTTGGTTATGTTGGCCTTGCCCCCTTGCATAGGGTAGTAAGAGCAAAGAGCCAAGGAGGGGTTACGATGAATGTTGGATTTATCGGAATCGGAAGTATGGGAAGCTTGCTTATCGATTCGTTTATCGGTTCGGGCGCGCTTGAACCGTCACAAATTACCGCCAGCAACCGTACCTTCGCCAAAGCGGAAAAGCTTGCCGTCCGGCACCTTGGCCTGCGCGCTGTCCCCCTTAACCGCGATGCCGTCATCGGACAGGATCTGATATTTTTGTGCATCAAACCGCTAGAATATAAACGGGTCATCGAGGAGATTCGCGGGATTCTGTCGGAAGACCAGATTGTTATCTCGATTACCAGCCCTGTCCTGATTGAGCAGCTGGAAAATTCTCTCCCCTGCAAGATAGCGAAAGTCATTCCCAGCATAACGAATTTTGTATGCTGCGGCGCAACCTTATGCATGTACGGCGATAGACTGAATGAAGCGGATAAAGCCCGCCTGAACAACCTTTTCTCCATGATCAGCGCACCTCTGGCCATTGATGAGAAGCATACGCGGATCGTCTCGGATATTTCCAGCTGCGGTCCGGCCTTCATGGCCTTTGTCCTGCAGAGCTTCATCAACGCGGCGGTTGAAGAAACCGGAATCCCCCGGGAAGAGGCGGAGATTGTGGCAAGCGCGATGCTCTATGGCACCGGCCAGCTGCTCACCGAAGGAGGCATGTCGCCAGAAACCCTTCAGGCAAGAGTAGCCGTTCCCGGCGGCATAACCGCCCAGGCGCTTGCCCTGCTGAACCGCGAGCTTGACGGTGTATTCAATGCCGTCATCCGGACGACACATGCCAAATACAAGGAAGATCTGGAGCGGGTCGCTCTCTCCTTATACGGCAAAGAGGTGAATGGCCCATAACGCATGCTTTGCGTTAATAAGCCATTCACCTCTTTTTACCAGGCAGCTTTGCTTACCTTGACTGATTCTTAATTGGCTACGATGTTGACAAGCTTGCCCTTGACGGCAATTACTTTGCGGATCGTCTTGCCCTCAAGCGCCTCAGCCACTTTAACGGATAGCTTGGCGATGCTCTCCATCTCGGATTCCTCCGTATCGGCCGCTATCGAGAGACGATCGAGGATTTTTCCGTTCACCTGTACGACAATTTCCACCTCTTGATCAATCGTCCAGGACTCATCGTAGGCTGGCCAAGCCACATAAGTGACCGACCCAGTATGACCCAGCTTTGACCACAGCTCTTCGGCGATATGCGGCGCGAGCGGAGACAGCATCTGAACAAAATGCTCGACTGCTTCCCGGGGGAGCGATTCTGCCTTGTACGCCTCATTGACGAATATCATCAGTTGACTGATCGCCGTATTGAAGCGCAGATGCTCGTAATCGTCCGTTACCTTCCTGATCGTGCGATGCCAGGTGCGCTTGAACGCATCCGTCGTTTTTGCATCCGATATTTTCGCATGAAGAGCGCCGTCTTCCCCGATCGCCATCCGCCATACGCGGCTGAGGAAACGGTACATCCCTTCCACACCGTTGGTATTCCATGGCTTCGTAGCTTCAAGCGGTCCCATGAACATCTCATACATCCGCAGCGTATCTGCCCCGAACTCATTGACAATATCATCAGGATTGATGACATTGCCCCGCGATTTGCTCATCTTCTCATTATTCATGCCAAGAATCATGCCTTGATTGACCAGCTTATGGAACGGCTCCTTCGTATCCACAATGCCCAGATCGTACAGCACCTTATGCCAAAAGCGCGCATAAAGCAGATGAAGCACAGCATGCTCCGCGCCGCCGATATACAGATCCACCGGCAGCCACTGCGCCTGCTTCTCCTTGGAGCAAAGCTCATTCTGGTTGTGAGGATCAATAAACCGCAGATAATACCAGCAGCTGCCCGCCCATTGCGGCATCGTATTGGTTTCGCGGCGCGCCTTCATCCCCGTTTCCGGATCAATCGTCTCCACCCATTCGGTCACATTCGCCAAAGGCGATTCGCCCGTCCCGGAAGGCTTGATCTGATCGATTTCCGGCAGCAGCAACGGCAGCTGGTCATCCGGAACCGGCTTCATCGTGCCATCCTCCAGATGAAGAATCGGAATCGGCTCCCCCCAATAACGCTGGCGGCTGAACAGCCAGTCGCGAAGGCGGTAGGTGATTTTACCTTTGCCCTTGCCGTTCTCCTCCAGCTTGCGGATCATCAGGGCGATAGCCTCTTCGTTGTTCAATCCGTTCAAATATTGCGAATTCACATGGGGACCGTCTCCGGCGTAGGCTTCCCCGGTGATCGTCCCGCCCTGAACAACCTCCACTATAGGCAGATCAAACTGCTTGGCGAATTCCCAGTCGCGTTGATCATGGCCCGGTACTGCCATAATGGCCCCGGTGCCGTATCCGGCAAGAACGTAATCGGCGATCCAGATCGGTGTTTTGGCTCCGCTCACCGGATTGATGGCATAGGCTCCTGTAAATACGCCTGTTTTGTCCTTGGCCAAATCTGTGCGCTCCAGATCGCTTTTGCGTGCGGCAGACTCCTGGTAAGCTTCCACGGCAGCTTTCTGCTTCGCCGTCGTAATTTGAGCGACAAGCTCGTGCTCCGGCGCCAGCACGCAGTAGGTTGCGCCAAAAAGCGTATCGGGCCTTGTCGTAAACACGACCAGCGATTCCTCATAGCCGTCGATGGCAAAGGTCACTTCTGCTCCCTTGGATTTGCCGATCCAGTTGCGCTGCATGTCCTTGATGCTTTCGGTCCAGTCCAGTTCCTCCAGATCCTCAAGCAGCCTCTCCGCATATTCCGTGATCTTCAGCACCCATTGGCGCATCGGCTTGCGGATGACGGGATGATTGCCCCGTTCGCTCAGGCCGTTGATAACTTCTTCGTTCGCAAGCACTGTGCCCAGCGCAGGACACCAGTTAACAGGAACCTCCGCCACATAAGCGAGTCCCTTGTTAAACAGCTGAATGAATATCCACTGCGTCCATTTGTAATAATCGGGATCGGTGGTGCTGAATTCGCGGTCCCAGTCATACGAGAAACCAAGCGACTTGATTTGTCTGCGGAAATTATTGATATTCTTGACCGTAATTTCCCGAGGATGCTCCCCCGTATCCAGAGCATGCTGCTCCGCAGGCAGTCCAAACGCGTCCCAGCCCATCGGGTGGAGGACATTATAGCCCTTCATCCGTTTGTAGCGGGAGACGATATCAGTAGCCGTGTACCCTTCGGGATGGCCTACATGCAGCCCTGAGCCGGATGGATACGGAAACATATCCAGCGCGTAAAATTTCGGTTTTCCCGGATCCTCAGTCGTTTGAAAAGTCTTGTGCTCATCCCAATACATCTGCCATTTCGGCTCAATGACCAGTGGGTTATAGCCTTGCTGCTCTGGACGTTCCTGTGACATTACCATTGCCTCCCGATTTCATTTGCTTATATTCGCATATTTTTCATAAAAAAACCTCCCGCCCCCAGCGTAAACGCTAGGGACGAGAGGATTATCTCCCGTGGTACCACCCTAGTTAACAACAGGCATGCTTTGCCGCTGCTCACTCGAACCCTTAACGCGGGCGGGACGGCACGCTTAGACAGGCCATAAGCTAATATACCTGCTTGCACGTGCGGCTCCAAGGCGAGTTCATAACCCCTCTGGTCCGGCTTGCACCAACCGCCGGCTCTCTGAATCCAGTTCAAGGAAACTACTGCTCCTTATCGACGCCAACCTAAAATGATTAGTTCGATTATAAAGAAGCACCCCCACGCATGTCAAGAGCACATCTGGATAAGTCTTCATTTTACCGCAGCGAAGAAGAGCCGCTCAGAACGGTCATCGGGCGCAGCCAGCCTAAAGTCCGCGAACGATTCCACCCTGCCAAACCCCGCTCTCGCCAGCGCCTCCAGAATCCACTTCGGCTGGTAAGCCCGCTGGACATGAATCTCTTCAAAACGGTTGTAATGGGACGGCCGTTCATCCGACTCACGGACAAAAATCGTCAGATGATGCTCGATTTCCACCCGTTCGCTGTCCAGATCGCTCGTCCAGATGTAGGCGATATCCCGGTCATCCAGCACGAAGGGCTGCTCATCCGCGTAACGCTGCAGAGTCCTGGGCGGATGCACATCGAAGAGGAAGACGCCGCCGGGCTTAAGTCCTTCATAGGTGGCACGGAAGGCGGCTTCCACATAATCCTCTTCCGTCAAATAATTGATGCAGTCGCAAAAGGAGATAACGGCATCAACCTGCTCCGGCAGCTCCCAGCTGCACATATCCTGCTGCAGCCAGCGGATGGCGCCTGCAGAGGACCGAATCGCCTGCTGCGGGCTTTCGTCCCATTTGCTCCGCCCGATGCTGAGCATGTCAGCCGAGAGATCGATACCGAATACCTGAAAACCGGAGCGAGCGAGCGGAATCGCCAGACTCCCCGTGCCGCAGCCCAGATCGACGACGGTTTGCGGGATGCCGTAGCGGTCCCAGCACTCCCTTGCAAACCGCAGCCAATCGGAATAGGGCATGTCCTCCATGAGACGGTCGTAAACGGTGGCAAACTGCCGGTAAGCACGCATCGCTTCTCTCCTCTATTCTTCTTCTGCAGGCTGCTTTTCCTGTACCAGGGTCGTCCAGCTTCCGTCCTGCACAACAAGCCCTTCCCTCATGAGCTTGCCAATCGCCCGCTTGAAAGCCGACTTGCTTATATTAAACTTCTGTTTAATGATATCAGCCGATGTTTCGTCCGAATAGGGCATGGCTCCGTCAGGCCGCTCCCGCAGAAAGGCAAGGATGCGTTCCGATTCCTCCAGCCTGCCCACTTCCTTGCGGGGAGTCATCGACAAATTGACCCGTCCGTCTTCACGGATGAACGTCACTCTGGCCCGGACACGCTCGCCCAGCCGCAGCAGCTTGGTCCGCTCCTCTGCAGGAACAAAGCCCATAACACCAAAACCGACAACACCGCCGTCAATAAGTACAAAAGAGCCAATCTTCAGCGTCTTGGTGACAAAGCCTTCCACCCATGTATTGCGCCAGGATTCCGGTGCGGAAAAAGCAAGCTCGGCAAGCTCTTCTTCAAAAGCCACTTTTGCCACGAGACGGCCGATTTTGTCATGGGCCAGGATCACATGCACTTCATCGCCGCGCTGGGGACGCAGCTCCTTGAGCTCCGGCTGCTCGGACATTGGAAGCAGCAGCTGCCGCCCGAGTCCCATCTCCAGAAAAGCGCCGATACGCGGATGGATATCCGCAACCGCCAGACGGGCGACCTTGCCAAGCGTAATGAACGGCTGCTTCATCGTTGCCGCGATCCGGTCATCGGTATCATAAAATATGAAGGCTTCAACTTCATCGTCCACTTTCGGACGGTGACCGACAAGCTCGGTATAGTGAAGCAGCACTTCCGATTCTCCATCACTCAAAAAATAGCCGTAGGGCGACACTTCACGCGCCACCCTGAACTTCTGGATTGTACCGGCTATTAAACTCATGCAAACTCCACAACTTTCGCGTCGGACCACAGCCGCTCAATATTGTAATATTCACGTTCTTCCCGGTGGAAAACATGGACAACGACATCTCCGAGATCGATGAGCACCCACCGGCCCGAGTCCATGCCCTCAATTCCGCGCAAACGCGCGCCATTGGACTCCGCCTGCTTGCGTATTTCCGTTGTAATCGCCTGTACCTGCGTATCCGAATTACCGTGGCAAATCACAAAATAATCGGCCACAAGCGAAATGTTCTGCAAATTGAGAGCGACGATCTGATGCGCTTTTTTCTCCTCGGCCGCTGCTACTACGAGCTGCAGAAGTTTCTCTGGTTTTATGGTCATTGCTCAGCCTCCCTGGCTTTTAATAGTAAATCGTTGCGTGCTGCTATGGTGAGCGGGTAAATCCGCTTCCCTTGGGCCAGTAAATGAGTGATGGTGGAGTCAAACCCGGCGATCAGCGCCTTCTCCAAATGCTGTCCGGACAGCTCGCGAATACGCTCCACTCCCGGAAAATCTCTTCCCGGCTCCATGTAATCGGCCAGACAGACGATTTTATCCATCCGCGTCATGTCTTCCCGGCCCGAGGTATGATAGCGAATCGCATCCAATACACCGGGGTCCGTGACGCCAAAGTTATGCTCGGCGACATAGGCGCCAACAGGCGCGTGCCACAGCTCTTTGTCATACTTGAGCAGATCGGGGGGAAGGTCCTCCTCGCGGATAATGGCTTCCATTCGCGACGTTTGCCAATACTTCGCCACATCATGCAAAATCGCGGCGAGCTCCGCCCGCTCGGGATCCTCCCCGTAGCGCCGGGCAAGCACTACGGATGTCTCCATAACGCCAAGCGTATGCTTCCAGCGGCGCTCCGGCATCTCGGCCTGAACAGCCGCTATCATGTCATCACGATTCATATAGACCATTCCTTTTTATAAAAGAGTGGACCTTCTCCGGCACCATGAAACGGATGGATGAGCCTTCTGCCCTGCGCCTGCGGATATCCGTCGAGGAAAGTCCGATAAGCGGCATCTGCGTTATTTGGAGCCGGTCCAGGATGTAATCCGGAAGCCGTGATTTCTCAATCGATTCCCCCGGTCGTTCCACACCGATGAAGTTGACCAGCTCCGCCAGTTCTTTGGCACGGTGCCAGCTTGGAAGGTCGTTAATCCGATCCGATCCGATAATAATGCTGAACGAACGCTCCGGATTCTGCTCCAGAAGCGCCTCTACCGTATCAATGGTATAGCTCGTTCCGCCCCGCTCAAGCTCAATATCAAGGGCCCGGAAATGCGGTTGAAAATCAATAGCCCGATATACCATTTCAAGCCTGGAAGGCCCTTCGGCTCCCGGCTCATTGTCTTTCAGCGGAGGCTGAAAAGTAGGGATGAACCATACCTCGTCAAGACCGCACGCCTCACGCGCTGTTTCCGCAGCGAGCAGATGCCCGTAATGAATCGGATCGAATGTTCCGCCCATTATACCAACTTTTATCACGATGTCCGCTCCCTTCCGTTACCATGCGCCATCCCTATGACCCTCGCAAGGTTCGCGTATTAACTGTTTTTCGGCAGTACGATTGTTTTATAGTCTTTGGATTCCTTGTAAAGAACAATGGTCTTGCCGATCACCTGTACGAGCTCCGCTTCCGCTTCCTCCGCCAGCCATTCGCCCACTTCTTTTGGATCCTCGACAGAATTGTTTAGGACTGAAATTTTGAGAAGCTCGCGCTTCTCGATCGCTTCTTCCACATGGCGGACAAGATTTTCGTTCATTCCGCCTTTGCCCACCTGAAATACGGGCTGCAAATGATGCGCAAGTGCGCGCAAATGCCTTTTCTGTTTGCCTGTCAGCATGTTGATTGTTCCTTCTTTCGTCATATTAGCGTCCAGAACCGAACGCATCAAGCACAGCCGAACGCATCGCCTCGACAGGAGCCTTGCGGCCTGTCCAATATTCAAAGGCGTAGGCCCCCTGATAGATAAACATCCCGAGCCCCCCATGAATGCTGCAGCCCCGCTGCTTCGCCTCCGCAAGAAAGCGGGTCGTCATCGGGTTATAAATCAAATCGCTCGCGATGGCGCCGGGCGCAAGCCAGCTGGCATCGACAGGCGTCTCGTCGATCTTCGGATGCATCCCGAGCGATGTCGTATTAATTATGATATCCGCTTCGCCGCATGCTTCCCGCAGTGCTTCGCTGCCGATGGCCCGCAGGATGTCTGTTTGGCCTTCAAAGGCCAGGACCAGCTCCTCCGCCCGCTGCACCGTGCGGTTCGAGATCGTAATGCTGGCCGCTCCTTCGCGGGCCAGGGCATACACGATCCCTCTTGTCGCGCCGCCAGCGCCGACAATCAGTATCCGCTTCCCTGCCAGATCCGGCTCCGCTTCCTCCTTCAAGGACCGGACATATCCGATCCCGTCGGTATTGTAGCCTACAAGACGACCATCATGGTTTACGATTGTATTTACCGCCCCTATGGCCCGGGCGCTCTCGTCAAGCTCATCAAGCAGTGGCATGACAGCAAGCTTATGAGGAATCGTGACATTCACGCCTCTGATTCCCATCGCCCGCACGCCCGCGACAAAATCTGGCAGCTGCGCATCCTTAATATGAAAAGCGGTGTAAATTCCGTTGATGCCGGTTTCCCGGAAGGCCCTGTTCATCATGACCGGTGATTTGGAATGATGGATAGGATCGCCGATGACACTATACAAGATGGTATGGCTGTCCACAACATTTCCAGCCTGTCCGGAGATTCCCGCAACGTTGTCTGCTGTATTCACTGTCTTAGCCCACTCCTTCTCAAATCAGCGCGTCGCGCAGCATGACCCGTATGCCTTTGGGGGCGTAGATATCGATAATCGCTCCCGAGGTATCATTGATACGAATCCAGCCCAGACCGGAGATCACAACATCCATATCGGAGCCGCGTTTGATCGTCAGCCGATGTCGAGTCCAAGCCGGGATTTCCTCCAGTTGTTCTCTGGTCGGCGGAGCGAGCATCTCTCCCCGATGATCGGCGAACAGCTGATCGGCCCGCTCCAGCTTCGTCCGGTGAATCGGCAGCGAGTTGGACGTGTACAGGGTGAACGATTGTCTCGGTCCCTGGGCAAAATCAAATCGGGCCAGCGACCCGATAAACAGCGTCTGCTGCTCGTTTAATTGATAAACGACCTGCTTGATCGGCTTGTCCGGCAGCAGCGCCTGCAGCACGCCGCGGGGAACCACTTCGGTCAACCGGTGGTTGTAGACGATGCCGGGAGTATCGATGATGTCATGTCCGTCATCAAGCGGAATATGCACGGCATCAAGCGTCGTTCCGGGGTAGCGGGATGTAGTCAGCTCACGCTCGAGATCGCTGTAATCGCGGATGATCCGGTTAATCAACGTGGATTTCCCGACATTGGTCGCGCCTACGACATACACATCCCGGTCGCCGCGGTGCTCGGCCAACGCTTCAACCACACGTTCAAACCCGATGTTGCGCTTCGCACTGCACAAAACGATATCCACTGTCCGCAGTCCCTGTGCCTTGGCTTGCCTTTGCACCCAGTTGAGCAGTCTGTTCATATTAATGCCTTTGGGCAGCAAATCCACTTTATTGACGACAAGCAGCACCGGATTATTGCCGACAAACCGCTGCAGTCCGGATATCAGACTGCCTTCGAAGTCAAATAAATCGACAATATGAACGACCAGGCTGTCGGTTGCGGCAATACCGCCGAGCAGTCTTAGAAAGTCGTCCTGATCAATGGCGACGGAAGCCGCCTCGTTATAATTCTTGATACGAAAGCAGCGCTGGCAGATTAAAGGCTCTCTCTCCAGCGCCGATTGCGGGATATACCCAAGCTTGTCGGCCGAATCCGTTTGCAGTTTGATTCCACAGCCTGCACAAGCGCCCAGCTCTAATTGCTCATTTGTCAAGACTTACGTTCCTCCTCGGGCCACAGCCCTTTTTTGCGCAAACGGGACAGGGCCACTCGTTCGATCCTGCGGTTGATCCGGGTCATGAACCCTTCATCGCCAGGCGATATCGGGCTGACAAGAATCGTGAACAGTCCCATCCGCCGGCCGCCGAGCACATCCGTCATCATCTGATCGCCAATGACCGCCGTATGCTCGGCTGCCAGCTCCATTACCGTAAGCGCTCTGACAAACGCCTTGTTGGAGGGTTTGCGGGCGGCATGAACAAACGGAATGCGCAGCGGATCAGCGAATTTCGAGACACGGGTGCGGTGGTTATTCGATACGATGACGACCGTAAAGCCCAAATCGCGCACAACATCAAGCCATTTGACAAGCTCCGGTGTGGCGAGCGGCACTTTGGCGCCAACAAGTGTATTGTCCAGATCGGTTATGATCCCGAGAATGCCCCGTTCCTTCAAGGCATGCAAATCGATATCGTAAATGGTATTGACGCGCATATGCGGCAACAGCCGTTCAAACATATTTTCGACTCCCCTGTTATCGCTATCAGGAAAAACTATACCATACAAAGGGAATTTGTTGCAAAGCACGATTCTCCAGCCCGCCGTCATCAGGCTTCCCCTTGCAGAATCAAATAACCGGAAGGCATGCCGATGCCGTCCGGTTATTTGATCCATTATTTACCCGATACGCTCACGGATCAGCTTCACATTGCTGTCGAAACGGTCGGCTTCCTCCTGGGTCAGCATCTGGCTGCTGTACATCGCTTTCTCAAAGGTTCCCAGTACAACCTTGAACTCGGACTGCAGAAAGGTCAACCGCCCGGACCAATGAGTCATGGTTTCACGAACCGTTTCATTCGCCTGACGGTCAAGACCTTTTTTACGGCAGTATTTGATCAAGCGGTTCGTCTCTTTCACAATCATCTCATTAATAGTGCCTGTACCGCGGCGGTAGCGGCGAAAAGCCGCAAGAATGACACGCAGACGGAAAAGCACGATCAAGGCAGCGATTACGGCTGCGCCTGCAATATAGACCCAGACCGGCATTTTGAAGCTTTCCGCTGCCACAGGCTCATCAACGGCTGCAGGTACTTCGGGCTCAACCTCGGGCAGCGGGGCCGCTTTTTCCTCAGGCAGCAGGTAGGGATACAGGAAGCCCGCCGTCGGCTCGAATGGCAGCCAGCCGTATCCGTCAAAATAAACCTCTACCCACGAATGGGCATCCGCATTGCGCACCGTATAGGTGCCAGAGCCATCGGGATTAAGATCCAATCCCGGTGTGCCCTCCATCCCCATCATACTGGGATCGACCGCCATAGCCCCTGGAGCGTATCCTTTCACCCATCTGGCCGGAATGCCGGAAGCCCGGGTCAGCACTGCCATCGCGGTAGAGAAGTAATCGCAATAGCCCTCCCGTAACTCAAAGAGAAAGGAATCCACGAAATCGCTGCTTTCTTTCTTGGACAAATCAGGCTCATTCGTATACGTATAGTTCAGCTGCAGATATGCCTCGATCGCCTTGGCTTTATCGTAAGGCGTTGACGCATCCTTGGTGATGGTTGCCGCTAGATCCCGGACACGCTGCGGAAGCTCCTCAGGCAGCTGGGTATACATGGGGCTCATCTCGCTGTCGTCCCGGGCCGCCTTACCCTCACGCAGCGCCGGTTCGTCGAGCAGCGTTACTTCCGAGACAATCGAGTAGGTTTTGGGATAGCTGGCATTCCTCTGGGGCAATCTCAGCTCCCATGACTGCGGCATCCAGTTCAGACGGGGCAGCGAGCCCTCGCCGTCATTGACGGAAACCACGCTTGCTATCGGTCCCGCGCCAAACAATACGGGATACTTGTCATCGCGGAGCATGGTGAAGGTCTGTTCCACCTTGTCCGTCTGGACGGAATCCGGCTGCCCGATCGGCTGCAGCTGCTCATCCTTCGCTATGGAGCCGACCACTTCTTCCTGTCTTTCTCCCCTCGCTTCCTCCCAGCCGCTTCCATTATAGAAAGCCTTCGTTTCGCCGCGCCAATAGCTGCGTTTCGTGGTAGTAACCGTCATGACGGGAGAATAATCGAATTTGAAGCCGCCGCCCAACTCATCATCATTGCGGCTGTAGCCTGAGCGGCTGTCGCCGGTGTTCTTCGCTGCGGAGGAACTGACTCCCTTATCCCCCACAAAAGAAGGAACCGCCTCCCCTCTGGACTCTTTCCAGGCTGTATAGGGATCGGTCAGAATCGGCTTGATTGTCGGAACGAACAACCCCGCGCCCATGAAGATCGCAAAAATAAGCAGGACGGGCAGGAACAGGCTGAGCGGGTAATCCAGCAGATGGCGCCAGCTGTCCGGATGGCTTTGCTTGAAGCCTGAAAAATGACTGGCCACAAGCCAGGCAAGTCCCGTGAAAACGATCCAGGCGATCTCGTCCCACAAATAAATCGGCGTAAATAATGAATCCATAATGGTCAGGGAAAGAAGCGCCAAACCGACCATAACAATAATGCCGATACGCTTCATCCGGAAAACAAGGATTAACCGGAAGATCACCCATACCGCAAGGCTGATCCACAAAATAGGCGACAGCTGGTCGAACTGCGAACCGGCCCAATCCGCCCAGTCAGCTGCTTTTCGTTTATCTCCGATAAAGGAGACCCACTGAAAATCCGTAAATACAATATTGAGAACCAGAATCGCAAGCAGCTGCAACAAGCCTGACATGATTTTTGAAGGAAGGAATGCGACAAATAAAAAGGTGGTCAGGAGCAACCCGTTAACGACCGCGAAAGTTTCTTCCCACCAATAATCTCCCAGGCAGCTGATCCATTGAAAAATAATGATGCCGGTAAACAAGGCCGACAGCTTCAAATATAAATCGGCCGTCAGCCATTTGACAAATCCGCGGGAAGGATTCATGCGGTCCCTCCTTCCAGGACGCCGGGAAGTTCCTGGAGAGCGCCAAGCGAATGTGCTGCGTAGCCGCTCCGCTGCAGCAGCCGCAGCCAGTCTGCGCCTTTGACCTGGGAATCTCCTATCCCCACAACATTGCTAGTGCCCTTAAGATGGATCAATACAGGCACGGTACCCTTGCGCTTCAACCATTCCATCGAGCGCACCGCCTCTTCGCCGCCTTGCGGACTTACAATCACCACGAAAGACCCCGCAGGGATCAACAACGACGACTGTCTCAGCATCCGGTATAACGGAGTCGTTCCATCCGGCTGAACCTTCACGAGATGGTTCATGAGCATCAGACGGTGATCCGAGGACGATTGCGGCGCAAAGCTGTCCACACTCTCCCCTGCGGATACCAGACCGACTGCAGTAGCCCGCCGAAACCCGAATTCAAGCAGGGAAGCAATGACGGACACGCCGGTCTCGAACTGCTCCTGGTTCTCGTATGAACCTGAATAGCGGTCCAGCACAAACACGGTTCTGGGCAGGGATTCGCGCTCAAACTCCTTCGACTTCCATTGACCGGTTCTTGCCGTAGCATTCCAGTGAATACGGGAGAGCCGGTCGCCATAGATATATTCGCGGACGCCGTTGATCTGAGTGGTCTCCTTCGCCGACAGACGCGATGAAGAGGTGGAATAGGGTCCTTTCACACCCAGCTTGAGCTGACGCCACTGCCGGATGGATACCATTCTCGGATAAACGCTGAAGGGAACGGAGGATTCAAAGGAACCCACATGCTCGAACAAGCCGAAAATATCGCGGGTCGAGCACTCTGTAGGCGCGAACTGATAAACGCCACGCTCCAGCGGCGGTGTGGTATACGTGATTTCCCCCGCTCTCCGGTAGCTCGGCACGAACGAGGCTTCAAACGGAACCGAGCTGCCGTTCTGGCGGACAAGACGGTCGCGCACCAGAATATACGGTATCGGCCAAACGCCGGGAACCCGGATAGAAATATGCACTTCCATTCTTGCGCCCGCGGACAGTGTATGCTCGGATTGCGATACGCCTCCCGACGCATTGGACAGACGGCGCATGCCCGTCACATTGCCGATTCCGCTCCACCTGCCCATCACAAGATAAAGCAGCAGTACATTCAAGATACAAAAGAGCATTAAGGATGTTTTGCCGCCCTGAAACAGCAGGAACAGCAGGGCGCCGATATAGATGATGCCAAACATCCGCCATCTGAACATCGTTGCTTTTGCTGTCAGCATATGCGTTATCGCTCCATCCGAACGGGCACGTTCGTTTCGCGAACGACTGTCTCAATAACTTCCTCCGCCGTTAGTCCATTCACTCTCGATTCGGTGTGAAGCATCATCCGATGCGCCAGTACGGGCGAAGCAAGCTGCTTGATATCGTCGGGAATGATATAATCCCGTTCCTGGAGGAAGGCACTGGCTTTGGCCGCAGCCAGCAGGGAAATCGCCGCGCGGGGGCTGGCGCCAAGCTGCACGCCCTGATGCTCGCGGGTTGCACGCACGATGCGGATCAGATAATCGGCTACCGCCTCGTCCACATGCACCTTCTTCACGCTGCCCATTATAAGGGCGATACGCTCGATATCGGCGATGGGGAACAAGGAATCCGCAGGAGCTGAGGAATTCGGGGAGAGCACCATCTGGCGCTCCGTCGCTTCATCCGGATAACCCAGCGTAATCTTCATCATAAAACGGTCAAGCTGCGCCTCAGGAAGGGTATAAGTGCCTTCAAATTCTATCGGGTTCTGGGTAGCAATCAGGACAAAAGGAACCGGAAGGGCGTAGGATTCGCCATCCACCGTCACATGCCGCTCCTCCATGGCTTCAAGCAGGGCCGACTGCGTCTTTGTCGTCGCGCGGTTGATCTCATCGACGAGCAGGAGGTTAGCCATCACCGGACCCGGCCGGAATATGAATGCTTCATCCCTAGGATGATAAATAGCGACGCCTGTAATATCGGTCGGCAGCAAATCCGGGTTGCATTGAATGCGCCTGAAATGGCCGCCGATCGTTCTGGCGAGCGCTTTCACAAGCTGGGTTTTCCCGGTGCCCGGCACATCCTCAAGCAGAATATGCCCACCGGCAAGCAGAGCCACCATCAAACGTTCTATTTCTACTTTCTTACCCAGGATACAATTTTCCAGATTGCGGCGTATTTCATTGCATAACGTAAAGTCAGCGCTACGGTTGTCCATAGAAAAACCTCCCGGATGATGAAATGGAAACGGAATTGGAAATAGAAGAAGAAACAGCAGACGCCTCGGTACGAACTTTATACGGAAGTTCCCGCATTTAGTTGCGTACCCATTAGGAAGCGCAGCAAGTTTCTTCCAAGCGTGCTTATGAGGGAAAAGTTATTCCTGTCTATTACTTTAAAGATTGTTGATAAAAATTGCATCATGTTATTATTTTACAAAAGATACATCCTAACGTATAGCTGTATATCCAACAAAAAAAATTGGAGAATCCCACAGGGATTCTCCAATACACGGATTTTTGAACCGTCTCTTCCGTTTATCCCTTGGGCTTGGCCACGAGCGCCGCGAGGAAAGAGAAGATAATCGCAGCGGAGATACCCGCACTCGTCACATCGAATATCCCGGTAATCACCCCGATCCATCCGTCGCGGTGAAGCTCTGTAATCGCGCCGTGCACAAGCGCATTGCCGAAGCTGGTTATAGGCACAGTCGCCCCCGCACCGGCAAAATCAATGAGCGGCTCATACCAGCCCAGGCCGTCCACTACAGCACCCACGACAACCAGTGTCGCCATCGTATGAGCCGGGGTTAATTTGGCAACATCAAACATCAGCTGTCCGATAACGCATATTGCGCCTCCAATAATAAACGCCCACAAGTAAATCATGATGATCTATGCTCCTTCCGGAATTTTAAAGTTAATTTGGCTGTTCGATTGAAACGGCATGGGCGATGCAAGGAATGCTCTCTCCCTGCTGATAAGAAATGGGAGACAAAAGCGCGCCGGTGGCGACCATGAGAATTCTGCGCAGCTCCCCTTGCTTCATGCGCTTCAGCAGATGGCCGTAAGTCACGACAGCGGAGCACCCGCATCCGCTTCCGCCCGCCTGTACCTGCTGCTTGTCCAGGTCATATATCATCAGGCCGCAATCATTGAATTCCGTCTGTTCCATCTGGACTCCGTCGCGCTTGAGCAGATCTCTGGCAATCGGAAATCCGACCGAGGCCAGATCGCCAGTAACGATCAGATCATAATCTCCCGGCTCGCGGCCCGTATCATTAAAATGGGTCTGGATGGTGTCCACCGCAGCAGGCGCCATTGCCGCTCCCATATTAAACGGGTCCTTAATGCCCAGATCGACGATTTTGCCGACTGTGGCGCATTCGATTACCGGCCCATCCCCTTCGGCCGCAAGTACCACGGCTCCGGCGCCTGTAACGGTATATTGGGCGGTCGGCGGTTTCTGCGAGCCGTATTCCGTGGGATAGCGGAACTGCTTCTCGACGGTGCAGTTATGGCTGCAGGTGCCGGCCAGAACATATTGTCCGGAGCCGGAATTGACGATCAATGAAGCGATGGCCAGCGATTCCATGGAGGTGGAGCAGGCGCCGAACACCCCCAGATAGGGAGCTCCAACGGTCCGCGCGGCAAAGCTGTTGCTGATGATCTGATTCATGAGATCGCCGCCGACGTAAAACTGCAGCTGCTGCTTGTCAATGCCTGCATGCTCCAGGGCAAAGTCCGAAGCCTGCTCCAGCAGAAGGCGCTCCGCTTTCTCCCAAGTTTTCTGCTGCATATCAAGCTCCGGATGAATCAGATCGAAGTCTGCTGCCAGCGGTCCATCCCCTTCATCGGGCCCGACAACTGTGGCTGAACCGATTATGACCGGCCGTTTGTCAAACCACCACGTTTGCTTGCCTCGCAGCATGGTCAGTGTCCTCCAATCCCGAACACCCAGTAAATAATGCCGATGAAGAAAGCGGCGACTGTGCCAAAGACGATAACGGAGCCGGCAATTTTGAACATATTCCCGCCTACCCCCAGCACCATGCCCTCGCTGCGGTGCTCCAGCGCGGCCGAGCACATGGAATTGGCGAACCCGGTAACTGGGACCGCGGAGCCAGCTCCAGCCCACTGTGCCAGCTTATCGTAAACACCCAGGCAGGTCAGGATAACCGAGATCAAAATAAGGATGGCTACCGTCGGATTCCCTGCTTCAATCGGTGTCATGTCGAAGGCATAAGCGAAGAAATCCTGAATCGCCTGACCGATCAGACATAAGCAGCCGCCCACCAAAAATGCTTTCAAGCAATTTTTCAGAACAGGCCGGGCGGGCTCGCGCGACTTGGCGAAGGCCTGGTACTCCTGGGGGGACATCGTCATTTTTTTGTATTTGCTTTTCTCTGCGCTCTTGGTTGTCATTGTTCACCCCGTAACCATTTTTCTGTATTTCACTTTTCCTCGGGCGGCACTCCTATCCAATCCGTTTCACTGTTAGGAAGCAGCCGCTGATGCTTGTAGTATTTGTCAAGACAGGAGAGGTTATGCCAGTATATTTCAAGAAAAAGGGTCTGGAAACAGCAAGAACCGGCTGCGCCATCCTCTGGCGGCGCAGCCGGTTCTTTCCTTTCAACTTATAGCAGGTGATCGATGTGAAACAATATATGGTTAGTAAAACTCTCCGGCCGTAACCGGAGGACACCTATTCCCAATATCGCATGCAGCGCCTATGAGAAAGAAATTGCGAACAGCAGCAAAAGCACAAGCAGGACATACAGAACAAGCGCCAGCAGCAGTACAATTCGTCTGGATTGCCGCATAATAGACTCCTTTTTTGTTAAAGCAGACATTTTACTCTATCCTATGCACAGATCATCCAAACCGGAGCTTATCCGCACCATTAGCCGTCAATAAAGATACCGGACAGGATATGCGGGACAGTCAGCCGGAGTGTCTGACAATCAGTCTGGCGGAGAGAATCACCTTCTCATAGGGGGCTTCCGGGTGCCGGCGTCTGCGGATGAAGGTCTCGACCGCACGCATCCCGAGCCGTTCCTTCGCAAGCTCCACCGTCGTTAACGGGACCGCAGCCTGCAGGCTTGCGGCGGTATTATCAATTCCCAGCACGCGGCACTGATCAGGGAGGCTGATCTCATGCAAACGCAGCAGCTCCAGCAGATGAAGGGCAATATCATCGTTGGCGCAAATAATCCCGTCCGGCAGCTCCTTATTGCTGATTGCCGCCGTAATTCGCCGGTTCAGAACCTGCTGCCAGGAAGAGCCCCCGTAAGGAATGGTCCACTTCTTCAGTTGAATGCCTGCTCCAGTTGGTGATTGTGAAGAAGCCTGCATTGCTCCTTTTGGCAGCTTCCGCATTCCCTGTCTCTGCTGATCATCCAGTGAGATCCGGCAGCCCCAGAACCGCTCCCGGAAGCTGACGGCAAAACGGTCATGTCCGATAAAAACAATGGTTTTGCAGCCCTGCGTGGCCAAATGGCTGCAGGCCATCCGTCCCGCTTCCACATTGTCGTTCAGCACCGCATCCGCTCCCACAACCGCTTCCTCATGGTCGACAAGCACCATGGGCAGCCCAAGCCGGCTTATCCGGAGCAGCACCGAAGCGGGACATTTGCCTGCAATAATAAATCCGCTGGCGCCGGCAATCCGGAGCTCTCCCAGCCCGGTCAGGTCAACCGGACGGTCAACAATCTTGTCCAATATAAAATAGTGCGGATGAAGTCCATGCTCCCTGCAGCCTGCGGCTATGCCTTCTCTGACCCGCTGCCAGAACAAAGGCTCATTGGCATGGATCTCGTTCATGCCGATCAGTATGGTCCCGTTCGCTGCCGCGGGCTGCTTCTGATTGGCTAGCTCCGTCTGCTCCACGCGGGTATCCAGCTCCCTGGAATTGCGCGGGGGGATGCGGTAACCCAGTGCCGCCGCCATCGCGGTCACTTCCCGCCGGGTGGCTTCGCTCACGCCCGGTTTGCCCGATAATGCTTGAGAAACCGTATATTTGGAAACACCTAAACGGTCGGCTATTTGCTGCATGGATATCTTTTGGGCCACCTTCGGTACCTCATTTCAAAAAATATAAGCGTTGACTTTTTGACTCTTCCTCTCTATTGTATGCGCCAAACAGAGTTAGGATCAACCTAACAAAGCTAACAATTTTGTTCTATTAACGATGATGAAACGGGATGGTGACCATTTATGAGCAAGACCGTACTTTTTTACGATGAATCATTTCCTTATGAAGGGCAGAGACCCGGCGAATCGCAGCTTGCCCGTCTGAAAGAGGTTTTTGCTGTGGCTGATGCCGGGCAATTGGCTGAAGCTCTGGCAGATGCCGATGCTTTTGTGCATATTCACGGCGCTTATTTCCCCAAGGATGCCTGGAAAGCGATTTTCAGCCATGCCTCCCAAGGCAAAGGACTGCTGCATGCCGGAGGAGCCCCTTTCAAAATACCGGTATACCGTGAGAACGGCGAGTGGGTGCAGGAACCAGCGCAGACCGCTTATCATCAGCAGCTGCATATTAATGAAGTGCTGTCTGTTTCGGTCAACGGCATTGAAAAGCTGGCCCATAATGCCGATGTTCCACTATTTGCGGATAATGTGAAGCTGTTCACTCTTGAGCCGACTTTCGGCCTTGTCCTGCATGTGACCCGCTCGGATGACCATCCTGCAGAGGGAGGCACCGCCGGACCTATGGACGCCCATATCTACCCGCTGCTCCGCGGAATTAGCGGCGATGGTCTTGCACGGGAACTGGCGGCGCCGGCTGTGCTGCTGGAGCATACGAAGGGAATATTCAGCGGCGGGCGCTGGGTGCTGGTCAATCAGGCGCTGCAGACCGCTTTCTGGGAGAACGGCGGCGCAGATGCGCTTGCGAAATGGGCGGCATTCACCGCTGAGGGCGTGACCGAGCTGTGGCTGAAGCCGAATTACGGCTCCTATGAGCCTGGCGAACGCGCCATCTTCATGCTCCAGGGCCAGCGGATCCAAGAGGCGCGCAAGCCGCATAATCAAGCCGAACCGGCCGAATGGACCTTCAAGCTTCGTGTGTTCCGCTCAAATGAAAGCGCCGTGGCAAATTCCAATCCGGTATTTGAGTACGGGTCCGACCGCTTCACGGAAATTTGGAAAACGGAACAACCGGTTGCCATTGGCCGCGAACTGACTATTGCGCGCATCCCTATGCCGATTACACTTGCAGCCGGATATTATGCGGTTGAATGCGAAGCAGTATCGCCATCCGGCGAGCGCCGGATTCTGCGCCAGGGGTTCTGGGGCTTTGATCAAGAACTGCTTGCTTCAGGCGACTTCCTGACCTGCGACAGGGATTATTTTATCAAGGACGGGCGTCCCCTTCCTATTGTCGGCATGACCTATATGACCAGCGATGTTGCGCGCAAGTATTTATTTTTGCCCAACGCAGCCGTATGGGACCGCGATATGGCTCAGATGAAACGGGCGGGAATCAACCTGATCCGTACGGGCATATGGACAGCCTGGCGCAGCATCATGTTTGTCGACGGCCATCCATATGAGGAGGTGCTGCGGGCTATAGACGCGTTTATTCTGACTGCCAAGCGCCATGATCTGGAGGTTACCTTTAACTTCTTCTCCTTCACTCCGGAAACCTGGGAAGGCGTCAACCCTTATCTGGATCCGCGCAGCGTGGAAGCCCAGAAACGTTTCATTGCCGCGATCGTCTCGCGCCATGCGCAGTCCAGGCATTTGCATTGGGATCTGATTAATGAGCCATCGATGTTCGATCCCAAGCGGATTTTCGAAGGTCCCCGCTCCGCTCACGATCCCTTCGAGCATAGCCATTTCATAGAATGGCTGCGCGAGCGCCATGGTACAATCCGGCTGCTTCAGGAACGGTGGAACATGACGCCAGCCGAGCTGCCCGCTTTCGAGTCGGTCAAGCTGCCTGAGCCGAAGGAGATCAATTTCGGAACAACCGAGACTATGACCAAGCGCGGCGGACCATGGCTCGACTATACATTGTTCACGATGGACATGCATAACCGCTGGGCGGCCCAGCTGATTGAAACCATCCGCTCCATTCAGCCCCGGCAGATGGTCACCGTCGGCCAGGATGAGGGCCTTGGGGCGCAGCGTCCGTCTCCGTTCTTCTATGCCGAAGAGGTTGATTATACAACGGTCCACTCCTGGTGGAAAATGGACGCGCTGGTCTGGGACGGTGTTTTCGCCAAAGCGCCGGATAAGCCCAATCTTATTCAAGAGACAGGCATCATGTACGTGGAAACCCCGGATGGCCGGGCCAAACGCAGCGAAGCCGAGCTCCGCAATATTCTCGAGCGCAAATACGCCTATGCCTTCTCGACCGGCGGCGCCGGCGCTGTGCAGTGGATCTGGAATATCAATTTCTATATGAACAATATCAATGAGTCCCATATCGGCGCTCTGCGCGCAGACGGAACGGAAAAGCCGGAAGCGGCGGTTTCCTATGATTTTGGCTCGTTCATGGGACAAATCCGCGATCTGTTCCGTGGCCGGAAACTCGAAGAGCTTGCGCTGGTCTACCCTTACTCCAATGATTTCTCCAGCCGCAATCTGGCTTATGATGCCACTACCCGGCTGGTAAGGACCTTATCCTACGCGATGAACGTGCATGCCCTGGGCATTAGCGAATATCATCTGGAGCGGCTGGATGAGATCAAGCCCAAGCTTATCATCGTGCCAAGTCCGCATAACTTCACGCAAGCTGCATTGGACGCTCTCACCGCTTATGTTCGTGTGAACGGCGGCACCCTGCTCTTCACTGGCCCTGCCGGACTCGACGAATACTGGCGGCCGGCCGGTCACAATCCGGATGAGTTCGGCGCTCTGGTGAACAGCTCGCAGACAAGCAATCTGCTGCGTGAAGAGCTGCTGGAGCTTGGCGGCTCACTTCTTCCGGTCTCATTCGGCGGGGCCCGGATTGCCGACAGCAACAAACAAAGCGATCCTGCATGGAGCGGACCGGCCAAACTCCATAATGCCCAGCTTGGAGCCGGACGTCTCCTCTACTGCCCGCTGCCGCTGGAGCTTAACGAGCGGATTGAGCCGCTTGTTGCCGTATACAATGAAGCGCTGAATCTTGCAGGCGTAGACAAGGAGCTCGAATGGCTGCGCGGCGGCGAGCTGCCGGGCGTATATGGACGGAAGCTCGCCTTTGCGGAAGGCTCCCTTTATATTTTTGTATCGGAGCTTGGCATGGATGCCGATATTGAGGTGCGTGATCCCTTATCCGGCAAAGGCTACTCCTTCACGCTGGAGCAGGAACGCTCCGTGTTATTTGCGACCGACCTGAACGGCCAGATTACCGCTGTCTACCGCCCGCGAGAGGTACAGATCGACATGAAGAATTAACTATGTTATTGGCACGGCTTGTGGCTTGTCCGCTGCGGGAATCTTATAATTAGCAGCTGGCACAGCGTCAAGTCTCGCCTTTGTAAAAATAAAGTGTTGCTCCTGGCACACGCTGGGGCATCGCGCCGGATGACAACCACACCTCACTATGAAAAACAAATGACCCGGAAGAGCGGCTCTATTCCAAGAGCCCGCCTTTTCGGGTCATTTGTTCCTATACCTATTCTTCTGAAAAATTACTCAATCCATTCTGTCTTGCTCGCCGCGTTTTCACGTCGTCCCTGCGGCTGTAAATCCGGTACCCCCAGAAAAATAAACCCAAGCATCTTGTCCTGCGGGCGCAGCCCGAAGCTCTCGTTCATCAGGGGATGAAAGCAGGGGTCGCCTGTGCGCCAAACCGCACCCAGACCCAGTGCGTGTGTAGCGAGGAGCATATTCTGCATAGCCGCAAACACCGCTCCGTATTCCTCAAGCTCAACCACACCCTTGGCGTCGCTTGGCTCAACTCCCACCCCGATGACGACAGGGGAACGGAACGCTTTTTGCCTGGCGGACTCCGCCTTCTTCACGTTCTCTTCCGAATCCGGTTCCTGCGCCGCTTCAAGAGCGATGCGCGCATACGCGTCCCCCAGCCGATTGCGGCCGTCTCCCGACATGACAAAAAACCGCCAAGGCTGCGTCAATCTATGGTTCGGCGCCCAAATACCGGCCTCCAATATGGTTTCGATCTGTTCTTTGGCTATCGGATCTTCTTTCACTCTGCCGATGCTTCTTCTGGTATGAATCGCTTCAATAATATCCATTTCTGATTCTCCTTCTTGTACCATGTGATCTCTTTATCCTAATGCAGTTGAGTGCTTTATGTAAACCTTCAGAAGCGGAACATTGCAATAAATATCTCTTCATTAATCCATTGGGTCTAAAATAGGACCAATTACGACCTCCTTTTAAGACCGGCCATGATTTTCGGCAGCATTCACTCATCCAATCCCTTCATAAAAAGCAGTGCTTCTTTATTACCAAGAAACAATATGCAAACAAGCCCCCGTTCCACATATTGCGGAACTGGGGCTGGCGCTAATTTCTATGCGTGGAATATCGTTACCGGAGCACTGTTTCTCCTAGAAAAGGATCGAACGGCTGATGATGACAAGCAAGATGAAAAGTACCAGGATAATGCCTATTCCTGCGCCGCATCCAGTCGATACTGGGCTTACTACCGGACCACAATTACCTACGCCTACGCCGCCTACTGGATTACCATATCCGTATGACACCTGCAAAACTCCCTTCGTTTTATACTACTCTGCATTGTATGGGGCTGGCATGTATCATGCCTGTGCGTTTGCCCCTCCATGGCATATGCCTACTAGAGTCGGCTCCCTGCAAACCGGAAATATGCGATAAAATGGTTGTTCTATACAGCCATTACGAGGGAGCTGCCGACAGAGCTGATAAGACTTTCTGCATACGTAAAAGCAGGGTCACTGCCTCCGCGCGGGTGGTCTTGTCAGTGGGCATAAACAAATTGCTGCTTCTGCCCTGAAGAAGCCCCTGGCGAACACTTGCCAGCACATAGGGCTTTGCCCATATGGGAATATCGGAATCATCTCTAAATGATGTGCGGCTGGAGATGTCGATTTGCAATTGCAGCGTTCGGGCAGCCAGGACAGCCAGTTCATTGCGACTTATTGTATGGTTAGGCAGGAAGGCGCCATCGGTGTACCCTTTCACAATCCCTTGGGAGACTCCATAATGAATAGCCTGCCGGGCCCAATCCGGGATATCGCCTGAATCCGTAAAAACCTCTGCGGTTGACTCGGCGGCTGTTTCCGAGCTTGAATCATCCAGTATGCGATAAAGCATCACTACAAATTCTGCCCGGGTTACCGCGTCATCGGCGTGAAACCTCAGATCCGGATCTCCCTGCACGATTCCTGCCGATGCAGCCTCACAGATTTGTACTGCTGCCCAATGTCCATGGATATCCGTAAAAGCGCATGATGCTTCGTTGGTTCCCTTGTAGACTGTTCGATGAATGGTGTAGGTGTAGGACTGCACCGTGCCATCCGGCGCTTTGACCGAAATGACAAGCACATTATCGCCTTCGGACAGTTGAATGGTTATGGGACCTGTCAGAGCTTCGCCTTGCAGGGAAATTGTACTTCCTGAATCTGCCGGCAAGGCGTGAATCTCAATCTGTTCTGCTGTAGTTTCGATCATCCCGTCTGGAGATGACAAAAGCTGCTTGCCTTCAACGACAAAGCTGATATCCTTCAATGCCGCATTGCCGGAAGCGATTGATGGCGGATAATTGTAATAAACTTGATTCTCAACCGTTACGGTTCTTATAACTTCAGCTGCCGTTATTCCTGCCGGGTCCTGAACATTGTAGCGCAGCATATATGTTCCGGCTGCTTGTGTATTTACCGATCCGGTGACGGTGATCCGGTCCGAGATATCTCCGTAGTAGGCATCAGCCGCCTGAGCTCCAGGTTCAGTGAAGGTCTCCCCCGCCTTCAGCTTAATTACGGATTGACCAAGCAGCGTAATGACGGGAGGAGGTATGACGTAGACCAACCGTCTCACCGAGAGCGCTTCATTATTGGACGTATCCGTGACATTATAATTCAAACTGTACGTTCCGGGTCGGCTGGAATCTACCGTTCCCTGAATGGAGATCAAGGCAGACAGATCTCCCTCATACAAATCCTCAGCTCTTGCTCCAGGATCTTGATAGGTGCTGCCGACTCCCGCGACCATCACGCTATCCCCTTCTAAAGTAATAACGGGAGCCGCTGTATCCTTCACATACACATACCTCGTCACGGTAGGCGCGGCATTATTGGCCTGGTCGACAGCACTGTACAGCAGAGTATAGGTGCCCAGCTGCCGCGTGTTTACCGTTCCAGTGACGATTGGCTCAAGGGCTCCGTCCTGAGGATCCACCGCCGCTGCGCCAGGGTCGGTGAATGTGCTGAAAACTTCTGTTTCCATGGGATTCGGGCCCTTCAAATAGACCGCAGGCGCGTCTCCATCGTATACATTCACATTGCGTGTCACGGATGCCTGATTGCCCGCGTGATCGCTTACTTCATACAGGATCTGATAATTGCCGATGCTTGCAGTATCCACGCGTCCTGATTTTGCAATAGCGGTTGCTGGAATAATCCCGTCAATCCTATCCTCAGCAATCGCACCAGATTCAACATAAGGATGCCCGACTGGCACGCTCATGGGATTGCTGCCATTCAGAGCCAATACCGGCGGAGTATTGTCCAGGACAAAAGGATCCGATACCTCGTCGGTACGATTGCCGGCAAGGTCTTTGGCCTGAATGTGCAGATACCATTTTCCATCTCCGCTGTTCCGGATGAGCGTGTCCCCGCTCGCAAAAGAGGTCCACCCGCTGGCTGGCACGTCCGGGCTCTGCGTCCAAACGTATTGCAGAGAGGCCGGGTCCAGCCCGCTTTCCGCATCCGCTGCCGTCACCAGGGTTGCGGCCGTTTTTGCTGATGACAAGCTTCCATTCTCACCGTATTGAACAACGGGGTACACGGAATCTCTTATTACCGTGATTGTATACGTTTTGCCTGGCAACAGAAGAGGTTCCATACGGATCGGAATTACCGTCGATGGTCCTGACACCTCTACTGCGGTTGCGCTGCCGCTGGCTTGCAGCTGGTTGTTGATATAGAGAGACGCCCGTGACGGCATATTGACAGCAGCTGCCACATGTATTTTGTCGACGGAAGCTCCAATATAAGAGTATGTATACTGGGCAACTGCGGTCTGGAAAGGCGGATTGAGATTGCCCTCCTGCAGCGTTAAACCCGTCAAAGCCGCTCCCGTACCCGGAATAACAGTTTGACCAGCTATGCCATCCCCCCACACAACAACAGTGCCGTCTGATTTCAATGCGAGCGAATGATAGCTGCCGGCGGCAATTGCAATGACTCCCTTCAGTCCTGCCGGCACATCTGTTTGACCCCTGCCATCACCGCCCCAGGCTGCTACAGTGCCATCCGATTTCAATGCGAGCGAATGCTCAACTCCCGCAGCAACCGCTATAACGCCCTGTAATCCCGCGGGTATGCTCGTTTGACCATAATCATTTAGTCCCCAAGAAGCGACGGTCCCGTCTGATTTCAGCGCCAGGGCGTGGGAATTTCCTGCGGCAACGGCCACTACATCTGTCAGACCCGTCGGCACATCTGTTTGACCGTACATATTATAGCCCCAGGCAACAACCTTGCCGTCTGATTTCAGTGCCAGCGAATATCCATTTCCTGCGGCAATCGATATGACGTCTTTCAAATCCGACGGTACTTTTGTAATAACCAGTCCCCAAGCGACCACGGTGCCATCAGACTTCAGCGCCAATGAATGGAAATCCCCCGCAGCTATCATATAGGTTTTGACTGGCGGAGCAAGTTCTGCCGGTATGTTGTCAGAATAACTCGATCCCCATATCCTGATGCTGCCGTCGGCTTTCAACGCGAGCGAATAATTAGATGACGCGGCCACGGATACCACACCATTCAGACCATCCGGTACAGTGGATTGGGTATATTCATTATCTCCCCAAGCCACAACGGAACCGTCCGGCTTCAACGCGAGCGAGTGGTAGGATCCTGCTGCGAGCCTGCTCCTTTTCACAGGTGAAGACAGCTCTGCAGGCACATTAGTCTGACCGCTGGCATTCAATCCCCAGGCGGCGACGGTACCGTCCGCTTTCAATGCGAGCGAATGACTGCTTCCTGCCGCGATCATGGTCACCTTGTCAGGAAAAGACAAATCCGCCGGTGCGTTCAATTGACCATTCGCATTGTCTCCCCAAGCCGCCACTGTACCATCCGTTTTGAGCGCAAGCGAAAAGACTCTTCCTGCGGTGAGCGTGACTGTCCCGCCAAGATTGGACGGTACAACCGTTTGACCCAAACTGTCCGCTCCCCAGGCTACAACCGTGCCATCCGCTTTGAGCGCAAGCGAATGGGTTCCTCCAGCGGCGATCGATATGACTCCGCTTAAGTCCGGAGGTATGTCCGTTTGGCCGAAATTGTTATCTCCCCAGGCGACGACACTGCCGTCCGTTTTGAGCGCAAGCGAATGCAGCCCCCCGACGGCGATCGATACCACTCCGCTTAAGTCTGCCGGCACTGTCGCTTGACCGAAGCTGTTGTCTCCCCAAGCGACGACGGTGCCGTCTGTCTTGAGAGCAAGCGATTGGGAACCCCCCGCAGCGATCACCGACACTCCGTTCAGCCCCGCCGGCACATTCGTTTGACCGTAAGTATTATTCCCCCAAGCCGCGACGGTGCCGTCCGTTTTCAACGCGAGCGAATGAAACAATCCCGCGGCAATTGCGGTCACTCCGTTCAGACCCGCCGGCACGGTTGTTTGACCAAAGCTATTATCTCCCCAGGCAGCAACGGTACCGTCCAGCTTCAGCGCTAATGAATGGGAATCTCCAGCAGCGACCATAACAGCCTGCGCAGGAGTCGGGGCAGCTTGCGCCGTCCGGGAGAAATCGGCGATAACGGCACCAAAAAAACAAAACTGCATGACAGCAAGCAGAATAACAGCGGATGTCTTGCCTATTTTTATCGATTTCATGATTGCATGATCATTCCCTCTCCAACATCAATTTTCGACATAATGGCTTCCACGCCATTCATATGCAGATCATGCTGATTAAGCTTTGTCAAAGCAGGGAATCAGAGTTAATTCTGTATTAAGGTTGAGGGGATTCTGAGGTGGGATAAATGATTCAGGAGCGGGCCATCACGATACTATCGTAACACCTAATCAGGTGTTTAGAATCATTTTCTTACGGCGCATCACAATATAATTTTTCCGATTGACGGGCCATTGCTTCCTTTTCCGCAACAGGTTTAATTGAATGTAAAGAAGTAAATAATGCTAGAAAAAGATAACGGGGATAGGCAAATATGATTAAAAAAGCGGTTTTCAAATACCCTCGTCGTCAAACTGCCTATGTCAGTTCGCTGGGAACCACACAGCTTCATTTGCGGGCGCCTTGGGTCATCGCATGGTGGTCCATGGCTTTTCCGGGTTTTGGACATCTCCTCTTATCCAAATATTTAAGGGGCTATGTCTTGATCGGATGGGAATTATTAATCAATTTCAAAGCTGAAATCAATCAAGCGATGGTATTATCTTTTACCGGGCAATTCGCCATGGCTAAAGAGGTACTTGACGTAAGATGGATGTCCTTATATGCACCGGTGTATCTATTTGCTATCTATGACAGTTACCGGACAACGGTTGACTTAAACCACCACTACACATTGGCGGACAGGGAAAAGGCCTATTTTCCATCCTTTATTATCAACGGGCTGGAAATCAACTATCTGGATAAACGAACTCCCTGGGCCGCATTTGTTTGGTCGCTTCTCATGCCGGGGATGGGTCAGCTTTACATTCACAGGATTGCCACTGCCTTCTATGTGCTTGCCGGCTGGATCAGCACGGCTTACATGTCTCATTTTTTGGAAGGCTTACAGTATTCATTAATGGGTGAATTTAGCAAAGCGACTGCTGTCTTGCAGCCCGAATGGCTCCTGTTTATGCCCTCTATTTATGGCTTTGCTGTATATGACGCCTACACCAACACCGTAGAAAACAACAAAGTATTCGATAAAGAGCAGAAGCTGTTTTTGAAATCCAATTATCAGAAAAGAAAGGACGGTCCTATGCGGGTCATTTCATCTTTTGACCATTCCATCTATCTTGAGCTTGCGCTAACGGCATTGGAAGAACACGGAATTGAAAAAAGGAGCATACTTGCGGTTCCTTTGGAAAAAGCCGCAGAAAAACCTAAACTTCTGGACAGCATCCACCGCTCTGACGGTACGAGTTTAATTGATACTGGTGCCGCATGCGCGACAGCTCTGACGGTTATTGCCTCATCCATCGGATTTGTTTTACATTGGGGGCCAATTATATGGGGGTTAATCGGGGCTTCAGCAGGTTTCATTATCGGAGTCCTGATCGATTGGCTATTAAAACGACAGAAATCCAATCAAAGAAAAACACAAGCGATAAAAGGTAAAAGTACGGAGGTTATTGTTGTAATCGATTGCGAAGCGCATCAAATGGAAGCAGTAGAGGCTATCCTCTGGAAGCATATGGCGTTTGGCGTGGCTAAACTTCAATAAAAAACATCCAAGAAGGCGGGAGCGACATGCCCCCGCCCTCTTGAATGCTTACTTAATGCTAACGGATAAATCGATGCTTATAAATCTGCAGCCTGAAACACCTTGTCAAAACCGGCTTTGGACCGCTGGGCAAGCTGCTCCGGCGAATCCGTCGGCGCCGGGGCGAGGATTTCCTGGGAAACCGCTCCCTGATAGCCGATTTTATGGAGCGCCCGCAGGAAGCCGCCCAAATCGATAACACCCTCGCCCGGATAGATCCGTCCGCCATCCATCGCTTCCGACACCGGCACATCCGGAGCGTCATTAATATGGACATGCACGATCTGATCGGCGCGCAGCGCTTCAATATCCGCAATAGTCAGCTCATTCGTGTACCAGTGGTAAGAATCAAAGAGCAGGCCGACATTCGGCTCGCCGATGGCATCAATCCAGTCCAGTGTTTCCTGCAAGGTCCAGATAAACGGATTCTTCCATGCGGTGCGCAGATGATGCGGTCCGACGAACTCCAGACCAAGTCTGATACCATAAGCGCCCAGTATTTGCGCACAGATACGGATCCTGCGCGTAGCCAGCGCCATGAAATGCGCTGCTTTGTAATCCGTGGCGGGAAGAACATACGTACAGCAGCTTGTACAGCCCAGTGATGCGGCGGCCGCAGCGGCTTGTGTCAGCTTCGTCAATCCCTGTTGAAAATTCTCATCCGTGTTTCTCCAGTCCACAGGAAGTCCAATGGAACCGATTACAACATTATGGCTCTTAAGCAGCTCGCGGGCGCCTTCAACCCCATGGCGTTCCACCAGGCCCAGCGCATCCACATCCACAGCCTGAAAGCCGTATTGCGAAGCCAATTTAATAAGCTGTTCGTCATTCTCCACTTTTCCCAAACCGGCAGAAGTCAAACCTCTAAGCATTCCTGCACCTCCATATGAAGATATTATTATCGCGCTGCTTATATCCTCAATAAGTATATCAGTTTTATAGAAGGCTTCAACCTCTACCGCCAAGAAAAATTGCGCTGGCCGATTACAGATTATAGAAGGAAACAGCAGTACCTCCCAATATTGCGTCCCTCTCGGCCTGCGGCCGGTCCTGCAGCGCCAGATTAGTCTCTGCCCATACCCTGCCGTAGTCGCCTGCCAGATTCGCCACCGGCCAGTCGCTGCCGAACATCAAGCGGTCCGCCCCGAACAAGTCAATCGCATAGTCGATATAGGGCTTGATGTCGGAAGCCGACCAGTTCTCCGCAGCCGCGGTGTTAAGCCCGGATACCTTGGCATAGACATTCGGATATGCGGCTGCAGCCTTCAGCTCGCCAGCCCATGGCTCCATCCGCTGCTCCTTGATCTGCGGCTTCGCCAGATGATCGATGACCATTCTCAGACCCGGGATTTTCTCTGCAAGGGCCGGCACATGCTTAAGATGGTTCGGGAATACAGCTACAACATCGAACGTCAGTCCGAATGCCGCCAGCAGCTTCAGCCCTTCAATAACCGTATCCTGCACGACCCAGTCGGGATTCTTCTCTTCATGAATAAGGTGGCGAACCCCCTTGAACAGCGGGTTACGGGTATACAGCTCCAGCCTCCTGGCCGCTTCATCGGGCTTGTTAAGCGGAACCCAGCCCACCACGCCTGCCACCCAATCATACTGCGCTGCCGTCTCCAGCATATAATCGGTATCCTCATAGGAGTCCATTGCCTGAACGATGACGGTTCGATCAATTCCGTTCTCCCGCAGCAGCGGCTCGAGCTCCGGCGCTTCAATCGTCCGGTAAATCGGGCCAAAGCCTGCGTTCAGCCAAGGGTAGGCCACCTTCTCCAAATTCCAAAAATGCTGATGTGCGTCAATCCTTGGTTTCGTCTTAACCGGGAGTGGCTCCATTGCCGCAATCGCTCCTTTTTAAAGGGTTTAGGGTCCATTAATTCGGTTGGTTATTGGTACTACCAGAGTACCTAATATTGACCTTATCACACGTTCTTGTGCAGTTCAATAAAATTCTGTATAGTAGGCTCCATAACCCTATCCCTGAACATTTCCACCAGCAGGTCTATCGGAGGCTACCGTATGTTTGAAGTGAATCCCGTCAAGAAAGTGACCGTAACTGAGCAAATTATGGAGCAAATAGCAGGGCTTATCACCACCGGACAGCTTCGTCCCGGCGAGCAGCTGCCCAACGAAAGAGATCTGGCCGAGAAATTCAAGGTGACGCGGGGCCGCGTGCGCGAGGCTCTTCGGGCATTGTCTCTGGTCGGCCTGATCACCATCAAGGCGGGCGAAGGCAGCTTCGTTAACGAGCAAATGGTACCCCTGCCCGCGGAAACGATTATCTGGCTGTTCCATAGCGAAATTCATAATCTGGATGAGGTATACGCCGCCAGGCAGCTTATAGAATCAGAGGTCTACCTGGCTGCAGCCGTGCTTGCCAAGGAAGAGGATTACGCCTACCTGCAGAGCCTCCTCACGACTCTCTCCAAATCCATTAAAAAAGCCGATCCCGCCGTTTTTATGGACGGGCTGGATACCTTTGATCTCTACATGGGAGATATATGCGGCAACCGCATCTATGCCAAGCTGATGCAGACGATCGTCCATCTCCGCCGGGAGACCAGCCTGCGGCTGCTGCGGGTTCCCGGCGCGATCGAGAACAGCGTGGAGATGCGCTCGGCTCTCTTGAAGTCCTGCCAATCCAAAGATATGGCGCTCGTGAAGGAATCGGTCGAGGCGTTCTTCCGGAACTCACGGCGTTTCTATGACAATATTATCGCGAAGTCATAGTCTTGTGTCTCGTTAAGAAGAACCGGCTGTCGCCGTCCTTTTGGCGGCGCAGTTCGTTTCTTCCCTCAAACCTCATAGACATTTATAGGCGTGAAACTTATAAAACTTATACATGCTATAAGGTTATCAAAAAAGGCAAGAGAAGGCATCATGGGTGCCTGTGCTCTTGCCTTTTCATTTGCTCCGCCCGGTCCTTCGTGAAGCATGGCGACTATAGAACAAACTTTTTGTTATTCAAACTAAATTTATGTTTGAATTCATTTTGGTTTGTGTTACTATTTTCGAAAGAAGCATATTTCACAGGGGGAGACCGTGATGAACGATGGAGTCTATCCACGAGGACTTTGAATTTTACAGCGATATGATCAAGGGTATTGCCTCTCAATTCGGGGATCAATGCGAGGTTGTGCTGCATGATTTGACCGGCGATTACGAAAGCACGATCGTGGCCATTGAGAACGGCCATATCACCGGAAGAAAAATCGGCGATCCCGGTACGAATCTGGGACTGGAGATTTTGCGGGGCAGTCAGGTCAACGGCAACCGGTTCAATTACATGACGCAAACCAAGGATGGGCGCATCCTCCGCTCCACTTCCATCTACAAGAAGAACCGCGAGGGCAAAATCATTGCCGCCATCTGCATCAACTATGATGTCACGGATCTGATCCTCGCCAAGAGAACGCTTGATTCATTAACGACCGGCGGACAGCAAATCGATGTGAAGGAATCGTTCGTCAGCAATGTGAGCGATCTTCTGGACGCGCTGCTTCAGGAGGCGCAGGAGCAGGTTGGCAGGCCAGTGGCTGCCATGACCAAGGAAGACAAGATGAGGATGATTCAGCTATTGGACCAGAAAGGCGCTTTTCTGGTCAAGAAAAGCGGCGAGAAAATATGCGGCTATCTGAACATTTCCAAATATACGCTGTACAGCTATCTGGAAGAAAGCAAATCCCAAGCGGAAGGAAAGGGGGAGCAGCATGAGTGAGTCAGCGGATAAGTCCATGTCGCCAATTCAGCCGCAGACGCCTTGCATCGTTATTGAACAAGCCGTTATGGAGCGCAATATTCAGGCTATGGCTGAAGCTGCCCGAAGTCACGGGGTTCAGCTTCGGCCACACGCCAAAACCCATAAGCTGCCCGAAGTCGCTCACCGGCAGCTGCTGGCCGGAGCTGTCGGCATAACAGTGGCAAAGGTGTCAGAGGCCGAGATCATGGCGCAAAACGGGATCACGAATATTTTCATTGCCTATCCGCTCGTAACGCCGGATAAAATCGGGCGCGCCATCCAGCTGAGCCGGCAGATCACGCTGATCGCAGCCGTGGACAGCCTGGAGGGCGCCAAGCGGATGAACGAAGCTGCCGGCCTCAGCGGGCATCCGCTGCAGGTAAGACTGGAAATCGACACCGGTCTGCGGCGGACCGGCGTGCTGTACGACCAGGCGCCGGAGCTGGCAGCCCGTATTCATGAGCTGGAGCATCTGCGGTTGACGGGAATTTACACCTTCCGCGGAGCGATTCACAAGCAGAAGCCGACACTTGATCTGCAGGCCGCAGGCGAGGAAGAAGGCCGCATGATGGCTGATTTGGCCGGGCGGCTGCGCGCAAGCGGCATCCCTATCCTCGATGTGAGCGTAGGCTCGACGCCGACTGGCAGGTACGCCGCTGCTGTAAAGGGCGTTACCGAAATCCGGCCGGGAACCTATGTCTACCAGGACCGGATGCAGGCGCGCCTTGGCGTATGCAGCCTTGAGGATTGTGCCGGCAGCGTCTGGGTGACGGTCGTCAGCAGGCCGTCGGCTGATCTGGCCGTCGTTGACGGCGGCAGCAAAACATTTGCCACCGATGTGCAGCCCGGCGTCGAGCCGCTTATGCTCCAGGGCTTCGGCCATGTCGAAGGCCTGGATGATGCCGTGCTGGAGCGGCTCTCCGAGGAGCATGGCATGCTGCGCCTGGGACCGGATGCGCAGAAGGCGAATCCTCAGATCGGCAGCCGGCTGAGGATTATCCCGAACCATATTTGCAGCACCGTTAATCTGCATAATAAAGTGTTCTTCAAAAGCGGCTCGGCATTTGAAGAAATGGCCGTGCTCGGGCGCGGAATGCTGGAATAGCGTCAGACCCGCAAAATAAGGAGGCTTAAAGGATGCTTGATCTCATTTTGAAAAATGGCCGCATTGTAGATGGCACAGGCAATCCATGGTATATGGGCGATGTGGGAATTAAAGATGGCTTGATTGCCGCCATCGGAAAGCTTGACCAGGAAGCGCACAGGATGATCGATGTTCACCGGCAGGTGATCTCACCGGGCTTTATCGACGGACACTGCCATTCCGATCTGATGATACTGGATCACCCGCTCAGCGAGATCAAAATCCGCCAGGGGGTCACGACAGAGGTGGTCGGCAACTGCGGGCTCGCCCCTGCCCCGCTGTTCAGACCGAATGCCGAGCTGCTGCAAAGCTACGTTCAGCCTGTGCTGGGCTCCACCTCATGGGAATGGCCGTGGGAAACCGTGGCTCAGTATATGGATACGCTCGCCCATTCCTCCCCTTCCGAGAATCTGGCAACATATGTGGCGCATGGGGCGCTGCGCATTGCCGTGATGGGCTTCGCCAAACGCGATGCAACGGCGCAGGAGCTGCAGCTTATGAAGAAGCTGCTGGAAGAAGGGCTTCAGGCAGGAGCGATCGGCTTCTCCATCGGACTGCTCTATGCTCCCGGCAGCTACACATCCAAGGAAGAAATAGCGGAGTTATGCTCCGTTCTGCCCAAGTACAACGGTCTATTCTCGACCCATATCCGCGGCGAAGGCAACAATCTGATTCCTTCCGTCAAGGAGGTCATCTGGATCGCCGAGAAAACAGGCGTTTCCCTGCATATCAGCCATTTGAAGGCGGCGGGCAAACGCAATTGGGGCAAGGTCATGGAAGCCATGGAGCTGATCGAGCAGGCCCGTGCCCGCGGCCTTGACGTCACCTGCGATGTATATCCCTACAATGCCGGCTCCACGTCATTGACGACCGTGCTTCCGCCCTGGTCGCTAGAGGGCGGTATAGCAAGCGCTCTTGAGGTTTGCCGGGACCCGGGATTGCGCAAACGGATCCGGGAAGAGCTGGGAAGCGAACAGGAGGATTGGGATAACCTCGTCTGCTCCACCGGTTGGCAGAGCATCTACCTCTCGGCCGTACATACCGACAAGAACCGGGAGCTTGAAGGCAAGCATATCGAAGAGATAAGCGAAATGAGAGGCCAGCATCCGGTGGACTGCATGCTGGATCTGCTGCTTGAAGAAGAAGGACGGATATCGATCGTCTATTTCCATATGGCGGACGATGATGTCAAGCAGGTTATCGGGTATGAGCGGTCGCTGATCGCCTCGGACAGCTTGACCTGTGAAACCGGCAAGCCTCATCCGCGGCTCTACGGGACATTTCCGCGGGTATTCGCGAAATACGTGCGCGAAGAGCGGGTTCTGACGCTGGAGCAGGCGGTACGCAAGCTCACGTCTTTCCCTGTCCAGCGCTTCAAGCTGGGCAAACGCGGATTGATCGTACCCGGATACGCGGCCGATCTGGCCGTGTTCGATCCGGAGACGATTCAGGATCATGCCACCTTTGAGAATCCCAGGCAGTACCCTGGCGGCATAAACCAGGTTATCGTGAACGGCAAACCGACATTTGACCGTGAGCAGCATACGCATGCCAGAGAAGGCCAATTCATCCGGGCACAGCACAGCTGCAATCATTCCCATTAAAATTACGGAGGTATGTTAAAATGGCAAAAATCGAACAGCGTCTGCTTGAGCTTGGCATTGTGCTCCCCCCTTCACCAGAACCGCGTTTCACTTATATTCCCTGCAATCAGACGGGGAATCTGATTTATTTGTCCGGCCAGGACTGCCGGATCAACGGCGAGCTGATGTACGAGGGCAAGCTGGGGACGGATCTGACCATTGAACAGGGCCAAGAGGCCGCCCGCCAAACGATCATCAACTGTCTGGCTGTCATGAAAGGCTATCTGGGCGACCTGGACCGCGTCGTCAAAATCGTCAAAATGCTGGCTTTTGTCAACAGCGCACCCGGCTTCGCGGATCAGCCCTATGTCATTAACGGCGCATCCAATCTGCTGGTTGATGTATTCGGCGAGAGCGGCAAGCATGCAAGATCCGCTATCGGCACAAGCGACCTGCCTTTCCATACGCCTGTCGAAATCGAGATTATCGCGGAAGTACGGGATTAATAAATCCCGCATGAAGCAGCGGCTAACGCCGTCCTTTCATGAACAACGTACAGAACACATTTTTATACAGGAAGAACCGGCGGCCGCCGTCCTTTTAAACGATATGGTTGAGAAAAGCCTGCTCGCGCGAGCAGGCTTTTTCTTTATTCGGAGTGACCGTATCTCTTGTTCAGCTTGAACAGCAGCAGAATGATAGCCATAGCAATGATCAGCAGAATCCAGGCCATCGCCGAAGCATACCCCATCTTGAAGTACTGGAACGCCGCACGGTACAGGTTGAGCGAATAGAACAGCGTCGCATTATCCGGACCGCCTGCCGTCATAATCAAGGGCTCCGCGAACCATTGAAAGACGTGGATGACGGACATGACAACATTGAACAGGATGACCGGCGAGAGAATCGGCAGCGTAATGGACATCGTCCGTCTGAAGAAGCCGGCTCCGTCAATCGAGGCGGATTCGTACAAGGAATCCGGAATTTCCTGCAGCCCCGCCAGATATATGATAATGGAGGTGCCCGAGCCCCATATCATCATCAGAATGAAAGACGGCTTGGCCCATACCGGACTGGCAAGCCAGCCGGGACCGGTGATCCCGAATTGAGCCAATATGACATTGATAATCCCGTTATCAGGCTGCAGAATCCAGATCCACAGAATGCTCACGATAACCACGGGCACCAAAGTAGGAATGAAGAAAATGACTCTTAAAAAGGATAACCCCTTGATCCTTCGGTTGTTCAGCATAATAGCCAGGGCGATCGCGATGATTGTCGTGAAAAACGTGCCGATGACCACCATATACAGCGTATTGGTCAATGACTTGTAGAACAATGCATCATTGAAAAGAGCGGTATAGTTATCCAGTCCGATAAACTCCGGCGGATTCACAACGGAATAATCGGTCAGTGAATAGTAGAACGAAATGAGAATCGGATAGAGTTTAAATACCGCCGTGCCGATAATCCACAGAGAAATGAACAGCATGGCATTGCGGAAATCTCTTTTTCGGATATTCAGGCCTTTGTTCATGGTCTCCCCCTAACCCTTGATTCCGGACATGGCCACACCCTGTATGAAATATTTCTGCAGCAGGAAGAACAAGATCAGTACAGGCAGGGTCATCGTCACGCCAAGAGCCATCAATATATTCCATTTGGGATCGTAAGTTCCCATGATCTGCTGTGCGCCCAGCGATAAGGTGTATAATTTATTGTCGCTCAAGAAAATCAAGGGGCCGATAAAGTCATTCCATGTCCCGAGGAAAGCAAAGATGACCACTGTGGAGATAACCGGCTTTGCGAGCGGCATAATAATTTTCCAATAAATTTGAAACTCGTTCGCGCCGTCTATCTTGGCCGAGTACGATAATTCCTTCGGAATCCCGAGCAGAAATTGACGCAGCAGAAAGATGAAGAAGGCATTGCCAAAAAAGCTGGGAACGATCAAAGGCAGAAACGTACCGATCCAGTTGAACTGCTGAAACAGCAGAAAGAGCGGAATCATGGTGACCTGAAACGGCAGAATCATCGTGATCAGCACCAATACGAATACACGGTCTCTGTACTTCCAGTCCAATCTGGCAAAGCCGTATGCGATCAGGGAGTTGGATATGACGGAACCGATAATATTCGGAATCAGAATGATGATTGTATTTTTCAGGTAAAGCATGAAGGGAAATGACGTAAAAACCAGGGAAAAATTAACCCATTGCGGCGTTTCCGGCCACCATTTGGTCGGTACCTCGAACAATTCGGAAGGAGCTTTGAGGGATTCCGCTATCAGCCAGAAGAAAGGAATAATGAAGCATAGCGCAAAAAGAATCAGACATACATAAACAACAAATAACTCCGCTTTTCTCCCGATATTCCCCAATTGAAGTCCTGCCTCCAATCCAATTTCATCCTGGATTTGCCGGATTCATCACAGGCAGGCACGCCCAAAATGAACCCGGCAGGTTTCATTGATGCTGCTTCCCTTCAGGCCGGAAGGCCGCCTGGAGGTTTCCATGTGATGTATTATTGCTTGTCAATTTCCTTTTGCAGCTTATCCTGCAAAGCTTCGAGTAAAGGCTTCGGATCTTTATTGTTATAGATCACATTGTCTCTGAGCTGGACAATTTCATCCGCGAGCTGCGAGGATACCGGCGTAAGTCCGGGATGGCCGGAATTCGGCGAATTCGCAAGCTCGCGCTCAATCTTGTAGATCTCATCGTTGTTTTTGGTCCAGCTGACTTCGTCAAACTTCGCGTCCGTAACCGGTATGGATCTCCAGATATCGAAATTGTTGCCGTTGATTTCCGGCTTCAACGCAAACTTCACGAACTCCGCGGCAAGATCCACGTTCTTGGAGCCCTTCGGTATCATGAATACATTGGAATTCAGAGGCGATCCTCCTTCTCTGCCGCCCGGCGGCGTCGGGATCTTCGCCACTTTGTACTGGACGTCGGGGGCATAGATCTTGAGCGCGTTGGTGAACCAGTTGCCGGTCAGGGTCATGGCGATCTTGCCTGTCATGAAAGGATGGTCAGGCGAGAACATGCCTCCGAACCCGGATGTAAAAGACTTCAATTTGGCAGGATCGTATTTTTGAGCGTAGCTGTTCATCCATTTGAAGGTTTCTACACTTTTGTCATCCGACAACACCAGCTTTTTGGCGGCCGGATCATAGATCGGGGAACCGAACATCCATAGCCAGGTAAACGCATCTCCGCCGTTGTCCACCCAGGGAATAAATCCAAGCTGTTCAATTTTCCCGTCGCTCACCTTCGTCAGCTTCGCGGCATATTCGTCAAGTTCCGCTAAAGTCGCGGGCGGTTTGTTCGGATCAAGTCCCGCTTCCTCAAACATCTTCGTATTATAGTAGAGAAGCAGAACATTGGAATCCTGGGGCACCAGATAAGTCTTGCCGTCGTATTTCATCAGATCCTTGAACCCAGGCATAACCGAACCGTCCTCAAATCCGATTGCCGGGAGATAGTCATCCCAGGGCATCAAAGAATCCTGCGCCGCAAAATTGTAGCCTCTGGCCGGCGCGCTCGTTTCCACCAGATCGGGAGCGGTGCCTCCGGATATGGCTGTCAGCAGCTTCCCGTTCGACAGCCCGCCATCCGGTTCAATAAACTGAACGTCCACCTTGATTCCCGTTTCTTTCGTGAAAGCAGCGATTCTTTCCTTATCCCAAAGCTGGGAATCGCCGCTGAACGGGCTCCAGTAGCTTAATGTCCGCCCTGCAAAAGGCTGATCCGCTGTGGCTCCCTCACCGGAAGAACTTCCTCCGTCATTCCCCCCGCTGCCTGCACAGCCAGCAACCAGAGCCAGGATCAGTATGAAAGCGAGCGTCAAAAGCCAATTTCTCTTCATAAACAGGTTCCTCCTCTTTTAACCTTTTTCCCTGAAGCCTGGAATCGGGCTGTCTCCCCTTGATCCGTCAAATTTTGTAAGCGGATACATTACCACCTGCCTTTATTTGTCTGCACGTCTTATATTAGGGGAGATCGGTTATGAATGCTCGCCACACATTGTCTGATTTATAGCCATTTTTTGCTCATTATTTGTGCATGGACAGTAATAAAGGGGCTGGCTGCCCCTGGCGTAAGTCCGTCATTTCACCGCTCCCCTCAGGGGGAAGCTCTAAACGATGTTTTGCGAAGATCCGTCGGCGTATATCCTTTTACCAGTCTGAAGCATCTGTTAAAGGTCCGGATACTGTTAAAGCCGCACTCGTAGGCAATGTCCGTTATTGCCGCATTTTCCGTGAGGATCATGCTCTCCGCTTTGTTCAGCCTGAGTTGGTTTTGATAGGTCTTGAGATTCATGCCGATCGTTTTATTGAAGATTCTCGAGAAATAATGGGGGCTGACGTTCAATGTCTTCGAGATATCGTCAAGGGATATGCTGCGCATATAGTTTTGTTCCATATATTCAACAGCCGCTTGCACAAGACTGATGCCTGAGGAGCTTCGGGCCAGCGCGGATTCGCTTTCTTCCTTGGGCAAATGCCGCAGAAACATGCCGCAAAGCTCAAGCAGCTTTCCCTTCATGACGATCGTAAAATAATCGTTTTGCCGCTGCCTTTCATGGACCAATGCCCGGAACAGCTCCAGTATATCCTCATAGACACGGCTTTTCAGACCGTTTTTCTTGTCCACGAACTTCTTTTGGATAAAGGGAGGCACAAAATGATGCTTCTGCCATGACCCGCTGCCGTCGATCAGCTCCGGAAGGAATTTGATCACCAACGTCGAGCTGGATTTCTTCGTCACAAAATAATGAATGTCATTGCTGATGCATATCGCCATATCCCCTGCTTCAAGCAGTCGGCTTTCGGTATTGATGCCCATCTGGATGGGACCTTCAAAGACGAGGATAAACTCCACATCCGCATGCCAATGAGCCAAATTATTCAAATTTGGCTGTGTCGTCACAACAATCGGAATGTCACTATAATTGTTCTTGTTTTCGAAAATAGGTTTCATAGAAGGACCTCTTTCGACTTGACAGTGAATCTTTTTCATATGGATATGCAGGCTTGTCCGGCAATTATTCCATTATTCTTTAAAACATCTCGATTTCGACATTTATTTTATTTGGGATCGGATATAATGGGCTTTGGATTGGTCAAACTCGAATCGAATTCTTTCTTTTGGGAGTGTCCTATGTTCAGTAGAAAAGCCAGATATGTATTGATAACTGCTTTAACTGCTTTACTCACGTTATCCTCCTATATTTTGGGAAAAGTAACCAGCCCTGCCTTGTTGCTTCTTTCTGCTGTACTTTTTTTATCTGTCATGCTCGTTGAACACAAATCCAAAACGGTTCTGTATTCTCAAGTGACAGCGCTCGCATTCTTTCATTGGTGCAGCCACCTCAATTGGTGCCAGCTGCTGTACTTTATTTTGATTGTTCTGGAAATCAGAAGCCGGCGGGATATTAAATATACCTTATCCATCACCGTAGGATATTCACTTCTATATACCTCCATAAGACTGACTTACCTACCGTGGACTGAATATAACCTTCTGGTTTCCGTCTATGATTTGATTGGTTTCGTATTGGTTGTGCTCGTGATCCAGTATCTTCTTGCATCTGAAACAGAGAAAAAGCGTCTTCAAAAATGGAATACCTTTTTGACGAATCATGACCCTCTGACCGGGCTGCTCAATTATGACGGTTATATCAACGCGGTGAACGATTTGGTCGAAAACAAGAAAGCAAGCTTTGTCCTGCTGTTATTGGACTTTCAGGATTTTAAGAGCATCAACAAAGAAAGTATAAGCAGCGGCAACGAGATATTGACGAAGATATCCATCATCCTGCGAACCTACTTTTCAAATGCGGCGGCTATCTCGCGTTATGCCGGAGACCGTTTCGCCCTGGCGATTCCGGTAACAGGAGATGCCTTAAGAGAGGTACGAGAGATATTGGAATCGCGGAGCCTTGGCTACGAGATCACCTACAGCATGGCTATGTTCCCCGAGGAGAGCTCGTCCTCCCAGCAAATTATCTCATTAGCGGAGGATCGTCTTTTTCAGAACAAGAGAGTGCTGTGGCTGAAACGCGAAGAGGAATTATTCAGAAACGAGAAATTGAAAATGGTAGGTGAGCTTGCTGCCGGGATGGCTCATGAAATCAGGAACCCGCTGACAACACTTAAAGGCTTCATTGATTTATCGAAATCCCAGTCGTATAACATTAAACCATGGGTGGATATCATCTCTAATGAAATAACCAGAATGAATGAATTAACGGCTGAATTTTTGCAATTCTCGCGGCCCCATATGAGCAATATGAAACCGGAGACCATCTCCGGCTGCCTGGACAGAGTCAAATACTTAACCGAATCGCAGACTCTCTCGAAAGGACACAGCATCCGTATTCACAGCCTGGATGACACCATCCTGGTCATGATGGATCGGGACAAGATCGTGCAGGTCCTGATCAATCTTGTTCGAAACGCTCTGGAAGCCATGGACGAGCCGGGTCATATTTATATCCAGGTGAAAAGAACGGACCCGATATTTACGGTTATCGAACTCCAGGATACCGGTAGAGGCATACCTGAAGACGAGCTTCCCAAAATATTTGATCCCTTCTACACGACGAAAGAAGAGGGAACCGGACTTGGCCTGTCCATCTGCTACAAGATCATTCAGGACCACGGAGGCATGCTGTCCGTGAAAAGCATCGTAAATGAAGGCACGTTATTTACCATTACACTGCCTGTCCTGGCCCAGCCGCTAGAAAAAAAACCTTCCCCTGTATGAAGGGAAGGTTGGTGAAGTCTCGTTCTCGCTGCCGGTTTTATCTTAAATATACACGACTGTAATCAAACTCGTAATATTTGCCGAGGAGCTCGGAGGCGGGCATGGAATGATTCACGCTCGCTACTCCCGTATGCCCCCAGCCCGCATCAACCAAAAAATGGAAATCAATCGGCGTTCCGTTCGAAGTGGCCCCGAGCGTCCAATTGATCGTGCCGGACTGGATCTCGATACCGTCCATATAGTGGCTGTAGGTGTTATTCGCCCGATAGACCAATGTATAGGTGTGATATTGAGTGGCATCAAAGGATGTAATGCCGTGAGAAGCCATTCCCGTTCCCCAATTCGAATAATTTGTCGTGGCTGTCCCGCCTACAGGATCTGAATGCCAATACCGTCCGTCGAAGTTCGTGTTGCCGCCGCCATTATCGTAGCCGAAGCTTTCCTGCAGATCCAGCTCTGCGCCGCCATCCCATTGGTTTCCTGAGTTCCAGAGCGCAAACCAGAAATATTTAGGCGTAACGTACTTGACGCGGGTCTCCCACAGAATATCACGGCCGAGCAGCGAACCGCCGCCGGGCAAAGTGAATTTCGGCTGGAACGATCCGTTGCCCACATTATGCTGGGTCGGGGAAACCGTCGTGGCGCCGTTTAACGGAACAAGGGTCGTTTTCAAGGAATCCGTCGTAAACTGACGGACCTTGTTGTTCGGATCTTCGATCGGCTGACCCGAAATCGCGTTCGCCGCGTCCGGGGCCAGCGTTATGGCCCCGTAATTCGTGCCGTTGCCGATCGTATTGAATTGATCGTGATAATAAAACTCGCTGTTCATATCCGAAATGTTTTTAATTGTGCCATTGCTGCCGAAATTCCAGTTCTTAACCAGAACAAACCCGCTTCCGCCCACGCTGAACGAAGGTGCGGGGCCAACCGCAGGCGCCGACATACTGCCTGTTCCTATCGTTTCCGCCGCACCTGTCACATTGACCAGCTGCCACTTTTGCGCTGCCGAGGTGTTTGAGGTCCAGATTTGAACATTGGTGCCATTGGCCGTTCCCCCGCCGTTTACATCGAGCGCTTTGCCGCTGTTCGGATTGATCAGCTTCACAGAGCCGTCAGCATTGTTAGTGATTTGCCACTTCTGGGCCACGCTCGTGCTCGAGGTCCAAATTTGAACGTTGGTTCCATCAGCCGTCAATTCGCCGTTAACGTCGAGCGCTTTGCCGCTGTTCGGATTGACAAGCTTGTAGGTCCCGTCCCCATTGCTGGTGATTTGCCACTTTTGCGACACGGAACCGTTGTCGGTGTAGATTTGAACATTGGTTCCATTGGCCGTCCCGGCCCCGTTTACGTCCAGGGCTTTGCCGCTGGCCGGATTGATGAGTTTATAGACATTTCCGGAAACGATGGGATCTGATGCGCTTACCGTTGTCAAATTGGATGTGAAAAGAATAGAGCATATGACAGCCAAAGATAAGAAAAAGGATAGAAACCGTTTCTTCATCATAACGCCTCCTTTAAATGGGTATTCGTATGAATCTTGGGCCAATTTGACATCATTCGACTAACCGGAGCTGTACAAATCAATCATGTGCGGTCACCTCCCTCCATCATGCACGATTAACCCTGAACCGTTTGATCACGAATGCGGTCATAAACGTCCTCGTTAATTGAAACCTTGGCATCCTGCAGCAGGCGCTCTATTTCCCGGTCAAACACCTGGCCTGCCAAATGACTCCGAATCGCTTCCTTGACCTCCTTGAATGCCAGGTAGCCAGGGGTCGTCCGCTCTATACATTGGGCAAACAGATACTTGCCGTTTTCCTGAAATACGCCCGTAAGCTGTCCCTGCAGCAGCGGCTGCACCTTTGAAAGCAAGATTGGATAACCCAAGGTGTCGCTATGTGCGGATTTGGCATCGAAAATCTGTTCTTCAACATGCGCGGACTTTCCGTAGCCGGAGGAAGCCTCATCTATATTCATTCCGCTGTCGACCCTGGAACGGATGTCCTTCATAATTTCCCCGGCATCGGCATCGACGCCGGATACGGTAACCTTTCTGATTCTGATCGTGTCTGGCACCTTATATTGTTCCTTATTGGAATCGTAGTATTGCTGCAGCTCTTCATCGGAGAATACCGTCTCCGATTGTAAGATCTTTTTTAATTCCCCGGCTATATTGGATTGGATAAGACGATAGTATTCGGATTCGCCATAGTGCTCGGGTCCAAAGACGGCTTGATTGCTTTTAACCGCAGCCGCCCTTCTTTTATTTTCCACGGTCAGGCCTGTTAAGAAGGCTTCGTAGGAAATATCCGCAACGATGCCCTTTTCCTTAGCCATCATCTGCACAACCTTCGTGTTAACCGCGTTTGATAATGCTTCTTTTTTTAATTTTTCCAATGGTTCCTCCCCGTCAGAGCTTGTGCCGATCACCCTCGCACGCTGGCTGTCCATTTCCCGCTTCATCTCGCCGTACGTGATCGACTCGCCGTTAACGACAGCGACGACAGAGCTTCCCGCAAGCTCCGGCTGATGGTTGGTCAATAGAAAAAAAGCCAAGAGGGCGAGTGCGGGGATCAGAAGGAAGTAAAGCCGTGTTCTTCTTAGCATGCTGGTCTCCTCCCCCTTTCCTGGCGGCAGATTGCTTTCTTTCAATCTGCCGCCGGAAATCGATTTAATTGAGAGAATCAGGATGAATGGTTCGCGCCGCAAGAGGATGCATTTCATCTTTGCCATCCCATACGAACACTTTCAAATAACATCCGGATACATCTTCCGGCATAACCAGAGAGGTATTCAGCTCTGTGTTGTCATAGCTCTTGATAACTGCATTTTGCATACTGGTTTTCACCAGACCCTTACGGTTATACACAGCCATAATTAATGTGACATTCTGCTGTTTATCGGTAGAATTAACGGCAAAAGTCGAAGCTGTCACCAGCCCGAACGAAGAGAATGAAGCGAGCGGCAAGCCGCTGCTGTCCGTGATGGAAGGCTCCTGGACAGAGAAGCCCGGCCCCACGATAACTTTCACATGATTGCTTGTAAAAGCGACTCCGTTGATCGTAATGCTCGCGCCAATCGTTGCTGTTCCTTGTGATACTCCCGTAATTACGCCGTCTCCGGAAATCGATACGGCTGCATTGTCGCTGGTGAATTGAACGGACATGCCTTCGGAAATCAAATCCAGCGCTTTGCCCGCCCCATTCATTCCTTTAACCGAGAGCCCCATCGTCTCCCCGATCTTGAGCTGAAGCTTATCGGTTGTCAATGCTACCCTGGTTATGCTGTCCGTGCCAAATTCGTCGTTAAACAGAAACTTCACCGCATCTGCCGCAACTTCTCCATTGGCATTATCGCTCAGCCGTACATTGCCAGTCGTCCCGGCCTTGAACTTATGGATTCCGAGCAGTACCCAGCTTCCTCCGGGAAGCCGTTCATTCACGGCATACGTTTTGGAGCCTCCGTCGAAATTGACCGTGAACGGAGCATTGGCAGCTCTATTTGCCGATCCGTTCGGCAGCTGGTAATAAACCGAGTAGTAGCCATCCTGTGCAAGCTCAGGTGTCCATGCTGCCGTGTTCGAACCGCTTCCTTTCGCAATCGTTACATAGTCGTTCTGATAGGAGGCATTTGCGGTACCCGGTACCCATGCTCCTGTCAGGCTTGCTTCCGCATTATCAACGATTACTGCGGGAATCGTTGTTTTGACCGTCAGCGGATCGCTGGCAGCCGAAGCATTGCCTGACATATCCTTCGAAACCACATAGAAGGCATAGCTGGTATCGGGGGTAAGTCCCGTCAACTCCGCCGTGTTGCTCATCATGACAAATGCCACCTTCTTACCGGTCGAAGCATCATAGATGTCCCCATCGAGCGGTACATTGTTTTCAACCGAGTCCCATGACAGGGTTATTGCCGTATCCGACTTGTCCGCTGCCGCAAGAGCCGACGGTTTCGCAGGCGCTGCCGTATCGGAAATCGTACTGTTCGGATCTTCAAAGGCTCCGATGTCCGGAGACCCCGTATAAAGCGGATTTCCCTGGAAGTCCTTGCCGCCATTGCCTTCAATCGCTTTGCCCGCTCCGATGAGCGGCGAATCTGCCCGCAGCTTGTATCCGGCAGCGATTGCCATTCCGTCTCCGGTTTTGCCCGGATCGGCAAACTTCGGATCAACCGTCAGGTTGTTCACGCCCTGGCTTGGCGGCGCCGATCCGTAGAAATCATTATTGTAGAATTTCGGCCCTGCCGGATATGGAGCATTGCCTTTGGACGTATAGAAAATATTGTTGATAAACGAAGCCTTGGAATTGTCCTTGATTACGATTCCATCTCCATTATCGTTGTACATCACGTTATTGTAGAAAAGAGTAGGATCTGAAATATTCAGCGTGTTCCCCGTAAAACCGTGATGAGCGTCGTTCTGGCTTATATTATAGCGGTATGTCGTCGTCCCGTTCTGCAGCTGCCCCATGTCCATCGTGAAGCCGCCCGCATTGTCGTGGGAATAATTATATTGGAATAAATGATTGCCCTGCGCCTGGATATCCACATCGAAAGCGTTCGAATCCGTGTTCGAGCTGTTCTGATAATGGACACGTGCAACCTCGTTGTACTGGATCGTTGCTCCGATTGTTTTCCAGACCCATACGCCCGCGATCCATTTGCCGTCCACCGAATCGATGGCCACATCGTAAACGGAGTTGTGTTCAATAAGCGGATTATTGGCCACGCCGATAATGATGCCGTCGGATCCTGTTTTGTTAATGGTGTTGCCGCGTATGACGACATTCTTATGGTACGTATCCGGGTCGTTCATGTACCCGTCCATATTGATGCCGATCGTCTTGATATCGTGGATATTGCAATTTTCCACGGTGAAATTTTTGTAATAACCATGCTTGTCGGCCGGAACATTCGCATCCCATTCCCATGCGTTTACCATTATGGCCGCATTGAAATTTTTATTGACCGATTCGCCATCCGTATCCTCAACCCATGACTCGCCTGTCACGGATATTCCCGTAATGTCGTGGATATCAAGGCCTACCAGCCGGATGTTGTTCATAGGACCATTATGATAAGCCTGCACCCAAACGCCCGAACGCCGGTAATAGTCCGTTTTGTAGTCATCATAGTCGTTAGCGTTGAAGTTCGTTATTTCAATATCCTGAACCGTCACGTTCTGCTGGTTTTGAATACGTACCGCATAATTTCCGCCACCGCCGTTAATGACCGGTTTGATGTCTCCGCCGTATTTACCGATCGTAATCCCGTTATCGTCAGAGCCGGAGAAGGTGACGTCGAACGGTTCATTCCAGACGCTGCCGGCTTTCAGCAATATCTGGTCTCCTGGCCGGAATAACGATGCGCTTTCGCTTACATGGCTTAACGTTTTCCAAGGTGAATTTTTGTCCGTACCGCTGCTGCTGTTGTTTCCGGCTGCGGAATCCACATAATAAATCGTGCCGCTGCCTGCAGCCGCTGCCGGTTTCCCCGCGAATCCGCTTGTGATGGACATGACCGCCAAGATGGCGGCCAAAGCCATAACGAGCATGGGTTTGAGTAATTGGTTAGTCTTCATGTGTAACCCTCCCAAAACGAATCGTACTTCCTTGCTAGCGCTCCATTTGCTTCAAGAAGTTATAGATGAGCTGCGCCGTATCAGAACGCGCGCTGCCGGCTTTCGGATCGAACTCGTTGCTTCCTCTGCCGTTGATGAGTCCTGCCTGTTTCGCTGCGCTTACTGCATCCTGAGCCCATACGGAAATGCTCGAGCTGTCGGCAAATGGTTCGCTGCCGGTATCAAGTGCAGTCCCTGTTTTGAATTCAAAAGCATGAACGATCAGCAAAATCATTTCCTCACGCATAATGGTCGCAGTCGGATCGAATTGATTATCGCCGCGTCCGCTGATCAGCTTCGCTTCGAACAAAGCCGCAACTGCGCCGGCATAATAGCTGCCCGGATCAACATCCGTGAAGCTTGTTTGCTGCTCTGATTTGAGCCCCAGGACATTCGCCAGCAGCACGGCAAAATCCGCTCTCGTTATTTGCTGATTCGGCTTGAAGGCGGTTTCGGTCATACCGTTCACAATATGCCTGGCCGACAATACCTTGACAGCGCGGTTTGCCCAATGACCGGAAGGTACGTCCAGGAATAATTTGTCATACTCCACTACCTGATAGACGCCCGGTTTCACAAGATCGAAAGTCAACAGGCCATTTTCATCGATATGTCCGCCTATATACTCCAGCTGTTTCGTTTGTTCATTGTAGAAATAAACACCGAGAAGCTCCGGATCCGCTTTGCCGCCGGCAGCAGGCATTGCGATGCTTACAGTCTGGCTGAAGCCAGTTAATTCTTTGGACACTCCATCCTTGTTCACCAACGAAACCTGGAGCTTGAATCCGTCGCCGAACAGTTTCAACTTCAGACTGTCCGAGCTCATCTTGCCGGCTGCATCTGTTTGATCGCCGTTTGCGTGCTGATCGACATGAATGACGATATAAGCACCATTCCCATCGCCAAGCTTCACAGCATCCGCCAGCACTTCGGCCGGAATCGCAATCTCGGCATTCCCGGCTTTGACAAGGAGCCCGCCGCTACCCACGATCGAAATCTGGTCAACGGCAATTTGCAACACCGCTGCGTCCTTCGGCAGCTCTACTGTGACCTGGCCATTCTGGTTGGGCTTCTTGTCCTTCAAATCAACAATAACGGTATCCTTATCCGTCTCAAGGGCAGTGGATGCATTCCCGGAGCTTGTTGATGGTGTACTTGGACTCACAGGCGTTCCCTTAACTTCTATGCCTGGCGAAATATTCCCGGTCAAATCCACTGTCTGAATGGCAACGGTATACTCGGTGCCGTTAGCCAGACTGCCAATTTCAATCCGTTGTTCTCCTTTTGTGACGATGACAGGTGCAGCGGATTGACCTTGCACGCGAACCACCGCATGATCGTAATCGGCATCTGCCGGATCTGCCCAGGTAAGGGTCAGCATGCCGCTGCCTGCGCTCACTTCGGTATTCGTTACTTCTGCAGGCGCTGCCGTGTCAGCCGTTGGGGTACTCGGGATGACAGGCGTCCCCTTCGCTTCCATACCTTGCGATATATTGCCCGACAAATCCACGGTCTGAATGGCTGCGGTATATTCAGTGCCATTGGTCAGGCTGCCGATTTCAACCTGCTGCACTCCTTTTGCCACCATAACGGGTGCCGAGAATTGTCCAAGCACGCGGACAAGCGCATAATCGTAATCCGCATTCGCCGGATCCGTCCAGGTAAGGGTCAGCTTGCCATTGCCTGCGCTGACTCCGATATTGGTTACTTCAGCAGGCGCTGCCGTATCCGCAGCAAGAGTAAAGGCGGCTGCATTCGTGCGGACAATTCCCTCCCCGCCGACTGTTGCCGTATAAATTCCGGCGCCAAAAGCATCGGTATTAACCGGAAAAGTAAAGGAATAAATACCCTGCGCGTCACTCTGCGTTTGGTCGATGTAGGCGATGTTCTCATTCGCATCGGTTACCAGAATCGTAACGTCCCGCGATTGTACATTGGCTGTCTGACCGGCAACCGTGACCACGTTTGTATTGATTTCAACAGAAGCATTGGCGGAAATTTCAACCTGCGGAGCGTCTGCCGGCTCCAATGCCGCAAGACCCCACTGGCCTCTGCTCTTCTTGGACGCTTCATCGTTCGTCGTCCATCCCCATTGACCCCGCTTATCATACCCGCCGTCATTCAATACGGGGTTCATAATTACCTTCTTGCTATCCCACGAATTGGCGATTCCGAGTACACTGAGCGGAATGGCCGCCTCAATCGTATAACCTTTTCCATCTGCATCCTGATGTACGCCCATCGTAATATTCGGGTAGGTAAAGACGCCATTTTGGTATAAATAAAACTGGGGCCCATCGTCGATACCACCGCTTAACACAATTTGTACGTCGCTTGGAATTGTCGTCTGTTTCTTGTCCGGGTAAAGGGCATAATCCAAATCATCCGTACCCAGGAAAATTTCCATATTGTCCCCGTTCCAGATATTGCTTCCGGTGTTGGTATTTCTCATTGGTGTCGGATCTTTGATTTTGGCCCCTACATACAAATTGTCATAGTCATATTTCAAATAAACATCCGCACCGTGCTCATCTCCGTTGGCATCGACCAGGCCTGCGATATTCTCGGCAAACGCACCCTGCCAATCTCCTGTCAGGCCTCCATTCTCGCCGGTTTCAACAACACCGTCGATTGCCACGGGAGCTGCCGCAAAGCTGATGACCGTTTCAGCCGGATACTCGCCGACCGGTCCGCTTGGGCCCGCTGGTATAGTCGGATCATTCGGATCGGCTGTCCCCGGATCGGCAGGATCGCCTGGATTCCCGGTTCCCGGATCTGTTCCCGCAGTGTATATCACTTCTCCGGGACCTGTCATAATGCCGTCCGTTTGCGAAATCCCCGATTGATAAACCATATAATCGGTATTCTCCAATGCATCAACGAATTTGCCGCTGCTGTCGAATTCAACAGCAACGGCGGCATCCGCATCCGCTGCAGCCGGCTTCATCATGATCGGAAATGTTAGCAATGCCACGATGCAAATCAGTTTGACGAATGTTTTCATGCTTCTCATCCAGCTTTTTCCTCCCGGTATTGAAATGAATTTCTCTTCGTAAAGCTCAAAGATCTGCTGTTTGTAAACCACCCTCTGGATATCCCGCTTTCCATCCCTCCTACAACCTCTTGTTCAACTCGGAGAAAACCGCGTATCGCCATGCGTCAATGAAGCCTGACATGTCTGCGCATCCATTCTAAATTGTAAGAGCGCTTACAATTTCACGCTATGCAGTAACATGATTGACATAACGTTTTTGTGACATCTTTCCAATTTCCCTTGTTTGGCTCCCAATAGAACAAGAAGAAACGGCTGTCGCCGTCCTTTGGCTCCGATGACGGTAGCGGTGTTCGGACCGACTTGCTCTGCCTAAGGATAAAGAGTTCCGCGTTCCACTGCACATAACTCACGTTCATGTGTCCAAATCACTTTTTGACATTTCATTTATTTTTTTTGAAAACTCGCTAAACTCTGGCAGGAACCTGATCCTGACCATAGAATCCTTTACAAAAAAGCGGAAACTTCAATTCAAAACCAGATTAACTAACTGGCTATCCTATTACCTCTTTCCTCTTTACTGGGTGCGGATAACGGCTGAATTTTATAAGTAAGTGACAGGGAGGGAGTCTATTGAGCGGTACCACTGAACGGAAGCTAGCGGGAAGGGAAATTACAGTAGGCAAAACATTGGTTCATCCCGATGGTCGGGCTGTCTCTTTTTTGGCAAAGGGAACGGACGAGAAGGGGGATTTTCTGATCATCGAACATAGCGTTACGCAACAGGGAGCAATGAACGGCCCCCACTGGCACCCGGTACTGACGGAAACGTTCCTGGTAGCGGAGGGTCGTATGCGATTCGTTGTGGATGGGAAGGAGACCATTCTCGAGGCTGGCGGACAACTGACGATTCATCCGAATCAGGTTCATCAATTCTGGAATATCGGCGATTACCAGCTGGTAGCTACTCATGAAATTCGCCCGCCGGGGTTGCACGGGAATATGTTCGTCCTGATTCACAAGCTGGAGTGCGAAGGCAAGCTGACATCAAAAGGAATTCCGCGAAATCCGTTGTGGCTGGGAGTCGCTTGGGAGTGCATTGACGGTTACCTCGCCGGACCTCCCAAATGGGTACAAAAAGTATTATTGGGAGGCTTGGCGAGGTTGGCCAAAGCGATCGGGTACCGGTTTTGATATCGGGGGACAAGGAATATGTCATTTTCCAGCTAAATCTTGTAGAGCGATTGGCGCTTTATTACGAACAGGCGAAGGGAACGCAGTAATTACCATTTGACCGTCTGGTACCTTGAAAGGCACCGTCCTATGGCCTTCCTTTTCCGTTCTCTCTCGGGTTTTGTCGGGAATGGGATTAAGTTCTTGTCATTGAAACTTGACAAGAACATGATCCCATAAAACAAAAATACCGCGATTTCCACGGTATTTAATGAGTCATGTTTTATCACCCGACAATCACGATTGCGAGACTGTCGGAGGTATTCCTCCATCGACTCAGTGGATTTTGTCGAACCAACACACTTTATTTGGTCCAGTAAGCGGAAGCGGTTCTCGATTAAGCCGTATTTCTACGAGTGTAGTTGTGTACGGATGGAAAAAATTCACTCTGCTATCTTTAAGCAAACTGGATAGTTTCAGAGAAGCTTGCCAATTACCATCTTCATCAATTGAATCGGGGATCGCGGATGCTCCTCCGACATATCCACGGTAGGTAACCATGGCAGTTCCAGAAGATGCAATGATTCGCAGTTGGAGACTCTTTAGGGTTTCAACCTTTAATTCACTCAGATTGACATGAAAGCTCCGGAGGCTGGGGTCATTGCTATAAATATGCACGTCCATGTCAAACGCCTGAAGTTCCTGTTCATCTTCATTTTCGCGACTACCTTCAAGCCGGATGTAATAGTCATTAATCGGATCGCCTCGCTCATCAACAGCACGGATCACAAATTGCTGCCATTTCTCAAGATTAGCTAGCGTGCTTCCGGTTCGGCTTGCAGTATAGCCATACCATTCGTTTAGTGCCTGCTCGCTCTCTACCTCAAGTGCTCGATGAACGAAATCGACAAGCTCGTCCGACGGTTCACTCATGATCGTTCCATGGTCAATTCCCTGGATGGGAATCAACGGAATGTCAACATTGCTCCAATTCGAGAATAAAATCCTATCATTCTCCTCCCCGCTCCTTGTTAGATCCAGGGTGATCTTCCGCGTATTTAACGCGCAGCCCGCCCATCTGACTGTACCGTCTGTACCTGGCTCACTAACCAGCCTCTTTATGCCATGGTATCCTTCTGTTCCACAGAAAATAAAGACATACGGCGTATTGTTATTGGGGCCGTAAAAAGGTTTGTTTCCAAGCAAGTCTTTCTCCGCCAATTCCCACGAGAAACGGCTACCGAGCTCAAGGCTGTCCAAGATGCGGTTCCCTGCCTCCAGGAAGTCTGGCCCCAGTTCCTTTCGGCCAACAAAAATACCTCCCAACCAACTGCGACCCTTGTGGGCAAGAGGAGACCCGAAGCTCGCTGGGGCTAAACCGATAAGGTGTTTTAAACGATCCCTCCGTTTGACAAATGCCGAAAGCCATGATCGGATGACCAACATCCCAGTCGAATGAACGATTGCATCGAACTCTTCATCGCCATTTAACCCAATTTTTTCACGGAGTGCTCGATCAAATCCTTCAGCAATGTCGGGAATTGACACCTCGTTAGTTAGAGTCTCATAGGTGATCACATGAATGGTTTCCTTATCATATCCTCGGCTGTAAAGCTTGTTGACCCAAGTTTCAAAGGAGTTGCCTTTACTTGAGTAACCGTGAATTAAGACAACTGGTCGTTTTTTCATAAACGGTCTCCATTTTAATAGAATCTATAACTGTATGATCGGCATCTGACTAAATTTTAATATTAATTGCTTGTCATACGAGGGCACCCCTGCGGGAATATCCAGATTGTCACCGGCTTCTAAAATATGGGTCTTGTCGTCAATATATAAAATTTTTTGTCCGCTACGGAGATTCGTAATGGTATGACCTGAAAATGTCATTAGCAGCCTCCCCCTTGTACCAGGAAAGTGAAAGCAGAATTCGTCCTCTATCTTTTATACTACTTGCTTTGAGCATGGAATGCTATGGAAGCAAATGTCGAAAGAGGTTAAGTATTCGTTTAGCCCGTATTGATGATGACATCAATATCAACCTGTCCAATCCGGTCCTCAAGCTCAAACAGCAGCCCGGAGTTTGCCACATCCGCAACACGATTATCTTGCCCTGTTTCGCCGGGAATGGGATAAAGATCTTGTCAAATCGGTATCCCATAAATGAAAAAACCAATATATAAGCGACTTTTTAATGGGACGATGTTCTCGTCTCTCGACAAGGCTCAATCGGTGCGTACCGGCAGTCTGGGTTAAATCCTTTAATGATTAGCCATATAGCCAAAACCAATTGTTGAACGGCTATTGGAAAGTTCAACATCATGTAGGTTGCATCCAGACCGATGAAGCGAATCATAAATAATAAGCTTGCCAATATGGACAATGTAGACCCAATAAGACCCGAAACTGACAACCAACGTGGAACTAATTTTGTTTGGTAAAATAGGCAGTTAAACAAGAACATAGCAAAACAAGGCTACAGTTATCCGTGTAATAAGTAGCGACAAAGATACAAGTTGACAACCTATTAGCTGGTACAGTTTAAACACCAACCGAATTCATTTACTTTAAAAGAAGAGATTCAATATCTGGCTCTATGCCTAATGGTTCCGTCGCAGTTTCGTATCTACCATAAACATAACCGTTCCGATCTATCAAAAACTTTGAGAAATTCCACTTGAACCCGTCACCGGCGTATATGTCCGGATACTTTTCCTGCAGAAATTCCTGCATCCTTTGACCGTCAAAGGTCTGAGTATCGTATCCTTGAAATGGCGCTTGCTGCGTTAGATATTGAAATAAAGGATGAGCAGATGGTCCCCTAACCTCAACTTTTTCAAATAACGGAAACCTCACTCCAAAGTTGCTCTCACAATATTCATGTACTTCCGAGTTGCTCCCCGGCTCTTTCTCGTTGAATTGGTTACAAGGAAAACCGAGTATTTCAAATCCCTGCTCATGGTGACTTTCATAAAGTTTTTGCAGATCAGCGAATTGGCGAGAATAGCCGCACCTACTGGCAGTGTTGACAATAAGGAGAACTTTTCCACGGTAAATTGACAATTCAACGGGCTTACCGTTAATTGCGTTCACTTGAAGATCATAAATAGACATGAGATCATTCCTCCTCTTTATTATAAATACATAATACAGCTGCAGACTATTATTGGTCTAATATATAATAAAGATATCATTTATAGGTATAAACAATATATTAACAAAACTTTATCACTAATTGCAAAAAGGATGTCCATCCAATATTGCTCCAGTATACTGCCACTTATGAAATCGAAGTCAATGGTTAACTCACTTGACTCCATATTCAGAAAGTAAACAAGATTGTATAGTCTCTTGCCGAAGAAAACTTCATAATAGTTGCCTTGTCAAAGAACCAGAAGTCCTGAATACCAACAGACTTGGACAGATGAACAAGCCATCACCTTCCACTCGGAATAGAATACCGTATCAACGCAAAGGGGTGAAGGATATCAAAACATTCAGGGCTATTTTGAAAGGAAGAAACGAAGTACCTCCTGTAAGAACAATTGCTACAGGAAATGCAGTTTTTCAGCTTAACCGTACTGGTGATAAATTATTTTTTAGACTTGTTATCCGAAATATAAACCGGGTAACTCAAGCCCATATTCATCTTGGGCAAAAAGGTGTAAACGGTCCTGTAGTAGCGTTTCTGTTCGGTCCGTCCAAATTTGGCATTTCCGTGAAACGAGGGGTTATTCGGGGAACCCTGACTCGCAATGATTTAGTCGGTCCTCTACAAGGTAAGACAATCCGTGATCTCGTCCGTGAACTTGAAAGAGGCAACGCCTATGTCAATGTACACACCATACAAAATCCAGATGGAGAAATCCGCGGCCAGATTTTTTCGTAAATCGTACTTGTTCTCCATACATGCCAAAAAGCACCTCTCCAATGGATCGGTGCTTTTTGCAATTCTAGAATCGTTTAAACACCCAAATTTATAACTCAAGACCGCTTAACGAGACTCATCCTCCCATAACGCCCTTCAACCCTAGGCTTATTTTATTCAATCAACCTCCATAGCAGATAGGCGGCTTCCGCACGCGTGAAGCCTTCCTTTGGCTCGAACATATTTTGCAACCTTCCTGTCACAAAACCTTCTTTGGCCAAACCGGCGACCGCAGCTTTAGCCCATTCCGATATCCGGTCGTTGTCAGCAAAATCCGTCGTTTCCGTTTTGGCAACCGATTGGCCCGTGGCTTCCAACACCCATTTCATGATAACGGCCATTTCTTCCCGGGTCAGAGGCGATTCCGAATTCAGACCCTTCAAGCCGTCTTGATTCCATGCCGCTGTGCAATCCATCGAAAATGCTTTATTCAGAAGATCGGCAAGCTCCGTTTGAGATAAGGTTTCACTGGGTGCGAAACGACCTGCGGCTGTACCTTCCATGATCCCTTTGCCGGTTAGTCCGTAAACTCCTTCTTGTGCCCAGTGGCCATACGTAACGTCTGCGAACCCGTTTACCTGGATCCGATTGTCGGTTTTGATGTTAATCTTGCCAAGCTTTTCCGCATAAGCGATAAGCAGTTCCGCATCAGTTAAAGCTTCATTTGCGGCTACGATACTTTTAGCTTTCCCAAACATAGTGTAATTGTCGCCGCCCGTGAACATATAGTTGGACAATGCAAGCTTGTATCGGGCATCTTTGATTACGGGCAGACCGTTAACCTCTGCCTTATCAATCCGCTGTCCCACAGGCTTATCGGAACTATACGAGTACGATATGCCAGAGACTTGCAGGAAGCCGCCTGCTAATTGTTCCGTTGCTGAAACGCCATTCTCAAGGGCGGCGAGCAGCATTTCCCCACTTACGTCCGCCACGACGATTTTGTTGCCGAAGGGCAAGATGGATTTGGCATCCTTTAAAGTGAAATCTCCTTTTTGGGCGCTTGCGCGGATGCCGCCGCCGTTTGCGAATGCGATGTCGGTTTTATAGTAATCCTTGTAGGCGTCCGCGATCAAATCGCCGATGGCAGTCTCCTGGAAACGGGATTCATGGTTGTCCCCATAGGACAGATCCGTTTCCGTTACGGCAATCGTTTTCCCCAATTCCTTATCCAGCCGGGATTGATACTTTCTAGCCATTTCCGCCAAAGGCGCATCGTCCTTGACGGTTTCGTCCGCCTTCATTATCTCGTGCGCCAGCTTCACTTGTCCGTTGGAGTCCTTGGTAATGTCCAATCGAATTACTGACCCCATGTTCCCCTGGGGAGAGAAAATGAACCTTTTCCCTCCGTCGACATCGTAGACGAACGACTTCTCTTCTGCTTCTTCCTCGGTAAAAACGACCCTGATGTCGGGAATGGCTTGAAGCAAGGATTTATCGTCGATAACCGGTTCCTGGGTCAGCGCAATGATGAGATCGGGCTTCTCAACCTGTTTCATCATCCCAACCGCTTTTTTGGCCGACTCGATAACGCTTAACTGCCTGACATTCTCGACCTGGGTCGTCGTATCCATGGCGCTGGTCAAACCAATGACACCTATTCGAATGCCCTGTCTGTCAAATACTTTATACTCCGGTACTTGGCCAAAAGGCTTCCCGTCCTTGCCAACAAGATTGGACGAAATCCAAGTGAAACGGGAAGCCTTAATTAATTCGAGCGCATTCGCCGTTCCTGCATCAAAATCATGCTGGCCGAAATTCGCCAGATCAAGCGGAATCGCATTAAAGGCTTCAACCATAGGAAAACCTTTGAATACTCCGCCGAAAAGAGTACCGCCGCCCAGGTCTCCGCCGAATGCAACGATTTTATCGTTTTTGACGTTATCAACCAGCGTCTTGATCCGGGCAACTCCGCCCCGGTCTCCAAAATCATCTGACACGGGGCTGATTTCATGTCCGTCATTAAAATACAAAAAAGAAACCGTATCCATCATTTTCGATTCCGCCCGAACCGGTATATCCCAACCAAATGGAACGGTAACAATTAACAGCAATAATATAAAATGAAAAATACGTTTTGACATGTACGCTCAATCCCTTCTTATGAAGCCGAAGAATGCAGGCTTTTTCCTGTATAAGTTTACAGCTAAGTGAAAATATCGTGCCAGAGGTCTTCGGTACCCTTCCTGAGTACCATTGCCGACGATGCTGAACAGCGTATTGATAATCACTTGTGGATTAATATCTGACAAAATCATATTAAACCGGTTTTATAATCGTGATGTTACTGATTTATTAAGTTAATTTGAATATTCCTTCATTTCCCATACCAGTTTTTTTGCCATATAGTGAAACCGGTTTAATATCGAATTAATAGTTTTCCCCATAATGATGGCCTCTGATGAAGCGGAAGATCGCGATGCTGCGATTTTGACATGGCTTTTCGTTAAATTTGACATGCCCTCCTACACAAAATTATCAGAAACTTTATCTTAACACTTGAAGCTTACGCAGCGTAATGTCTTATAATCAAACACACCGGTAAATACCTCGCGCGAAAAAAAGGGGATGATCCATGAAACGAAAGTGACACAGGATCTACAACGAATCGGATATTGAACGCCTGCAGCATATTCTGTCATTGAAGGAGCTCGGCTTGCCGCTGTATCAGGTCAAATCCGTTGTTGCCGGCAAACATTTCAGCCTTTTTGACATCGTTTCCTTTCAAATTGCCAGTCCAAAAGAAAATATAACAGAATAATGAAGCGTTGACCGTTCAAGACTTCATCGGTGAACATCCGAATGAGCCAACCAAGGGAGGAAATATAAATTATGAACGAACGATCTGTAAAGTACGCTACCTTTGTTATCGAGCGGAATTATAGCGCATCGCCGGAGCGGGTATTCGCCGCTTGGTCGGACCCATCGGCTAAATCCCAGTGGTACCCGAAGGCCGACGAGCGCGAGCATGGGATGAAATTTATGTTGGACAAGCTAGGCGAGCAGTGGAAGAACGAATGATGAACGCTGTGAATGGGAATGAGATGCATGCCGGCATTCGGGAATGGACAGGGCTCGCGGTACTAGCCCTGCCCGCTCTTCTCGTCTCGATCGACCTTTCCGTAATGATTCTCGCACTGCCACACATTGGCGCCGATCTCGGCGCGGACAGCGCCCAGCAGCTGTGGATCATCGACATCTACGGCTTCATGCTCGCAGGGTTTTTGATCACGATGGGCACGCTGGGTGACCGGATCGGCCGCCGCAAACTGCTTTTGTACGGCGGGTTGGCCTTTGTAGCAGCCTCGTTATTGGCCGCATTCTCCCGAAGCGCTGAGATGCTTATTCTGGCACGCGCATTACTCGGTATCGCCGGGGCGACTGTATCGCCCTCTACGCTAGCCTTGATAAGCAACATGTTTCGAGACCACAAGCAGCGCTCTCTAGCCGTTGGCATATGGTTAATGTGTTCCATGGGCGGCATGGCGCTTGGACCGGTAGTTGGAGGTATCATGTTGGATCACTTCTGGTGGGGTGCGGTATTCCTGCTGGGCGTCCCGGTCATGTTGCTTCTGGTCATAACCGGGCCGCTGCTGCTGCCCGAGTACCGTCACCCTGAACCCGGTCGGTTGGATTTGACCAGTGTCGCGTTATCGCTGGGTTCCCTCCTGCCGGTCATATACGGCCTCAAGGAAACCGCCAAGCACGGTCTGCAAATAGTCCCTTTGCTGTTCATTTTGACGGGTGCCGTCCTTGGCACTATGTTCGTATTGCGGCAGCGCAGGCTGACGAACCCCCTGCTGGACCTTCGCCTGTTCGCGAGTCCCGGCTTCAGCGCCGCACTGGGAGGTATGTTCGGCATCACGCTGACAGGCGCGACCATGCTCTTCGTCGCGCAGTACCTCCAATTCGTGCAAGGGCTGTCGCCGCTTCAGGCAGGGCTGTGCATGCTCCCCGGTGTAATTGCGTCGATGGCCGGGATGTTCCTCTCGCCGCTCATCGCGCGCCGAATCCGCCCAGCCCGCATTATCGGAACGGGTCTCTTGATCTCGACAATTGGCTGTCTGCTGCTGACCCAAGTTGAGTCCGGTCTCACGATTCTGGTGATCGGATATATTTTCTTCAACTTAGGCACAGCCCCGCTGCCGAGCCTCTCAAGCGACCTGATCATCGGTTCGGCCCCGCCCGAGAAGGCGGGATCGGCGGCCGCCATGATGCAGACCAGTGGCGAATTCGCCTTCGCCCTGGGCATCGCGGTCCTGGGCAGCATCAGCACGGCCATTTACCGCGACCAAGTCGCGGACTCCATTCCTGCCGGCTTGCCGGCGTCCGCAGTACAAGCATCCCGCGACAGCTTGGCCGGTGCCGTGGCCGTAGCTGAAGGCCTCCCCGAGCAGATAGGTACGGCACTTCTCACCGGCGCCAGCGCAGCTTTTACCGGCGGAATGCACGCTGTTGCGGCAGCCAGCGGAGCTATTATGCTAGGTATCATCATCCTTGTCGTGACGCGGCTCCGGCACGTACGACCAATCGGGGAGACTCCGTCTAACCAAACCGGCAGTATCCCAGAAACAGTATTAGGTGCTGCCAAAGAATCAAGTTAGTTGCACTGCATAGTCAGAGATTCTAAGCACCGAAAATCGTTGATTTGTTCTTCAGGAGTTTCGTCCTTGTATAAGGGCAAGTTCGTTGCTTGTAATAAAAAAACACCCGCGAGGGTGCTTTTTTACGATGTTTATCGGTTGAGGGCCCGTTTGACGCTGGCTTCCAAAGGTGAATAGTCCGTGCCATCGTTTCGGTCGAACTTCATCCGCTCTTTCAACGGAGTCGTGCGATTGCACATGAACCGGGTAATGCCGCTATGATTTTGCGAAGGGGTGTGATACAGGAACGGATGGCAGAGAATAACGTCGCCCGGCGATGCTATCGTTTCAATGACCTTCAGACGGGTACCGTGCTCATCGATGTATGCATGGTCCATGAACTTGCCAATCCGATCCTCCCCCGGCAGGAAAGCATCGCCGGCCTGACCCGTCAATGCGGCAAGCCAGGGATGCTGAAGGCTGCACTCGTCGATCCCCTCTTGCGACTCGACTCCCTCCGTCTTGCTTGCCAAATAGCGGGCCACGACCTGATGCGATCCTTCCGCTACCAAGGTCCCGCCACCGTGCTTCCCAATCTCGGAAAATATGCATAAACAGAGCAGTCCCTGCTCCGATGCGTCGACGTAATGGCGAAAATGCGCTCCGTCCCAGTGCCAGCCTGCCGCAGGCACATCCCATTCTTTGTCTCCTCCAAGTCGGAAGTTGACCGGCCACCAGCCCCACGTTGGGTAATTCCGGTTCGGGTCGCCGTTCCAAAGCACCTTCTCCGTCCATCGGCCGACGCCGATCAAGTCTTCGATAGCCCCGCCCAGCCGCTGCGAATTGCATCTGTCGAACGACGGGCTGCGGAATGATTCCTGCACAAACAAGATCGGCTTATCCCATGTTGCCGGATCACCCCGATCGATGCCATACCTTATTAACTGCTCCCATAAGAAATCCTGCGATTCGAGCGCCAGCGCAGTGGGGAATGCCTCCTCCACTTTGACCCAGCCAAGCTCCATAAACTGTTCGATTTGTGAGTCCATCAGTACTTTATTCATGGAAATTCAGTCTCCCTGTTGTCCTGGATTTAAGAAGGGCTAACGCAATTTGCACGTTAGCCCCGGCCGCTATTCCATCCAATTTACTTGGATGCCTTCCACTCATCCAACTGCTTTTGCACTTCCGCGTAAACTTTATCCATGCCGATCGATTTCATTTTTTCCAGGAATTTCGGAAGCACTTCCTCCGGATCAACCGTGCCGGTATGCAGACCAGGCGTGAATTCTTTCACGGCATTCTGGAATGCGGAAATTTCGTTTTTCACCGGTTCGATGTTGAAATTGAAGCCGAGCAGCTTGGATTCTACCGCCTCTCCATTGAACCTCTCGAACTCATTCCATTTTTCCGGATTTTCGTTGTCGAACAGATAATCGTTGAATTGATTTCCGAACATGAAGGGCGTACCCGGGTTATAGCCCGACGTAGTTCCGTCTATTCCTTCCGGGTAGGAAATGATGTTGTCTGATTTTTTGACATAATGCTTGCCCTCGATCCCGAATGAGAGCAAATTGACCAGGTATTTGTCGGTATAGAGCAGGTTCAGGAACATCATGGCTCTCTCCGGATCCTTCGATGTAGCAGAGATCGACATCATGGAACCGAGCGCGTCTCCGGTTGAAATAATTGGCTGCGTGAGCTCGACCTGAACCATCGGAACGCCGTGGGAATTGGTCTTCTCCGCATCCTTGCCGGGCTTGAGCTGATCCGTAAAGGCAAACCATTGGCCCGCTTTGATTGCGCCGTCGAAATCCTGAAGCGTGGCTGCATCTTTGTTAATATAGCCTGCCTGATACCATTTGCGCATCAATTCAAGCGATTCTTTATAACGGGGATCCGCGTAAATATTAAATACCTTCAACTCATCCCCTGCCGCTTCACGGTCGATCGCAGCGCCCCCATCCGTCATGTTCAGCACTAGTTCGGCTTCGTTGCCGAACGCGACCGTATTATCGATAGGATTGACGCTTTTGTTCATTAAATAAGGCGTAATACCCGGCTCGTTCTTCTTGATGATGTCCAGATACGGCTCCAGGTCGGTCAGGGTCTTGATGGTGCTGATATCGATTTTATATTTCTCGACAAGCGCCTTGTTCAGAAGCAGGCCGCGTTGGGACGCGATTTCTTTATTAACCGGCAGGCCATAGTTTTTCCCGTCGTACAAGCCGCCCTTGAGCAGGGCCGGATTAAGAATGGCCTTGGCGTCCTGGCCGTATTTTTCAATCAAATCGTTAATCGGCAGGTACGAGCCTTTCTCGACTCTCGAGAAGTAGTTATCCCATGAGGCTGCCCAGTTAATATCGAAGGCTTCGTTCGATGCGAACTTCAGGTTCATTTTGTCCGGCCAGCTGCCCCAATCGACAATGGTCATTTCCAGCTTCGCATTGATTTTATCCTTCAAATATTTGCTGGCTTCCTCGTTGATGAGCGCGATATCTTTTTGTGGTACGCCCGGCACGAACATCTTAATCGTATACTCCGGCAAATCCGCTGCTGCAGGAGCGTTTGCGGCATCGGTGCCATTGGCTGCATTTGCCGCAGCCGGCTCGGTCCCGCTTCCGTTAGAATCGTCCGCAGGCGGCGGCGTGTTGTTGGCATTGTTTCCGCCGCACCCGGAGAGAACCAAAACGGTCATAATCATTAATGCGAAAGCGGTAAGCCTGACCCTCTTCAAAGCGTTCATGTTTCATCCTCCTAGTAGATGTTATTTATGCTCACCGGCAATGCCGGATACAGCCGATCATCAACATTTATCCCTTGACCGCCCCGATCGTCAGCCCTTTGACGAAGTACTTCTGGAATATCGGATAGGCCAGTACGATCGGTCCCATACCAATGATCGCCATCGCCATACGCACCGTTTCACCAGGGAGCTTGGCGATGGCTCCGCCGGCATTGCCGGTATTCGCTGCGTTCGAAACCAGGAACTGCAGGTTCATCATCGTTTTATACATCAGGTACTGCAGGCTGACCAGTTTATCCTGCTGGATGAATACCAGGGAATTAAACCAGTCGTTCCAATAGCCGATCGTATAAAACAGCGCAATCGTCGCCATTACGGGCGTGGATAGCGGCAAAATGATCCGGAAGAAGATTCGAAGCTCTCCCGCCCCGTCAATGCCGGCCGATTCGATGATTGACGGGTGGATGGAGGTTTGGAAGAATGTCCTCATGATGATCACGTAGAAGGCATTGAACAGCAGACCTGGAATAATCAGCGCCCATATCGTGTCTCTCATGTCGAGCCAGTTCGTGAACACGATGTACCAGGGAACAAGCCCCCCTCCAAAGATCATCGTAAAGAAGAGGAAGAAGGAGAAGAATGTGCGGAAATCGAAATCCTGTCTGGAGATCGGGTAGGCGAACAACGCCGTCATCAGTAATCCGAGTGTCGTCCCGATTACCGTGACAAGGATAGACAGTCCATAGGCATGCACGATTTGCGTTGCATCGTTCAGTAGATAAGAATAGGCATCCAGGCTGAACTGCCTCGGAATAATGTTGTAGCCGTGAAGCGTCACCTGCTTCTGATCAGAGAACGAAACGGCCAACACGACGAGAATGGGAAACAGGCATAATACGGTATAGACCCAGAACAGGATGTTCAACACCACATTCGTTACCGGAGAAATCGCGTTAATCTCATTTGACTTTACATGTTGTTCCACATTCAAGGCGGTCTGCTGCTGCATCGTTGTTTTCATCTCAAACCCCCTCCTAAAACAGTGCGTTTTCTTTATTGATTTTGCGGACGATCCAGTTGGATGAAAGTACGAGAACGAATCCAACGACAGCCTGATAGACGCCGGCAGCCGATGACATGCCGAGATCGCCGATTCGGAGCAGCGCCCGGTATACATAGGTGTCGATGGTCTGGGTTACCGGATATAAAGCGCCAGCATCCAGTGGAACCTGGAAGAACAAGCCGAAATCCGAGTTGAATATTTTGCCGACGGCGAGCAATGTCATGATCGTAATCACCGGCATGATCAGCGGAAACGTAATGCGCCTGGTCTGCTGCCATTTGGAAGCGCCGTCAATTAACGCAGCCTCATAATACTCGTTGTCGATGCCGATGATGGCTGCCAAATAAATAACGCTCAGATAACCGATGTTTTTCCACAAGTTCACAAGCGGTAAAATATAGGTCCAGTATTTGGGCTCGGCATACCAGGCAACCGGTGATAATCCGAGCGGTTCCAATACATTTTTGTTGATATAACCGAATTCCTGGCTTAACAGCGATAATCCGAGATAACCGACGATAATCATGGAGAGAAAGTAAGGCAGGAACATGACGCTTTGATAAAATTTGGCCATGATCCGGTTGCGGAGCTCATTCAGGCCAATTGCGACGGCTACGGCAACGATGGTGTTGAGGACAATGAATACCGCATTGTATAGCACCGTATTCCTGGTAATGACCCAGGCGTCCGGCGTTTTGAACAAGTACTCGAAATTCGCGAATCCGTTCCATTCGCTGCCCAGGATGCCTTTCTGATAGTCAAAATCCTTGAAAGCGATTATAGTTCCAAACATGGGCAAATAGTTGTTCAGCAGCAAATATAGCGTTCCGGGCAGCAGCAGCAATAGCAGCATCTTGTTCTTGCTGAGCTTCTTCAGGAACGATTGCCGCCGGACCGCCGCTTTCTTCTGCATGCAGGTTCATCCTTTCCTTGTCTCGATTAAGAAGTCTGTCAGCTTATTATAGGTTACTGTCTGCACCCGAAAAATAGCGTATTGTGACCGAAGTAACGTTTTTATGATTTCTATGGCGCAAGAAGAAACGGAGGCCGCCGTCCTCTGGCGGTATAGATGCTATAGGGAAAAAAAAAGAGACCGCCCTCCACCCTTATGAAGTGGAGACGGTCCCCCCGCGCGCGACTACCCGATCGCCTGATACCGTTTGCGGAAATCCTGCGGCGTAATCCCGACCTGCTTCTTGAATGTCTTCGCGAAATGGGACAAATTCTCGTAGCCCAAACTATCGCAGATATCGCTGACTTTCATATTGGATTTGGTCAGCATCTGCTTCGCCCGGTTCATCTTCATCGAAATGATATAATCCATTAACGACATTCCGGTCTCCCGCTTATACAGCCTGGACAAGTAGGCGGAATTCAAATAAACCGCTGAAGCGAGTTCTTCCCTTGTAACGCTTTGAAGATTGCTTTCCACATATGCATTTACTTTCTCGACAAGCGCCGAGCTCTCCGTCCTGTTCTTATCGAAGTATTCGGCCGTCGACAGGATCAGCTTGCGCGTCCATGCCAAAAACTGGGTCACCGAACGCGTTGCCGCTGCGGCTTCCGTCCATTTGGAATTCCCGAGAAGCTGCTTGACTGACCCGCCCTTATGATGAACCGTCTGATAAACGAATCCCAGCAGCGTATGATACAAGGCATCCAGCGTTTCCGAACTCATCCCGGACGCCGCATCGCCTCTGAACAATTCCTCGATTTGACGGATGACCGCTTCCGTTCTTCCCGCTTCGAGATGAAGCGTCCACTCCGCCGGATCGAACGCGAACGAGGTCATCTTGCGCGGAAGGGGAGCATCCGCACCGTCATTAACCTTCAAGAACAGGACTTCGCCGGTATTGACGATATTGCTTTGTTCCAATTCGATCAGCCGGTGATAGACGGGACTGATATCCGGAATCGGTACGGCTTCCCCGATGTAGCAGGACAGACTGCAGTAAAAATAACGGGAACAGGCTCTTATATAACGCTGACAGGCTTCTTTGAGTTCATCCTGGGAATACGCCTTGGGATCCGGCCAGTATAACAAAGCAAACAAAATGCCGTTGCGGTCTTCGATCACGTCTCCTTCCACTTCCCGGGGCCGGAGCAGCTCGGACGCGGCGTTGCGGAGCGCATATATCAATATTTCTTCATCGCGCTCGGTAAATTCCCGATCCCAATGCTCTACGCTGAGCAGAATCGGCATGACATACCGGTCCTTGCCTATTTTTACCTGATACTTGTTCATGATCTCGTCCCACTGCTCGGGATACGGATGGATGCGCTTGGACAAGAGATCCTGCCAAAACAGCTCCTTAAGCAGCGGTTTCTGGGATTCCTGAAGCTTGGCATACGTCTTGTACATCTCTTCGAAACGTTTTGCCTCCTTGTTGTTCTCCACCTCTGTCAAAGCCCGCTCCACAATGGTCCGGAACTGCTCGTAACGAATCGGCTTCAGCACATAATCGAATCCCGAGAGCTGAACGACCTGCCGGGCGTAATTGAAATCCGCGTGCGCCGTAAGCATAATCGTCACTGTAGCCGGAGAATGTTCGTTCGCCCACTCAAGCAGTTCTACCCCGCTGCTGCCGGGCATTTCAATATCGCAAATCATGACGTCAATGGGGTGCTGCAGCAGAAAGTCTTTGGCTTCTTCCGCATCGTACGCGCAATACACGTCGGAGAACCCCAGCGACTCCCAATCAATGCCGACTTGAACGGCTTGTACAGCATAGATTTCATCGTCTACGATAAGCAGCCTATACATCTGTTTGGTTACCCTCCTTGCTTGCGTCAAATGGGATCCTAAGGGTTACTTCCGCGCCTCCGCTCAGCTCGCCGCCGTTATTGCCAGGTGTACGATTTTGAAATTGGATGCTTACCGACCTGCCGTATTTGTGCTTGAGCCGGTGCTGAACGTTGAGAATACCGAGGCTGCCGCTATTTGCGGTTTCGGTTGTCAGGCCGCTGTTTAAACGCTCCAACGTTTCCGTTGAAAAACCGATGCCGTTGTCGGCAATGACGATTTCCATGACCCGGGGGTTCTCAGAACAGGAGCGCGCTTCTACCGTAATATGAAAAACATGCCTCCCCGTTTTCATTCCATGCACAACCGCATTCTCAACGAAGGGTTGAATCATAAGCGGCAGCACACTCTGATTTTTGTACTCACGGGGCACCGTCATCTCGAAGGTCAGCTTTTGGGGAAAGCGCAACCGCTGAATCTCCAGATAGTTACGGATATGCTCCGTCTCTTCCTCCAACGTGATATATTCCCTGTTAGCCCGGGTAATGAACCGGAAAAAATCGGTCAGGTGATGGGCCATTTCCATAACCAGATCATTATGTCCAAGCTTCGATAAGCTGTGTATGATATTCAGCGAGTTGAGGTAAAAGTGCGGGTTAATCTGCGATTGCAAATGTCTGAATTCCGCCTCCTGCGTTTTGAGCATTTCTTCGTATACGTTAATCTTCAGCGACTGGATCTGGGAAACCATCCGGTTAAACGTTTCATTCAGAAATTTGAACTCCTGGGTAGCCCCTTCGCTTAAGCGAATGGAGAAATCGCCCTGCGCCGTTCTCCGCATGCCGCGGATCAAGGAATTCATCGGCTTGTGCAGCACCTGCTTGAGGACGATCCAGAAAATAATAAGCAGGAGGACAAGACCGATCGGGATCAAGACGAGTCCGCGCTGAAAATAAGGCAGCTTCTGAAGGAGATCCGTATCCGGTATCGTAACGGCGAGCATTACGGGTGCCTGCATCACCGGAAAACCAACCAAAATATAATCTTTGTCGTTGGCCGGATTTTTCATAATTTGATAGGGCTCGGTTTTGACCGACAGCTTCCGCACCATGTCCTGAAGACTGGTATTATCCCACGTCGTATCCGTCAGCGACACCGCATTATTGGAAATGAGCATCGCTTGTCCCGTAGGCCCGAGATCCAGTGAGCGCAAATCCTTCATCAAATTCTCGACAGGAATGAGCGCGCCGACATAAACGTTCGGTTCAATCTGGATCTGTTCGGTCCGCACCAAATAATAACGCTGCGCGTCTTCAACGATTTGCCAGGTATGGCTGTTGCTTAGCGATCCATTTTGAATAAACCGGGTAAGCATCTCGTTCATCTTCTGGGAGCTGGCATAATCGACCTGCGATGCGATCAATTCGTTATATTTCTCCGTATACGTGAAAAACGTATCCACAACCACATAAGAATTCGAGGTAATTTCATCCTGGAAGCTGTTATAGATGCGTTGCTTGGCAAAAAAATAATTGCTGCTCCCCTCCGGATAAATGGAAAGTCCGATCAAATCCGAGTAATAGTTTTTGCTGGAAACGAGCCGCAGCAAATAATTGCCGACCTTCTCGAGGCTGTTATCAATCTGATTCACATGAATGGAAAGAAAATTGGTCGTAGACTGCGAGACTTCGTCCCGGACAACATTCATCGCATACAGATTAAGCATGAACAAAGCGACGGCCAGGGGAACGATAACGGCGATAAAACCAGCCAATAGTCTAAAACGCAACGTTTTCGTGAACGTCATGGAATGGCACCTTTCACTCGGGGATTCAAATGTACGCGCTTTCTACATAATATAGCAGGAGATTTGATTCCAGTCAGCAATTATTCCGAACCATAGAATCCGTTCATACCCTTTCCATGAAATTCATTAGGCTTATCTTAAAATTTAACCTGCTTATTTTCAATCCTTATCTTCATTTTGATCGTTGGGTCATCATCCTGTTCGCAAAAAAACCGGTGATCATCTTCGCATCAGGAAGACGGATCACCGGAGTCGTTGCTGCAAGTATAAATTCCCGATACTTTGCCATTGGTGAACGTTACGTAATTGAAGCCTGAATAGCCCATGTTTCCACCGTATTTCCGCTTGAAGAGAGCGAGCTTTTGGACGACGGGTTGCCCCAGGACAGAAGCACCTGTTCCTTTGTCATGCCCATGGAGATTTTCTCCGCCTTCACGGCATTCCATACAGCGGATGACCATTTATATTTCTTGTACGGATCGTAATTTGTAAAGGAATAGCCGTCGGTCAAGGTATCCTGAACATTTGACGCCGGCATGGCGTAGGATTTCAATTCTTTGTTTGATGCTGTTTTAAACACAATTTCAAAATAAGGAACCATCATCCAGCAGAAGCGTATTTCCCCCGACAATATCAACAATTTTCGACTGAGCAGCAGCGGCAGCAGCGGCGGTCTCCGCTGTCCAATTTGCCGAGACAACCAGCAAGCATAATACGAGAAAAAAACCTAATAACCGTTTTATCTTTCCAACCTCTCCTCAACTCTGAATATAATAGGTAAAATATACTAGGGTTCGATAGTATTCTATAAGATTCGCTATAATTTTACAAATATTTCTTATCTGCTTCATGTGCAGGATTCCCTTTTGCAAAAAAAAGACTGCCGCGGCAGCCTTGTCGATATTAAGCTAAATTTAATTCGCTTCGCTACGGCTTATCGGGTAATTAGATGATCCTTATCAAGAATGTGTACGGCTGCCTCGTCTGTCAGGACGGTTGATGTGCCGTTGATAGAGCTCGTAAGCCTGACGATAAAGTCTTCGTTATATTCGATGAGATGATCGTCATTGATCTTTATCGTTATTGTCTTGCTGGTCTCGCCGTCCTGGAAAACCAGCCATTTATTCTCCGCCACCGCAAAGTCAACTCCTGCTGTGGCGCTCCCCGAGTACGCGGTATAGCCTACGTTTGCAATTCCCTGCGTGTTGCCTGACCGGATGACCTTGAGTGCCACCAAACCGGATTCCTCAATCGTATAGTAAGTCGGGGTTTTAAACGATATGATAGGAGCTGAGTCGCTCTCGGTAACGGTCACCTCCGCATTGGCCAATTCCCCCAAGACCGCTCCTTCTGATGTGCTCTGTAATGAAACGGTGAAGGTTTCGGTTCCTTCATGGATAAAGTCATCGATCAGGGGAATGTGGAGCTTCTTGCTCATTTGGTTATCCCCGAATGTCAGCCAGCCCGATATGGCGGTAAAATCAGAGCCCGACTCAGCGGAACCGCTGCTCACTGTATAGTAAACGGAAGCTTCGCCTCTGATGCTCCCTGTTCGAATGACTTCGACTACTGCCTCTCTGGACTCCTCAATCGCGTTGTAAGCGGCCGATTTGAACTGCAATACCGGCGTCGCTTCGCTGCCGCCATCGCTGCTCAAAATATCGATAAAAACCTCAGCCGGATCCATCACGATATCATCAGGTCCCGATGTACCCGTTATTTTTACGCTGAACCTCTCCGTTCCTTCAGCGTCTTCATCGTTTATTATCGGAATGGTAATGGTCTGGCTATCCTCCCCGTCAGAGAGAACTACGGAGCCGCCGGGCACTTCGTAATCGGTACCTCCGACAGCTGTTTGACCGGTGACCACATAATAGACCGTCACGGATCCGGTAGGAAACTCCCTGCCTACCTGGAGCGAGACAGCTCCGTCATCTTCATTGACCTCCACATGGCTTGGGGATAAAAATCTGACCCTGTTAATTGTATCGTTATTGATAATAATGACAGACATCAGCGGCTCCCCTAAAGCGGCTCCCCCGGTCGAATTGCTTAAGATTACACTAAAGTCCACTGTAAATCTCTCGTACTTGGTGTTATCGATAATCGGTATCTCAATACGTTTCCATGACTCTCCGTCTGCAAACACAAGAGTCCCGCTCACGCCGATGTAATCGATATTTTCCTGAGCCTCTCCGGGCGTCGTTCGATAATCAACCGCTACGGTCCCGTCTGTACCTCCCGTGCGCTGCACGATCACTGCCGCATACTCATCCTCTTCATCGATATGAATATATTGGAATTCCGCTCCCGGTTTGCTGTCAAACTTCAGCAATCCCGGTCCGTGCGGAGCTTGATTGTCATCCAAAACCTCGATACGTGCTCTTGGATACAGCCCGTATTCAAGCCCCTGCCCTTCGAGCCCCGCAATAGATGCCTCGATCAGGCGGTTCCCCGTTTCCTCGGCATCGTTCATGACCGGGATGGAAATGGCCTTCGACACTTCTCCTTCCGCAAACGTGTACCATTGGCTAATGCCATCTATGGCTATTTTCACGCTTCCTGTACCATATCCTCTTACCCGGGTGACATTCAGCGAAACGGTTCCGGCCGACTCAGGTACGGAAATAAAATCCGTTTCAAAGGATACCTCATTGAGAAGGGGTTGGGCATTTACGGTGCCTTGAATGAAGGGAAGCGTGAGCGCAAATGCAAGCAATAAGGCCAGCAGAACAACTAACTTTCTTGTTGATTGGGGAATAATCCATGTTTTATCCAACTTTAATTCCTCCTCGATAATGGACTGACCATTGTCTTGATACAATCTGCTGCTCATCCAGATTCACGGTTCTGCTTATTTAAGATGATCCTTATCGTAAATGACAACCTTTGTTGACGTTCCGGATGACAAGCTCACATAGAACTGTTCCATGTACTCCACCAATTGATCATCCAAAATGGGAATTCGTAGTGTCTTGACTGTTTCTCCAGCCTCAAACGTAAGGTTGCCCGTCACCGGGATGAAATCGTCATTGCCTGCCGACTGGGCTTCCGTGTAATAATGAACGGTCTCCTTCTCTTCGGTGCTGCCCTTGCGGACAACAGGAATGCTGGCCTGCCCCTCCTCCTCAATAATATTGTAGATTCCGCTCTTGAACCCGATATTCAGACTCACATATTTCTCCGGATAAGGAATAAATACTTCTCCGCCAGATGGATTACTTAGCCTTAATCCAAAGCTCTCATCTCCTTCGTAGTCAGCATCGTCTATGATTGGAATCGTAATCCACTTCGCTGCTTCCCGTGGCGCAAATGTTAATGTGCCGGAGATCCCTTCATAATCGCTGCCGCTTTGGGTTGAACTGTCAAACGTCTCATAATCGACATGAATTTCGTCGTTGGACGGATTGTGACGTATGATTTGCAGTGTGTAGTCGTGTGAGCTTTCACTTACAGGTTGTGGCCGTTGATGTTTCAAAAAAGTCTTGATTGAGCAGCACAATGGAAAATAACTCTACCGGTTTATTGGTAAAATCTATTCCAAACCACGAGCTTTCAGGAACGAAGTCGTCGTAAATCGGCAATGTAATCGTCTTTGAGGCTTCTCCCGCAGCAAATGTCAACAGGCCATGAGAGGCTTCAGCGTCATATCTTCAGCAGCATCCCCCAAGGCATGAACATCTCGTTGTACCATCGGCACAATCAGTGAAGCAGCTAGAATGAACGCTGCGAACAGGGACGTCCTGATAGTCAGGCTTCTTGAAGTAATCCTCATTGTCTGCATCTCCTTCAGCTTATAGTGAAAAATTTGAGTGTCATCATATAAAAAAAACATGCAGCTGTCCTTATATGACTGGACAAGCTGCATGTTCTAAAGTTTTCATTATAATAACGTTAGATAACCCATAAAATTCAAGAGAAACATTTTGTATCTAATGTAAATTTATAGGATACCCTGTTGATCGTCAAGAGTAAAATAGACTATGCCTCTAGGCCCTAGTTTACAAAAATCCTTTGCAGGAAATGAATTTCGGAGACGATTTTATCAGAAATAATGCTCTGTTTCGATTCATTATTTGACATCGTCATGATCTGTGCCCGTTATTACCTCATGCCATTCGTCGATTTCTGTCTCAAAACGAGCCGTCTTATCGCGATAGCGCGCCAGTGAATCACTGCCCAGCGGCAGATGGACCGGCGGATTCTCCGATTCGGCTAATGTAATGAAGGCCAACGCCAGTTTCTTGGGATCGCCGGGCTGCTTCTTGTTTACTTCCGTAGCAAAATCCCGCATTTTGCCGACTGTATCCGCATAATCCGCAATAATATTTCCGGTCCGGCTCAAGGAAGTCGTGTCCAGGAAATCGGTACGGAAGAAGCCTGGCGCCACTACAGTTGCATGTATACCTAACGGAGCCAGCTCCAGCGCCAGCGCTTCCGTAATTCCTTCGACTGCAAATTTTGTGGAACCGTATATCCCCCAGCCGATATAGCCGCTTAGCCCGCCAACCGATGAAATATTGATTACATGTCCGGAACGCTGATTGCGCATGTGTGGAAGCACAGCACGTATGACATTCAATAATCCGAAGACATTCGTTTCATAATTTTGTCTGACTTCTTCACCGGATGCTTCTTCGACTGCGGTTAACAATCCATAGCCCGCGTTGTTGACGAGAACATCGATTCTGCCAAATTTTCTGATGGTCTGTGCAGCGTTATCAATGGCCATCGCCTCGTTCGTAACATCCATTACTGTAACAAGAAGGTTTTCGTTGTTGTTGAATTGCGCTGCCAATTGTTCCGGCTTGCTCCGGACCGTGGCTGCGACTTTATCGCCTGCTTCGAGAGCCGCTTTTACGATCTCAAATCCGAATCCTCTTGCCGCGCCTGTAATAAACCATACTTTTTGCTTTGTTTTTTTGATTGACATGGATATTCTCTCCCTTAGCTTGAAGTGCTGACCGCCTTCTCTATTCATGGTTCCAGGCTGGCTGATACCATAACTATATCAGAGCATAAATGGATCTACTTTGCTTGGAAGTCCAGAGTATTTGTCTATTTAGCTCAAAATCATTCGCCATGCCGCCATGTACCTTTGCTCAGGCAATGAACCCGCAGAAATGAAAAAAGCACCTTTTTCAAGCACCGGATCACCATGCGGTCTCCATTGATTGAAAAGAGGTGCTGATATATTTTTCTCGATTACTTAAGCGAGGATGGAGAGTATCCAAACCTTTCTTTGAATACTTTGGAGAAATGGGCTGCATTTTCAAATCCAGTTGAGAAACAGGCATCTGTAACCGATAAGGATGAATGGGTTAATAATTCTTTGGCAATATCCAATCGGCGATTTCTGATCCATTGTAGAGGCGAAGTATTGTAAATCGCCTGGAAATCCCGTTTAAAGCTCGATAAACTACGTCCTGATAAATAGGCAAGATCATTGAGAGAAACCGGGTTTGTGATATTCTCCTCAATCACCTCGGTAATATTCTTCCTTTCTTTACGCTTCAGCATAAAAAACTGGAATAAAAATTTTTCGTTGGCATTTGCCACATCAAACAATAATTCCAATAATTTAACCTTAACCAATCCATCCTCTACCTGTTCCGGTTCTTTGAAGTAGGGTTTGAGAGACTCGATATAGCTGACAAGCCGGTCATTGACCGCGCTGATAGAAATTGGAACGATTGCGGCTGGGTACACGTTCTGCAGATCCGCCATTTTGATAAACTCCGTAATCAATTCTTCTTTCAAAAAAAACATCATGTAGTTCAGTAAATAGTTTGACTCCTCTTCCCCTGACTTCTCAAACTCGACCACAATCGACTTTTGGAGCAGAACCATTTCATTTTTACAAACCGTAAACTCCTGATCGCCGAAATGCACCATGTATTTTCCGTCAAGCACAAATAAAAGCAGATGGTCCTCCAGCAGCATAGTCCCCTTCTTGCCTTCTGTATGCGTACAGGTCTCGATCACGGTCAGATCGTTCATTCTTAAAGCCGCTTGATAGTAGGGGGCTTGTGTCAAATCCTGCGGAACTTTTGATACTTTCCTGGTTCGCAGCGCCATTGCTCCTACCTCCTTTTTTTTCGAAAGCCACAGAAGGTAACCGAAGTTAGATGGCCTAGTTTTCCTTTATTGATTAAATCATAACCTCCTTACTCCTCTAATTCAATAAAGAGTACACCTTGATGCTGGAATGTTAATAGTTGTTAAATTCATTTTACTTGTTGTAGTCATAAAAAAACCATAACCATTACACTGAAATAATACGTGTTACGAACCAATAAAGGCCAATTACGGCAATAACGGCGGAAACACCGTAATTGATATACTTGTAGTTCCTGCTGCGCCCCCCGGCCCAGAATAACAGCGGAAGCAGCACTGCCAGCACTGCCAGCTGACCAACCTCAACACCGAGGTTAAAGGAGAACAATGTCAGCAGAAAGCGGTCTCCGAGTGCACCGCGGAGCACCTGAGCAAAACCAAAACCATGGATCAGGCCAAAGGATAGCGCGACGATCCAGCGATGCCGAAGCTGCTTGAACCAGATATTCTCGATTGCGACATAAGCAATGCTAAGAGCAATTACCGGCTCGACAAAAGAAGCCGGCAGGTTCACAATGTCCAGTGCAGCCAGCGCAATCGTGATGCTGTGGCCGACCGTAAAGGCAGTCAACACTTTAAGATAATTCCATTTGCGCTGCTGAACAAGAACCAGTGCGGTCACGAACAACAAGTGATCCGTACCCGTCCATATATGTTCAATCCCAACACCGATATAGTTCCACATGGTAATCAGCCAGTTGGGCAGTTCAACCGTGGTTGTTGAGCTTTCGGTTTCTGCAATTTCCAGCTTATCTGCCACCATATGGTTATCACGGGTAAAGATCATATCCCTCGAGTACCCGCCAGCCCGAATCGTTGTGAAATTCTGATGACCCGGGTCTTCCTCGTAGAAGAAGTTGTAATCGATTGAATACGTCTGCGCTCCAGACGGAAAGGTGTAATCCAGCTTCACATATAAATAGGGGGCATCGCTGCGCTCCTTAATTGCTATGTCTTGAAAGGAAGGTTCTATTGGCATGTCCCCGCCCTTTATATGAAGCGATTCCGATATAAGCGGTCTGATTTCTTCTTCCGTCCATATCGGCTGCTCCTTTGGCGCATTTGCATTAGAATCGAGAATGAATACTCCGCCGGAACGCAAATCCATCCACTGCGTCACTTCCTGAGGATCCAGATAAAGCTCATATGAGATCCGTTGTGTATCCAGAGTAATGTCAGAATAACCATAGCTGTTCAAATGGGCGAAAGCCGGCTTTGCCAGACTTGGTAAACAAACGGAAAGCAGAAGCAGCATGCACAATCTTTTAGCCAAACGATGCATTCTTCCGTTATGAAGCAGATAGGTGATATTCATTGCGTCTAAATCCTCCTAATGTAAAACGAAAGAGTCTCATAACAACAAGACTCCTCCGTTTCTTAAAGCCGATCCTTTCCAGTCACCATTACCTTTTTAATGCGCAGCTTCCATTTAAAGCTGCTGCTGCAGCAAGTAAATCACTTTTGCACTCTCGGCCCGCGTTGCAGGTACGTTTGGAGCAAAGGCGTTATTCCCTTGTCCAATCATCAGTCCCAGCGCAAAGGCCTTGTCGACAGAGTCCTTCGCCCATTTGCTGATCTTATTCAGATCGGTGAACGCAGCTTTGCCGCCTGCACTCATTCCCGTTCCTTTGTGGTGCTCAAGAGCCCGGATTATCATGACGGCCATTTCCTCACGTGAGATTTGCTTGTTCGGGGCAAAACTGTCTTTGCTTACGCCCGATACAATTCCCGCTGCTACCGCTTTGGCTACCGAGTCGGCATACCAACTGCCAGCCTGAACATCCTTAAAACCAGTAACGCCTGCCGCAGAGTCGGAAAGACCAAGTGTTCTGGCAATAAGAGCAACAAACTCTGCACGGGTCGTTGCTTGCGCCGCTCCAAAGCTGTTCGCCGAGATTCCTTTAACAATTCCTTGGAAGGAAAGCTCCTGCACGTAATTGTACGCCCAATTTCCTTCTGCTACGTCTTGGTACGGCTTTTTATACTCCAACACAACATACATACCCGGCAGATCAACAGAGGCGGAATAGATACCCTCGGTGTATTGGCCGCCAATCCATGTTAATGTACCGTTTGCTTCTATCCGGTAGATTCCTGCCAGCTTGTTATTGCTGACAGAGTCCGCCGCTAGTTCAATAACAAATGGCTGTGCCACACGCTCAACCCATGTTGTCTGGCCCGCTCCATTACGGATACCGACCCTCATGTTGACTGAAGAACCCTTCGATGTCATCGTGGCTCCAAGCTCCTTGCCATAGCTCAGTTCAGCATTGTCAGCGGACTGTGCCGGTACATGCTCCGTCATGATAACTAGCTCGCTTCCATCCTTCACCTGACCGTTCAGGGATTGAAGCAGGGCCGCCGGCAGCGTAAGGATTGTGCCATTCTCCATTTGAAGCTTCACGTCACGGCTGCCGATTTTCTTCAATACATCGGTTGAGAGCGCGACTCCTGTCCTGCCTTTGCCTATAATGAGAACGATGCTGTCATTACCCGCCGGAATTGAAGCCGGCGCAATGACCAGGATGCTTTCATCAGCAGGTGCAGGTACCGGTGTCGGCTTCGTATCTCCTGGACCTGATCCCGGATTCGGGCCATCGTCTTCACCTGGACCTGGGTCCGGTCCGTCTCCATCGCCTGGACCCGGATCCGGGCCGCCCCCCGCAGGGTTGTTGCCGGTCGTGAACCGCCAAATATCCGACACCGTTTTGCCGTTATTAGCATCCTCGACCGCCGCGTACCAATAATACACCGTATCAGCCGCTAGGTTGGGCCAATCGGCTGCTGCTGTTCCTTCGCTCTTCACGGCCAGCTGACTGCCAATGACGGAAGTTCCATACACGTTGACCCCGATATAATCGGTTGCTACCTGTTTGCTTGGATTTTGCGTCTTGTACGGGAATTCAAAATCATCCTTGCCCGGTTCATCAAAATAATTATTATCATCCATATAAGCGGAATAGGTGCTTACATGCACTTTACCTTCGGATAAATTAAAATCCAGAAAACGCATGTAGCCTTCGCCGCCTTGACGGCCGGATTGATAATCCGCAAGCATCTCAACGACCGTGCGCTCGCCGACATGCTTGATATTAAATGCCACACCGTGCAGGTGGCCGCATAATACCATTTGAACATTATCGTTTTTGGATACAATCTCGTTCCAGATCATCTCGCCTTGACCGGAATAATCGCCCGTTGGTGAGATATATTCATGCGTACCGATAATGACATAGCGGTTCGGATACTTTTTGAGCACCTCGTTCGCCCATTGAACCGTTTCCTCCCTGACGTTCCAGCCCAGATACATAATGAGGAAATCCTGCCCCTTGGCGGATACGAGATCGTAATGGTCACGGTTATTGTTCAGATCATCCCCGTACGTTGGTTGATTCTCAAACCGGTCGCGCCCAAAATACTTATAATATTCCGAATAATTTCCTTCATTATGATTGACGTCATGGTTCCCCGTTACTACACCGTAAGGGATGCCCGCATCCTCCAGATGTTTCATACTCTTGCTTGCAACTTCCCACTCGTCCGGACGGTTAAAATCATCCACAAGATCGCCCGTATGAATGGCATAAGCTACTTTCTTGTCTTCCTTGTGATCGGCGATGTATTTCATCTCGCGATCGAAGATCTCCGGGTAGGAATCTGCATAATACTGGGTATCGCTAGCCCAGGCGAATGAGAAATCCACTCCATCGGACGAAGCAGGCACCAGATCCTGGATGAGCACATGAATGGTCTTGTCTCTTACCATATCGGCCGCTTTAACCTTCGCCTTCAGCTGAAAATCCTTGTCGCCAATACCCGAGGTTGCTGAAACCCATTTACCCATATTGAAGTTCCAGGTATACATGGTAACCTGCCGGTCCGGAAGCGAATGCCCTTCCCAAACCACTTCAACCTCAGCAATCGCATCCGGCTCCTGATTGAGCTTAAAGTCAAAACGCTGATACGGGAACAATCCTTCTGCATCCGTAACATAGTAGCTGCTGTCCTTCTTCGAAACATTCGCAATCGCTTCACTTGAAAAAGGTGTTTCTCCATCCGGATTAAGCACCAATGGCGGCTCTCGATCAATCGAATTGGAGTAAGCGGCAATATCCGACTTCTCGTTAAAATCGTACCGGTACGCTTGTCCGAACGTCACATTCAAAGGATCGCCATTCGGATCGCTTACCTTCACACTCAAGCTGGCATTGCGATCCACGTCAGCCGCATCTGGTGCCGGCTGCGGATCCGCAGGCATGTCCGGCAGATCGTTCTCTACCTTGAACAGCGCGGTACGTACCGCTTCGTTACCCGCTTTATCGATGGCTTTTACCTCGAATACATGATCACCCATTCCAAGCTGGGAGGCCAATAGCTTAGCCGGCAGTGTGAGTGCCTCGCCATCCAGCGTAGCTGCAGCCGAAGCGACACCGGAGGTTGCATCCTTCAAAACCGCATCAAAGCTTATTTGCCCGGCATACGTCTTGCCATCTTCGATCGAGAAGGTATCGAATACAGGCAGCGTATTATCGACAATGGCTTTCAAGCTTACGCTATCCGCCCCGTCTGCAAGTACGAAGTTATGCTCGCCGTCTGCAAGAGTTGTCGTATCGAGCTTGCCGTTAATTCCGTAGAACAAGCTGTCCGGAAGATCAATTGTCAGTTCCAGATACTCCAAATAATTCGTTCCGTCCCCAACCGATTGTCTTGCCTCCGGATCAACAGTCGTAAACTCATTCACATTCAGCTTCTTTCCTCGGGCTGAAGCAATGGTTTGATCGGATCCGTCTCCAAGATAGATATGAATATTCTGGATTCTAAAGTCATCATTATTGCCTTCTGTACCTGTAGGTGAAACCTTGTTCCCTGCCGTGATGATTATTTTGTTCACACCTGGCTTCAGGAAGCTCTTTGGCAAAGTCACGAACTTCTCATCCAGATAACTGGCATCCGGCAGTAAGGTCGCGAGCTCGCCGTTAATGATGACCCCATTGTTGAAGGAAGCCTGCATATCATCCGCTCTGAATGTGAGGTACGCATCCTTAGACAGGGCTTTCTCTGCCGGCAGGGCTTTACCGTCAACCGTCAAGCCCAGCGCTTGTCCGCTAACGGCCGCATTACCTTGAATAGTAGTGGTTCCACGAAGCAGAGCACCTTCCGCAAGGTCGAACCACAATGGACCCTCATTGTCAGAAATATAGCTCAAATGACTGACTGGCGCTCCGCCATCTGTCGATGCTGCTTGATTCAGACCATCAGTCGCTACAAAGTAGTAATCAACAGAGCTTGCGCCCAGCAGATGTTCCTTTGCGATTACGGCGGATGTGTATTGGTTTGGATTCGTTCTTGACCGAACCATGTTGACCTCAGTGAAATCCATATCCATATTTCGTTTATACATGACGCTGACGCGTTTGAGCGCATGCTCATCTGTCACGTTCGCCGTAAGCGTCAAGGCCCCAAATTTTTGCGGCGTATCGATTGAATTAAACGATATGACAGGCTTTTCTGCATCTGTTTTCACTTGAACCACATCGTCTGGAACCTGTCCCGGATTCAACATTCCCGGTGTAGCAAGCTGTCCAGCAGCACGCTTGTACATCTTGTTGGAGCCGTCCTTGGGATATTCATAGACAACGCTTGTGCCGTCATCATTGATTTCGTCCAATTCGACGTTATACCAGGCTTGCGACACTGCACCCTGAACATGCTCTACCGGGAAAGCAGCATCAGGAGCAAGGAGTATACGTCCTTCGTCGCTGTTGGACATGCCGATGGAATATAGGGACGTCACTTGGGATTCCGGCAAATTCACACCCCAATGGGTGTTGAAGGTGCTCAAAGGCTTGTTCTTGCTAAGCTCAGACTGTACCCAGACGACAGCTGTATCCATCGTCGAGAGAATTAAGTCCTTGCTGATATCCCATCTCATCGTTACGCCATGAGAAAACTCATAGACGATTTGATAATCTTTCAAGTTAACCGTTTGGTCAGAATTGTTATAAACCTCAATATATTCATAACCGTCGCTTCCTTTATTATCCGGAACGAGCTCGGTTATTAACAGCTCAGGGATGGCGGAGCTGATGCTGTTGAAGACCCGAATGTCATAAGGCTTCTTGGTTTTCACAGGGTTGCTGCTTACATGTGAGCCATCCGTTGCCTCAATATAGTAATAGATATGCGTTATATCTATCAAAGCAGCAGCAGGAATCACAGCTTGATAGGTTGAACCCGCTGTGTTCTCCATCGCCATGGATGTGTATTCCGTGTCCTTGTCCGATTTATAAAAGAGGCTGGCACCGGTTACTGACTGATCGTCTGTAATATCAGCCGCAAGGGTCAGATCCTTAATTCCGGTAGAGCCTACTGACTGGTTATGTTCAATAATCGGAGCAAGAAAGTCGCCTGGGAGCTCAACCGGCGCCGCAGGAACTTGTTCTGCCAGCGTCCTGCCTGGCGTAGGGGGCGATTTGCTTGCAAGCTTCGCCATCATCAGACCGCCGTTTGGATTAACAGTATAGGTCACCGACGTGTTATTCAGATCATCCGTACTGCTTCCTGCCACATTATACTGGGCGGATACGACAGTTTCACCTGATTTTGCCACAATGGATATCGTGCGGCCCGGAGCATTTTCCAGGTTGCCCTCGCCAGTAAAATCAGCGATATCTGCATCTGTCAAAGGAACCGGCGATATTTTGTATGCCTCATTAAATTTGTCTATCGTTCCATTCACATCTGCCGAATAGGCACGCAGTACCATGGTACTGCCAGGCTGGATAGTCTTATTGTCCTTGAACTCAAAAGTCCGGACGGGAAGATTGTTCAAGTCGCCTGTCGTAATCCGGTACTGCTGCAGCGGGACCGGTTTATTGCTGTTGTTATAGATCTCGATATACTCCCAGGCAGGTATGTCTGCCCCGCTTACGTTTGGCGAATTGAATACGATTTCCGTTATAAGCAGATATGGCTGCTGAACAGCTTGTACGATATTCAGATCGTAAGCGGAATTCTCTGCCTCAGGACTGCGTACAAGACCCAGTCCATTCTCTGCCTCCATATAATATTGAACTTTATCTGTTCCTTGCATAATCGTCTGAGGAATGATGCCCGCAGCAATTGAATTCCCATATACCGCTTCACTGACACTCATTAATGCAGGCGTATACGCGTTATCGCTTTCTTTTTTATAATGAATTTTCACGGAAGTCAGCGGCGTACTGCTGTACACCTGTGCCGTAACCGCCAAATCCTTGGCAGTCGTTGTTGTAACAGCCGGCGTATACGTTAAGACCGGCTTCGTCGTGGGTACAGGAAGCGGATTCAGAGCCGCAGGAACTTGACCGGGCACCAGGGTACCCGGTGTAGGTGCCTGTTTCGAACCTGACTTCACCATGTTCTTGCTGCCGCTTGGGTCGTACTTGAAGATGACGCTCTTGCCATTGCCGTCATCGCCGTTCTCCGTTGAACTTATTGCCGCGTCATTATATCTGGCTGAAGAGATCGCCTCGTTGTCGACACCGCGTTTTACAGTAACGGTATAGGTGCCTGTATTCGCTAAATTGCCTCCGGCAGACTGATCCATAATTGCGGTTTGTTCCTCTGCAAGCGGCGGATTAACAGCGTACGCGGTATTGAATTTATCCAGCGTGCCGTCAGCCGTATCTGCCTTGCCCCGCACTAGAATCGTGTGGCCAGGCTGTACAATCTTATCACTTGGCATAGGCCACTTATAATTGGCTGAGCTGTTGTAATTCTCGCGGAACAGGTAATAATCACCCAGTGTAATCGGAGCCGAGCTGTTATTATAAAGTTCGACATATTCCCAAGCGTTGATGTCCGCTCCATTCACATTGACAGAATTGAAGACAATTTCCGTAATCAATAGATCTGGTGGAATGGAAACACCTTCGGCATGAGTCACTCTTACCGTCGACAAGGTTGTGACAGGGAAACCTGTCATGACAAGCGCAGCCGCTATGAGGCTTGCCAACAGCCGGGTGGCTCGTCCTTTAAATCTCTTCATCTCCAGTTTCATCTCCCGCATATTCATTATTTGTTCATGATGCATGGCCATCATAAAACGCGGGAAGCAGGAAGACTATTAACATGTTATTCGATTATTGACGGATATTTGGAGGATATCATAGCACATGAACAAATCCTAAATTAGGATAAAGATCGTAAAAGAAGATAAGCGTTACTTTACCTCCCGGTTACTTTCCCCTAACACAGAGTTAATCTTTGTCAGCTATGATGAAGAATGGTTGCCAAACCGTAGTCATTCATCGTGTTGACATGGGGGGTGAAAACATAAAGGAGCTCATGCTTAAACGAACCGGAATCTCCCTTTTTATAAAAGTATTTATGTGCTTTCTGGCAGTTATCCTCATCTTCTCTTTATGTTATGGACTAGCAATGTCTTTCTTCAAAAAAACGATCAAATCCGATATCCTTCAAACCAATCAGACTAACCTGGCACATATCTCCGATCGTTTTCATACGCACCTCAGCCGTCTCAAAACGCTGCTCTTCGAAATGAATGAAAACCCGCAGTTAATCGGATTTAATCACCAGCTGCTGATGGAAGCTGAGAATCAGGTTGATTATTTGAAGGCCGCGCTTGTCATCGAAAGTTTCAAGAATGAGGTTTTCAAGGAGCAGAACTACCTGGAGAGCCTACTGGTCCATTTCCGCTCTACTCCCTTTGCCTTCTCGCATATGGGAAGCAGCAGCGCGAGTCTTATGTTTGGACAATTGTATGTGAGCCGTATGTATACCTCCGAATTCTGGCATAAACAATTTGAAACCCAAGCAAATTTTAATATTCTTCCTGTTGACCCGTTTATGATTGATCACCAAGAGAAACCTCTTCTATCCCTTACCTTTCGCAAGCCAGACAGCAATTACCAGCTGATCGCCTTACTGGATATGGACAAGGCTTATGCCTCATTTGCCGGAGAGGCTGCACTGACTGAATTTATTATGCTGGACGCTGATGGATCTGAGCTGTACCGGACAGGGAGCTTGTCCCATGTTCCGCTGCCGGTGGCTGATGCCAAAGAAGATTATGTGCTCCACGATGGAAATTATTATTTTCTGAGCCGGAATACAGACGGAATGACTTATATTTCCGTCGTTCCTAATGCCGACGTAACGCAGCAGATCAGCCGTCTGAATGTTACTTTGCTGCTCATTCTGGCCGTATCGTTATCCCTGGCGCTTGCAAGTGCTTATTTATTCAGCAAACGAATCCAGTCTCCAGTGAAGCGTCTTCTGACTGCGGTTCTTAACAGCAAACCTTCACTTGGCAGCAGTCACTTAAAGGAATTTAGTCTGATTCACTCCAAAATCAACGATTTACTAAGCGAAAAACAGGAAATCGCCGAGCTGTTTCAAAAGCAGAATTCCATTCTGACCAGTTATACCTATATGAGTCAATTGAAAAGCATCAACACGGACATTAGCGGATTTGAGGATTTCCTCTCTGAAACGGACCAAAGCTGCATAGTCGTGCTTTATACACTGCGCTATCGCAAAATCCCGAATCCGGAAACCAACAGCCTTGATGACAGTCCACTCGCGCGGCAGATTCTGGAGCGTATTCATCTTCAGGTGTCTGATCGCTATCCCGGCTCGAACACCTTTCAGATTGAGATCAATCAGATCGTATCTGTTTTCCCGGAGGCCGAACGCGAGACGCTCAAGGAATTCATGAAGGAGCTTAAATTGCTGCTGATCAGAGATTTGCATAATTGCGCCGTTACAATCGCTATTAGCACAAGATTCGTGCAGCCCTCTGAATTTTATCAAGCCTATCAGGAGGCGCAGCAAATGAGTCGGCAGGTCAGCTTGTCCGCTGAAACGCAGATTATATCGGAAGTGCACGAGCATTCCCCGGTCGCGCTAAGCCAGAAGCAAGAGCAATCCCTCGTTGCCAGCCTGCAGGCTGGCAACGAGGAAGGTGCTGTCCAGATTGTGGAGCAGCTGCTGGAGCAATTGAGCGGCAATCAATCCAGACTCAACCATTACGAGGAACTGGCTGTGATTATCAGCTCCAAGCTTATGACAGTCATGGCCTCTCTTTCACTCGGAACAGAGGCCTGTAATCAGCTTGTACTACATAGCGAAAGACTTAAGACATCCTTCACAGCCGAAGAATACAAAGATAACTGCCATGCCCTGCTGTCCTTTGCCTTCTCTATGATTCAAGCCAAAAAGGAGGAGCAGGATCCGGTAGCCGCGCTTGTCATGGACATTCTTCAAACCCGTTATGCTCAAGATCTATCCTTAAGCTACCTGGCCGATCTTCTCAACATGTCAAGCACGTATCTATCCGTTTATATCAAAGATAAGACAGGCGCCAATTTCAGTGATCACTTAAATGGGATTCGTGTCCGCAAAGCACAGGAGCTCTTAATCAGCACCGAAATGAACATCATGGATATCAGCAAGCAGGTTGGCTACTCCAATTTCACTTCCTTCAATCGTATGTTCAAGAAACAGACAGGAATGGCTCCCACCGAGTACCGGAAGCAGCAAATCATGCAAATTCATAAGATTGGGTGATGAAATGAGAGAAACAATTCTGCGTCAATTCCCGTCCCGGAGATGGCTGTCTGTTTCACTCGCCGCAATTGCGTTCCTCACCTTGCTGGTTGGCTGCGAGGAGAAGATCGCAGCGCCTGAAGAAGACGCTGTTCAAGAAGACGCGCCGTTAAACAACAGCGGCATGCCTATTGTGAAGCAGCCTCTTTCTCTCCACTTCTTTACGGGAACCGGACTCTCTAACCCCTATGAAGATACGCTGGTATGGCAAGCCTATGCAAAGATGACCAATATTCAAGTCCAATTTGACCTTGTGCCCTACGACGCTCTTGCGGCCAAGCGAAATCTCGCATTGTCTGATGGAACGTATCCTGACGCCTTCTATGCTTCCCAGCTGCAGCCCATGGAATTGGATCAGTATGGCAGGCAGGGGTTGCTGATTCCACTCGATGACCTTATCGGGCGCTATGCACCTAATTTCAACAAGCTGATGCTCCAGTATCCCGAAATCCGAAAAGGACTTACGATGTCCGATGGACACATCTATTCCCTGCCCTCGTTCTATGATCCACAACTGCTCTCCGTCTTGGTTGGTGTTCCTTTGTGGGTAAACCAGGAGTGGCTGAGCGCGCTTGGTCTGCAGGAGCCTGCCACCGTCGATGAGTTTTATTCGTACTTGAAGGCAGTAAAGAATACCGATCTCAACCACAACGGCATGCTGGATGAAATCCCTTATGCCGATAATGGAATCAGCGATCTGATCAACCAGCTGAAGGGTGCGTGGGGTCTGGGAAATCGAGGACTTGGCCATCCTTTCGTGGATGTCGATACGAATACAAATACACTTCGTTTTACACGGCTTCAACCTTCCTTTAAGGAACTGCTGGTATTTCTTAACAAGCTGTACAAGGAAGGTCTGCTGGATAAGGAAATCTTCACCCTCGATTACAAGGCATTATTAGCTAGAGGAGCAGCTGGAGAGCTCGGTTCTACCATCGTTCCAAGCCCAGAGACGTTAATGAACCAAAAGTCATTTATCGGGCTTGGAGCGCTCAAGGGTCCTCACGGGGATCAGCTCTATTCGCAAATCAAGGCACCGCTGGCCCATTTAGGGGCATTTGCGATCACGGACAAAAATCCAAATCCAGCTGCAACGTTGCGGTGGATCGATTATTTCTACGGCGAAGAAGGCGCAACCTTCTTCTTTATGGGCAAGGAGGGCATTACTTACGAGAAGGAGGCTGATGGGGAATTAAGGTATATAGAAACCATCTTCAAACAGTCACCTGGCTTGACCCATGAAGAAACGCTCTCCAAATATGTCACCTGGCTGGGCGGAAGCTATCCCGGTGTGGTTAGAGCAAACTATTTTAAAGGGTCTGAGACGCTGCCTCCTTCCATGGAAGCTGCGATGAAGGCCGAGCCTTACGCCGTGAAGGAAATTTGGTATAACTTCAACTATATCCCGGAAGAACAAGAGATTATGTCCTCCATCGGCCAGGATATTCAGGATTATATCGTAAAAATGGAAGAGAAGTTTATTAACGGGACCCTCCCCTTCACTTATTGGGACCAGTATGTGAGTGACATTAAGCACAAAGGCCTAGCCGCATACATGAAGGTATATAATGACGCGTATGAACGTTATAAGAAGCTGAGCACCTAAGCGAAACTTTTTAAAATTAATAATTCTATTTTGGCTCAACCTCAAAATCAAAAACAAACCCAACCTCGCAGCTTGTGCAAGACATCCGAATGGACGGCACATGCAGATAAGTTTTCTTCTTAAATACCGAAAGGTACCGGACGGTCCGCATGTAATTGCTTCCTTTCCGGATGACATTTTGATCGGATTGACAACACGGGCAGCATTGTTTGTCGCTGAGCGGTAAGGCTTCGATGTGAAGTATATCGGTATCCATGGACAGGATTTGGTGTATCCCTAGCTCTGGCAAATCGAGCATTTCATTGATATACGGAGTCTGCATCTGTCTATTCCTTTTTGTTGTTCGGTAGGACCTACAACCACTGATTTCGGTTTTGATCCAAAATTATTTTACACTTTTTTACTAAAAATTAACGGACGGTTCACGGCTTTTATTATATTGTTTTAATTGTATTTAATCATCCGGATTAATCCAATTTCTAAGGAGGAACAAACATGCTTCCCATTTTGAAAAAACATTCGTGGACAATGCGGGGCAACCAGCTTTTCAGTCTGTTCCTTGTCCTCGCGCTGCTCCTCGGCGCACTGCCTTTGACCGCGAGGCCCGCAGCTGCGGCGGGTGTAGAAAACGAGTCCTCTCAAAAAGACGGCCAAACTGTATTTACCACATCGAGCAGCAGTAGCAATGGGGTGGCTGAACCTGCCACAAGCCACGGCGTTTATCAAATCTCTTCTATTGATGACTTGCTTTGGGCGGGGGGGAATCCCGACAAGAATTATGTGCTGACAAATGACATTGATCTTTCCGGGCAAACCGACTGGATACCCATCGGCACAGCAGACGCCCCGTTTTCGGGAAGCTTCAACGGCGCGGGCCATACCCTCACCCTCAATATCAACCAGACAAGACCTCAAAACGGTATTTACCTTGTGGGTCTGTTCGGTTATGTGTCGGGTACCGTTGTGAATCTGACTGTCGGTGGTACGATCAACGCCACCATTTACAGCGGTTATGTCGGCAGCGTTGCCGCGAATATTGCAGGGGGCAGAATTATCAACTGCACGAGCAACGTGGACATCACCGTGCAAGGCGCGACAGGAATCGTTCATGCAGGTGGGATCGCGGGTTCTATCCTTAACAAAGGCAACCCTGGCGGTACCATCGCAAACTGCACGAATAACGGAACAATCAACGTAACATCGCCCACGAAAGCTGCCAATCCTGGTGGGGATCTGGGCACCGGCACAAATGGTTCTGTCGGCGGCATATTGGGCTTTGTTACAACCTTTGCAAAAGGCGTTGTCGCAACTTCCGTGAATAACGGCGATATAACGGTGACGAACGGCAGTAATAACGTCGGCGGAATCGTGGGCATGACTTCTTCCAGCAACGCTGCAACCAACGCCGATATCACCTACAGCGCCAACAAGGGAAATGTGACCATTTACAACATTGCGGGCGAACGTGCGGCCGGTATCATCGGCTATATTAAAAGTGGGCGTATCGATTATAGCTACAATACCGGCAATGTCATTGCATATGCCGATGGCGGAAGCACCGTGAAGAACGGTGGTAACGGATACTACTTTGGTATTCTTGGCTATGCCAACACAAGCAATCTGGAGATTATATACGCTTACAACGCTTCTCCCAATCCGCTGGCAGCTGAAATCGGCTACGCTAAAAACGCTTCGAACCTGACTTTTCAAAACTTTTATATGGCAGGCAGATCAGAATATGGTTCCTCGGATCCGGCTGGTACGCCTGGCACCACGTTCAACTCTGCTGCCGATCTGTTGACAAAAATCACTGTCACAGAGGACGGTGCCAATGCGTACACCTCCAACCCCGAGGGAGGATATCCACTTCTGTATTTTGAGAAGGCACGCACTCTTGCAGACCAGGATTACGATGGCATCATAGAAAAAGAATCGATAGGCAATGATCTCAACACGATTTATTACTTCGTTCAAACAAACGGATCGGTCGATACGCAGGGGCTGACTGTGAATGCCGCCCTTACAAAAGATTCCACCACCATCGAAAATGCCGAGCTTGCCGCGCTTCCTTCCGGCGGCAGCGTGAGAGTCGGCGATATCACATATGTTGCCGCTGACGGCTCCACGCTTTATAGCGTTGCTATGAACAGCATCCCCGACAATTTATGGACTGAAGCGACCATTACGGCCCAAAAAGACGGTCAGACCGTTTTCACCAAGACGATAACCAACAGCAACGCGCCGACGATGCCCGGAGGCCTGCCCAATTATCCGGACGGTACCCTTAGCAAAACTTATAACAGCGGCCCCGGATTGGCCAACGATCAGTATTCCGTAACAAATGAAGACTCAGAAATGGTTGTAGTCAGTGAGACAAGTGCGGAAACCTTTAATGCATACGTTCAGAGTCTTCTTTCAAACGGCTTTGAACCGATCGCCCATACGGAGACCGACGGCAACATCTATGATTCACTGAAACAAGGAAGCCAATATTTCTATTTATATTACACAGCCCATTCTCATCAGGCCCGCATTATCCAGGATAATTCCACCAATACACTTTTATCCGATTTGGATTCTGCAACTATAGGGAGCGGCAGCACCGAATTCTATCTATACAGCATTGATTATGCCAATGGCATAGGCCCGGTAGATCCATCAAAACATTGTGATTGCGGTGCCCTGATGATCGTCAAATTGGCGGACAACAGCCTGTTTGTCATTGACGGCGGACATCAGAATCAGAGCAGCGAAGCTGCGCAGTACGGCCTCATGAAGTTCATGTACAAGATTACTGGACAGCCATACGGTTCAAAAATCAACATCAGAGCCTGGTTCTTCTCCCACGCGCACGGCGATCATGTATATATGGCGCACGCCTTCGTTGACGCCTATCATGACAATCTGAATGTGGAAAGCGTATTGTTCAATACACCGTCTTTCCAGACCATGAGAAGCGGCTATGACGCCGGTACATTTTTGATGAAGCAAAGCTTTATCACAAGCTTTCCCAACGCCAAGTATGTGAAGCTGCACACTGGTCAGCATTTTAGTCTCCAGGGGGTCGGGTTTGATGTGCTGCATACCCACGAGGATGCCGTGAACAGCAGCGGCGTCACCACCATTACTGATTTTAACGATACCAGCACGGTATTTAAGCTCACGATGGACGGCAAAACCTTTTTAATGCTGGGAGATGTCAATACCCTAGTTCAGAACGATATGCTGCAAATGTACAGCGCCGATACCCTGCGCAGCGACATCGTGCAGGTAGCTCATCACGGTTATAATAATCTTGCATCCTTGTACGATGTAGTCGATGCATCTCTGGCAATCGTCCCCAATTCCGAGGTAGGCGCGAAAGATAATAATCCGGTTGTATATAGCGGATACGCTAAACCCGGTGTGCCGGTGTTGTTTGCAGACCCGGATACCTACAAACTGATCGTGAAAGACGGCAATGTCGAATTCACAGCCATCCCCAGCTACCGCGAGGATATGGAGCTTTACAGTGTAACGAATGTTACCCTGAACATCGGCTCTGACCAGACACAGCGGAACGTGGTTTGGTACAGCGACGCCCCGACCGCAGGAAAGGTGCAGCTCGCGCTGAGATCCGAACTGACGGGCGGTGAATTCCCGACAGAGCATCAGGAGTTCGCTGCGGTGGCTTCCGACACCAATGTGACCGGGTTCAAGAGCAACAAAGCGACCATCACGGGCCTTGCCGCCAACACGGAGTATGTCTACCGCGTCGGCACTGACGACGGCTCGTCGCCGATTTACAGCTTTAAGACGCAGAGCTTTACCGGCGATTTCAGTTTCCTGTTCGCGGGTGATCCCCAGATCGGAAGCAGCGGCAACGTCGCAAACGACACGGCCGGCTGGACCAACACGCTCAACAAATCGGCCGCCGCTTTCCCGCAGTCCAGTTTCATAATCACCGCGGGCGATCAGGTGGAAACCGCGGATACCGAAACGCAGTATAATGGATTGCTTAGCCCCAATGTACTCAAATCCCTGGCGTTGGCCGTCGACGTCGGTAACCACGATGTAGCCAGCAACGCTTTCTCCCAGCACTTCAACATGCCGAATGTTTCCTCCCTGGGAGGGGTCTCCAGCGCCGGCAGCGGCAGTGGCGACTACTGGTATATCTACAATAACACCCTGTTCATGTCGATTAATTCCAACAATCTCAGTGCGGCAGAACATTCGCAGTTCCTGCAGGAGACGTTGGATGCGCACGGTCAGGATGTGAAATGGAAGGTGGTCACGTTCCACCATTCGATTTACAGTGTCGCAAACCATGCGCTGAACGACGATATTTTGCAGCGGCGTGAAGATATGGCCCCTGTTTTCTCGAAATTTGGAATTGACGTCGTATTCATGGGCCACGATCATGTGTATACACGCAGCTACATGATGAACGGCACAACCCCGGTCATCCCGGAAGGCGGCGTACCATCGAGCGTGACGAATCCGGAAGACGGACAGGTACTCTACATCACTGCAAACTCCTCGAGCGGCAGCAAGCATTACGCCATTCAGAATGCGAGTTTTCCATATGCCGCGGTGAAGAATCAGGAGAATACGGCTAATATTACGAAGGTCGACATCACCGGCACCTCTTTAACGGTGAGCACCTACCGCGTTTCCGATATGAGCGCAGTGGATACCTTCACAATCAACCGCGATACGCTCAAGTTCCAGGATGCGCCCACAGGCTTATCGGGCGTGGCTCCGACGACGAACGCGAATGCAGACGGCAAGATCACGGGCGTCTCGGTCGGAATGGAGTACAAGCTTTCGTCGGTTGACGTGTATACGCCTGTTACCGGCAGCGAGATCACAGAACTTATCCCCGGCACGTATCAGGTACGCTATGCCGCCAAAGAAGGCTACCATGAGAGTCAGCCGGTCGACGTGACGGTACCCGCTTATCTTGTAAAAATCGGAACGGCAAGCGAATTGACTGCATTCTCGGAAGGGTTCGGCACACCGGATTATCCGATTGACGGAAACTACGAATTATCGGCCGATATTGATATGGAGGGCGTGACTTTTTCGGCGATCGGCGGAGGCGGCTCACCAACGCCGTTCTTGGGCACATTTAATGGACAAGGCTATGTCATACGCAACCTGGAAATTACGAGCAGCGACAATAACACCGGGTTATTTGCCTACCTGGGCACAAGCGGAAGAATTGTAAATGCGGCTTTGGTGAATGCGGATATTAGCGGAGGCCATAATACCGGCGCCATTGCAGGAACTTCCACCGGCATGGTGGAGAACAGCTATGTGGATGGGAAAGTAAGCGGCGACAGCTATACGGGCGGGATTGTAGGCTTGCTCCATGCGGGCGTCTTGCAAAATTCCTCCGTAACCGCAGATGTGTACGGAACGAGAATCGGCGGCTTGATTGGGGGTACCGGTTGGAACAATTCCGGTTCGCCTCTTACAACGAAGGATACGACAACGGGCAGCGTCATTCGTAATAACTTTGTGGCGGGTTCGGTCACAGGACCGGACGGAGGCGAGTATTTCGGCGCTGTCGTCGGTGACATGGGCGGTTCGTCAGGCAGCCTGCTCCAAACCTTCCGTGGCAATACGGTCACGAATACGGTATATGGGGACGGCCTTGGCAAATTGGCTGGGTACTGGTCCAGCGACAGTTCAATCATTGACGCAGATCAAATCAACTACTATGACGGCGCCAAGCTAAGCACGAGCGGATTGCCTTCGGAAATCGTCTCTGTGTTTGCGGATAAGGCAGCCGCCGACTTCACGCAGCAAGAAACGTTTGAGGATCTGGGATGGGACTTTGAAATTCATTGGGAGTGGGATGCGGCGAACAATGTACCCGTACCCAGAATGATCGATATCGGCGAAGATGGAGATAACCTCGTAACGATTAATGCATCGGCAGGTTCGGGTGGAACCATCTCTCCTAGCGGATATATTTTGGTCGAGCGCGGACAAAGTCAGACGTTTACTTTCACGCCTAACGAAAATTTTGAAGTGGACACGGTAGAGATAGACGGCGTGGAGAACGCCGAAGCTGCCGAGGCGGGCGAGTATACGTTTGAAAATGTGGACGCCGAACACACGATCGACGTTACCTTCAAGATTTTCGATCGGATTGTCTCCGATCTGACGGTAGACGGAGGCGCCGTTACGGTAGACGGAGATGCGGTGGACAGTCCCGCGCAAGTCAAGGAAGGCGTACAAGTTACGGTAACGGCCGACATTCCGGACGGGCAGCGACTTGTCAAATGGACGGCGGACGGTCTCGCGAATGACAGCTATACCGAGAATCCGTTCATGTTCACAATGCCGGCGAACCCAGTTTCGCTGAGGGCCGAGTATGAAGACATGCCGGTATTTAACGTCGATTTGACCAATCTTACGGTGGACGGCGACACAGTAAGCGGATTTAGCGCCGACAAGACGAGCTATACGGTGAATGTGCCGTACAGCAAAACATCCGTGACAGTTTTGGCAACTGCGGCCGACGAGACCGTCGATGTTGCGATTGAAGGTGGCAACGATCTGGTCGTAGGAGACAATGTCGTAACGGTTACTGTGACGGCAGAGGATGGGGAGACGAAGAAGGTGTACTCGATTATCGTCAACCGCGCTGCCGAATCGGACGATGACGATGGCAACGGCAGTGGAAGCGGAGGCGGAGGATCGGCAACGCCATCTGGAATTACGTTGCCTGCCGGCGTCGGCGGCACGGCCCGGTTTGAGAATAACGCCGTTACGATCACGGTTCCCGCCGGGGCATCGGAGAAGCAATTAACGATTACGGTTCAGAGAGTGTTGAATACTTCGCAGCTCGTAACCGATGATGACGTGCTTCTTAGCCCGGTATATGAAATTTTGAAAAACTTCACGGAAAATTTTTCGAGCCCGGTCACGATTACCTTAACGTTCGATCCGGATTTGGTCGGCACGAACCAAACCGCCTCTATTTTCTACTACGATGAGGAAGAGATGGAGTGGGTGGAGATCGGAGGCGAAACGAGCGGCGAGCGGATTACGGCGGAAGTCGATCACTTTACGAAGTTCGCGGTATTCGCCGTAGATAAAAAAGTTGATGAAATTCCCGATAACGAGCCTGAAGCAACCGCGGAAGTGACGTTCAGCGACATTGCGGGCCACTGGGCGGAAGCAGGCATTAAGCAGGCGGCTGCGAATGGAATCATCAACGGCTATACCGACGGTACATTCAAGCCGAACGGCGAGGTTACACGCGCCGAGTTCGCGGTCATGATGGCTCGCATGCTGAATCTGCAAGGGGGCGGAGCCACCTTGGCGTTCACCGACACGGGTACAATCGGCGCATGGGCGAGACAAGGCATCGCACAGGCGGTGCAGGCCGGATTCGTGAAAGGCTATGAGGACGGCAGCTTCCGACCGAACGCGCAAATCAGCCGTACCGAGATGGCGATGATGATTGCGAATGCGCTTGGCATCGCCAATAACACTAATGCGGCAACCCCATTTGCCGATGACGCCGAGATTCCGGCATGGGCCAAAGCGGCAGTCGCGGCGGCTGTGGAGAACGGCCTCATTCAAGGCGTCGGAGACAACAAATTCGCGCCGGACAAGACGGCAACAAGAGCCGAGGCGACGCTCATCCTGATTAGAGCGCTCGCGTTCGCCAATAAGTAAAGTTTCTTCTGTTCACAATAATAGCCAAGCCCCCGTCACTAGAGCCGGGGGCTTGGCTATTTGTGGCGCGCCCGGCATGGGCGATAACTTGGCGGTGAAAGTCCTCTACAGGCTTGGCAGTAGGAACTGTTAGCCAAGGGTAAGACCCTCTATGTCAATATAGAATGTATGTTCGGATTGGTGACTAGACTATTCCTGTCGTCAAGTGGATCTTTCGCCCAAGGTTCCCATCTAGCAGAGCACCATGCGAGCTCATGAAGTGCATTTCGAAATGGCTTCACACAGGAAGTGCTTCTTCGAGCTTTGGAGTATTTACCGCTTTGAAATGCAACCGGTGAAGTGCCGGCTAGAGCCTGTACACTGGAACACGAGGAGTACAAAGAACGATTGTCACCCCATTCAGCTAAGGGCTGGGGAGCAAGCCTTTTGCCGGATCCACGCAGGTCTCTAAATATCTCGGCATCGTAATGCTTCTCGAATAAGCTGCTTATTCGTTTGTCGTAGTTAGCCAGCTCCTCCACTAGAACTAGCAACTGCTTTAAAGAAAGGAGCACCACATCGGATGCTCCTCCACAATTTCAATATGCAGCATTTATGATATACATGCGTCTTTGCAGCAGGCATTACCCGGGATTATCAGACTCCCGGCAGATTCGCCGGCTTCGGCATAAGCCAGGCGTGATTCGGATCATTATAGAACTTCCACGTGCGGACCGGTCCCGCCATCACGTTCAAATAATAGACCTCATAGCCGGGCGGCGCAGATACCGGATGATAACCCCTGGGCACGAGTACGGCTTCGCCGCTCGCAACGGAAAGCGTCTCGTTCAGCGACCCGTCATCCGTATACACCCGCTGTACCGCGAATCCCTGCTCCGGCTGGACTTGGTAATAGTAGGTCTCCTCCAGCAGGGATTCCTCCGGCAGAAAATTTCTGTCATGCTTATGCGGCGGGTAGCTGGACCAATGGCCGCCCGGGGTAAACACCTCAACGACCAGCAAGCTGTCCGCTGCCTCGGATTCCGGCAAAATGTTGTGAATGAGCCGCTCTGTGCTTCCTTGTCCACGAAGCTCGACCCCCACCTGCCCGGGAGCGATCAGACGCGCAGGCTGCGACCCTTTGCCCGGGGCCCAGCAGACAGCGATTCTCAGCTCGGTCAGCGCCGTTACGGCAAAGCTGTCTCCGGAAGGAACATATACGGAATAAGGCGGAATCTTCTCAAACACGCTCATGCGCTCGCCGATCTGCTTCCATTCCAATTTGTCCGTGGCAACATCCGCTTTGCCTCCGAGGACAACGATGCAGGCTTCCTGATTGCCGGTTGGGCGGCTAAGCCGTTCACCGCTGCCCAGCGCATATACTTCGAAGCCGACATGCTCCCAGCCTGCGGACTCCGGCGTAATCCGGAGCAGATTGCCTTCGGCATCCGGGATCTGACTTGGTTTTATGATAAGATCGCTCATCTGGACCACCTCTCCTAAGTATGACTCGAATCCGTCATCGGTTACGCGTTTGCTTTGCCGGATGAACCGAACTCGCGAATTTTGGCCTGCACGCTCCGCTTCACAGCTTCCCGTCCTGCCCCCAAATATTTGCGCGGGTCATATTCGGAATCATTTTCCGTCAAATAAGCGCGGATTGCGGCCGTGTTGGCCATTTGATTTTCCGTATTCACGTTGATTTTGGCTGTGCCCAGCTCAATCGCCCGCCGGATCTGGTCAGCCGGAATACCGCTGCCGCCATGCAGAACAAGCGGCAAGCCGGTCAATCGCCCGATTGTCTCCATCCTGTCGAATCCAAGCTTTGGCTCGCCGCGGTACGGACCGTGCACAGAGCCCAGCGCAGGAGCCAGACAATCGATGCCGGTTTCCTTTGCCAGCCGGACGCATTCCTCAGGCACCGCATACATCGCTTCCGCTTCGTTGACGACGAGATCGTCTTCCCGTCCGCCGATTCGGCCCAGCTCGGCCTCCACAGAGATATTGTAACGATGCGCTTCCTCAACAACCTTTTGCGTAATCCGGATATTCTCCTCGAGCCCGTGATGGGAAGCGTCGATCATAACAGACGTAAAGCCGGCGCGGATTGCTTCTGCGCAAAGCTCGTAGGACGTACCGTGATCAAGATGCAGGGCAACAGGCACCGTGATCCGATAGTAATCAACGAGCGACCGGACCATTCCGGCAATGCAGGACAGACCGCCCATATAGACGATATATCCCTCGCTCAAACCAAGAATAACCGGAGCTCGCTCCTCCTCGGCAGCCTGCAGAATCGCTTGTGTAAACTCCAGATTATTCAGATTAAACTGACCGACAGCGTATCGGCCCCTGACAGCTTCATTCAACATTTCCTTCATCGAAACCAGCGGCATTTCCCCATCCTCCTTTTTTTATAAGTGTAATGAGAACAACCTTATTCTGCAAGGGAGACCTTAAGCTTACCAGCGGGAGGTTACCATTTTCTTTCTCGTATAGAACTCGACGCCGTCCGTTCCATTCGCATGCAAATCGCCGTAAAATGATTTCTTCCAGCCCGAGAATGGAAAGAAGGCCATCGGAGCCGGAACACCCAGATTTACACCAAGCATTCCTGCGTCGATCGTTTCACGGAACTGCCGGACATTCCCGCCATCCCGGGTAAAGATGCAGGCACCGTTCGCAAATTCCGAGCGGTTGGCCAGATCAATGGCTTCCTCCAGGCTGTCTACGCGCACAACTGACAGCACCGGCGCGAATATTTCATCTTTCCAGATCTTCATGTCGCTGGATACCTGATCAAAAATCGTCGGCCCGACAAAGTATCCGTCGCCGCTGATTGCGGCATCCTTGCGTCCATCGCGAATCAGCGCTGCTCCTTCCTTCACGCCTGCTTCGATATATCCCAGTGTACGTTCCTTATGCTGTTCCCTGATGACAGGACCGAGGAAAACTCCCTCTTCCATACCGTTGCCGATGGTGAGTTCGTCTGCCGCTGCGACGAGCTTGCCGGTAAGCATCTCAGCCGCTTCGCCGACTGCGACAACAACGGCACATGCCATGCATCGTTCACCGGCGGAGCCAAATGCCGCATTAACAATTTGTGCGACCGTATTATCCATATCCGCATCCGGCATAACGATGGTGTGGTTCTTCGCGCCTGCGAGGGCCTGTACCCGTTTGCCATGCGCTGTTCCGGTTTTGTACACATACTCGGCGACCGGCTGGGAGCCGACGAATGAAATCGCCTTGACGTCCGGATGCTCCAGCAGACCGTTGACGACATCATGCGCTCCATGCACCAGGTTCAGAACACCGTCCGGCAGGCCCGCTTCCTTGAAGAGCTCAACAAGACGCTTTGCAAGAAGCGGTGTACGCTCGGACGGTTTCAGCACGAATGTATTGCCACAGGCAATGGCCAGAGGAAACATCCAGCAAGGAACCATCATCGGGAAATTGAACGGCGTAATTCCGCCTACAACGCCTATCGGATAGCGGTACATGCCCGATTCTATGTTGGTGGCGATGTCCGGAAGCTGTTTGCCCATCATCAGCGAAGGTGCTCCTGCGGCGAATTCAACACATTCGATGCCGCGCAGCACTTCACCGTGAGCCTCTTGATAATTTTTTCCATTTTCCATTGTAATGATTCTGGCAAGCTCATCCCAGTGATCCACCAGCAGCTGCTGATATTTGAACAAAATACGGGCCCGGCGGGGAACCGGTGTTTTGCTCCATGTTTTGAAAGTGTCTTTGGCATTTAGGACGGCCTGATCAAGATCCCGTTTGGAGGACAAGGGAACGTAGGCTAGAATTTCTTCCGTTGCCGGATTATATACAGGATCATAATTGCCTGATGTGGAAGCGATCCATTCGCCTCCGATGAAATTTTTTAACTGAGCTGGCGTATTCGTTTGAGACATATCGGGAATTCCCCTTTCGGATTAAGCTTGTTTGGAAGCGAGCATAAATTGTTCAACCTGCATGACAGTCGGCATGGCGTCGGAGCTGCTGTGACTGGAAATAACGATGGAGGCGGAAGCACTGCCGAATTCCATGCTGCGGGCTGGACTCCATCCCTGCATCAGACCATAGATAAAACCTGCCGCATAGGAATCGCCCGCCCCGAACGTCTTAATGACCTTGGCGGGAAATATCGAGCCCCGGTGAGAGCTGCCATCCTTGCCGTAGGCGATGGAGCCGTCCTTGCCGTGCTTGATGACGACGATCTCGGCATGACAGCCGAACCATTGCGCGGCTGTTACTTCATCGCTGCGGGTCGGATTCACGGCGAACCGCTCCAGCATATCGAATTCTTCCCGGGTTCCGATAATGATATCGCTTTTTTCGGCTGCCAGATGGTAATAGATCGCCGTTTCCTCGGGAGATGTCCATGTATAAGGGCGATAGTCGATATCGAAGATGACCTTTGTTCCGTGTTTGCGGGCGTATTGGAGAGCAAGCAGCACGGCTTCCCGGGAGGGGCTTTTCGCCAGTGCCGTACCGGAAACAAGCAGTACCTTGCTGCCCGCAATCAGCGACTCGTCGACTTCTTCCGGCGCCAGCAGCAAATCGGCGACATGATCGCGGTACATCAGAATGCTGCAATCCTCCGGACTTTTGATTTCCGTGAATGCAAGACCCGTTACCGCGCCTGTCCGGTCTGTAGTAATTCCGGATGTTTCAATATCGTTATTCTGCAAATATTGGACGATAAACCGGCCCATCTGGTCATCGGCCACTTTGCCGATGAAGGCTGATTTCATGCCAAGCCGGGACATGCCGATACAGATGTTGGCCGGTGAACCGCCCACATATTTCGTGAATGTCATGGTCTCTTCCATCGGACGATTAATCTCATTCGCGTTCAAATCGATGCACAGACGGCCGATCGCCACAAAATCAAGAGCTTTGCCTGTGGCAAATGAAACAGTTTCCATCTTAATCCCTTCTTTCGATTCGGTTGGAGAGGCTCCCTGCAGGCGGATGCCTGTGTTACCCCCACCTTCTCCCATGTGCAGGCCAGCGGCCTGTCGTAGGCTGGCCTGCTCAATAATGGGCAGGCCTTAACCATCTATATTTGAATGTTCCGTCCAATCCTTAGTAAGGCCGTGCAGCCTTCACATTCTTGCGCATTTGCTGGTGCGCTTCCAGCACCTTGCCGCTCACCGACACCTCGGGTACGCCGACATGCCACCATGACTCGTAGCTGTCCGTGTTCGTCTCCGGAAGCACCTTAATCTCCACAAGCACCGGTCCCGGTTCCGATTTGGCCTGCCGAAGGGCTTGCTCCAGCTCGTCCGCCGTCCGCGCCGTATATGACGCTGCCCCCAGACTGCGGGCATGCGCGGCGAAGTCGATCGGCATATAGGAACCGTTTAAGCGGCCCGTCTCCTTGGCGCGGAAGCGGAATTCATTGCCGAAGCCGTCGCTGCCATGTCCGCGCTGCAGGTTGTGAATGCACTGAAAGCCATGATTGTCGAACAGCAGCACGGTCAGCTTCACGCCTTCTTGAATGGCGGTTACAAACTCGGAGTGCAGCATCAGATAGCTGCCGTCGCCTACGAATGAATATACATTCCGGGACGGCTCCGCGAGAGCTGCGCCGAAAGCGCCGCTGATTTCATAGCCCATGCAGGAGAATCCATATTCCATATGATACGTCTTGGGCTCGACAGACCTCCAGACCCGATGCAGGTCGCCAGGCAGGCTGCCGGCAGCGCAGACAATGACGTCTGTCGGTTCTACAAATCCGTTAATGACGCCGATCGCTCTCGTCTGAGTCAATCCCTCATTGCTTTCCAGCGCATACAGGCGATTAACTTCTTCATCCCACTCTGCTTTGAGGCCGCTGATTCTTCCTTCTGTATAGCCGGAGCGGTACCCTCGCTTGGTTAAAGCTTCCTGCAGGGCAGCGATCGCTTCCTTCGCATCAGCCGTAATCACTGCGGCATCCATCTTGACCGCATCGAATGCGCTGATATTCAGGTTCAGGAAAGCGGCATCCGGATTCTGGAAGGCGGATTTGGAGGCTGTCGTAAAATCAGAAAACCGTGTGCCGACGCCGATGATCAAATCCGCTTCTGCGGCGATCCTGTTGGCCGCAAGCGTGCCGGTTGCACCGACGCCGCCAAGACTCAGAGGATGATTCCACGGGACAGCGCTTTTTCCAGCCTGCGTCTCCGCCACGGGAATACCGAAGGCTTCAGCGAACGCAAGCAGTTCCCGCGCTGCAGCCGCATAATGCACGCCGCCGCCTGCAATAATCAGCGGCTTCTTCTTGCCCGCAACCAAATCCGCCGCACGCTCAATCGCATGAGGAGAGGCCGGACGGCGGTCAAGGGTGTGGATGCGCTTCTCGAAGAAAGAAGCCGGATAATCGTAAGCCTCCGCCTGAACATCCTGGGGCAGCGCCAATGTCACGGCGCCAGTCTCCACAGGGTCAGTGAGCACCCGCATCGCATGAAGCAGCGACGACATCAGCTGCTCCGGGCGGATGATCCGATCCCAGAACTTGCTGACTGGCTTGAAAGCATCAGTCGCAGAGATCGAATAATCGGTTGGAACCTCCAGCTGCTGCAGCACAGGATCCGGCTGGCGGGAGGCAAAGTTATCTCCCGGCAGCAGCAGGACCGGAATACGGTTGACTGTCGCCGTCGCTGCGCCAGTCACCATGTTGAGCGCACCCGGTCCAATCGAGGTCGTGCAGGCAAAGATCTGGCGGCGATTCTTCTGCTTGGCATATGCGGTAGCGGCATGAACCATCCCTTGTTCATTTTTGCCCTGGATGAATATCAGCTCGCCGGCCTGCCGCTCGAGCGCTTCGCCAAGCCCCGTTACATTGCCGTGTCCAAAGATACCCATGAAGCCCCGGACAAACTTGGTTTCTTCGCCATCCACGGACAAATACTGCTGGTCCAAAAACTTCAGCAAAGCCTGTGCCATGGTCAATCGGATCGTTTTCATCGGCAAAACCTCATTTATATCAGATTTCATGATTTAACCTCAAGCTGTACAAGAAAGGTCTTGATTTCATATGGCTTCAGCGCGAATTCGCCATCATGAATCCCGGCCTCTCCAAGCTTGCGTTCCATCAGATCGCATTCCTCCAGCGAGCGGATTCGAAGATCGCTGCCGAGCTTCACTTGAGTGCGGATACCCGCAAACTCATGGACACGCAGCACCAGCTGCTCGCCGTCCTCCGCTTTCTTGACGGCATCCACCATCACATTGGGAGCGGACAATCGGAACATCGAAAGCGAATGGAGATCCGCTCCTCCTTCGAAGGCGGTCAGCGGGTTATTCAGTGACCACGCCTCTTGAACGGTACCGCCAGCATACCAGTCTCCCTCATGCGGGAGGAGCGCATAGACAAAGGAATGCTCGCCGATATCCGCATCCGGATCCGGATTAATGGCCGATTTCAACAACGACAGCCGGATCACATTATCCTTGATGTCATAGCCGTATTTGCAATCGTTCAGCAGGCTTACGCCGTATCCGCGTTCGGATAAATCCGCCCATTGATGGCCGACCGATTCGAATCTCGCCAGGTCCCAGCTTGTGTTCCAATGCGTGGAACGTTTAACATTCCCGAACTGAATATCATAGGTAGCCTCTGTGGAGCGCACATCCACGGGGAAAGCGACCTTCAACAGCTGCTGGTGCTCCTGCCAGTTGATGTGCGTACGGAAATCAATCCGTCTGCTTCCTGAATAAACCATCATCCGCTGCGATATCCCGGACTTCCCGTAGCGCCACTTGAATTCAACAACCGCTGCGAGCGGACCAGTTTCCACAAGCTCGACAGAAAGCAGCTCGGAGATTGTCCGCATCTTTTCCTGATAGAAAATATCGATATCCCAGGCATCAAAATTAAGCGGCTTGTCTTCAAATACCTGCAGCACATTGCCAATTGCGTCATTGGCCAGAACATTCCGGCGATTGTCCAGGTCGTAAATGCGAACCAATTGGCCGGATTCGTTCCACTCGATCTCATAATGAGGTGTCTTAAGCAGGCTGCCCTCTATAATGAAGGGAGCTTCGGCAATTCCGCCAGACGGCTGCGCGGAATCAACCGCATAATGAATGGCTGCCATGCCTAAAGAAGGCAGACCGGAAGCTTCAACGAGCCAGCGTCCATTGGCATACTGCGAAACCAGTCTTTGGCCATCCTGATTCGTCCATATGCTTCCGGGAGGCACATTCTCCCCGGTTATTTCCAGCAAATCGTTTCGTTTCCAGGACGAGCTGTTAAAGACGGTCCATGTACCTTGTTCCTGTCTGCTGCCAACAAGGGAAGCGGCCTCGTTCCAAGCTTCTGTGGCAATCGATAAGGCTTGCGCATACTCCTCTTTGCTGTCCGCGTACACTTCCTTAATGGAAGAACCGGGAATGATATCATGAAACTGATTGCGCAGAATGATGGTCCATCCGCTGTTCAGCTGCTCTTGGCGATAACGGCTCCAGTCGCTGCCCATCAAGACAGCCAGCGCGCTCAGCCATTCCGTCTCGCGGTAGAGAAGCTCGAGCTTGCGGTTCATCCGTTTATTGTAAGCCTGGCTTGTATAGGTGCCGCGATGATATTCGAGGTAGAGCTCCCCGTCCCATACATGCACGTAGCGGTCGGTCTCCTCGACGGTTTCATGCAAACGGTCGAAGTAATCATCCGCCCGCCCAGCCTTCACATTCGGCAGACCAGGCATCGTCTCCAGGCGGCGGCGCATCTCAAGCATCTCCCGGTTAACGCCGCCGCCTCCATCGCCATAACCATAAGACAGCAGAAGCTCTTGATTCACTTCTTTGTCCTGATAGCCGTCCCATGCCCCTTTGACGGTTTCCGGCGAGATCAAGCCGTTATAGGTATAGAAGAAGTTGTTGGCTCCTTCCCAATCGTCCGGTGTCGTAATAAAATGCGTCAGAACCTCGGAGCCGTCGATTCCGCGCCATTTGAAGGTGTCATGCGGCATCCGGTTGAACTGGTTCCAGCTGATTTTCGTAGTCATAAAGGTTTTGAAACCGGATTTCTTCAAAATTTGCGGCAGCGCCCAGCTGTATCCGAAGACATCGGGCAGCCACAGGTACGTGCTCTCCACGCCAAATTCCTCTCGCATGAACCGGGTTCCAAACAGGAACTGCCGCACCAGCGATTCCCCGGAGGTCAGATTGCAATCCGCCTCCAGCCACATGCCGCCGCCAATCTCCCAGCGCCCTTCACGGATCCGGTCTCGAATTTGCTCGTAGATTTCCGGGTAATCCTTCTTGATATAGGCGTATAACTGAGGCTGCGTCTGCAAAAACACATAGTCAGGGAAGCGTTCCATCAACCGCAGGACAGTAGAAAATGAACGGGCGGATTTCTCCCGGGTATGCTTCAGTCTCCAGAGCCACGCAACGTCGATATGCGTATGTCCGACACAGGTGACCGTAACCTGATGATGCTTCTCGAATCGGGTCAATTCGGCAGATAGCAGCTCTCTTGCTTCATATACCGAATCATAATAAGCAGCAGAGCCGGGCTCGGACCAATCCACCTTGAGGAATGCGCGGTCCAGCGCTTTGATAAGACCCATGCGATCAGGGCTTCCTGCATCCAGCACCTGAACCGTTTCAAGAACAGCGGTTCCCGTGTAGTAGAAATCGTCAACCCTTTCATCCAACCAGCACAGATCGGCACGGTTTATCGTATGCTTTATCTCGCGCGGCTTGCCGCCTCCGTCCAGACCGGACCACAGCCGGATATCCAATCTTCCGGATGTTCCGGCGGATTGCTCCGGCAGAAAAACCTCTTGATGGTAGGAATCGACGCCTTGATACGGAGAGCCGTTCCAGTAAAGCAGCGATTCAAAGCCCTCATTGTTGCCTCCGCCGGTCTCACCGAAGTCGAAGAGCGCAAGCACCGTTTTACCGTTCCATTCCTGAGGAACCTCAATGCTGCGGGAGAGCCAGATATACCGGTCGCGGCCGCTCCAGCTATCTCCGGTCTTCAGCTCAAACGTCGGAGAGACGTCCATTGGCCTTGCCCCTGCTGCGCCATGCTCGTCCTCCGCTGCGGAGAAGCTCCCGAGCGGTATAAGATTGCGATAGCGGGTCTCGCTTAACTCATGCAGCCTCGCCTTCAGCTTCTTTTCTGCAAATAACATGTCATCCTCACCCTTCGGGACTCAACTTTAGAGAGCCTGCTCCAGCTTCAACAAATTTTCCAGGCTCAGTGCCAAGCTGTCCATCGGTTTTCCCGGGCAGTAATCCTGTTCTACGGCGAACCATTCGACTCCATGATCCTGGCCCCAGCGGAGAATGGGAGCAAAATCGATAAGGCCGGTACCAATTTCCGCGAATGTTCGCCGATCGTCTGCCGTCATATCCTTCAAATGCAGAATCGGCATGCGATTAGCGTAATTGCGAATGAACGTAAGCGGATCCTGGTCGGCTTTCAGAACCCAATACGTATCGATTTCGGCATAAACAGCCGGATCCTCAAGCAGATATTCGAGGGCAAACTTACCGTCGATCAGGGTATGAAATTCAAAGTCATGATTATGGTAACCCACCCTGTAGTCCATGCCTTTTACTTTGGCGGCTACATCAAGCAGATCTTTCCGCACACTCCTGTACCCTTCCAGATTCTGCAGGCCATCCGGCAGCGAGTGGCAGATGAAATCTTTCGTTTCGAACAGGTCCGCTTCCTTAAGGACAGCATCCAGATCCGTCTTCATCCGTTCAAGACCGACATGCATGCCTGCGGTTTTCAATCCCAGCTCCTTCATAAGAGAAGAGATATCCCGGGCGGAGTTGCCGTGCAGCCCGTCGATTTGAACGGCAGCCCAACCCATTTTGCTCAAATCTCGAAGGACGGCTTCAAAATCCTGTTTAATTTCGTTTCGCAATGTATACAGCTGTGCAGCCAGTTGATGTCTGATCATTTTGAAATTTCCTCCCTTTGTAAATCCAGCCATTCCACTTCCTGTGCGGTTAATTCAAGATTCAACGACAGAATGGAAGACTCAAGCTCCTCCGGATTACGCGGCCCGATAATTGCGCTGGTCGGGAAAGGCTGGTAGAGAACATAGGATAAGGCAATTTGTATAGGAGTAACCTGCTTCTCTTCCGCCAGCTTCACGGTGCGGCGGTACCGTTCCCAGTTGCCGCTGCTGTAATAAACTCTTACCATTTCCTCATTGGACCGGTCTTCCGGCGTAAAGTTCCCCGAGAAAAATCCACCCGCTTGAGCAGACCAGGACAGCAGCGGCAGCTGATTGCCCGCATGCCAGCGGCAGGTATCCTCGTCAGCCGACACAACGCCTTCCCATCTGGGTTCGATAGGCTTCGCCAGGCTCAGATTGGAGCTGCTGAAGGCAAAGCCTGTCAGCTTGTGCCCGGCGGCATATTCATTGGCTTCCTGGATGCGCTGGTACGACCAGTTGGAAGCGCCGATTGCCCGAATCCGCTTGGCTTGAAGATGCTCATTCAATTCCTCCATAATCGGTCCGACCGCTACGCTCGGATCATCGCGGTGAAGAGCGTACAAATCCACATAATCGGTGCCCAGCCTTTCCAGGCTCTCCATCAAATCTTTTCTGATCGCCTGCGGATTGACCCGCGGACCCGGACTCCCGTCATCGTGATGGGCGCCCTTGGAAAGAATGACGACCTGCTCCCGCAGCTGCTTTTCCGCCAGCCAACTCCCGAGTATTTGTTCTCTTCCCCGATACTGATGAGCCGTATCAAAAGCATTGCCTCCGGCTTGAATATAGGCATCCAGCATCATCCGCTCGGACTCGCCCAAGTTCCTCAAATCCCCTGTCCCCATGATCAGACGGGAAATTTGCTTGTTTACTCCTTCAATCTGCATATATTTCATCTTATTACCTCCTTGGCATATCTCAGCGAGCTTTTATTCATCCTCTTTAAACAGCGGCTTCAGCCTGAGTTCGAACTGGAATTCCTTTTCGTTCAGACGGTAGGGCTCAGCCAGCTCCGGTCCGCAGGAATTGGAGCCTACGCCGCTCATCCGGTAATCCAGATGGACGATCGTTTCCTTTCTCTTCGCCAGCTCCCAGCTGTGTGCGGCATTCGTCAGGTCCTCCGGCGTAAAATGCGATGCGTGGAAGGAGAATCCCTCCGATGCGGAGAATTGAAGGCCCATGCCCTGCTCATTGGATAGGATTGCCCAATCCGTACCATACCTCGCACCATTTTCCTGAGGCATGATGTAGTTTTCGAACATTTCGTCAACGCTTGTCAGGAACCGGCCTCTTCTGACGCTTTGGCGCTTGTCGATGTAGCTCTCATGCGGCCCGAAGCCGGAATACTCGACTTCCTCCATCCCTTGCGGCATGGACAGCCTCAGTCCGAAGCGGGGCAGATAAGGAAACTCGCGCTCTTCCCCCATCTTCACCTTTACCAGCAGATCGACCGCTCCACTCGGGCTCACCCTCCAGCATGCTTCACCTCGCAGGATCGTAAAGCGGGAAACAGCGCCTATAGAGAACCGGGTTCTGACTTCGATTGCCCCTTCGCCGGTTTGTTCCCAATCGCATTGATACACCTTGGTGAATGCCCGGTCATAGCCTTCATCACGCCATTTTTCCTTCACATGCATATCATTGTCTGTCGGCGCCCGCCAGATCGAGAACCGGGCGGGGGCATCCAGCATCTCCACTCCGTTCCTCGACAACCGCTGCAAAGTGCCTTCAATCAAGTCAAATTCATGCTGGAAGTCAAAACCTTCGACCGTCAGCCGATGTCCCCTCTGCTCTACTTGAATTTGCGTCTGCCGCGCATGCACCGCTTCAGGCTTCGGATCGCTTTGTACACCGCTCTTCCATTCGAGCTGCTGGAACGTGATTTCATGCCCGGCTTCCGCCCAGGCTGTTTCCTCCTTCAACCAGCAGGATAAGGTGAGGACAAACTGCCCATTAACCGCCTCCGGCAGTTCGTATGGAAGGCTCACAATCCGTGAGCTGTGAGGCTCGATCCCGCCAAGCTCCAGCTGCCCTTGGTGAATCATCTGTCCATCGTGTTCCAGCTTCCAGAAGACGCCCGCATGGGAAAGATCAATAAAGTCATACAGGTTCGTGACCTTAATCTCTCCGGTTGGCAGGTTTTGTTCCTCGATGCGGATGGGAGCAATAACCTTCTTGAGCTCCAGCAGTCCCGTGTGAGGCTTGCGGTCAGGTGTGACAAGTCCGTCGATACAGAAGTTGCCGTCATTGGGTGTATCTCCAAAATCGCCGCCATAACCATAAAAAGGCGTTCCGTCCTTAGTCTCTGTCTTGATCCCGTGATCAGTCCACTCCCACACGCAGCCGCCCATCAGCTTAGGATGGCGATAGATCGCTTCCCAATAATCGTTCAAATCGCCGGGACCGTTCCCCATCGCATGACTGTATTCACATAGAAACAACGGCTTTTTGTTATTCTCATCGCGGGCATACGCTTCTATCTCTTGCACAGAGGTATACATCCGGCTTTCCAGATCCAGGCATTCGACATGAGGACTGCCTTCGTAATGAGGAGCTGCCCCCTCGTAATGAATGGGCAGGGAAGCATCACGCAATTTCGTCCATTCCGCCATCGCGATATGATTGGCCCCATAACCCGACTCATTTCCCAATGACCACATTACGACGCAGGGGTGATTCTTGTCCCGTTCAACCATTCGGACAGCCCGTTCCACAAACGCTTCCTTCCATGACGGATCACGGGACAGCTTATGGAAAACCCCATTTTGAAAATCGCCGGCGCTTCCGATTCCGTGACATTCCAGATCGGCTTCATCTACAACATAAAATCCGTATTCATCGCACAGCTCCATAAAGCGGGAATCATTGGGATAATGGGAAGTTCTGATCGTATTGATATTATGTTTTTTCATTAGAATAAGGTCCTTGATCATATGCTGGACCGGAATCGTCTGCCCGAGCTCCGGATGGGAGTCATGCCGGTTGACGCCTTTGAGCTTGACAGCCTGTCCATTGATCAGAAATACGCCATCCACAATCGCAACTTGCTTGAAGCCCACCGGGAACTGGAGCGTTTCTCCGCCGCCATAAACATAAAGGCGGTATAGATAAGGCTTCTCGGCATTCCATAGGACGGGATCTATCAGCTCGAACCGGAGCGCGCCTTTGCCATCCACGAGCTCTTGTGCCGAAGCGACGACGCGCCCCTTGGCATCCTTCAATTCGGCACGAACCTCCAGAGGTCCTGTCGTATCAATCTCCGATACCAGTGCCGCCTTGCTGAACCCGTCCTCGAAAGTTTGTTTATTAAATACATCCCGGATATGGACAGCATCACGGGCAAGCAAATATACATCCCGGAATATACCCGTATACCGCCAAAGATCCTGATCTTCCAGGTAGGAGCCGTCGCACCATTTCAGCACCATGACAGCGATACGATTCTTCCCCTCCCGAAGGAACGGGGATATATTGAATTCCGCCGGCATGCGGCTGCCTTGACTGTAACCGGCAAACTGTCCGTTAACCCATAAGTAAAAACAGGCGTTAACCCCTTCAAAGACAATAAATCGTTCTTTATTTAATCCAACTGGCGCCGCATTGAACTCCCTCACATAAAGTCCGGCCGGATTATTTTCCGGAACATAGGGAGGATCGCATGGAAAGGGATAATTGAAATTTGTATATTGAGGCTGATCATAGCCCTTTACCTGCCAGCAGGACGGAACCGTTAAATCGTCCCATCCGCTAACATCGGCAGTCTCCTCATAAAAAGCTTCTTTCACATCATGAACCGTTCCGTGATATTGGAATTTCCAGTTTCCGTTTAAGGTTTGATAATAAGGGGACTGTCCCCGCTTGCCTGATTTCGCCGCCCGTTCATCCGCATAGGGGATATAATAGGCCCTGGGAGGCTGTCTGTTCACCTGAAGAACGTTCAGATCTTCCCAATATCTCTTGATTTGAATCATGTATCCCATTCCTTTCTGTTAAAGGAAAAACATCAATCGAAGTATCCGTCTCTCATCAGGCCGTGGATCATTTCACTGAACAGACTGTTGGCCCAGGCAAACCAGGGGCGCGTATAATTCTCGGGACAATCCTTGTCAAAGCCTTCGTGCATGTATCCCGTATTCCCATCCGTCTGAATCAGCGTCGTCAAGATTTCTCTTATTTCGCGCTCATCCTTCGATGTCAGGGCCTGCATAGCCAGGCTGATTGGCCAAATATAACCTTCCGGCGTATGCGGACTTCCGATTCCTTTTGCAAATTTACCTTCATAGTAATAAGGATTATCGGCGCTTAACACAAAACGGCGTGTATTCTGATAGATCTGATCCTCGCAGGTCGTGTAGCCCAAATAAGGAATGGACAGCAAGCTGGGAACATTGGCATCATCCATCAGGTTATGGTTTCCAAAACCATCTGTTTCGTATGCGTAGATCTTTCCGTATTTCGGATGTACAAAGGTGCCGTAGGTCCGGATGCCAAAATCGATCTCTTCACGCAATTCCGCCCCCAGCTTCGCACCATTTGCATCCTTCCATATTTCACTGGCAATCTCCTCGATGTAACGAAGCACGACGACAGCAAACATATTAGAGGGAATTAAATAACCGAAGGTGCAGGCATCGTCGCTTGGCCGGAAACCTGACCAGGTCATTCCCGTATAATTGACCGGCATCCCCATTCTGTTATTGCGCAGCGTATCGCTTGGCGGACAATCGATGCGTGCGAACCGGTAAGGAGATTGCTCCGCATGTCTTTGCTCTGTTCGCCACAGGTCCATAATCTTGTACACTGTCGCTTGAAAAGCATCATCGAACAGATCCGTTCTTCCCGTCTCCCTCCAGAACAAGTAGGCTAACTGAATCGGATAACAAAGGGAGTCGATCTCATATTTCCGTTCCCAGACCCACGGGTTAAGCTCGGTCAAATCTTCATCATACCGGTTGTCATTTGCTTCTTCGTTGAACGCATTGGCATAGGGATCGATATGAATATAAGTGATTTGCCTGCGGATTAATCCTATAAACAATTCCTGCAGCTTGTGATCCCCGGCAGCGAGCGGCAGGTAATGCCTGATCTGCGCGCTTGAATCACGGAGCCACATGGCAGGAATGTCCCCCGTAATGACATAGACGGATTGGTCACTCAGAAATTTTGTCGTCGTTTCAAGCGTATTCGGATAACAATTCTTGAACATTTGCAGCAGCTTGGGATGGGCAGCAAGCTTCGTTTCCGCTTCTTCAAGCAAGGCTGTAACTGACGCTGGCAATGTCATTGTCGGTATGGTCTCCCTCTTCATCTTGTTGAGTCAGATACACTCAAACCCTCTTCGCGCTGATTGATAAATACGTTCAACTGTTCAAGATCAGGTGCGCTTGTACTTCCGCCATAAGCGCCAACTGAAAGTGCGCCGCACGCATTTCCGTAACGAAGGCTGGTGGCGACATCCTTGCCTGATAAAAAACCGTATAGATAGCCCGCGTTAAAGGAATCCCCTGCGCCGGTTGTATCTACCGCTTTAACCTTATAAGCCGTGCTGCGGGTCAGCAGCCCGTCTTTCATGGCAATGGCACCGCTCGCTCCAAGCTTCACCACTACATGATTGCAATATTTGCTCATATAGCGAAGGCTCTCTTCCTTGTTCTCAAGTCCTGTATAATGAAGAGCTTCCGTTTCATTCATGAGGAAAACATCAAAATACCGCATAAAGTCAAATATGCTGTTGTCCCATTCTCCGGAATCATCCCAGCCTACGTCGCAGGACAGAGTAATTCCCTTTTCCTTGAGCGACCGGGCTAATTGCACATACTGCTCATGATTCCGTCTTCCTTTATATCCGGTGATATGAACATGCTTGCCTTGGGAAATTTGGTCCAGATCCAGTTTGTCTACCTGCAGCTCCATATTCGATCCCGCATATGTAATGAAGGATCGATCCGTTTCCGGATTGAATGCAATAGAGATGCCGGTACTGTGGATTTGACTCGTTTGAATCATTCTGGTATCGATACCATATTCGGCAAAACGATTCCGAATAAAATGTCCGTTGGCATCATCCCCCAAAACACCGTTAAAGGCTACCTGAAGGCCTAGCTTTGCAAGAGAAACCGAGAATAAAGCGGCTCCCCCGCCCAAGTGGATCATCATATTGTCCACAAAAACTTCCTGACCAGACTCGGGAACCTGGCCGGACCCTACTACCACAAGATCGATATTAGCATCGCCGATTACAACAGCATCAAATGTTTCCAACTCTTTCTCCCTCTTCCAATCGCTTATGATTTGGTTTCTTTATCTTCATCTTTATTCAAACATGCTCCTGATAAGCCTTGCAGCTGTCACGCACCACTAATTTATGCTTCAGAATAACGTCATGCACTGGTGCGCCTTCGTTACCTGAAATCATATCAAGCAGCTTCTCAATCGTCACTTTGCCCATCTCCAGGATAGGCTGCTCCATAGACGACAACTGCGGTCGCACCTGCTCCGTCAGCTGGCTTCCGTCAAAGCCAATTACGGATAAATCCTCCGGAACCTTCAGCCCGTGGTCATGGATGCAGTTCATGGCGCCGACAGCCATATCGTCACTGACAGCAAAAACGGCCGTCGGACGCGTATCACAATTCAGAATTTCTTTCATTAAATTATAACCGCTTTGTGTTTTGTAATCACCGAAACGGATATAGTCGTTAGCGACCGGGATACTGCTCTCGGACAGGGCGTCGGTGTAACCGATGTAACGGTTTTGTCCTGAGGTGACGTCACTCATATCTCCGCCAAGAAATCCGATTCGCTTGTGTCCAAGTCCGATCAAATACCGCGTTGCATCATAGGATGCCGCGTAATCGTCTATAATGACGGAAACAAACGGCTGATTCGCCGGCTTCACACTGGAGAACAAGAGCGGAATGTCCAGGCTCATGATGAGCTCCCGAATTTCATCGCTTAATTTCTCATGCATGATAATAATGCCATCGACGCGCATCTGCTTGAATACCTGCAAATATTTCAGTTCTTTATCGTTATCCTCAATAATATTGCACAGCATAAGATTGTAATCATTGAGGCTTGCAGTTCTCTCGATAGTACTCAGGATCGTGGAATAGAAGCTCGATGTAATATCGGGAACGATTACGCCAATAAGGTTCGTTTTTTTCAGTACAAGGCTTCTGGCGATATGACTGGGTGTATAGCCAAGCTCGGCAATCGCCCGCTGCACCCTTTGCTTCAGATCGTCCTTGACATACCGTTCGCCATTCAATACCCTCGAAACTGTCGTTACAGAGACGCCCGCTTGCCTGGCGACGTCTTTAATCTTCGGCGCCATTATTGTCACCCCGCCTTCTGAATAACTGAACCTTACTCGATATCTGCGTCCTTAGCTTTTAACCGCTCCTTCCATGATCCCGGCAATGAACTGCCGGCTAACCAGCAGGAAGAAGATGATCAATGGAACAGTCGCCATAAGCGTTCCTGTCATAACCATGGAGTAATCTGCCGTATGAGCTGACTTTAATTGCTGCAGCGCCAGCATCAACGTGAATTTGGATGTGTCCGTCAGGACAATCAGCGGCCATAAGTAATCTTCCCAAACTCCCATGAAGGTCGTGATGGCCAAAAACGCAAGGGCTGGCCTCAGGATGGGAAGCGCAACACGCCAATAAAGCCCGAATTTGCTGGAGCCATCGATACGCGCAGCCTCAAGCAAATCATCGTGAATGGCCAGCGCATACTGCCTGATCCAGAAAATCCCTAACGCGCTTGCTATACTCGGAACAATGAGCGCCTTGTAGCTCCCCAGCCACCCCAACTCCTTGATAATAATGAATTGTGGCACAAGCAGCATTTGTGCGGGAATCATCATCGTCAGGATCATTAAATAGAAAAGCGCCTTGGAGCCCGGAAACTTGAATTTGGCGAAAGTAAATCCGGTCAATGAATTGAAAAACAGCTGCAGTGTAGTGCTGATCACAGCAATAAACACCGTGTTCAGGAAAGCCCGTGTAAAATTGATATTGTCCATCACATGGTTAAAGTTCATCACAAAATAACCGCCGAAAGTCAGCTTCGGAGGAAACGCAAAAATCGCGCTTGTTTCATTCGTTGACATGACTACAAGCCAATAAAATGGAAATATAGAAAATATAACACCGATTAACAAAAAAGTATGCACGAATATTTTTTTTGAAATCATCTTATTATGCTCCTTTTAGTATTAATCGTCTGATTTATTAAAGATTTTCCAGTTCAATAACGATATGATACCAATAATGAAGAACAGCACCCATGATACAGCTGCGCCATATCCATAATTCTGATAGGTGAAGCCTTCCCGGTACATATAAAGCACGATGGTATCAGAGCCCGGGTAAGGAGCTTGATTCCCGGCCAGCACCTGAGGCTCCGTGAAAATCTGAAAGCCGCCGATGGTAGACATCATAACGGAGAACAGGATAATCGGTCTAAGCATTGGAATCGTAATTTTGGTAAAGATCTGGAATCCGCTGGCACCGTCGAGATTTGCCGCTTCATACAAGTCCTTGGGAATCCTCTGCAAGCCGGATAAAAAAATGATGGCATTGTAGCCCATATATCTCCAGCCAATCATTGCGGCAATGACGGTCCTGACACCGGCGCTGCTATTGAACCAGGCAATTTTATCAAGCCCAAGTTTTTCAAAGAAAAAGTTGATCAGCCCGTACTCATTGCCAAACATAGACTGAAATATTATGACAACGGCAACCATAGCCGTTATATTCGGCAGAAAATAGGCGATTCTAAAAAATCCCTTGAAATTCACGATCGACAGATTAATCACAAACGCTACGATCAATGCGATGACTAGCATAGGTCCATTAGATAATAACCAGAGCGCGACGTTGTTGATTAATGCCTGCCAGAAAGTGGGATCGTGAAACATGTAAACAAAGTTGTCGAAGCCTACAGGCGTCATTTCCCCGATTCCATCCCATTTGTGAACAGAAAGATAAATGGAGAAGAAAATGGGGAACACGGAAAAAACTAAGAACAAGATATAGAAAGGAGAAATAAACAGATAAAACATCCTGCTTTTATAAATCTCTTTTAAAAGGCCTCCCATATTACTCCTCCACGAATGCGGGCGAGGCAGGCTTCAAATCCCGCCCGCCTCAACCCTTATTTGATTCCCTATTTCAAGGTGGCTAACGCTTAGTGCGACAGCTGGCGTTTAATTTGATCCTGCGCGTCTGTCCATGCCTTCTCGGGATCCTGTTTCTTCGTATCTACATAACCGAGATCCTGAACCAATAAATTAAGGACCATATCGTCTCTTGGATCCGTATGCGCGACTTTAACATCCTTCGCCGCATCGGCAAATATGGGGCTCAGATCCTGATTTCCGAAAAATTCATTCTTATTCTCCATTTCCGGATTCGAGTAGACAGCAGGTGTAGATGGATAATTACCGAATTCCTTATATCCCTTAACAAGATTGTCAGGGCTGACCAGGAATTTAATGACTTCATAGGCTTCCTTCGGATGTTTGCTCGATTTCAAGGCACCGAAGAAGGAACCTCCCTGATTGCCTACGCCAACCGGCGGATAGGCAATGCTCCATTTTCCCTTCGTGTCGGGTGCCGCACCAACCAAGTCTCCCACTGCCCATGAAGCCCCGCTAAACGAAGAAATTTTACTGTTATTCATCGCGGCATTCTTCTCGGAATCGCTGGAGTAAGGGAATGTCAAACCTGCTTTATAGGCTTGTACCGAATCATCCCAGACGCTTTTGATGTGATCCTGATCGCCAATGTAATTGCCGCCTTCATCGAAGAAGCCTTTACTGTTCTGACCCAGAAGACTTCTGAATATATCTACGAGCGTTCCGGTTTGCGTACCTGTTTTATCCTTAACCTTCTGGAGAAGATTCATGTAATCATCCCAGGTTTTCACTTGACTCTTGATGTCTTCCGGCGTACTTGGCACTCCCGCCTTCGCGAACAAGTCGCTGCGGTAATAAAGGACAACCGGCGCGACGTCAATCGGCAGCCCGATCAGATACTGATCATCGCTGGTTGCTGCCATTTTCCACTTCCAGTCCAGATATTGGGATTGAATATCGCGTGCTCCCTGATCATACAGATTGACGTATTTGTCTTTATACTCCAGCATGGATGAAACCCAGCTGTCCATCGCGACAATATCCGGTCCGCTTCCGCCGCCGGCTATTGTGGTTTTTAATTTGGTCAAATAGTCAGGTCCGGACGGAAGCTTCTCCGCCTTTATATCGATATTAGGAAAGTTTTTCTTGGCAGCCTCTATCGTTGAATCGGATATCGCGCCGTTCCAATACCAGAGATCCAATGTAATTTTTCCGTTTGCAGCGCTTTCACTTCCAGCATTATTGTTACCCGTATTGGTATTCGTATTACTTTGACCGCATGCGGTCACGACAAGAACAAAGCACATTGCTAACAGAACGCCGAACAAGGCTTTAGATTTCATTTGTTGTGTTCCTCCGATTTGATAAATTCAAAAATGTAAGGTATCCGAAAATCAGTTATTGCTGCTTTTTCATGCTGTTTACGTAAGTATTCCCATGCTTGACACGAAAAATTCGATTCATCAAGCCTGTTAAACCACCGCCTTTTCAGTCCTGATTTGAATAAAAAATTTTATGGTATCGATACCAGATTTGGATCTGGTATCGATACCATAAATACTCCTCTTAAGCCCCCGAAATGTTTGAGAACGATCTGGTATCGATACCAGACGCGGCTTGTGTACAAGTATAATATCTTAAATGATGTTTGACAATAGCAATTATGTATTTTATGAAAATGCTCTTGCAGGTAATATTTCACTATGAAATAATTATAGGCTGTTCTTCTGTGATGGAAGTTCTCATCAAGATTGCTTACCCTGCATGCCCGCCTGACGCGTTCCCTCCGCTCCGGCAGCGGAGGGAAGCCGTCCGGAAATCGAAACAGCGGCCGATCAAACGATCCCTTTTTTAGTGTATGAGGGTATGAAGTTTCATTTCATTTGCTGCTCGCTGCGCTTGCGTCAGGATCCCCGTTATCGAAATAAGACGTATCCATAATCCGGGCATAAATATATAGATTTAAATTATGGCTTTGCACATGAATTTTAATTTTTTCCAGACCCTCTACATTGAATATAAGCTGCTTCACATCATCTTCCGGGCTGACAGCATGAGTTTCCAGGACAGTCGAGGCTGTTGATCCTGCATCATCCCCCACGTTATAAAGCGAATAAATGGCATAGATGTTGTCGATCTCCATCGGTGCGGCAAAAATCGGCGTCTTTTCTCCGAGTTTTCCTCCGATATAAATTTTTTGATCGGCAGCGTCATAGTCGATCGGGACTTTCAGCGCTTCAGACAAAGCGCGGACAGGCAAGTAGGTGCTTCCATTATAACTGATTGCCGCCAGCGACTTGCCGGATGGATCTTTGGGCTGCCATAGTTCACCCTTCAGCACAAACGACACGCTCCGGTTAAGAAAAGCATTGATCGGCTCCAGCTTGACCGCTGCATATGCGGATCCCAACGAGCTCGCGATAATGGCAGCTACGAACAAAACACCAATTTTAAACGTTTTCTTTTTCGTAAAATTCAGCTTCAATGAAATTCATCCTTCCGTAATGGTTTGGACAACTGCTGTATCGGTGGCGCAATCAATCTCCAGCTTCTATGGCTATCTGAATAAAAAATCCCCCCTTTAGATACATCCTAAAGAAGGGAGCGCTTCAAAAGCGTTTCACCTTTATCAGCCGTTTAAAAAACGGTCGATTTCATCCAGCATGCCCGGTGAGATTCTTTTGGATCGGATGATCTCGGTTGTATGCTTCGGCAGCGGATGCGCGGCGGCGGCATGGCACAGACCGCTTAGCTCGCGGCAGCGGTCGAGATATTCCTGTTTGCCCGATTTCCGGTAACGATCTTCGTTCAACGAAAGCGCGGCGGTCCGCTGCTCTGACGATTCGGATCCAGCTTCCATATGGCGAAGCGAATGGCAGCCTTTTCCTGCTGGCCGGGAAAGTGCTCCAGCATCCGCTGCAGCTCATCCGCTTGTTCGGCGGGCGTGATCTGACTTAAATCAGCTTTCAACCGGATGAGAAGCAGATTGAGCCTGAATTGCATATCTCTCCTTTTCAGCCGATTTGCCAGCCCCAGCCCTTCCTCTGCCGTCTCCACAGCGCTGTCGAATTGCTGCCGTCTCTGCTTCAGCAAGCTCATGGAATAAAGCGCTTCGGAAGCAAAGTAAGGGGTGCTCAGCTGTTTGAACAGCCGAACCGAGCGGCCAAGCATAAGATCAGCCTCCTCCAGCCGCTGCCGCGCCAGAAGGCTCAACCCTTCAAAGCCAAGCATGATGCCTGCAATTCGCAAGTCCTTGACCCATACGGCTTCTTCCAGACAAAAAGCGATGCAGGGCGCCGCTTGCTCAAGCTCGCCGTGACAAAGATAATATTTGCCCAGCATGCCGTGAGCAATGGCAAAGCCCATACGATCTCCGATCGATTTACTGATCTCCATCTTATCGACAATGAAGCCGAAGGCCAGATCCATTTCATCCATGTCCATATACACCATCGCCAATACGCCCATAGCTTGCTCGATCGTATACTTGTCTCCGGTCTCCGTTGCTAGCGCGATTTGTTTCTTGATCCAATGAATCGACTGATCGTACTCGCTGCGGTCATAATACTGATCCATCGACGATTTGCCGGCTATCGGCATTTGATTATCCCTAATATAGACCAGCTCTCGCCCTGCATCCGGGACAAGTATACAGGCGAGTCTCGCATAACTGGCAACTCTATATGGAAAGTCAATCGTCCTCCAAAAGTAATAAAGCCAGCCATTCTCATTAAGAATGGGCTGGCTTTATTCATTTCCTGTTTACTATCTACGTACGGGGGGATTGTTTTTTGACACCGCCGGAAGTATTATTTTCGAACCTTTTGCGGTCAGTCCGTTCAATCTGGACAATCCTTCCGTCATGCACCGTTATTTGAACAGAGCCATATTCCAATCCGTTGACCTGCTCCTCGACCTGTCTGATCCAGACTTCGTCCAATTCCAGTCCTTTCGCCACTTTTCGATCCTCTCCTGTTCGTTTATGGAAATCTTTCCTCTTCTATACGAATTGCATATCAGGCGGGCTCGATACGAGTGATTCCCAATTATATTCGTTCCATTATGACTTTCCAGCAGCCGTTTCACGCAGCGTCTTCAGACTGCCGGGAACGCCCTGCGTAATCTCGTCAATTTCCGCAAGCTCTTCGGAAGTCAGCTTCCCCGCCGCTTTGGCAACGGAATCCGTTATATTCTGCGGGCTTGAAGCACCAAGAATAGCGGACGTTACATGCGGCTGGCTGATGACCCAGGTCAGCGCCAGCTGCGCCAGCGTCCATCCTTTCCTTGCTGCGATCGGCTTTAGCCCCTCTACGATCTGGAAGTTGCGTTCGTTTTCCAGCAGCGACTTGATCCGCGCTTCTCCCGCAGCACCGCGGGAGCCGGCCGGCGGCGCCTGATCGAACTGGTATTTGCCTGTGAGCACACCGCGGCCGAGCGGGCTGTATGCGATGATCGCCAAGCCCTCGGACGCTGCAAACGGAAGCAGCTCCTGCTCGATCCCCCGGGCTATGAGGCTGTATTCAGGCTGGTTGCTCTCGTAACGGTGCAGACCCAGCTGAGCCGATATGCCGTGAGCCTTGGCAAGCTGCCATGCGGCGTAGTTGGAAGCCCCGATATAGCGGACTTTACCCTGGCGGACAAGATCGTCAAGCGCGCGCAGCGTTTCCTCGAGCGGCGTCTCTTTATCGAAACGGTGAACCTGATAGAGATCGATATAATCGGTTTTAAGGCGGCGCAGGCTGTTCTCTACGGCGCGAATAATGTGGTAGCGGCTCTGGCCCTGGTCGTTCGGCTCGCTGCCGACGCGTCCATGCACCTTGGTCGCCAGAATAATCCGATGCCTGCGGGCACCCAGCAGATGGCCAAGTATCGTTTCTGATTGGCCGCTCTCCTGCGGGTTGCCAAGGTCGGTTCCTTTGCCATATACGTCAGCCGTATCGATAAAATTAATTCCGGCATCGAGCGCCGAATCAAGCACCTCCGCCGATTTCGACTCATCGATCCAGCGGCCGAACGCCATTGTTCCCAGCGCCACCTCGGATACTTTCAGACCTGTCCTGCCGAATTTCTTCAATGAGATGCTCACTTAAATACACGCTCCTTCTATTTGGGAATTGGTAAAAATGAATAAATGCGTCTGCAGTCACCCCCTGTTATGGATAGCAAAATGACCGGAGAGGCGCAGCTTCTTACGTCTCTCCGGTCGACCGGTCGATTATTTACTAGTAATCCAATGAATAAACTATGATTTAGAATATAGCATCGTCCGTAATCTGTGTCAAGATGTGGAAAACAATTTTGCACATGAAGGATTCAGTCAGTCATTGACGCCTTTTCCGATTGGTGATAACATTTAACTTATTATTCCACTAGGATTACAAGTATATAGTTGACCAGACCTCTGGAGACACAAGGATTAAATTGTGTTCTCTTTTTTTTTGCGGTAGTCTGGCGTAACGATGAGTGTAAGCGCGCCTTCATGGTCGGAATTCTTGGTGCTTGCAGGCGAGTGAGGAAGAACAAAAAATACAGGGAGGGTTTCAGCTTAATGGGCAAAGCAAAGAAGCAGGTGCATTTGAATGTTTTTCTTCGGCAGGCAGGCCATCATGCCGCCGCCTGGCGGCATCCCAAAACGACGCCCGAACTCACCTTCGACTTTGGGTATTACAAACAATTGGCGCAAACCGCCGAACGCGGATTGCTTGATTCCGTCTTCATGGCAGACGGCTATGTCGGTACGGGACGCCGGCTTGAGCCTTTCACGCTCCTCTCCGCTCTCTCCGTGGCCACTACACATCTTGGTCTCATTGGCACTGTCGGAACAACCTACAACGAGCCGTTCCATGTCGCACGCAAATTCGCTTCTTTGGATCATATCAGCGGGGGCCGCTCGGGTTGGAATATCGTTACCGGCCATACGGATGCGACAGCCTTCAACTTCGGCAAGGAATCGCATCTGGAGCATTCGGAGCGGTACAAATGGGCGGAAGAATTCGTCGAAGTAACAAAAAAGCTGTGGGACAGCTGGGAGGAAGAGTCGCTCGTCTTCGACAAAGCCTCCGGCATCTCCATAGACGAAGCCAAACTGCATGAGATCAATTTTGAGGGCAGCGTATACCGCGTGAAAGGGCCGCTCAACATCCCCCGTCCGCCTCAAGGCTATCCCGTTCTGGTACAGGCGGGTTCTTCAGACAGCGGCCGCGAGCTGGCAGCCCGGACGGCGGAAGTCATTTTCACTGCACAGCCTACACTGGCCGAAGGCCAGGCGTTCTATGCGGATGTCAAAGGCCGGCTGGCGAAATATGGACGCAGTGCTGACGAATTGGTCGTCCTGCCGGGCTTCAGCCCGATTATCGGCCACACCAGAGCTGAAGCCCAGGAGCTTGAAGATGAGCTGAACGCCTTTCACGATATCCATGAAGCCGTAGCCAAGCTGTCCGAGCGCTTCGGCGTTGACTTGACCGGCTTTCCGCTTGACGGCCCGATCCCGCCTATTATCGACCCGAAAGGGATCGAATCCGTCAACGGCAGCAAAAGCCGGCACCAGCTTATATTGGATATGCTGCGCAGCGATTCCAGCCTGACGCTCCGCCAGGTTGTGAACCGGCTGGCAAGCGCGCGGGGCCATCTAACCTGTACCGGCACGCCAATTGAAGTCGCGGATGTCATTCAGCGCTGGATCGAGAACCAAGCAGCTGACGGCTTCAACCTTATGCCTCCCATCTACCCGGACGGCCTCGATATCTTCGTCGACAAGGTCGTACCCGAGCTGCAGAACCGCGGTATCTTCCGCACCGCTTACGAAGGCAGGACCCTTCGGGAGCATTACGGTCTGGCACGCCCGGCCAATTCCTACAGCATCGGCCCGGAAGAAGCCGCTGCGGCACCTTAACGATAATCCACTAGGACAGGAGCTCACCACGATGGCCAAAATCGCCACCAACCTCACCCAGCTGATTGGCAATACGCCCCTGCTGGAGCTGAGAAATTTCAATGCCAAATACAATGTCGGCGCTGTACTGATCGCCAAGCTGGAGTATTTCAATCCCGCCGGAAGCGTCAAGGACCGGATCGGCTTCGCCATGATCAAGGATGCGGAGGAACGCGGCGTCATCAACAAGGATACGGTCATTATCGAGCCCACAAGCGGCAATACCGGGATCGCCCTCGCCTTCGCGGCGGCGGCGCTCGGCTATAAATTGACCATTACGCTTCCCGAAACGTTCAGTATCGAGCGGAGAAAAATACTGCTTGCCCTGGGGGCCGAGCTTGTTCTCACGCCCGGCGCGGAAGGCATCGCCGGCGCGATCAAGAAGGCCGAGGAGCTCGCTGCGGCGACCCCGAACTCGTTCATACCGCAGCAATTCCAAAATCCGGCCAATCCGGAAATCCACCGCAAAACAACGGCGGAGGAAATTTGGCGGGACACGGACGGATCGGTCGATATTTTCGTGGGCGGCGTCGGTACCGGCGGCACAATTTCCGGTGTCGGCGAAGTCCTCAAAGAGCGGAAACCTTCGGTCCGGATTATTGCGGTTGAGCCTTTCAGCTCCCCTGTCCTGTCGGGCGGGGAGAGAGGCCCCCACAAAATCCAGGGAATCGGTCCGGGCTTCGTACCGGATAATTTCCACCGTCATATAGCGGACGAAATCATCGCCGTCACCAATGAAGATGCGCTCGAGACGACCCGCAAGCTGGCGAGAAACGAAGGACTGATCGTCGGCATTTCCTCCGGCGCGGCTGTCTATGCGGCTGTTCAGATTGCCAACCGGCCGGAGAATGCCGGGAAAAATATTGTCGTACTGCTGCCGGATACAGGAGAACGTTATTTGTCCACCGAGCTGTTCCCCGTCGAAACGATTTAGGTATCCATCAGACAGGAAGAACCGGCTATCGCCATTCTTGCCGGTAAAGCAATTTTCTTAACTACGACCTATCCATAGATTGGATGACAGCCTCCGCAAATTCGCTCGTGGAGGCTGTGCCATGCAGGTCGAAGGTGCGGATGCCTGCGGCGGCTGCACCTTCGACTCCCCGTACAATCTGCTCCGCGATGCGCTGCAGACGCGAATCCCCGTGCCGGCCGGCCAGCCATTCCAGCAGCAATGCCGAGGATAACAATATCCCGACCGGGTTCGCGATATTCCGGCCCGCTATATCCGGCGCCGAGCCGTGAGCGGCCTGCGCCATTGCAAAGTGATCGCCCGCATTGATCGCCGGCGCCATTCCCAGGCTTCCAACCAGCTCTCCCGCGAGATCGGACAGAATGTCGCCGAACATATTCGTCGTCAGAATGACGTCGAAGTCCCCTGCCCTCCTGACCAGAAGGGCTGCGGCGGCGTCGATGTGGTAATCGTCCACCCGCACATCGGGATACTGTGATGCGACTTCCCGGCAAACGCCGAGAAACAAGCCATATCCGAGCTTGATCACATTAGCCTTGTGGATAATGGAAACATGCTTCCGGCGCAACCTTGCCGCCTGAAAGGCAGCATGGGCAATCCGTTCGGCTGCTTTGCGTGTAAAGACGCCGGCCGAAATGACAACATCCGGCGTCACCTGCCACTCTCCCGTTCCGTACGCCATATTCCGGTCAGCGTAGAAGCCCTCCGTATTCTCGCGGTAAATAACGAGATCCGCCTGCTTCGCTACGCTGTCGATGCCGGACAGCGTCCGGTTCGGCCGGATATTGGCAAACAGGTCGAAGCTGTGCCGCAGCTCGCCGCTCGGATTTCGGCCGGTTTGGTGTTCCTCCGGATAGGAAACGGAATCATGAGGTCCCATCAACCAGCCGCAGCAATTCTGCAGCGCCTCCTTCGTCGCCTGCGGCAGCGGGTCGCCATACTGCCGGATCGCTTCAAGCCCCATCGGCAGCCTTACCCAATCCAGCAGCTCGAGCCCGCAGCTTTTCTCCGCAGCCCCTATCACCTTCGCCGCCGCAGCGACGATTTCCGGTCCGATCCCGTCCCCTTCCAATACCCCAATGCGATAAATTTCCATCTAACCGCCTCCCATTCTTATTAACCAGCAAAAACAAAAAATTCCCGGACCGCCCGTAAAAGCGGTTCGGGATAAGCGATCTGCTAAACAAGCACGCCTTGCGCATTCAAATACAGCCTCTCATAATAACCGTTCAGCTCCATTAATCGGTCATGAGCCCCCTCCTCCACGATGCGGCCCCGATCCAGAACAATGATTCTGTCGGATCTCCGGATCGTTGACAGCCGGTGCGCAATGACCAAGGTCGTCCTGCCCTCCGATACAATCCGCAGCGCGGACTGGAGCAGCTGCTCCGTATGGGAATCAAGATTGGCGGTCGCTTCGTCGAGAATCAATATTTTCGGCTGGAAGACGATAATGCGTGCAAACGAAATCAGCTGCTTCTCGCCGGAGGACAGCCCTGTGCCGCTCTCGGCAAGCCGGGTTTCGTAGCCATGCTTCATCCGCCGCACAAGCTGATCCACTCCGACATGCTCGCAGGCGCGAATAACCGTCTCCACGGGAATCGATTCATCGAACAGCCGGATGTTGTCAAGCACGCTTCCCGAGTAGAGAAACGGCTCCTGCTGCACGAGCCCGACGATCCGCTGCAGCGTTTCCTGCTTCAGACTGCGGATGTCGGTTCCGTCAATACGGATGCTGCCTTCCTTCACATCGTAGAAGCGGCACAGCAGGCTGATCAAGGAGCTCTTGCCGGCTCCGGTGGCGCCTACGATTCCCAGCAATTCGCCTGGCCGGATATTCAGATCAATATCAGTTAACACCTTGTGGCCGCTGCCATAGCCGAAGGTTACGCTGTTGAATTCCACTTTGCCCTCGACCCCAGCCTTTTCAACAGATGCGGCTTTCTCCGGGTCGCGCACATCAGGCGACACTCCGAATATGCTCCAGATCCGGTTCACGGACACGATGGTCGACTGAATCGTATTCCACTGCTGGGTGATCGAGTTGATCGGCTGAAAAAACTGGCGGATGTAGGTGATGAACGCGTACAATACGCCGAATTCGATATGACCTCCCAGCACGGCGCGGCCGCCGAGCCAGACGACAAACGCCACGGACAGGTTGCCGAGAATATCAAACAACCGGTTGAACAGTACCATTGTGCGGACTTCCCGGAGGTTGGTGCGGTAGAAGGCATCGTTTCGCTCGGTAAACTGCCGCTGCTGCTCCTTCTCCTGATGGAACACCTGAATGAGGTTCATGCCGGAAAGATTCTCCGCGGCGAATGCGACCATCCGCGACAAGGCCGTCCGGACCATCTGATACGTTGTCCGCATATAGGACCGGAAGCTGTACGCAATCATCGTAATAACAGGCAGGACCAGCAGACAGAACAAGGTCAGTCTGATATCCAGCTGAAACATCAGCACAATGATGATCAAGAGCGTCAAGCTGTCCCGCAGCAGGCTGGCCAATACCTGATTGAAAAATCGGTTCAGGCCTTCCGTATCGCTGGACACATTCGTAATGAGGCTGCCGGTCGACACGCGGTCGAAGTAGGAAACCGACAGCTTCACCATATGCCTGAACATGCCGCTGCGGATGCCGGCCACGATGCTCTGCCCGATTTTTTGCAGCAAATTGTTCTGCAGATACGTGAAGACGAAGCTGACGACTGCCAACAGGAGATAGATGCCGCAAAGAATCAGCAGCGACCGGTAATCCGCATGATCAACGGTAAATACGTCATCGATGGCGATTTTGATCAAATAAGGCTGCAGCAAATCGGCCGATATGGACAGTAAAATAAAGAAAAACAGCAATAGAAACGACCAACGATGCGGCTTGGCGTAGGTGTAAAGCGCTTTGAAGGCAGAGCCGTAATCAAGGGCGGCATTGTAGTCCTGCGGGATGCCCGTCCGTTGGTCCTGCTGCCAATCGTTAATGGCCCTCGGCATTGGCATCCCCCTTCTCCTGGATATTGTACAGCTCCGCATAGACACCTTCTGCGGAAACAAGCTCCTCGTGCGTGCCGCGCTGCACGATCCGGCCTCCGTCCATGACGATGATCTGGTCCGCATGCTTGAGCGCGCTGATGCGATGAGAAACGATCAGGGTTGTCTTGCCCTGCCGCCCGGCACGGAGCGAGTCGATAACCGCTTTCTCGGTAAGCGAATCGATAGCGCTGACGCTGTCATCGAGAATCATCACGGGAGCCTGCTTGAACAGCCCCCGGGCGAGGCTTGCCCGCTGCCTTTGGCCGCCGGACAGCGTCAAGCCGCGCTCCCCGAGCCTTGTCTCGAACCCGTCGGGGAACGCATTCACCTCGAGATGGATTTGCGCTTGAATCGCAGCTTCTTCGATTGCCGCAAGCTCCGCTCCGCGGTTGCTGAAGGCGATATTTTCACGGATTGAGGTGCTGAACAGGAAGCCGTCCTGCGGCACATAAGCAATGCTGCTCCTGAGGCTCTCAAGCGTCAGATTGCGGATATCCCGGCCGCCTGCGAAAATCGTGCCTTCAGGCGGATTGTAGATCCGCAGGAGCAGTTTCATAAGCGTCGTCTTGCCGCTTCCCGTCTTTCCGATAATGCCTACCGTTTGACCTGGCCCTACCGTTAAGCAGATATCCGACAATACGGGCGAGGAGCCGTCCGGATAAGCGAACGACAGATTCCGGATTTCTATCGCGGCATGCTCTGCATCCTCCAAGCGCTCTGTCCCGGTATCGGCAACATCGGGCTCTTCGCCAAGCAGGTCGTTCAGCCGCTCCAGGGAACCGCGGGCACGCTGCATCGCATTGATCACATCTCCGATCCGCTGCAGCGGATTGATCATCATGCCGATATACAGGACCAGCGAGACGAAATCGCCAAGGGAGACAGTCTGGTCCGCCGTCAAGTAGCCGACAAGCGCGATCGCGATAATCATCGACAGCGCCCCGAGAAACGGAATAACCGCCTGCAGGAGTGAAGAAACGCGAACCAGCTTCAGCTGGTTGTCGCGGATCTGGGCAACCGTTGCGTCGAAACGGCCGATCATGATCGCTTCCACCGCAAATTTTTTTGTGACCCGGATGCCGCTGAACTGCTCGGAGGCCGTTTCCGTCATTTTCCCGAGCGCTTCCTGCACATGGACGGAACGTTTGCGGATGACGGGACCCAGCCAGGCAACGACCCATGGAATGAAAAGAAGCGGAATAATGCTGATTAGAGTCGTGTATGCCGGGATCGGGCTAAGGATCATGGATACAATGACGGAAATAAGCAAAATCGATGAGTTAGTAATATGGTTGATGCCCATCGATATCGATTCTCTTACCGCGGTCACGTCATTGATCAGATAGCTCAGAAGCTTGCCCACCCCGTACCGGGAATAATTGTTCAGACTGAGACGCGTAAACTGGACAAACAGCTTGTTTCGCGTAATCCGCTCGAACAATCTCCCCGAGTACATGATGAGAAATTGCCCGGTCCCCCCAAGCAGACCGTAGCTCAACGCGATCGCCACGATGAGCAGGCTGTAGTGCACGACCTCATCGAAGGACAGCATGCCCTTTTGAAGCTCATCCGTAAAGCTGCCGATTGTTCTGGGCATGCGCGCCAGAATTACATTCGCCGCCCCGATAACAAGGACGGCGCTGATGTACAAGTACCACCTCGACCTGATATAGCCACTTAATATTCTCTGCTTTCTCAACAAGCATTCACTTCCTGTATCTATCATTAATGTTGCGCATAAGAAGAGACGGCAGAAGCCGTCCTTTGGCGGCAAAGTTAGTTTCTTCCCCCAAACTATCAGGAATAGGCATGACACATTTTCTTACTTGCTGATATTTCAAGAAGAAACGGCTTCGACGTTCTCTGACGGCTAGACGTTTTTCCCTAGAAATCCGGTGAAAAAAAACAGGCAGCGACTCTGAAGTCACGATTCTCGATTGATATCGATCGAGAAATCCCATCGGTCTGCCCAGATTGTTTGAAGCCATTCTAATAAGGAAATTCCGGCCTGCATGCTCCCAAGCGGTCCCCTTCCACCTTCTAGCAAGGAAAAACCTCACTGCACCCGCTGCCGACAGACCCAGGAAGACCGCTCTCCTTTTCTATCCGTTTCGGACTCCTGCAGCGCTGAGTATTCAGCAAAAACCGGGGCCCAATAAGCCCCGGACTCTTCAATTCACTCTATTATGGCGTGCCGATTGTCGTTTTGAGCGTCTCGACATCCTTGTTGATCGCTTCCTCGGCTTTCCGGATGGCGGAGTTGACGTCGAGACCGCCGATTGCCAGATCCTCAGCCGCCTCAGTCAGACGGGTAGCGATTTCCAGCTCATACGGATGGGTGTAGTGCTCCTGGAGCGCCTCGCCGACGAATACATTTTGCACCGTCTTGCCCTGGAGAACCGGAATGTCGAGGCCGTATTCCTTGTTCAGCTCGTCATTGATAATAGCGGGTACGCGGCCGTTGCGGGCCAGAATGCGCTGCCCGTCGTCCGACAGAATTTCCGCGATGACCTGGAAGGCCTCATCCTTATGCTTGCTTTTGCTGTTTATGGAAAGCGAGTGGATCTGCGCTTCCCTTGTCTTACCGAGCTGGTCCGGGAAGTTCGGAGCCGGCGCGATATCCCAGTTGAACTCGACGCCCTGCTGGCGCAGCTCCTCCAGCGGACCGACCATGTTGGCCAGCCAGGTCACACGGATTGCCACATTCTGATCCTTCATGAACTGGTCGCGTCCATAGTTCCAGGTCTTGTCAGGCGCCACATAGCCGGGGATTTCGAATATTTTTTTCTGCAGCTCGAACACCCGGCGCCATTCCGGCGTATCGAGCGCGGCTTCGCCTGTTTCGCGGTCCACGTAAGGCAGGCCGAGGCTCTTCGCCAGACCTGTAAGATTATCTACAGAAAGGCCGACATACCGTTTGCCGCCATCGGTGCGAGTCAGCTGCTTCGCCAGCTCCAGCACTTCATCCCAAGTCAGCTGCTTCTCGGTTGGATAAGGCACGCCGAATTTGTCGAAAATGTCCTTGTTATAGTACATCACATGCTGATTGGAGTTGAACGGGATCGCGATGATTTCGTCCCCTTTGCCCGCCGTAATCTCCGTGATGTAATTCCATAGAATCGGCTTGATCCGCGAGGTATCAAAGTTATGGCGCTTGATCAGCTCGCGCAGATCTTCATAGGCGCCGGTGCGGACGATCTGCTGATGCGAGGACGAGGAGGAATAAATGATATCCGGCGTATACGTCGACAAGACCTCTTCATTCGTCGTTTCCGCAGCCGGCATAATCCGCTCAATCGTCACGTTCGGATATTTTTTCTTGATCGGATCGGCGATAAGCGTATTGAATTCCACATCCGGAAATGTGCCGCTGGTATTGTAGAACGTAAGCGTCAGCGGCTCGTCGCCGAGCTTCTTGAAGCTCGCGGTATTCTCTTCCGACGACGACGCACCGTCAGCAGACGCATCCGTACTGCCTGTCGTGCCCGCACTATTGCCGGCATTCCCGCTGCATGCGGAGATCAAGCCGGCAACCAGCAGCAGATTTAGTATTGTGAGCAACTTCTTCATGAAACATGACACCACCTATAATGTAATTGTTTGCCGGTGTTTCGCCGGGGAGCGGCTTCTATCCATCTTCTGTCTCATTCCACAAGCCCCGTGCGCTCCACCCCTTCGATGAACCAGCGCTGCGCGAAAAAATAAACAATCAGCAGCGGGAAAATAATGAGGAATGCAGCCGCCATCTTGATCGATTCCTCATATACCGACATCTCGCCCGCCCCTGCGGCCAGGGCCATCTCCGCGGCCATTCGCGCAAGCGTTATCGAGAGGGGCACGTTCTCGGCCGTAAACATAAAAATCGACGGCAGATAAAAATCATTCCAGTTCCACACGAAGGAGAACAAAACAACGACGACGATCGCCGATTTGGAAAGCGGGAACATGACCCGGAAGAACAGCCTGAACGCGCTTGCCCCATCCATTCTCGCCGCCTCGTCCAGCTCCTTCGGCAGCGTGGAATAGAAGGATCGGTAGATAATGACGAACAAAGCCCCCTTCAGTCCATGGCCGAAAACGGCGGGAATGATCATCGGCAGCACGGTATCCAGCCAGCCGAAGCTTTTGAACATCATGATGGTCGGCAGAATGACGACCTGCGGCGGCATGATGAACGTGAACAGCAGCATCACCATCCAGAAGCGCTTGAACGGAAAGTCGAGGCGGGCGAACGCATATCCGGCAACCGCGCATGAGAACACCTGCAGCACGGACACCGCGCCGGCCAGCGATACGCTGATCGCCAGACTTTTCGTGTACTGAAGCAGCCGCACCGCCTCCTGAAGATGTCCCAGGAAAATGCTTTTGGGCACCCAGATCACCGAAGGGTCGAGAATGTTTTTGGCGTCCTTCACCATCGTGGTGACCATGTACAGGATCGGCTTGATATAGATGAAAGCAACATTGATCAGGATGATATACATGACAATTTTGAACAGGATGCCTTTATCGATTTCGCCGCCGATCAAGCGGTATCGGACGAATGCCCCGATCCGGTCGAAGGCCGCGGACTGCACGCGCTTCACTCCGTTGATCGTTATTTTGGCCACTTGCGAATCCCTCCCTTCTTTACTCACGTGTGCCTGAGAGCGCCTTATCCACCCTGCTGTACAGCAGCAGCGTCAAGCCGACGAACAGCAGAATGATGGAAAAATAAATCCAGGCCAGCGCGCTGGAGCTGCCGTAATTGGTGGTGTTGACCTTGCTTACGATCGGATTGGACGGGAATGTGAACAAATCGACGACCGTATACATCAGATTCAGGAAAATATAGGGTACGAGCCCCGGCAGCGTTATTTTCCAGAAGGTATTCCATGGCCCCGAGCCGTCGATCCTTGAAGCCTCGTACATCGACGGCGGCAGCGTCTGGCGTCCCGCAAGGAAGATCAGAATCTGTACGCCCGAGTACCAGAGCACCAGCACGAATGAGCTCATCACCGTCTGGATCGGCTCCGCCCATGACGCCGGCACGTACTCCTGCAGATATTCCTCGATATGCAGCGACTCCAGGACGCTCAGTGAGCCTTCCCCCTGATTGATGAATTCCTGGACGATTTGTCCGGAAGAGAAAATAACAGGCAGGAAGAAGATGATCCGAAACAGCGTGCGTCCCGGGAACTTCAGGTTGAGCAGTATCGCAACCAGCAGCGAGAAGACGAGAATGATCGGAATCATCATAATGGACTCGCGCAGGAACGGGATCAGATCCTCATACAGGAGACTTCCGTTCGATACCAGGATCTCCTTGTAATTCTGGAAGCCAAGAAAGGTATAGACGACCGAGTCGACGGTAATCCGGACCTGATGAAAGCTCATATACAAGGAATAGCCGAGCGGGAACGCGACAAAAGCAAGAAAGCCGAAAATCCAGGGTGCGATGAATATCGAGCCTTCGATTTTTCTGATCGTCGATGCTTGCAGCCTCAGCTTGCGAATCATCTGCCTGCTCCCCCCTTGATAACGGTGAAATCCTGCGCAGGCACATGAAAATCGTCCTGCACGAACTCGCTTGATCCATAGTTCACGATGACGCGCTGGCCGCCTTCGTAGGTCGTTTCCTTCACGTTCTCGGCAAGCGTGCGGTGACCCACGATCCGCTTATCCTGTACATCGCCGAGCGCTTCGTTGACCTTCGCATATTCATCGGACAGGCTGTCAAGCCAATCCCGGTAATCCAGACTGTAATACCAGATCGAATAGGAATGCCGCAGCTTGTCGGAAGGCGCGGAGGCGAATACATAGGTCGGATAAGCGCCGTATTCGATGCTGCGCAAATATTCGGTCCGCGATTCCTGACGCACATTCGCCCACTCGGATGTGTACGTAACGGACCCGTGCAGGACGATCTGGTTGAACGGCACGGCTTCATCGACGAATACATCGTAGGAATAATCGTCCATAAGCCGGGGAATATGCTTCAGATCCTGCCATACATAGGCATTGGCGTTGACAGCCGTGACCGCGCCAAGCTCCTCCTTCGTCCGCTTGAAAATGTCGCGCTGGATATTGGCCACATCCGTGCGGCTGGCCGCATAACGGTTATTGAAATCGGTGTTCAGCTGATATCCGATCCCTGAGCCGTCGTAGAGGATGCCGTCTGCTCCCAGCTTCTTGTACTCATCCAGATCGGATGCGATGACTTTGCTGTAGAAGCGCGGGCTTACAAGATAGGTGCCCTCACCCGCCTCAAGCGTATTGCCGGACAAATCGCGCTGGCCGTCGCGGCGGTACCAGAAGCCGTCGTCCCCGTTATTGTTGACCGAATAATTAGCTGTCAGAAAAACGGGGATATCCAGCGCATGCGCATAATCGATAAAGGATTTCATCCCTTTATTTCCGCCAAGCCTGGACTCGACCGGAAAATAGCCGCCCTGCGTGCTGTAGCCATCCTGCTGCCAGCCGTTATACTGCACGACCAAATTGTGGATGCCGCGGTCATAGATGCTGCCGACCAGTTCCTTCGCCTCGTCCGTCGTCGTGGCAGTCAGATAGGAATCCAGCAGCAATCCCTGCTCGATATCGCCCCCGACAATATCCACATACAGCGGAATATCCTTCTTGGGCTGCTCCACCGGCTTCAGCACGCCTTCAGCAGACAGATAATCGCGATACCTGGATGCCATGCCCACATAATCGCTTTGATCCGGCGGCAGCAGATAATAGCGGACCGTTCGCCGCGGGGAATTGAAACGTTGTTCCCCGTACGTGAAAAATCCCGCATCCGTGCTTTTGCTTACACTTTGATAGAACCGCTGGCGGTACTGCCATTCGGTCGTTACCCAGTTCGACAGACCTATCGATCCGGAAGGAGCCGCGAACACGTTGGCATGCTCCGGCCCTTCCGTAACAACGGCAACGAACGCCTGATCGCCGGATTTCAGGCCGAACACCGGAACCGAAGCCCGCTGCCGGGCCATATTATCGAGGTAGAAAGAGCCGTCATTGCCGTAAATCGGTTGATTATACGTGAGCTGCGGGAGAATTCGGCCGGTTTTGAACCGGATCAGCGCGCCTGAGCCGTCAGGTATGAAGATGTAGCCAACCTGGCCCTGGGAGAACTGTCCGCCGAACAGCGGGTACAGCTTTGCATTCAACAGGCTGAAGGCGCCTGCCTCCACAATACCTTCGTCGCGGATGGTCGTTTCAACATAATCATCCCCCAGCATCACCTCAACCGGAATTTTAAACGAACCCTTCGGCAGCACGAGCGTGGCGGTAAAGCCGCTTGCCGTCGTCTTGAAATCCTCGACATACCCGCCCTCGTCCACTAGGCCGACCGTTTTGGACGCCGACTTGTAATTGGACAGATTCGTATATTCCACGATGATGGGGGACAGCAGATTGTTTTTCCATGCCCCGCCGATCTTCTCTTCCGCCCACTGCGCGGGATCGGGGTACGAATACCAGACCTTGCCGGATTGTTTGCTGACGACCTGAAAATGCCCGGTCTCTTTGTCTGCCGACAGCTTCAAGGAAGCCGATTCGGCGACCGGCTGAAACCTGCTGCCGGGAGGCAGCTCCGGCTTGAACGGCACTGTTCCGGCACCTGGAGTGAAGGACACGGCCGCAGCGGCCGTGACTGCCGGAGCGGCATTTTGCCACGACACGATCTGGAGCGCCAGCCATACCAGGGCGGCAATGACGACCGCAATGCCCGTAATCAGGAAGGAAAGCCGCAGCTTGCTGCCGGTCATCGGATGATCACCTCCTGATAGATGGAATAAATAAAGTTGATCAGTTCCCCGCTTAAGCTGAAGAAGATAAAGATGAGCGTCGCGATGATAGCCAGCGCCAGAAGAGAGAAAATGATGTTCAGGATCGCTTCCCCGACGCTGTAATTCTGGATGCCCTGCACCATCCAGAAAAACTGCAGGAACGTCCACAAATACATGGCAAGCTCCAAAAATTTGAAGATCGACGCCTCGCTGAGCGTAAATCCATGGGATATAACCGTTAAGGGTATACCGATCGCTATAATTGGTATTAAGGCGTAAGAGCTTCCATAAAAAACATCCCGCAGCCGGCCCTCACCGCGCATCAGGGAGCTGACCAGATAATGCGCAATGACCCATCCGATCCAAATTGCAATAAACTGCACGAGGACAGGCCCGAGCTTGACGCCCTCATAGATTTCAGGATTAAAGACGAAGCTCGTCTGGGACCGGATGAGACCAAGCGCGGCGAATGCAAGCGCCAGCAGCGTCAAGCTGCTGGCAAGTCCGGCGCCGTCCTGGTAACGTATCGCATGGTACCCGTCGATGGGGTGCTTCACGAGCGTCCCGACATGCTTCAGCTGCCTGAAGTAACTGCCCCGCAAAGGCATCTTGGCGTACCAGGCGCCGGCCCACGCGAATCTGCGCGACAGCCTGACGAGTACAAAAACAGCCAATCCCGCCGCGACAACGATGTTCATCAGCAGGCCAAACCGGTTCTGGAACCAGACGAGCCTGTTCTGCCAGAATGAATCCGAATAGCCTTTATTGACCCCCGCCTTATAGAACAGCTCCTCGGCAAGCTCGAACTGCTCTTTCTTGAAGGCTGCTTTCGCGAGCCCGACCAAAGCCGGCGTATAGAAGGCATTTTGCCGGTAAGCCTCAGCCCACAGCGGCTCGCTCTCCTCATACCTGCCGTCCTGGGTCAGCCTGTTGGCCTGATGGACCAGCAATCCGAACTCGGTCAGCCGAAGCCTCTGGACGAGACTGTTGACACTGTCGAGCACCAGTAAATCTCCATTTGCGGTCGTTGCGATTGCTGCCGGCGTCTTGACAAGGCCAAGCTTCGTCGTCCCCGCCAGATCATCGCTGCCCCAGAAGAAGAGCAGGTTGCCATCCGCGTCATATTGGCTGATTGTATTGTAGAGCGCGTCAATGACCGTTAAGTTGCCGTCCGCATCCACGCTGATATCCTGAAGCTGCGGCAGTGCGCCGTGTTGCGCCCACCAGGCGTTCTCTCCGAACGTCCTTTTCTTCTTCTTCGCGGCCGGCGTGAATTCACCGCCTGCTTCCAGCTGATTCAATCCGGCGATATTGAATTTCTTGACCTGCTCGCTTTCGATTTCCTTGGTCACCGTATAGATGAAACCATTGGAATCGATCGCCGTGTTCACGACCGCTCCGGGCAGCTTGCTCAGCTCCCGCTGGTACATCTCTCTTGTATAGACCGCCCTCTTGAACGAGTCAAACAAGGAGAACTGAACCTTGTTGGAGCCGAAGAAGCTTTGATAATTGCCTTCCGGATCCAGCTGCAGCAAGCCCTGGAAAGCGCCCAGCGTCGTAATGTACAGGAAGCCCCGCTTGTCGACAACCAGCTTCGTCGGTTCGTATTTGAACGAATCCGGCAGGTAGGCCGAGTCCGGCCGTTTGAACTCGCGCAGCAGCCTGCCTTCGGCATCCAGCCGGACGACCCGCTGATTGCCGGTATCCGCCACATAAATATCTCCGTTATCGGCGACGAACAAGCCGTTCGGGCTGCTCAGCGGGCTTTCCTTTACATCGATGATACCGATAAGAAGCCCCTGCTCATCCAGATGCACAACACGGTTATTGCCCGTATCGGCAATGAAGATATGGTCCCGCCCGTCGACGAACAGATCCTGCGGCTGGTTCAATGCCAATGTCTGGCTTCCCCCATCGCCGGCAGACGCCGTTTGCACGGGTGCCTTCCACCCGGCTGCTGTCTCCCCGCCGATATCCGGACCAAGCACCTGCTCGGGCTGGTAGGCGGATTGAATTTGCGCAAGCTGCCCATACGCGTCCTTATAAAACGTGGTGTATGGGGAATATGCGTCCGCCGCAGGCAGATTTAGCGACACCGCCGCAATTGCCGCAAGCAAGGAAACCGATGCCGCGCGAAGCCACCGTTGCCTACTCAATGATGCGCCCTCCCCTTCTTTCATTTAATTCCCGAATGCGCCATCGTATCGATAACCTTCCGCTGCAAAATAATGAAAAACAACAGGTTCGGAACAAGAATGATCAACGCCGCGACTGCGGCCGCCCCCTGCCTGGCCACGTTGTTGGCCAGATTATTCGTCAGTGTGGTCAGAAAAAACGGGAATGTCTTCATATCATCATCCTGCATGAAGAACGTCGACGTTTCCAGATTGCTCCATGAATTCTGGAATGACAGAATCGCAACCGTGGCGACGGCCGGCATACAGACAGGAATGACGATTTTCAGAAATAGGCCGAGCTCCGTCGAGCCGTCGATACGTGCAGCCTCCAGCAGCGCAGACGGAATCTGGTCCATAAACTGTTTAAGCAGGAACACGCCGACCGGAAGCGCCACCATCGGGAGAATATGGCCTAAATACGTATTCATGAGGCCTAGTTCACTGACGACAAGATAACGCGGAATCTGTACAACCTCCGGCGCAAACATAAGCATCAGGATAATGGAAGAGAATACGAATCCCTTGCCCGGAAACTCATGCTTGGCAAGTGCAAAGGCGCACAGGGAGCTGACGATCGTGACCGTAACGACAGTCACAACGGAAATGAACAGGCTGTTGAACAAATATCGGGACAGCGGAATGATGGAATTGGACGTGACCCACAGCAGCTCAATAAAGTTCTGTGTCGTGGGCTCCTTGACAAGAAACGTCGGCGGATATACGAACAATTCGTGATAAGGCTTAAACGCATGATTGAAAATATAAATGATCGGCAGCAGCATAAATACCGCGAACGCGAGCATAAGGGCGATATACAGAATCCTTGATATAGAGATTGTTTTCAGCATGCCTACTCCCCCTTGCTTCCGAACAAACTCCAGCTGAGCTTGTTGGAAGCGTACATCAGCAGCAGGAGAAAGACCGAGATCGCCGCCGCGTAGCCCATCTCGAAGCGGATAAACCCGAAGTCCTGGATATGGTTGACGATCAGATGACCGGAGTACTCCGGCGTCGGATTCTGGCCCGACAGCTCCACCCCGATCGAGCCCGTCTTGAAAGTCGTTACAATCGCCATAACGGCGCCGAACAGCATCTGCGGCTTCATGGACGGAATCGTGATGTACCAGACCTCCTGCAGCCGGCTCCGGATTCCGTCAATTCTCCCTGCCTCGTACAAAATCGGGTCGACATTGAGAATACCCGCCAGCATAGCCAGAAATCCCACTCCCATGCTCGACCATAACGAGACCGCAATCATGGAATCCATCAGCAGCTTCGGATCCGTGACCCACAGCTTCGGCACGTCGATCAATCCCTGATTAAGCAGAAAGCTGTTCAGGTAACCGATCCGGTCCCCCGATAGGAGCGGCAGCCAAATGATCGTCATCGCGATACCAACCGTCAGGGAAGGCGTATAGACGGCCAAAGCGATCCATTTGCGGAGCTTCTTGCCCAGCAGCGATATGAGCCAGGCCAGGATGAAGGCCAGCGCGTAACCGCCGGGCCCGACGATGATTGCGAACTTGAACGTATTCGGGAGGGCATATTTCAGGAACAGCAAATCCTGCGAGATCAAATATTGAAAATTGCTCCACCCGATGAAGCGGGGCGGTTCGACCGCATTATAATAGGTGAAGCTCAGACCGATCGCGATCAAGACCGGTATGACGATGAAGATAATGAAGCAAAGCATAAACGGTGCGATGAATAAATAAGATTTACGGCTCTGCCATACTCTACTCCACATATCGGTCGATTCCTTCCCACGGCTTGTCGACAACCGGTACACGGAGCTCCTTCAGCCTGTTGCCGTCTGCGTCTATAAACCCGAATTCCTGTTGTTTTCTGCGGAGCTCCCGGTTAATGTCGCGGACCGCCTGCTCCAGCGATGCCCTGTAGTTCATCTTGCCGATTACCGTCCTGTTCCAGGCGTTGTTCGTTTCCCGTTCCAGATAATAGCCGCCGGGTACATTCGGAATATCCTTGTACCACCGCCATTGATCCAGAATCACCTCCGCATCCTCCCTTTTCCAGGGCAGACGGGTAAAGGCCTGCACATTGGAGGTATTCCACCGGAATGCGACGCCGTTGATCGCCTCAAGATCGGCGCCGTACTGCTGCTGGACATCAGCGGACAGCCACCACTGCAGGAACTTCCAGGCATCCTCTTTCTTCTCCGACCGCTTGAAAATAACGCCGGTGCGCTGCCCGCCCCCGGCCCACCGGGAGATCGTACCATCCGCCTGCCTGACGCCGGGAATGCCCGCGATCTTCCAGCGGTCGTTCAGCTCCGGCGCAGCTGCCGACAGCTGGACGTACATATTGTAATCCGAGATGCCGATCGGCATCGTACCGTCGCGGAAATGCTGATAGAAGCTCGGCACCTCCTTCTCGATGGCGTAGGTGTTGAACAGATCGGTCCACTGCTTGAACGATTGGAACGCGTCCGGATTGTCCAGAGCGGTCTTCAATCCGTCCGGTTCATAGAATTCAACGCCGTTCTGGTAGAAGTACTGGGAGAACTGCAAAGGATTGATATAAAAATTCATATAATTCTGCTGCAGCGTCGGGAGGATGTCGTACACCTCATCCCATGTTTCCGGCACCTTGATCCCGAGTCTGTTCAGGATATCCTCGCGGTAGAACAGTACCTGGAACGACTGCGTTTCCGGCGTCCCGTAATACCCCCCGTCATAATACAGCGGCAGCCAGGAGCCCGGGCTGAACTGATCGTACAGCTTGTCGAAGCCGTCAAATCCGGACAGATCCTGCAAGCTCCCGCGTATGGCCAGATCAACCGGCAGATCCTGCGTCAAGCCAAGGGCGATGTCCGGCTGCACATCCGCCGCATTGGACATCAGCAGCAGCTCGGGATTCGCCAGCAGATTCACCTTCACTTCGATGCCGGTTTCGGGGGTGAACGATTCATCCGCCAGCTGCTGAAGCTGGTCCACATAATCGCGCCCGCGCTGCACCCAGATATTCAGCTTATGATTGTCAAGCTTCGTAATGCTGTCCCTGCTGTTGAACGAATAGCCGAAGTTCTGGACTCCGCCCCATACCCGGTTCCACAGCGTCGCTTCCATCCCCGGGAACTTCGCCTGGACCGGCGAAATATAGACTTCGTCCAGTTGAAGCGGCTGCTTCAGCAGCGATTCGATAAACAGATTGAGCTTCTCCCGGATCGAGGAAATTTCGTCCACGTTATACGGGATTTCCTCCGGCTTCTTCAGGATCGACCGGATATCCTTGGCTGCCGTTTCGAGGCCCTGGCTGATAGAGTCCTTATTCCCGTTGATCCGGACGCTGCTCTGCGACAGCAGCTCCATCCGCTCCGCGAGCCCCAGCAGGCTGCCGGGAAGCTTCGGATAATCCCGTTCCATCACCCAGGTCCGGTTGCGGTCGACGACTGCGCCTGTCAGTGCCCGCAAGTCCCAATCTATCGAATCGAGCGCCTGCGACAGCGAATCGATCTCGGCTATAACCGGCTCGACTGGAGCGTGAGTGACGGCAAGCGATAGCGTATGCCTGCCTTTCTCCAGGTAAACGGAGTAAGGCTCGCCGTCCGCATTCTCAAGCACCCTTCCCTGCCAGCTGGCGGAATAGGGGAACGCATAGGACTGAAACTCGCGGAACGGAACCTTGCCATCGATCCGAACGGTGCGGAACGACGTCTTCTGCGAGACGACATTTTGCAAGGCCCGGAAACCGAATTTGTACCTTCCGCTTTCGTTTACTTCAAACGACCATGTAATCTCCTGGTTCTGCTCAACCCAGCGCGCGCCGCCGACCGTGTTGTATGTAATTCTGCCTTTGGCCCTCGGCACGCTGCGCGGATTGCGGTCGGAGAACAGCTTGATCGACGTATCATTCTTATAGGCGAAATCTTCAGCCTGCAGCGTAATGGCTTCCACTTCGTTACCGGTGGTTTCGGGGTAGGCGGCAGATACCTCCGCATAGGTTCCTATAGATTCGCTTGGTGCCAGTTCAATCCGCTCCAGGGCAGCAGGCTCATACCCCGAGAAGCGGATCGTATGGCTTCCCTTGGTAAAATGCCACTGCAGCGGGCCTGCGTAAGCCCCCGCTGAATCGACCAGCGGCCGCACGCTCCAAGCGGAAATATCCGTCGACCTCGGCCTGATCTGGTCGCCGTCGCTGTTCGTCAGGATCGGCCTGGAATCCTGCCAGGTGCGGTAAAGAGCGACCGAGGACGCCTCCGCGAACGGACGCTTGCCGTCGATCTCCACCTCCCAAAGAATCGGACTTGTACCGCTGTCCCCGGCAATCGGATGATACGAGACGCGGATTTCGTACAAGCCGTCCTCCGGAGCTTCAATTGAATACTCGGCCCATTCCTTGTCCGGCGATTCCCAGCGCAGCACGCCTGATTTGCCTTCATATTCGCCGGCCGTTAAACGTTCCGTATTGGAAACCGCCTGGGGAACCCCGGCATTCACCGCAACCACGGACCCCGCGCTGCCAATTCCTTTCTCATTCCATGCGGATAACGCCTGGGCGTATGTGAGCTCATCATCAGGACCGGCTGGAACTGACGGGCTTGCTGGCGGGGCCTGATCGGCACCGCTCACCGTTTCCTTATCCGGTCCGCTTGCGGTTTGCGCAGTCAGCGAAGACTGCACGGAGAACAATAAGACAACCGCCAGAGTGGCGCTGCATATCTTCTGCCATAACCGAGTGTTCAAACCACTCTCTCCTTCCAGCGTCAAGCTTATTACGAGAACCGCTCGCCGGTTTCCCGATGAAAGAACAGCACCTTCAATGTATCAATGCCCAGTCTTACCGCCTCATTCTTTTCGAAATGGACGGATGGGCTGACGCGGGCGATCAGCAAATTCTCCTGGCCGATATCCAGATAAAGATATCTGTCGGCGCCCATCAGCTCCGTGAATTGATAGGAACCGGATATAACCGCCTCCGAGAAGAGCGCTTCGAGGCTGATATTCTCCGGCCGGATGCCAAGAACGACCTGCTTGTTAACCTGGCTGTGCTTCCTCAGCGCCGCCGCATTGGAGCCGTGGACCGGAAGCTTGAAGCGCGAGGTATGGAACTCCAGCACGCCAAGCGCATTCTCCTCGATTTTGCCCCGGATAAAATTGATCTGCGGCGAGCCGATAAAGCTCGCGACGAATGTATTGGCCGGCATCGAATAGATCCGCTCCGGCGTGTCGATCTGCTGGATGATCCCGTCACGCATGACGACAATGCGGTCAGCCATCGTCATTGCTTCTGCCTGATCATGGGTGACATAGATGAACGTGGTCCCCAAATTCTGGTGCAGCTTGATAATTTCCATCCTCATCGATACGCGGAGCTTGGCGTCCAGGTTCGACAGCGGCTCATCCATCAGAAACAGCTTCGGATTGCGGACAATCGCCCGGCCCAGAGCAACGCGCTGCCGCTGTCCGCCGGACAGATGCCTGGGCTTGCGGTTCAGATACGGATCGATTTCCAGAATGCGGGAAGCCTTCTTCACGGCGATATCGATCTCATGCTTCGGCAGCTTGCGCATCCGCAGACCGAACGCGATATTCTCATAGACGCTTAAATTCGGGTACAGCGCATAATTCTGAAACACCATCGAGATGTCGCGATCCTTCGGCGGCAGATGGTTGACCAGCTGATCGTCGATGAAGATCTCCCCTTCCGATATGTCCTCCAGGCCGGCAATCATACGCAGTGTCGTTGACTTGCCGCAGCCGGACGGACCGACAAACACAATGAATTCCTTGTCCCGGATTGTCATGTGAAAATCCTTCACGACCGGGTGTTTGTCTTTTCCGTAGCGCTTATAGAGATGATTGATTTGCAAGCCCGCCACTTCGAATCCCCCTGTCCTTTTCGCCCGCTTTTTTTTCCACGAAAAAAAGAGGTTATCCATTCAGGTTTCCAGAAAGAAACCTGATCAGACACCTCCGTTTGAACGGTCGATCATTTGATTGTACGTGTAATAGCCGATAAATCCGATGAACTTGGTTTGATTTGAATCAACTTGGTTTTTACTATATCAACGGCCTTTAGCTTTTGTCAACACCGAATCCCGCCCATTTTTTCCAGTATGCATTGACGAGTCTTACAAGATCATATAATATTCTAGTAAATCGATGGGATTACCTTATGATTAGAGACCGGTCAACCGGATCCTTGGCTTTTTAGCCGCGGGTCCGGTTTTTTGCGCCTTATAGAAGGTAAAAGCTTCACTTTTACACATTTCTATAAGGGTTGAGGGAAGAAACCGGGGCTGCCGCCAAACGCAGCTGTTTCTTCCAAGTCCGGCTTCATGCACAAGGGGCCATCAACGACAGAGGTGAGAGGCATGGGACAATCGAAGAAGAAGGCGCATTTTAATGTATTTATCCGTGGGGCCGGCCATCATGCGGGGGCATGGAAGCATCCGCTCAGCGATCCGAAGGCCGATTTGGATCTGGACTATTACGCGGGCCTGGCCAAAATCGCCGAGCGCGGCTTGTTTGATTCATTATTCACCGCCGACAACTACTCCGGCCTGGGCAGAAGACTGGAGCCGTTCACTCTGCTGTCCGCACTCGCGGCGCTGACCAAGCATGTCGGATTTATCGCGACCGTAAGCACGACGTACAATGATCCGTTTCATGTCGCCCGTAAATTCGCTTCGCTTGACCATATCAGCAAAGGCCGCTCGGCATGGAATATCGTGACTGGACATTCGCAGGCGGATGCCGACAATTTCGGCAAGCCCGGGCATCCCGAGCCGGCGACGCGCTACGATATCGGCACCGAGTTCGTCGAAGTGACCAAGCAATTGTGGGACAGCTGGGAAGAAGATGCGCTCGTCTATGACAGGGATACCGATGTAACGCTGGACCGGGATAAAGTATACGACATCGATTTCAAAGGCAAATATTTCAACGTCAAGGGGCCGCTCAACATTCCGCGTCCGCCGCAGGGCTATCCCGTGCTCGTGCAGGCCGGATCGTCCGAGAATGGCAAGGAGCTTGCCGCCCGTACGGCGGAGGTTATTTTCACCGCGCAGCAGACGCTCGGGGCGGCGCAGGAATTTTACACCGATGTGAAGTCCCGCCTGGTCCGTTACGGAAGGACGCCCGACCAGCTGCTTATCATGCCGGGTCTTAGTCCGATCATCGCCGACACGGAGGCCGAGGCGAAGGATCTTGAAGCGGAGCTGTTCGACTTGGTCGATTCCGGCAAGGCTTTGAAGCGGTTATCGAATTATTTTACAGTCGATCTGTCCGAATATCCGCTAGACGCACTAGTTCCGGTCGACAAATCGAAGCCTTACGATTTCTCGAGCAGCGGCATAACCAGCCGCCATGAGGTGGTCGTCGACGCTGCGCGCCGCGACAACATGACAATCCGTCAGTTTCTAAGCCGGAGCTATGCCGGACACGGACATGTTTCATTCACCGGTTCGGTTATCCAGGCAGCCGATTTTATCGAGAAGTGGCTGGCGGAAGGCGGAGCCGACGGCTTCAACATCCTGCCTCCCCTCTTCCCGTCCGGCCTCGACACCTTCGTCGACAAGGTCGTACCGGAGCTGCAGAACAGAGGACTGTTCCGCACGGAATATGAAGGCGCGACGCTGCGTGAAAATCTTGGCCTTGCCCGTCCGGCCAACGCGCATAAGCAGATCTGGGCGCTGAGCAAAGTCGCGGAATAAACGCCGCCATTCTACGAAACGGAGGGGTTCACCAAATGGAAGCCATCAATGGAACGGAAGTCGAATTCGGCTGGTATATGCCGACCAGGGGCGACGGCCCTTATATCGGGGTCAAATCGGAGCGTGTGGTCGATACGCCCTATATGATCCGTGTCGCGAAGGCGGTAGAAGACGCCGGCTATACATTCGCCCTTATCCCGACGGGCGGCACCTGCAGCGACGCCTGGATTATGGGGGCGACGCTCGCTGCCCATACGCGCATTTTCAAGCCGCTCGTTGCGATGCGGCCAGGACTTATTGCACCCGCGTTAGCTGCGCGGATCGGCGCTACGCTCGACGAGGTAACGGGCGGGCGCGCCCTCATCAACATCGTGACCGGCAGCTCGCCGGAGGATATGAAGGCGATGGGCGATCCTCTCGCCTACGACAAGGATGCCCGTTATGAGCGGACGCTGGAATACATCAAAATCGTGCGCGAGCTGTGGGTCCGCTCGCACGGCGCAGAAGGCCGGCAATTCCTTGCCGGCGGCAATCTTGCTGCGGGCAATCCGGAGGGCGCCGCGCAAACGTTCGACTTTGAGGGCAAATACTTCACGATCGAAGGCGGCAAGAGCTATCCGCCGCCAGTTCAGCGCCCCCATCCGCCCTTCTACTTCGGCGGCAGCTCGCCGGGAGCGAAGAAAACGGCAGCCGAAATCGCCGACGTCTATCTGATGTGGGCGGAGCCGATCGAATGGATCAAGGAACAGATCGCAGAGGTCGAGCATCACCGCAGGCAGCTGCTGGCACGCGAGGGGGTCAACCGCAGCATCCGCTACGGGCTGCGGGCGCAGGTCGTCATCCGCGACACGGAAGAGGAGGCCTGGGCGGCTGCCCGCCTCATCATCAGCAAAGTCGACCAGAGCGACTTGGATGCGACGGAAATCCAGTTCGCCGGCTCGCAGTCGGAAGGCCAGCAACGCCAGAACCAGGTGCGCGCTCTAGCCAAGGCGAATGATTACGTCATCGGGCCGAATTTCTGGGCGGGCCTGTCCGCCATCCGCGGGGGCGGTGCCATGGCATTCGTCGGCACGCCCGATCAGGTCGCCGACAGGCTGCTGGAATACGTCGATATCGGCATCACCTCGTTCATTCTCTCCGGTTATCCGAATCTGGAGGAAGCCACGATATCCGGGACAAAGCTGATTCCGGCTTTCCGCCGCAAGTACGCCCGGCGGCTGGGAGAGCATGACGGCAGCGCCAGCCTGACCGCTGCGCCGTGACCGGCCGATGATTGATCTTGCCATTATCGGCGCCGGTCCTTACGGCATCTCTCTCGCCGCCCATGCCGCAGCACGCGGACTGGACTATCGGCTGTTCGGCCCTCCGATGCACTTCTGGCGGGAGCGGATGCCACAGAATATGTTCATCCGCACCAATCCCGCGTGTGTGAATTTGTCGGATGCAGAGGGCCGCTTTACGCTGGAGCATTTTGCGGAGGAGACGGGCACGGAGCTTGGACAGCCGCTCCCCCGCCCTGTTTTCGTCCAATACGCGATGTGGTTTGCAGAGAAGACGCATATCATATTCGGGCACCAGCTTATTGCGCAGCTGCGGCGCAGTACGGGCGGATATAAGCTTCTGACAGGCCACGGCTCCGCCAGCTATGCGCGCCGCGTTATCATCGCAACGGGCCTGCAGCATTTTGAGCATATCCCGGATGAGCTTGCCGGTCTGCCGGCCTCCCTGGTCTCTCATCCGATCGGCTATTCGGACTACAGTATCTTCCGCGGCAAGAGGGTGGCTGTGCTCGGCAGCGGCCAGAGCAGCTGGGAGGCAGCCGCTCTGCTCCACCTTGCCGGAAGTCATGTGGAGTTGATCTACCGCCGGGATGAGCCGCATTACAGTCCTGCGGACAATCACGGCTCCGGCGCGAATCTGATCGCGCTTGCCGAATCGTTCTACGACCTGCCGCTCGAAGAGAAAAAGGAACGCTGGAAGAAGCCCTCCGGCAGCATCGCCTCCTTCCTGCGCCCTTACGTCGACGGCAAAATAAAGGAAAGCGCCGGCGTGATGATCTCCTCAGCGGGACAGACTCGCGACCGGCGGCTCCTGCTCCGACTTTCAAGCGGCGAGGAACGGATTGTGGATCATCTGATCGCCGCGACCGGCTATCGCATCGACATCCGAAAACTCCCTTTTCTGCATGAGGATCTGCTGCAGGACATGGCGGTCGAGAAGTCGGGTTATGGTCTCTTCCCGCGGCTCGACCGCCATTTCGAGAGCAGCCTTCCCGGCCTGTTTTGTGCCGGTCCGCTCGCTTCGCACAGCCACGGCCCGGCACACCGTTTTATTGCCGGTCTGGATAAGACATGCCATTCCATCATGTCGGGCATCCTGGAGCTAGATTCCGGGAAGGCGATATGACACTTCGATGAACAGAGATTTTCTTACAATGCAGGCAGCGCCCGTTTAGAAAGGGCGCTGCCTGTTGTTTGTTGTCCATGCCGCCGAACAAGATATGCTGTTCCACTATGCTGCGGATCTTAGAACGCAATCCGGAGCAGGAGATATGAGCCCTCCATGCACAACTATTTATGACAACGCAGGCAGCGCCCCGTTACGAAGGGCGCTGCTTGTTGTTTATGGAGCATTATGCTGTGTTGCTGCTTTTTTCAAAACGGCTGTTCGAACGCATCAACGAGATGAGGTAAACATTAGGCCTCTAAGCGAGATTGGACTGACATAGTGCAATAACATTATGCGATCACATAGAAAAGACAATCGAAATGCTGATCAGCAGGTTCGACGCCAATTTTTCCAGATGGGCGGTAAATAGCTCCCATACAGATAAACGCCGAGCCTCGCTTATTTGAAGCGGAACCCCTGGCCTTCAATAAAGCCGTGCAGATGCTGCCGCAGCCGTTCTTTGCGGAAACGCGACGACATCTCCTTGGACCAGTACGTATCCTTGCTCCCCCCGGCACGGGAGGCATAATACTTCTCGGTTGTCTCATCGTAGATTCGAATGCTGTCCGCGAACGCCGCATCATCATATACTTCCTCATGGTAAATGGCGGCTTTCGGCAGCCTCGGCCGGGTATCGGGCTCCTGATCGGGCACGCCCACACACATGCCGAATACCGGATAGACCAGCTTCGGGAGCTTCAGCAGCTCTGCCGCGCGTTTCGGATTGTTGCGGATACCGCCGATGTACACCATGCCAAGTCCCAGCGACTCTGCCGCCACGGTTGCGTTCTGCGCAGCAAGCGTAGCATCGATTGTCGCCAGCAGGAACGTCTCCACATTCTGCTCGGGTACAAAGTCCTCCGTGCCTTCGTGCAGACGGACAGCCGTCTGAATCCGGTTCAAGTCCGCACACCAGACAAGGAACAACGGCGCCTCCTCGATATGCTTTTGGCCTCCGGCCAGCTCGGCGAACTGCTGCTTTGTCTCCTCCCGGCGCACGCCGACAACGCTGTAAGCCTGAATATTGGATGAGGTGGATACCGCCTGGGCGGAAGCGAGAATCAGGGCCAGCTGTTCCTCTGTCACCGGATCCGGCTTGAACTTGCGGATGGAACGATGTGCCTGCAGCTGCTTAATAATGTCGTTCAAAATAATTCCTCCCCTACAAAATGAATAACGCCAACGCAAAAAAAAGAGCACAAGCGTCTCTTGTGTCTCCAGCAGTCTGGTCAACTATGCAATTATTCCAACAGGTATAATCGGTTTTATGCTATCATCATTTCCGCAACCCGTCAAGATCCTAAAGCCTCCAAGCGCCGATCATTCTGACCGGCCGCCGTCATGACACCATGAAGACGCACCACAAAAAAAGAGGCATGCGTCTTAGGCTGCCAATAGCCCGCTTAGCTGCCTCATGACCACGGCCAAAAGCATCTCAATTACCGAGCAGCAGCGGCAGAAGCTCGTCAATCCGGTCCACAACCGCATCAGGCCTATCAGCGCCTTCAGGCAGAGGCTGTTCGCAGGCGTCGCCTTGTCGAACCAGGATCGCTTTCATACCCAGCCGTTTGGCCGGAATCACATCGTTGTCGATGCGGTCGCCGATCATGACCGCATGCTCCGGCTGGCAGCCTGCCTGCTCCAGCGCAAGAAGAAAAAAACGTTCGTCCGGCTTCACCAGTCCCGCCTCGGCCGATGCGCAGCATACGTCAAAGTACGGCGAGAAACCGTATTTTCCGATCCTCTCCTGCGTACCAGGGCCCTGATTGGCGATAATGCCGAGCCGATAGCGGCTGGAGAGCGCTTCCAGCAGCGGAATCGCTGCCGCAAAAGGGCGTTCCAGATCCTTGCGGTATTTCATGCCCTGGCGGATCTGTGTGCGCTGCTCGGCAATTGGCACCCACTGCTCCATTACACTGCGCATGGGAAAGTCTGCGAACTGCCGGTAAGCCTCTCGGATCGCCAGCCTTACCTGTTCCGCAGAAAAATCGAAATCCAATTCGCCTGCTGCGGTTATGAACTGCCGTATGCTTTCATTAATAGCTTTCGATTCGTCGATCAGCGTTTCTCCAAGATCGAAGAATATCCACTCAATTCCCCTCAGCCAGGGCTGTATGTCCGTCATTAAACCCATTCCTTTCCGATCCTGCCTGCCGCTGCCGGGCTGCCCTGGTTCCTTCAAGAGGCCGACCGACATTACGTTTCAATAGAAGGATGAGAGATGTATATCGTCTAGTATTATACTCGGAGTATATGTAATTTCAAACCGCGTCCAAAAAGAAATAGCCGGCAAGCTCCCCCAACTATGCGCAGCGGCAGTCAGAAACATGAGAATAATGTCCCGGACTGCCGCCGCATTTATACTGAGCCTGCCTATCGCTCCTCAATCAGGTGAAACGCAATCCACCTTCACACGCAGCATCAAAGGAGTATTAACCGGCGGGTCTATCCGCTGCCGCAGACGAATGATGCCGCGTGTTGGCCGGACGAGCCAGGCCAAGATTTTCCCGCAGTGTTGTCCCCTCATATTCCGTGCGGAACAAGCCCCGGTTCTGCAGCTCCGGCACGACCTTGTCGACGAGGGTCTCAAGACCGGTCGGGAACAGCTGCGGCAGTACATTGAAGCCGTCCGCCGCATAGTTCCGGAACCACTGCTCGATGAAATCGGCCGCCTGCAGCACCGAGCCCGTGAACGTGATGTGCCCGTGCCCGCCATTGCTGCGGTGCAGCAGCTGCCGGATCGTGAAATTTTCCCTCCGCGCCGCGTCAATGACCACCTCCTGCCGGCTCCGGATTCCGTTGAACGCCTCCGCTGCCTTTGCCCTATCCACCGGCACAGGATCATCCAGATCGTAATCGTTGAGGTTGACCTCGAACCGTTCCGACAATTCGTTCAACGCGCGCTTCGTATCCACGTAGCTGTGCAGCTCCTGCTCAATGTCCCGCGCCTCCGCCTCCGTATCGGCAACGATTGGCGCGAAGCCCGGCAGAATGACGAGCTGATCCGCCGTACGGCCATACTTCGCCAGCCTGCCTTTGACGTCCGCATAAAATTCCTGACCTGCTCCGAAAGTCTGCTGGGCTGTGAAGATGACCTCAGCCGTCTTCGCCGCAAGCTCCCTTCCCGCCTCGGACGAACCCGCCTGCACCAGCACCGGATACCCTTGCGGGGGCCTCGGGATATTGATCGGTCCCTTCACGGAATAGGTATGGCCCTTGAAATTGATTTCATGGACGCGGTCCGGCGCGATCTGGACGCCGCGCGCCTTGTCGAAGACCAGTGCGTCGTCCTCCCAGCTGTCCCACAGCTGCTTGACGACCTCCACGAATTCCTCGCCCGATTCATATCGCTGCGCATGCTCGGGATGCTCATCCCGGCTGAAATTATGGGCGGCCGAGCCCGCCCCTGTCACGATGTTCCACCCGGCCCGGCCGCCGCTGATATGGTCAAGCGAAGCAAACTGGCGCGCCACATGGAACGGTTCGTTATAGACGGTCCCCACTGTCGCGATAAATCCGATATGATCGGTAAGGGCTGCCAGCGCCGACAGCTGCGTAAAAGGCTCCAGCTTGCTCCCCCGGCCGGCATAGCCGTCTGCCAGAAAGACGGAATCCAGCTTGCCGCGTTCGGCAATCCGTGTCAGATAGGCCAAATACTCGATATCGTGCTCCAGCTCCGGATGTGAATCCGGATGGCGCCAGGCTCCCGCGTGATGACCGGTCGCCCGCAAAAAAACATTCAGATGCACGTTCCGCTGCGGCTTGCCGCTCATATTGCCTGCACCCCTTTCCCCGATTGATGGCGGGTGTTCGCCGGAAAAGCAAGACCGAGATTCTCCCGCAGCGTCGCGCCTTCATAAGCGGTGCGGAACAACCCCCGGTTCTGCAGCTCCGGCACGACCTTGTCGACAAAACGCTCCAGACCGCTCGGGTACACCTGCGGCATTACGTTGAAGCCGTCGGCTGCGCCATTCTTGAACCAATGCTCGATTACATCGGCAAGCTGCAGCGGCGTACCGGTGAACGTGAAGTGGCCCCGCGCCCCGGCCAGCCGGTTGATGAGCTGGCGCAGCGTCAAGTTCTCGCGGGAAACAAGATCAAGCACCAGCTGATGACGGCTTTTGTTGCCATTGACCTCGTCTGTTGTGCGGGCCTCGTGAATATCCAGCGGCTGATCCAACGGGTGGTGGGTTAAGTCGATGCCAAACCGCTCGGACAACCGCTGGATCGCATTTTTCTTGTCGATCAGCTCGAACAGCTCATTCTCGATGTCGCGGGCTTCCGCTTCGGTATCGGCCAGAATCGGACTGATGCCCGGCAGTATTTTCAGCTGTTCCGGGTTCCGGCCGTACTTCAGCAGCCTCATCTTCAAATCCGAATAAAAGGATTGCGCTTCTCCGAGCGCCTGATGAGCGGTGAAAATCACCTCCGCATACCTTGCCGCGAACTCGCGCCCCGTATCCGAGGAGCCGGCCTGCACGAGCACGGGATAACCCTGCGGGGGACGGGCAATGTTGAGCGGGCCTTTTACGGAATGGCGCTGCCCGGTGTAGTTGATATCGTGCACTTTTGACGGATCGATGTGGATTCCCGCCGCCTTGTCGTTCACGAATGCGTCGTCCTCCCAGCTGTCCCATAGCTGCTTGACAATCTCGACGAATTCCTCGGCGTTGGCGTAGCGTTCCGAATGCTCCGGATGCTCGTCGCGGCTGAAGTTAAGGGCCGCAGGACCTGCCCCCGTCACGATATTCCAGCCCGCGCGCCCTTTGCTTATATGGTCCAGAGAAGCAAACTTCCTCGCCACATGGAACGGTTCGTTATATGTGGTGCCTACTGTGGCGATCAGCCCGATATGCTTGGTGACCGCCGCAAGCGCCGAGAGCATGGTGAACGGCTCCAGCTTGTTCATTCGCCCCGCATAGCCGTCCGCAAGAAACAACGAATCCAGCAGCCCCCGCTCGGCCGTTTCGGCGATTTTACGAAAATGCCTGATATCCAGATTCTTCTCCGGCTGCGCCTCCGGCAGCCGCCACGAAGCCTCGTGATGCCCGGTATTATACAAAAATGCATTCAAATTCAGCTTGCGTCCCGCTTCACTCATCGGACCCCGCCGCCTTTCCTTCAATTTATTATTTCAAGTCTCCCAATGTTGTCCGCAGCGTCCCGACATCCTTATTGATGGCTTCCTCCGCCTTGCGGATCGCCGAGTTGACGTCCAGCCCGTTGATTGCAAGATCCTCTGCCGCTTCCGTCAGCCTGACGCTGATTTCAGACTCGTAAGGGTGCGCGTAATGCTCCTGCAACGGCTGCCCGATGAACACGTTCTGTACCGACTTGCCTTCTAGAACGGGGATATCGAGCCCATATTCCTTCTCCAGCCCGGGATTTACGATCGCCGGTACACGGCCGTTGCGGGCAATAATACGCTGTCCTTCGTCAGACAACAGCTCCTCCAGCACCTGGAACGCCTCATCCTTGTGCTTGCTCTGACTGTTGATGGAGACGGAATGAATCTGCGCCTCACGCGTCTTGCCCAGCTGGTCGTCGAAGTTCGGCACCGGTACGATATCCCAGTTGAAATCCACCCCTTGCTGGCGCAGTTCTTCCAGCGGACCTACCATATTGGCGAGCCAGGCCGCCCTCATCGCAATGGTCTGGTCCTTCATGAAATGATCGCGGGTCCAGGCCCATACTTTATCCTGCGCAATATAGCCCGGTATTTCATAGATCTTCTTCTGCAGCTCGAAAATGCGGCGCCATTCCGGCGTGTCCAGCGCAGCATTGCCGGTTTCCCGGTCCAAATACGGCAGACCCAGCGATTTGGCGAGGCCCGTCAGGTTGTCACCCGTCAGACCGATATAATGCTTGCCGTTATCAGTCCTCGTCAGACGCGCTCCGATCTCCAGCGCCTCGTCCCAGGTCAACTGCTTCTCCGTCGGATAAGGCTCTCCAAAATGGTCAAAAATGTCTTTGTTGTAATACAGCACATGCTGGTTGACGTTGAAGGGCAATGCGAATATTTCTTCGCCCTTGCCTCTGGTCACTTCCTTGATGTAGTTGTACGCGACCGGCTTCAACCGGCTTTCATCAAAATGATGCCGTTTGATCAGCTCCCGCAAATCCTCGAATGCGCCGGTCCGGACAATCCGCTGCGATACGCTGCTGAAGAGGATGTCCGGCGTGTACGTGGACAATACCTCTTCTATGGCGCTTCCTTCCACAGGCTTGATCCGCTCGATCGTCACATTCGGATATTTTTTCCTGATCGGATCGGCAATCATGATCTGGAATTCGACGTCCGTGAATGTCGCCCCCAGACTGACGAAGCTCAGCGTAAGCGGCTCATCGCCCAGCTTCTTAAAATCTCCTGCCGGCTCTGCCTTCGCGCCTGATCCGGCAGTGACCGTTTCATCTATGTCCGTCTTGTCTGGATCCGCAATATTGCCCCCGCCTGCCGGCTGATTGCCTGACGAGCAGGCCGCCAGCAGAATGAGGATTATAAGAACCTGGACGCCCGTAAGGATCTTTTTCATATCCATCTCCGCCTTGTCGTTTTTAAATTTAAAATTCCGCGCAGCCTGCCTGCATGGTCTGGGCGCCCCGGTGGGCTGACCTTTGCCTTGATCTCTCCTTTCCCGCGTTCTAAATTTCAATCAGGAAGAACCGGCTCTCGCCATCCTTTGGCGGCATGGCTAGTTTCTTCCCTTCAACTTTATAGACATTTATATTGTGAAGCTTATAAATGCTATAAAGTCAGGAAGAAACGGCCCTCGCCATCCTTTGGCGGCATAGCTAGTTTCTTCCCTTCAACTTTATAGACATTTATATTGTGAAGCTTATAAATGCTATAAAGTCAGGAAGAACCGGCTCTCGCCATCCTTTGGCGGTATAGCTAGTTTCTTCCCTTCAACTTTATAGACATTTATATTGTGAAGCTTATAAATGCTATAAAGTCAAAAAAACCGGAGACGCCCTGGGGGGCAATCTCCGGCTTTCCGGTGGATATTTTAATCCAACTATTCCAACTGGTATTAGTGAATTTAACATCATTGCTTCAAGATGTCAACCCATAATTATCCAAGTTCCAGTTGTGAATGTTTGGATTTTGCTTTGCTTCGGCTGCCGACACTTCCTAAAGACCGAGCTTAATCTTCTTCCCGCTGCACAAGGTTGTAAACGGCTGCGGCTGCTTCGGCGCGGGTTGTCAGTGCTTTTGGCGAAAATGCGCCGTCTGTCCCTCCTTTTATTAATCCTTGATCCGCTGCGAAGGCAATATACGGTTTGGCCCAGGCGGAGACCGCACCGAAGTCCCTGAATGCCGCTGTCCATGTACTCTCCGGCTGCCAGGCTGCCCCGGATGTAAAAATCGATGTCCGTACGAGAATCGCCGTCATCTCTTCGCGGGTGATCGCCCGGTCCGGCTCAAAGCGTCCCTTATCGCTGCCGGTGATGATCCTCGCCGCATAGGCCGCCGCCGCCGCGTCCCTATACCAGGCGGAAGCGGGAATATCGGTGAAAGGCAGTTCCATCGCTGCGTTCGGGCTGTGCAGGGAAGTCAAAGGAACGGCTCCGGCGATCATCCTGACGAACTCGGCTCTGGTGACCTGACGGCCGGGCTGAAAATGATCCCCGTCCACCCCCTGTACAATTTGTTTGGAGGCGAGCACGCCAACAGGCTTGGCGAACCAGGCTCCAGCCGGCACATCTATGAACGATGGCCGGTACTCCATCGCTCCGTAAACGCTGAAATGCTGCAGCTGCACAGTCACAGTATCATTGACATCGTTAACCCGCCCTCCGGCATATTCCCATTTGCCCGTCTCTTCGTTCAAACGGTAAACCCCGGTGTATTCCCTGTCCATCCGTCCGGCTTCATAATGGAACGAGGCCTGAACCGGCTTGGGAAACTGCTCAAGCATGAATGGTTCACCGGTTTCAGGCAGAAGGGCGAGCTCCAGCCGGTACAGATGTCCGGCAGCGCGGTAACCGGCTCCCGGGCTGGATACGGTAATGACCGGCAATTCGCGATCGGCCTCCTGCACCTGAAGGGAGATGCGTGCAGCCGGCGTCACGAAGGATTTTGGAGCGGCCTTGATTAATTCTGTGAACACCTCAGACGGGATGATGAGGGTTATTCCTTCGAACAGGATCCCCAGACTGTTCTGCCCAAGAAGCAGTCCCGTATCGGCAGGAAGCGTCAATCCAATTATTCCGCTGCCCGGGCGCAGAGTAACCTTGTCATCCACGAAATTTTGCAGATCCGTTTCATCGACAATCTGGAATCGTTGATCAGCGGCAGCGGCATTTGATTTTACCCCGTTGACTGTACCAGGTCCCGTCTCAGTACCATTTCCATTTTCTTCACCAGTTCCGTTTCCGCCGCCTTCACCGCTATTGCCATCTCCGCCGCTGCCGTTTGGCGGATCCAGAGTCACCCGAAGCTCATTGCTGGGGGCAGACTCGTTGCCTGCGGCATCCTTGGCCTTGATGGTAAACGAATACGCTGTCGATGGGGACAATTCCGTAATCTCCGCTGCGGCTGCGGTCCCGGGAAGCGTTCTGTAGAGCAGGCCGTCCCGGAAAACCAGATAGCCGGCAACGCCGACGTTATCGGCGGCTGGCTCCCATTCCAACCGGACGGTTGAAGACGTTTTTGCGGCTAACCTGATTTCCGGCGCCGAAGGGGGAATGCTGTCCACTGGACTGTCCGCTGCTTCGATTGAAACAGTTACCGGCTGCGTTGTCGTATGGCCCTGAATTTCCTGCGGCGGCGAATGCCGGTTAACCGCTTTAATTCCGCTCAGCTTGAGCAGGACGTCCCCTTCACCGAGGGCCTTGAACGGAATGTCGGCAATCGGCTGATAGGCAACCAGGCCATCAGCCGGCTCCTCGTTAATCAGCGGGAACGATTTGCGGCCGGAAGGCTCGGCGTAATCGTTTTGCATATAGGTAAAAGCGCCGTAATAGCGAATGTCATCCATGCTCATCTTCGCCAGATCGGCGTTATATTCAACGGTATACTGCAAACCAAACAGATTGACCGCCTGCCCGGCGTAGACGGTGACGAAAAATGTATCGCCCGATTGAACCGAGGTCTTGTTCACGGTCATCGCAATTTCCGTCTTGACGGCGTCTGCGGCATGAAGCCGTGCTTGCGGCAGAAAGGACAGGAGCAGCGCGGCAATCGCCGCTGTCTTCATCAGCTTCCTCAATGAATTCACCACTTTCTTCCAAGGATAATTCGCTGCCCGGATCCTGTAAAGAATAGGGGATCGGCTGGCGATCCCCGTGTTCTCCAGCTATCTTGCGAGTAACTTGTCAGCCACGTAGGCTATATCGTAAATATCGATCAGTCCGTCCAGATTCATATCGTATTTTGGATCATATTTCGCAGGATCTCCGAATGCTTTGGCTACGATGGTCAAATCGTTGATCTGCACGCCGTCATTGCCGATGACATCGGCGGAGACAATGACATTGTAGGACGCAACGTCTTCACCCAGCGCAAACAATTGATCATTCTCATCGGCAATTGTCGAGCCCTTCTTCAGCGTGAAGGCATTCTTCGCATGGACATCCTTCGCTTTGAACGTGATGGCAACCAGCGGAACATCGCCGGTTCTGCCTTCCGGCTCGCCAAGCAGCGTGGACACGATGCGGATCCTGCCGCCGCTTACCGTCTGGTTGAAATAAGGCGTGGAGTTTCCTTTGAATTCAGCTGTCGGCGCGATCGATACAATTTCATACGCCTCAGGATCGAACGTTACGGTCAAGTCATATCCGTACAGCCCGGAAACCTCCATCGCAGAGATACCCAGATCAAATCCTTCGCCATGCTCCACAATATCTTTGGATGGGGTCACTTCCATCACAAGACCTTGCGCAGGCGCAGGTTCAGTTGCCGCCTGCAGGGCATTCGACGCTGCGGACAGATTGCCTGCCGCATCCTTCGCTTTTACGGTGAAGGTGTAGGTTGTAGCCGGCTCAAGTCCGGTGACTTCCGCATGTGTATCGGCTGTTATGCCGGCCTGCTCGCCGTTTTGGTAGATCACATAGCCTGTCACGCCTGTGTTATCGGCTGCAGCCTGCCATTCAAGCGCGATGCTCCGGGCGGTTGCCGATACGGCGGCAAGTCCGGCAGGCGCCGCAGGCGGCGTGGTGTCTTCACCCGGTTCTCCGATGATAATGACGGAAGCATAAGGTTCGGCTACCCCGAGCCCGCCTGCCGTTACCGTATACGTTCCGTCTCCATCAATTGTGAAGGTCAGCAGGAATGTGCCCCCGAAGCCGCTTGTCACCTGGTCGGCGAATACAAGGCGGCCTTCAGAATCCTTCACGTCCACGGTCACTTCCTGATTCGCCCCCGAGGAGACTTCGCCCCGGACTACAACTTTGCCGTTCGTATTGTTAACCGTAGTTTCCAGCACAACCGTTGCCGGCGGCGTCATGGCTTCGACAGGACTGCTCTGAGCCGAAATATTGTTTACGCTGTCCTTGGCCGTAACCGTAAAGACATAAGACCGGTCCGGTTCCAGGCCGCGGACGGTGAAGGAAGTATCCGCCGTCGTGCCCGCCGCTTTTCCGTCCGCGTAGACGGTATAGCCGGTAACCGTATCGTTATCGGTCGAAGGCGACCAGGACAAACTGACCGTTGTCTCGGTTACCCCTGCAACCTGCAGCGATGCCGGTGCCGAAGGAACCGCGATGTCGCCTTCGATGCCATAAAATTCCAGCTCGGCGACATTGGCGGAGCTGCCGTCCGGTCCAAGGTAGCGCAGGAACCGGAACGCGTGCGGATCACTGATTTTGACTTCGTTCCAGCCATCCTCCGGAACGCCCCGGATCGTGAGGATGGTCGTATATCCACCGTCCCGGGTCAACGAGCCTTGAAATTTGCCCCCTGTCATCCGGTCCGGATAGTCCTTTCTCGGATGGAATTTCAGCTTTGTTACGCGCTTGGCGGTCCCTTCTCCGAGATCAAGGCCGGCATAGCTTCCATTTGCAGCCGCTGCATCAAAATAGCTGTCCACGCTGCCGTCAAACGCCTTGTCGAACGAAACGGTCCCGCTGTCACCGCGCGAGGCAGATCCGTAAGGGGTGCCCGACAGCTTCATGTGGGCGGCATCCGTCGTGATCAGCACCTCATTCGATGGCTCCGAGAGGTTGCCGGCTGTATCCTTCGCCCGCACAGTGAATGTATAAGGCATTGATGCGTCAAGACCTGCAACTGTGAATGAGGCTGCGCCGGCTGTCGTTCCTGCTGCCTCATCACCCTTGTAAATAACGTACCCGACCGTCGTATCTTCGTTATCCGTAGATGCGGTCCAAGCAAGCGACACCACATTGTCCGTTGCGGAAGTGGCCCGCAGATTGCCAGGTACAGTAGGAGCTTCCGTGTCGGCTTCGCCATAACCATTGAAGGTTATGCTGTCCATCCAGACGACGGCGGGAGCATTCGCGGTAAAAGCGATCCCTACCCGGGGGCTCGGAATATCGCCGGTCTCAAATTTCACGTCAAGCGTGATCCATTTGTCTTTCTCCAGATTTTTTGTTTCGTAGAAGCCGCCGTTATAAGCCCAGCCCGCTCCGAACACCATCGGCTGAATGACAATGTCATCCTGTCCGGATGGAACATAGAAGCGGAAGGAAACGGTCTTCCCGGGCTTGATTCTGGGGTCCGGAACGTCCCAGCCGATTGTCTGTGCTGTTCCCCCGCCGGACAATGTGATTTTGGCAGCCCCTTCGCCGGCAAATGTGCGCGTGCCATCGAGAGCGATCGCCGCATTTTGTCCGTCGAGCAGCCTCATTCCCTGCAGATCTTCATTTTCAAAATTGTAGAGCGAGTTGTCGGCCGGCTGCGCATCTGTCGTTACCTCGACAGGCTCGCTCGCCGGAGAAATATTCCCTTCCGCATCCCTGGCTTTGACGGTGAAGGTGTAGCCGGTCCCCCGCGTAAGGCCCTTCACAGTGAAAGTCGTGCCGGAGGTCGTTCCTGCAGGCGTCCCGCCCTGAAACACGTCATAGCCGACGACGCCGACATTGTCGGCCGCGGGCTCCCAGCCTAATGTCACGGCGGAATCGGTTTTCTTCACGACCTCTACGCCTGCCGGAGCCGACGGGGCCTCATTGTCGAAGAAAGCGGGCGTGACGGCACCGAACGTTGTGCCGATCCGGATTTCGTCGATCGAATAATCTTCCGTTCCTCCACCCGTAGTTGTCGTCGAAATCATGCGAAAACCAAGGTCAGCGTCCGTAATTGCCTGAAGCTCAGGGATATCTGGGTCCCCTGCACCCGGTACCGTCTGATTAACATACAGATTGACCTTGTTCATAGCGCCGAATTCGAGCTTCATGACAAGCAACGCCGCTTTCCCGACTTCCAAAGGCACAGTGGAGCGGTAAACGGTTCCGTTCACCTTCAAGGACCAGTAACGAACATCCCTGTACTTGGATTCACTTCCGAAAAAGCCCATTTCGAGCTTGGTCGACGGCCAATCTGAACCTATTGAAATCGAATTATCCGTCGTGTTGTCTTTGCGCATAAGAGCGCTAATCCACAACGCCGTGCCAGGCTTCCCGATTTTGCCGTTCTCCAGATAAGGTGCGAACGGTCCGTCGGCACTGAGGTTCAGCCCCCGGACCGCAGTCAGGTACGCTTTGCCGCCGATTGCATAGCTGCCGGTTTGATACAAGCCGTCATACACCAGCGGGTTATCGCCGCGCACATTGTACCCCGGCTCATCGGCATTGCCGTTTTGCACCTCCCAGCCCTTCGACCAGCCTTTGCCGCCGCCTGCTCCATGCAGCACGCCTACCGCAGATTCGAAGGAATCCCGCGCAAGAATGATACCTGGCCCCGTATCTGCTGCTGCCGGAGTTACGACTTTCACCCCAGTGCTGTCAGCAGAGCCATCCGCCTCCGTTACGGCTTCAACCGCCCCACTTGCCGGCGAGGTATGGCCTGCAGCATCGAGTGCAGCGACGCTGAAAACATAGGACGTGGACGGCAGCAAGCCCGTCACAACAAATTGGGTATGGTCCGTCGTCCCCGCGGAGGCGCCGCCATTATAAACCGCATACGTGACCGTGCCCGAATTGGCGTCCGGAGCGTTCCAGGACAAGCTGACGCTCGTGCTTGTCGTCCCAGCCACATGCAGACCTGCAGGCGCTGCCGGCGCTTCGGTGTCCGGCGCATCTTCGTCCTGGGATGGTATCCCAGAGACGACGTCACCCGGGACCGGCGCTCCGGCTGCGGTCCCCCCATCGGCAGTCACGGCTCCGCCGAACATCGAGAACATCAGAGCAGCTAACGTCACATAAACCAGTGCGATTCGAAACGATCGCTTCATCGCCACATATCCCTTCTTTTATTGAAATGGTGGGTTTGCCTGTTCCGGTCTTATCCGCGGATATCGTCGATGTTCAAACTTTCATAAATTTTTGAGCCTTGAAGATTGAGCAAGGAATCCAGCGTGCTTGATTCCAACACGACGTTCTTTGCTTCCTTTACGTCTCCTCTGCGGTACATGAGCGAGAATCCCGGGAATTGGCCAGCCATCGTCGGCGACATGATCGGCCATTTTTGCCATTTCGTCGGCCACGAGGGTCCGCCTGTCGCAAACATATCCAGTACATCGATTCCCTGCAGCGAGGAGTAGGCGGATATCATGAATGGTCCTTCCGCACCGTATGGAGTCGGATTCGTCCAGGTAATCTCCGAAATCATCGACGGCTGGTCATCGTTATGGACAACCTTCACAGGGTTCATGTCGGGATGCTGGACAATAGGAGTTGGAATATAAGTATCGCCTGCGTGAAGCGTCCAGTTTTCATTGTTGAACGCGGTATGGCTTGGCTCGGTATAGGCATGCCGGTCGACCATGTCGGTGGCCGCATACGTATAACGTTCCAAAGCCTCCATCTTGGCCGGATCTGCCGTGATCCAGTTGCTGGCCGTAATTATGCTTTGCGTGCCGATATCTTCCTTGTAGAAACGGTTCATATCCTCGTAGAACAGCCGCTGTTCCTCGGTGAGAAAACGAAGAATGTCCCGCCTGCGCTTATCGTCTCCTCCGTTTCCTGTCGCCCACGGAAGATTGGAAGCGCCTTCAACCTCCATCAATCCATTCTCCGGCTCGTCATTCCAGACCTTGCTGAGCGGTCCCCAGGCGTCATAAGCGGCATCCAGGCTGCCATATTCGTCCTTCAGCCAACCGCCGAACATTTTGGACAGCTCGCGCCTGATATTGTCGGGGAACTTCCAGTCCGAGAAGGTAAAGAAGAAATAGCTGTCCTCGTTCTGGGTCTCGATGATCGCAACCGCCGGATCCTTGCCGAGCGGAAGCCCGTTCTCATAGGGATTCGGCGTCAGCAGAAGCTTCCGGACTCCTTTTTTGTACAGCTCCTGCTGCGTTTTATCAAAGAACAGAAGACCGAACGGCTGCTTGTTCCAATCGAAAAACTCGTCGCCAGGCTGTTTAAAGGCCTCGGCTTTGGTCATATCCCACCAAAGCACGAAGTAATAGCTCAGGTTGACATAGATGCCTTCCTGCTTCATCGCGTGTACAAAATATTGATAGCGGTCAAGCGCTTTGTCGGTAATTTCGCCGTTCTCATCAAATATCATGCCGTGTATCCGCACCATATTGACGCCGCGCTTCGCCAGCTGCTTGGCAAAATAATCAACGTCGCCTTTTTCCAGATTGATCGTTTCCGCTCCCGCATTAACGGCCCAGAAACGGGCTTCCTGACCGTCGCCAAGCAGCAGCTTGTCTTTTTGCCGCTGGACATAACCGGATTGGCCTGCCGTATCTTCGTTCAAGTAACGCAGATCAAGCGCAGCATTGTCGTTGAACGGATCGATATCCGGCTCGAATGCCCAGAATCCCTCTTCCGCGCGGTTCAGCTTCTCGCCTGGACGCAGCAGGCCGCTTGGCATAAAAGGCTGTTTGGACAGAATGAAGCTGTCGAACGCGGCGTTAGAATTCTCCGCTTCCTGCTGGAGCTTGATTTCAAGCAAATGCTTGCCTTTCGTCAATGTTTCGCTGCCGGCGGATATCCAGTTCGCCTCTGTGAATTGCCGGAAACTGACAGAATCCAGAAGCGTGATATCACGGCCGATGGATTTCCATTCCCCGCCGTCCCATCGGTAGTCGAAAGGACCGTGCAGCCAGAATTTGCGGACAAAAAACGTATAAGCCGCGTCTTCGGGTACTTCAACTTCATAATTGGCAAACGGCGGATTATCCGGGTCTACCGCTACGTTCGAGATCGCCAGCCAGTCGCTGCCGGACAGCAGATGACGGGTCTGAGGGAACGTATCCGCCGAGAAGTCCGCGGTTGCAGGGAAGTTCGTTTCCACCGCGTCCTCCCCCTCCCACCATACGTAGACGGGATCTTCCTCAGGCTCTGTGCCTGGTACGTAGGGGTCTGTCAGTCCTTCGCGCTCGACGAGAGTATACAGCGCATCGGGCCTGAGCGGAATTTGAAAACCGCCTGCAGCAGCCGTGCCCTGAACCTCCTCCTTCACATAGCCGTTCGGGTCCAGCGCGTAAATCCTGTTAATGTCTGTCATGCCTTTGAGCAGTACGGAAGCGTCGATATCGCGGACGTTCATCGGCCCTTCGCCGAGTGAAACGATTTTCTGCTTCGCCACGCCGCCTTCCGTCACCGTCTCCGACTCGAAGCCGTACGATTTGTCTTCCGTCACCGCCTGGATCAGCAGCTTCTTCGATGAGGCGATCGGTAGATCGTCCAGCGAGATGACCATGACAGTGCCAAAAGCATTGCCGGACTCGATGACGACATTATCGAGCTCAACGCTGCTTACGGCATTCAAAATGCCCGTAGCCCCCTGGCTTTTCGGTGTATTCAGGCGGATGATGCCTTGCCCGTAATCCCAATCCAGTTCATCCGTAACGCTTTTGATCCGCTTGTTGGTTGTGTCGATGTACGTGTCCAGGTCGGCGGTGAGCGCCTTGTTTTCCGACTCCGAATACGTCCGTGCTACCCGGCCGACATAAAACGCATACGGATTGATTTTGCTTTCCGTGGTCTCCGTCAGTCCGTACGGACTGACCTCCATGACGTTGGACAGCGGCTTCTTGCTTGTCAGGCTGTCCCATACGAACAGCTTGATTGTATGTTTTTTTGGAACGATCGGTTGATCGAACTGTGCACTGAATGCAGAAGCTTCGCCAGCAGCGGTGAACGATATCTGCTGAATGTCGGAGCTGTCGATCGTATTCTGTTCATTATAGAGTGCGGCAATCAACGTTCCTTGAAGAGCTCCGGCCGTTTTATTGACCAGCTTGCCGTGAATGACGCCTTCCGCGTCGATGCCGACATCCTCAATGGCAACCCGTTCGGCAAATCCGGCGGCTTCAGCCTGGCGGGTTCCCCCTGAGAAAATGCCCGAAGTTGCCAGCATGGACAGCACCAGGGTCAAGATGAGCGATGTCCTTCTATTCCTTTTCACATGCGCATCTCCTTCATTGTTATAATTTGGGCGGTTCCTTTCCGGTTCAACTGTTCCGGGCATCCCCCCTTCACATTTTGCTTGCGGGGTATACATTTCGTATCAGCGAAACCATCATAATCAATTATGAGATCCATCAGGTAGCGAAAATGGTATTGGCCCCGTGCGAATTCTGTCTCCCGTTTTTTCATGCAAGATCATTCCGCCCACAATGCTGAAGATATAACCGCAAAACAAAAAGCCCGCCTTGTTAAGCGGACTCCAATCGGTCAATATTTCCGTCAAATATGACGCTCTGCTGCTTTATAACAAATCACGGGTAATCTTATTAGCCATATAATCAATTCTGCTTGTCATATTGGAGTCGTCGATAACGGGAAGCTGTTCCGTTCTGAACAGTTGATGCTTCATCAAATGATAATAATCAAAAAGCACCTGGTTAAGGGTTAAATGATAGGTCATCAAAAATTTGATATCCAGCATGGCCCGAACGAGGACATGGTCCTGCAGGAAGATCAGATTTACATTAATATCATTAAATATGCTCTTGCTCTTCCCCTCCTGGTAAAATTCCAAAATTCCTTTCTCGCGCAGCTTCATCGCATCTCTTAGACGATTGTGCAGCTCCGGATAAATCGACTGCAGCTCGGTCAGGAAACCATCGGAAATGTATGCTGCGAGCAAGACCGATTGTTCGAACAGCTGCTGAAACCCCGTTCCGTGCGACTGGCTGTAATCACGGAATTCCAAAACCAATTCATTGATATAGTCAATAAGAGCTGCCACGGTACTCTCGATAACCTCTTCTTTCGAAGTAAAGTATTTATACATTGTTGCTTTGCTTACATCCATATATTTCGAAATTTCTTCCATCCGCAGGGATTGAAAGCCATTTTTCATGATAATGGGAAACACTTTGTTGACTAATTTGTTTCTCATCTCTTTTTGAGGATTGTTATCGCTCTTTGTATTGGAATTCATATTTTAGCCGTCTCCTCTCTGCCTCTATATAGTATACATAAAAACTCGATAATAATACACAATAAATACTAATTAAACGTTTTTTACTCTTTTCGTTTGTTTTATATAATTCCCTGTGTTATGCTTACTCTCGTAATCCAATCTAAGAAGGTGAGGTTCACAAAATGAAAACCAGACAACTGGGCAACAGTGATTTAATTGTTTCTTCTATGGGTCTCGGCTTAATGGGTATGTCACCTGGGATGTACGGAGAAACAAATGATGACGACTCCATCCGGACCATCCACCGCGCCCTGGAACTGGGTGTTACCTTATTGGATACGGCAGATGTATATGGCAACGGTCATAACGAAGAACTCCTTGGAAAAGCGTTGAAAGGACGTCGGGAACAGGCCGTCATTGCGACAAAGTTCGCTTTCGGACCTAATTTTGCAACAGTAAACGGACAGCCCGATTATGTAAAGAAAGCGGTCGATGAGAGTCTTCGACGGTTGGATGTGGACTACATCGATCTTTATTACCAGCATCGGGTCGATCCGAACGTGCCTATTGAGGAAACTGTCGAGGCGATGTCAGATCTGGTGAAAGCGGGAAAAGTGCGTTATCTGGGCTTGTCCGAAGCGGGTGCCGATACCATTCGCCGTGCTCACGCCATTCATCCCATCTCTGCCTTGCAGACCGAATATTCACTCTGGAGCCGGGAAATCGAAGATGAGATACTGCCTGTCATAAGAGAGCTCGGAATTTCTCATGTCGCTTACAGTCCCTTAAGCAGGGGTTTTATTTCAGGAGAACTGCGCAAGTTTGAAGATTTTGCTGCAGATGATATCCGCAGATTTTTCCCGCGTTTTCAAGGCGAAAACTTCCAAAAAAACCTCGAGCTGGTGGATGAAGTAAAAAAAATTGCGGCAGAGAAGAATATTACGCCCTCCCAATTGGCATTGGCATGGACAATTGCAAACGGCGCATTGCCGATTCCCGGCACGAAGCGCCAAAAATATTTAGAAGAAAATATAGGTGCGCTTGATATCGAACTCACTTCCGAAGATTTGTCCCGTATTGAAGCGGTTAGTCCAAAGGATGCCGCATACGGCGGCCGTATGGACGACATGGGAATGCAGGCCGTTAATCTATAACTTCAACCTTATTAAATGTTGGCCGCTTGAATAATTTGCCCATTCGTTCGTTATATATCAATCAAAAGACCGGACGCTGCTTAAAGCTGCTCCGGTCTTTGGGCTTTCATATTCAATCTTACAAGTATGTTCCTGCCGCTCCGCCTTCCAGGCGGCGGCTTCTTAATCATCCCCACCTGAGAACTTCAGCCTATTCAATATCCTTATTCCATTCAGGGTTTCTGTCTTTATGTGATTTCGATTAATTGCCGTTCAATCATCCATTCGACCGATTCTTTGACCGCCTCAAGAGATGTATAGCGCGGGGCATAGCCGATCAGGCTCCGCGCCTTGTCGATGCTGCAGTTCGGACTATGGGCGATATGGTCCCAGGTGCTGCGCGCTTCCTGTTCGGTGAGCTTGACGCTCAGTGTCTCGAACGGCTCGAATTTCAGATTCGCTTCCCTGCCGAACCACGATGCGACGGTCTCCGCATAGCCTCTTAGGGTCAATGCGGCCGGAGAGACAACATGGAAGCTGCTGCCGACCGCTGCGTTCCAGCACTGTGAGGCTTTAATGAATGCTTGTGAAACATCCTCCGCATGAACATGATGAACCGTTTCGAGGCCCAGGTTTGGGATGACGACTTCCTCCCCCCGGGCGAGCCGGGAAAACACCTGCGGGTTGAAATGACCAGCCGGATTGAGCGGCGCCCAGCCTGGTCCGACGATATGCCCAGGATGGAGCACTGTGGCAGGGAAGCCTGCTCTTCTCGCCTGCTCCAGCAGGAAGCTCTCAATCTCTGCTTTCAGAATACCGTATTCGCCAAACGGCCTGCGCGGCGCTTCCTCGCCAGTCGGCACCGATACGCTCGGACCGTGTACCCAAATGGTCCCGCAGGAGATATAGTGCTGGATCTCCCCTTTCAGCGCTTCCACGATCTGCCGCGCGCTCTCCGGCTTGAAGCAAATCATGTCAATGACGACATCGGGCTGAAGCCCGGCTATTTTTCGCCCGAATGTCCCGTCCTTCTCCTCCGCTGACCGGTCAGCGGACACATGCCGGACTTCCTTCCAGGCCATATCGGGACGATAAGGCTCGCTTGTCCCTCTGCTGAAATGAACAACCTCATGGCCTAGACGCACCAATTGCGGGATCATGTATGTCCCGACATGGCCGCTACCTCCAATAACAACGTATCGCATAATGAACTCCTTTACTATGTAATATATAATTTTGATGGCTGGCGCTTTCCCGCCTTTTCCAGCCCAGTATACCACTTCATCGAGACGGTTTACAGAGAACGCTTTCAAGTTGATATTTGATGCCATCTTTATGGCTGCGACCTGCCAATTGAAAGAAAAAGCTTCCTATTGGAGGTTATCCATTGGAAGCAGCATGATTATATATCAAAGCTATGACGGACCCAGCTTAAACGTCCGCAGCGATGCACTATTTATAGGTTGATCAGCAGTACCGCCAAAAGGCGGGTATTGTATCAGTGAGCTCAGCTGTATGTCTGTTTGCGAACTGCCTGGAGGAATCAGAGCCCGGAGCTCAATCACATCACCGGCATTTAAGCGCAAAATCGCTACTGAACCCGTGTTATCAAACTCCTGGTCTTGAAATGCTGCTGTACCTGATCGGGTAGAATTTTGAAGAATGCCATTGACAAACACTCCAAATGCACAGTGGGTTTGGCTGGGAACCGGCAGGAAAACGACTTCCCACAATATCGCATAATCCCCGGCCACCGGAACGGTCAGGGAAGTTTGGGTAGCCGTAATTCCCCCGAACAATATGGAGCCAGGTTGATCAAATTGATTAAATCGTACTGGCTGGTTAGGCTCAAGACACTGATCGTTAGTATCGAAAATATTGGCATAAACGGGAGAAAAAGTACCGGGAACCCCCTGAGGGCCTTGAGGTCCAGGAATTCCCTGCTCGCCTGGAGCTCCGGGAGCGCCTGGGGTCCCCAGGACATTGTTTATGATATTTTCGATATTTTGGATTAATACATTGATTTGATTAATCTCTTGCTGTGGATTCTCTAAAATGTTCACGATATTGCTTAGTTCTATTACCATTTGTTCGAGATGTACGACAAGATTCATAGGCGGTGGTGGGCCCGGCCTCAGAATAGTTAAGGACAACTCCAAAATGACAATAAGTCGCGTTTTTTTGCAAATCTTTGATCTTCTTACAAGTCTATTTAATCGGCGCATTTGAAATCTTAATCGGCGTATGTTTTCCTCATCTTGATCCAGAACAACGGGCGGAATAATTTCTGCATTTTGCTTCAAAATATCTGAAAGCAGCTGAATTTCTTTTGTAGTTAATACATTTTTACAATTTTTCTTTTTTTTGCAGCAGCGGCTTACCATAACATATTTGCGTTTTTTTCCGTTTACAGCAGATGCTCTCTTCATTTTCTTTGTATTTTTACATTCTTTTCTCTCTGGGGTTGAACTCAATTGGACCACTCCTCAAGCTTGGATGACAACATAATATGGGAGGTAGTCATACATGCTCTATGCTAACGTCTTGACTATGAAAAAATAGGCAGATTAATAGGCAGCTGCCAATTGTAAATCTCTCAAAAAATAGTAATAGGTTTATATATTTAGACATCATGAAAGAAGCCTTCCCCACTTAAGAACGGCACGAAGGCTGCCGATATGGTCGATCACCTGATGAGTCAAAATAACCGTATTCAGCTTGTCGAAATTGACACCGGCCCGGCCGATCTCTGTTCGGACGGAGGATGGAAGAGCCACAATTCGCATACTTAAAACAGATCTTGACATTAACACTAGTGTCAAACTTTAGAATATCCAATGAACGAAACTATTTTGACAGGAGGCATTTCCAATGAAAAGAAATGAACAAAGCGGGGAAAGAAACAGCTGGAGTGAAGGAGCCCTGAGGGTAACGACCGCAGGCACCGAAAGCACAAGGGTTACGGTTATCGGCTTGGGTCCGATGGGGCAGGCGCTGACCCAGGCCTTTCTAAAAAACGGCCATCCTGTGACCATATGGAACCGGACAGCCGGGAAGGCAGACCGTCTTGTTATGCAGGGTGCTGTGCTGGCAGATACCGTTCATGACGCTATCGCTGCGAGCCCGCTTGTCATCATCTGTGTGCTGGACTACAACGCGGTTCACGCGATTCTCAGCCCCGCTGAAAATGTCCTTAAGGGACAGACTCTGGTAAACCTTACTGCCGATTCTCCTGAACGCTCACGCCAAATGGCCGCCTGGGCTGCCGGGCATGGAATCAGCTATCTTGACGGAGCGATCATGACTCCAACGCCGACCATTGGTACGCCTGCTGCCGTTATTCTGTACAGCGGACCAGAGTCCGTCTATCAAACCCATCAACCCTTGCTGGCGAGCTTGGGCGGCACGGCCTCTTATCTTGGCGCAGATCCGAGCCGGGCAGCGGCATATGATGTAGCCCTGCTCGACTTCTTCTGGACAACCATGACCGGCTATGCCCATGCGCTCACCCTCGCGGGCGCCGAGAACATTGCCCCTGGAGAATTTGCGGCTTATGCCCAGGGAATCATGGCCATTATGCCTGATATAATGAATTACTCGGCAAAACATGTAGAAGAAGGACACTATCCGGGCGACAAGTCGAACATCGCATCGGCCGCGGCAGGTATGGAGCATATTATCCATGCGGCGCAGCATCACGGGATGGATATCAGCGTTCTGAGCGCTGCCAGGGCCGTTGCGCTGCGTGCCGTCGATGCAGGCTACGGAGCTGACGATTTCTCGCGCTTGACGGAACTGTTACGGAAACCGACTGTGTAGCCGGCCGCTGAAAAACAGGCTCCAGACCTTCATATGGACCGGAGCCTGTCATTATTTTGAAGCTCCCATATGCTCCATTACTTTCAATCTTTGTTTTTCGCGCATTGTTGAGGTTTGTCTTTCCAGCCGCTCTTTTACGACTTCCAATCCGCTAATTTGTCTGTTGATTTGATCCAGCTTCGTTTGATAGGCGTCCAGCATCTCTTCACAAAATTCGTAATCGTCAGGAGTGCTGACCTCGCCTTTCAATATGTCCTCGATTTGCTCCGTTGTCAGCCCCAGACCCAAATAGAGCTGGATGATTCGTATACGCTCAATGGCAGATTCGTCGAACTCCCGATAATCATTGTCAAGACGGTCAGCGGCGATTAATTTTTTCTTCTCATAATGCCTGATGGATCGGGTGCTTGCACCTGTCCTTTCAGACAATTCGCTTATTTTCACTTAAACAGCCTCCTTCTACTTCGCCTGAAATAATAAATCGTATCAATGCTCTGCTTCTGACATCAGCACTTCAGTTTCCCGTGATGAATATTTGCCGTCTCCACCTGGATCGTAGTATGTTCAATATGAAATTTATCCTCCAGCACATGGATGGCATTTTGCAAAATGTCCTGACTGTCCTTCCGGTCCTCAATCAGAACGTGGCAGCTCAGCGAATCAAAACCGGAAGTAATGGTCCAGATGTGGAGGTCATGCACATCCTTAACCCCATCGATTGCGAGCAGCGTTTCTCTAACTTCGGATTGATCGATAGCAGTCGGGGTTCCTTCCATTAATATGTGAAGCGTATGGCTGATAACCCCCCATGCGCTTTTCAGGATCAGCACGGCTACAAGAATTGATATGATCGGATCTGCAATGTACCACTTGAATGCCATCATCAGAACTCCCGCCACAATCGCGCCCACGGAGCCCAAAGCATCGCCGAGCACATGAATATAAGCGCTGCGGAGATTGACGTTGTTCTTCACATCTCCTGAACGCATCAGCGCAAAGGCGCTTCCGACATTCGCGAGGAGCCCGATTGCCGCGATAAGCATCATGGATCCGCTTGCCACTGTCGGCGGGCTGCCAAAGCGCTGGATGGCTTCCCATACGATAAAGGCCGCAATGACAAACAGTGCAACACCATTGAAAAGCGCAGCCAGTATTTCAAAGCGGTGGAAGCCAAATGTCCGCTTCGAAGACGAGGGTCGCGCGGCAAACCACAGCGCAACCAGGCTTAGCGCAAGGGCACTGGCATCGCTGAGCATATGACCTGAATCGGACAAAAGCGCCAGGCTGTTCGTAACAAGTCCCCCGAAAAACTCCAAAAACATGATGCCGACCGTAATGGACAGCGCGATCGCAAGTCCTTTTTTATTGCCTGCTCTGGCGTGGTTGTGATGGTGGCCGTGATGTCCATGGTCATGGTCATGGCCATGATGATCATGCGCATGGTGGGAATGGCTGTGCATGGCAGTCGTCTCCTTTGTAAAAGTTCAAATGATCGCAGTGTTTTTGTTATTCATTACATATGAGCATGTATTCATATAATATTATGCTATTATTTCCCTCAGTGTGTCAAGTACTGTATATTTAGAAGAACTAGCAGCAGCCGTCTTTTGGCGGCACCGCATATGCTTCAGCAATATAAGCAAAAAACACCGCCGTCGCGATGTCTTTTCAGGGCGGTACTCATCATCGTCATCGATATGCTTTAAAAGGCTCTATAATAGGATTTCATCAATCTTACGTGCTAGCATTCCAGCACCTTTACCGATATTGCCGATTATATGAGCATGTATTTTTTCTTTCGCATATACGGATGATTGCATGATGACTCCGGGATCGCTGCCCATAACATAATATTTGAAAACAGCATTATCATATATTGATATCCATACACCATATCCATAATACGTGTGCTCGTCTTCTTTTACATGAGGCGTCAGTAATATAGGAGTATATTCAGAGGATAGCAGCTGATTATTCATCAATGCCTCCCAAAACTTGACCAAATCATAAACCGTAGTAAATGCTCCCCCATCAGGTCCGCCTTTAATTGGAACTGAATAAATATTAGTCCTCCATGTTTGATCATAATCTATATACCCGATTGCCGTTCGTTCAGGCAGCTGATCCATTCTAAAATATCCCGAGTCCAGCATCCCGCACTGTTGAAATATATTCTTCTCAACATACGTTGTGAAATCCATCCCCGTCATGTTCTCAACAACCAGACCTAGTAATATATATCCTGCATTACTATATGAAAAGTGATCGCCAGAAGAAAACTTCATGGGTCCATTCTGGAACAAAGGCAAAAAATCCTGAGGCGATTGAATGCTGTACATCGGCAATACCTTCCATAATTCCTCATAATCATTCATAACCTCTTCATCAAAATAATCCGGTATTCCTGAAGTATGGGTTAATAAATGGTGTATGGTAATGTTCGGATCAAAATTTGGAAAAGGGATATGAATGCAATCTCTCAAATGTGAATCAAAAGATAAAACTCCATCCTGGACAAGCTGACAAATCGCTACAGCAGTAAAGATTTTACACCCTGATGCCATCCCGAACCTTGTATTCATTGTATTTTGGATTTGCTCGGACCGGTTCGCATATCCAAATCGCTGTTCAAAGACTTTTGTTTTATCCCGGATCAATACTGTTCCTGAGAATGGCAGGGTTTCATTATGCTTCTTCAGAATTTCTTCTATTTTCGAAAAATTCATGGAACCTCTCCTTTCATTTATGTGCTGCTCACACATCTGCAGGACAAACCAGTCCATCTATCATACTTTTCATTATAATCTGGCTGCCCACAAATTGGTAAATATGAATTATAATTGAGTAAGGCCCGGCTTCCCGCCATAAATCGATTTTTAAACGGCTGAGTGCCAATTTTTATTTATATTTAATATTTCAATGTTACACTCTTACTGTAAAGTGATGCCGTCACCACCTGATAATTGTAAAATACCAAGGAGGAATCATTGATCATGAAAATCGTTGTAGCAGGCGGAGACGGATTTTGCGGATGGCCGACGGCCCTTTATCTATCGGCCAAGGGGCATGAGGTTACGATCATCGACAATCTGAGCCGCCGCAAATGGGACGAGGAGCTCCGCGTAGATTCGCTGACGCCGATTGCACCGATCGAGAAGCGTATTGCCCGTTGGGAAGAGCTGACGGGCCGTTCGATCGGGCTTTATGTCGGCGATTTGAATCATTACGATTTTCTCAGAACAGTGCTGCTTCAGACGAGGCCTGACGCTTTCGTTCATTTTGCGGAGCAGCGTTCCGCCCCCTATTCCATGATTGACCGGGAACATGCGGTGTTCACCCAGGTGAACAATGTAGTGGGCACCTTAAATGTGATTTATGCGATTAAAGAAATAGTACCGGATTGTCATATTATTAAATTAGGCACAATGGGAGAATACGGAACGCCGAACATCGATATCGAGGAAGGCTTCATCAAAATTACCCATAACGGGCGTGAGGATCTTCTTCCTTATCCGAAGCAGCCCGGCTCCATGTACCATCTCTCCAAGGTCCATGACAGCCACAATCTTATGTTTGCCTGCAAAGTGTGGGGACTGCGGGCCACCGATCTGAATCAGGGCGTCGTGTACGGTCTGCATACCGATGAGACCCTGCTTGATCCGCTGCTTGCCAACCGCCTGGATTATGACGGGGTATTCGGCACGGCCCTTAACCGTTTTCTAATTCAAGCGTCCATCGGGCACAATCTGACCGTATACGGAAAAGGCGGCCAGACGCGGGGATTCCTCAACATCAGGGATACCGTTCGATGCATTGAGCTTGCCGCGGAGAATCCGGCCGACACCGGGGAGTTCCGGGTATTCAATCAATTCACGGAGGAATTCTCCGTCCTGGAGCTTGCCGAGATGGTCCGCAGAGTTGCGCAGGATGAGGGAATCCATGTTCAGGTTGCGCATCTTATGAACCCCCGCGTGGAGAAGGAAGATCACTACTATTTCGCCAAGAACACCAGGCTGAAGGATTTGGGACTGGAGCCGCATCTGCTGTCGGATGAAGTGCTGCGGGGAATTCTGAGGACCGCCTTGGAGCATAAGGACCGCATTCTGGTCGATCATATTCTGCCGAAGGTGACCTGGAACTAAAGATAGGGAGTCTATGCCGATGAAAATCGTCATTATTACCGAAACGTTTCTTCCCTCTACGGACGGTATCGTTACCCGCTTGTGCGCGACGATCCGCTGGCTGCGGGAAAACGGGCATGACATCACCGTTATTGCGCCGGACCTGGGCGTCTATGATTTTGAGGGAGTCCGCGTGGAAGGGATTCCGGCGCGATATTTCTTTCTCTACCGGAGTAAAAAATTGGCGATGCCAAGCCGCAAGGTAGGCCGTCTTCTGCGCGAGCTTCAGCCGGATCTGGTCCATGTGGTCAATCCCGCCGTGCTGGGCGTAGCGGGAATTTATTACGGCCGCCGGCATCGTCTGCCTATGATTGCCTCCTATCATACTCAAATTCCGAAATACGCGGATTACTACCGTCTGCCTTTCTTGAAGCCCGTCTTATGGTGGTGGTTCCGGACGCTTCATAACCGCGCCCATCTCAATCTGTGCACCTCTCAATCCGTGCTGGACGAGCTGACCGCCAAAGGCTTCCGCAGCGTTCAGCTGTGGAAGCGGGGCGTCAGCGCGGATGAATTCGGCCCTGACCACCATAATCATGATATGCGGGATTTATTATCGAATGGACAGCCCGGAAAGACCATCCTGCTTTATGTAGGACGTCTCGCGGCGGAGAAAGAGATCGAGCGCATTCGTGAGGTTCTGGAATCTTCACCCCGGTATTGCCTGGCTCTCGTCGGAGACGGCCCCCACCGGGCTTCTCTGGAAGCTTATTTTCAGGGAACGAATACGACCTTTACAGGATTCATGCATGGTGAGCAACTGTCTCAGGCTTATGCCTCTTCAGATATGTTCATCTTCCCATCCACAACCGAGACGCTGGGACTTGTGATTCTGGAGGCCATGGCTTCCGGACTGCCGGTTATCGCAGGAATTAGCGGACCAACGTGCGAACAGATCGAGGATGGGATGACAGGACTGCTCTACGATACCGGGCGTCCGGGAGGGCTTACTGAAGCGGTATCCAGAGCGGCGGACCCGGAACTTCGTGAACGGATCTCCGGCAGCGCCCGCAATGCGGCGCGCCGTTTCGGCTGGTCCGAGCCTTCTGCTCAGCTGTTGAATTACTACCAGCATGTCTTGAAAGAGCAGAAAGAAACAGCCGGAAATGCCGGCCGCAGGGAGCTTGCCGACGAGGATGCCTAGCTGCTGAGTGCAATGGCAGTCTGATCTCTAAGCCTTTTGCAGATACAGCGTGTTCAGCCGAAATCCCTGCGGCACACCGCACACAAAAAACAGAGCAGCCAAAATCCGGCTTGCTCTGTTTTTTTAATCCCTTATATTCAGCTCGCCGTATTCTGCAGATTAAGCTGTTTTCTGTAGACAACCCTCGAAATTGTTATGCTGATTTCATACAGCAGGAATAGAGGGATGATTACGATAATATCCGACAGGATATCGGGAGGGGTGATGGTAACGCCTACGATCAAGAGAATAAAGTAGGCCATCTTTCTGGCCTTGGCCAGGCGCTCGGGATTAAGGATGCCGAGCTTAGTCAGAAACATCACAGCTGCCGGCATCTCAAAGAGCAGGCCGAATGGAAGAGTCATATGGATCATAAATCTGAAATATTTCTCAGCCGTATACATGGTGTCAAAATCCGCCTTAGCCATTTCATTCATGAAATGCAGCACCATGGGAAACAAAATGAAATACCCGAAGCTAAGACCAATGATAAACAGCAGGCTGATGCCCGGAATAAACCATAACGTTGAGCGCTGGATATTGGGCGGGATCGCGGGCTGGAGAAATTTCCAGGTCTGGTAGGCTGCTACAGGCAGGGAGATAGCAATGGCTGCAACGCATGTAATCATCAGATAAACCCAGATTACGTCGGATGGACCAAGCACCACCAGCTTCTGATCCAGATTTCTGACCAGCCACTGGTAGATATCCCGGACATAGATGAACGCTGCTGCCATAGCTGCGAGGAATGTGATCGCCGTCCGGATCAAGCGGGAACGCAGCTCCTCCAGGTGCCCGATTACATTCAGATCGTTTGGATTGCGCATTTATTTATTCTGCGGTACAGAAGGCTGCACCGGATCGGCATCCCTCTGTTTCTCGTCTTCTTCCCCGCCAACCAGATTCCGTGTCGCTCCTTTAAATTCGCTCAGCGTGCGACCGAAGGCGCGGCCAAGCTCGGGTAGCTTGGATGGTCCGAAGATAATAAGCGCGATAATTAGAATCAGGACCAAACCGCCAATACCAATGTTTCCGAAAGGCATGTTATCCCATCTCCTTCACATTATTTCCCAAGCTTGAAGCCGCTTATCGCCACCACAGCAGCGCGGGCCTTGGGGTCGCCGCTGCGATGCGGCCAGCGGCTTGTCGGCTTCTGCAAATCTTTCGTTTCTTCTCCAGGATGCTGGATAGACAGAAACAGGGTCTGCTCGTCCGGCGTGAAGAATGGACCTGTCATTTCGCTTTCCACTGGAGCGGAGGCGAATTGAAGCGCAATGCCTTTGCTTGGACCTGAAGTCGGAATGACGAACAGGCCGTTGTTCATAAAGGATTTGTATACGCCTTTGTTTTGGCTGGTACTGGAAATGTCGGTTACCACCCAGAGATCCCCGTCTGAATCGAATACCAGGTTGTCCGGCGAGCTGAAGCCCGATTGTCTGCCGCCGGCGGCAAAGATCTCGAAATCAAAGTCAAGCGCGCCAAGATCGTTGTTCGCTTCGAAAATTCTGGTGATGTGACCATGTATGTTGCCATGATTATCATTATTCGTGTGTGCGATAAACACCGTGTTATCGAACGGAGAAATTTCGATATCCTCGGGACGGTCCGTCGGCGTTCCCCCTACCAGCAGAGACGCTTCCTGGCACAAGGTAACGACATCGCCTTGCGTTTTGAATTTTGCCTGGACATCTGCTTTGCCTTCAGCTGCTTTTAATACCCCATCCAGCGTGATAGGAATCCATTTGCCCGTTTTCAGGTTGGCGACATATAGAGTGCCGGATTCCAGAAGAGCGGAGTTAGATCGGCCTTTGGATTTATCGAATTTGCCTTTGCTGATGAATTTGTAAACGCAGGCGTCTTTCACATCGTCTCCCATATATACGACTACACGTCCGTCTGCCGCAAGCCCCATCGCGGTATTCTCATGATTGAACCTGCCGAGGGCCGTATGCTTCTTCAGATATGTTTTGTCGAAGGGATCGATCTCAACAACCCATCCGTAGTGAGTCGAGGGCAGCTTGGACACTTCGGCGGTATCCGCATAGTTCTCTTCGCAGGAAAGTGCCGTGTTCCAAAGCGTTACGCCGCCGGAGCAGTTCGCGAACGTGCCCTGCGCGGTTGTCGCGCCGCCAAGCGCCGCTGTACCCCTGGCCGGTCCGGTCAATTCAAATTTGGTGAAGCCATTGATGCGGCGGGCATGCTTGGACTTGGTATCCATCTTCCACGTTCCGTTCTCATCGCGGTAAATTTCGATGACAGACATTCCCTGGTAATAGAGGTTCTTCTGTACTTGATCGGCTGTCATCTTGCCGTCTTTGATCAGGCCGATGCTAAATACACCCGTATACTCGTGGTTGTTCACCAGAAGGCCGCGCACATTCGAGCCTTCCAACGGGAAGAAGGCATTGTAATCGGAGCCGTCACCGAATTTTTCGCCAGCCGGGTTGATGACATCGTCCATGGCAGCGATTACATCGTATTTAAAGCCTTGGGGAAGAATCAATTTGTCTTCTTTGGAAGGAGCGATCGGCTCAAAGTAACCGCTGACCTTATTTGTTTTGAATCCGAAGAGATGGCTGGCGGACGAAGATGCGGCATTTACTTTGCTATCCAGTGTCCCGAGTCCCGTTGATGCAACTGCCAGAGCCGCTGCTCCTTTTCCAACATAGGATAAGAATGTTTTACGGTCGATATTAGTATTCAACGCATTCACTCCTCCAAAGAATTGATTAGACCTAAGTAAAACTATACTGCTGCTTTGTAAGAGGAAGGTTATCTCCATGTGGTAAATATGTAAATGTTTGGCTGGATAATCGCGTAAAATGGGCCAGGAGATCCGGAAAAATTAAAAACCACTGGCGTTCAAATCCACCAGCGGTCCTCAAGGGCGTAATCTATACATCATTCACTCGATTTTATAAGCTTTATGAACGGACCTTATCGGATATTTATTGGTGATTTTTGCCCGAAGGAAGGGAATCACCCACCGGTCGAATCCGAGCTCTGCCGCGTTCGAAGACGCCGCAAGAATCAGGATTTCCAATAGAACCATTTGCGGCCCTGTGCTTGTAGTTCCCGAAAACAGATAAGAGAAGTTCATAACTATCCCCATTAACGCGGCAATTGAAGTAAACATGCCAATTATTAATCCAAGCCCGACTAAAAATTCTCCCCAAGGAACCAGAAGATTAAATAGACCCGCATTCGGGATTGCAAAATAATTCAGAAAATCAGCCCACCATGGCTGTACGGCGGGGTTATCACCGTTCGAATGATTGACGGCGGCTCTTAGAAATCCGGTTGCGTCAAATTTCCCGCCGGAGATCTTGTCCCATCCGGAAGCTAACCACTGCCAGCCAAGATATATTCGAATAATGGTCAAAAGACAGGAAGCAGTAACACTTTCTCTCCAAAATTTAATAATCATACCAAAACCTCCTCGCATGTTATCATAATTGGCTGTTCCCTGCGCATACCGCGTTAAGTCGACCCGTTAAGCAGCCCTTATCTAGGTAAACGACATAAATACAAAAGCGGTTTGATCGGGAGAAAACTCCCCTATTTTAAGCAAAGGGGATTGTTATTCCATTATTCCTGGTAAACACTCCATTTCTTCGTGAATAATAAGACCCGGTTTATCACAATTTTACCAATTATTAACGTTAAATTGATTCCATCAACCGATGCTAGAGATGATCAGAATGAGTTTAATGGAGTGGCAGGAGATCTTTCCGCTGGACAGCTTTATGCTTTGTGAAGCACCAAAAAAGGCAAGAACCGGAATGACAGCGATGAATGGGTACCGCTGGACAAGGAGCAGGTTTAGAAGGATGCGCGTTCGGCGGCGGCAAAGCTTCATGCGCGGCTTGGCTGTTCGCCTTTGCTTTTTCGTTAACCGAATTCTTGTAAAGTATCTATATTGGGACAAAAAAAATGACAAGCCGGATCGTTGGATTCGACTTGCCATTATGAATTGGAGTACTGTCTTATTGATCCTGATTCATCAAGGCATTTGCGTCGCGAAGCAATACATTGGCCGCATCGACGGTAATATGCTTGTTTTTTTGCGCTTGAACATGTGAGATGAAGCTGTCGAGAGAACCGTGCTCCAGCTGCTTCAGCAAACTGTTTTCGATGCCGCCATTGTTAATCCATCCGGTATCGGCGAATCGCGTCACCAGCTCTTTCATGGAGGCGATGCTGGCTGCCGTCTGGAACTCGACCGAAGCATGCGATGTATTGCCGGCTAGATCGGTTGCCGTTACAGTCATAGTGTGCGCGCCAAGCGGCAGCGTGTACAGTTGAATCGGCGTTTCCTGCGGTACAGTTTGACCATCCACCGTAACTGTCGTAAGGGTGGTATCAACCCCGGCCGACGCATCGGTCACATTAAATTGCAGCGTCAGCTCGTCGGAATCAGCGTAAGCCTTGTTTCCGGGTGCCACTATCCGGATCTCCGGGGGAGCCGTATCCTGGATCGCTTCCGCGGATAAGCTCGCTTCCCCATAGCTGTCGGCCTGCTTCCAGTTATCCATCGTGCCGCTCCACATGAGAACGCCGGTGCGGCCGCTGCCTGTATCGTCGTCATTCGCACCGATATCAAAGCCTATTTTCATATTCGCGCCCGGCGTCACGCCGAAGGTGCTCCACGGGATCGCCATTTCGGCGGTATAGCCCGTATCCGTGATGCTGGACTTCGCTATTACGCCATCGCTGATTCTCCACGAGGTAACCGTCGTGTCCCCGGGTCCGACGGCCAATTGACTGTCCTTGGCGTTGTCCCAGCCGTTTCTCCCGTTGGCCATGTCCACGTAAACCTCCACGCCGTCGTTGCCGAAGGCATCCTGACCGGAAATAACGCTGGCATCCGTTACATCAGCTCCGACATACAGGTATTGATCGTCCCACAGCAGCCCATACTTCAGCGTATTATTCGAATCTCCGGGCAGGGTAGCGTCGTGAATGGACCGGGTTACGCTGTCAGCCAGCGCGCCCGCCCAGCTCGCATCATCCAGCTTCCCGTCCAGTTCCGGCGCCGCGGACGTCCGGTGCGCGGAAGTCTGCAGCGGCTCGTTGTACGCAACATGCAGGAGCTTGGAGTCGGTGTGTCCGCTGCCGTCGTCCGCAGCAACAGATATTTCATTGTTGCCGGGAGCGAGTGTCACCTGTGCGCTGAATTTGCCCGCGCTGACAGCCTCCGTAAGCGCTGCGCCTCCATTCACTTGAAGCTGCACCGACTGCGCATGGGTAACGCTGCCCGAAATCGTATAGGAATTGTGAGTAACAGTCCCATCCGCCTGATCGAGCGTAATGACCGGATTCGCCGCGTCTGCCGGGTCAACAGGCCATGTTACATGGCTAAACTGCGCGGTGGTGTACTTGTTATACTGATCGTCGGTGCCCCCGACGGCAAACAAGCCTGCCGTCAGCTCCGGCGAAACGGGGTCCGCCCAGCCCCAGAAGTCTCCCTGCGTGAATGGCGTCCAGTTCACGCCGTCTTCAGAGGAATAAGTGGCGATGCTCCATGGATTCGGTCCTCTTGTTATTTTCATCCATACCGGTAGAGTTACCGGCTGTGAGGCAACATTGTCGGAATAGTCGCCGCCCTTGCGGAAACGTCCCACCAGTTGGCCGTCCTGCACGAAAATATTGGCGTAAGCGGCATTCAGGGCGGTGCTCGTCCGAATCTGGATACCGGCCATGCCGTTCGGATTCTCCACCGTCATCGAATCCAGCTTGGCCACGATTGAGAAATTGCCCTTCAGCCCCATCTCGTACGTATAGCGCATCGCGTCTGGCGCCGACCAGAAATTGTAGCCCGAGCCTCTTAGCGTATACACGCCGCTGCTGTCAACCGTCGTACTGCCCGCATTCGCGGTTAATATATCCTGACTGATAATACCTGATGCCGACTGGAAGTTCGCGGTAATCGTCTTGTCCGCATCCATTGTAATATCGGCCGGATTCGCCGTTCCCGTCAAGTCGCCGGTCCACCCGGTGAAAATATAGCTGCTTTGGGCAGTTGCCGTCAGCGTGACGGTACTGCCTTCCGTGTAATTGCCCGTTGCCGGACCCGCGGTGCCGCCTTCGGTCGCGTTCAGCGTAAGCGTATGGGTCGGGATTAGAGAGAAATTGGCCGTGATCGTTTTGTTCCCGTCCATCCCAACCGTTGCCGGACTTTGCATTCCCGTCAGATCACCGCTCCAGCCGTCGAATACATAACCGCTGTCAGGCAAAGCCTCCAGGGTTACCTGTTCCCCTTGCTCGTAGGCCGCTTTCTGGGGGCTTTGCAGCACCTGCCCGCCGCTTGCATCCACATCAAGCGTATAGGTCGGGGCTGCTTCGTAATGAGCCGTGACCGACTTGTCCCCATCCATCGTAAGGACAGCCGGATTGTCCGATCCGCCAAGATCGCCGCTCCAGCCCGTGAAGCGGTAGCCGCTGTCCGGAACTGCGCGAACCGTTACCGCTGCGCCCTCGTTATAAACGCCCCCCGGAGGGTCAAAAATGAGGGTGCCATGATCGCCGCCGCCGGCAAGCGTATGAGTCGGCACCGCGGTAAATTCCGCCGTAATCATTTTATCCGCATCCATGGTGACTGCCAGCGGGTTGGCCGTGCCCGCCGCGTCCCCGCTCCAGCCGGTAAATTTGTAGCCAAGATCCGGCGCAGCGCTCAGGCTGAGCGGAGTTCCTTCCACGTACGATCCACCGGATGGGCTGATCCTGCCGTGCTCCGCCGCCGTCGTCAGCGTATGCAGCGTCGTGGGAATGAGAGGCAGAATCGATGCCGCATTCCGCGTCGCAATAAGGGTGACAAATTCATTGGTCGTATTCCAGGTGTCGGTGTAGCGGTACAGGGCCGGATAATCGGACAGAGCGGGGTACTGGTTGTTCACCCGCGCGCTGTTCCAGGCATCGTTGAAGTAGCTCGGGAATTTGCCGTCCTGCAGATCGGCGTTCGGAATTCCCGGAACCATCTCCTTCCAGCCGTCACTGCCCGCTTTATACTGCGTCCACTCGTATTGCGAAATTTCATGCGTCAGCCAGTGCGGGCTGCGCTGCGGATTGCCGAGCCCGCTGATGTAGGAGTTGCTGAGCGGGTTGGAACCGAGCAGGTAGTTCCAGGTCTTCACGATCTGATCCCGGTATTTGTCATCATGGCTTACGCCGTATGCCATCATCATCGGGAAGGCAATCTGGCTGCCCGAGAAATACCAGCCGACCTGTGAATACGTATCGTCGACCATCGGTACGCCGTACGGCTGATCATGCGACGCGCTCATCGCCGTATCCGCCCAGTCCAGAATCGCGTTGTACGCGTTCTGCCGGACCGTCGCGCTCAGATTCGTATCTTCGTAGAGGGAAAGGAACACTTCCATCCACGGTCCTTCATTGACCCAGCCCCACTTCTTCTGGGCCGAGCCGAGCGGGGAAGCAGGCATCTCGCTCGTAATCCAGTCCAGATACTTGGACTCTCCCGTAATTTTGTGCAGGTTGGCTGCCGCAATCAGCATTTCGTCCGACCAGGTATGCGGACCTTCGTCCGTAAAATGATCATCCTCCGGCTTCCAAAAGCTCGCGTCGTCCTTATGGGTTTCGAACGCATTGAACGCCCGAAGGGCCGCCTGCTTGTAGCCTTCCATCCTGTCAGGGAAATACTGCTGCATGAGCGGCGAATTGTAGGCCATCGCCAGAGCGCCCGCACCATAAAGCGTCTCCGCCTTCAGCGGACCGTGGGTCACATCGAAGAAGATTCGGCCTGTCTGGCCTTCAGGCGGCGTTCCCTGCTCGTAACCGTCGCTCGCCGGATGGATATACGCGGCAAGAGCGCCGTCCTTGGCCGTGTTCATCACCGCTTTGTCCAGAAAATCCAGCTCGTAGACCAGTTCGTCCAGATAATCGGGGATTCCGTTGCCTGACTCGGGAATTTCCAGAGATTCCCCCTGCGCCTCAATCTGATCGGGGAACAGATTAGCCGACGAGAGCATGGTACTGACCGTAGCGGCTACATTCCACGGATATTTGCCTCTGTCTCCGGCATCCATATGTCCGCCTGTCAAGTCGACATGCTGCCCTGTCGCTTCGTCGATAGCATCGTCCAGATGTGCGGCGGGGCGGTTCCAATGCGTGACATTCGGGTCGTCCAGCCCGTGATCGCCGTCGCGCTGCATCGTAATGCCGCGCGTCAGTGTATAGCCGATGGCATCCTTGTAAATCGAGCTGCTGATCTTAAAGGAATAGGAGCTGCCGACGCCCGGGATATACAAATGGTATTGTCCTTCCGCATTGAAGGAAGAAAAATCGAGCGAATAGAGATCGCTTTTTCCCCATTTCTCATCCGCTCCCGCTTCGTCGAAATGAACGCTCCCGGTGTAGACCGCAGCGCCAGTGCTTTCGTCGATCACCTGGTACGCCGGCGTGTCCGCGAAGCTGATCGAGCCTTGTCCCGTCCACCAGGACAGATACGCCACCTTCGGGCCGTCCGTGATATATCCGACCTGGTTCACATGAATGACGTCATTAGGCACGGAAGGATCGAAGGTTGTCGTCATGGGTTCAACATCGACTACGGCCGGATTGACCGTTACCGTGTAGGTCTTGTCTTCCTTCAGCTTTTTGGAAGCAGGGAGCTTCAGATAGATCCGGTAAATCTCGTTCAGGTGAGCGACATTGGAGCTGCCAAGCGAGTCGCTGTAGGGGCCGTCCTCCGGAAAATATCTGTTGTTGACGAGAATCGGTGCAACCGGAACGGAAAAATCCGGATCGTCGCTGCTCGTAATGGAATAATGGCCCGTATTCGAAACATCGCTCGCATTGTATGGCTTCTCACGCAAATAAAGCTGTATCCAGCCTGAATCGACGACGCTTGCCTGCGCGGCGGTCAGCACCTTCTCCACCATACCGCGTTCGTTCAATGCGAATGCCTGACCGGCCATTGCCGATGAAAAGACCGCGATCAGGGTAAGGATTACCAATAATCGCTTGTACCTTCTGCGCATTAACGGATACATAATATAAGTTTCCCTCCTTCAATATAGTGCCACGGCAGCCGGCTCTTCCCTCTTCGCTGCAAACCCTCTTCTTACGCTGTCTGCTGTAACTCCGCTGCCTGAACATGAACAAGCGACCTTACGTTTCAACGATGATAGGGCGTTCTTCATCACCTCCCCGGCGAGTAATCTGCTCCATGAATATCCTCCCCGGCAGGGAGAATTCCGGTTACTTGGGATGGATATAGACGGTCTCCTGCCCTCCATCCCATTTCACCACAAGCTCCAGAGCAACATTGGCGGCTGCCGTAAATTGCGGCCGCTCCGATCCCGAGGCGCGTTTCGAACAGGACAAATCAATCAGACCCTCGCTCCCGAAGGGATATTGCGACACGCCGTGAGCCTCCAGCAACCGGATGTCCCACACGAGTCTGGCTTGGCCGGCATCGGGCTGAAGGCCAAAAATATATTCAAACAGGACGGCGATAGGCGGCAGCCCTCCCCATCCAACGAAATCCGGTTTTGCCGGATTTCCCGGCGCCGCTTGCTCAGGCGCATAATTTTCCCATAGGGTTCCTGTCGTCTTGAATACGTCCACGACCTGATCGAGATGGTTCCGGGCGATCTCCTGCGCAAGCGTCTCATAGCCGGATTGGCGAAGGCCCCGCAGCACCATATAATTCGTCGGCGTCCATACGGCTCCCACCCAGTAATCGCCGGCCGGATTGTACGCCGGATGATCCGCTGACAATGAAGGCACACGATGCGGCCGGTTGAACGCAAGAGGATCGGCAAGATGCCGGATAAAACGATCCAGTCTGTTAAGCGGGACGATTTCGGCCAGCAGCGCCCAATACGCGCCGATATTTTTCAAGCCGGTGAGCTTCCCATCCGGCTGTTTGTCGTAATAATATGCGGTGCTCTCATCCCACAAGCAATCATTGACATAATCGGCCAAACGAACCGACTCACCGGCTATGTCCTGAATGTCCTGTTCTCTTCCAAGTACAGACGCCATGGATATCAGCAGCTTCGCGGCAAAAAGCTGAAACAGGCAGCTGTCGCACCAGACCAGATGGTAGTGGAAGAAGTTGTCCTTCTCCAGACTTGCGCTCCCCGGGAGTCTCGGCAAATTATCGGCGGAGCCCGACCAGCCATTGGCCCAATAAGTGCCGTCGGGCCAGGTCCGGTAATTTCTCAGCCAGCGGTGATAAGCGACCAGAACGGGAAATACAGCAGCCAGGCGTTCAACATCCGACGTAGTCCGAAAATATTCCCACTCGGCCCAGGGCATGACATTAGGTCCCGTGCTGGACGGATCGAAGCGGTGAAATACGTCCGTTCCATCCTCCTCCCGAATTTGCCGGCAGATGAAACCGTCAGGATGCTGCTTGGCATAGAAGTTGTCCAGGGTACGCTGAAAGTCAAACACGCGCCGCCCGTAAGCAGCAAACAGGACAATAAAGCTGCTGTCGTACATAAACAGATCATCATTAAATGCGGTATCGATATAATTCGCTATGAATCCGTTGTCCTCATTCGCCTGACGGAGATGCCCGAACGCGAGTTCCCAGGCTTTCCAATACGTCCTGATTGCGTCCTCATGTCCTTCCCAGAATGGCTGGGGCAGTTTGGAGGCTGAATCCGCGAATAAGGGAAGCTCATTGTGCCCCAACCTCATCCGCAGAAACCGATTTTCATTGACCAGCTCACTTGTGACGTACCTGTCATAATAATTCACGGCTACCGGAGCCTCCTTCAGAGGTTACTTTCTTCAGCAGTTGGCTTTGTTCCCTATCTATTAAAATTTTAAATCCAGCAGATTATCCATTCAATTCAAATATCCATCGAAAGATTATGGTAAGTATGACAGTTGATTCAAGCAGATGGTGATTGATATAAGCATTTTTGATACATAACTATATAAAATGAAAACCGGGGCCGAACCATCATGGTCCAGTTGGTGTATTCAAGGCTCGTCAATAAAAAAATACGACTGAACAAAAGTTCAGCCGTTGTTGGTTCAATTCCTGTTTAAAGTCCCTTTTTCAAAAAACACCGTTCCCCAAGAGACTGGAACAGCCTCCCCTTGCAGAGCTTCTAGGCGTTCAATTTCCTTTCAATCTCCAGGCTTCTGAAAGCAGTTCGCCGTTTATGCCCGCAGCAGCCAATGATCCCATTGATGCCGCCGTAATCGCCTGATACAGCTCCGTAGCCGCGTCGCCGGCACTATAGACACCCGGCACGTTTGTTTTGCCTGAGGCATCGACGATGATCGTCCCCGCTTCCGTGGCCTGACAACCCAATGCTTGCGGCAAGTCGGATCCGGGAACGAGCACAGGCGCAAAGAATATTCCTTTGCATGGAACGTCATTGCCATCCTCCAGCATGACCCGCTTCACCATACCATCGCTGGATTCGATATGCTTGATCGGCGAGTCAAATACGGGAATCTGATGCTGCATAAGCTCCTCGCGTTGTTCATCCGTCCATTCATCAGGTCCATTGGTGCAAATTGAAAATTGATTCGTCCATCCCGATAACATTTTAGCCGAATGCAGCGCCCTGGCACCCTTGACAATCAGCACAAGCGGCTGGTCTCGCAATTCCCAACCATCGCAATAAGGGCAGACAAAGGCACTTTTGCCATATACCTCTGTTAACCCGTCAATTTCGGGAGAGAGGTCCTTCATGCCTGAGGCAAAAAGCAGTTTTTTGCTCCGATAAGCTGCTCCCTGGGCCGTTGCGATATGAAAGTCCCCATCCGTTCCCGTGATCGTTACCGCTGTATCCTCCACGAAGTGGACGGAGGAATAGACGCTGATCTGCTCCTTCGCAATTTGCCGGAATTCGTCCGGACGGATGCCATCCCTGGTTAGGAAACCATGAATCTCGCGGGTAACCCGATTGCGCGGCCGTCCCTCATCAATAACCACCGCGCTTTTTCTTGCCCTTCCAAGCACAAGTGCTGCGCTTAACCCGGCAGGCCCGCCGCCAATAATCCCTACATCGATAAGCTTCTCCATGATAGCCTCCCTTTGATGATCCGCAATACGATTCACCTGCAGCAGAAAGTCCCACTATTAACTTCCCGCTCACATACAGACTTAAAATATCTATAATATCTATATTAGTCTCAAAAAAATAACCATTGCTTATAACTGCAATGTTATTTTCTTTGGCCGAAACGGTTCAATGAATTATTTAGCTTCGGCATTTGTAGACTTTATATATCTATAATAGATCTAATAAGCACTCTCGTCAAGTTTTGCTCTGTTCAGGGCAAATCTTTTTAGAAAAGTAATAAAAACCGCTATGATTGCGCCTCCTAGAATCAACCAGCCGAACCAGTCTCCCCATCTGCTGTAAAGCGTCTTAAGCGGCGAAACAGGAACGTCGGCAACGACGGAGGCATCCTTATAATCAAAAGTTGATTGCTCCGCCAATATCCGGCCGTATCTGTCCGATACCGTTACCAGCCCCTCCTTGGACGGGCGGGCTACGGCGAAGCCATTTTCGATCCCCCGAACGATGGCCATCCGGGAATGAATCCGCTCGGATCCTTCCCAATCCCATGCCGGCACCAAGAGCATTCCGACATTCTCTCTTCCATACTCTCTAATCGTTCCCGGGAAATCCATGTCCTTGCAGATGACTGTTCCTATTCTCTGGTTAAACCCGTTAAACCGCGCCGTTTCATGCCCGGCAACGAACCCGTCTTCCAACCCGGGAACCAAATGAATTTTGTCGTAGTCCACAATCTTTTTGCCGTCAGGGGAGAAGATCCACGCTTTATTATAGACGCCATCCTCTTGCTTCAGCTTTACGCCGACTTCCAGGAAAACCTGGTTATCCGACGCCGATTTGGAGAATATTCCCTCGATCACTTGCTGATCGGCAGATGCAACAAAAACCAACTTCTCGGGAAGAACAACGATTTTAGCGCCCTGATCCGCCAATTGCGCAGCATGGTTTACATATTCCTTTATAAATGCGATATTCTTGCCTGAATCTAGCGATTCCTCGAAGGGAACCGTATAATTGGAAGCCGTCAACCCTACCCTCACGGCTTCTTCGGCATGCGGAGTCTGAATACGGAAAGTCCCCCACCCCGCAGCTGCCAGGATGCACAGAATAAGAATAGATGCTCTCGTCGACCTGACCCGGTTCCAACCTCTTTGCCTTAGAAGGTAAGCGATGCAGGCTGGAAATAGACAAACAAGAAATACGATGCCATATATGCCGGATATCGACGCATTCTGCATCAGGAACAGATAATCCGTTTGGGTATAAGCCAAGCTGCCCCAAGTCCCTTGGGGAGAAAACAGCGCCACCACGAACTCGAACGCCGTCCAGCCTATGGGGAATAACCAAACAATCGTCGTTTTGCGTACCCAGACCATGATAAGGGCAAAAACCAAAGCAAACAGCAGATGATATCCCAGGAAAAACGGAACCGACACAACAAAGCTCTCTGCCTTCCACCAGCTCATGCTTCCTGACCAATAACTCAGCACCGAACCCATGAACAAGAATCTGCCGGACAATCCGGGACCGATCACCATAATGGGAAGCGGGGCAACCCAGGCCAGCCAGCCGTAAGCTCCTGAAAAATAGAAGCACACTGCGGACAACAAAAATGCAAGCAACAGATACACGGGTTTATACATAGTCTCACTCCTTGCTTTACAGCTTAGAGGAACCGGATACTGTTCACTTGACAATTCTTGCTAATGTAAGCCTTGGAATTTACCTTTTTTGGACGGGGATATGGATATCAATGACCCGCCTACCCTCAGGGTCAAAACGATAAAGCTCCAGTTCTGGCCCATATACAAGCTCAAACTGGGCCTCCGAAAGCCAATTTCCGACCATGTACTTAAACAAATGCGGCAGATCCGCAAGAGAGCCCCAGTGGGAACAAACGGCATAGGTTCGTTTAGGTATGCTGAACACTTCCCAATTCCCGGGAAAGCAGTGCGGATGCGCCTGATCCGTCAATAGACCTGCCAAATAATCGAAGCGTGTTCCGCCTGCCGGAATAATGACTCCGGCCTGCTCCTGGTGAAACTCCACCGCAGGATGAATGGACCTCCATAAACATTCGATTTCTTTTTGATTGATCTCCATGCTGATTGAGGCAGATATATTCAGACCCTTCAGGCGTAAACCGGTGACTTGCAGCGAATTCAGGGAGATGATGCGGACATCGGGAGTTGTGGGGAAGGAAGCTGTGGAAAACAATTCGTTATCTGTGAAGGAGAGCATGGGGTAATGAAAGGTTGACAATCCACGAATCCGGTATTGCTCCGGCGTTATTCCGGTCACCTGCTTGAAGGAACGCGTAAACGCTTCATGACTTGCAAAACCCAGCTCCACCGCAATTTCAATGATCCGTTTTTTCGATTCCAGCAGCTCCAAGGCCGCTATGGAAAACCGGCGTTTCCGGATATACATGGCCGCGGGCTCCCCTGCCACCATACGAAAGAGCCTGTGGAAATGCCAGGGGGAGATATGTACATGTCCAGCTGCAGCTTTCAGCGATAATGGGTTAAACAGATTATCTTCGATAAATAGAATGGACCTCTGGATCATGTTAATATAGCTCATCTGGCACACCTCCGGCTTTGCAGACTTCGAAATACATGCGGGAAGGGCTGCTTCACGAAAGCGGTGAATGTCCTGCTGAATGCCCCCGGGCTCGGAGCTAAATACGAGGTCTGCAAACGGCAAACTACAGACCGCTCCCCCTCCCGGTTTCAGCCCTATCGTTTTTTCTGTTTGCCTTCCAGATTTTCTTTTGCTCGATACTTGACGAGCTCGCTTACCAATTCCAATGGGATCGGTTTATCGGCAGGAAATTTAATCGTGGTTTTGGATACCTCGTAGGGCGACAATTCTTGTTTGAAAAACTCCAAATACTGTAAATGGCGGCGGAAATGACAACGAATAATGATCTTTATAGGCGGAGAAATAGATCAGCATCCCATGATATTTAAATGCCGGCAGTTGATAGCTTATCACTTCCTCCGCTTCAGGCACGGCGTTTTTAATGGTTTGCCTGATTTGTTCCAGCGAGTCTTGAATCTCCTTTTGAAAGCTGCCGAAATATTCGTCTGCCGTCTGAAAATTGCTTTTTTTGGTGGATGTCATATTTGCCCCCTCGCATTGTAAAGGATTGAAAAACACAGGTAAATTATAGCATAATGAACCAGCTTCGATTACCTCCAGATTGCTGTTTATCCGTAAATGGAATAAAGGGCTGCTGTTTGCAGCCCTCTGTTTGCTTCATGTGCGCTCAGCGCGCTCTAGCGTTTGTATTGTATCGACGGCGCCAGGCGCTGTCTTAAATCATAGAGCCGATGAAGGCTGGCGAGTGCCCGCTCCTCGTCCTGCCTGGCCATAGCGACGGTTAACGAATCGACCAGCGCAACGGGCGCCACCATCGAATGAAACTCTCCGCTCTCCCCCCGGCAGGTATAAAGAACAGCGTCGGCCATATCCACCAGCTCGGACACCATCGCATCCGTCACCAGGACGGAGGGGCAGTTCGCCTGCCGCGCCAGTTCCAGCAGCACCTTCGCTTCCGGGGGAGTATTGGCGAAGCCAAACACGATGAGGACATCGGATGCGCCAAGCTGGCCGGCCCATTCGAACAATTCAGACCCGCCGCGGGAAATATGATTCACCCGGTACCCGAACCGGTTCAGCCTATAATAAAGCAGCTCGCAGAGCGAATGGGAAGGTCCCGAGCCATAAACGAATATCTGCCTGGCCCGGATCATGCTGTCGACGGCAAACTGGAAATCCTCGCGCGACAGCCTCTCCATCGTGATGGCCAGATGACGGATTTCCAGCTCCAGCATTTTGCCGGCCAGATCATCGTCGGCGACCTTGCGCAGCTTATCTGCCATTTTGCCTGCCGGCGTCGGTGCGGCATCGCCTTGAAGCTGCCGCTTGAAATCCTTGAAATTGGCGTAGCCCGCAGACTTCCAGAACCGGGATACCGTCGCGACGCTGATGCCCGTCTGCGCGGCCAAATCCTGTTCCGTCATATAAGGGATGTTCTGCAAATGCTTGACGATATAATCGGCGATCTTCCGGTGGCCTGCTGTCAACCGCTCAGCCTCGAACCGAATTTGATGCATGGCAATTCGACTCCTCTCTTACACGTTCTACCATAACCCGAAGGAAATCTCAACTTGTTTTGATAATTTTATTTCATATTTCAAATTAATGAAATATTTTTTACAAAACGAACACACTGCGTTAACGCTCCCGTGATGCTCCTCTCTTATGATTGCATGGAACGAACTATGGGAGGGTGAAGAAAGTATGGAAACCGCAGCCTACAACCGGAAACCGCAGAATCAGTCCCAAAATTTAATGGTGTTTGTATTATCGATGGCGCTCTTTGGACTGGCCGATCTGGTCACCGAAATGATTCCCGATGTGGAGATCGGTCCGATCGAGATCGGCATCCCGTATTTTGGATTCGTCGGGCTCATTCTTGTCGCCTTGTTCAACCCGCTTTATGCGGCGCTTGGAGCCGCGGTCGGCGAAGTCATCTTCGGCGACCTGCTGATGGGCGATTTCGGGGGCATCGGGGAGCTCGAAGGGGTGCTGACGCTGTTCATCGGCTTGTACATTGCCGGCTTGCTGGTGAACAACCCGAAGAACAGGCTCAATATTGCGATAGCGGGCATGATCGGCATCGGCATCGAGCAGCTTCTCGGGGGAGTAGCCGATGTCATCAAGGTTTCGGTAGGCGTCAGCGAGCTTGAGGCCGTTGAAGGGCTGCCTCAAAGCATCGTTCTTTTGGAGCTGGTGGAGAATGTGAACGAATGGATCATATCCGGCATTATCGTCGGCATCCTCCCTGCCATGTTCATGCTTCCGCGGCTGCACGGCAAGCTGGAGCCGCTGCTGGGCATCAAGCCGCGCACAAATTCTTCCTACCGCGCCGCGGCGGGCAGTCTGCTCGCGCTCAGCGCAGGCATCTTCATCATCGCCGTATTGTTCGGCGTACTGGGAGAATCGCTGGAGCTTGGCGCCTGGGAGCCTGACTTCATCGATCAATACGGCGGAGGCTTCGTCTGGGTCGGGATCGGGATCGCCGCTCTCGTTGCAATCGCGGTGATGCTGATTGCCTTCTCCTCCCGCAAGAGCATTCCCCGGCAGGCCGAAAAGCTATGATCGCAGCTCCCATTATTGAAATGTCCGGGGTCTCGTTCCGTTATCCGGGCGATGAAGGAATGGCGCTGCGCGGAGTCCATTTATCCATCGGCAAAGGCGATTTCATCGCCATTATGGGCAGCAACGGCAGCGGCAAGTCAACCCTCTGCAAGTCCCTTAACGGACTTATCCCGCATTATTATGCCGGGGATTTTGAAGGGTCGGTCTCGGTGGGCGGCATCGACCCGATGACGCGTTCGGTAGCGGAAATGTCCAGGCTTGTCGGCTATGTGTATCAGGATTTTGAGAACCAATTGATACGGCCCACCGTCTTTGATGAGCTGACGTTCGCAAGAATGAACTTCGGATTTGCCGACTACAAGGTAAAGGCTGAGGAAATGCTGTTTCGATTCGGTCTTGAGCCGATCCGCAATAAATACATTTGGCAGCTGAGCGGAGGGCAGAAGCACAGGGTGGCACTTGCAGGCGCACTCGCGATGGAACCGGAAATTGTCATCGTCGACGAACCGGCCGCCCAGTTGGACCCGCTGAGTGCCGTCCATATTTATGACACGCTCAAAACGGTCAATGAGCAATTCGGCACAACGGTTATTGTCATTGAGCACCATACCGAATTTATTGCCGATTACTGCAAGCATGCCGTTCTGATGGAGCAAGGATCGGTCGCCTGGAAGCTTGAGACGGCAAGTGCCTTGAACGAGGTGGACACGCTGCTGGCGCACCAGATTCATCCTCCTCAGGTGACGCAGGCCGCATGGCGGATATATCCGGAGCGCAAGCCTTACCCGATCAGGCTGGAGGAGGCGAAGGAATGGTTCGCGACGGACCGGTCTTCCGATGCCGCTGCAGCCCCTGGCAGCGCAGCTGCAGGCGATGACGCTTCCCCCCTGATCGAACGGGCTGCCGTCGCTGAATTCCGGCATGTGACCCATCGATATATGACGGTCGAAAAAGGAAGGAACACCGTGCTCAGCCAAATCGACTTGACCTTTCGCGAAGGGGAACGGGTTGCGCTTGTTGGCGGCAACGGAGCGGGCAAGTCCACGCTGCTCAGACTCATCACCGGCCTGGCAAAACCGTCGGAAGGCATAATTGAAGTATTAGGGCGGGATATACGTACCGTTACGCCCGAAGCGCTGGCGGAATCGGTCGCTTTCATCTATCAGCAGCCGGAAGAAATGTTCATCGCCGACAACATCCGCTCGGATATCGCCTACTTCCTGAAAGCCCGCAAAACCGCCGATTACGAGGCCTTCGTTGACCGGATGATCGCGCAGTTCCGCCTGCAGGACATTCAGGACAGGGATGGCCGGCTGCTCAGCGGCGGCCAGCAGCGCAGGGCGTCGCTGGCCATCGGGATCGCGATGCGCCCGCAAATTCTGCTGCTGGATGAGCCGACAGCCAGTCTCGATATATCAAGCCGCAAGGAGATCACGGGCATGCTGGAGCGGCTGGATACTTACGTCAAGACGGTTATTGTCGCGACGCATGACATGCAGCTTGCTGCCGACTGGGCCAATCGCATCATCGTGCTCCAGCATGGCCGGGTGCTGGCGGATACGGACGGCCAGGCGCTGTTCGCCGACCCCGCCTTGATGAGGGCGGCCAATCTTCAGCCGCCGCAAATCGCGCTGCTCAGCCAGGCGGCCGGCTTCCAGCCGCCGGCGCTGAGCGTCGAGGCGTTCTGCCGTCGGTGGCCCGCAGGAGGAAAGGAGGCGAACGATTATCGACAAGCTGTTGCAGCGACTGTCGCTGGAGCGATTGAAGCTGACGCTCATGAACATCGCCTACGCCAATAAGCGGACGTTTCTGACCCGGTTCGACCCGCGCATGCTGCTGCTCTGGTATTTGATCTTCGCCACCATGCCCTGGTTCATCTATAACCGGACGGTGCTGGTCCTGCTGTTTCTCACGATGCTGGTCCTGACTGCCGTCTCCCGCGTCAGCGGTCTCATAATCGCGCTGATGGCGTTCAGCACCTTCTGCAACCTCATCTATCTGGTCGTTCTGGCGCTGGTGATCGGCGGAGACCTTGAGGCTTTCGCATCGATGCTGACGCTGACGTTCAAGCTGCTCGCCGTCGCGCTTGTCAGCGTCGCCGTATTCGCCAGTCTGGACCCGGAGAAATTCAGCGACGCCCTGCTGAGCCTGAAGGTTCCGGGGCAGGTTTGCTTCGGCATCTCCTACGGGTACCGGATGATACCGATTCTGGTGGAGCAGTATCAGCAGATTATCAGCTCTTACCGGTTAAGAGGGCGGATGCCGACAGGCGGAAGATGGCTGCGCAGCCGCAAGCTGTTCTACCTGGGCCGGATCGCCGTTCTTGCTTTTTACCCCATGCTGCTGGGCACGGCCAAGCGGACCCGCACGACCGTCGAGGCGCTGGAGATCAAAGGCTTTACGTACGCCCTGCACAACCCGGAGGCGAAACGGCTGAAGCTCTCCTATCTGCGGCTTACCTGCCGGGACGCGCTGTTCGTCGCCGGAACCGCATTGTATTTGACCATCATCTTTGCTCTCGGACGGATGTTCCCGATCTAAGGCGGAAAGAGGCGAAACACACGATGTGGATCGATTTTCACACGCATACGAAAATGTCAAAAAAGCTTGAGTTTTCCATGGACTATTTTCATAAAATGATTCGCAGCGCCCGCAGGAACGGGCTCGACGCCCTGGCGCTCACGGAGCATTTCAACACCCTCCATTACAGCCGGATATATGAGACGCTGGACCGGCATTATCCCTACAAGCATGACTATTATGATGTGGATGGATTTAAGGTTTTTACCGGGATGGAAATCGATATTATCGAGACGGGACATATTCTGCTGATCGGCAACAAGGCGCAAATCCGCGCGATACACGATAAGTTTGCGGATCGGCAGGAGAAGCCGCGTTTTCCAACCTTCGACGAGGTGCTCGATACCGCGGACTCGTTCGCCGTGCTGAAGATCGGCGCGCATCCGACGAGGAACTCGACGCCCCTGCTTCACCTGGGCGAGGAACGGCTGCGGCGGTTCGACGCGTTCGATCTGAATGGCAAGGATCTGGCCAAGCAGCCGGATACGCAAGCCAGGCTGAGCGAGCTGGGCGCCAAGCTGGGCAAACCGGTCGTGTGCGGCAGCGATTCGCATTTGCCGATCCAGTTCGGCTGCGTCAGGAACAGGCTCTTCCGCGATTGCCTGACAGCCGAAGACATCCGCCGCTGCCTTCAGGAACGCAGCTACGAGATCAGCGTCTCCAGCTACGCCTCGCTCAAGGTGTTCGCCGCACGCATGACCAAGCGGGCGATGAAGCTGGCCGGCCAGTGCTGATCCTGATGACCGTAGGAATATGACCGGGCATTCCTGTTAATCTCGTTGCATTGTCTTATCATCAAAGAGAATGGAAGTGTGATATAGTAATCGGTGCAGGCAGGCTGGAAAAGCCTCTGACTTAAAGTTAAAGGAGTTTTCATATATGACTGAATCCTTGACAGCAGCCTATAACCAGACCAAATATAAATTGGGCAATCACGGCAAACGCGATATCCGGGTATTAAAAGAGGCCTTTCAAGACATTGAGGGGCAGCTGGAAAGCGACAGATATGGCACGGGAAAGATCATTGAGGATTTTCAAGCGAAGATGGCCGCCCTACTGGGAAAGGAGCATGCCGTCTTCTTCCCGAGCGGAACGATGGCTCAGCAGATTGCTCTGCGAATTTGGTGCGATGAACAAGGCTTAAGGAAAGTTGCCTATCATCCGCTGAGCCACCTGGAAATTCACGAAGAAGATGGCTTGAAGGAGCTTCATCAAATCAAAACGGTTCTGCTGGCTGACAAAAGCCGCGTCATCGGGCTGGAAGATGTTGTGGATATGGAGGAGGGCATAGCTTGTATCCTGCTGGAGCTGCCTCAGCGTGAAATCGGCGGCCAATTGCCAAGCTTTGAAACGCTTCAGCAGATTTCGGAATATTGCCGCGACAAAGCCATTAAGCTGCATCTGGATGGGGCACGACTTTTGGAAATTCTCCCTTTTTATCAAAGGTCGGCCGCTGAGGTTTGCGCTCTTTTTGACAGTGTCTATATCTCGTTATATAAAGGAATCGGCGGGATTGCAGGAGCGATTCTGGCAGGAGATCAAGCGTTTATTGCGAAGTCCAAGGTTTGGAAACGGCGCCACGGCGGCGATTTGATCAGCTTGTATCCGTATATCGTCTCTGCGGATTATTATTATAATTTACGGTCACCTAAAATGGAGCAGTATTTTGAAGCAGCAAAGGAGCTTGCCGCCCTGTTCAATTCCTGCCACGGCGTTTCGACGCTGCCGCTTATGCCCGTTTCGAATATGTTTCACGTCCATTTCCATCTGGCCAAAGAGCAAGCGGCATCTGTTCTGGCAGAGGTTCAACAAGCCACGGGTGTTGGCATCACGAGCTATTTGACAGAAATCGATGAACATACCTGTTCCTGCGAAATCAGTTTGGGCGATTTGTATGCGGAACTGCCAAGAGAAGTCGTCATCAAGGCATTCCAGGTGCTTGATGAAAAAATGAAGCAATAATTCGTGATTCCTTGCTGTGTGGCGTAATGGAAAAGAGGAGCTTCCTAAAGGAGGCTCCTCCCTAATTAAACCTGGTTGTTCGCACGAGAAGCGCTGCATTTCAACAAAGTCTGAGCTTGATATACAGGAAGCAATGTCATAATTCCGCGGCGAAACCGACGATGGCAGTTCCAGTCTTCGTTATCGTGTATTCAACGGTTTTGCCGCTCCAAAAGTGGAAAGTCAGCACGACTTCGCCGTCATTCACTTCATTAAAGAAGTTTTCCGTGAGCTCAATCCCGTTCGTGTCGTACGAAGGCGAGAAAGCGTACGCGAATTCCTTGAAAGACGTCCAGTTCTGCGGGCCTGCGTTGCCTCCGGCAGCGTACACGGCTTCCATCGTAGCGAGCCGGTCGCCGTTGAACGCAGTCGGGATCGAGAACTCGTTCGTTGTTCCGGCTGCGTCCTGCAGCACTGGTGTATCGTAGACGATTATGTCAAACGTCCAGTCCTCGCCCTTATTGAAATCCGCAGTGATCTCCGCGTTCTCGCCGTAAGCGCCTGACGCCGTCAGCCTGGAGAGTAAGCTGGCCTTCACCGTCAGGAGGTCCCCTTCCAGCGAGTAGTCGCTGCCTTTGCGAAGCGACTTGCCATCATGGCGAAGAGCCGTCAGCCGATTGCCGTTCAATTCGAGCCGGATAACAGCGTCCTGCGCTTCCGCGCCTTTGGCCAAATAAATCAAATCGGTTTCCGCGGCTGCGGAGCGGCCCTTCCAACTGGCTTTCAACATGCCATATAGCTGCGGATCGTTCCATTGCAGCGCATTGCGGTCGAGATGCTGCCCGTTGTCCCACAGCATATGGGTAATGCCTCTTTCTTGAACGTAATGAAGCAAGAATTCGAAAAATTTAAGCTTCTCCCCTTGTTCGATCGTACCCGTATTTTTGTCGAAGCCGAGCAAACCGTATTCGCCTAGAATGACGGGAATACCCTTAGCCACCAGCGAATTATAGACGCGGTCGAACGTTTGGACAATGTCGTTTTTCGTTTCTTCGTTGAAGCGGGTGAAGCCGGCAATGTTGACGCTGAACGGCCAAAAGCCGTAATAGTGAACGGTTGCAATCAGGTTCGGGTCGCCGAGCGCGGCGAACGTGTCCGCCAGTGCGTCGAGCCGGTCCTGATTCGCGTTCGTCTCGAGCGTAGGCAGTACGAGCGGGCGCTCGGAGTTGTTGCCGCCGGAGGCGCGCACAATCTCATGGAAGGATGCATTCAATTCTTGCAGCATCGCGAAATGGGCTTCGCCGCTTTCACCCCAGCCGTCAGTGAAACGAGGTTCATTGATGCTCTCGAATGACAGCTTCTTCGAATAGTTTTTGAACCGCTCTGCGATTTGCTTCCATGCTGCGTTATAACGGGCAAGCACAACGTCATGCTCCGTACCCATCCGGTTAACCCACAGCCAGGAATCGTGGTGCAGATTGATCATGACGTACAATCCGGCGTCCAGAGACCAGTTCACGACCTCTTCAACGCGGTCCAGGAATGCTGGTTCAATCATGTAGTCCGGCGCCTCGCCCATCCGCTGATCCCATGTGATCGGGATGCGAATGCTGTTGTATCCTTGCGAGGCGATATGCTTGATGAGCTGCTTCGTCACGCGTGGATTACCCCAGGACGTCTCGTCTGCTCCGGTTGCGTCGAACGTATTGCCAAGATTCCAACCGGGCTGCATGGCTTCGACGTACGATTGAATCTTGCTCTTCGGAACTTCGATCGCTGGCCGCTCCTGCATGGCCGCGCTGGCGAAAGAAGGAACGAGCATGGTTAACAACACCGATACCGTCAGCAATATACGAATGAGCTTGCTGGATGAAAACATAATTCTGAATACCTCCTCCTGGATTATGTTCTGAAACAAATGCGGGCAGGTTGATCAGATGCCTCGGCGTGTTCCTCCTCTTTATGAAAACGTTATCAAAAACCTGTGGCAGTGATGATTTTACCGGATTATGGTTTTTGGAGAAACCCCGATAATTAGTGGATAAATCAGATGAAAATCGAGACTCAGGTGTTAGCAGCAGAGGGGAATTAATCAATCACTGGCCTGGTCGTCAGCTGCCTGGACGCGGTCTTCTCAGGAAGGAAAATCTCGCCCATGCTAGCTGCGGTCTCTGTAATCCTGCGGCGTAATGCCGAATTCCTTTTTGAACACCTTGATGAAATACGGCGGGTTCGTGTAGCCGGTCTGCTCGGCAATCTGATAAATTCTGCAGCCGGTGTTTTTCAGCAGGTACGCGGCTCTCTCCATCCGATACCGTAACAGGTAGTCGCTCAGCATGCTGCCGGTCTCCAGCTTATAAACACGGGACAAATAGACTGGATGCAGATGAACATGGACCGCGATTGCCTGCAGCGACAGGTCGCCAGCGAGATGGTCTTCAATATACTCGTGCACCTGCTTAACGACACTGCTGCGTGTATTCTTAACCTCGTTCTCCATGTCGGTCCGGATGCGCTCGACCGATGTTCGGGTCCATTCCTGCAGCTGAGCCACGGAGCGTGGTGAACCGCCCCCGGCGAACATTTCGAACTCTTGCCCGATCAGGTTTTCCAGCTTGCGGCCGTTCTTGTGAGCGATATGGGAGAGCACCGCCGCGATGGCGAAGAACGTTTCCACCAGATGCTCAAGCGAGCCATCGAACCTCTCCTGCAGCTCCTCAAAAATGTGGCCAAGCTTCTCTTCCGCCGCTTCCCACCTTCCGGCTTCGAATAAATGGATGAGCGCTGGCGGTTCATACAGGCTCTTGAGCGTATTGACCGTGCCGGAATCATCCTCGCCTTCCCTCAGCGTCAGGAAGAATCCCCTTTCCGAACCGACTCTCCGGCGCAGCGACGCGACAGCGGATGCGTACTGATCGCCTAACTGCGCTGGAAACGGTCCCCATGCGCTGGCTACCAGGCTAATCGTGCCTTTCAAATACAAGCTGACAACCTTCTGGAACTGGGCGGCGATGTGTGCGATCTGCGCATGCTGTTGACTCCGCTCACCCCTTGCTTTCACGACCATTACTAAATTTTCATTCCGGTCCTTTGCGGTCCACAGCCGGAAATCGTTCCCGAACATCTCCTCCGCCATGTTGCCGATTGCAAACTCGAAGAGGGACAGGCTTCGCGGATCGAACTGTGCGAATTCGTCTTCGAGACGGATCAAGAGCACAGCGGTTTCATCCCCCATTGTATAGGGCAATTCCAGGAGCTGAAGCTTTTCTTCCAATACATGTGAAGCGTATTCTCTACCCTCCAGCAGTTCACGCAGCAGATGTGCGCGCATAAGCGGCAGATTCGCACGCAGTGTACCGACTGCCCGTTCATACGAGCTGATGGCCGCCCACTCGGTCCTGATCTGCTCGATCGCACCCTCGACGGAGGCCCGCAGGTCTTCGTCCCGCACCGGTTTCAACAGGTAATCCGACGCACAATGGAGCAGCGCTTCCTTCGCATAATCGAATTCGGAGTATCCAGACAAAAGAATGGTTCTCGTCCGCGGCCAATCCTGCCGGATCCGCTTGATCAGATCAATGCCCGTAATGCCGGGCATCCGGATGTCGGTTATCACGATATCAACAGTCCTGCCTGACAGAATGTCGATTGCCTTCTGTCCGGAATATGCCTTATGCACCTTATCGATCTGCATCTCCTCCCAGGGAAGCGTGCCCGCAATCCCGTCCACCACGGACTGTTCGTCGTCGACAATCATCAGCTCATACATACACCTGCACCTCCGGTAAAATCATGCTATTCTTGCGTCCATCTTCGGCCAGCGAAAGCTTACCGTAAGTCCGCCATCTGCGGATGGCCTGATCGATAGTGCGGCCTCCTGGCCATATTGGTAGACGAGCCGCTGGTTCACGTTCCACATGCCGCAGCCCATCTCTTCATCAAGAGGCTGGCTGATTTTTCTTCGCAGCAGCTCCAGCTCCTTTGCCGGAAGGCCAACGCCATTATCCTCCACCTGAACTTCGTAGTACGCCTCTGACTCTCGCCCTGCGATCCGGATCCGGCCCTCACCTACCTTGGGCTCGATGCCGTGAACGATGGCGTTCTCGACGAGCGGCTGCAGCAGCAGCCTTGGTATCACGATCGGAAACATCGAATCCGGCACGTCGATTTCGTAACGGATCCGCTTCATGCGCAGATTCTGGATTTCGAGGTAGTTCCGAAGAAGGCTTATTTCTTCCTCCAGACGCGGCGTCTGCTTCTCGTGCCGGGTCATATAGCGATAGTATTCGCCGAGATTAAGCGCCATTGTTTCCACTGCCACTCCCTCGCCGAGCCGCGTCATATTCTTGATATAGTAAAGGCAATTATATAGAAAATGCGGATTAATCTGCGCCTGGAGCTGTTTGAGCGTCGCTTCGCGGGAACGCAGCTTCTCGGTATAGACCTTCTCGATCAGCTCCTGGATCTGCCGCGCCATCGCGTTGAAGCGCTCGTACAGGATGCCAAATTCACTCCGCGGCCTGTGCGTGATCCGCGCAGAAAAGTCGCCGATCCGGAGCCGCTGCATGTTGAGAAGCAGCTGCCTGACCGGCACTTGGACATTGCGGTACAGCATGAGCGCTGCCCCAAGCCCGAGCAGAAGCAGCAGTGTCAGGACGATGTAGAAGGAATTCCGGCTCTTCGTGATGGGCGACAAAATTTTCTCGAGCGGCACATAATCGACCAGATACCAGCCCACGCTGTCCAGCGCAACCACATTCACTACATACTGCTCACCCTTGACCTTCTTTAACCGGTTAAACGCTGGCTGCGTATGGTCTGAATCCAGCATCCGGCTAAGCTCGACGAGCGTATCGTCCTTGTATGTGCCGAACCTGATCACGTCTCCGCCGTGACGGTAAAGGAACGGGTGCCGCTCGCCGTCCGTTTCATAAGCACCGAGCATATCCATGATCCGCTGCGCCGGGAACCGGGTCTCGATAATCAGCTTGGCTTTCAGCGGATTGTCCGAGCCCCCCTGCGGCTCAGCTGCGTACCAGACAAACTCCTGCCGCTCTTTCTCGTATTTCCAGCCCCGTCCGACATTTCGTTCCAGGTATCCGGATTCATAGCTCACCGTATTGTCCGTCGATATGACATCCTTGATCTGGGGCGCGTACACCGAAATCCGGTTGATCCATCCGCTCATGGCCTGTTGGAGGCTGATCCGGTCAAGAACCGTATTTTTGACCCGGATGACATCCGTATAGTTGGGATAAAGATCGACATAGCGGTAATCGTTTAATGAACGATCCCGGATCAACATAATGGAATATGTAGCGATCTCTTCGATCTTCTTATCCATCTGACTGGCGAAGAAGATCAGTTGGTTCTTGTTTGACTGGTAAATCTCCGCTTTCACCACACCTACCGTCTTCTGGTTGGCATACGTGTAGAGCACCACGATCGGGGTCAGCAGCAGCAATATGAGCAGCATCAATTTCTTATAGACGGTCAAACGCACGTTTCCCATCACGGTCTCTCCATTCCCTGCAATCGGTTAACAAAGTAACATCATTCTTCACAGGTTGTTCTGGATTATGAAAGCGCTATCTTATTACAATGGAAGTAATCGGCATAGACCGCTTCACTGCGGCCATTCATCCCTCTAAAGGAGCGACCTCCCATGCAAGCAAGCACAGGCAACCCGCAACCGATTAAAGCGCCAGCGGCGAGAAAAGCTGCCAAGGTCAGGAACAGGTGGAACTTCAAACGGACATGGCCGCTGCATTTCATGATGGTGCCCGGCGTGATCTTCACCCTTATCTTCGCGTACCTCCCGATGGGCGGCATCGTGATGGCGTTTCAGGACTTTAAGCCGTGGCTCGGCTTCTTCAAGTCCGAATGGGTTGGCATGGAGCATTTCCGCTATATGTTCCAGCGTCCCGACAGCGTGCAGGTCATTATGAACACGCTCATCATCGCGTCACTCAAGATCGTCTTCCAGCTCATTACACCCTTGATCTTCGCCCTGCTGCTGAACGAGGTACGCGCGATGGGCTTCAAGCGCTCCGTACAGACCCTGGTCTACCTGCCTCACTTCTTGTCCTGGGTTATCCTCGGCGGCATCCTGCTTGACATGCTGTCCCCTGAAGGCGGTCTTGTCAACCGGGCACTCGGCGTTTTCGGCATCGATCCGGTGTTCTTCCTCGGCAACGGCGACTGGTTCCGCTTCACCGTCGTCGTCAGCGATGTCTGGAAAGAATTCGGATATGGCACAATCGTTTTCCTGGCTTCGCTCGCCGGCATCAATCCTTCGCTCTACGAAGCCGCCGAAGTGGACGGCGCCGGACGCTGGAAGCAGACGGTATATATCACGATTCCTGCGCTGATTCCGATTACCATTGTGCTCGGAACGCTGTCACTGGGCAATATTCTGAATGCGGGATTTGATCAAATTTTCAATCTGTATAACGCCCTTGTCTACAGCAAAGGCGATATTATTGATACTTTCGTCTACCGGATGGCCATCCTGAACGGAGAAATGAGCTTCGGCACAGCCGTCGGCCTGTTCAAATCGGTCATCGGCATGGTTCTGATCATCTTCGCTTACCGGCTGGCTTACAAATTCGCGAATTACCGGATTTTCTGAATTACCTGTTTGCATGTATAGAAAGGAGGTCGTCATATGCGCCGCCAGTCCGTTTCTTACCGGATTTTCTCCGGCTTCAACTATGCTCTTCTGCTTGTCGTCAGTCTGCTCTGCATCATGCCGCTCATTCATATTCTGGCCGTTTCCTTAAGCGGCAAGGCGCCGGCAAGCGCCAACCTCGTCGGCTTGTGGCCCATCCAGTTCACGTTCGATGCCTATGAGAAGACACTCGTCAACGATAACTTCCTTCGCGCACTCTGGCTGGCAGTCGAGCGGACGGCGCTCGGTACCGGAATCAGCATGCTGGTCATCTTCCTGACCGCCTATCCGCTCTCGAAGGAGGATTCGTTCTTCCGCGGCCGATCCGTCTATGCCTGGTTTTTCGTTTTCACCATGCTGTTCAGCGGCGGAATGGTGCCATCCTATATTCTCATCCAGAAGCTTCATATGATGAACACGATGTGGGCGCTCGTTCTGCCGACCGCGGTCAATGTGTGGCTGCTGATCCTGATGTTGAACTTCTTCCGTACCGTTCCCAAGGAACTGGAAGAAGCGGCGCTCATCGACGGGGCCAGCCATCTACGGACGCTCGTCAGCGTATATCTGCCGATTTCGCTGCCTGCGATCGCGACGCTCTCGCTGTTCAACATGGTGGGCCACTGGAACTCCTGGTTTGACGGTATGCTTTATATAACGGAGTATGACAAATACCCGCTCGCGACGTTCTTGCAGACGATCATCGTCCAGCAGGACCTCAGCAAGGTCAACGTCCGGCCTGAGGATCTTGAGAATATTGCCCAGCGTACCGTCAAAGCGGCGCAGATTTTCATCGGCGCACTGCCGATCCTGCTGGTGTATCCGTTCCTGCAGCGGTACTTCGTCAAAGGGATCGTGCTCGGTGCGGTCAAGGAATAGAATGGCGATGGAAACCGCCGGTCTGCTGCATGCAGGCAAGCGGTTTTTGTTGTGTAAAGCCTTAAAATCCGATCCTTGGAATCTCCTCGGCTTCTTCGCGGGTCGGCACCAGCCGCCCGTCCGCAATCCCGTAAATGCGTCCATGGGTTGCGGCGACCCGGTCGGTAAACGGCTGATAAGGCCGATGGCAGACATCGACGGCGCCAATCTGGAAGTTCTCTCCATCGAAGCGGCCCAGCAAAGCCTGGTCATTGAGGATAAAATAATGTACCCCGACGAGATCCGTCAACGCGGCCGCATGCTCCACATAATGGCTGTATGCCTTGCCGCGCTCCTCTTGCGTCGATACGCCGCGAAGACCTGTTGCCAGCAGGCCGGCGTCAGGCGCTCCGAAGTGAAATTCACCAATCATGACAGGCAGCCCGGTAAATGCTGCGATCTCGTGAATTTCGTCTGCATCGGGCTTCATTTTGTAGCCGTTTATCGAAAACACGTCGAAATGATGGCTTCCCTTGAACAGCTTCGGGGATGAAATCCATGCGTAGCGCATGCCCAGATTCAAATGGTTCGGATCCACTTGGCGGCATGCCATGGACGGAATGGCATTATACACTTCGATCATGAGCTCCGTAAACAGATCGAGATCCTCCGCTGCGCCTGCCGATGCAATGACTGAATCAGCTTCGAACGGCTGCAGCAGCCCGTCGAACGACATGAGTGCCGTTCCCCATGCCTCATTGAGCCGGCTGATCTCACCTTCATAACGTTCCGACAGGAACCGGATCATCTCCCGCTTGCTTTCGAAGGCGGCATCCAGTTCCAGCAGCTTTGCCGCCAGATTAACATCGCCTGCGAATGCCCAGAGCGGTTCGTTACGCAGGAAATATCCGATCAGATACGGATCGTCCGCGTATGCTTTCAGCTGCTCTGCAAACTGCTCAGCCCCAGCGCGGAACTCCTCGCTGAATACATCCGGAAAGTCGCGAAAGATCGACCGCTGCGTCATCGGAAAATGTTCCAGCGGCAGCACATACGGCATCGCCGCCCCCCGGATGAACGCCGGATCGGACCAATTGCCCACCGTATTAAAGCCCCATCCCAGCAGCCGGTTGCGGGTGATAAGCGCCCAATCCTCGTACCATGTGCGTCCGAAGGAGCGGATCAAATTGGCGACGGCATAGTTGAAATAGCGGCCGTTCATCAGATCCCCTCGCCCGTTGGTCACACTCCATGCCTCCGCATAATCACCGTCCTGCGGAGGCAGCCGGCTAAGCAGCGGCTCCATGCCGTTGACCTTCATGGACTCGCCGGGATTGACGCAGTCCATGCCGAGACTGTAGAATGCGGAGCCGTCCGGATCGACCAGCCACCACCTTCTGCCGTCATGCTCCGTCCGGAAATAACCGGACGCCGCGAACATCTTGCCCTTCCAGCCGCCGAACCGGCTTCTCTCTGCAGCTATGCTGGCTGAACTGCTTTCCCGTTCGCTCTGCAGATAAGTGGCGAGCTCAACCGAATCCGCGGTTTTTCCCGGCCAGCTCTTGCGCGTATACTGTCCCAATTCGTCCACAAGGCTGATTGGCTGCAGCGTATAATCGGGCTCCGCCATAGATAGATGGACGTTCGACACGTTAAACCTCCATCCCTTGGCGGAAGAGAGCGTGCCGATTGCATACGCTGCGACCTCAGAGCGCTTCAAGCCTTCACCCGAGACAAGCGTCTTCAGCTTGCCCGGCGTCCGCGGCAGGAACACGGCTTGCGAATCGAGCGCGTCCAGCGGGAATGCAATGCGCGTCAGCACACCCGGCAGCACGCCCGTGAAAGATTGCAGCGACGGCTCCCCGTCTATGTGTTTATAAAATTCAAGCCCAAGCCCAAGCACTTCAACCTGCTCGTGATACACATCCATAACAAGATAAGGCGCCATCTCCCAAAGCTTGCGGCCGCTGTTCGCGACGGGGAATAATTTCCGCCCGCCTGCGGGGCCGATTGTAAATTCCTGGTCGCCTGCAAGCGGGCAATTTTCTCTGCTGCTCATTTCGCTTCGCCTCCCGGGTTTATGAATTTCACATATACCGCAATTGCAGCCTTTGGTACCATAAAGACCCGGCCATTGGAATGACCGGGCTTGCTGTCCGCCGCATTTGCTTATTACTTGCCACCTACGGCTTTATACCACTCGTTGGCTTCGGTGTATATTTTGTCGCCGCCGTTCTTGTTGTAATCCTCAACGAACTTATCGAACGCATCAATTCCAAGCTCCCCGTAGACGATCTTGCTGAAGATTTCCTTCTCAAGCTTCTCCAGGAATTCGCGTTTATCCTTCATCGTAGGCGTCGCGGAACCCGTAAACATATTTTTCATGGCGATATCCTTTTGGTCGACGACGATCTTGGCTGCCTCGAGGACAGCTTCCGGCGCCATTTCCTTTTGCAGCTTCTCGAACGTCGTTGAAGGTTCTTCGCCCGAGGCGATCTTCGCCAGCGCATTCATGGAGAGCGAAGGAATCCGCGCACCGTCGAACGTAAGCGTATATTTATTGGTTGCGAAGCCGTTTTCCCCTTCCTTCAAAACCACTTTCTTGCCGTCTTTCTCATCCCAGTCATAGCCCTTCGACAAGCCGTATTCGAACTCGCTGCCTTCTTTGGGATTGGCGTAGTTGTCGAACAGATAGTTCTGGTATGTGAAGAACACTTCCGGATTCTTCATATCCTTGTTGATCAACACCACGCCGTTGTTGTTTGGCGTACCGTGGCGCCCGGCTTTGCCATCCGGTCCGGCCGGGATCGCATACGCCTTATATTCCGCACCTTTTACATTCTTCTTCACATCTTCAAGCGGCCACGAAGGCATCCAGTGCGGACCTGCTACGATACCTGCTTTGCCGGAGGTGAATGCTTCGGTCGACTTCGTTTCGTCCCATAGTCCGGCTTCCTTGGGGATGTAGCCCTTCTTCATCCAGTCGCTTAATTTCGTCAGACCGTCCTTCATGGCAGGATTGATCGAGCCGTATGAGATGCCGCCCTGACCATCGGAGTTCCACTGGTTCGGCATTGTGCCGTAAGCGCCGAAAACCCAGCCCGCATCGCCCATCCATGTATTCAACCAATTCTTGAAGCCGATCGTCAGGCCGAATGTATCCTTCTTGCCATTGCCGTCCGGATCATTGTTTGTGAAAGCTTCCAGGATCTGTTCAAGGTCCTCAATTGTCTTCGGTGCCTGCAGATTCAGCTTTTTCATCCAGTCCTCACGGATCCAGAGCACTGGGTCGCCGTTGTATGCATAGTCCAGGATCGGAAGGCCCACCCGCTTGCCGTCGCGCATATACGGGTACCATACAGTAGGATCCTCGTTCATAGCGTCCTTCCAGGTCTGGGAGGCATACTTGTCAAACAGCTCGCCCGCATCCTGGAAGCGGCCGGAATCTATGAGGTCGTCGACCACGTCTGCTGTAGTCCGCAGCGGCAATATATCCGGGAACTCCTGGTTGGCGGACAGCGCCAGACGGAGCTTTGTCTTGAACGCATCGTTCGTATCCACTACAGTCCACAGATACTTCAGCTCGATGCCGAGCTTCTCTTTCGCCCATTTAGTGTGAACGTTGTTCTCCATCGACTCGCCGTCTTTGAACTTCACCTCGGCACCGATGCCCCGCACCACCGTAATGGTTACGGGCGGATCGAACTTCCCGTCTTTTATCGGTGCACCGCTCTTGGCCGGATCCGTATCCGCGTTGCCCGTACTTCCCCCGCTGCCGGAAGAGCCGTTGTTGTTTGGAGAGTCGTTATTGCCGCCCGTGCAAGCGGCCAAAATGCCGATCAGCACGGTAACCAGTAAAAGAGCAAGAGATTTGCGCAGCTTTCTCATCGTGGTTCCTCCTATAACGAAATTAATGATAACAATCAAATTGTAAGCGATTTCGTAAATGGCGGACAGAAAAAGGTATTAACATCTATACCACTTTGTTAACTTCTTGAAAGCACTTCCATTTAAAAGCAGATCATTATATTATCTGTTAAAAACATGGATATTGGCGTCAAAGGCCGGCGCGTGGATAAGGGTGAATGGGCGAATAGAAGCAATCTTCGCTCCCGTTACAAGACAAACCCCTCCAGAGAGCGCTCTTGCGAGTCGCGGTCTGCTTGGAGGGGTTTGTTCATGTGTCAAAGCGCCCAGTTCAGATAAATCAATTCACTTTGGTAATGCGATTTTCGGTTTTGGCGGTAATCGGCCCGCCCGGGAATTTCGTTTTCACGTATGTGATCGTCGCATCCAGGTCGACAGGACCCGCCTCGCGGTTCGTCCCTTTGACGAGCAGCGTATAGCTGTCGCCCCCGGTTGCCATAAAGTCGTTCACGACGATTGTATAGAAAGCCGCGTCCTCAAGCGGGGTACCGTCCGCTTTTTTGAGCTCGATAATCTTCTGGCCGTCCGGCTTGCTGTCATCATAAGAGTACGTGAACCCGGATACTTGGCCGATCTTTGTTCCGGTCTCGCCCCACTGCTGATTCAGCAGTTCTTTCATCTGGCTTCCGGACAGCGTCATTTTCACAAGCACGTTGCCGAAAGGCTGGATGCTGAACATGCTGCCGTACGTGACAGAACCTTCCGGCATGTCGCTGCGGATACCGCCGGAGTTCATAAACGCGAAATCCGTCTTCATCGCCTCGCGCATGCCGTCCGCAATCAAGTTGCCGAGCGCGGATTCGCCGGATGCTGCCGCGGTGCGGGTGATGGCTGCGTCCGTTTTACCGACCGGCGCATTCATGACCGGCGCGTTCAATTCCTGGTAGTTTTTGATCATTTTCGCGATTTCGGCATCCGGTTCGATGCCCTCTCGTTTGACATCAACAACCTCGCCTTTGGCCAGCACGATATCATGCGTGGCGCGGTCGATCTCCAGATCGATGTCGGAGAAGGCTGTGCCGTAAGAGTAAGCCTCGATGACCAGCTTGCCGTCAATCACTTTGTTCAACCCGCCATGGTTGTGGCCTGCGAAGATGACGTCCACTTCGTCGTCCACATTGTTGGCCAAATCGACGACTTCACCGGTCGGCGCGTCGGCGCTGCCCTCAAAGGGATCATGGGCCAGAATGACAATCGCTTCAATGCCTTTAGCCTTTAATTCCGCAACGGCCTTATTGACCGCCGGAGCCTGCTCGATGAAGCTCAAGCCTTCGATGCTGGATGCTTTGACAATCGTAGGCGTGATGTTCGTTACGACGCCGATAAAACCGATTTTGACCCCTCCGACTTTTTTGATGACATAGGCATCAAGGAGCGGTTTGCCATCTTTATCCACGACGTTGGCCGCCACGTAAGGGAAGTCCGCCCCGGTAAAATCTTTGCCGGATACCGGATTTTTGCCCCCGTTGATCAAACGCAGCGCTTCCTCTGCGCCCCTGTCGAATTCGTGGTTGCCCACCGTACCGGCATCGAAACCCAGTCGATTCAGGAAATCGATGGTCGGTTCGTCCTGCAGCAAAGCGGAAACCGGAGCGCTTGCGCCTACCGCGTCGCCAGCATGCACGAGCAGGGTGTTCGGGTTAGCCGCTTCGCGCTGCTTCAGATAGGCGGCCAGGTAATCGGCTCCGCCGAGCGTGGCGGTAACGTTCCCCCCGGCATCCTTCACTGTCTTGCTATAATCCAACTGGCCATGGAAATCGTTTATGCCGAGCAGTTGGACGGAGACGTTGCTGGTCAGAAGGCTGATCACTTTGGCCGCTTCGGCACGCGTGGCCGCCGCTGTGGGGTTAAACTTGCCGCTGCTGCCGCTCATCACGCCGCGTTCGACGGTTATGTCGACGCTTGCGCTTGCCCCGGCACTGATGGCCGAAGCGTCCGTGAATTTCGCTTCGCTTTCCGCTTTAAGGGTCTTCCCTGCCTTCAGATTCAATGCCCTGCTGATCATAATGGCCATTTGCTCGCGGGTAATGGTTTGATCCGGCGCGAACCGGTCTTTGGTAATGCCGCTGACAAGACCGTTCTCCGAGGCGGCCGCCACCGCGCCGGCATACCAGGCTGATGCAAGGACATCCTTGAATTTCGTTTTACTTTTGGCGGTCAATTTCAACGCTTTAACCAGCATGGATGCAAACTGCGCCCGGGTTACCTTGGCATTCGGATCGAATTCCGTGTTGCTTGTGCCCGAGACGATTTGTTTGGAGGCAAGCTCGTTAATCGCGGAATACGCCCAGTGCGACGAGGGTACGTCCTTGAACGTTTTGCTTACATCCAGGGAAAAGAGGCCGAAGCCTTTGTCATCCATCCTGTTCAAATAACGGATGTTTGGCGTCGATTTCACGTACTCGGCCGCTTTCGGGGAAGACGTAATCGTTACGTTCACTTCTCCGGAAATCGGTGCAATCGACCAGTTGTTATCGATCGAGGGATCAATCGATTTCTGCGATAAAATATAATCCATCAAAATTTGACGGTTCTCATCGGGCGAGTCGATGACGTATCTGCTTCCTTTCACGCCCGGGAAGCTGCCGCCTCCTCCCGCACGGTAGTTGTTAGTTGCGACGAGGAAATCCTGATTCGGGTCGATTGGTTGGCCGTTATAGTTTAATTGGACGATCCGGCTGGAATTGGCGTCGTTGATCGTGCCGTCCGGTTTATATTTGGCCGGCTTCGTTACGTCGATCTGGTACGTCACTCCGTCGATGACGTCGAAGTTATAGACCGGGAATGATGGGTTGAGCAGCGGCTGCTCTTCTTTCTTGTCCGGATCGATCTGATTGAATTTGCCCGCGGACATTTCGAGCCATTCCTTGACAGCTGAGCCTTTCACCAAAATCACTTTTAACGTGTTGTCATACAGGTAAAGGTCGCCTGCGCTCTTGATCGCGAGAGGGCCGGCTTTAATTTCTGTAAACTCGTCCGGACCGTTGCGTCCCGCTTTAAAAGGTGCGCCAACGGACAGGATCGGCGTGTTTTTATACTGGGGCAGGTTTTTCTGCACATAATTCTCGACGTACCACTTTTGCGCATTCGTTACGATTTGGATGGAAGGGTCGTCCTGCACCAGAGAGAAGAAGCTGTGGATCGGCGCGGTCGTCGTCCCGATCGGGCTGTTCGCATATTGAATTGTCGCTTCATGGTCGGCCTTCACCGCTTCAACGATAGCAGGCTCTGCTTCAACCAGCGGCTTTTGGGCCGCGGTATCGTAAATCGCTTTTGTGGACGATTGGGAAGCGGCCACCTTCCACTTGCCGGCCTGCCTTTCCAGCGTCAAATCGATGATGCCGAGGTTGTTCCCGCCGTATCCCGCTTGCACCGCAGGCACTCCGTTGATCATTCCTTTGGCGTTGTCAACGCCCGGTAACACGCTGCCATCCGTGTCCTTGAATAGCGGGTCGAGCGATTTATCGTCCACCGCGGGAAAAACCTTGTGGGTATGGGAGAACGTAATGGCATCGATACCCGCCACTTTGCTCAAGGGCAGCACGGCATCCTCCGCATCCCCATATGCTTTGGCGGATCCGTTGAAACCCGTGTGCGCCAAGGCGATAATAAGATCGGCTCCTTCAGCGCGCATCTTCGGGATGAATTTCTCGGCCGTCGCGACAATGTCCCGAGCCGCAACATGGCCTTCGAGCCATGATTTGTCCCATTGGATAATTTGCGGAGGAACAAAGCCGATCACGCCGATTTTCAGAGTTTGCTCCTGTCCGGATTCGTCTACCAATGTTTTGGTAATAATCTCATAGGGATCAAAACGATTGACGTCATTGTCCGGATTGCCGTCTTTGTCGTCCATATACACGTTCGCGTTAACATAAGGAAAGTTGGCGCCCTTCACGGCTTCATCCAAATAATCGAGTCCATAGTTGAATTCATGATTGCCCAGTGTGGCGGCATCATACCCCATAAGGTTCATTGCTTTGTAAACGGTATGGACTTCGCCTGTTTTCAGTGGAGCTACAAGCGCCTTGTAAGTACCGAGCGGGGTTCCTTGAATCAGATCGCCGTTATCGACCAAAAATGTATTTTTTGCTTCCTGGCGGGCGGTTTTGACCAATTGGGCCGTTTTGGCCAAGCCTACCGTGTCTGAGGGGGCATCCTTGTAATAATCGTAAGAGAGAATATTCGTATGAATGTCCGTCGTTTCCATGATTCTCAGCTTTAAGGCCGCGGTGCCCGGGTCAGCCGCTGCCATAATCCCATTAAATGGCAGGGCGATCAGGCTCACCGTCAAAGATGAAATAATGAATCTGCTTAATTTCCTCCTCTTGATCCAGTCTTTCATATGCTACCTCATCCTCTCATGTTATGCATGCTAACATTTTTATCATAAGGGAAAAGGTGGATGGATTACTAGAATTAAGTTTTTAAAACTATTAAAAAATAAATATAAACGATATCAGACCAATACGAATTGCACACACTCCGAAACGCAGCACAGCACAAAGACGGCCGGGAACCCTTTCGTCGGGGACTCACGGCCGTCTTTTATTTTTTGTGAAAGGCTTGCTTATAATTACAGCTTCTTATCATCAACACCGCTCAGCCAATTATCTATGTCCCCCATGACTGATACGACACAGCCGTCTTCGAACGGGGATATGAGACCGGCCACCTTGACGAGCTCCAGGAACGACTTGCTTCCGCCCTGCTGGCACAATTTCAGGTAATCGGCCCAAGCTGCTTTGTAGTCTTCGTTCATCCGCTTCCAGAATTGGAACGCACAAATTTGCGCAAGGGTGTAATCGATGTAATAAAACGGCGAGCGGAAAATATGCTGCTGCTTCTGCCAAAAACCTCCGCGCTCCAGATAATCGTTTTCATCGTATTTGCGGTGCGGCAGGTATTTCTTCTCAATTTTGCGCCATGCTGCTTTGCGCTCGTCCGGCGTTGCATCCGGATTTTCATAAACGAAATGCTGGAATTCATCCACCGAAACGCCGTACGGAATGAATTGCAGCGAGCTCGCCAGATGATCGAAACGGTATTTATCCGTATCCTCCTTGAAGAACAGCTCCATCCACGGCCAAGTGAAAAACTCCATGCTCATCGAATGAATTTCGCACGCTTCATAAGTCGGAAACCCGTATTCCGGCACTTCGTAGTTGCGGCTCTCAAACACCTGGAAGGCATGCCCTACTTCATGCGTCAACACGTCGATATCTCCTGAGGTACCATTGAAATTGGAGAAGATGAAAGGAGCTTTGTAATCCGGCAAATACGTGCAATATCCGCCGCTTTGCTTGCCTTTCTTGCTGACCAGATCCATCAGCCCATTATCCAGCATGAAGGTGAAGAAATTGTCGGTTTCCGGAGACAGCTCCCGGTACATCCTCCGGCCGTTCTCCACGATCCAGTCGGGATCGCCTTTAGGCTTAGCGTTACCCGTTTTGAAACTGAATCCTTCGTCGTAATATTGCAGTTTATCGACGCCGATCCGGCGGAGTTGACGCTCTTTGAGCTTAGTGGTCACCGGCACCATATATTGGGCCACTTGATCGCGGAAATTTTGAACCATCCCCGCATTGTAATCCGTTCGGCTCATCCGTGCATATCCGAGCTCGACAAAATTGCGGTAGCCCAGTTTCCTGGCGATCTTGGTTCGCACTTTGACCAGATCGTCATAAATGCGGTCCAATTCCTGTTCATGGTCCGCCATGAATTGATATTTGGCGTCCGATGCCCGGTGCCTCATGTCCCTGTCCGTCGACAATTCAAACGGCGTCAACTGAGCCAGCGTCCGTTCTTCTCCTTCGAACGGGATTTTCGCGGATGCGATGAGTTGGCTGTACTCCGTGGATAATTTGTTCTCCTGCTGCAGGTCTTCAATAATTTCAGGGCTGAATGTCTTGAGCGACATTTCCGCCAGACGGAACAGCTGCCCGCCCCATTTGGCTTCGAGCTCCTGACGGAATTTCGACTGGGTTAACGCACGATAGTAATCCGTTATGTACTCTTGGATAACCGGATTAATTTCATCGAAATAATCTTGCTCGGCCTTATAAAATTGATCTCTTGTATCTACGGAATGGCGTATGGAGACCAGCGTCTCCTGTGTGTTGTACTCATTGCGCAATTGATTGATGGACTCCATCACCTGGTTTTGTTGTGCTGCGCCTTCAGCCTGGTTGAATGATGCAAGCAGTTCCTTAAAACGCTGTTCAATCTTCTTAACATCTGGACGTTCATATTGATATTCATTGAAAGTCATGAATCCGACCATCCTCTCTGTTCCATTTATTTACTATTATTCATCATACCCAACCGAAATACATTTTTCCATGTCGATATCGGCCTGGACCGCCCCACAGAACCGCTCCTTTATCGGGATATTGAACGACTGTCCAGAAACGTTTGGTAGTTCAAATAATAGCAATCTATCCATTTCTGAAAAGTGCCAATATAACCGGTTTCGAAGTCCCAGGGATCCTTAATTCGACATTTAAGGAGGAATCGGGGACGATATGGATCGGCGCGATCTGCAGAAAGGACAGGCGAATGATTACCTTCTACCCTCCCTGATATATTCATCCCTTTGCAGCTCAGGAACTTCAACCTGGACCGTATCCGGATATTTCACTCCAGCTCCGGTGTTTAAAGCAACAACGGTCTCTTCTTCTCTGATCCATCCGTTCTTTCTCAAAATTCTTGCGGCTGCAAAAACAGCAGCGCCTTCCGGGCAAATAAATGCGCCTTCCATTGAGGCTATTCGCTGCTGCTCTTGCAAGATACTTGGATCATCAACAGCAATAGCGCAACCGTCCGTCTTATAGACCGCATCCAATACTAAAAAGTCACCAAGGGCTTTCGGCACATTGATTCCGAATGCAGCAGTAGTTGAATTTTCCCAAAATTCCGATACTGCCTTTCTTTCTTCCCAGGCTTTGACAATAGGCGCACACCCGGCTGCCTGGACAGCGACCAGACGAGGGAGCGGACCCTCAATCCAGCCTAAGGCCAGCAATTCCATCAATGCTTTATAAATACCAATAATACCTACTCCGCCACCGGTTGGATAAAGAATGACGTCAGGCATTATCCATCCCATTTGTTCAGCTATTTCAAGTCCCATCGTTTTCTTGCCTTCAATACGGTAAGGCTCCTTTAAAGTCGAAGCATCAAATAAATTAAAATCCTTGACCGCCTGTCCTACAATCCTGCCAGCGTCGCTAATTAACCCATTGACCAGATATAAATTTGCCCCTGAAACCGCACACTCATTTCTTGTAATCTTAGGGGCATCGAGAGGCATCACAATGATAGATTTAATGCCCGCTCTCGCTGCATACAGCGCCCATGCGGCACCAGCATTTCCATTCGTCGGCATAGCCAGCTCTTTAATTCCCAGTTCCTTTGCTTTAGAAATACCGACAGCAGCCCCTCTTGCCTTGAAGGTTCCGGTTGGTATGATGCCTTCATCCTTCATAAACAGGTTGGGAATAGCAACCGATTTACCAAAATTCCGCATTGGAATTAATGGCGTCATTCCTTCTCCCAATGACACAACGTTCTCTTCCTTCAGCACCGGAAGCAATTCATGATACCTCCAAAGATCAGCTGGTCTTCCCAATAAATCCTTTGGTTTAAACTCCCTTTTCAATTCATCCAGATCATAGCTGACCAGTAAAGGCGAACCGCATGTACACAACTGATGCTTTTCATGCAAATCGTAGATTTTATTGCACTTGGGACAGTTAAGGTGGGAAACATAGCTAAACTTCATTTATCTTGCCTCCATTTTTATGTAATTCATCGTAATAGAACCATTCTGTACGAATGGTTTATTAATTTAAGAGTACAGGATGAATTCCTTTTATGGAATTAAAATTAATCTGCCGCTTCCCGAACCCGGCCTGCATGAAGCTCGAACCCCTGTACGAGCAAATAAAAAATGGCCTTGTTCGCATCATTTGCGAGCAAGGCCATCTTTCATTTTCGGATTATTTCGGATTGCCGTTCTCCGGCTTATTTAACAAATTGGAACCAGCCGAAATCGAAATGGCTTCCCGGCAAAAAGATGAAGGTTACTTTTTGGCTGCCCGTTATTTTCTCCAGGTCATATACCCGCTCTTCATATCCACCGGATTGCGTGAATTCGATGAGTTGATTGCTTTCGCCATCCTCGTTTGCGAACCGGATATGAATGGTATTTTTATCAATAGGCGATTGGCCATATACGACAAGCTTCGTCGCGCCTTCACTTGTAAAATCCATTTGTTCAAACTCCAGGGAAACATTATTCCCAATGCCTTCAACGCCATTATCCGTTACGGTGAAGGTATCTCCATAGATACGGTCGCATTCCGCAGCGTTATTCCGCTCAAAGGCCCGATTCCTTTTATCAAATGAGAAGCCCTTGATATGCACTTTCTTCTGAAGGACAAAACAAATCGAAGTGATACCCGTGAGTCTTTTGGACAAGCGGTATGCCGCCTCTTGATACACATTCCACCTGGATGCTTTTTGATACATGACATCGGCCAGTAATTCACTGCCCTCTGCCTCGGGATTTCCCTCCCAGATTTGCAGTTCATACGCATCGCTGGTCAAGGCAAAAATTGGCATGGTGATCAGATCAGAGCCGTAGGGGCCAAAGTCAATATTGCTGAAGCCTACCCGGGTTTCTCCGTCTCTGCTGGTCGCTACCCCTCTTTCATTCCCATTTCCCACTTCGCCCTTACTGAAATCGTAAAGTCCCGCCGATATGAAGTCGTAAGGATCCTTGTACGCTGTGCCCAGACCGGAGGCCGTAAATTCCAGCTGGGAAATAAGCTTGGTCTTGTCGCTGCCGTTCCTGCTCATGCAGCGGACCCGAAACTCCCCATCACCCAGCGCCGTGATCTTCGCTTCACGACCGGAAGCTTCTATGCGGGCAAGGTTGGATACGATCCCCGCCTCGTTCACTACGCTCCATTCCACCTCTTGATAAGAAGTGTGTTCAGGATACAGATTTGCCCGCACAACTGCCTCTTGTCTTGATTCGTTAAACAGCTGTCCCGAATCGCTTACAATTTCAATTTTGCGCAGCGGGATTTCTTCCATGCTTCCCATAACACAGGACAGATCCTGATTTCTCATGGCTGCGGAAATCCCCTCCAACGCTCCATCCATCGCCGGAAGCGACTCAAACTCTGCAGCGCCGCTTTCCAGACCGGCCGAAGAAACCTCGATACGAATCCTGCCAGGCTCCAGCGAAGCCGCGATGATGGCCATCAGTTTTCCGCTGAACAGCCTTCTGCTTATCCCTTTATAGGGATCATAGTCCGTACTGTCTCCGTTATCCAGACCGATCAGGCGGCCTGCTCCCGTTACCTGTACATGCACCCGATTGTTCGCGTTCTCCACCGGATTGCCGTCCTCATCCTCCATGGTTATTTCCACAAATATCAAGTCGGTCCCATCCGCAATAAGGGTCTCCTTATCCGCATGCAAACCAATCTTCCTCGCATCGCGAGGGGATCTTCTGACATCCGTCGCAATGACATGGCCGGCTTCATCATAAGCGATCGCTTTGATTTCCCCTTCTTCATAAGGAATCTTCCACCAGCCGGCAAGCTGCGTTCCATGCTCATGATCAATATCATAGGTTCCGATTGTAACGCCGTTGCACTGCAATTCGACCCTGGGCGCATTCGAGCATACGCGGATATCAATCATTTGACCGTTATTGAAATCCCAATAAGGAAAGAGATGTACCATTGGTCTTGTCTTGTAATCCGTCCAGGCCGCTTGATAGATGTAATAGGAATCCTTCTTGAAGGTAGCCGTATCGATCTGCCCGAAATAAGAGTTCTTCGTATGGTAAGGGGTCGGCTCGCCGATATAGTCAAATCCGGTCCAGATAAACTGGCCAAGGGAAAAGGGGGTATCCCTTTCTGCAAGAATGCAGGCCTCTGCGGACTTTGCGCCCCAGCTTGTTGAGCTGTTTCCTAATGCGGAGCACTGCTCGTCGTCGTCGGCAAGAATCGATCTCTCGAACGGGAAGTGATAGATGCCTCTGCTTTGGACAACGGAGGCTGTCTCGCTGCCGTATATAATCCAGTCCGGATGCTCCGCATGATGGCTTTGATAATACTTCTCCGCGTAATTGTATCCCGCAGCCTTCACGATATCCGCGCATTTTTGGGCATTCTCCCAGGGCATATAATTCGAGCCGATCGTAACGGTGGCGTTGCCTTTCGGATCATACCGAAGCACTTCATCCATAAGCATCCTCGTTACATCCTGCCCTTTTGGATCGGCATGGGTATCGTAAATTTCATTGCCGATGCTCCACATCAGCAGGCTCGGATGATTGCGGTCGCGCATGACCCAGCTTTTCACATCGATACGGGCCCAATCCTTGAAGAATCTCGCGTAATCATAAGTCGTTTTCGGTCTCTCCCACATATCGAAGGCCTCCGAGACGACCAGCAGCCCCATCTCGTCCGCCAATTCCATAAGCTCGACTGCAGGCATATTGTGGGCTGTGCGGATCGCGTTAACGCCCATATCCTTCAAGATGTTAAACCTTCTTCTGAGGGCGTTTATATTAAAAGCCGCCCCTAAGGCTCCCAGATCATGATGCTCGCAAACTCCGTTTAATTTCATTTTTCTGCCGTTTAACTGAAGACCTTGATCGGAACTGAGTGCGATTTCCCGAAACCCGATATTCTGTGTGACGGTTTCGATCATTTCCGTCTGTTGATTCGCGTCCCCATCCGCTGCAGCCAGGTGCAATTCGGTTTTCAATTGGTATAAATGAGGCTCATCCGTGCTCCACAACAGCGGTTTATTTACCGGCAGCCTTACCCAATGATGTGCGGCAGGAACACTGCCAGCCGCAATTCTATCGGTGGCGGAAGCAATCACTTCGCCCTTGTACAGAATCGTATGCGAGAGCTCCGCGTCCTGATCAAGATTCATTTCGGTTTCCACTTCCACCTGCCAGCTATCGCCATCGCGGTTGGTGGTTATATAAATCCCATCCGTAACAAGATGATTGCGGTCTCTTGTCTTCAGCCACACATTCCGGTAGATGCCGGCACCGGAGTACCATCTGCTGTTCGGGCTTTGGTGCACGACCTTCACCAGGATTTCGTTATCCCCGTCTGCGACCGCATCCGTGATCTCATGTTCGAATGACGAATATCCGTATTTCCATTCTCCTGCAAATTGACCATTCACATAGAGGGTAGAGTCCATATACACGCCATCGAAGCATAACAGGATCCGGTCAGCGCGATTGGCAGAGGTAAATTTCTTGCGGTACCAGCCTATACTATTTTCATATAGATTTAACGTATCGTAGATCAGCCAATCGTGGGGGAGATCGACAGGCTCGAACTTCAAATCCGCACTATCCGCAGCTTCCAGGCTGCTTTTGGCAAATTCCCATCCATCGTTAAACAATGTCTTCTTATTCACGGTTTCATGGCTTCCTTTCCGATTGCTGAATTTATCCCTTGGTCCCCGTAACCGCAATTCCTTCAATAAAATACCGCTGGGCGAACAAATAGATGATAATAATCGGAACCAGGGACATGGTGGTGGCAGCCAAAATAAGCGGATAGTCAGCACCGTTCACCTGTTGAAAATATCGGATTCCCATCTGGATGGTGTACAGATTTTCTTTGCTCAGGTAAATCAAGGGCTGAAGAAAATCATTCCATGACCCCAGCAAATTGAATATGCCTAACGTCACGAGCGCCGGCTTGGCCAAAGGCAGTACAATCCGAAAGAATATGCCGAATTCCGAACAACCGTCGATCCGGGCGGACTCGTTCAAATCATGCGGCAGTTGAATGAAAAACTGCCGGAGCAGAAAAACGCCGTACGGACTGAACAAATGGAGCAGAATTAACGCCCAATGGGTATTGACGAGGTCCAGATTCTTCATAATGGTAAATTGCGGTATCATAATCGCCTGGCCGGGAATCATCATCGTCGCCAAGTAGAGCAAAAACAATTTGCTGTTCCCTGGGAATTTCAGCTTGGCGAATGCATAGGCGGCAAGCGATGCGGAGATAAGCGACCCGGCTGTCGATATTACCGAGACTTTAACGGTGTTCCAATAAAAAGTGCCGAACGGAATTTTACTCCATACGTCGCTGTAATTCGACCATAATGGCTGCGTGGGGATAAGCTGCATGGAATGCTGGAAAATCGTCGCCTGATTTTTAAGCGAGCTGGACAGCATCCATATGAAAGGCAGGACGGTCACAATGCATACAACCAGAAGCAGGATATAGGTCGAAACGGTCCGAAGGACCTGTTTCTTGCCAAGACCCAATCTCTTTGGGCTTTCGCCCGCTGTCAGTTCCACAATCCGCGCTCCTTTCTATTCGATCAAGAATCTTTATGCAAAAGCGCCACTTTATGGGGTTATCTTTAATAGGTGACCCAACGTTTTTGAACCCTTAACTGAATGAGCGTCAAGATCAGGATGATGACGAACAAGACGTAGGACATCGCCGAGGCGGCGCCGAAGCGATAGTTCAGGAAGGCCGAATTGTAAATATAATACACGAGAACGTTCGTCGATCTTCCCGGACCGCCCTGCGTCATGGCCATCACGGTATCAAAGACCTGGAACGAGCCGATGACCCCTGTCACGGCGCTAAAGAAAATAACCGGCGACAAGCCTGGAAGCGTTACATGCAAAAATTGCTTGAACCGGTTCGCTCCGTCCAGCTCCGCCGCTTCGTACAGCTGGCGGGGCACGCCCTGCAGGCCGGCAAATAAAATGACGGCGTTATAGCCGACGCTTTTCCAGATGCTGACCAGCATGACGGCCGGCAGCGCCAGGGAGGTCGAAGCCAGCCAGCTTGGCGGATTACTGACGCCGACAAACCGCAGAATCGTATTAATCGGCCCGTATTGCGTAAACATCGCAGCCCAGATAATGCCGACAGCGATGGAGGCCGTAATATTCGGGAAGAAGTAGAGAACACGGAACACTTTTATTCCCCGCACCTTCACATTCATTGCAAGCGCGAGCAGAATGGACAGCGCAATGGTGACCGGCACGGTAACGACCGTGTAATAGATATTATTCCGCAAAGAAATGCCGAAGGTCTGATCTGTCAACAAATCCCGATAGTTATCCAGTCCAATAAATTTGATTGGTGTTAATCCGTCCCATTTCGTAAAGCTTAAATAAAGCGAATCCAGAACCGGGTATAAAATAAACACAAGCAAGCCGATCAGACTTGGCGCCAGGAACAAGTACGCGATACTGTATTGTTTAAAGCGGAGCATGTCTTCCCCCTCTTTGCTGTAAAGTTACGGCTTTGGCAGCGCCCTCTGCCCGCGGACGGGCAGAAAACGGTTGCGGAAATTTAGTTTATCATTTGACTTCTTTTTTGATGCGGTCCTGGATGTTCTTCATGGTTTGATCCAGCGACTGCGTCTTTAACAGATAGAGAGAAGACTCTTCTTTCACAATGTTGATTCCTTGATTGTACAGCGGATCCATCGGCACTTGACTCAGAACCTTGGTATCGTCCGAGAAGACGCTGACATGCTCCGGCGTTGTCACCTTGGTCAGATACGCCTGCTTCACGGCATCGGTGCTCCAGACCGTCAATAGTCCATTGCCGGCCATGATTTTCGCCGCTTCCTCCGAAGCGATAAATTCAGAGAGCTTCTTCGCCTCATCCATATGGCTCGTCTGCTTGTTCACCATGACGGCGGCGAACGAGCCTGTCGTAGCCGGCTCCGAGTCTTTCCAATGCGGCAGCGGAGCGACATCGTAGTTCAGCTTCACGCCTTTCTGCTGAATGGCGTCGTTCAGCATCTGTACGGCCCAGTCGCCGTTCCACATCATGGCTGCGCTTCCCTGAAGGAAGCGTCCCGCAAAATCGGCGCCCGCATTGCCGACCAGCTCGCCGAACGGCTGCTGTGCTCCGTCCGTATAGGTCAGGTTGTAATAGTACTCCAGCACCTGCTTGAATTTCGGCAGTTCTTCGGGGTTCAACGGGTTATTCGCCCCTTCGATGTTAGCCAGAACCCTCCACCAGGTGTTATCGGATTGATAACTCATGGAACCGTAAGTTTTATTCTGACCGCTTCCGCTTGTCAGCTTCTTGGCAGCCTCTTCATATTGATCCCATGTCCATGTTCCGTCGGGATATGGGACGCCCGCCTTGTCGAAGAGATCCTTGTTGTAGTAGAGCACCCACTTGCTGGTCCGATAGGGAAGGCCGTAGATGTGGTCGTCGTATTTAACCTGGCTGATCGGATCGGCAATTCCGGCCAGTTCCGGCGAGCCCGCCAGATCGTCCAGCGGCTCAAGCACCTGCTTGGAGATGTATTCAGCGAGATTTGAGGTGCTTTGGGTAGCGAATACATCCATATCTCCGCCTCCCGTCGACAAATTCACAAGAATTTTCTGGATATAGTCGTTGCTTGGCACATAGCTGGCATTGACTTTAATAGTCGGATATTTCTTCTCGAAAGCGCTTATAACTTGATCCATATAAGGCTGCTCATCGGTCCAATCATAGTAATTAAGCGTGACCTGTTTGTCGCCGGCTGCAGCAGAATCGGACCCAGCCGAGTCCGGCTTATCCGACGAGCAAGCGCTTAACAAACCGGTACCAACGACCATAAGGCCAACCAACAACGATAATGTAAGCCGTTTCATATTAAACCCCCATCTTTCGATCCCATAATCTTGATGTCGCGACCATCTGCGATTATTGTAACCGTTTTAATTTCCTATGGAAACGTGTTAACATTCGGAATAAGGAACAATTCTTCAGGTCTTTCCGCACCTGGCGAACAACCCGCCGATTCGCCGATAGAGCATTTTATGATCCAACTCCTTCAGAAAATTCAGGCAAAAAAGAATAACCCTCCAATCACATTGGAAGGCCGGGATGCCCCGTGTTGGCTATCAACTTTGAATACTGCGGTATTCCGTCGGCGTCATTCCCAGGAAACTCTTGAACATTTTACTAAAGGATCTCGGATCCTTATAACCCAGATATTCGGATATGTCGTTAATCTTTATGGTCGGGTCCATCAGCATGGTTTTGGCTTTTTCGATTTTTATGCGGGTTACGTATTGTATGAAGGTTTCCCCGCTTTTTTCCTTAAAGTATTCACTGAAATAAGTAGGGTTAAAATGAACATAATCCGCGACCTCGGCAAGCGTCAGCTGCTTCTGCAGATGAGTGTTGATGAATTCCTTGACCAATTTAATGATCTTATGGTCGCCTTTCTCGTTTCCTTCGATCTGCTTGATATAGGAAAACCGGATTTGGATCGCATGCCGGATATGGGATAAATTGCTCAGATCATTCGATGTAATAGGTAAATCCTTATCGAAGCTCTGGATGCGGTACTTACTGAAAAAATGATTCGTAATCCGCAGGATTTCATCCACATACTCCGTGATGGTCATCCGATCGCTTAACAAAGCCTGTCCATCCTCTATTGCGCCAAAAACACGGTCGGCGTCAAACGACTCCAGCGCATTCAGAAGCTGGAACTCAAACTGCTGAAGATTGGCATGCTGTATATCGGAACGCATGTTGATGCTTAAAAAATCCTTCTTGAAGCTTGTGAAAACGGCCAGTATGTCCTTGTCATGAATGGGCTTTAATAAATAATCATAAGCCCTTAAACGGAGCGCGCTCTGCATGAGGGCAAACTCGTCGTACCCGGTCAGAAAAACAACCGGAATCCGATAGCCCTTCCGGGTTAATTCATCCAACGTTTGAATGCCGTCCAATCCGGGCATCTTGATGTCGCAAAAGATCAAATCAAAGGAAGCTTGCTTGATCCGCTCGATCGCTTCTATACCGTTTGCCGCCTGTTCGACTAACCATTCGGGGCTCAGCCTCTCTACCATTCGAACGATTCCGGTACGAATCAGCCATTCATCATCAACCACCAATAAACGATGCATATCCGTTTTCTCCCTTCCCTTGGTCCATCAAATCCGTGTTCGGAGCTCGACTCTGGGGATTTTGATTTGAACGGTCATCCCCTCCCCATACTCGCTGATGATGGTTAAACCGAACTGCGGCCCGTACTCCAGCTGAATTCTTGAATGCAGGTTTTTAAGGCCGATTCCCGAGCTGCCAAACGTCAGCTCAGCTGCCTCATCGGCCAGATAGTCGTTCAATTCCATTTGATCGCTGGCCGTCATGCCCGTTCCGTTATCCTGCACCATGATGAATATACCGCTTTCATACGGCTGAACCGCAATCTTGATTTTTTTCGGTCCGTTCACTTGATCAAACCCGTGATGAATGCAATTTTCGACCACAGGCTGCAGCAGAATAGGAATCGTCATGCAATTCAAAAGCTCTTGATCCAGGTCATACTCGACGATCAGGGAATCTCCCGAACGAATCTGCTCTATTTTAAGATAATTCCGGATCTGATGAATCTCGTCGCGAAGCTCGACCTTCGAATCTTGTTTATTCAGACTGTAACGAAGCATGCCGCCGAGGGCTGAGGTAATCTCCACGATCCCCTCCCTGTCACCGATTTCCGCCAAAGCCCGGATCGCCTCAAGGTTATTAAACAAGAAATGAGGCCGGATTTGAAGCTTGAGATTATTGAGCTCCGCTTCCTTTTGCTTAAAACGAATTTCAAGCACCTGGTTGATCAGCTCATCAATTTTCTGATTCATTTTATTGAATGCTCTTCCGACCAGGCTGATTTCCAAATTACCGTTCAAGGAATGATAGGCCACGTTAAAATCACCCTTCTCCACCTTGCCCATCAGCATGCGGAGCGTCTTTAAAGGCTTCGTGATCGTATCGGACAACAAGACGGAAACAATGACGATGACCAGAACAATAAAAGCCATTACCGTGAGAATGGTTTTATATAATATGGCCTTTCCTTGATTCATCTCGGATTCAGACACCATTCCGACGATCTTCCACCCCGTATCCGCAGAATCGATATGATGAACAATCAGTTTATCGCTGGCCGTCTTAATATCCTGTATCCTGTCATTCGAGGCATCGATATTCGGCAGCGCTTCCATATAACGGTTATTTTTGCTGTAGATGGTCTGATGGTGGTCATCCAGCACAATAATATTCGAATCCTTGCCCAGATCCACAGGCTTGAAAATACTTTCCAGACCGGTAAAGTTCACATCGATGATAATAACGCCCAGGATCGGCCCATTATAAATCTTGATCGCTCTGACGACTGAAAAAGCGGGCTCCGGACGGTTAATAATACGTGAATCATTGACTTTTCCGGTAAAAACGACCTTTCCATTCGATGCAATCGCTTTCTTGTACCAGGGCGAGCTTTTGAAGTCATACTGATAATTAATGGCTACATCATAGAGGGAGCTTGAAAAAATCTGTCCGTCTCTCCTGTAAATGGATACGCTTTGCAGGTCCTCCCTGGGGTTGCGGATCGCCTGCGATAGAAGCCCTTGAATTTGTTTAAAATCCGAATCGCCGATATTCCCGGTTTGCTGCATAATATTCAAAATTTGGCTGTTATAATAGGGGAGAACCGACAGCCTGGTCAGTTCATCCAGATAGGTGTCCAAATGTTCATTGACCAGATTTACAGTATTGACCACATTGTTATCCATGCTCTTGGTAATTTGATTGCTATAGATCCAGCTTGACAGCACGGTCAGGAATATCATCGGAATAAGGACCAGAGGCATAAAGGTAATAATCAACTTTTTTTTAAACGTACGGGTTTCCCAATAATTTTTTAGCGCTGGCAAGCTGACACCTCCATGTTGTACCAAACGGCTCTGTGCTGTCTGAGTTCATAATGAATAATCTTCAATAGTCATTGTAATTGCAGCTTAGGGATATGTACAGGATGGAAAAGACAAAATCCCCTGCCGGCCATAAGCCGCAGGGGATTCGATCTAAGAAGAGCACTCGGCAAGCACAAGGGCGAGCCAACCGGATTAGTGTACCTTAATGCTGTCACTGCCGGTAAAATGGTTTCCATCCTCCAGCACTCCGTTAACCTTCACTTGGACCTCGCCGGTTTGCGCCGAAAGGAGGTTAATCAGCTGTTGCCGGTCAAATTTAACCGTAAATCCCTTGGAACTATCCCCTTTGGCATCTCCCCCTTGCAAAGTGCCGCCATTCACGCTCATGGAAACGGATGACAACCTTATATTGGAGTCTCTATTGTATTCCGAGATATTTATATGAACCGTCACAGAATGATCTCCTCCATGGCTCTTAAGATTCAGCGAGCCGGGATTTACTTTTACATCCGCGATATACGTTACATAAATGTTAGGCGCTGGAGGCTGTATCATACCTTCTCCCAAATAATAGCTGGTATGCGGAGGCTGGTTGTAAGCTACATTCTGCCAAGCCACGTCCAGACGGTATAGCGGGTCGTGCATGAGCGTAGGAAGGCGATGCTCCGTAATCGCTGTCGTCGTATAAATTCGCAGCGCGCTGCTGTCGGCTGTTCTCCAGATCGCTTCTTCCCGCCAGTCGCCCAGAATATCGGCCTGCAGGCTTGGAGTGCCTTTCGTAGAATTATTGGACAGCGTCCCTTCCGCAGTCAATAGGTTGTTGGTCTTGACATTTACATAATCCCATTTGTCGATCTTGCCGGGACCTGCTCCTATGGCTGAATTGTAATTATGATCCAGAAGCTCACGAAGCAAATCACCATCCCACCAGATGCCGAAGTTAGTAGAAGATGGCGTAGAGCTGCTTATTTTTTGGCCTTTTACGGTATTTAGGCCAACACCGGAGCCGGCCCATTGTTCTTCGCCCAAATAGGTAGGATCGATATCGGCCGACATCCCCCTGCCCGTATCTGTACCTGTAAATATCCCCCAGATGGTTTGGCCTGTAGAGGCATCCCAAACCGCTGCGCCATACGGGGAATCCTTATGCTCCATGACTTTAAATACTTCCAGACCCGGCCTGTCGGGATCCAGATCCCCTACATGAAGCGCATCGCCATGACCCAACCCTGTGCCATACAGAACTTGACCGTCCTCGCTAAAGGTCATGGCACCGTAAACAATTTCATCCCTCCCGTCGCTATCCACATCGGCCGCAGTCAAATTATGATTCCCCTGGGCTTCATAGGCGGGGTTGCCGTTGCTGTTAAAGGACCATTGTTTGGTGAGCTTGCCGTCTCTCCAATTGTAGGCTGCCAATGAGGTTTTAGCGTAGTAGCCGCGAGCCATGACCAGACTCGGTCTTTTGCCGTCGAGGTAGGCAATAGTTGCAAGAAAACGGTCGACACGATTGCCGTAGTCATCACCCCAATCGGTGACATTTCCCCGCGCTGGTTCAAAAGGTACGGAAATCATTTCTTTCCCGGTTGCGCCTTCAAACAAGGTGAGATATTCCGGACCGGATAACACGTAACCTTCAGCAGTCCGGAAGTCCACGTTCGGGTCGCCTATGACTTTTCCCGTGCCGTCTATGGCACCGTCAGCCGTTCTCATGGCCACTTCCGATTTACCGTCACCATCCAAATCATAAACCATAAACTGCGTGTAATGAGCTCCGGCGCGAATGTTGCGGCCGAGTGATATTCTCCACAGAAGGGTACCGTCCAGCTTATAGCTGTCGATATATACTTCACCGGTTACACCGCTTTGTGAATTGTCCTTGGAATTGGAAGGATCCCACTTCAGAATAAGCTCGTATTGACCGTCCCCATCCACATCCCCGACACTTGCATCGTTAGCGTTATACGTGTAGACAGAACCATCCTGATTGGTCCCGTCAGCCGGCTTTTGCAGGGGAACATCGAGATATGATCCACCCCAAACGCTCACTTCATCAGACGCTGGCTGCTGCATGCCGTTCAAGACGGCTCGAACCGTGTATGCGGCACTTGTCGTTCCTGATGCATCCAGATAGTTGGTGCTGGTGAAGATCGGAGCGTTATTTACTTTTTTTCCGTTACGGTAAAGATTAAATGAAATATCAGACGGTTCTGTACCCAGCAGCCGCCAGCTCACGAAGACACCCCCATCGGTTTTAACCGCCACCAGTCCGCGGTCCAAATATTCCATCTGTCTCTTCTCTTGCGCTTGCCCGGTTACAGCATCCGCGGGATTTGCTGTAACCGTTTGCAAAGGTGAGCAAACAGCCGCAATTTGGATGGAGCCAAGCAAGCACAATCCGGTTTTCTTCAGAGATCGCTTCCAGTTCCGTACGTTTCCCATTAACTAGAGCCTCCTATAATTGGTTATTTATCACAATTATTGTGACTCCTTAAACCTAATTCATTGGCAGTTTTACAGCAATAGGATTTTTTTGCAAACAAGATAGTATTAATTCAATAGAATAGTTCAAGTTAAATTTTCGGCATCCGCATTTCCGATTTTGACAGCCTGTCTGCGTACATGATACTGTAACTTTAAGTCTTGCACTGTGTAAAGTAAGGGAGAGATCCTGCCTATGTATGAACAGAAAACAAAAGAAACCGACAACTCTGTTATTGAGTTTATTGAAACTGTCGAGAATCTTAAGAAACGTGAAGACGCCTATAAGCTGCTGGATATATTTACAGAAACGACTGGTTATCCTGCGAAAATGTGGGGACCCAGTATAATCGGGTTTGGTTCGTATCACTACAAATACGATTCTGGTCACGAGGGTGATGCCCCGCTCGTTGGCTTTTCACCCCGAAAAGCCAAGATCAGCCTGTATTTTGCGACAGGTGACATGGAGCGGGAGGCGCTATTGCAGAAGCTCGGAAAACATACATCAGGGAAAGCCTGCGTCTACATTAACAAAGCAGCCGACATTAATCATGAAGTTTTGAAGGCGCTGATTAACCAATCTGTAAAGTTTCTGAATGAGACCTACCCAAAACAATAAAGTGATCTATCACATTACCATGTTCTGGTCTTATTGATCTCTGTCTTTTTCTGAAAAGACTGTTCCAGGTCGATATCCAGCTTATTGGCAAGGTCGCAGATATTCCACACTATATCGTACATTTCCAGACCAAGACGATCTTTGATTTCTTCCATCTTCTCATGGTCCGGATGATAGGAAATATGCAATAGCTCCCTGACCATCTCTCCTACTTCGGTAACCAGAAAAAGCGATCTTTGTTCAATGGTAGACTTGTCGAACCCCTTCTCGATACTGAATTCTTTGGTATGTTTTTGCATCTCGGATATTTGCATGATTGAACAACCTTCCTGGTCATCATTATTATTTATGCATGAAACACTGAAATTTAACCCGTTGATAAAGTGAGACACTCCATTATAAGGAGCGGCCTCGCTTTTTTTCTGTCGGGATGCCTCTTAAAGCTCCATCACGTTTATTGTATAAACACGATACATTATACTATTAACGCCGTGTTAGTTGAATAGTTCAACAAAATGGAAGCCATTATTAGCCGGCTTATTTACAGAAATCAAATATGGTTAACAATGGTATACTCTAAATATAAATAACCTGTAAAGACTGCTCCATTATGGGAGAACCTTATTATTCAACAAATTTGAATAAATAGTAAGGAGCGATGGGCATGGCACAAGCGTATTCTGCGGAAATCCCGAAGGAAAAACTGATATTAGCTAAAAAATATCCTGTTCAGGTTGTCGACACGATTGGCGTCAACGCCCACTACCAGAGGCTTCATTGGCATGATATATTGGAAATCAACTTCATTAAAGCCGGGACAGGCTATTACATCATTAACGGACAGACGTTTGAATTTCAGCAGGGAGATATTTTGCTCATTAATTCAAATGATCTTCACCGCGCTTACGAGACAAAAGATCTGGTCATGCAGGTCATATCGTTCGATGCTTCCTGGTTTATGAGCAGCCTCCGGTACGATCCCGTCATCCTGTCGCCATTTAAGGAGATGGGGGTTAGTTTTACGAATCTGCTCGACCGGAATAATCAGCAAATCGGGATGCTTCGCTCGCTTCTGCTGGAAATTCAGGATGAGCATAACCGCAAAGAAAGCTCCTATGAATCCATCGTTTACTCCATTATGCTCCGTTTCCTGGCTACCGTTAACAGACACTTCCGCAATACAAGCATGAACCGCGCCAAACAGGCCATCAACGCCCAGCAATTAGAGAAAATACGCAACGTCATTCATGCGATGGAGGAAAATTATACCCATGCATGGACGCTGGAAGAGCTTGCCTCGCTCGTTTACCTCAGCCCCTCCCGCTTCAGCGATCTGTTCCGGTACGCGGTCGACACTCCGCCTTTGCTTTATTTGATTCATATCCGCCTGGAACGCGCTATTGAGCTGCTTGAAAGCAATACGATGAAAATTATGGATGTTGCCCATGAATGCGGCTTTCGCAGTTTATCCAATTTCAATCGCCTGTTTAAGAAGCATATCGGAGCCTCGCCTAAAAAACTCAAGAACCAAGAGTGGAAACAAACAGTAAGATAGTGTTGCTTTATAAGCGATTTGATGGAGAATAACGGCATTTGTCCCTCTATAATAAGGAAATAAGGAATTGTTAAGGGGGAATCAGATGCTGCAGACGAAAACCTCCAGACTGACACGTTTGTGGCGGCAATGGGATATTCAACTCATGGTAGTGCCGGCATTGCTTTTCATATTTGTGTTCAGTTACATCCCCATGTACGGAGTATTAATGGCCTTTCAGGACTACAGCATCTTCAAAGGTTTTCTGAACAGCCCCTGGGTAGGCTTTAAGCACTTTGAGATGTTTTTTCAGGCACCTGAGTTCTGGACCATTATGCGCAACACGTTAGTCATCAGCATACTGAAGCTTGGCATCGGTTTCCCGGCCCCCATTCTATTGGCGTTAATTCTGAACGAAGTCGGTCACCGCACCTTCAAGCGCATCGTGCAAACCATCAGCTATTTGCCCCACTTCCTGTCATGGGTGATCGTGTCCGGATTCGTCATTTCCATGCTGTCTACGGATAATGGGAGTATCAACATCCTGCTGCAGGCGCTTCACATTATTGATGAGCCGCTGAATTTCCTGTCGATTCCCGAATACTTCTGGGCCATTCTCGTGGCGACAGGAGTATGGAAGGAAATCGGTTTTGCCTCTATCGTTTATTTAGCCGCGATTGCAGGCATAAACCCTCATTTATACGAGGCCGCCGCTATAGACGGAGCCAGCAGGATCAGGCAGATCTTTGCCATCACCCTCCCTTCAATTATGCCGGTCATTATCGTATTCTCGATTCTGGCAATCGGCAATCTGTTGAACGCCGGCTTCGAGGACATTCTCCTGTTAGCCGCAAACCCTGTGCTCCGCGACGTCAGCGATGTCATTGAAACTTACGTATACCGCGTCGGCATTAACAATTCCAGGTTCTCGTATGCAACGGCTGCCGGGCTCTTCAAAGCCGTTATCAGTGTCGGACTTTTGGCAGGCGCTAACTATCTGGCCCGAAAGTCAGGCAACAGCTTATGGTAGCGGGAAAGAGAGGGTAAAGCTATGAAACTGTCATTAGGCGACAAAACATTCGTCGGAATCAATTATTTATTGCTGACACTGCTTGGCTTTTCCTCCTTTTATCCATTCTGGAACGCTGCCGTTATTTCATTCAACTCCGGTACAGATACCATGCTCGGCGGCATTACGTTCTGGCCCCGGGTGTTCTCCCTGCAAAATTACGAGGTCGTATTCAAGGACGAACGGCTGGTCAATGGCTTTATCATTTCCGTGCTCCGCACGGCGGTCGGAACGGCCTTGTCGATTTCCGCCACCGCCATATTCGCCTACGGCATGACCAAAAAGCAGCTGATAGGACGCAAATATTACATGATTATGTGTATTGTAACGATGTACTTCAGCGGTGGCCTGATTCCGAGCTATTTGCTCATCCGTGAGCTGGAATTAATGAACACCTTCTGGGTCATGGTCATCCCGGGCATTATCAGCGTCTGGAACATGATTATTTTCCGTACATTTTTTGCGGGCATTCCAAGCGGTCTGGAGGAATCGGCGCAAATTGACGGCTCCTCCAACTGGGGCATTCTGTTTCGCATCATCTTCCCCTTATCCGGCCCGGTCATTGCGACATTATCGCTGTTCACAGCCGTGTATCACTGGAATGACTGGTTTACGCCAGGCTTGTATATATCGAATGTGGATCTTCTCCCTATTCAAACGAAGCTTCAGCAAATTCTGAACTCCAATATTATGGCGGAGCAGATGGCCCAGATGGATTCAGCGGCGCAGGGCCGGTTAAACTCGATGAAGGCTGTAACGACCAAATCCTTGTCGATGGCTACAATGATGGTCGCGACCGTACCGATTCTATGCGTCTATCCTTTAGTGCAGAAATACTTTGTGAAGGGTGTTCTTATCGGCTCTTTGAAAGAATAAGCGAGGTTAACGATTATTGCCAGTAATCAAGGGGAGGGAGTTTGGAGATGCAAAAAATCAAAAGAACGTATCAAGCCGCCTTGTCAGTCGTACTCGCTGCCGCAATGGTTATAACGGGATGCTCCGGCAGCAACGAGCCGTCCCCGGGGACAAACGAAGGGGATCCCCCTGCAGAAACTTCCTTTGTGTTAGGCGAAACGCCGCTCGATTTTTCCTTCTATGGGCATTATGACTGGTATACGATGCCGAATTGGGGCGAGGATTCCGCTACCAAGTGGATCCAGGACAACAAAAAAATCAACATTACCCCGATCAGCTCGGGCGGCAACGCCCAGCAAAAGTTCAATACGATGATCGTTTCGGGCGAGCTGCCCGACGTCATCTGGATGGAACGCGATGCCGATGTCGAGAAGCTTCGTTCCGAGGGTATGCTCGTGCCGTTCGATGAGTACCTGGAGAAATACCCCAATTTGAAAAAATGGGCCGGAGAAGATGCGATTGACATGCTGCGGTCCCCAGACGGCAAGCTTTATCAATTCCCGAACTGGTATACGACGCAGCCTAACGGCAATGCAGGCTATTTGGTAAACAAGAAAATTTATGAGGAGCTGGGTTCCCCCAGCCTGGAAACGACCGATGAGCTGTTTGATTACCTGAAGCTGGTTAAGGAGAAGTATCCGGATGTCGTACCGCTTGAAGTCGGGCAGAGCGCTTCGGGTATCGACATTCTGGTATCGGCCTTCGCGGAAAACCGCCCACCTACTTTCAACGCTATGATGGCGGTACCGTCCGGCGATAAGCTGACTTCCCTCTTCACCGATCCGGTCTACCGGGAATTCATCCAATTTGCCAGCAGGCTGTACCGGGAAGGGCTGATTTCACAGGATTCCTTCACGCAAAAGCTGGAGCAGGTCGAGCAAAAGGTGTTGACCGGCAAAATCGCAGTGTTCATCGCATCCAGTCCAACCGAATTCGGATCCATAGGCAACACGCTCCTGAAGGAGCAGGACCCTGACGCCGGTTACATAATGGTTTGGCCGGTGCATAAGGAGGGTCTTGACCGCAACAAAATTTTCCCTGGCGACTACACACAGCTGGGCTGGAACGTCAGCGTCATAACAAAAGCGGCCAAAGATCCGGAGGCCATCTTCGCATTCCTCGACTGGTTTACCGGCCCTGAAGGCCAGCGCATCATTATGTGGGGACCTGAAGGCTTATACTGGGAAGGCACGGATGAGAATGAATATCCTCTTTTCAATGATGCGTTTGTAACGAAAGCGGCTGACCGCGAGAAATTAATGTCTGCTATTGTGAACTTTCAATGGAACGGCAATACCGTATATGTCGATAAATCCAAAATGAAATTCGAGTCCACCCTTCCGCCTGAAAAGCGCAGCTGGGATACGTACTGGCAGTCAGAAATAACGTGGAAAACCCAGTTTAATACAACGGAATTTGTAAACCTGACTCCGGCGGGCGATACGGAAGAGGGCATTGCCCAGCAAAGCGTATTCGACATTTATGAAAAAGCAAGAGCGAGTGCCATCATGAATGCGAAAACCGACGAGGAAGTTACCGCCGTCCTGGATCAGGCCGAGGCCGATGCGCAGCAAGCGGGCTACGGGAAGCTTCTGGAGTATAAGACGGAAAAATGGCAGGATAACAAGAGCAAGCTTGAATAAGTAATCTCCATGGTGCAAAAGTCGCACCTTTGTGCGACTTTTGCAAAGCGAATGGGGTCCAGCTCGTTCAACTTATTTAGTCCAAAGTATTCTTGATCTCCACGCTCCGCTTTAACTAGCCCTTTACCGCTCCCTCAATCATTCCTGCAATCAATTGCTTCTGAAAGATCAAGACAATGATCAACAGGGGAAGCACGCTTATGACCGAACCGGCCATGATGAGATGGTATGGCGTATTATTGCTATCTTCCAGTGCTTTGAGCGCAACAGATAATGTCATATGCTCTTGAGATCTCAAGATAACGGAAGGCCACAGGAAGTTGTTCCACTGCTTGACGAACAGGATAATGCCTAATCCCGCAAAGCCCGATTTTAAATTCGGCAATACAATTCGACGGAAAAGCTTGAATTCACTGCAGCCGTCAATACGTGCCGCTTCCAGCATTTCATCCGGAAGCGATGTACAATATTGACGCATGAAAAATATACCAAAGGCATTTGCCAGGTCGGGTAAAATTACTCCCCAGATGTTATCTATTAAATGCAAGCCTTTATATATTGAGAATAACGGGACCATCGTAGCCTCGTGAGGAATCATAAGAGAGGCAAGTACGAATATGAACAAAATCTTCTTACCTTTGAAATGATACTTCGCAAAGGCAAAACCACCCAAACCGCAGAACAGTAATGCAATCAGCGTCGAAGTCGAAGACAGCAAGAAGCTGTTCCATGTGATGATGCCGAATTTCCGATTTACAAATAGCTCCGTGAAATTCTCCCAGTGTAGTGTTAATGGAATCCAGATCGGCGGATTCACAAATATTTCACTGATGTCCTTAAGTGAAGAACTGAACAGCCAGAACAGCGGAAATAGTGTTGCCAGTGAAATTAAGGTCATCAGTATGAAGGCCAGCGTCGATGTCCAGCCCCGCTTCGTACTGGATGCGGCAGCTGCTCGACGCAGTGTCACCGTTTTTTCCATGAATTTTCCCCCATTCCTAATCTTTATCATCGAATACGCGCATCTGAATTAATGAAATCGCCATCATCAGAATAAAAAAGCAGACGGCAATCGAAGATGCGTATCCGAAATTAAAGTTTTGGAAACTCTCATTATACAGCATTAGAATTGGGGTCAATGTCGAATTAAGCGGCCCGCCCTGAGTCAGGATAAACGGCTCTGTAAACAGCGAGAACGTTCCAATCGTAGAGAGCACGGTACAGAACAGGAGCATTTTTTTGACCAATGGAATCGTGATAAGAAAAAAACTCTTCAATTTGGTTGATCCATCCACATAAGCCGCTTCATACAAATCCTTAGATATGCTCTGCAGCCCCGTCATAAGCAGGAGCATATTGTAGCCAATCCACCGGTACAACACCATCATCGCTACGGAAATGCGGGCCCACCAGGGGGATTCCAGCCAAGGTATCGGACTATCGATCAGCCCCATATTGTCAAGTACAGTGTTGATCAAACCATCCTGGGTATTAAACAGCAAGACGAACACGAATGATACAGCCACTACCGATACAAAGTTGGGCACAAACAGAGCCATCCGAAAAAAGCCTTTTCCAACCATCCAATTGGAATTCAGAATGGAAGCAAAGATAAGTCCAAGAAACAGCATTATCGGCACGTACATCAAGAAGATAATCGAGCTGTTCCAGAGGGATAACCAAAAGTTCTTATCCCCGAACAGCTCAATATAATTATCAAATCCGATCATCGTCTTCTCGCCAGAACCATTCCAGTCCGTAAAGCTGATATAGAACGAATACAGAATGGGATACAAGGAGAAGATGAAAAACAATATGAAATAGGGTGATATGTATATATAGGGAGCAAACAATAGCTGCTTGTTCCATTTGGAAGTCTTCATATCGTCCCCTCCTGACATGTTAATTAATTTCTCTTCGTCTTGCTGCGAAGCTCATCCGCCATTTCTTTCAGCGCCTGCTCAGAGCTAACATTATTGAGAAATACTTTAGCCCATACATCAGTCATCAGCTTGTTTGCCATTGGAAAATCGGACGTATATGCGAGCGGATACGTATTTGCGAGAGATTGGGCGTACACTTTACGAATCGCTTGATTATTGAAGTAGGCTGACGTTTCTTCCATCGATGCATCATCATCCACCAACAGAGCCGGAAACAGGCCTGCACCCGTCATCATTTTCACTTGCGATTCTTCATTGCCAAGCATGAATTCAATGAAATCCCAAGCCTCTTCGGGATGCTTGGAGTTTTTGTTGATTGCCAGATTCGCTCCACCCTGGTTAGCACCCGTATAGGTGTCATCCTTCGACCATTTCGGCATCATCGTTACGGACCATTTCCCCTTGTCAGACGGAGAATACTGATTCTCGATTATCGCATCATGCCATGAGCCCCCAACAACCGTAGCGATCTTCCCATCACGAATACCGTTACCCCATTGATCGGTGTTCGCACGAGCATCGAAAACAAGCCCATCTTTCTGCATCTTGATCAGGAAGTCTGCCGATTCCTTCACTTCCGGAGAATCCACGGCTACCTTCCCCTGGTCATCGAAGTACCACAAGCCACGCTGCCACAGCATCGATTCAAACATCCGGCTGCTGGAATTTGTCTTGGAATCCCCATACATGAAAGCTCCTGTTTTCTCTTTGACCAGCTTGGCAGCCTCATAATAGTCATCCCAGGTCTGAATCTTCTTGGCGACCTCTTCGGGATCGGTAGGAAGACCAGCTTGGGCAAACAGATCATTACGATAGAACATCACGACCGGACCGCTATCCCAGGGCATTGCGTATATTTTTCCATCCCGAGTGGCATCTTCCCATTTATAAGCACTCATCTTATCCTTGTAAGGCTCCACCCGCGAGGTAATGTCCAGCAAGGAATCGATTTGTACGATTTGAGATAGATTGGTGGACTCCACAGCTACAATATCCGGTACCTCATCTTCCGTACTTGAAGTAATTAAATATTTGGAGTACAAGTCGGTAGACTTCATGGTTTGAAACTCAATCTCGATATTCGGATACTTGGCTTTGAAAGCTTCCATATTCAGATCCAATCCGTCTTTTGCCGTTTCCCAAATCCATACAACCAGCTTGACCTTCTCATCGCTTGTTCCCGGATCATTCGATGCAGCCTGCTTGGTGGAGCTGGAGCAAGCGCTGGCCAGTAAAGAAATCATGAGACAAGCAATGAGTACATACAGCGTACTTTTTCTTTTCATAAGTCGTAACCCCCTAGTCATTTCTTCATTCTTATCATAAATATTTTGTAAGGGATTTCATACCGACAGACGTTTGATATTAGTGTGATCTTTTCCGATAAATAAAAAAAAAGCCCGGAGAACCCAGGCCATTATCGTCTATTTGTTTGAATGAATCGTCATTTTGTTAGTGTCCGGTATTGCCCTGGCGTAAGCTCGGCACGCTTCTTAAACCATTTCGAGAAATATTTAACATCGTTAATACCTATCTTCTCCGCCACTTCCTCTGTCCGAATGGTGGTAGCCGTCAGCAGTTCCTTGGCTTTCTCCAGCTTGCGCTCTGAAATAAAGGATATAATACTGCACCCAGTAGCTTCCTTGAATATCGTGCTGAAATAACTCCGGCTAACTCCGATATATGTCGCCACATCCGCAGCTCGAAGGTCTGAATCCAGATGCTGGTCAATATAGTCGATAGCTTCAATAATATCTTCCTTATGCGCCGTACTTAACAGCTTGTTATGACACTCCACTCCCCATAACCGATACAACTTGCTTACGGCAGCGAACCAGTCCTCCACGCTTGTAACGGGACCTGCCTGCCGCCACTCGATCGTATTGTCCTGAAATTTCATCTCTACCAGTTTGGATTGTACGATGCCCAGTAATTGTTGATCACACACAATGAGGTGCGAATAGGCGTCTATTTCTAACGGCTTCAATTGATCATGGTAAGCCATAGACAGGTCCTTCCATTGTTTCTGATAGGATCGATTAACGGTTTCTTTCTCCTTGGGGATGTATAAGTGAAAGATATAAGCCCCGGACAGCATCCAATTCCACTGCAGCCGAAGATGCTGCATAAGATGCTCTTTTGCCGCATGACCGCGATGATGAAGCCATGTACCCAGAGCTTCTGCAGACTGATCCTGTTGATTCTTCACCACAGACAGAGAGGTTTGCTGCTTCGCGGTCATCTTCTCAATCTCTATGCGTACACGGTTCAGGGAGTTATCAATATGCTCATCGTCCATATCCGTCTTAACAATGTAATCGCTCACCCCAATTTGAATCCCATGCCTGGCATACGCAAAATCCCGGTGACAGCTCAGAAACAGAATGGCAGTCTCTGGCGCTTCTTCTTTTATCTTCTGGGCCAGCTCTATTCCATCCATCTCCGGCATGACAATATCGGTAATCACCAGCTGGGGACGATACTTCAAAAATTTCTGCCAGCCGAGGCTCCCATTTGGCGCATCGTCTACAACGGTCATCCGATGCTTCTCCCAATCAATGGTCATGCGCAGGCCTTTACGCACGAGTTGTTCATCGTCTACAATTAATACTTTGAGTGGGGATTGAGCTCTCTCGTTATTGGCCATGCCAACGTCACCTTCGTTCCTATATTTCTGTTTGATTCCAACGTTAGGCCGTATGCATCACCGAAATGAAGTTTAAACCGTTCATCCACATTTCTTAGACCCAACCCGCCCTGCTTACCCGGAATCTTCATCCCGGAACTTATGAATTCCATATGCTCCAGCTTGACCCCGACCCCATCATCCTCAAGCTCCATATATAATTCACAATTGACAGTGAAAATTCTCATGTTAATGCGACCAAGACCATCCCGAAATCCATGGAAAAATATATTTTCAAGTAATGGCTGAAACACCATCCGGGGAACCAGACAATCGTCAAGCCCCGGTTGTATGTCAAACACGCAGGTGAAAACATCTTCGTACCGGAACCGCTGAATCTCTATGAAATGGCGGGCGATCTCCAGTTCCTTGTGAAGAGGGACAAGCGTCTGTTTGAAGTTAAAGCTTCCGTCCAGAACCACGATTAAATGCTGCAGCATTTTAAGGATTTCCGGCTGATGGGCTAACTTTGCTTTCCACTGTATAGAATTCAATGTATTGAATAAGAGATGCGGATTGATCTGGTAATGCAGCGCCCTGAGCTCTGCGTCGCTTTTCAGCTTCTCCGTCCGGCTAATCTCGTGAACCAGGCCTTGTATCTGGCCGGTCATCCTGTTGAAGGTTTCACTTAGATAACCAAGCTCATCCGATGACATCACCGGTGTGCGTATCAACAGATCTCCATCACCAAATCTACGCATCGATTGGGCCAGCTTCATAATCGGCCTTGTAAATCGGAACGAGAAGAAGCCTGCCATTATAACCCCCACGATGACAGCCAATACAGCAATAAATAGCGAGTATCGCAAAATAACTGTGGAGGATTCGTAGAAAGTGGCATAAGGAATTCTCGCTTCCACAATCCAGTCTTCCGTATCCAAGGAGCGGGACCAGACAATATCATCATCCTGATTCACATAATCGGAGGACGTCTGCAGCAGAATCTCCCCCGACGCATCCATAATCAGCAAATGGGACTGCATATCCTTTTCAAAAGCTCTGATCAAGCTCAGTATCGTATCCGCTTTCATATCAATCAATATCCGGCTCCCGCTGGGAAATCCAAGACCATTCTTAAGCGGCACGATCAGGCTGATCGCATAATCATCATTAGGCGGCGAATAGTAATCCGGAATATGGATCACGACATGTCTATTATTGTAAGCGGATACATACGACCAAAAGGACGAGCTTGCCAGGTTATCCATACTCACTGAGCTATTTCCGATGACTCTTCCCGAAGGAGTAATAACCGCCACTTTGAAAATGTTGGTACTTTCAATAGAGGACAGATAGTTTTGAAAATCTCTTTCTTCAACGTATTGTGCATAGGTTGTTGGAGGCTTGTCACCAATGAATATGGATGAGGCAATCATATAAGCTAAGATATTGCCTGTAATCTGATCCATCTGCTTGATATTGGAATCAAAATGCAGCTTTAGCTGCTCCACTGCATACATGCCATAGCTGCCAAACTGTGAATTAACGACTTTGGACGATTTATGATAAGAAAAATAGCCAAGCGTGCCCAACGGCAGTACAGCAACAATGAAAAAGATGAGCAGAAGCTTAGTTCGGACATTTCCAGCCATCCTGATCCAAGACAATCTTCCCTTAAAGCCGCTCATAATCAATACCCTCTTCTAGCTAGTCATTTTATATGCTGAATATTGAACCATCACAGTATATCAAAAAACACCTTTAATTTGAACAAATGGTGTCCCTAAAGTTTTCGCTTCGGGGACACCTTCTATCTCGTGCTTATTCATCTTCCTTAAATACAGGCATAATACTAATCTCAAATGTAAACTGCTTCTCGTCCAGCCGGTAGACTTCCAGAAGCTCCGGACCGCAGGAGTTGGAGCCTGCACCGCTCATTTTATAGTCCAGGTGAACGATGGTCTCGTCACGGCGGACGAGTTCATAGGCATGCATCGCATGGGTCAGATCCTCCGGAGTATAGTGGGAAGCATTAAATGAGAATGGTTTAGCTCCCGAGAACTTCAACCCCATCCCCTGCTCATTGGATACGGTCACCCAGTCGGTGCCATTATGGGATCCGTTCTCTTGCGGCATAATGTATGGCGTAAACAAATCGTCAACTGACGTTAAATATTTCCCTTTTCGCGTGCTTTGCTGTTTATCGATATAGCTCTCATGAGGACCATTTCCGAAATACTCCACTTCCTCGGTTCCTGCCGGCATCGTCAGCTGCACTCCGAATCGGGGAAAGAATAAGAGATCCTCCCGAACTTGAGCTTCAACCTTCATCTTGATCTCGCCATTGCCGGTCACACGCCAGTATGCTAATCCGTTCAGCACAGGCGGTTTAGTGTGGCCGCCCAAAGAGAAGTTAACTTTAATATCTACAGATGACGCCCCCTGATCTGTCACACTTGCCTCGTATGTATGCATATGTGCGCGATCATAGCCTTCTTCCAGCCACTTTGCCTTAATCTTACGGTCATTATCAATTGGAGCTCTCCAAATGTTGAAGCTCAGCGGCTTCTTGATCATATCTACGCCATGCCTGGACACGGAGATGAAGGTCCCGTTGTATAAATCAAACACATGACGGAAATCAAAGCCTTCGATGATCAATTGCTGATCGGCTTCCATCAGCTTGATTGGCGGATAATTAACCGCAGATGCCGGCAGCGCCAGCCTTTCAACAGGCAGCTCAAACTGTTCAAAAGTCACTTCATGACCCGCACTCGCCCAGACCGTATCCTGCTTCAACCGACAGGACAAGGTCAGCAGATAGGTTTCATTGGATGCCTCTGGCCATGAATAGTCCAGCTTCACTGCCTTCGAGGTATGCGGAGCGATCAGCTCCAGCTCCAGCTGGCCTTGCTCGGCGAGTTCTCCATCTTTCTCCGTCTTCCAATACAGAGTCAAGTGAGAAAGATCAATAAAATCATATAAGTTCGTTACCTGGACGCAGCCTTCCTCCAGGTTCCCCGCTTCCAGTCGAATCGGGGCTATCACCTTCTTCAATTCGAGAAGACCGGTGTGAGGGATTCGATCGGGTGAGACAAGCCCATCAATACAAAAATTGCCGTCATTGGGCTGATCTCCAAAATTACCGCCATAGGCGAAATAACGCGTTCCATCATTATTGGTTGTCAAAATACCGTGATCGGACCATTCCCATACACAACCGCCCATCAGCTTTGGATATTTATAGATGACATCCCAATAATCCTTTAAATCGCCGGGACCATTTCCCATAGCATGGCTGTATTCACACATGAACATCGGCTTCGTACTGTTCTCATCCTTGGCGTAGGCCTCAATATAAGCCGGGGAGGAATACATTCGGCTCTCCATATCCAGCACAGCCGTATCGGGACTTCCCAAATGTCTCGGGTCGGAGCCTTCATAATGAACAGGTCTGGAATTGTCTCTTGCCTTCGTCCATTTAGCCATCGACATATGATTGGCGCCGTACCCGGATTCATTACCCATGGACCAGATCACGACAGAAGGATGGTTTTTATCACGCTCTATCATACGCTCTGCCCGTTCGACAAATACATGTTCCCATTCCGGCAAACGCGTCAGCATATTGAAATTGCCTACTGCATGAAACACCCCGTGACACTCCAAATCCGCTTCATCTATCACATAGAAGCCATATTCATTGCAGAGCTGCAGAAAGCGTGAATCATTCGGGTAATGTGACGCTCTTATCGTATTAATATTGTGGGATTTCATCAGCTTCAAGTCTCGAATCATATGATTGACCGGTATCGTTTGTCCCAGCTGCGGGTGAGAATCATGACGATTTACTCCCTTTAGCTTCACAGCCATGCCATTAATCTTGAATACCCCGTCAATAATCTCCACCCGTCTGAAGCCGATTGCAAAATGAAGCACTTCGTCTGCAGCATAAATATATAATTGATACAAATATGGGGTTTCGGCAGACCACAGCTTAGGCTTGTCTATCTGGAGTTCGATGCTCCCCTTGCCATCTACGGTAACCGCTCCCGATGCCTGGACATGGCCTTCTCTGTCAATAAGCTTCACTTGAGCCTCCAGCGCACCAATCGTATCCAGCTCACAGGTTATTGTTCCAACTTGATAATCGCTTGCCAATTCCATACGATTGAACAGGTCCCGAACATGGGTCTGATTGCGTGCCAGCAAATAGACATCCCGAAAAATCCCTGAGAATCTCCACAAATCCTGATCCTCGATGTAAGAGCCGTCACACCATTTCAAGACCATCACAGCAATCTTGTTAGTTCCAGCTTGCACATAGGGTGAAATATCAAACTCCGCAGGCATGCGGCTACCCTGACTATACCCCACCCATTTTCCGTTGATCCAGAGGTAAAAACAGGAATTCACACCTTCGAACACGATATACTTTTGTTTGCCATCCCAATCGCTTGACAGATTAAAATCCCTCACGTATAAACCTGCCGGGTTAGCATTCGGAACATACGGCGGATCACAAGGAAACGGATAGTTCACGTTCGTATAGTGAAGCTGGTCATACCCTTTGACCTGCCAGCATGAAGGGACAATCAGGTCATCCCAACTGCTGACATCTGCATCCATCTGATAGAATCCATTCTCTACATGTTGAACCGACTCATGATATTTAAATTTCCAGCTGCCATTAAGTGTTCGGTAAAATGGAGACTTTCCCCGCTTTTGTCTCAAAGCGGATTCCGCATCCCCGTAAGGTATATAATAAGCTCTTGCCGCTTCTCTGCTCTTCTGCAGCACGCTCAAATCTTCCCAATACTTCGGTACATTAATCATGCCTTTTCTCCTCATAACATCGAATTAGGTTAGGTATACGCACCATCCATTGTAATCGATAGTAAAGGGCTCTCATACCGACACTTGTTTGATTGCAGTGTCATTTTGTTTGAAGTGATGGTCTTTTCATCCTACCACTCAGCGACCGACCCGTCCTTATGTCTCCATATCGGATTTCTCCACCTGTGCGGAGATTCCGACGCCATCTTGCGGACATACTCCTCATTAACTGTAATACCGAGACCCGGACCCTGCGGAATCTTCACAAAACCATCCTCATAGGAGAATACGCCGGGGTCCGTTACATAATCCAGCAGATCATTTCCCTGGTTGTAATGTATCCCGAGGCTCTGTTCCTGAATGATTGCATTATGAGCGGTTGCGTCAACCTGCAGACAGGCAGCAAGTGCAATCGGGCCCAGTGGACAATGAGGGGCTACTGCAACATCGTAAGCTTCCGCCATCGCGAAGATTTTCTTGCACTCTGTAATTCCGCCTGCATGCGATAAATCCGGTTGAATGATATCCACGTAACCGTCTTCCAGCAATGATTTGAAGTCCCAGCGCGAGAACATTCTCTCTCCCGTCGCAATCGGCGTACTTGTATGACTGGCAATATCCCGGAGTGCCTCGTTATTCTCCGGAAGCACAGGTTCTTCGATAAACATCAGCCTGTAAGGCTCGAGTGACTGGGCAAGCACCTTTGCCATGGGTTTATGAATACGGCCGTGAAAGTCTACGCCGATGCCAAAGTCCGGACCGGTGGCAGCGCGGATCGCTGCTACCCGTTCCACGACCTGATCCACCTTGTGATAGCTATCGATATACTGCATCTCTTCCGTAGCATTCATCTTGATTGCTGTAAAGCCTGCATGCTTTTTGTCCAACGCCGCTTGTCCAACATCACTCGGTCGATCCCCGCCGATCCAGGAATAGACACGCATCGAATCCCGGCATGCCCCGCCAAGCAGCTGATATATTGGAGCATTGTAATATTTCCCCTTGATATCCCACAACGCCTGGTCAATTCCGGCGATCGCGCTCATCAGTATGGGACCGCCGCGGTAGAAGCTGCCGCGGTACATGACTTGCCAATGATCCTCAATGCGAAGCGGATCTTTCCCGATCAGATGATCCATGAGTTCATCTACAGCCGCTTGCACCGTATGAGCCTTGCCTTCGATTACGGGCTCTCCCCATCCAACTATTCCTTCATCCGTTTCAATTTTCAAGAACAGCCACCGGGGCGGTACGATAAAAGTCTCAAACTTTGTAATTTTCAAATTTAACCTCTCCCTATTCTCTCGCTTTTTGGATTTCCAGTCTGAATTGCCGAGCTAAATCTGTAAGCTCACCGTACCGCTCCTCTTCAATCGCACTCTTGTTCGTTAAAGAACTTCCGATGCCGACGGCCACAGCGCCTGCACGAATAAATTGGCCCGCATTGTCCAAGGTAACTCCACCTGTTGGCATCATCGGTATATGTCCTAATGGAGCCGACAGCTCTTTTACATAATTGATGCCCAGTGAGGAGCCCGGAAAAATTTTGAGCATGTCCGCACCATATTGATATCCCTTCACGATCTCGGTCGGCGTCATAACTCCTGGAATCGAGATCCTGCCATATTGATTGGTTAGACGGATCGTAGCTTCATCCAGGATCGGAGAGAATATAAAATCAGCGCCTGCTTCGATCGCTGTCTTCGCTGTTTGTTCGTCTAATACGGTACCTGCGCCAACCAGGACCTTCCCTTCGTATCTCTCTTTCAAGCAGGCAATAATTTCATATGCCCGGTCTGTATCAACCGTAACCTCCAGCGCTTCTACGCCGCCTGCCACCAGTGCATCCGTAATACGGATAACCTTGTTATACGGGGGTCGTCGAATAACTGCAACGATGCCGGAATCCTTTAACTGCTGCAGCTGCTCCGTTTTGTTCATGATAATTCCACCTCTTAACGTGTCGCATTTTTTGTTCATCCTGTATCAATCTATTCATAAATCCGGTGGTGAAGCCGTCTCCCGCATCCACCGGATCAACCTCCTATCCTCCTCCTCCTCCACAACGGCAGGCAATATAGATCATATCTATATTTAATTGATCTATTAAATATGTATAAAAACCCGATCTATAATAGCATTTCACAACTAAAATGACTAAAAAACCACAATACATTGTTTATAGATCGGATCTTTATGAAGGTATCATAGTATCTTTATTTCTAGATGTCAATACGTTTTATTATTAGGAGAAGCTTGTACGATTGTGTTAGTATAAACCTAATATGAAGGTACACAGGGGATTGTTACGATGAAAAAAACGACATTCGCAATGACAGTTGATGTGCTTGAGCAGAAAATTAGAAGTGGGGAATGGCCGACTGGATCACGCATTCCAACCTTGCAAGAAATCTCCAAAGATCTGGCAGTTAGCGTATCTACTATAAGAGAAGCGCTGCGGACTCTGGAAAGCCAAGGAAACGTCAGTATCGAGCATGGACGGGGAATGTATGTACGCAACGATCCATTATTGTTGGAAGATCCTACAGCAGATCTTAAGGAATTGGGGGATATTTCTCTTGTCAAATTGCTGGAAGCCAGATTGCTCATTGAGCCCAAACTGGCTGCCCTAAGCGCAGAGCATGCCACACACTCCCAAGTCAAGCAGCTGCGTGCGCTGGCTGACTCTATGGTTAACCAGATGGAAGAAGGGGGTCCATTTCTGGATACCGATCTTTCCTTCCATCATCTCATTGCAGAGTCAGCACAACACCCTGTCCTATTTCGCATGATGGAGTCAATCTATCCACTTCTCTCCGAAGGCCGCAAGCAAACTAACACCTTGCCTCATATGCGTACCAAAGCATCCAATTATCACATCTTAATTGCGATTGCCATTGAGGAACGACACAGTGAGCAGGCAAGGCAGCTTATGCATAGTCATATCTACGACATGCTTGAGGCATTAAAGAAATAGCAATGGGGGTAACCGATATCCCGAAACGGTCAAGAATTTTGCAGATTGGCAAATAAAAAGGGAGGGTAACAAAGTCATGAAAGACCTTGTTGCCCTCCCTGAGTTGTATCCCGTCGATCCATATACACCTTTCGCCTATTCAGTTCACCTCAATTTGCAGCAAGCCTGCACGGCTTATACCGCCTGACTCTACGGTCGTGCCAATGACAGCGGTGCCTTTGTTATGCGCCTTCAAGACATCCTGCCCGTTGACGCTAGCGACCTGATTGTGACTGCTTTTATACTTCGCATCATAACCGGACAAATCTACATCGGTGCCATCCGGGTAAAACCCCTTGACCTCCAGCTTGACTGATTCGTTTCTGAATAATTGCGTCTTGTCGGCTATGATCTTTACCTCCGAGAGCCACCGCTTCTGTCTGGCAAGTGGAATGGTAAATGCGTTGCCTGCAGCCAAGTCGTAGAGGAAGCCCTGCGACATATCCGTCGAATCGGCGTAAGAACGGACGAACGTTGTGTCGCCTATATCGAGGACGTACAGTCCTTCACTCAGCGCCTTAATCCCGCGGATCATATAAGCCGCGCTGCGCACTCCATCGTTCTGAACGTAAATCATGGTCCCGGGCAAGCTGTCTGGATTCAATCCCTGCAAATCGAGTTGCACCGTCATCCGGTTCTGCCGGGAAAGGTCTTTCGTGAAATCAACGACAGTGCCTTGAAGCCTGCTTATGCCTGCATTGGCAAAAGATGTACCCTGCATTCCTACCTTGCCTATATAAGCACCGTCATTGACATAGGAATAAAGAGGCTGACCGTCTTTTTCCGAATAAATCCCAAACGTGCCCTGGAATCGAATTGATCCGTCAATCGTATAAACGGCGTCCCGGTTCAAGGAACTGACGATATAATCGATCCGGCCATCCATCAATTCGACTTTGACGGCACGAACATCCTTCAAGTCCTCAATCACGGAGTCCTCTTCCGATACTACCGCCGCCGGGGAAATGCTGCGGATGAAGCGCTGCTCCTTATAAGGCTCGATGACGGATGTGAACGTGCTTTGCAGATTTGTTCCGCTGCGATGGGCGATCAGGTATTTGATGCTCTGCGGATTTCCCGGCTTGTTTTGAGGCGGAACTCCGTCTGCAAGCGCGACATCATCCACATCCCCAACCATGGTCAGCCTCACATGCAGATCCTCCGGCTGAGGCAGCACCTTCCATGTGTCCATCACATCATAATCGACGCTGAATGAATCTGCCGGATTGTCGTCGCGCTCCACATTTTTAAGCCAGTGGAAGCCCGCACCCGTATATCCGGCGCCGGAGACGCTGTCGTCCGTAGGACGCTGGCCAAACGCAATATCCGGACCTGCATACGTCCCCGCTGCCTGCGGCGTCAAGTTCAGCCCGACTGCCGTAACCGGACCTTCCGCAGCATGAAAGCTGAAGTGATGCTCGCTGCCGCCCTTGACCCGGAAGAAGTCGACGAGGTAAGAATTGGTTTCATCCACGCGGACCATCGCTGTCGTACGCTTATATAATTGTGTCTGAGGATAAGGCTCAGGTGCTTCGACATCCATCAGCTTCACCATGGAGCTGTTATCGTACAGCTTGGGCGTACCGTCCCATTGCGGTTGTTGTTTCTGCTTGTCGACAAGCACTGTATTATGGCTGATCGTGTTTTGAACCCATTCGAACCGGTTCACATCGGTTGCGTTCGCCTGCTCGGGATAGCCCAGATCCGGTGCAAGATCCAGCCCGAAGCCATATAAACCCAGGTTCAGCGTATCCCTGTGCCCGTGTCCGCCGCTTCGTCCGTAGTAGAGCCATGCGGCGCGGTCCGTATCCAGACCCGCTCCATCGCGCAAGCCCGTAAACCCATATCCGGTCAGATTGCTGCTGCCGAGCTTAAGCTGCCCATGAGTCTCAATCACCGACTCAATGCTGCTTGCCACCTTATCAGGTTCAGGAGTGTAAACATCCGAGTGAATCCCCTCTGTGCTGCCGCCATTAAGCATGTAAGCCAGTTGGGCGTAAACAGGGTCGTTGAACTTCTCGAAGGCTTGTATGGATTGGGACTTGTCGACCAGGATGCCGGGTTGACCCGTCGTTCCGCTGTCGCCGATGGAAGGTGTATATTTGTCAAGCATCAGGAGTGGATACATCGCCTGGAACATCTTTTGAAACTTGACGTTCTCGTACAAGTCGGCCGCCGGATATTTGTCGTAACCATCGAGGGCATTAGCCGCTTCGAGGTAGGTGCTCAGCCATAAGCGGTTATAACCCGGGCCCGCTTCATTGCCATGCCCGTCCCGGTCAACATCGTTCACCAGGCTGTACAGCACGTTCCCGCCCGTCACTCGGCGGGGGATTTCGTTAATAAAGCCGCCTGCCTGGAAAGTATAATCCAGCCACAACTTGGTTTCGGGCAGCGTATCGTGAACGACGGCCGCCAAGGCGACAGCGCTTTGATGGAAACCGTTATTGCCCCGGAGCTGATCCCAATAAACGCCTGGCTGCACCTGGCGCAAAATATTATCCTCGATGCTGCGGCGGAGCCCGGTACCGTTTTCTTTAAAAGGCAGATCGAACTGCTCTCCCTTGGATTTCAGGAATTGGACAACTTCTGGGTCGTCGTATACAGGGAAAAAGACGTCATAAGCGGTGATAAACGATTTGACAAGTCCGCTTTCCCAGATCGAGCCAACTGCTTTGCCGTCGCCCGTTCCGCCATGCGAATTCACATAGATGGCATTGCTGAATTGAGCGACATCCAATGAGGGGTAGACATCGGCGATCCGATTGAGCAGAATGGCTCCCGCACGCGCATATTTCATGTCCCCTGTATAGATGTAAGCATCCCGAAGCGCATTCAAACCGCCCTGAATATTTGCCGGACCTCCATACCAGGCGAACCAGTGGGCGTAATAGGCGATAAACGTATACCGTTTATTCGTTGCCGGATCGACCCAACCGTAACCATCGTCAACTCCCCAATCCGGACCTTTCTCGGGATAAAGCGTGTTTACGAGCAGACTGCGATCGGCCAGAGAAGGATCGAAATTGTTATGTTCATCCAAGCCGCTGCGATAATAGGCGCCGAAGTCATTGGTGGGAAATTTATACCCGCTAGCCGGGTCCGTGATTTTCCACGGCTCGTTAAGAGGGTCCGCCTTCCAGGGATAATTCCCGTAGGACTTCAGATCACCCGACACCGGGCTGAAATTCCCGGTCAGCTGATTCGTGTTATAGCTGCGCGGGACAGCCTGCGTCGGCACAAGGCTCCACAATTCCTCATAACCCAATGCCGCATAAGTGTCCGCTTTCATCTTCACGGTGTTCAGGAGCGATGCCGCCCAGTCGAATTGCCGGACATTATTTCTCGCGGCATCGAGTTTAATCTGGTTGTAAAGGGTGCTGCGCGTTTTGCTGCTTGTGACAGCGTCCTGATCGGTCAAGACAAGCCGTGAGGGATACATGAATGTCCCTTCGCCGTTTCCCATCCCGCTGCCCTTTGATTTCACCGTGATCTGGAAGGTATGCTTGCCCTCTGCTAACTGCAGCTGGTCAATATATAGATCCGCTCTGGGATATTGACCCGTTACACTGTAGAAACTATACTGGCCCTGACGGACCCCGTCTATGCTCAGATCAGCCGTGCCGCCATCCGAAGCGGTCATTCCGCCCAGCTTCACACTGTAACGGCCGGCTTGCGCCACCATGAACTCGAACGTCCGCGACGGCTCGGCCAGGGTCGAATGAATCTGCACTCCGCTGGCGGCAGACGTTACCCGGGGCGCAGCATTTGGATCGCCGACAAGCGCAACGGCAGTGCCGGAAGCAGGCTCTGTTCCGAAGTGGTACACGGTTGTGTCCGGCATAATGAATTCCTCTGTCTCATCCGACGCATTGGAGATGCGCGGTTCTGCTAATGGAAATAACGAAAGCATAATCAAACAGCACAGCACCGTTGATAGCCGCCTGCGAATCTGTACAATCATTCATATCCCTCCTCGGTTTTGGAAACGATTTACGCAGCGAGGTTCCCCCTATAATCGTGATATTCCCCTTTGCAGCAGTAAAGCAGCACCCCCCTTGACCAATTGCTCCACGGAATGCGCGAAAGGCGATGGCAATCCGAAGTAATAGCCGGATTCCTCGGACTCGTATCCGCCTTCTCTGAGCTGACTCTCTGTAGGCAAATAGCCGATCATGCCGTTGCTGTACGGCAGCGGCAGAACTCCGCCGGCAAGTGATTTTGCGAATAATCCGTATTCGACGACGGTTTCGGCATTAATGGCGAGCAGAGACAATCCCTGGGCGAGATTCAGGCAACTGAGCTCTAATGGTATAGAAGGCAGAAGCCGTTCCGGATAAGACAGAAGCAGCCTGCTCCATTCTCCGGATATGCCTCCACGGGAAGCCTCGTTTTGCAAATCTTCGATACCGGGCACGCGCTGAAACGGCAGCGCAATTGCCAGGCGCTCCGAACGAATGGATGAGCATGGCAGCACTTCCATCGGGGATTGAAGAACATGTATCACCTCATCAGCCAGCGTGCGGCCCAGCTCCACTATGTCTGTCGTGTCTCCCCGGTAAAATTGGGCGTCACGAATGAGTGCCGGACGAATATCGCCGCAGCAGCCCTGCAGGAAAGAGGCGGCGGCTCCTTCTCCGATTGCGCGTTCCACTATCTCCATGGCAACACCGGGAAACTCGGAGGTGACGCTGTTGTCTCCCGTAGTGGTAGGATGGCATGCGTAATGGAACCATACCCCTGCCACCTTCCCTGAAGATGCACGAAACCGGATCACAACGACTTCCGGATCGGAAGGTCCTTCCGGGTTTGGCGCCATCGTCATCTTCACTCCGTTACGACGCCGGCGATGGATACCGATGCGGCACTCCCCGCTCCCGCGCTCGATGGTCACGGGCTCCAGCCGTCCGAAGGCTTCTGCAATGCCGTCCATCAGCTTCATTTCCAGCAAGCGTATATACCGGACATCGGGAAGACCGAGCGATGGTGTGAAAAGGCAGCTCGTTTGCGGACCGAAGTGGGTATGGCTAGCATGCAGAATGACGGACGATTCCGGCAAGCCCCAACGCTCCCGTATGTCCAGAGCGAGCTTGGTTACCCGTTCGGAACCCCACCAGATCAAATCGGCTTGAACGACCAGTGCCCGCTCCGGCTCAAGACCGGCGGCACCCCCGTTTTCGAACAGCCAAACCTTGGCGAACAAGGGGCGGTCAATGGATTCGAATACGGAATGCCGGTGCGCGAACCCGGCCAGCGGCAGCGGTTCTTTCGGTGTAATATCAACCGTTACGACGCCCAGCCTAAGCATGTTCCCTCCCGGCCAGTATGGAATTCGTCACCTTCTTAACCGCCTTTGCAATATCGTACATATCCTGTTCCTCCGCCAGCAGAACGTTCTGGTGCAGCCAGAGTACTTCCTTCTCGCTCGCTCTTTCGCTTACCGGACAAGGCTTGATGCGGTGCTCGCCGGTCCACTTCTCAATCTCGCGGATAACCGCCTCATTGCGGTTCAAGGAGATATAGCCGTAACCGACCGGTATCCCCTCAGAGTTGATATGCCTGATTATCAGGCTCTTATCCATCGTAATCGCAGGTTCCAGCTTGAACATGTATAAATGATTGGCGTGGCGGGTGATCCGCGGATCCCTTCGAATCGTGCGAATGCCCTCTATCTCGTCAAGCAATTCCGTCAACAGCTTTCCGTTGCGCTCCCGCTTTGCCATCTGTTCGTCGAGTCTCGTCATTTGTCCAAGCAGCACGGCAGCTTGAAACTCGGTCATTCTCAGGTTCCAGCCGATATGCTCATGCTGGTACCAGGCGCCCTCGCGAATCCGGCCGACATTGGTCAGCGACCATGCCTGATCGGCAAGCGCCTTGTTATTCGTCAGGATAATACCGCCCTCTCCGGCATTAATGTTTTTACTTGACTGAAAGCTGAACGTCCCCATATCTCCGATGGTCCCGACACTGTTCCCCTCCCACTGCGCACCGACGGCTTGCGCCGAATCCTCGATCAGACGTATCCCATGACGGTCCGCAATTTCCCGCAGCCGCGTCATGTCCGAGGGTGCCCCCGCGAGATGAACGGTCAGGATCGCTTTTGTTTTCGGCGTAATCGCCTCTTCTACCCTTTCCGGATCAAGCAGCAGCGAATCCGGCTCTACATCGGCAAATACAGGGATAGCGCCGAACATCAAGGCGGAGGTTGCCGTTGCAATAAACGTATATGGCGGCATAATCACTTCGTCGCCAGGCTGAACCCCGGCAGCCTGCAGGGCAATCGTAATGCCGATCGTACCGTTCACGACAGTGACTGCATGAGATGCCCCATGATATGCGGCGAACTGTTCCTCAAATTCAGGCAGCTTGATGCGCCCGACACCGCCCCATTTTCCCGAGTGCAGAACTTCCAGGAGATGGCGCTCCTCCTGTTCTCCGTAGATGGGCCATTCCGGGAACGGCGTTGTTCGAACAGGGCTTCCACCTTTGAATGCTAATGTCTCCATTTCCAAGTCCCCTTTCCTTATCATTTAAATATACGTATCATACCTGTATTCTATGTGCATGCGCAAAACAGACCGTTCTTCGTGACCGATAATTGTAGGATTTATGACCGGTTTATTAACAACAATCTTACATCTGTATTTCACTTGTATTCTTTTTTTCGTTGCATTACAATATTGAAGTAATAAGCAGTTTAGACAGGGATAGGAGTCATTACATTGAGAAGAGAGAATGAATTCCGATATTTAACATTAGCCAATATTCTTCGTGAGCAAATCCATTCCGGCTTTATCAAGCCAGGAGAATTTCTATTATCCGAGAATGAGCTTTGCAAGCATTACGGCATGAGCAGAACCTCTGTGCGCAAATCGCTGGATCAGCTTCTGCTGGAGAAGCTGATTGTCAAGAAGGTCGGACAAGGCACCATCGTCTCCCCTGACCTCGTTGTGGAGGCATCGCCCAATAAAGTTCTGCGCATTTTCACCACCTCGCCCTCCAACTTCTATGATCTATGCATGCCCCTGCTCATTGAGGCGTTTCAGAAGAGAAATCCGAATGTGGAAGTCAAGTGCATGAGCTTCTCTGGCGGTGATTTCTGGGACTCTATCAATACAAGCATGGATCTGGGCTTAAAACCTGATCTTATACTCGTATCAGACCGCCAGTTCGGCGAAGCGGAAAATTTGGAACAATTTACGGATCTGCAGGACAAGCTTGGCGGCAGCCGGGAAGCCATTTACCCGAGATTATGGCAATCTTTCAGCGATTCGGGCAGGTTAAAGGCGCTGCCCGTTACTTTTTCCACCGTGTATCTTGCCTATAATCCGGATTTATTTCAGCGGTATGGCGTAACCGAACCTTCCCCATCCTGGACCCGTGATGATTTCCTGGAAGCCGCCGGGCAGCTGACTATGGACTTGAACGGCGATGGCATTAACGACGTATACGGTTTGTCCTTATCGTCATCCCTCAGCCGCTGGCCCGTCATTGCACTGCAGAATGGCGTGAATTTTAAGGCGATTGACAGCTCGGACCCGATCCTGAATACTCTGAAATTCCTTCATCACCTGTTATACAAGCATCGCTCTGCGGCACTCTCACCCAGAAATGCGCTCAACTCCGAATCGTTCACGCGGGAGAAGGCGGCGATGGTCCTGACAACCTCGATAGAGCTTGCCGGCTGGAAGCATCAGACGATGCCTTTCACTCCTAAGATTGCCCCGCTGCCATTCGGGAAGCAAAAGAAGACCATGCTAATCGCCAATGTTCTCATGCTGCCCAAGAACAGCGAAGAACCGGAGTTGGCTCTGCAGTTTCTGCAAACAGCGGTAAGTCCGGAAGTTCAGGAGCAGTTGAGTGCGACAACGGGCTTTATTTCAGTCCGCAATCAGATTAATGAAGCGATATGGAGCCAACCTGGACTGGAGTCGCTCCATATCTATGACGACACGATCGAGAACAGCCTTTTTCTGTATGAAATCTTTGAAGATGCGCATCTCGTCGATGAGCTGGAAGCCGAAATGACCCTGTTCTGGGCCGGTATGGAGTCCGCTTCGGAATTGGCTGAGAGGATGAAGCTTATTTTAACGAAGTCATAATTCCATACGGATCCGACAGCTCCGGAGAAATTCTGCTGCTCCTGATGACAGTCTTTTTCTTATCCCTTAATCGAACCCAGCAGCATCCCTTTAACGAAATACCGCTGCAGGAACGGATAAATCACCAATACTGGAATGATAGCGACCACGACCGTTGCCATCTTGATTGTCTCCGGAGGCAGCGTTTGCAGCAGCATGGGATTGGATATCGCAAGCTCCTGACTCACGTTGGGCGTCTGGATCATATTCCGCAGGACAACCTGTATCGGATACAGCGCCTTGTCGTTCAAATACATAATCCCCTGGAAATATGCGTTCCAATGGCCAACTCCGTAGAATAACCCGATCGTCGCCATAATAGGGGCTGACAGAGGCAGTACGATACGAAATAAGGTTCCGACATCGCCGCAGCCGTCCACCTTGGCCGCTTCTTCCACTTCGGCGGGCAAATTCTCAAAATAGGTTTTCATGATCAGCATATTAAAGGTAGAGACCAGACCGGGGATGATGAGCGCCCAGACCGTATTCATAAGGCCTGTTGCCCTTACGACCAGGTACAGCGGAATGAGGCCGCCGGAGAACAGCATCGTAAACACAATGACTATGAGGACGACATTCCGGCCGGGAATAAATTTCTTGGATAACGGATACGCCAGCAGGGTCGTTACGGCAAGATTGAGGAAGGTCCCGACTAACGTGATGAATATCGTAATTTTAAGTGCCTGTGGAACGGTCCGGCTTGAGAAAATCGCCTGAAAGGCCTCCAGCGTAAGCGAGGACGGCAGGATGATAAAGCCTCCGTTTCGCAGCACTTCCGAGTAAGGGGTAATCGATACGATAAACACATAGTACAGCGGAAAAAGGGTAAGGAAGCCGAAGATGCCAAGCAGCGCGTAGATCCCGGCATCTACGATCCGATCCGATTTCGATTTATACAGAGAATGGGACATACGTTCGACCTCCTACCAGATTCCCGATCCACCAAGTTTTTTGGCCATCCTGTTGGCTCCGATAATAAGGATGAAGCCGATCACGGATTTGAACAGATTCGTTGCGATGGCAATGCTGAACTCAAGCTCCTCGAGCCCACGGCGGAATACCCATGTATCGATAATGTCTCCAACCTCGTATACGCGCGCATTCAGAAAAATATAAATTTGTTCAAAGCCGGCATCCATGATATGGCCGATCCTCAGAATCAGCAGCAGCACGAATACGTCCCGGATTCCCGGCAGCGTGACATGCCACATCTGCCGCCATCTTCCTGCGCCGTCCACAACCGCGGCTTCATAAAGCTCCTGATTAATCGTGGCCAGCGCGGCAAGATAGATGATCGCTCCGAAGCCCGTATTTTTCCAGATGTCGGTAAGCAGAATGATTGGCCGGAAATATTCGTTGCTTGCCAGGTAATTGACCGCGTTCCCGCCCAGCTCGCGGGTATAGTAATTCACAATCCCGGAATCCTGGGCCAGGAAAGCAACAGCCAATCCGTATACGATTACCCAGGACAGAAAATAAGGGCCGTAAGTAACGGTTTGGATGAGCCGCTTAAACCATAGGATGCGTACCTCATTCAGCATGAGGGCCAGCAAGACGTCAGGCAGCATATTGAACAGGATCCTGTAGCAGCTGATCAGCAGTGTATTGCGAAGCAGTTCGTAGAAATCGGGTGTATGGAATATGATTCTGAAATTGTCCAGGCCCACCCACTCGCTGCCCAGGATCCCTTTACCCAGGCTGTAATCCTTGAACGCAATAATCATGCCTGCCATCGGGACGTAGTGATAAACCGCATAATAGAGCAAGCCTGGAACCATCATCAGATAAAACCAGCGGTATCGGTATAAGGCTCTTGCAATCCGATGGCGAATAGGTTCACTGCCCGCCGGGGAACGCCCGAGAGCCGCGTTTTGCTTCATCCGTGTATTCCCCCTCTGCGCTTGCGTGATTTACTTGATGACTCCGGCCTTTTTGATCTGTTCGGTGTAGGTATCGATCATTTGTTGACCGCCGTACTTTGTCATCAGCTCTTCCTCGTATTTCGGCCAGTTGGACGCATCCGGCTCATCGAACAGCACTTGTACCTGGTATTCCCTCATTTTTTTGCGGAAATCGGCAAGGTTGAAGCCAACTGGCGGAGCAACATTCGTTCCGATTGAAGGATACAGCTTATACGACTGAATCGTTTTGCTGATTTCACGGTCGCGGTCCGACAGTCTCTCATCGACGACTTCAAGTCCAAGCGGCTCATATTCCGGGTTATGCGAGTAGAAGAAACGATATACCTCCTGGAAATTACCCTGTTCAATGACATCCTTGCTGTACGCATCCAGGTCAGACTGCGTCACGGTAATCGTATTGCCGGCACGCGTATAATGTTTGCCCTCAATCCCGTAATTGATCAGCAGGAAGCCTTCCTCACTTGCCATCCAGTCCAGAATTTGCACCATCCGGTCGATCTTCGCAGGGTCTTTCTCTGCTGTTTCGCGGGAGAACATAAACGGCTGGTCAGGCAGGTTCTCCGTCCATGTGCCGGTTTGGGCAAAAGGATGGAACGGCATCCAATTAGCCTTGGGGTTTAAGGCTAACGTTTTGTTCTGGATACTCGTCGGCTCGCTGTCATAAGCGAATGATTTGCTGCCTCCGACAATAATGCCTGCTTTGCCGCCGACAGCCTTATCCACATTCTCGGTACCCTTGAGCAGGAACCAGTCCGGATCCACCGTGCCTTCCTTCATCATGTCCTTCACACCCTGCAGCACCTGCTCAACAGCCAGATCGCTTTGAACGTCAACATATTTGTTGTCCCGAACCATAAGCGCTCCGATCAATCCGTTCTCGATCCATTGGGGGAAATCAAAGGAGAGAGATGTGCCGTTCCCGACAGTCGTCAAACCATACGTATCGTTCTTGCCGTTCTGATCCGGATCATCGAATGTAAATGCGTGCATCACCTTCATCATTTCTTCATAGTTGGCCGGTATTTGCAGCTTCAGGTTATCCAGCCAATCCTGACGGATATAATAGGATCGGTATACCTCACGGGGGAAAATAAGCGGGGCCCGTTCGAATTTCCCTTCGACTGCATAGCGTTCAAGCTCCGTCTCGCTGATCCATTTGAAATAGTTCGGCATTTTCTCAGGGGTCACAAACGGCGACATATCCGCGGTGACACCGTCCAGGATAAATTTCTGGGAAGCTACTCCCGTCGCCGTAAACAGGTCCGGGGTATCCCCCGAAGCGAGCAGAAGGCTGATCTTGCTGTCAAAGTCTGCGCCTGAAGGCATGTACTGGATATTGAGATCGACATTGAATTTTTCTTCGATTGCTTGTCCGATAAAATCCGCATCCCCTTCAGGAAGCACAGCATCTCCCGATGAAGTGACAAACCAATTCAGCTGGAGGCGTTCCTTATCGGAATCCTCCCCGGCAGCGGTTTCTTCACTCGCGGGATCGCCGCCGCTCTTGTTGTCGGAAGAACAAGCACCAAGTATCAGGATAAATGTCAGCATCATGGCAAGCAATACATTCAGCTTCAACACTTTCATGAATCGCGACCTCCTTAACGTCAATATAACTAACACATAAAATACGATATATGTATCGTACCTGTATTATATTCTGATAAAAAAACAAACGTCAACTATAATTTTGAGCTTGCAATCGCTGTCAATTCTTTTGATAATGATCGGATACCTTATGGACTGCTTTTATGATGTCATTGATATCCGAATCCGTGTAATATTCATTCACATTGATTCGAACGGCCGTCCTCAATATCTCCTCCGCATTCGGACATAATCCCCGATCATAGGTAATGCCGGTTATATCGAAAGGAAAAGGGCTGCCAGGATACGCACTCCGCTGTTGAAACATCGGCTGCATATAGACGACATCCGGAATATAGCCGGCGCTGCACGGAATTCCTTCAGCAGCAAGCGCCTCACTGAACTCGTTTCGGCTGCAGCCCAGCTCTTCTTCGTTCACCCGAAGCATATAAAACCAGAATGTGCTTGTATTGCCCTCTACAACGCAATGAGGGGTGATACCGCGGATCCCTTCGATTCCGGCGCTGATCCGACTGCCGTAATCGGTTCGCTGCCCGCAGATCCAGCTGAGCTTCTTCAGCTGGGCGATGCCGACCGCCCCTTGAAGTTCCGTCATCCGGTAATTGGGTGCAAGAGTCTGGAGATCCCGCATGACGCTGCTCCCAAAACGCCGATAGTTCTTGTCTGCGAATGCATGAACCGTATGATAATCCTCCTCTTCTCCCGAATTGACCGTAACCATGCCTCCGTCACCGGTTGAGATATGCTTGAAATCATTGGTGCTGAAGCAGCCGTAGTCGCCGATTGTACCCGCAAGCCTTCCCTTGTACCGGCTCAGGTAGCTTTGGGCGCAGTCTTCGATCACCTTAAGCTGATGCCGTGCGGCGATGTCCATGATCGCATCCATATCGCAAGGATTTCCGGCTAGGTGGACAACGACAATCGCCTTTGTCCTGCCTGTAATCCGGGCCTCCACGGACGCAGGGTCCATATTGTAGGTATGCGGCTCGAGATCGGCAAATACGGGAATCGCATTCTGATACAGAATTCCAACCAGTGTTCCCTGGTCCGTGATCGGACTTGTAATAACTTCATCCCCTAGGGTAACGCCGGCCGCCCCCAAAGCGATATGAATGGCTCCCGTCCCCGACGAGGCGGCAACGCTGTAATTTACTCCATAGATATGGTTGAAGTCGCGGAGAAACTGCTTCACTTTGCCGCCGAAGTGATAGAATAGCGTATTCTGCTGCAAGGCTTCCATTAATTCCTTCGCTTCCTCGATTCCAAATCGCTGTCCGCTGCCGAACGGCCCGCTCTTCACTTTCGGACCGCCGTGAATAGCCAATTGGTCTTCCATGTTGAAAACCTCCTATAAGGACAGATTTCTTGCTGAACGGTTGAGCACCGTCTTCCTGCATGGCACACCGAAACGTTCTACCACATTAGGTCCTGCTTCCGTAATTGGCATCGGCAGATAGACGATAATCCCGTTGATCCCCTCTGTACCGCTTGCCATGATCTCTCCCTGCTCCCCAATTCCGTCGATCCTTATCCCCCGGCGTGAACGCTCCCAATTGTTGATTTGCTCCGACGTCCAGAACTGGAACCCCCTCTTGACGGCTTCGGCGACCACCTTCCGCAGCGCATCCGTCACTGCAGGCTGCTGATGGATATGGACCTGGTGGAAGAGAAAATGCGCTGCTCCCTCCACCTTCGCGGTTTGCTCCAGGAAAGGGATCACGACGCTGGAATCCGCCAAGTTGACATGATCCAGATCCTGAGTCAGGAAACTGATTTCCAGCACGTCATACAAACGGTTATGCCGATCGAACCAGGCGATGGGAAAATAGGGATGGCAGGTTCCGAACAGAAAACCGATGTTGCCTTTTTTACTTGGCCCCCTCGTTTGATCCGCCTGTATGCCATTCTTTTCGCACCATTCAAACAGCTCTCCCCAGCCTTCGTACCTGGTATAGTGATTTTTGTTCGAGGTGACAGCATGCAGGCCAGTTGCCTGCTTCAACCATTCGAACTGCCGGTCGAATTCGTCCTCGCTCCACTTCCCATTCTGGATATCGAGCGCATTATAATGAAAGGCGAGTTCATGTCCATCGCGTTTGACACGCTCATAGACAGCAGAATGATACCCTGGCTCAATCATGCACCAGGTCGAATGTATCCCGCATTCCTTCAGGACATCCAGTGTAGTGTCAGCAGTCTCGTCGATATTAAGGTCGCTGTCATGTGATATTGCCGCTACACATTGAACGCCGTCCGGCCAGTAGCCGATTACAGGAATCGTCAATCCTTTACCGGTCACAATTTGCAGCAGATGCGCAATCAGATGCTCCCTCCAGATGTCTGCGTAAGGATAAGCAAAATAAGGGGCGCCCGTCTCCGTATAGAGACGGTCCAGCTCCCAATCCATTCCGCAGCGGTCATCCGCCTTCAAGATCCCTTCATCTACGCTGCCCGTTCCGTCTTTGGCCGGAATGCCGTCGTGAAGCACCGGGCTTGTTCCCTGCTGGAACATCACGACCGTCTTCGGAATGTTGACGGACCAGCGGTCTATCCTGCCCCTTCCGATGGTGAATTGCAGCAGTGCAGCGCCTGCCTCCGCTCCGTCCGGTGTATCGATACGCAGCTTTCCGGATGCCTGGGCGCAATAGGCGACGGAAGTTTCGCCAATCTCCCACGGCTTGGCGCTTAAATACCGCAGAGGCACATCACCGAACGCTCCTTGCCGGTCCGGATCCGTATAGCCAACCGCCAATTCCCGCTGCTCGAAGCAGCCGAGTCTGACGGCAAGCCGGTTCAAGCCCCCGTATGAAATAACAGTACCGCCTTGTTCCGAATATGCCCAAATCGCTTCTTCCGTCTCCGGATCTTCCTCTGCTAAGGCGATGATTAATACATCCGGATCGTACTGCTGAATATCCCCTACTCGATTTATCCATTGAAAAGGCAATCCAGCATGTGCCAACAGCTCACCGATATACGATTCGAATACGTTAATGCCGTAACGGTGGCGGCGCCGGGCAGCCTGTTGATCCGACAGCACGCCTATTCTAGCCATTCTCATGCGCTTGCTCCGCATCCCTTCATGTTTAAATTGTTGTCTTCAAGCGGAAAGCCTGATGGTTCTGCCGCTGCTCCGGCTGATGTTGGCCGCTTCGATAAAGCGGATGATTTCAAGCGTTTCCTCCAGAACGATCGGCGATTTTCCGGAACGGAACATCGCCATGATTTGTTCCAGCAAGCTGGCATAATAAGGTTTTTTCTGCGCATACACATCAATGAAGCTCGAGCTATCCATTCGATGGATAACGGCTCCGAATTGCGAATTGCCCTTTCGGTTGCCGCGTATGGTTGCTATACGTCCATCCTTCCAAACGCCAACGATAAGGTCATGATATTCATTCGTCACCGCGCTTACTTGAACGCAGCCCGATCCCATGGCCGCAAACAGCATCTCCGCCGTATGGATGCCATACCAGAACAGGCCCGGCTGAGTCGGCTCCAACGCCATTGGACCATAGCAGTCCATGCCCATGATGGACTCCTTCCCGGAGTTCTCCAAATCAGCCGTCAACCCTTCCGCATACCGGAGCGCGGAGCAGCTCATAAGCGGAACCTGATATTGTTTCGCTGCTGCAGCGATGGTTTCCGCATCCGCCAAGGAAATCGCAAAAGGCTTATCGATAAATACCGGTTTACCGTAAGGCGCGACCTTCATGAACTGTTCCCGATGAACCCTGCCATCGACGGACTCAAGCAGAATGGCGTCACTTACGGCGGCCACCTCTTCGATGGTGTCCTTCATTTCAACGCCGTATGTTCCAGACAGGTCTTCTGTAAATCCTTCAACTCTGGAACGGCTTAAATCAAAGTCAGGTGAGCCTCCGGGAAAAGAGGTGACAATCCTGCCTCCAGGAACATGGTAAGGATGATCGATATTGTGAAGCATCTCGGTAAAGGCTGTAACATGCGAAGTATCCAATCCGATCATGCCGATCTTCAATGTTGAATCGCTCAAGCTTCCTCCTCCTGACCCTTTTTATAGATACTTGTTATATACCTGTATTATAAATTTACATTACTGGCATTTCATCTTCCTGTCAATTCTTTTTTCGGCAATTCCATCCTGAGAAAACACCAAAATCAGCTCCCAAGAATAATGGCCGCATTTACAATTGGCGATGACAACTACCTCTCTTTTATGTAGTGGACTTCAGCTCGCGTTATGTAAAAAAAGCGTAACCGTCTAACTTCAACCTTTCGGTTGACGGTTAGATGATTACGCCTTTTTACGAATTCGGGTTTCTATCAACCCCAACTGCTATTCTATGATCCCTGCTTATTTAACAGGTGATTCAGAATGGATTGTGTAACCTCGCTGGTCGTCGCATTGCCGCCAAGGTCCCGGGTCTTCACACCCGCCTCCAGCGTATCTTCAATGGCAGCCAGCACAAGCTCCCCAATTTCCTTGTATCCAAGAAAATCCAGCATCATTTTGGCGGTCCAAATTTGTCCTATCGGATTGGCCAGCCCTGTGCCGGCAATGTCCGGTGCTGATCCGTGGACAGGCTCGAACATCGAAGGGTATTCCCGCTCCAGATTCAAATTCGCGGCAGGAGCAATTCCAATACTGCCCATAATGGCTCCGCCCAGGTCCGTTAATATATCCCCGAATAAATTGGATGCAACGATAACATCAAAAATTTGAGGCTTCATCACGAAAAAGGCAGCTAAGGCATCGATATGAATCGCTGAAGTCGGAATGTCAGGATAGGCTGTACAAACTCCCTTGAACACATCGTCCCAAAACGGCATGCTGTAGGTGATTCCATTCGATTTGGTAGCGCTCGTCACATGGCCCTTACGGTCCTTGGCCAATTCGAATGCATGATTCATTACACGCTCCGTAGCCTTGCGTGTAAAAACAGCGTTTTGAATCGCCATTTCATCCGGACCGCGATGAATACGTCCTCCGATTTCCGAATATTCACCCTCGGAATTCTCCCGGACTACGACCAGATCGAAGTCCTTGGGTTCCCTGAGCGGGGAACGCAGCCCGCGCAGCAGCTTGGCCGGACGAACGTTAACGGCCTGCTTCATCTCCCGGCGGATCTGGATGAGCAAGCCCCAGAGCGAAATATGGTCCTGTACCAGATCGGGCATGCCGACGGCTCCGAGAAAAATCTGATCGAAGCTGCGTAAGGTCGATATGCCGTCTGACGGCATCATCCGACCATGCTCCAAATAGTATTCGCAGCTCCATGGAAATTCCGTCCATTTAAAAGCCAGCCCGCCATCAATTTGCGCAGCTGCCTCCAGCACTCTCAAAGCGGCGGGTACAACCTCCTTGCCGATTCCATCCCCCGGAATGACGGCAATCTCATAACTGTTCATCCTCGATTCCTCCACGCAATCGTATCGTTCCGTTTGAGTGCGAAACGTTCTCCTCAAAGCTTCTGGCCATTACACAGCTTATCGATGTATTCATCGCGATAGGTTCCGGGCGTCATCCCCACCAGCCTCCGGAAAGATCGAATAAAGTTCTGCGAATTGTTGTATCGCAGCTTTCCCGCGATTTCGGATATTTTCAAATCCGTATCCTCCAGCATTTCCTTTGCTCTATTTAACCGGTATTGCATCAAATAGTCGCTGAAGCTAATCCCCATCTCCTGCCTGAGCACCTTGCCGATATAGCTGGGATGATAATTAAGCAGGTTGGAGCACGATTCAAGGCTGATGTCGGTATCATAATGATCATGAATCATCTGCACTACCTCTTGGGAGATGGTTTGATATTTCGTTTTCCGCTGTTGTTCATACACGCATACCATAGGCTCGATAATCTGGAATTTAAACCAGTTCCGCACATCTTCAACCGATGCAAGCGCATACAACTGTTCCATGAGCGGCGGATCGCCTCCGAGCAGCTCGAAATGGGAGATGCCGCTGTCCTGCAGAAGCCTGATCAGATTGACAAAAAACCGCGTAACCGCAATTTGATAGTCGTTATAATTTTGATATTGACCGGAAATTTCCTCGAAGAAGGGATCCAGCAGCAGCCGGGTTTTTTCGCGGTCCGCCATCTTGACGGCATCAAATATTTGCCGTTCCAGCTCCTTCGGATATTCCGTAGTCACATTCTGGACCGGCTGCACGTCATCAATGTGAAGAATGGTTCGCTGTCCAAACAGCACCCTGTACTTCTGTGCATCCATCGCTTCCTTATAAGCTCTGTTGGCATCCTTGAGTCCGCCGTAAGACCTGCTGATTCCGATGCTGATCCGCAGCGACAAATAATTCTCGACCTCGTCCTGAACCTTTTTGGCAATCGCATACATATAGGTTCGGAATTCCTCTGTCGAATTCGGATCATCAAAGAGGAGCGTTACCTGAGAGGACTGTACGACAATGGGAACCAGCCGGTTATGCTGCGGTATAAGATCGCCTACCATATTGCTTATAGCAAAAAGCAGCAGCTCGCTGTCCCTTTCACTGTACCTTGTGCCCTTCAAGGTATCGATTTGGATCGTGAGCACAGCCATCCGTTTCCATTTGTTCAAGCCGATATTCAGATGCCCCAGCTTTTCATTGATTTCTGAAGCTTTCATATCCCCCCTTACCAGCTTGAGCACATAATACTCCTCCAGCTGCCGGATGTGGTTCTTGATTTGATCCGCCATCTGCACTTGAACATTGCGCATGCGCGTGAAGCCCTCATTGATCGTATGAAATTCATCAATCCGTCTTCGTCCCTTGTCCTGGTTGGCAATTAGGGATTGGTACAGCCTTTGAATCGGAGCGTACATACGCTGTGAGCCGGTAAGAGAAAGAATAACCGCTATAAACAGCATTATAATACAGGTGGCCAGTATGATCCATCCCGTTCTTCTTGACTCAAAGCGGATCTGCTCAATGGGAATGACGGATATGTACACCCATCCATTGAACGAGGAGCGCTGGAACGCAACGCCAACTTGTTTATCGCCATATTGGGCTTCATATAAACCGGATGGCTCTTCCGATTTCCGCAGCCTGGCTATCAGCGTATTAAGGCTCTCCCCTTCCATCTGCATGGTTTCGTTCTGGGTGGCAAGGACATGGTAGGACTCATCGAGAATAATAACTTCTCCCAGCGTATTGTTGTTGGACAAGTAGCTGCGCAGCTGCTTGCTGGGGATTTCGACAATAAACATGCCATCCGGATTCTCGGAAAAAGCGGGAATTTTTTTAACCAGATTAATGGTGGTGAGGCTTGGTTCAGCTGCGCTGCTATCGTTATGGAGCAAACGCTCCTGACCGGCAATCCAGAACTTGTCATTGTTAATGTTCAGATAGCCCGATATTTGTGAAGATTCCGAATCCGACAGCTTATTGAGTCCGCCGCTGTTTAATATCCAGTTCTTCTTTAAATTGATCAAGTGGATATCCTGTACGCCGACATCAAAGGTCTGGACCTGCGACATGGAGGTTAATATGTTTCGAACGAGAATAAATTGGGATGGAATAATGCCATTATCCAGCACTTCCATAACCAAGGTGCTGTCCGAGAGGCGCGCAATCTGAAGATCGAGCGTAACCAGCACCTGCTCCACGCGCAGACGTGTCTGCTCCAGAATAAGAATGTTCCCTTCATTAACCTTTTCCTGAATCGTTCCAGAGGTCCTCGTGTAAAAAAACAGGCCGAGCAAAATGATTGGGAGCGTACTGACTCCAATTGTGAACACAATCATCTTTGTCAGATATCTGTTGAATTTAAACATGAGCAGCCACCACCTATTTATACAGCAGTAAAACCAACCTGTAAGCAATATGGATGATTGTTCTGTGCAGTTGTAATGACAGGATCGTCCTCTTGATTAATAAACGATGCTTCCTTCCCACCGCTGCATGGCCTTAACGGTTACTTGCAAGAGCCGGTTCATTTGCTTGAGGCTGGTTATCGCTGCTGCGGGATAATAGGTTAAACCGACTGGCCGTCTCTGCCCTTCTTGCCTACATCCAATTGATCCTTCAATGTTTCCTGGTCGATGATTCCCATGAAATAGGCGCTGGCACTCCGCAAATACCCGAAGCCCATTTTCACTGCCTGGGCATAATGGCTTGTCGGTTCTTCCGCGAAGGCCTTTTCAATTTCTTCTGGGGAAGGCTTCGCTCCCTGACGAAGCTCCTGGGACAGCCGGATAATCGCATCCTCTTCGTTATAGAAGTTGGTGTCCTTCACAAACCGCTGCAATTTGCCCTGGACCGGTGTCACCACCGCTTCCGCATAGCGGTCCAGTTGGATCGTCTGCTCCTGGTGCCTGGCATGCAGCTTTTCGAAAAAGACCTCCACATTGTCCGTATCGGGCGTAAACGTCTGCAGCTCGATAAGCGTACGCTGCCAAATAAAGCGGAACGTATCCGCCGCATCATTCACGTTGACCGCCTGTGCCGCCTGCAGGCCTCCCATGCCGGTCTCGAAGTTTGCCGTTCTGTACGGAAACGGCGTGCGGCTGTTGTTTTCGTATAATTTGTGGAAAATAAAGGCGTCGTGATAAATGCTGCAGTCCGTCGGGAACTCCCTCGATTCCGGTTCCGCCTCACGAAATACAACCTTCATCTGACGATCAGCCGCGCGGTGGCACAGCCAGCCAAGAACAAAGGCCAGCTTATACCCTAATTGCTCCTCATCCTTGCGTTCCTCCCAGTTCGTCCGGTATTTCTCCAGCAGCGGAATGGTAAATTTATCTCCGGAGCGCGTTACGCTGCCGAATTGCGAGAACTGGATGTGGCTGCGGCCCGATTCTTTAAAAGCCTCACAGATCGTGTCCGATGCAAACATCAGATTAAAGCAGTCTTCTACTACCGCCGTGTGGGTAACATTCTCAGACATGTCTCATCCTCCGTCTATTCTTATTGTATAGCGGGCCTTCCATCTTGGACAGTAACAATCGTAACAAGGAACAATCCCTAGATAATCATTTTTAAAATAAATACGCTCTGCGCAGTAAAGCATTAACCGTGGAATCGTCCATGCCCAAACCCGGACCTGTCGGCGCTTTGATGATGCCGTCCTTGACCTCCATGTCCGGGAATAAGAAACCGGTCTGTTTAATGCCCGATTTATCCTCCTGGAACTTCCCGATATTCGGTATATACGAAGCATAATGAAGCACATATACATAACCGAAGCCGCCAGAGATATGCGGTGTGACCGGAATCCCTTTTAGAGCGGCCATTCTGGCTATCCGGGTGTTCCTTATGAAACCTCCATTATACTGCAGGTCCGGCTGAACAACCTGAGCGGCATCGTTGTCGATGATCCATCTGAAGCGCCTGATGCTGGTTTCCTGTTCACCGAATGCCATGGGGATATCCAGAGTATCTGCAACCTCCTTCGTATCTTCCAGATGCTCGAAGGGACACGGCTCTTCATAGAAAAACGCATCGATTTCCTCTAGCATTTTTCCGTATTTGATGGCTGCAGCAGGGTCATAGGAGCCGTTTCCGTCCGCGTGGATGGCGATACGGTCGCCAAAAACCTTCCGGGTCATATAGATGAGGCTTTCCGAGCGTCCTTTGATTGAATCCGCATTTTTGCTCATCCGGCCGCCCACCTTGAATTTCACGGCCTTGGCCCCTGTTTCCTCCATTCTCCCCTGGAGCACCTCAATTTCCTCTTCCGGCGTAGTTCCCCGGTTCCCGCTGGCAACGTAAATCGGAATCTCATTCCGTACAACCTCTCCCAGGAGAGCGCCAATAGGCTTGCCGCTTATCCTGCCTAGCATATCTAGCAGACTGGCTTCCACCCATGAGATGCAGCACCACAAAGCAAGACCCGAAAGCTTATAGTTGCTTTGGTGCACATATACCCCTTCCAGCAGCTGCTCCAAATCCCGGGCATCCTTACCGATAAAATACGGCAGAATCAGCTGCTTGAGAAGAGGATGCAAATATACCGCCCGCTCGCTGGCCACAGCCACCCCCTCGGAGCCGTCCTTTGACCGGGACCTCAGGAAATATAACCCGTTATTGAACAGCAGCTCCATCGATTCGATAATGACCGGTGAGCGCAGATCATCCACCTTCAAGACCGCAGAATTTGCCGCCTCCTCCAGCTCTTCCGTGCTTACATGACTTCTGGCTTTGGTCAGGGAACCGTCCAGGTGCAAATACGACAAATCGCTATATAGCTTATTCAGGCTCTACCCCTCCTTAAATTTCGCGGCCGTGCCTATGAGCTATTGCTTGTTCGTGTCGGCCTGATATTCCTTGTTCAGTTCCTCCAGCACTTTATCGCCGCCGGATTGCGTCCAGCTGTCAAGCGCTTGCTGCCAGCCCTTGCCATCTATTTCACCCATGATATATTTAATCCGCGCGTCATTAATAATTTTATCAAGCTGTGTGCGTTTTTGATCATACGTGGCCGAGCTGTAAGCCGCGGCCGGATTGACTACGAATATATCCGGAATGGCTGCCGCTTCTTTTTTGGCCGCTTTAAATTTTGCCGTGTACTTATCCAATGTGCCCTCCATGGCAAGCGACCCGTCGGCAACCTGCATAGCCTGCTGCATCTGTATTACCTCTGCCGCATACTTGGTGGCCTGCTCCGGCGTACGGGTCGCTTTCCCGTCTGCTACGGAATAGTGGACGCCTTCAATGCCCCATTCGAAAATATTTTGACCCTCTTTGGTGGAAAGCTTATCGAAGTATTGCAGAATCCGCCGCAAATCCGCTTCCGTCTTGACGGTTTGCTTCGGGATGACAAAGGCTCCCGACACGCCTGCATCCATCAGCAGCTTCTTCCCGTTTACGCCTTCAAGGATGCTTGAGGTGTCCATCTCGGCACTGGGATTAAGCTTGAACAGCTCGGTATGGCGGGCAACAAAGTCGTTGTCGCCCAATCGAAAGCCGAAGAGCCCTTTATTGCCGTTATCGATATTTTGCACCCGCTCCGTGATCGCGAAATCCTGATTGATCAGCTTTTCCTGATACAACCGTTTATACCAGTCCATGGCGTCAATATAAGCCTGGCTTTCATGGGCAGGCACGATTTTGTTGTCTTTGACTTCCCATACGTTTCCGCCGCCCATTGCCGCCAATATGAACTTGAAGCCGCGAAGGCCTTTTTCTTCGGCAAGACCGATGGTATCCGCCTTTCCGTTGCCGTCCGGATCCTCGGTTGCAAACGCCTTGATCACTTCATACATTTCATCCAGCGTGGCCGGCGGCTTCAAGCCAAGCTTGTTCAGCCAATCCGTACGGTAAATCATGCCATCGCCGACCAGCGAGCGGGCGCGGTTGATCGTATAGGCTTTACCTCCGACCATGGTGCTTTTCAAAACCTCCGGGTTCAGCGCTTTCTCCAGATCAGGATAATCCTTGAGATAAGCCCCGATTTCCCAAAACTGATCGGATTTCATGGCGGATTTAATATGGGATGGGGTCGGGGAACCAACGAGCAGAACCATCGGCAGTTGACCTGAAGCTATAGTGGCATTTACCTTTTCATCGTAAGTGCCGTTGGGAACCCATTGAATTTGCAAATCGGTGTTGGTCAGCTTTTCTACGGCGGTAATGATCGGGTCGTTTTCTTTGGGCGGCTCGGATAATACAGACAAATTCATCATAGTAATAACAAACGGCTTCTCCTCATTCGCAGGCGTGTTCCCCTGCGGCTTATCGGATGCCGAGGGACCTGGGCTGCTGCAGCCGGCTAACGCTGCAGTGATTAGAATACTTCCGGCAAGACTGAGCAAGTACTTCGATTTCCATTGAATGGACATGTAATGAACCCCCCATGGTTTTTTGGATTAAACCGCAAGCCCGTATCCACGCTGCATGACCTTTTTCGCTAGACAGCCAAAAGCTTGTTCAATTTATTCGATTCAATCCCGCCTGAGAAGAACACGCTGGCACTGCGCAGGTTGCCGAAACCCTCCTTCAAGGCCTTCGCATAGCTGCTCCCCGGCTCGGCTGCGAACGCCGCTTCGATCGTTTCCTGTGACGGCTTCCTTCCCTGCCGGACAGCTTGAGCCAATTGAATAATCGCATCCTCGTCGTCATAGAAGTTCGTATCCGTCACAAGCTGCTGCACCTTCGCCGGGTCCGGGTTCATTACAGCTTCCGCATAGCGGTCCATATATGCAGCCCGCTCCTGAAATTTGGCATGCAGCCTGTCGAGCCAGCCTTCAATATCTTCAACATCCGGAACGAAGGTATGCATCTCGATGAGAAGGCGCTGCTGTATAACCTGGAACAATTCCTGCACATCCAGACTGTTGATGGAAGCTGAGGCAGGCAGGCTTTTGGCCCTTTTATCGTATACCTCTGTTCTGTAGGGTTCAGGCGTATTGCTGTTATTCACGTACAAGCGGTGGAAAAGAAAAGCGTCACGGTACATTCCGGATTCTGCCGATTCCGGCTTCAGGTGATGCTCGGCAGCCCTGTGGCATAACCAGCCAAGAACAAACGCCAGGATGGATTCCGGTTTGGTTTTGGGTACAAGCGGGGCAGACCTGAAGCCAATTTCCTCTTCAGGCTTCTTATGGGAGTCCCAGTTGTCACGGTATTTCTCCAATAGTTGGACCGGAAAGCCCGCGGAGATGTCTGTTACGCTGCCGAACTGGGCAAAATTCTCATGGCCTTGGGCCACCTCTTTAAAAGCTTCGCAGATTTGATCCGATACCAGCATAATGGCAAGACAATCCTCGATTAAGGCTGTTTGAGTTACGCTCTCTGACATGTTTCATCCTCCGTTTCAAAATTGGCTATTGGTCACTGCTTTATCGATCCGTTTCGGTTATCTCTGTTTACCTCTCAAATTATCCTGTTTTGGTGCCCGATCGGCCGGGTTATCGTTTCGTTGTTGGCCGTTTCCGCATCTTGGCTTCGGTGGTGATCGTTCCATCTGATAGAGATTATTCATAGAACCTCCTTCTGCTGAAAAAACGATTTCTTATCCTTTAACAGAACCGATCAAGGCTCCTTTGGCAAAATGCTTCTGCAGGAACGGGTAGACGCACAGGATCGGCAGCGTGGATATGACGATGACGGACATCTTGATAATCTGACTCGGTGGAACGATATAGTTGGAATCAAAGGTCGCCGAATCGCCCAGCCCGCCCGACGATAGGATAACGATTTGCCGCAGCCACACCTGAATCGGCCACTTGTAGCTGTCGTTGATATACAGGACCGCATGGAAAAAGGAGTTCCAGTGGTTAACCGCGTAAAATAGCGAGAAGGTGGCAATGGCCGGGAGCGAGAGCGGCAATACGATTTGCCACAAGATACGCAGATCATTGCAGCCGTCGATTTTGGCTGCTTCCTCCAGCCCCTCCGGCATCTGCTGGAAAAAGTTCTTCAGCACGATCAGGTTAAATGCGCTGATCGCTCCGGGCAATAGCAGCGACCAATAGGAATTGATCATCCCCAATGACTTGACGACCAGAAACGTCGGAATCATTCCTCCGCTGAACAGCATCGAGAATATGACCCCCAGCATGATGATCCGCCGTCCGTCCAGATCCTTGCGGGCCAGCGGATAGGCCATCAGGCAGGTAAACAGCAAATTGATCGCAGTTCCGGTGACCGTAATAAAGATCGTTACCCCCAGGCTTGTGAGGAGCACGCTTGTGGAGAAAATATAGATGTATCCCTCCAGGGAAAACTCATGCGGGAACAACACAATCTTCCTGGTGATAAATTCCTGAGGTGAGGTGAACGAGCCTGCGACGACATAAATAAACGGAAGCACCGTGGCCAGACCGAACAGACCCAGAAAGGTGTTGTTGCCGATATCGAACAATCTGCTGCCAAGCGATCCCTTACGCATGTTACCCACTCCTTATCTGCCAGCGATAGACGTTGTACTTCTAATAGATGCCTTCCTCGCCCATCTTCTTGGCGAAGTAATTAGAGCTGACCACCAAAATAATGCCGATGGCCGATTTGAACAAATTGACCGCCGTTGAATAGCTGAAATCCCCTTGCTGGATGCCGCGTTCATACACATACGTCTCGAATACCTCTCCGACCTCCCGATTCATAGGATTAAGCATCAGGAATATCTGCTCAAATCCGGTATCCAGAAAAGATCCCATGCGAAGAATGAGCAGCACCACAATCGTGCTTTGAATCGCGGGAAGCGTGACATGAACCATTTGCTTCCACCGGCCGGCTCCATCCATCCGGGCCGCTTCATACAGCTGGGGATCGACACCCGACAGCGCAGCCAGGAATAGAATCGTGCCCCATCCGGTTTCCTTCCAGATCGACTCGCTGACGATCATCACCCGGAACCAATCCGGATTAAGCAGAAAATTAATCTTTTCCCCGCCATATTGAAAGATAAGCTCATTCACAATGCCGCCTTCGGTGGTGAACAGAATATAGGCAAGCCCGACGACGACGACCCAGGAAATAAAATGGGGAATATAAATCAAGCTTTGAATAACCCGCTTGTATGCCTCCTTGCGCACCTCGTTCAACAAAAGCGCAATAATAATGGGAAGCGGAAAAAAGAATAAAATATTATAGACCGCCAGAATAAATGTATTTCTAAACAGCATCCAAAACTCGGGCTCGCTGAAGAAAATGCGGAAATGCTCGAAGCCGACCCAAGAGCTTTTCAAGAAACCGGTAAAGGGCGAATAATCCTGGAAAGCGATGAGCACGCCCCACATAGGCGCATATTTGAAAATAAGAAAATACAAAATACCCGGCGCCAGCATGTAGTACATCCAGCGGTTTTTGATCAACCGTTTCTTGAGAAAGTCTCCAGCCGTGGGCGTAACCATGGGATTCGGTTTATTTGCCGATAGCGCTTTCAATGATTTGACCATCCTTTCTGCATACATGGTTTGTATGACTGGTTCGTGTTAAGCCGAGCATACCATCACCTGTCGTAACCGGATACAATCACTAGAGAGTCAAAATGGATGCGCTTTCAAAAAGCGGTATATCAGGCTTCATCCAGCCTGATAATCATAAGAGCGACTCCGCATAATCATTTAGAGGTGTTAACTGCCGGCTGCGCTATTGTCAAATCGCGATTCCAGGAAACCCGCTATAAATGCCGCTTGCAGCCGCCGCACCTCATCTACAAAGTGAACGTGATCGCAATAAGCGGAGTTTCCGAATTTCCTTGTCAAGCTGTACAGGTCGATTCGGGGTATTCCCAGTTCTGCGAAGATGGAGTCAGCCGCTGCATTATAAAGCAAGACGTCTTCATGGAACCGGTGGAACGTTTTGCCTGGACTATTATGAAGCTCCTCCACGACGTCTGTCGTCCGAATCCAAACTACCCCGTTTGCCATTTCCATGGCAAGTTTGGCTATTTCCTTCAGGTTATCCTCGTAACAGTCAAGCGGAACCTGCTTGGCACGGGTTTGCGGATCCGTCTTCATATCGTGCAGCCCGCAGTTCAGCAGCAAAATATCGTAACGCACGCCGCTCTTGCATTCTGACTTCAAATAGCTTAAAACCATCGAGCTGTCTCCGCCATTGGCGCCCATGGCTTTATCGAGATCGACCATCGTCTGATCCCCGCCGCGCTTTCGGTCATAGCAGAACCTGCCCGCAAGCAGCGTACTCAAAAACGGACCATATTGGATAGAGATGCTGTCCCCGATTACCATCACATTTCTCATATCTCTCCGACCTCCGAATGGTTTATAGCTGTCTGTATTTTGCGATTTCCTGTTCGTACAGATCATTTCCATGAGCATCATAAGCGACCAGCAGCGGGAAGTCCTCCACCAGAAGCCAGCGGATCGCTTCCGGACCCAGATCCTCATAAGCAACAATTTCAACGGCCCTCACCTTCTGGCTAAGTACCGCGGAGAGTCCGCCAATTGCCGCAAAAGAAACGGCATTGTACCGCATGCAGGCCTCCTTGATCGTATCCCCCCGCGGCCCTTTTCCTATCGTCCCCTTCACCCCGTATTCGTACATGGCCGGGGCGTAAGGGTCCATCCGAAAAGCAGTCGTCGGGGCAATGGGACCAATGATTTGTCCCGGTTTGGGAGGACAAGGCCCTGCGTAAAAAATAATTTGCCCTTTCAGGTCGACGGGAAGCTGCTCCCCCAGCTCAAGCCTGGCAATCATTCGTTTATGTGCAGCGTCCCTGGCCAGGTAGATGGCGCCGGAGAGCAGCACCTCATCCCCAGCCTTGAGCTGATGAATGAAATCTTCAGCAAGCGGCGTACTTACACGGTATTGTGTCACCTTGTACAGCTCCTCCCTAAATGACTGTTGATTGTTTCCGCGCGGCGTGACATTGAATATTAACGGCGACCGGGAGCGCCGTAATGTGGCAGGCATAGGTTTCCACGGATACCCAGAGTGCGGTATTGGTTCCGCCGAGTCCTTGCGGTCCGATTCCGGTCTTGTTAACCAGCTCAAGCAGCTCCCTCTCAAGCCTCGCAATATGCGGTTCGTGATGATGCTGTCCGATTTCACGCAGCACAGATTCCTTGGCAATCGCCGTCACCTTGTCAAAGGAGCCGCCGATCCCAACGCCGACTACAATCGGCGGGCACGCTTTTCCTCCGGCAGCAATAATGGTATCGAGCACAAACTGCTTGACACCCTCTTCCCCTTCGCCGGGCAGCAGGAACTTCATGGCGCTCATATTTTCACTGCCGCCGCCTTTGGGCAGCAAGGTCAGCTTGATTTGATCCCCCGGCACGATTTCCGTATGAACAACAGCCGGCGTATTGTCGTTTGTATTTACGCGCAGCAGCGGATCGCCGACCACCGACTTGCGCAGGAAGCCCTCCTCGTAGCCTTTTCGAACACCCGCCTGGATCGCTTCCAGGAAAGGACCGCCCGTAATGTGAACATCCTGGCCCACATCGGCATATACGATAGCAAGTCCCGTATCATGACAATAAGGCATATGCTGCTCCGCCGCTAATTCAGCATTCTCGATGAGCTGACTGATGATCGATTTGCCCAAAGGCGATTGTTCTGTCCGCTCTGCTTTCCTGAAGCCTTCTACGATGTCTGCAGGCAAATAATAGCAGGCCTCCCAACATAAACGGGCCACGTTATCGACAATTTCGTCCACATGTATAGTTCGCACCATGTAATCTCCACCTTTACGCTTTGTTAAATCGAGCATAACATCCTTTCATCATAACCGGATATAATCAGGAGAGCGCCAGATTTTTCGAAGGCTGGAGCACATGACGCGAAACCGGGCATTTGCCCCGTGGATATAATTCTTGCAAGCCTTGCCTCAATCAACAGTCATCAATGATTGCACGTAAAAAACCCCCTGCGGCTGCAGGAGGAGAGTACTATTATTGAAGAAACTGCCGTATGTGTCACCTGGATCCTGTAACCAAGCCAAGGCTGCTACCATGATCGTTTTTTAACGAACCGTCCCCTGCATGATCTGCTTTATCGCTGAATGCTCTAACCTAATGAGCTGCATGGTATGCGTCATTGTACTCGTCAATGACTTGATCCCCCCCTTGCTCGCTCCATACGTCAATGGCTTTCCGGAATCCTGCTTCATCCATGCTGCCCAGAATAAAATCATAGGTCGCGTCCTCCATGATTTGGTTCAATTCATTTCCCTTCTCATTGAAGGTGACCGATTCCAGAGCATCCGCAGGATTCGGAACAATAAAATTGACATTGTCCGCATTGAACAAAATATTCTTCTTCCTTAGCGGATCATTATCCGGTTTTAGCAGCTCGGGAACGGTAACCTGAATCGAAGACAGTGGACGAACATCCTTCTCGATTGCTGCTGCGGCACCGGAAATATTTTCATAAACCCGCTCGCCGATCACCTTATAATGAATCCCTTCTATGCCAAGCTGCGTCAACCTGTATATATCCGGATCCCCCAGCCTGTCGAAGAAAGCCAGAATCCGCTTCAATTCCTCTTCTGTTTTCACTTGTGATTTGGGAAAAACATAGACCCCGTTATGCCCGGCTTGTGACCATATATGAGGCTTGCCATCAGGCCCATTGATCCGGTTGATCAAATCAAGCTGTGCATCGGGATTCACTTTCAGCAAGGCACTATTCAGATTCTTGGAATCATCCATATTCCCGATATACACACCGGCATGTTCATTCGTAAAATAATCCCATTGCTGCTGCTTGCTCGTCACGGCGAAGTCCGGATTGATCAGCTTCTCCACATAAAGCTTCTTCATGAATTTCATCGTATCCATATATTCCTTGAACATGAAATCAGGGACCAGCTTTCCATCCTTCAACCCCCAGCTATTCGGAGCTCCTTCGTAGGAAGCCAGCGTCTTAAATATACCGAATACCAAATCATTGCGGTCAGGTATTCCAAAAGTATCATCAATCAGATTGCCATCCGGGTCCTGCTCCTTGAAGGCGACAAAGATATTATACAAATCATTGAGGGTTTCAGGCTCCGGCAAACCAAGCTTCTCCAGCCAGTCCTTACGAATAATAATCCCTTGTCTGGACAAATCACGTTCCCGGTAGATGCCATAGTTCTTGCCGTCAATGGCCGTATCCTGCAGAATCGACGGATTCATTTTGCTTAGATTGGGGAAATCCTTGAGATATGGACCTATTTCCCAGAACACTCCGCCGCGGGCAGCATTCAAGTAGGCAGTGCTCTTGATGTCTTGAATCGTGACAACCTTGGTAAGGGTGTGCGAAGCAAGCGCGATTGTAATTTTATCTTCACTTACCGCGTCCGGTACCCAGGTAAAGCTCAATTCTGTGTTTGTAGCTTCCTCAATTTTGCTGATTACAACATCAGAGGGTGGTGCAGGCGCATAAAGAATTGCCGTCCAGGTGATTTCCAATGGGTCCTCTTTTTTCTTTGTCTTTCCATTATCTGCAGTGTTATTATAGAAGCATCCGCTAAGGAGCATCATGGATATGCCGGTCAAGACAAACAGTCTTATCATCCCTATGCTTCTCATCTGCTTGACCTCCTCCTGGTTCATTCACCATTGCCCTGGTTAGGATGATAGAGCACAAATATGTATTGAATTCCCGAATGTAAGCGCTATACTTATTGTAACGAATCCATCGTATTATATCAAAGCTTTATAGTCTCGCCCGCTGACGCAATCATCAGTTTCTTTCAGGAGGATCAATGAGCAAACAACCGAATATGTATTTTCTAAAAATCCTGTTATTTGGTGTAATCATTGGTTCACTGCCCGTCATCACGATTGGGATATTCTCATACTTCAAAGCATCGCATACGATTCAGATCAATGCCAATCATTCAAAGCAGCAGAACCTGTTTGGTATTCAAAATAGCGTTGAACAAGTATTGAAGACAACGGACCATTCTCTTACCTACTTCGTCAACTCAGCCTTGTTAATCGATACCCTTACCGAGCCCCTCACTGTAACTCAATTTAAACAGTACAATCAGATCAGAAAGGAACTGACTCATCTCCAAACCTTCGATACAGGCATTTCGGATATCATTTTGCTTAGTCAGGATAAGGGATGGTTTATTGATAATGTCGGGTTATATCGCCTGGATCAGATCAAAGACTCGGATCGTTTTACCCGGTACTTCGATCTTCCGTTCGATTCTGTATGGATGGTCGACTCTCCTATTAATAATTCAGCAGCCTCTGACAACTGCCAATCCAATATCCAATTAATCAAAAAACTGCCCATCAATTCAATGAATAAAAAGGGCCTGGCTATTACGCAAATCCCCGTCTGTTATCTTGGTAAAATGTTTTCCTATGATGTGGCCAATGAATCCGTAATGATCGTGGACCAGAATCAACAGATCTTCCTGGAAGCTAATCCGAGTTTGCTTAAAGACGTGGATGTCAAATTATCCGTGCTTGATCCGATATCCGATCTGGTGCCCTCTTCCGGCCAATTCCAGATAAACAATCATAGTACTGAATTTACCGTTACCTACCAAAAATCCGAATACAACGGATGGATCTATCTATCCTTCATATCCATCAAAGAACTGACGAAGGAATCACGTGCAATTGGCTGGTTTACGGCCGTGATCTGCATCGTGCTGCTGCTTGCTGCGCTCATAACCGCCTGGATCGTAACGAAGAGAATCTATAACCCCATCAAGAAATTGTTTCATTTCTCTTCCGAGCTCGAGGGTCAGCTGCAAACACAAACAGGGCAGCTCAAAATCCTGTTCATGTTCAAGCTGTTCCAGGGCGGACTGGGCTCCAGGGAAATTAGCGAAAAGCTCCAATCGCTGGGCTTCACCGATTCATATAAACAATTGTCCGTCATTACGATCCAGATTGACACATTGGAAGGAACGCGGTATGACGACAATGATTTGGACCTGTTGCTGTTTGCAATTAACAATATTATAGAAGAATTGATTGCCGAGCATCACCGGTTAACGCCGGTCGTCATCGACCAATCTCAAACAACCATTTTGCTGAACAACGCAGCAGACCCGGACAAATTGAAAGAAGATATTTATTTACTGGCCCAAGATATTCAACTTACGATATTCAAATATCTCCATGTGGATGTCAGCATAGGGATCAGCCTGCCGTTCTTTGATCTGTCCACGACCCAGCAGGCCTATCAAGAAAGCATAGAGGCTTTGAAAAACCGGATACGTCTGGGAGATAAAGCGATTATCTATTACCAGGAGCTGCCGCAAGGGGGATATCCTATCCACACGTTCTTCCCCTCCAAAGTGCAGAACGAATTGTCGGATGCCATTAAACTTGCGGATCGCGAGGAGGTAGACAAGCTATTGGCTTTGTTCTACCTGAATTTATCAAATAATCATATGGGGCCAAAGGAATACGAAATTTGGACAACCCGATTACTCATCGACTTTATCCAACTCACACACTCCCTTGGCATCCAGTACATGCCATTTACCGACAATCAGTCGGTTTTCGAGCGCATGTTCAAATTGCGGACAACAAAGGAAATCAAGGTTTGGTTGCGGCAATCCGTAATTGAACCCATTATTGTGGCTATTGAAGAACGGACATTATCGCAATACAAGAATATCTCCGAACAAATCATCATGATTATTCAAGAAGACTTTGATAAAGAGATTTCGCTGGATTCCATTGCCGCCAGAATGCATTACAATCCCAACTATTTAAGCAGTGTATTCCGTAAGGAGGTAGGCATCCCCTTCAGCGAGTATTTAGCCGTGCATCGCCACAGCAAAGCGATCAGATATTTGGTCGAGACCACGATGTCCATAAAAGAAATTTCTGAAAAACTGCAGTACAATAATTCACAAAATTTCATTCGTTCGTTCCGTAAAATAGAAGGCATAACGCCGGGCAAATACCGTCAGGACCGACAAACTGGTTGAATGTTTGATTATTAAGTCTGGACAAGACCATCCATTTCACAGCACGCCATGATGAGCGCACCGACTCCGTGCAGATCATTCCCGCTGGTTTCCCTTGTCACATAATGGGTATAGTCGCCCGCAGAGGTACCCACGCAAATGCCCGGCATGACAAGACCTTGCTCATCCTCATAGAGGGAATGAATTAATCCCTCATACCCTGCGATAGCAGCAGACCGGCAATCGTCATCCACATAACCATGTTTGATTGCCTTGGCAATCGCATAGACAAACAGACTTGTGCAGGATGACTCCAACCAGTTGTCGGGGCGGCTGCCCTTGTCTATTACCTGATACCACATACCGCTGGCTTTATCCTGATAACGGATCAAGCTGTAGATTAGATCGCGAATATGCCCGGTTAACTCGGCGGTTGTGGGATGCCCAGCGGGCAAATCATCCATCAAGTCAACAATGGCAATGGCATACCAGCCGACCGATCTCCCCCAGAATTCCGGTGAACAGCCGGTTTCCGGGTCAGCCCACGGCATGAGACGGCGCTCATCCCAGGCATGATAGTACAATCCCGTCCGCGGATCCTGCATATGCGATCTCATCAGCTTTTCCTGTTTCAACGTTTGATCCACTAATTCGGAACCGTTATAGTGTCTCGCATACTTCACAGCGAAAACTCCGCCCATATACAAACCGTCCAGCCACATTTGGTATGGATACTTATCTTTATGCCAAAATCCGCCCTCGGAAGTCAGATTGAGGGTGTGGAAAAGCTGCCGTAATTTAGCTGCCGCCAACCGGTATCGCGCTTCTCCGAATTGTTCATCCAGCGTGAACAGAATAAGCCCGGCCTGTATCGCATCCAGTTCGTCACGTTGAAAGTAGAAATTGCCATATTCATCAATCAGCAGGTCCGCATACGTTTTCACATACAGCAAATAACGCTGGTCATGATTTTTCTGCCATAATTGCAGCATCCCGCACAGGAACACACCCTGATGATAATGCCAGCGGTTAGCCGGGGGCAACTGCATCGGTGAATATCGGTTCATTAAAGAATTGCAGGCAGACTCTGCCCATTCCAGAGGGGTTCGTTGAATCCTCCTGCCGTGCTCTGCTTGATTAATCATTCCACTATCTCTCCTTCATGCTTTATTTTCGTAACATAGGCATTGACTATCCTTTAACCGAGCCGAGCAGTGCGCCTTTGGCAAAATGCTTTTGCAGGAATGGATAGACAAGCAGGATCGGGAGGGTGGCTACAACAATAACCGCCATCTTAATGGCCTGATCCGGTGGCGGGACTTCACTATCCATGGACGAATCGCTATTCATACCGCTGGCGAGAATAACAATCTGCCGCAGCAGGATCTGTATGGGCCATTTGGCATTATCATTCAAATACAGAATGGCTGAAAGATAAGTGTTCCAATAGGTTACCGCGTAGAAAAGTGAAATCGTCGCTATCGCAGGCAAGGATAGCGGCAGCACAATTCGAAAAAATATGCCAAAGTCGTTGCAGCCATCAATTTTCGCCGACTCTTCAAGTCCTTCAGGTATGTTTTGGAAAAAGTTCTTGAGTATAACCATATTGAAGGCATTTACCGTGACCGGAATAATGAGTGCCCAATAAGAATCGATTAATCCCAGTTCTTTCACGACCAGGAAGGTTGGAATCAATCCCCCATTAAACAGCATCGTGAAGACAACGAGGAACATGATAATATTCCTGCCATCCACATCTTTACGCGCAAGTCCGTAAGCCATTAACGAAGTAATGAACATGCTGAATACCGTTCCGGCAGCGGTAACCCCGGCGGAAACTCCCAATGCCTTAGCGATGGTGCTCGTGGAGAAGATAAAGCGGTAAGCATCGAGACTCCACCGCGTTGGAATAAGTACAAACCTCCTGACCGATAGCTCTGCAGAAGTTGTGAACGAGCCCGCGATGATATGGATGAACGGCAAGATCATAATCAAGGCAATCAGGATCAGGATGGCAAGATTAACGGAAGAGAACAATCGTCCCCGGAAAGAAGTATCTTCGACCATTAGTAGATACCCTCTTCCCCCATTTTTTTGGCCAATCTGTTTGCGGCTGCAATCAAAATAAGCCCGACAATCGATTTGAAAGCGCCAATTGCGGCACTATAGCTGAACTGCTGCTGTCTTAATCCAGCCGTAAATACGTAGGTATCTATAATTTCTGCAACACCGCGGTTCATCGTATTTAACAATAAATAGACATGCTCAAAGCCGAGTTCCAGAACGTCGCCTATTTTCAGAATCAATAACAAGACAACCACGCTCCGGATAGCCGGCAATGTAATATGCCAAATTTGCCGAAACCGGCCGGCGCCGTCAATGCGGGCCGCTTCATACAACTGCAAATCTACTGCTGCAATGGCTGCTAAATATATAATCGTCCCCCACCCCGCCTCCCGCCAGATCACCTGTAGAATGTACACGGGTCTAAACCATTCCAGGCTTAGCAGGAAGTTCACCTCATTAAAGCCAAAATAGACGAGAAGCTCATTGATCAGTCCGCCGTCCATCGTGAGCATGACGAAGCTGATCGATACAATAATGACCCAGGACATAAAATGAGGAATGTAAATGATCGTTTGGATCGTTCGTTTAAGATAAGATATTCGGACCTCATTCAGCATTAAAGCCAGAATAATCGGAATCGGGAAGAAGAAGATCAGATTCATCCCAAACAAAATAAGCGTATTCAATAGAATGTTGATGAAATCCGGCTCGGTGAACAATCTTTCAAAATGCTTAAAGCCCACCCATTCACTTCCGGTTATCCCCTTGAAGGGCTTATAGTCCTGAAACGAGATAATCAACCCGTACATCGGTAAATATTTAAATAAAACAAAATAAATCAGACCGGGGGCGATCATGATATACAGCAGCTTGTTTTTCCAGATCCGTTTCTTTAGCTCGCTGCTGCTGGGTTTTGGCACGTAGGCTTGCGCAGTTTGAACTGCTGAGTCTTGCATGATCGTTCTTCCTTTCTTCATACAGAATTAACGATTCGGAAGAGATTGTTCAATCCACAATCTCTTCCGCTTGACTACACCTCATTACCGATTTTGCCCTGCTCTCATTTCTTATAGGCTGCGTTATATTCTTCAATGATTTTATCGCCGCCGCGTTCTCTCCAATCCTTGATAGCCGCTTGAAATCCGGCTGCATCAATGCTCCTGTAAATATATTTATAAGTAGCATCTGTAATAATTTGTTGAAGCTGTACACCTTGCTCCGTATAAGTTGCAGAATCCAGAGTTGTTGTCGGATCATTGATCATGAAGCCTTCATTTTCCTTCGATAATTGTACGGCTTTATTCGCGGCGTCAAGCGTGTAATAAGGCTCGTATCGGCCATTTGTTTCAGGCTCACCGATCACGCTGTCCTTATAGCCTTTCACTTCTCTAATGTTCTTGTCCGGATCGTCTCCATCTTTCGCACGACCGTCAACGATGGTATAATGCTCATTCTCAATGCCCCAGTACATCATATTTGCAACTTCAGGTGTCATCATTTTATCGAAAAACGCTAATATTTTTTTCAATTCGGCTTCATCCTTGATGGCCGATTTCGGGAACAAAACAACATTGTTGTAGCCGGGAATGGTCCAGCTGCCAAATGTGCCTTTAGGTCCATTAATGTGGCTTTGAACGTCAACTTCAGCTGTAGGAACGTTCTTGACCAGATTATTGAACAAACCGTTCACATCTGCCATCGAACCGATATAAGTACCTGCTGTTCCTGCCTGGAACATATTAACCTGGTCGGTTTTACTCGTTGCAGCAAAGTCCTTATTCATGTATCCCGCATCCCGGATCTTGGCGAAGTAGTCCATCGTTTCGATATATTCCGGGAACATGAACTCAGGCAGCAGTTTACCTTCCTGCTCGCCCCAATTATTCGGCGTACCGAACCATGCAGCAGCTGTTTTGAAAGCGCCGTAGATCAGATCATTACGATCCGTCAAGCCGACGGTATCGTCCTTGTTATTGCCATCGGGATCATCTTCGGTAAACGCCCTCAGCATCTCAAAGTATTCATCCACATTGGCGGGAGCCTTCAAGCCTAATTTATCCGCCCAATCCTTGCGGTAGATCATACCTTGACGCGCTAATTCTCTTCCCAGATACAACGAGTAGATTTTTCCGTCTACCTTCGTATTGTTTAGAATGATTTCCTTTAATTTTCCCAGGTTTGGAAATTCTTTGAGATACGGGCCGATTTCCCAGAACTGTCCATCACGAATGGCATCTTTAAATAAAATAAAACTGGCTTGATTCTTTAAATATGTGACCTGCGGCAGCGATCCGGTAGCGAACGCGGTGTTCAATTTTTCCTCATACGCATCTGCAGGAAAGAATTGATAAGTAAGCTTCGTATTGGTCAGTTTCTCTACTTCATTCTTAATCCTGTCCGGTGGCGTCTCTGGTGTATTCAATGGAAGCATAATTGTGATTTCCGTTGGCGCTTCCGGTTCAACCACATCCGTTGCAGCTGCATCACTCCCGGCTGGTGATTCTCCTGCAGCTGGTGCACTCGTGTTCTCTGCACCTTTGCCGGAGCACGCGGACAGAACGATGCTGCAGACCATAATCATGCTCAGCAATAACGCTAACCCTTTTCTCTTCATTTTGCTTGACCTCCGTATTAATATTTTTGTGCAACTTCACTGTACATTCATCTGCAGCGTTTCAGATACAATCATTAGTTCATTTGAAGACGGTTTGATGCACGATCTGTACCCATGATTATGATCTGTGCTAATGACACCTCCATATATCAAGACCTTACGGCGGCTTTCTTTCAGCATAATTGTTTCCCCTGCAGGGTTAAGAACGCTCTTTCTATCGGCGTTTTCACGATGGTTTGAAAAAAGGTTACCCCGCAAGCAGCTTATTGCTTGAAGGATAACCTTTTGTCCTGGCAGATTTAAATCAGGTTGGATTTCTGAAGAAGCCTCTGAACAAGGATGGCAGCCTCTGCTCTGGTGATGTGAGCTTCCGGAGCAAGCTCCCCGCTGCTTCTGCCCATAACGATTCCTGCCTGCAAGCTGTCGGAAATACCATCCATCGCCCATTCGGAGGTCTTGCTGGCATCTGCGAACGGAAGAAGCGATTCTTCTGCTGCTCCGGATGGAAGCGTTGCTTTCAGGCCGGTGATGTTCATTGCATTAGCGATGATTGCCATCGCTTGTTCCCGGGTGATTTTATCCATCGGGCGGAAAGTACCATCTTCATACCCACTGATCAGGTTAAAAGCGTCTGCCGTTTGAACCGCGTCGCTGAACCAATCCGATATTTTAACATCCGAGAACATACCGGCTCCGCTTTCCGGCTTCAAGCCCAATCCTCGAACGAGAATCGCTGTAAATTCTGCCCGTGTAATCTCCTGATTCGGATTAAACAGGTCGTCGCCGACCCCCTGGATCACCATTCGCGACCCCAGATCATTAATGGCATTTTTAGCCCAATGACTAGTGACATCTTTAAACTCAACCGGGTGCCAGACTGCAGTGTAGGTGCTGTTTGTCAGGCTGTTTATTTTTATAAAATTCTTGCCGTCAATCACAACAACCTTGGTGGGTACATGCCGAACCGTTCCGTCAGGCTCAATAACAACACCCGTTGTGATTTTTCCTGGATCAGTACCCTCCGGTACAGCAATTGTACGTTCCACATAAGCATTGAATCTGGCCACTTCAATTGCAGTATCCCCGTAAGAAGCTCTCACCGTGAAATCCAGCGGGGGAATGATGATCTTAAATTCTCCGTTAGCCGCTGAATTCTCAACGGTTTCCATCGCTGCTGCCGTCGGTGCCGCTATCTTGATTTGTACTTTTATATCTTCGAGCCTTACGCCTGCACCAAATTGTTCTGATAGCTTGTCAATGTTAATCTGCTGTGCAGGCAGCGTATAAGTCGCATTCGGAGTCTTTATTTTCACAGCTGCCTGTTTCTGCTCCATGCTTTGGACCGATTGGCCGGTAAATTCTCCAATAACAGAATCAGAGCTCAAATTCGTTGATATCTCAATGATTGCATGCTGGCCTGCTCTTTCAAGGACAGCTTGCAGCTCCTCAGAGTCAATGACTATCGTTGCCGTTGTACGATTGTTCTCGGATGTCGTCGTTACTGTTCCTATATGTTCAGCTTTCCCATTGACCATAACATCCGCTTCGCTACTCTGATTTGCAGGATTCACCGGAGTGTCAGGGTTTATTGGCGTGCCTGGGTCTGTCGGCGTGCCCGGATCTGTCGGCGTGCCTGGATCTGTCGGCGTGCCTGGGTCTGTCGGCGTGCCTGAGTCTGTCGGCGTGCCCGGATCTGTCGGCGTGCCCGGATCTGTCGGCGTGCCCGGATCTGTCGGCGTGCCTGGATCTGTCGGCGTGCCCGGATCTGTCGGCGTGCCCGGATCTGGCCCAGGGTAGGATATATCAAAGCGGCTGTACACATTGCTGTTTCCGTTAGAAACGGTTCCAGACCACTGCACGCCCGCCCCGCCAAAATCATTCGGAGCAATCGTTTCCGCGAGGGATAATACCTCGTCGTCCACATCGTTATAGGCGCTTACCGTAAAGGTATTCCCTGTTATTGCGAGATTTATATACGTGTTTGGCTTGAGAACGCCCGTTAATGCTTGTGTGTCGCTAATGGGCCTGCCTACTCCATTGTCAATCTTATAAAGCTGGAACATAACCTTCTGCCCGGATTGCGTTGTTCTCCAGAACCTCAACGAGTATCCAGTCTTTGTACGCGGATCGTATTTAATAAAGATATCCGATTTCTGTACGAGTGGTTCGTCGCTGCCAGAGCCAGGGCTTCCAAAGCCTTGACCTTCAATCTTCTCAGGCGACAGCACCGCATTGATTTGCATGTCTCCAAACCTGGCATCCTGCTGATAGTACAGCGCCGCTCCCTGCGAAGCCGCTCTAACCCCATAGCCATTTACCAGATTCACCCCCGCTGCCGATGTCCAGTTGCCGACAACGGTCCACAAACCGCTGGTGTATTCCGCGTTTGTTGTTGTGACGAAGTTTCGGAAATTAGGAGAAACGTTCAACGAAGGGATGTCCGTCTCCCGGATCGGTGCGGCAGCCATGGCGTATTCCGCTGGACCCGGATTACTGATCGAGTGCTTGGGCTCAACGCCAGCGCGAATATATTTTCCAACATCACCCGGAGTAAGCGTGTACTCCTTCAAGGGCAAATTTCCTCTGCTCATGGCGATTGCTCTTGAATTTGTTCCTTCAGCATCATCGCTAATGTACCATGTAATGACCGATTGATCCTCCTTCTTGCCCAGATCCATCGAATAATTGAGACTTACTTTGCCGTTTGCCGATGCATTTAAAGTCGGCTTTTCAACAAATGCCGGCGGATCAATATATTCCGGCTCAACATAAATATGCGCCGTAACATAAAAACCGTTAGCCGCAGTTGCTCTGACCGTGACATACTCGGCTTGTTCTGTCGTATTCCGGCCGGTTACAACAATTTCCTCGCCTGTCGTGCCGCTTAAAGAGATCAGGTCTGAATCCGTAGACCATGTAATTGTCTTGTCAGGCGCTCTTGCGGGTGATACGGAGGCTTTAAGAACAGCGCCTTCTCCTCCCGTTCGAATCGACTGCGTTCCGCTTGTGATCGCCATTCTGTAGATCAAGTCGCCCTGGTCTGCGTATTGCTCTTTAAGGCCCGCTGGATCCCAATCGTCTGCGACACCCGTTGGCGTTGCGCGGAGCAGATTCCAAGGGTTGAAGGCTAACGCTTCCTCATCCGATAATTCTCTTGATGTATGATTGGCAGGCTCGCCATTAAGGCTATCTACAAATTCCGCTCTATTACCGGCGGTGTCCTTCGTGTTATACGTAAGAGAATATAAATTATTTCTAACGATCGGGGTCGTAGTTCCCCATACGTTAGGCGTTGTTGGGGTGAATACTGGCAGCGTGCTGTTGATCAGCGCAACCGGATTCGAGAATCCTTTATAGAAGCCCACGCCTCGGTCCGATGTGAATTTCGTATTAATGAAGACAATGCCTGATGCCGCCATTACAGGTCCATAACCATCCGGAAAAGCAATCTCAGAGTCTTCCCAGACACTGATTGTTCCGCCTCCAAGAAAATCCGCTGTACCCTCCAGATAACAATTCTTGCAATAGGCACGCGTAGTCTGCAAGAAGAGTGTGTCTAATCTGCTGAGGAAAGCAACATTCATATAGATGTGCTTGTCACCAGACGCTTGCAGCGCCACTGCCTGTGTTTCTACATTCGACCGCTTCGTCAGGTTTTTGCCCGGATCGCCCGGGTATTCATAATCTATGTTCGTATAGTTAAGGAATGTAAGGTTCTTGGCTGTGAAACCGGTTGCTCTTACAATGACGACATAACCGTTATTGGAAGTCGTCTCCGTACCGGCTCCTTGCTTATTACCGCGATTGTCGGCGAGCACGACTTTACCTCTATCATCGGTAAGTCCAAGCAAGGTTATATAGTCTTTGGTAATGGTCAGTCCCGGCTCGGTCGGCGTTCCCGTAATCTGATAGATGTCCGGCTTCAGGCCAATCACTGTCGGATTGTCTGCCGTCCCTGCCGGCGCGGCTGCATAAGCCGCCTGCAGCGTTCTAAATTTTTTCTCTTCGGGAACATCTGCCGGAAGCGAGTTATCTACAAGATAGTCATAGATTAGCCCGGAATCGATGCTGTCTTCAGGCGGGTCATTCTCCTCGGCGGACGTACGCAATCCTGTAAGGGACATGACTAATACCAACATAACTGTAAGCGCTAACATAATCATTGTTGGTTTTTTATACATCTTCATTTTCATCTCCTTGTATAAGCTTACTTCAAATTCTGATCGGTTTGTCTCATCGATGCCGCAGTCAGTCAATAATCTTGCTCAGCCTTATCCAAAAGCTTCTCTCTTCATTCTCTGTTGACCTCCATATTATTATTTCTGTGCCTTTACTCCACTTTCACTGTACATTTCCCGCATGGTTACGGATACAATCATTAGCTCATGTATAAGCTCTATTGATATACGATCTGTAATGATGATTACGATCTGGACTAAAGACACCGCTTAAATATCCGGATTTTTGAGTCAAGACTGCTTAAAGAGTCTAATCCTCACATTTGAACGAATCTTCTCAGCCATTCACCGTGAATGGCTGAACTTACCGGGCCATGATCGCCCAGACATTCGGTATCCTTTATACCCTGTTTATTTAGCGGGAATATTAAGTAATTCAGTAACCGTAACCAGCTTGACCCCATCGTTTTTAAGCTTGCTAATAATGTTTGGCAGGGCCTTTACCGTTCCCGATAGATCCTCACCCGTTCCACCGGCAGCATGCTGCAAAATAATGGATCCCGGGTACACATGGGCAAGAATATTCCCCTCTACCTGCTCGGCCTTTAAACCTTTCCAATCCAGAGAATCTACGTTCCAATTCACAATTTTTTTGTGCTGACTCGCTAACCACTGGATTTGTCTCTCACTTATATTTCCATAAGGCGGTCTGACAATTTTCGGGGTATATCCGGTGAATTGACGAATAAGCTGATCCGTTTTATTAATTTGATACCGAAACTCGGCGTCGGACAATTTCGGGAGATTCGCGTGATTGTAGGAATGATTGCCAATTAAATGGCCATCCTGAACAATGCGTTTCATGATGTCGGGGTGTGATTCAGCCCGGTTGCCAATCACAAAAAATGTTGCTTTGACTCCCGCTGTTTTCAAAACATCAAGTATTTGCGGGGTGAAATCAGCATCAGGCGCATCGTCGAATGTCAAAGCGACTTCACGTTTTTTTGCAGAACCATTTAGCAGAAATGTACTTTGGTATTTATTTCGCAAATCCGATAGAGAGAGGGAATGGGGTTGACGGACTTTTTGCTCCGACCCATCCAATAGATCGGGTGTTGCAGACTGTGATTGTATTTTGGATTGCTCAGTCAGGCTGCGAGGTTCAGGCTGTGGCGTTTTTTGATCTATACTTCTTTGTGTACAACCAGAACCTATAGATAGAACGACAAGAAATGGAACGAGCCAATGTAGTTTCATGTAATTGTGCAGCCCCCGTTTTTAAATTTTTTCATGTCATTTAGGTTGTTGTTATTGCCCATAAATTATACAGAATGAAGAATGAATGATGCGTTAATTTCAAGTTTTCCGCCGAAATCCCATAGAAAAAAACCGCCCTCACTTAGCGAAAGGACGGTTTTCTAATGGAATTCCATTATTAAGCTTGAGAGATTCCGTTAATGATTTGGGTCAGTGCCTCCCTGATTGGCGTTGCTGGACGACCGAGCAGCTTTTCCAAATTGCTGCTTTCGATCTCAAGTGTGCCTTCCCGGATGCCCTGCTGGATACCCACGAGAATAGGGATGACGAAGTCTGGCACGCCCGCGCCTTTCATGATTTCGGCATACTGGGCATCATCGACCTGCTGCACAGATACTTCTTTACCTAATACGGCTCCAATAACAGACGCCAGTTCTTCTTGAGTCAACAGTTTGCCAGAAAGCTCATAGATCGTATTCTCGTGCCCCTCTTGCGCCAATACTGCTGCCGCTGCCTCCGCGTAATCCTGACGTGAAGCCCAGCCAGTCTTGCCTTTACCAGCAGATGTCACCCACGGCGCTCCTGCCATCACTCCTTGAATGCTCCCGATCTCATTCTCCAAGTACCAGTTGTTTCTCAGGAAGGAGTACGGAATTCCCGTTTTAATAATGGCTTCTTCCGTGACACGATGTACGAGAGCAAGGAACAGCTTGCTTTCACTCGCATTTACTGCACTGGTATAGGCAATGAATCCAACTTGAGCCCGCTGCGCCGCTGCTGCCGCATTAGTATGTTGGCGAATTCTTGTCTCGTTGTCCCCATCTGCTGATATGATTAAGAGCCGGTCGATACCCGCAAAGGCGGAATCCAATGTTTCCGGGCGGTCAAAATCCCCATGCCGAACTTCTACTCCCCGGGCTTGCAGTCCTGCTGCTTTTTCCGGATCGCGAACGCTGACCGCTAATTGATTAGCGGGTACTGATTTCAGCAGCGTTTCAACTACTTTCGTTCCCAATTTCCCTGTTGCGCCTGTCACCAAGATTTTCATCTTCGCATTCCTCCTAATGTGCTTAATTGTAATTAATTTCGTTATAACCGTATAAGTTACAACATGATTATATAAGAAGAAACGGCTTTGCCGTCTTCTGGCGGCAAAGTTAGTTTCTTCCCCAAAAATATAAGCAACGAATAGGTCAAATTTTATACTTTCCTATATTTAAATAAAAGCTCTTATGGGAGCTCTCATTTAAGTGAATCTTGAAGTGAGTTGACTTAATGTCGTTTGAGCCAATCTGTGTTCCATAGCGGATTGAGCCTCATATAATTCGGCCCGGAGAACCGTCTCGATATTTCGGCCGACTTGGCATCGTATATTCGGTTCTTCATGAACACGGAATAATTGTTTATCTTCAATCACATGTACAGCGCGATAAATATCAAGAAGCGTAATTTCCTCAGGCGCTTTGAGAAGAGAAGCGCCTCCTACCCCAGGACGTATTTCCACTAGCCCCGCCTTTTTTAACATCCCCATAATTCTTCGGATTACCACTGGATTTGTATTTACACTGCCTGCGATATAGTCCCCTGTCAATTCGTTCACATTGACAGCAATCAGGGAAAGGATATGAACAGCCATCGAAAAACGCGTGCTAATTTGTTTCAAGGTAATCACCACCGTTGTAACCATTATAGTTACTACCAATTGTTATGTCAAGATTCATACCTGTCATTTTAAAATCATTCTTTACTAATCGTTCCCGTAATGATAAGATGACTTCGGGAGGTGACTTGAATGGCAAGAAGCAAAGAATATGACGAGAATGCAGTTCTTCATAAGGCCATGCAGCTCTTCTGGGAACAGGGCTACGAAAAAACATCCATGTCTGATCTTGTTGAACATATGGGAATTCATAGAAGAAGCCTGTATGACACCTTCAGCGACAAACACGCATTGTTTCTCAAGGCTATGGACCGTTATGGAGAAATTATGGAGAAAAATCTTGAGGCTGGAATTAAACAAGCTGAAACGGCTGATCAAGCTATACGTTTCATTTTCAAGTACACCATCGATGAAACCGACAGTACTCCTACGGGTTGTCTGTTTGTAAATGCAGCAGTAGAGCTGGGCGCGCGTGACGCTGTTACTGATGCCAAGGCCATTACGAACTTTGCAAAGGAAGAACAGCTGCTCGCATCTATTATTCAGTGGGGACAGCAGAACGATGAATTCTCAACGGATTATGATGCTCAAGATCTGGCGGCGTCCATGCAAAATACGCTATTGGGACTACGAGTATTGGCACGGACATCGATCAGCAAAGAAAAGCTTTACGATAGAGCCGCCATATTTATGAAGGTCTTAAAAAAGTAAACCATATTTTTTTTAAGAATAAGAGAACGATCGTTCCCGTAATAATTGCACTCTCGTCAAGAAATTTCACCCCCACCCACATACTATTAAAATTAAAGGAGACGATTTAGATATGACAACAACACAGGATTTAAACGGTAAAGTGGCATTGGTAACGGGCGGAGCCCGGGGAATTGGATTGGAAACGGTTCGCGGTCTGGCTCAATTAGGAGCTACGGTAGTAATCGGCGCGCGTGATGCTCAAAAAGGAATGGAAGCCGCTCAACAATTTAAACAAGAAGGGTTCAAAGTCGAAAGTATTAAAATCGATGTTACAGTGCATGAAGATAATGTGGCAGCTTATCAATACTTGAATGAAAACTATGGCAAGCTGGATATCCTGATTAACAATGCAGGGGTTCTGCTGGATCAGGAAAGTGTTTCCATCGAGGTTATCAACCGGACAAGCACCCTGCCATTGAATGTTTTGCGGGACACATTTGATGCCAACTTCTTTGCTCAAATTGATCTGACACAGATCCTTTTGCCATTGATTCGCAAATCTGATGCCGGACGTATCGTCAACCTTTCCAGCATACTGGGCTCACTCTCCCTGCAGGCAGATCCCGACTCACCCCTTTATTCCGTGAAGACCTTTGCTTATAACGCATCCAAAGCAGCGCTCAACGCCTTCACCATACACTTGGCAGCAGAACTCAGGGGCACACCGATTAAAGTTAATTCCATTCATCCGGGTTGGGTTAGCACCAGAATCGGTGGCGGTGCAGCGGATATTGATGAGGTGGAAGGCAGCCGTACGAGCATTATGGCGGCAACCCTGCCTGAGGATGGTCCAACCGGCTCCTTCTTCTTCCTGGAAAACACGCTTCCTTGGTAATCCATACATGCCAATTCCGTCTGATATACGGGGCATAAGGAAAGGATGATTACCTGTATTCGGTTGGCTGCTATTGTAGATCGATAAGGGCGGCACAAAAGTGCCGCCCTTATCATTGTGCGGAAGCAAGTATACATGGAAAGGTACTGCAGGATGATGAAAAGATAGATGGTACCCTCTTATTCCAAGACTGCAGGAACCTGTTGCAGGCTAAAGAAGCTTGTCTTCCGCCGGTTCGGAGACGGCGACGCTGATTGAACGGAACTCGCTGCCCCAATTGATGGTCGGGTCACCCTCCCTATGAGGCCGGCAGGCACAGTAGAAGTGATACAGAATCCCGTTATGCCGGACGACCGAAGGCTTGTGCGCATGTATCGAATCGATACCGCCATCCTTCCCGCTGGTCAGAATCGGCTCCCGATATTTGCTCCATTCGGTCAAGTTATCCGAAAAAGCGATGCCCTCCTGGGCATGCTTGCCGTCGTAGCCGAAGAAATACATGACCCAGCGGTCTCCGTCGCGCAGAACGCATGGATCGCTCACGAACCGCGAGTCCCAACGGTCCGGAGATACCTGAAGCACGGGATTGCCGGCATGCCGCTCCCAGTCCGTCAGATTTGACGATACAGCCAGCCCTGTCTGCTCGATCCATGGACGTCCGCCATCCGGGATATTTTTGGCGTTGTAGAATAAATAGAATTTCCCTTCATGCTCCAGCAGACATTCCTTGTACAGGCCGCCCCGTTCCCACTCGGCGCCTTCCTCCGGGGTGAGAATCGGTTTCGGCAGACGATTCCATGTCAGCAGGCTTTCATCCTCTGTCCAGGCAAGGCCGAAACGCCCCGCTCCCTCTTCGTAGCCGTCCTCTGGATACGTATGATAAATCAGCCAATAGCGGTTTTTCCATTTTTTCAGCTTCGGCAGCCCATTCAGATCATTTTCGCGGAGAATCCAGCAGCCGGCCGTATTTTTGCTGTCCCAGCCGTTGCCTTCCCCGAGCTTCAGAATAATCCCGAGATGCGACCAGTCCAGCAGATTTTCGCTCGTCGCCAGCGCCGTTTGATAACCGATGCCGTTAAATCCGACGTACATCATGTAGTAGGTGCCGCCATGCCAAAATACAAACGGACAATCGACCGCTTTCTCATCGAATGCGCCCGGCTCGCCCGAGCCGGTCAGCACCGGCCTGCCAAGCCTACAGGGGGTCAAATAACGGGCAATATCCTGCTTTTCCATCGGAACCGCATCCTCTCGCTTGGTTCGTCATTTTGCCGGAGTCCAGCGATTTTCCTGCGGAGACAGCCGCGCTAATGGATCATGCTGGCCGCCTTGAACTCCTTCTCCGCCTTTCACTCGTTCCTCTTGATAACCGCAAGATTTCTAAAGGGAATAATACCAACTTCATGCCTTTTTTCCAATGTTTCTTGGGCCGACTAACGAAATTCAATTCTCAGCACATTGGCGTGTGGGGACGGCATTCCTCCTCCTGGTTGCACCGTCAAAGCCGTGCTGTTACGGCTCCATTCCAGGTTTTCATTTCCGCCGATCAAATCAATGCGGACGATGGACTTCGATGAAAGTCCAGCTCCATCGGCGAGACTGGTTATGTGCAGCTGTTTCTTATTCGAGCCCCCCATTATAATGGCATAAAGGACGTTGTCTTTTGTTGTGAAGCGGATATCACTGGTCGAAAATTCATCTTCCTCCGCCACGTTGAAAGTGCCGGATTGAGTTTGCTCTTCAATTTGATCGACATCAAAATTGGAGTCCTTAACTTCGGTAGCTCCCTCCCCGAATACCGTAAACGGTCGGCTCCCGTAAATGGCTTCACCATACTGTGACAGCCAGTCACCGATTTCATAAAGGACGGATTTCGCCTCGTCAGCGAATGTCCCATCCGCTTTCGGTCCGACGTTAAGCAGCAAATTTCCGTTTTTGCTGACCACGTCACACAGTTGACGTATGATATCTCCAGCTGACCGGTAGGTCGCACCCTCTATATAACACCATGTCCGCTTGGCCTCCAGGCGATCGTCAATCTGCCATTCGAAGCTTTGTACGTCTGAAAATCTTCCCCGCTCCAAATCCACGATACCTGAGCCTTGGGGAAAATCCGTCTGCTTGTAGCTGATTACCGTATCGCTTCGCGAACCTGGTCTACTGTAATAATGCTCCAGGAGCCGATGCTTGTAACGCTCGGCTATAATGTTCGCACGGCTGTCGAAGTAAACCAGATCGGGGTTGTAGGTATCGATAACTTCGACAACTTTTTCCATCCATACCTGGTTAAATTCGTCATCCGGTAATCGCCATGGAATATACCGGTTTGTCTCCAGTGGAAGCGCCTTGCCGTAAAATCTCTCATTGTCAGGATGATATACATCTGCGTTGGGATCAGTAGACATGAACCATCCCCATAGCCACTGATGATGAAAGGTCGCGATGAAATGCAATCCTCTGGTCCTGATTGCCTCTCCGAACTCCCCCACGACATCCCTTCGGGGTCCATAGTTCATGGAGTTTACCGGGTTAATTTTGCTGTTCCATAGAGAAAAATTGTCGGCGTGCTCCGTAACAGGGCCGGCATATTTGGCTCCTGAACGGACGACTAGCTCGGCCCAGACGCTGGCATCGAATTTTTCTGCTGTGAAGTCCTTATAGAAATCCTTATATCCGAATTCGTTCAGCATGCCATACTTATTGACATGATGCTCGTTCTGCGGGAGCCCTTTGGCATACATGTTTCTGGAGTACCATTCATTCTCGGATGCTGGCACACTATAAGGTCCCCAATGGAAGAAGAGACCAAACTTCGCGTCGCGAAACCAATCCGGAGTTTGGCGCATTAACGGGCTCCAATTCATGTCAAATGACGTTTTCGGTGTTTGCGGAGTATCCTGCATATCCATTCATTCTCCTTTTCCTTTTTTATTCGTCCTGCCTCTAAAGCGCTTCCTTCCACCAATGAAGATTTAATTTTGCTCTTTCTTCTCTGAGCCGCGACCACCGGGCGGGTACGGATACGTATTGTCGTCGAAGGTCCGCCCTTCCCAAGCGAAGAAATTCTCGAACAGCGGTTTGGATATCGGCCCCAGCTTCTGGCCGAGATTCAATTGATCGTACCATTCCTTGAACTGCCGGAGCCTTCTCGTGCCTACCGCGAAGTCCGTTCGCGCCACGATGTAATGGAATGCCCGGCGTTTCGAAGTCGACAGCGCCTTACCCCGGTGCAGCACGGCCTGGTGCATGAACAGAGCTTCACCCGGCTCCAGCACGAGCACTTCCTGGTTTGCCAACGGCTTCGTCGTGCCGTATATGGTGCTCTCCTCTTCGTTCAGGGGTCTTCTGTGCGAGCCCTTGACCACATGAAAGCTCTCTTCCCGGTAGAGCGCCGTATTCCACTGCAGCCATCCCGGAGGGATGCCTCCGTCCGTGGAATAAGAGTCCTGCTTGCCGTCGCGGTGCCAATACAGGTCATACGTGATATTGACCGGCGACCATAAAGCCTTGAGTCCATACAGCTCTAGATCCGGGCCAAGTAAGCACTGCAGGGCAGAAATCAGCTTCTCGTTCTCCAGGTAGTCGGTAAACTCCGGTTCGTACAGGTCGGGATGGAGAAGCCAGTCAGCCCCCCATATTTCCTTCTGCTCCTCCTCGGTCGGCGATTCCGTATTCGTCTTGCCTCCGATCAGTCTGGCATTGTATTGCTCCTTGGCATTCGGATGCGCCCTGACTTTCTCCACCATACGTTCGTATGCGTCCCTGTAATTTTGCAGCTTCCCCGATGGAATCATGTCCTTTATCACCAGCACGCCATCCTCGTAATACGATCGTTTCTGATCTTCCGTCAGCATATTTTCCCTCTCCCTTTTGTGCTTTCTCCTTCAATCATTTTTCAAGGAAAGTCCGCCCCGGCTGGACGCTCTCTCCGGATCGGCGTGATACCTCATCATTTTCCGGTAATGGTTTGGGGTTACATCGAATAACCGTTTGAACGCCCGCCTGAAGGAATACGGACTATGGTAGCCGACGTGACTGGAAATATCCTCGATGGTCCGGTCCGAATGGAGCAGCAGCCCGGCAGCTTTATGCAAACGAGTATTCTCCAGAAATTCCGATACATATTCGCCGATCTGTTCCTTGAACAGCTGCGAGATGAACTTCTCCGGCCGGCCTTCCCGCTCGGCGATCAGATGCAAATTCAACTCGGGGTTACCATAGTTATCTTCCAGATAATGCTTGATTCTTTTCACAGTGCCATGATCCGAATCCTTCTTCCGTTGAAGGACAAGTGCGCCATATTCGGCAATTACTTGCTCCGCCGCTCCCCGGACCTGTGTCAGTCCATCCTGCAGTTGAATCCGTTTCAGCAGCCCTTTTAGCCGCTCCATCCCCTTCGCATCTCCAAAAACTTTCGGATCAAACGATTTTAGAAGCGTCGCCTTAATCTCATCAACAAAGTCGTGCGCCATTTCCGCCGATAAATCCCGCTCCCTGAAATTCTGGTCGAAAATTTGTCTCAAAATTCGGATGGCCTCGGAAATTTCGCCGGTTTTCATGACGTTCATCAGGCGGAGTTCCAAATCTATCGGATAATAATAGAGAGCGCTTTCTTTGGTCGTTTCATGATACCAGAACAAACTGCCGCCCTTCATGAGGGCGCAATACTCCATCGTTTGCTTGGCTTCGTCCAAAGAACGGTAAATATCGCTATAGCCCGTAAATACCCCCCCCATTGAAACCGTAAGGGAAATATGATGGTTCTTTGACAGAGTCCGGATGAGAACGGTCACGACTTTCTCGATATCGCCGACCGCCTTAAGCCGCTCATCCCGGCACACGGGAAACAGGACGGCAATCTTGTCCAGATGGAGATCCGTTGTGTACGGAATTGAATCCGCCTGATGCAGCATCTGCTTGACAAGGAGGCGAGCGGCATTCAGCTCGTCATAAATCTCGGGGCTTTCCATCCCGCCGTAGCCGTTAATTTGTATAATGCCAACATATCCGCAGTCCCCCTGAAATTCGATGCCCGCCTGGACAAGAGCGGCTTCAATGCCGTTCGATGTACTGAATTCCCCGTGAAGCAGGCGTTTCATGACGGCATCCCTGAGAAGGGGAATCTGCTGCTTCAGCTCGGCCTCCAGGAATTTATTGCTGGTTATCAATCGGGAGATGTTGCCCCTCAGGAAATCGTATTCGTTGACTGGCCTGGACGTTTCCGGATGTATCTGCTCACGGATGATTTCCGTCAATGAGTGGATCGGAGAACTGTTCCGGTAGGCCATTAACAGGCAAACCGCAAGTCCGATCAGGAAAGTGCTCCCTGTCACGATCCAGGTGATCCGTTTAATAATGGCAGCATTCTCCATCAACGTTTTCCTGGGTATTCCTGCAATATAGTACCAGCCATTATAATCAGACCTGTCGGAAATCAACAGCGTCTCACCGCCCTGAATGACGGACGCATTCGGATTCTCCAGTATCGAGGCGGTATTCATGGCTTCGATACCAACCCTGTCGATCCCGGAGGAGGCCATAATATTGCCTTCCGGGTCGGCGATATATGCCCATCCCCCGAACCGCTGGGGGATGCTTTGGAGCATGTCGCTGATTTTCTTCTGATCGATCAAAACCACTACCGTGCCCTGCGGCTGCGTAAAACCCGACTGCAGGGATTGCACATAAGTAACGACCGGATAAGTTTGTTCGCCTCTGATAAAAGCCTGGCTCGGAAGAATTTCCCGCTGGTGGCTTTGGTTAAGCGTCTGCTTCCATTGCTCATAGGGAAGATCCGCATAATGATGAAGATTGTAATAGTGCTCGGGTCTGTTGAACACAGACCCTGGCGTTATCACGACGTCGTGAAGATTGAGATAAATATAGAAATCATTTAGGAAATCGTTCGTCTGGGCATAAGCCGATATATCGCGCGATACCTCCCAGAGCCGGTAAACCCGACTGTCTTCGTCATCAAGTGTTCTCGCCATGATTCGGTTCAAATCATGATTGACCGATAGTTGCCTGGCAAAACCGTCGACTTCATCCATTCTGCGTTCCAAGATCATTTTACTCTGGCTCAATAACGACATGCTGCTCTCGATCGAACTGGATTTGGCGATGTCTATCGATACCCGGGCGGAGATAAAACCGGCCAGAAGAGGAATCAAGAGTATGACGATGTACGAAATCAAAAATCGTTTAAATACTTTAGTGAAGTTCGATTTGTACATGGCTGTTACCCCCTGAAATTCATGATCATCTTCCATCTATAATGGAAACGCTCACGCGTTTACCGGCAGCACGTAAAAAGAGCAGCGAAAAAACGGAAGATACATGGTTCACTCTCTATTGTTTCGCCAGATATTGGTCATACGCCTGCTGCTGAATCTCCAGATAGCGTTTCAGATTCAGCTGCTCAAGCCCTTTTACGTAGCTATCCCATTCTTTATCGATATCTTTCGAGCCGGTCACGAATTGCAGCAAATTCTGTTGAACGTAATTTTTGATGTTGGTTTCCAGCATCGCGAACTCGTCCACAACCGCGGGGTCATACCACATCGCCCAATATGGAAAAATCTCTTCCGGATACAGATTCTCGTACAGATATGTCGCCTCCTGCAGCCTTCGCTCGAAGCCGCCTGCCGAATAGATGTCCGTGGACGATACCCATCTGTCGCGAAATTCCCTCGGTTGGAAATACTGGGCGATGGCCGCCCAATCGGTGTTGGGATACGCTGTCCCCGGCTCTGTGGGAATCCGGAAAAACAAAGGCTCCACCTCCTTGTTCAATGCAATGTCCCCTTCCTGCGGCTTCCGCCAGCCGACTCCTTCTTTGCCGAGATATCCGAGCATCTGTCCTTCTTCCGTGAATAAATAATCCAGGAGTTGGATCGCCTTGATCTTCGCTTCCTCGCTAGCCTTGTTCGTCAGCGCGAAGGTCCCGCCGACCGTGCTCGTCGAGCCGAGGGTAGTGAACCGCTTGCCGCTTGGACCTGTCAGCGGAGGGATGACATCGTATTGTTTCTGGTAGTCCAGATTGGTCGGCAATCCGGTAGCGGCGCCCATCAGAATTCCATCCGCATTATTGGCCAGCTGGCCGAAGGCCTCCATATTCTGCGTGAATGCGCTGGGGTCAATTAACCCTTCTTTATAAATGGATGCAAGATAGGCCGTCCCTTCCCTCCATTCCGGCTGAATCGGCGCATAGCTCACTTTGCCGCCATTCACCAGCATACGGCTGTTATTGTCATCATAGATGAATGCGTTCATCAGAAACGGAATGATCGACGCGGTCGTGTGACCGGTCTGTCCGATTTCGTCCTCTTTACCGTTGCCATTCGGGTCCTGAGTTTTGAACGCCTTCATTACGGCTCTGAATTCTTCTGTAGTAGTCGGCATTTCCAGCCCCAGTTTTTTCAGCCACTCGTTGTTGATCCAATCCTTTGCCCCGTGCTGGCAGTGAAAGCATTCAATCAGCTGCGGCACCGCATAAATATTGCCGTCAGGGGACGTCGCGATAGCCCGGAAGTTCTGGTCGCTGTCAAGCACGGCCTGAAGATTCGGCGCATGCTCCTTGATCAGATTGTTCAACGGAAGCAGTATGCCTTGTTTTCCATATTGGATCATTTCCGAAGCCGAAAATTTGTCCACCCATGGAATCATTAGGAAGAGCTCGGGATAGTCGCCGCTTGCCAGTGCGATCTTTCTCTCCTCCACGGCCGCGCCGGCATCCCAGGTCGTGACCTGAAAATCAAAATCGATACCGAATTTCTGCTCCACATGCTGCGTAAACCAGTTCGTGTCGAGGTTGTAATTCGTTCCTTGCGCGGTGAACGTTTTTATGGTGACCCGCGAGGACGCTTCCCCTTCCGTCGCATTATCTCCGGTTTCTTCTGCGCCCTCTGCAGGCGGAGTTGCCGCTCCTTCACCGTTGTTCCCATTGCCGTTGGAGCAACCCGATAATACAAGCATAACGGTCATCAGCAGCACGAAAGTAATAACTGACGTCTTCTTCAAATGATACCATCTCCTTTTTATTGGATATTACGGCCCTTCCCGTTATCAAGCCTGTTTGTATCTATACCGGACTGTTTCAACCCTTGATCGAACCAATCAGCATGCCCTTCACAAAATATTTCTGCACGAACGGATAGATGATAAGCACCGGCAGACTTGCGATTACGATCAACGAATACTTCATCAGGTCGGCAAGCATCTGCCGATCCAGGACATCACTCGCCTCCATGCCCATGGTTCCCGTATTCAGGATAAGAATATTGCGAAGAGCCAGCTGCAGCGGAATCAGTTCTTCCGACCGCAGGTAGATCAGGGCGTCAAAATAAGCGTTCCATTGGGAAATTGCGTACATAAGCACCAGGATTGCAAGAATCGGTTTGGCAAGCGGAAGAACGACCGACCACAGAAAACGAAGATCTCCGCAGCCGTCCATCTCGCTTGCTTCGACCAGTTCGTCCGGAATGGCGGATTGGAAAAAAGTACGGGCAATTATGACCTGCCATACGGCTATCGCCTTTGGAATAATCATCGCCCAGCGGGTATCGAGCATCCCCAATTCTTTCACGACCATATACTCCGGTATAAGTCCGCCGCTGAACATCATGGTAAAGATGATCAGGAACATGAAGAGGGTGCGGCCATAGAAGGTTCTCCGGGATAGCGGATAGGCAAGCACAACGGTTAAGAAAACGCTTACGAGAGTGCCGAAAAAAGTGTAGAAGGCGGAGTTGCCGTACCCAACCATCACCTGATGATTGTTAAACACCACCTTATACCCGATCAGGGAAAAATCGACGGGCCACAGCCATACCTTGCCCGAAGAGACGGCTTCCGGAGCGCTGAACGATGAGCTTACGATAAATGTAAGCGGATACAAAATTACTGCGAGGACCACGATGAGAAATATGTAAACCCCCGCCAGAAACAACCTGTCTCCGAAGGAATCCCTGATTCCCGTATTGGATTTGCCGACAAACATATGCTTTTCCCCTCTCCTTCCTTCCTCTCCTGTCCTCCCTACCAAAGTCCGCTGCCCGACACGCGTCTGGCCACTGTGTTAACTGCAATAAGCATAGTCAGATTGACGACCGAATTGAACAGGCCGACAGCCGTGGCGAAGCTGAAGTTGTTGTTTAATAAACCCAGCTTGTACACATAAGTAGCCATTACTTCGGAGTGGCTCAGATTAAGCGGATTTTGCAGCAGAAATACTTTCTCAAACCCGACTGCCATAAGTGATCCTACTGTGAGGATCAGGATGATCACCGCTGCAGGCAAAATACCGGGAAGATCGATGTTCCACATCTTCTGGATTCTCGATGCTCCATCCACTTTGGCCGCTTCATACAAAGACGGGTCGACGCCGGCCAGTGCAGCCAGATAGATAATGGCAGAATACCCGGTTGTCTGCCAGGCGTCCGACCATACGAATATTGACCGAAAGAATGTCGGAATCCCAAGGAAATTAATCGGCTCCAAGCCCAGCGCAGCCAGCATGTTGTTGACGATTCCAAGCCTTGGATTCAATGCCAGAATGATCATGGAAACGATTACAACCGTCGATATGAAATACGGCGCATAAGTCACCATCTGTACGGTTCGTTTAAACCAGCCGTTGCGGATCTCATTCAGAGCCAGAGCCAGGATGACCGGCAGCGGGAAGCATACCGCCAGCTGATACAGATTAAGAAGCAGCGTATTTTTGATCAGGGTCCATGCCGCCGGATTTTCAAAAAACATCCTGAAATGTTTAAAGCCGACATTCGGACTATTCAGGATTCCGCTCACCACGTTGTAATCTTTGAAAGCGATCACGACGCCGAACATCGGAATGTATTTGAATAGAATGAAATACAGGACTGGAGTGATTATAAGCAAGTAATACTGCCAGTGCCTCCGAAGGCTTCGTTTTGCTTTCTCCCATTCGGTGGTATGGATAACCGGTATATGGGCAACCTGTTTTACCGCTTGCGTTTTCAAAAAGATCCCTCCTTAGGTCCAATAATAGATCATTTCCTTCCCTTGCGAAAGAAACACTTCCGCCAGAGGGAACACTTGCTTCCGCCAGGAGGGAAAGCGCGCTGTTGCTGGTGAAAACGCTATAGAAAAACCGAAAAAGCCGGCAAAAGATACATTTGGCGGCAATGGAAACCATTGAGGATTTCCTTGTCCGTCGCCGCGATTGGCTTCAGAGCCGCGACAAATTCATGCTGCCGGAAGCTTTATCAAAGCTTCAGCGGATTCATCATTTCCTTCCTTATCGAATCACCTGTTCACATCTGACCTCAACATGCTTACGGGTGAAGCATTAAATTGATCTGCTTCCGGACTTCCTCAGGTTCGAACAGACGCTGCCACCCCTCTTGAAAAAGCCGCTTTTCACCATATTCCGCAGCGATCAGGCAAGCATCGGACATGGGATTACCCGCTATTCCGAAAGCGACAGCCAGCAGGATGTTAAGATGGCCGAGCATAAAATCTTTGGCAGCCTCCTCCGGAACTCCACTGCGTATGGCTTCATCCATGGCAGCGCGCAGCATTAATGCGGCTGCCGCACCGATGGTTTCTGCCATGGCGGGCTCCAGCATGGCCATTTGCTCCAGCGTAACGCGGTGCGACCGCATAACCGGAGCATACATCCGCTTCGCAAGCTCTTCGGCTCTCCCGTAATCTTCCTCCGAGCCCTGGACCAGCGTACAGACTACAGCCTGCTTCGCCGCAATGCCGCCAAAAAAATCACGCTTCGCTTCGGGTTCTGTCTCATCGTTGAAAATCGGAGGATGGCAGGGATGCGCGACAAAATAACCTATATCCCCGCGCTCGGGAAGCTGGCCGATATAGGCAGCCGCAGGATCCAGTAAAATCAGCATGGCACCGGAATTCATGAGCGGCACGATTTCTTGCGAGACCTTCTTTATCGCGACATCCGGTACGGCCAGAATGACCATATCCGCACCCTTGACGGCATCATTCTGCGGGACTGCCCTTAAACTTCGGGCTGCCAGCTGCTCCAGACCAATCAATCCTGTCTCCACAAATCTCATTTCGTATTCGCTGCTTCGGAGATTGTCCGTGATTCTGCAGCCCATCTTTCCTCCGGCTCCCACCAACACGACGGTCATTTTCCGATAAACTCCCATCTTACTCATCTCCCGTTCCAGGTTTGGCCGACTTTAATAAGCCTTTCTGGAAGTATTTTGCAAATCAGCTGTCCTTATGGTTGCCTGTTGCCCTGAAGCACCCTGCCGAAAAAATCTTCTTCTCCGACCTGTCCGCCTTTGAGCACCAGCTCCAGTCCGTCCAAAACTTCCTCATGCGAGAACATCCGGCACAGCGGGCATCCAGGCACCAGCACGTCGATACATTCCAGCGCGTAGCCGCCAAGCTCCCGCGTTACATAGCCTGAAGTATCGCCTCCCGCAATCAGTACGCGCGTCAGCTCGAAATCCGCAACCAGCATTCTTACCAGCCGGCCCATTTCCCTGCCCAGAACAAAGCTGCTGTCCTGAATCCCCTGTCCGTTCGTGAGGAGTGCCGTCTGAACCTCCTGGATATTGCCGTCTCCAGGTCCAATAGCGGAATAGAGAATCAGGCTCCGCCCGGCTCCGATGACCGCGCGCGCTTCGCTCAGCAGCTTTGCCCTCGCCTGATTAGCGGTCTCTCCGCCCTCTATCCATTCATGGATGGGAACGCGGATTCCTTCGAATCCGTTGTCCATCGCCCAACGGATTTGAGACTCTGTCACCGGTGAACAGCTGCCGGATACAGCCAGCAGCCGCTCCACGCTTCCCGGCTTCTCTCCAGCAGGCATGCCGGCAGCGGGACCAGGCAGACAGGCCGCCAATGCATATTCCACCCCTGACGAACCGATGACGAAGAGACCGTCCGTACGCCCGGCTTCTTCCCAGATCAGACGTCCCGCCGTTTCCAGCCGTTTATCGTCCAGTACGTCGAACAGCACCAGGTCCGGCTGTTCATTCCGAATCAATTCCTCCAGCCGGCTCCTGGCCTCATCCAGATCTCCATCCAAAGACACGATATCCATCAGCGCTGTCGGCATATCCGTTTGTTTTTGCAGATGCAGAAGCAGATCCGACTCCTCCATGGGCGTTGCCGGATGGCGGGACATCGTCGGATGGCGGTCCAGCCGGTAAATATCCATGCCTCCTGCCGCAAAATGGTGGCCAAAGATCGTGAATCGGCGCAAATACGGCACGCCCGCGATCAAGGGAATATATCGTCCGCCAAATACGCTGCGGCCCACTTCCGCCACACGGCCAATGCTTCCGATACCCGGCGAGGAATCAAAGGTTGAGCAGATTTTATAATGCACGACCGCTGCTCCGGCTGAGCGCAGTACCTCGAAGATAGGCCGCAGCTCCCGCTCCATCACTTCAGGCGGCAGTGAGCGGCCGATGCCCGCGATTCCAAAACAGTCCACCTCCGCGAAGCGCTCCTCCAATTCTTCAGGGGACGGCGTATCAAGAAACAGCACTGCGCGAAGACCTGCTCTGAAAAGCGCTTCCAATACATCGGTGGAGCCGGTGAAGTCATCGCCGTAGTAGCAGAGCGGCCTGGGCCGCCTGAATGCTTTCGCAGGCTTTATATTTTCATCCACGGCTATTCCTTCCCCCCGTACTTTTCAATTGCCCGTTTCAAGGCGGAGTGGCGTTCAGCATACTGTTCAAGCGGAATGCCCTGAACAGCCGCTTCCCAGCCGAGCTTCATACTCTCGAAGCCGGCCGCCGGACCGTCCGGATGCGCCAGTATGCCGCCGCCTGCCAGATGCATGACATCAAGAGTGCCGGCGGCTTCATAAGTTGCAGGGGCCGTTCCCGCCCACTGCATGGAGGAGATAACGGGCATCGTCTCATAACCGCCGAGCAGCGGGGCCATGCAGGCGCGGATCGAACGTGTCACCGACTCATTACTTTCATAAAATTTACTATTAAGACCGTTGACATGAAGATGATCAGCCCCGGCCAGTCTGCACAGCTTCTGCCAGGCCGTGAATTCGATGCCAAGCATCGGGCTGCGGGTCAGCATGCCCCATTGATTGCGGTGTCCGTGAATGGGCACCTCGCTGTACCGGTTAAGTTCGGCAAGCCCCGTCAGTCCGATGCTCAGAATACTGACCATGACAGCGGTGCCGCCGGCTGCAACCACCAGATCATGGTTGCGGCGCATTTCGTCGATATCGCCCGTAATATTGAAGGCATACATCAGTTTCCGCCCTGTAGCGTCCGCTGTTCTGTCAACCGCCGCCATAACCGCCTTGACCTTCTGCGTGATCGGCGCGAAGGGGGGGTTGGCATTCAATTCGTCATCCTTGATAAAGTCCAGGCCGGCACATGCCAGCTTTTCCACAAGTACGGACAATTCATCCGGCCTGAGGCCGATGCTCGGCTTGACGATCGTGCCCAGAATCGGACGGTCATAGGCACCCGTCAGCCTCCGCGTTCCCTCGATTCCGAATTTCGGCCCGGGATACCGGGCAGCAAAGGCTTCGGGCAGCTCAAGATCGATCAGCCTCAGCCCTGACAGCTCGCGCATTTCATACAGATTTCCGGCGACTGCGCTTAAGAGATTCGGTATCGATGGACCAAAATTATGCATCGGAAAGGATACTGCAATGCGGCCGCGCCGATATTTCCCGTCATGCTGCGCTGATACTCTGGCGCCGGGCAGTGACGGAGCGTCCACTTCCTCAAGAGGCTCGATAAATTCGACGACTGCCGCGTGTTTTTCTTTGAGTTCAGCGGTTTCGCCCGGAACCGCCGTAAACGTGCCTGTCGACTGTTCGCCAGCTATCGCGTCTGCAGCCTGTTCCAGCGAAAAGGGCGTTTCTGCCAGATAAACTGCGATTACGCGTTCACCGTTCATTGTATCCCCTCCAGTACCGCCTTGACCTGCTCAATACCGAATCGAGGGGACGAAAATACCGGTTTGCCGGTTGCTTCCCTAAGTGTCTTCTCCATGCGAGCCATCGAGCCTTGTGCCAGCACGATAACGTCCGCCTGGTCTGCAATGCGCCTCGCGTTTTCCTCTAAAATTCGGTCATGTCCCTCGTGCTTTCCTTCCACAAGCGCATCAAATGCTCCTTCCGCCAGTCCGCTGACCAGTGTGATTTGCCGGCCAAGGAGCTCTGCCTGCTTGCGGAGCAGCAGCATCGTTGGTTCCAGCGTCGACGGCAGTGTGGCCAGTACGGCGATCCGGTCATATTCGTCGGCAGCCTTCGCTGCCATCGCTTCGTCAATCTTAACGATCGGTATCCCAATCATCCGGCGTGCGGCATCCGCGACCTCGCCGACAGACGAGCAGGTATTCAGGATCACATCGGCTCCCATTTCTTCGCCATTGTGGTAATACTGCACCAGCCGGCGCGCGACCGAAGGCGGAATGCCCCCGGCGCGCACAACATCGCCGATCAGACTGTCATCGATAATATTAACGAGCCGGACACCAGGCAGCATTTCCTGGAACAGTGCCTTTAGCGGCTCGGCCAGCCCTTGCCCGGTATATATGGCAGCTACGGTTTTCATCAAAGGACCTCCCTGGATTCAATTTCAACCGGATCGCGAATTGAACAATTTCTGGAAATCGCGTTTTGGCAAATTCCTTATCCGGGTGCCTTCCGGCATCGGCATATCTTTTGGACAGACGGGAATCGGACCCGCTCCCGGATCCGATTCCTGTCATTCGCCTGCCGGGAAAAGCCCCGTTCTGTGGGATAAACTTAAATGAGCTTACTATTTCTCTTCATATTTTGAATCATATTCGATATCATCAAAGGCTTTGTCTTTCCATGAGAAGAAGTTTTCGAACAGCAGTTTGGACGATGGGCCCAGCTTCTCCTCTAATCCCAGGTTTTCATACCAGCCTTCAAATTGCTCAAGCCGTCTTCTGCCCACGCTGAAATCCGTCCGGGCCAGAATATAATGAAGCGCCCTCCGCCTGGAGGATGCATCCGCCCGTCCCCGGTGAAGGACCGCTTGGTGCATGAACATAACATCTCCCGCCTCTAGTGCGCAAACCTCCTCGCCTGCGACCTCTTCAACTGTTCCGTACCTGGCATTCTCTTCATCGGTCAAGGGTCTCCTGTGGGAGCCTCTGACCACCCGGAAACTTTCTTCCCGGTACAGCGCCGTATTGAATTGGAGCCAGCCCGGTGGAATACCGCCGTCCGTAGAGTAAACGTCCTGCCTCCCGTCCCGATGCCATCGCAAATCATACGTCACGCTGGCAGGCGACCATATCGCTTTGAGACCATAGAGGCCAATATCGGGACCAAGCAAGCTTTTTACGGAATTTATCAATCTCTCATTCTCCAAATAGTCGGTAAAGACAGGCTCATACAGTTCCGGATGCAGCAGAAAATCGGCTCCCCAGCATTCAGCTTTGCTCGCTTCATCGAGTTCATGCGAATGGTTGTTCGTTTTTCCGATAAAGCGTGCGCCGTACTTTTTCCGCCTGTCGGGGTCGCCTTGAACCTTCTCTACCATGCGCTCGTAGGCGTTTCGGTATTCCGGCAGCTTCTCCGGCGGGACTATGCCCTTCAGGACAAGAATTCCATCTTCTTTATACCTCTCAATCTCTTCCTCCGTTAACATGACCATCAGTCTCCCTTCAAGATCATCAACAGGCCTGCCGTTTAATAATCCTCTTTTTTAAATTCCGGATAAGGATACGAAGCGTCGTCGAAGGCTCTGCCTTCCCAGGCAAAGAAATTTTCGAACAGCGGTTTTGCCGTAGGGCCCAGCTTGCCCGCAAGCCCTAGCTCCTCGTACCAGCCTTTGAACTGTTCAAGCCGCCGCCTGCCTACGGCGAAATCCGTCCGGGCCAGAATATAATGAAACGCCCTCCGCTTGGATCCGCCATTCATCTCAGCCTGGGCCTTGCCGCGATGCAGCACCGCCTGATGCATGAACAGGACTTCCCCCGCTTCCAGTACGCAAACCTCTTCGCCCGCCACCTCTTCAACCGTGCCGTATTTGGCGTTCTCTTCATCGGTCAACGGCCTCCTGTGGGAGCCCTTGACGACCCGGAAGCTCTCTTCCCGGTAAAGCGCCGTATTAAATTGGAGCCAGCCCGGCGGTATGCCGCCGTCCGTGGAATAAACCTCCTGCTTCCCGTCCCGATGCCAGGCCAGATCGTAATTCACATTAACCGGCGACCACAGAGCTTTCAGTCCATATATGCCGATATCGGAACCAAGCAGGCTTTTCAACGAGCTTATCAGCTCTTCGTTCTCCAAATAGTCGGTAAAGGCAGGCTCATACAGATCGGGATGCAGGAGCCAATCGGCACCCCAATACTCCTGTTCGGTATTGCCTTGAGCGACCGTAGCCGCTGATTTCGTTTCTATCTTGTTCTTCGATTTGGCCCCGATTATCCGTGCGTTGTATTTCTCCTTTCCTGGGTAAGCGCGGACCTTTTCCACCATGCGCTCATAGGCATCACGGTATTCCTGCAGCTTTTCCGGTGCAATCAGGCCCTTCAGGACAAGGACGCCGTCTTCATAGTACCTCTGTTTTTGTTCTTCAGTAAGCATGGTTATCTCCTTTTTAGATCGTATTTTTTCAACCTAATCTTCATATTTGGTGCCATACTCCGCATCGTCAAAAGCTCTGCCTTCCCAGGAAAAAAAGCGGTCAAAAAGCGGTTTAGCCGTAGAATCCAGCTTCTCATCCAGCTTCAATTCCCCATACCAGCCTTTAAACTGTTCAAGCCGCCTCCGTCCTACCGGAAAATCTGCCCTGGCCAGGATATACTGGAACGCCCGCCGCCTGGTGGAAGCATCCGCCCTCCCCCGGTGAAATACGGCCTGGTGCATGAATAAAGCGTCTCCTGGCTCCAAAGCGCAGATTTCCTCATTGCTGACTTTTTCCACCGTTCCGCACTTGAGGTCTTCTTCTTCGGTCAACGGCCGCAAATGCGAGCCTCTCACGACGCGGAAGCTTTCCTCCGGATAAAGCGCGGTCATAAACTGAAGCCAGCCTGGCGGAATACCGTCTTTCGAATACACTTCCTTCTTTCCGTCACGATGCCAGGTAAGATCATAGGATGCATTCACAGGGGACCATATGGCTTTCAGTCCGTAGATGCCAATATCAGGGCCAAGCAGGTCTCTCAGCGATGATATCAGTCTCTTGTTTTGTAAGTAATCGGTAAATTCAGGCTCATAGAGAGCAGGATGCAGAAGAAAATCGGCCCCCCAGCACTCGATTTTACGATCATCCTCGGGCGCATGAGTTGGAATTCCCGTTTTATCACCGATTATGCGCGCTCCATACACCCTCTTCTTGTCAGGATGTGCCAGCACTTTCTCCCGCATCCGCTCGTAGGCTTCCCGATAGGCCTGTATTTTCTGCCGAGGGACTACACCCTTCAAGACGAGAATGCCTTCTTCTTTATATTTCTTGATTTCCTGCTCTGTTAACATGGCCCGCTCCCTTCAAAAATTATTGTTCCAGCAGCCCCCGAACCGTTCTTGTCGGGAAGGGGAACGGGGCATCCTACGCCCCTGGGCAAATCTTACTTTTGGTTCAAGGTATCCAAATATTCAGAAAACTGTGATTTTATGGCTTCGCTAATCTTTTCCAGGCCGGCCTTTTTAAGCTCCGCTCTAAATTCCGCCAGCCATGAATCGACATCTTTGACCAAACCAAGCTCCAGAAGAGGAGCATATTTAATTTTCACGTTGCTGACTGTCGCCATTTCATTGGTAATATCCGAGTCATCGAGTCTCAAATTCAAAAAGACGGGCTGGGCAGCTCTAGTTTTTCTTTCATCGGAAATCACTTTTACAATAGGCGGTTGAGTGACCGCAGTACGCTCATGCGCCCCTTTCAACCCCCAGGTGCCGCTGCTGCCGAAACGGTATTTCTCCTGATCCGGGCCTGGCTCCCATTGATCGACTCCTACGGGATTCCAGTGTTTACCCTTAATACCCAGACGGAACAGATTGTTATATTCCTCATCATATTTAAATTTATCCAGTGCCATAAAAGCTCTTTCCTGCTGCTTGGATTGCGCCGGGACCGCCATTCCGTCAGAGGTGTATTTTGCCAGCATCAATGTTTTGCCCGTCGTAATGTCGTAAATTTCCGGTTTCCATTCCGGATTCTTCTTTTCTACCGTTTGCTGTGTTACGGCAAGAGTTCCGATATTCCAGACCAGCGAAGCGGACGTGCCGTTTTCAAACGCATCCCGTGGCGAGGTCGAGTTGGAGACAGCGGTTTTGGACCAGAAGCCCTTATCCGCCCACTCTTTCATTTTTTTTACATAGTCTTCATAATACGTGGAATCGTATTTTAACTGCAGATCGTCAGCGCTGACATCATCGGGACCCGCGCCTTTGTAAACATGGAAGAACTCGGTATTTGCCGAAGAAACAAGTTCATTCATCGTATCCAGCAGCAGGCCTTTGATCTGATCGTTATTTTGCGAAGCTGCATACGCAAAAATGCCATCTTCATTCTCAGCCACAGCATTGTAATAGGCTTCCAGATCCTCGACCGTTTTGATTTCCGGAAGATTGTACTTCTCTCTCAGATCGCCGCGGATCAGCACCCCCTGGGCACTCGGGAACGGCGTTAAGCTAATAGGCACAAAATAAGCCTTACCGTCGATTTTTGCCTGGTCGAAGGATGCCGGGTCCTGTGCTTCCCAAGTCATCGGCATGTAGGTTTTCAGGATGTCTTCCGTCACTTCCGCAAAGGCACCTTTCGAAGCCTCCTGATCATACAAAGCCCAATCTCCGGTATAGATGAGATCAACCGGTTCCCCCGTAGCGAAAATCAACGGATACCGCTGCTGGTAATCGCTTAGAGAGATGATCTCCACTTCAATGGACGCGTTCAAATCCCGTTCGAGCAGCTTGTTAATTTCATCATCTACAAGCTGCATATCCGGATCTGCGTCACCGAGCATGACCATTTTTAATGTCACATGCTCAGAAAGATCGGCTTTCCCTTCACTGCCGGTGTTGTTTGCCTGGGAGCTGGTTGAAATTGCCGTGTTGGCTGGCGTCTCCGCATTGCCGCTGCATCCGGCCAATACGAGTGCAAGCATTAAAAATGCGGGAATGAGACTGGATTTCCCCTTGAAGCTTTTCATTGTTTTATCCCTCCTCTAATCTGATTGAGAAACGATATTTGAACCGGCGCAGCCTGATCCGGCTTTACCCCTTGACCGAACCGATGGTAAGACCTTTCACGAAATATTTCTGAACAAAAGGATAAAGAAAAATAATAGGGCCTGTGACGACAATCGTTAACGCCATTTTCATTGATTCGACCGGGAAAGACGGAATATAAATCCCTGATTCCTCCATGACCTTTCTCATTTCCTGGATATTGCCCAGAAGCCTGTATAGAAAGTATTGCAGCGGGAACAACTGTTTATCGGTAATGAACAGCATGGCATGGAACCAGTCGTTCCAATACATCAGAGCGGTGAACAGTCCAATGGTGGCAACAACCGGTTTGGACAAGGGGAAGATCAGGGAGATGAAAATTTTAAAATCCCCTGCTCCGTCAATTTTTGCCGATTCTGTAATCGCATACGGAATACTGCGAATAAAGCCTTTGGCGAGCAGGATGTTCCAGACAGAGATGCAGCTTGGGACGATGAGCGCCCATATGGTGTCTTTCATGTGCAAATACTGGGTGATCAGGATGTACCACGGAACCAGTCCTCCGTTGAACAGGGTGGTGAAAAACAGCAGGAACGAGAAGCGGTTGCGCCATGAGAAATCCGGCCGCTGCAGCACATATCCCGTCATGGTGCTGATGAACACGCCCAGGGCGGTGCCGACAACCGTAACGCAAATGGTGACCATATAGGAACGGACTATCGTTCCGGGACTCATGAAGATAAGCCGGTATCCTTCTACATTGAATTCTTTGGGGATCAAGCTGTATCCGTTTCTGAGGATATACTCCTCGCTCGTAAAAGAGGAGGAAATAATCATCACGAAAGGGATTAGACATATTATTGCGAAAAACGCAATAACGGGATAACTAAGGAACAGGAAAATCTTCTCGTCAATCGTTCGTTTGCTGATCACGCTGATATCTCCTTTCCCATGCAAACCGGCCGCCACCTTCTTGTTTTAAAACAACGCATAGTCTTTGTTCATTCTCTTCACGAGATAGTTGATTAACAATATGGTGAAAAAGCACATGATCGATTGATAAAAGCCGGCTGCGGCGGCCATGCCGATATCCGAGGAATTCAGCAGCGCCCTGAATACGAAAGTATCAATAATATCCGTTTGCTGGTACAGGTTCCCGTTGTTTCCAATGAGTTGAAAGAACAAACCGAAATCTCCTCTGAAGATTTGCCCGACCGACAGGAGGAACAGCAGCACAATCACCGGAAAGATGCTCGGCAAGGTGATATAGCTGATTCTTTGAAAGATGTTGGCACCATCGATTTTCGCGGCATCGTACATTTCACTGTCAATACTGATGATCGCCGCCAAATAGATTACCATGCCGTAACCCAATTCTTTCCATAATTTAAAGGCGAACAGAATATATTTCCACGCCCCTGTGTGGGAATACACGTTAAGGGGATCAAATCCGAGCGCGGTCAATGCATGGTTAAACAGACCATATTCGTAATTGAACAGATTATAGGCAATGGATCCGACAATAACCCAAGAGATGAAAAAGGGTAAAAACATCGCCGATTGTGCAATCTTTTTAAAAAATAACTTGCTGGCTTCGCTCAACATAATCGCAAGCAGGATCTGGATCATGGGAATGAAGATTATAAAAGCCAGATTGTAAAGCAAGGTGTTCCTGGTTACCATAAATGCGTCGCCCGAAGCGAAAAAGAATCGAAAGTTATCCAATCCGACCCAAGGGCTGCCAAGTATGCCCGACTGGTACTGAAAGCGCTTAAAGGCAAGAATCACTCCGAACATGGGCAGATAAGCAAAGATGAGTACGTGAAGAACGGCCGGCGCCAGCATCAAGAGAAGCACTTTGTTCTTAATCAGCTTCTGAAAGAAAGTCCCCCCTGCTGCCCTTGCTTTATTTTCCACTTTCAACTTTTCATAGATGAATTCATTATTTTGCAAACTCATTCCAGTTATCTCCCCCTTCAATATTGCATATCTAGGGTGATTGGTAACGCTTTCAATCGAAGTTTATACGACCACATCGATAAATTCCCTGACTATGTGCCGATTATTCCCCTAATACTTGCCTAAGCCACGAATAACTGTCCGACACACTTTGAAGCGGCGCATTCTGGCAGCGGTCCTGTTCGACGATCAGCCACTGCACACCCGCTGCGGAAGCAGCCTGAATAATGGCATGCAAATCCTGCTCTCCTTTTCCCAGCTCCACTGTATCCTTCCCGCCCGCCTCAACCGGGCCGTAATCCTTCAAATGAATGAGTGGAATCCGGCCCCCATATTGATGAAGATAAGCGATGGGATCCTGTCCCCCGACATGCACCCAGCAGGCATCCATTTCCGCGACTACATGCTCAGGAGATGTCGTCCCAAGCAACGCATCGAAGACGAAGCGGCCTTCTACCTCGAACTCGAACTCGAAGGCATGGTTATGGTACCCGAAAGTCAGACCGGCCTCCCGGACAAGCCGGCCGGCTTCCTCCAACTCGTTGAACAAGTTTTTCCATGGCGCGGCGCTGTGCCTCATTTCCATAGGAATGGACGGACAAATCATGTACTCACCGCCAATCGCTTTAACAAAGGCAACTTCCTCTGCCAGGCGGCTTCGAATCGACGGCAGACTGACATGACTGCCAATTGCCTTCAGTTTCAGTTCATCGAGCAAACTTTTTAATTCACCCGCCTCCAATTGACCGTAACCCGCAAATTCCACTCCTTCATACCCGATTTCCGCCACCTTCCGCAGCGTTCCCCGGAAATCCCGGTTCAGCTCTTCCCTCAACGTGTACATCTGCAGGCCGATTCCAATCTGATTATTCATGGACTTACATCCTTTCCTTCGTCCGCCATCGCTACCATACCCATTCGTTCTCCAGCCTGCGGTATTCGCCTTTCCGCATCGGCGCCTCGTCATACACCTTCCGGTTGCTGTATAAAGGTTTAATTCTGCCCTTTGGCGTAATGCCTACGACATCGTCCCCCCGCCAATCCGTCTCGAACGTCTGTCCGACTGCATTCTCTAACGTCTTACGGAAGCTGAGCGGAAATGTCACTGTGATTTTCTCCCCCGCGGCAGCTTCGCCGAGCACGAGGAAATGCTTGTTGACCCATCGGCTCTCCTCGCTGCCCTTTCCTTCCGCGACTGCTCCGTTGGATTCACGAACGAAGCGGATTTTGGTAAATCCCGCCCACTCCGGAATCCGGATCAACAGACGGGGAATATCCAAGCGGATATGAAGCACGACCTTGCCTTCATGGGGCAAATAGCTGCTGACATCCAGCCATTTGGACCCCCGGTTCAAGAGGAAGTTTATGCTGACTGTGCCGTTCATCTCGGTGACGGTGCTGCTCCAGCCCATGAACAAACCGCGCGTACCCGACCCGAGACAACAGAGCTGCAGGTCGCTTGTATGGCCTCTTCCCTCATTAACATCGCATATGAAATCGTTTGGAGCTGAATAACCCGCGAATGATCCGCGCGTGCGTTCGGCCACCTTATAGAACGTTTTTTTGGCGTGGACATCCATTGAGGTGTCTGTCGTCTCTTCCACCCAATCGAGATCGAGCAGCTGCGATTCCGCCAGATGATTCCGCAAAAAGCGTTCCACGGTTCCCCAGTATTCGACATATCCGCTCTTGGCAAGGGTTATGCCTGTAGCGATCAGATCTACCAGTGAGCAGGTTTCATGCTCGTAAGCCTGCTCATGAAGGTCGCCCGGCGTCCATCCGAAGTTCGTACATTTCGTCAGCGCCCAATCATAGCTTTTCTTTACCCAGCCGATCATGGCCGCATTGCCCGTAGAGGCACCGAATCGCGCGATAGCATCAAGCGTTCCGATACGGGTATGAAAATGTCCGCTGCGATAGGCAAGCGAATCGTTGAAGCTGCCATCCTGCTGGAAGACACCGCTTCTCTCCATGATCAGGGCGGTAAAAAATTGACATAATTCGAATGCATCCCGGCTGCCAGTCAGCTCGTAATATTTCAGCAGCGGCATAACCAGCCTGCCGCAGAACGCCGCCGGATCCGGTGCCAGCCGGAGCTTTATGGCATTGGCAGACGGCCAGCCTGTTTCTTTATATTCGGATGCCGGATAATACCAGACGTCGCGTTCTTTGACCGCAAGCCGTTTCAGTGCCGCAACATGGCGGTCCGCCGCCGCTTTCACTTTCGGATCGCCGCTTTCCATGTACCAGGTCGTAAGAGAAAGAATCACCGCACGCTGGTCGATCAAATTCGCATTCGGCTCACTATCCAGATGGGGATTCTCCTGCCGGTAGCTCATGCCGTCTTCCTTGAAGAAGGAAAGCAGATTAGCCCGATAGTGTTCTTCCACATCCGCTCCGTATGTCTCTCCGGACATATGTCTGGCAAGGATGAGTCCATCGATCATTCTGCCGTGAGAGGAACCGTAATCCCAAGTCCCATGGGTCATAAAAGCCGGCTTGTGCAGCAAATCAGCATTAAAGAACGGAATGTAGCCGTACTCCTTATCAGCCATTCCCACCATCGCGTTAATCGCATGGGCCGCCCTGTCTTCAAGCATTAGGGTATCGGGTATCAAAAAGTCAGTCATTCCGTTATCCCTCCGTATTCCGGTTTCATCGTTCATTTCCCCACTAATAATTCCTCTTCGTAAGGAACCGTCAATTCTTTGCCGGTCAGAGCCGCTTTTTCCGTTGTCTCAATAATTGCGATGAGCCGCCGCGCTTCCTCCGGTTTTACGATCAGCTCGGCGCCGTTCATCAGATGGTCGGCGATATTGTGATAATAATATTCCTGTCTGTTCTCCTGGCATTTCACCTTGGTTTCCACTTTAATCCCCTTCAGCTCGGTATAGAGCATAAGCTCCCCGTCTCTGATATTCTCATCGACAATAGCCCCCTTCGTCCCGAGGAAACGAAACTGAGGTTTGCCTGCGTGGGCGATGCTCGAAACTTGAATATGCGCCATCGTCCCGTTATCGAAGGAAATAATGCTGTCCATATGATCCTCATTACTGAACTCGTGCCATAGACGGTTTTGGATAAATCCTTTGACGGTTTTCACTCTTCCGGGTATAACGCCGAGCAGGTAATCGAGATAGTGAGCGCCCCAATCATAGAAGGCCCCGCCGGAGATGTCTTTGTCCGAACGCCACCAATCCTGCGGCTTTCTAAAGCCGCCGATAAACATTTCAACATGGAAGAGTTCCCCCAGTATGTCTTTCTCCAGCAGTTCCTTCAACGTTAAATACCAGCCGTCCCAACGCCGATTATGATATACGGACAGCATGAGGTTTCTGCTCTGCGCCAGTTTGACCAGCCGGTCCGCATCCACGGCATGGATGCACATCGGTTTCTCAAGGATGCAGTGCTTGCCGCTGCCCAGAATCTGCTCTGCCAGGGGGGCATGCGTATTGTGGGGAGTAATGACCGTAACCAGATCGATATCCTGCTGCTCCAGCAGTTCCTCCACCCGCGTGTATGTACGGATATGCGGAAAATCCAACTTCGCCTGTTCCATCCGGGCAGGGTCCAGGTCGCAGGCTGCTGTAAACTCGATGCCGAACCGCGTCATCTGTTCTGCATGCACCCTGCCCATATTGAAAGCGCCTCCATATCCAATTACAGCGCCCCTGAATTTCTTGGTCATCATGCTCCACACTCCTACATGCTTATTTGAGTATTGCAAAAATCCAGCTTTCGATAACAAGCCCAATCGATGTCCGGATCAATGATTGCGCTTCCGTTTCAGTACCTATTTAACCACGTCATTTATGGATAGTACATGAAGAATATGACTGCGCGATGCACTATATAGCTATAAGTGCAAATATGAGTATTACATTGAAATTGCGTATACGTTGTGTTAAAAAGTAAAATGTATGTAGATCGAATGGCCAATCTAAGGAGTGATCCGGCATGCAAATGCAAAGCGCCGATAACAGCAGCAAGCCGATATCCGCCGTCAGCAGCATTAAACCCGCACTTGTAAGCGGAACGATCTCTGCTTCTTTGGCATGCACCGGAGCGGCTGTGTTGATTCTGACTACTGCAAGCGGAGCCGGCTTCTCCAGGGGAGAACTGATTGCATGGTTCTTTGCCGCCTATGTGTTCGGCGGTTTGCTTAACCTGCTTCTATCCGTCTTTTACCGTCTTCCGTTCGGAGGCGTGCATTCCATTGCCGTGGTTACGTATATGAGCACAGTCATTAACAGGTTTACACTCAGCGAGTTGTCAGGTGGTTATTTAATGGCTGGCTTGATTATCTTCCTGCTCGGCTGGAGCGGATGGTTCGGCAAATTATTGAGCCACCTGCCCAAACCTCTTCTCGATGCCATGCTGGCCGGCTTGATACTGCATTTTGTCATCAACATGTTCTCGGCTGTGCGCGATGCTCCTCTCGTCAGTATGATGAGCATGATCGGATTCTTGCTGGCCTACCGGTTTCGCACTCATGTTCCTCCTCTGCTCGGTGCGATCGTATTCGGAGGCCTTGCCCTTGGATTTGGATCCCCTCTTCCAGTGCTCACGCTGCCGGATTTTATTGCGCCGTCATTGTTTCTTCCGTCTTTTACCTTGCAGGGCACAGTATCCATCTCGATTCCTGTCGCCATTCTGATTCTGAGCAATGATGTTGCTGTCGGTCTGGCCGCACTTCAGAAGCAAGGGTATCGGCCGCCTATGGACCGTACCCTCCTTATGACCGGCATTGCCACAACCGCAGCCAGTTTTTTTGGCGCCCACAGCGCTAACATCGGCGGGATGATGACGGTCATTTGCAGCAGCGACGAAGCCGGACCTCACGATAGACGTTATCTGGCAGGAGTAGTATCCGCGGTATGGGTGATCCTGTTTGGCCTGGCGGCTTGGCTTGTGGTGCCTTTTATCAAAATTCTCCCTGCCCCGTTCATAACTCTGATTACCGGATTTTCCCTGATCGGCATACTGACCGGCTGCCTCCGGTCGGCGTCGCGCGCTTCCGGTTATCGGTTCTCGGTGATCGTCTGCTTCCTGATCGCAGCTTTTCCATTCACTATACTGGATATTGCCTCGCCGGTATGGGCGCTTCTGATAGGAGTATTAACGGCAAAATTGCTGGGGGAGGGTGACGAAGAAACCTGAGTCATAATCAGCGATGGAGTAGCAACATGAAAGAACTGCTGCTATAATTTAGGAAAATGCTATTGATGAGAAACGGTGATGTTGGTTGGATAACAAGATCATAGGAGAAGTAAACGCCGTTGGCTATTCTGTCCATTTTAAGCCCTTTAACGCAGATGTGAGGTCGGGTTTGCAAAACTATCTGATTCGGCTGCAGGTGCAGGGTGAAAGCAAAATGCTTATCGATGGAAAGTTGGAGAAGGTTTATACGGGCGATCTGTTACTATACAAGCCCGGAGATCCTTATTTTATCAGCATTGGCAATCAGGAAGACATAAATGATCAGAATTGCATCTGCGCGGATTTTTTCCTGATTTGCACTGGAGCGGGGATTGACGAATGGTGGCGAAGCAGGTCATACGCTCAGCGAAACTGTGTGCCTATTGATGATGCCCTGTTGAACATTTGGAAACAGATCCTCTATGAGAAACGTCGGGTAAAAGAAGAAGATCCGGATGTGCTGGATTATCTGCTGCGCATATTTCTTCGATATATTGACAGAGTTTTATTGGATAATAAGGGAAATAACGAAAAAAAATTATTCGTCACTCACCGTATCAAACAATATATAGAACGTAATGCTACGAGATCCATCACCCTGCGGGATATAGCCGATTACACAAGTCTGAGCGTATCCAGAACGACTCACTTGTTCAAAGAAGCATTCGGAAAAACGATTATAGATTATGTTAATGAAGTAAGGATTCATATCGCTTGTGAACGGATTCGCTTCAGTTCCATGACATTGGAGCAGGCGGCCGAATCCGCTGGATTCAACAGTTACTCGTACTTCTACCGGATATTCCTCAAACGCATGGGTGTGTCGCCCAAGCAATATCAGGATAAAATGGATATGACACAAACAACACGAATCCGTTGACAAGCATCTGTATATCATGTTCCAGCCGACGCAGTCGATTATGCAAGCCCAGTTAGAAGCCGAATTTTGTTTCTGTTGACCGGTCGATTTCTGTCAGCTTAAACCAGGTGCGGTTCAACGAGTTGAAGGCTCTTCCTTGGATTCCCTTCTCCTCATCGAAACATCACTTCCTTCGTCTCGTCATTCCGGATACGATCATCGTATTGATGATTGCTCTTGAGTCACGCGAACAAAAATAGTTTGACGTCCACATTGATAAAGAAGCAAGAAAAAAGAAGCCCGATCGTCCTGCTTCAAGCTTCTTTAGCTTCAATCATTAGGATACCGCCTCGCATTCCCGCTTGCAGCCGTTTCTTTCGCAAGTCTTATACGTGCCCGTAAATTCCAGGCGATGGTCCTTCACCGAGAAGCCGTATTCACGTTCCAGACGCATCTCCATTTCCAAGAGCCAGTCTTCTTTGATTTCCTCCATTTCCCCGCAAACGGTACAAATCAAATGATGGTGCATATGCTCATGATCATCTCCACGGAGGTCGAAACGGGCCACCCCATCGCCAAAGTTCATCTTTTCAACGATATGCAACTCGGTCAGAAGCTCCAGCGTCCGATAAACCGTGGCCAGCCCAATTTCAGGGTGCTTGTTCTTTACACGCATAAATACTTCCTCAGCGCTAATGTGATCCTCTTCATTCTCCAATAAAACCCGTACGGTCGTTTCTCTCTGTATCGTCAATTTGTAGTTTCTGCTCGTCAATTGTTGATTGATCCTGTTCAACTGTTCCGGCACGTTCATAAACGGCTCTCCTCCTTTGCCACCCTTCCTTTATTTCCATTTACAACATTTTAATTGATAATAATTCTCATTGTCAATAAGAAAGAAATGCATGATTATTATGGTTCATTAAATTTATCCTTCGTTTCTGACAGCAAAATATTGTCCCTGGCTGCACCGATTGATGATTTCAGCAAAACAACCGCTGCTTCAGCGGATAATGGTCCGTCAAGCAGCGGTTGTTGGAGACGACTATATTATTGCTTCCCGGTATCCGCAGCCACTGCTTCGCCGAGTTATTTATGCAGCAAGGAACGACCTTCTGTGTAAAACCTGAACTTTTGCAGTTTTTTCATAATTGTTCGTTTCTGTAGGGCAATGATCCCGCGGCCTCATGGCTGGTAATCTGTTAAACCTATTTTAGAGCTGATCGCCTGCTAGTACATTGTTCGCCAAAGTCTGGCTGGAGAATGTCCTGTTCCGTGCCTTGTTGCCTTTCTCCCAAAATGAGCGGTACAAGCCTTGAGCTGCAAAAAGTTCTTCAATTATGAATTTCATGAGCATCATACCATATCGTTCGTCACATAAATGGCAAAGTGAAAACCACCCACAGTTATAACGTTGTAGAGTCGTTTCCGTCCGGCAGCAGCTGCGCTGCCCATATATTAAATTTCTTCTTTAAACTGGAAACGTTCGATATCGATATTACCCGATTTAACGTCTGCGAAGGGTTCTCCCTCGCGTATGCCGACTATGCCGTAACCGCTGGATGTGCAGAGGAAGCTGCTGAAGTCACCAGACGCCTTCTTGGTGAAGTACATTGTCCGGTCGCATGCGTCATAACGGATCCCGCTCCAGCCTTGGAGCAGACCGTAGGAAGCCATAGCGCGCGCGTACCAATGGCCGCATTCATACTCATTAAACGGATTGCGCGTCCGGCCGTCGAAACGGTCACGACAAATCCGTACGATATCCAGGCCTTCCTCTATGCAGCCGAGCGAGAGCAAATGGGAGGCCACCTGATATTCAATCCCCGTCCATACTTCATTGCTGTATACGAAGGGCAGCGTAAGCTTTCCGCCTCTCGGCCAAGTGCACAGGAGCAGTCCGCCCTCGCTGCCAAGCGCGAAACCGGGTCTTTGCGGATTCACATGCTCCGACAAGTCCCTTTTCAGATTGTATTTGTAGATGCTGAGCAGGTGACTGCGGACGTTATCCCGGTCCAATACGTCCTCAAGCCCGCACATTTCTCCCAACCAGGCTCCGATGACGCCATCTGACAGGCACCCCTGTCCGTACTGGTACTTCGGACCTTCTTCCTTCATCAGCTCGAGTGCTTCAGCCGAATAGTTTACATTCCAAGCCTGTTCCCCGCTTGTCGGAGATGGTGTTCTCAACCCCTGCCAAACGATCTTCTGCTCATAATATTCACCGTTGAACAGTTCCTTGTCCATATAGTCTCTGCCTTTGCGGTACAAGGACTTGTAGATTTCGGCCTGATCCCCGGCTGCTTCCGCCAAGAGCGAGGCTGACTTGAGCGCGCCTAGATAGATCGATGTGCACATGCCGTCAGGACCCCAAAATTCAATATCATAGGTGTTATGATGAGGCTCCGAGAGTACGCCCAGCCCTTCCGGATCCCAGGTTTCCATGCAGTAATGAAGGCTCTTTTTCACCTTGGGCCAAATTGCGAGCAGCCACTCCGTATCTCCGCTGACTCGCCATTCCCGGTATACCTTCATGATGCCGCCGAGCTGCCCGTCGCTTGCGGCATGGAAATCGTGATCTGCCGGAACGATCGGCAGCGGGATGCGGAAGTTCTGATGACCATGCTCATCCTGACCTTCCCCGAACTCGGTATTGCGATTTCCACGTTCGAGCTCCGGGAACAGATGCGGCAGAGCTTGCGCATAATTCCAGACATGGGTACAGGTTCCGTGACAGCTGCCCTTCGTATCCTCGCAGCCCTCCCATCCCCAAAACCTGCCATCGGTTTGCCGGAGCACGGTCGGCGACTTCAGGATGGACAGATTCGCCGCTGCCGCCTCCACCAGCTCGGCAGGCATCGACGTGCCGTAGAAGCTGTCGTTGAACCGGACGCTCTCTACACGTAATCGCATATAGCTGCGCAGCCAATAATCAGCAACCTCCTCTACATCCTTAAACCTTCCGGCATACCATGGTTTATGAAATGCCGGTTTGTCCGCAGCTTCGTTACCGCTCTGCTGCCGAGCTGCGGCGGGAACACCTACAGTCAAATTCGTTTCGGGTACGAACCAGGACAGCAGCAGGCGGATCGTCTGCCGCTCATTCGGTTGGAGCTCCATCGGTACGAAGATGCTCGCCCCCGGACTTGGCTTACCCGTGTCCACCGGAGGTTTGTTCTGGCAGCGTCCGGACTCGATATCCTTCCAGATCATCGTCAGCGGATCAAACCAGCCTCCCCTGAACCAGGCACAGTCCACGGCCGCACGGGGATGATCGACAACAGCGCTGAACGCCCCCTGCGCCCATGGCTTATGTTCAATGGGCGGCTGATCCAGGACGAAGCCGTTTCCCGATTCCGCACGGATCACGCGATGATTGCCGGCGCCCTCCTCCATGAAATGAGCCGCATGAAAAGAATAGACGAGCTCTACGCTCCGATCCGTATGGTTAGTGAATGTAAATTCCAGTCCGGCTGCCGGCAAGCTCGAATCATCGGCATTCAAGGGGATAAAAGGGCTCCAACCGGTTATCGTCACATCAACAGGCACTTTCGGATCGCGAAGCTCCACTGTTCCGAAGGGAAACTTCGAGTCAAATACGCTTTCTTTAAAGCGCGGCAGCCCATAATGCTTGCCAAAGAGCCCGTTTCCAGGACCGACAAACCGATCCGACCGGTGGCTGAACACTTTCCAATCCGGCACAGGCCCTTCCAGAACCCGTGCCACGCTGCCCTCGCTGTCCTTCACGCAAACAGCAGAAAACATCAGCGGCTCATGGGTAATGTCCGGTGCGTTGCGAAGGGAGAAATGAGACATGGCGCCCGTTCCTTCCAGACAAAACATGCCGGCTCCGATTCCTCCCAGCGGAAATGCAACATGCGAATTGCGGCTCCCTGAATACGTACCTTGAGCGGATTTCCGATTCACTATTTATCTCTCCATTCCGATACGGCGCGCGCCGTATTTACTTTCTCATCTCCGAGGGAGACACACCATAATATTTCTTGAATACTTTATCAAAATAGGAAGCATCCTCGTAGCCTACCCTCTTCGCGATGTGTTTGATTTGGATGTCATCCTTCATCACCCAGGATTTAGCGGATTGCATGCGCAGGCGAATGATTTGTTCCATGATGTTTTCCCTGAACTGGAGCTTATAGCTTTTGCTGAGATACTCCCTGCTCACGTAGAACCGCTGTGCCAACGACCCCAGGGAAATGTCATCCGCGTAATGTTGTTGTACATAATCAAAGATCTGTTGTAAGTCTACTTTTTTGCGGTCCCTTCTTATGACAAGAATGAAGTCCATCGCTTCTCTATAAATTCTTTTGATCGCTTCAAGTACATCCGATGCATTGAGCTTTGACGGCATATGCCCAAGAAGATCCTTCTCTTTAAGCACACCGTTCAGCTCCAGTCCTTCCATCGCCGTGAATTGTTCGAGAGTAATCAGAAACTCATGGTAGATCCGGAGCCACTGCGCCGATCCGCAATCGAACTGAGAATCCAGATGGCTGATGCATGCCGTCAATACGTCTTCTACAGACTTGATGGCTAACTCGTTCAAATGCGCGGCGGCATTTTTCTTGTAATCATTCAATATAACCAGTATCCCTGGGGGAAGGGTCACCAGTACCTCGGATAATTGGTGGCGATGCTGCTGCAATTCCTTGAGGCATAATTGCAAGGCCTGGGTCAATTGTCCGGGATCCACCGGCTTCAGCAGGTATTCAACCGCACCCGAGCGTAACGCTTGATGCATGTACTTATAGTCATCATACCCGCTCAGGACAATCACCTTCATATTCGGCTGATCCGAATCCAGGATCCGCAGCAGCTCGATTCCGTCAAGGAGAGGCATCTTCATATCCGTAATGACGATATCCGGATTCAATTCCTGAATCATGCGGAGGCCATCTTCCCCGTTATCCGCTTCGCCGATGATCTCCATATCCGGAATAGCCTGCGCCACGAATTTCTTAATGAGATCGCGAACCAACGATTCGTCTTCCACAATAAGCAGCTTAGCCATTTGAACCGCCTCCCTGTACGGACGTATTTGGGATCACAATGGTCACTTGAGTTCCGCCATGAAGCGTGCTTTCGATTTCCAATCCGTATTCTGATCCGAATTGGGTCTTGATGCGTGCCTGAATGTTGCTGAGAGCCATGCTTTCTTTAATTTCGATTATCTCTTCAATATTGCGCATTAAGCTTTGTTTGAGCTCAAGCTCCCTTTGCGGGGATAAACCGGTACCGTTATCGGTAATTTCAATGTACAGCTTTTCCCAGTCGCATCGCGTCCTGATTCCGATGATCCACCTTCCTCTTTTATGCTGGAATCCGTGCTCGAATGCGTTTTCAACAATGGGCTGCAGCGTGAGCGGCGGTATGAGGCAGTCGGCTGCAGAGGGATCAATTTCCCATTCTACCGTAATTTTATCCTTGATTCTGAATTTCTGTATGACCAGATAATTGCTGACATGATCGAATTCCTGCTGCAAGGTGACAAGGTCATTTCCCATTCCCATCGTATATCGCAGATTGCTGCTGATCGCCTGGATGATGTGATAAATTTCCGGGACATCCTTAATTACAGCCATCGCTCCGATCGATTGCAGGGTATTATGCAGAAAATGGGGATTAATCTGCGCCTGCAGCGCTTTCAATTGGGCTGTTCTTTTCTCAATGTAAATCTGATACCGCGATCGGATAATCTGGGCATATTTCTGCTCCAGCCAGCCGATTTCATCTTTGCGGTTATGTCCGACATAGATGTCGCTGTTCGTCTCCTCGGTCCACGTGATAGCCCTTACAAGCTTTAATATAGGAGAAACCGCTTTGTTCGCGATAAATTTGGAAGCGGTAACAGAAACGATAATCAGAATCGTCACGATCCCAATCCCGAACCTTAACGTATTGTTGCTGCTCGCGGATACGACGCTGGTTGGAATCATTTTCACGATCGTCATTTTACCATCCGCAAAAGACTGGTAAAAAATATAATGGGCGTCGTCTTTGAGAAAATGTTCCCCGGAATGCTGTTCGATCCGTTTCACCACAGAGGTCGTTAGTACTGCTTCAGAGCTGCCCTCAAAGGGGATGTTCACGACATTTCCCGACTCGTCCAGAACCAGGATTGTACTTTTATCATCGCTGCCCAGCGACTTGAAGATGGGATCGAACATGCTCCAGTTCACTTGAAGAGCGACTCCGCCCACCAGCTTGCGGTCAATAAACCGGTATAAGTTGCGGTACATGGTAAATTGGTCTGAGTCCGGGACAAAAACATATACCGGTTTTCTGCCTCCGGGCGAGTTCCAGGGGGCTGTCGTCCCTGGATTGGGAAGAACCCGTTCCTCGCCGTTTCGGACGGAATAACTTCGCTCATTCTCTTTCTTGAACACCGTGATCTCGCTTATTCTGTTCAGGTTCGCCAAATTTTGCGACGACAATATGGCGAACAGATTTTTCTGCAGAGTGAAATCAAGCGCCTCATCCTGGTTTTGCGCGTTCTCCATGAATTGCGTAGCACTCTGATCGTTCATCACGGAGAACAGAATCTGGTCCAGGATTTGAATCTGATCGTCGAGAAAAGTTCCGGACCATTCGATTTTGGATAAGTTCGACCCCATAATCTCAGCCTCCAGCTGATCTTGGGCATTATGGATGGCGACAACGGTTAACATGATGAGAGGAATGCAGGTCAGCAGCACCAGCACCAGAAACATCTTTTTTTTAATGCTGCCGGAGAAGGACTCCATGAATGATCGGCAGGTGATAAGCAGTTTTATACGCAGTCGATTCGGCATACCTCTATTTTAACTTATTTATGATCATTTCGAATAGGAGCAGATCTTCCCTGAAATCCTCCGGTGTCGTTTTTACCGCTCCATTCTCTGTTATTGCTTGGTGCAAAGCCTTCAATTCGAGGGTATACGGGTCTGTGAGCGTCGGTCTGATTACAGATTCCTTATAGGTCTCTCCTTCCGTTTCGCTGACGAATAATTTGACAGGAAGATGGCGGATATACGGCGTATCATACTGCACTTTAACAGATTTATGACTGGAGTAAACCTCAATATGGGCGTCGAATCTGCCCTGCTGATCCATACCGGTTTCATAGACGACGGAGAAATGGCCATAATCGAATATAGCGGTAAGGAATATACTTCCCTGCTGCTGCGAAACTTTGGCTCCAATGACTCCTTGCGGCATTCCCAAAGCCTCCCGCATCGCCGACAAATCATGGCTTCCCAAGCCGGTCAAGAAACGGTAAACACCGAATATTGGCGAGTCAGGCTTCAACCCTGTCGCTGCGATGCCCATTTGTTCCGCCCTGGCCTTCCGGTCGGCCTTGGCCGACTCCGGAATATCATCGAAGGAAACCGTTCGGCTGGTAGGTTGAATGAAATAGTGATTCGGCCCGATGATATCCCTGACCCTGGCGTACGTGATGTTCTTAAGTCCCCCGATTTCCTGTACCGCCTCGACAAAGGAGGCCGCGTAGCGGCGCATATAGCCGACCATCACGACGACTTGATGCCGGTCGCGCAGGGCAATAATGGCATCCGTTTCCGCATTTGTTAGGCACATCGGCTTTTCGATGAATACATGCTTATTGCGGCTGATCGCCTCAATCGCGCAATCGGCATGATATTCATCACTGTTTAGGACAAAAACAACATCCAAATCTTCTTGTTTGACCAGATCGGACATATCCGTATACAGATTCTCAACCCCGTACCGATGCCCCAGATGCTCCAGCAAACGGGGGGATATATCGCATAATGCCGTGATCCGGAAATAATCGGGAAGCGATTCCAATACAGGTAGATGAATGACCTGGGCAACTTCGCCAAGACCGATCAAGCCAACGTTTAATATTTTTCTATGCATGATCTGGTCACTCCTTTATTTGGGTTTGTTCTCCGGCTGCGGCAGCCAGTTTACGAAAGAAATCTTTAAATACCGCATCTCGATGCACGAAGCTTGCGCAGCGGATCAAATGCCTGCTCGAATCCTTGCTCCAAGTGACCCGCTCGGTAAGTAAAGGGCTCGGGACGAGCTCTGTTGAAACAGCAGCGGGATTCAGCAAATAGGCGATCGTTGAAATATCCCAGATCACTCTTGAGTATCCGAAGTGGTCATCGGAGCAGTTCTTGAAGCGTTCGGCCAGAAAATCGCCAATCCGCCCCTTCCCTCTGACATGCGCATCAATCTCCGGCAGCGTGGTTAACAAGCTCGTGGTGACGCCGAGGACAGGAATCAGCACAAGCGGCACGCCGCAGTCAAGCAGTACCTGAGCGCCCGGAACGTCCTGCTTCAAATTGAATTCCGTCGCGTCGTTCCACCAGAGCGCGTGTCCTCCAAGCCACACCACTACGATCTTCTCGATGATGCGCGGCTCTAACAAAATAGCAGACGCTATATTCGTGATCGCTGCGATTGCCACGACATAAAGAGGTTCGTCATCGGGGGCGGCCATCGCCTTCGCGATCAGGTCGCGGGCCGCTTCGCTGTCTACCGGCTCTTGCGGTCCCGGCAAGTAGCCTTCCGATCCACGGAACACGAGCCCTCCAGCGGGCTCGTTCATTTGCTCCAGGATGCGGATAATCTCATCATAGCTTTTTTCCATGCCGTCCTTCGGCCCATCGGAAAGCTCATTGTGGAAGGGTGCGGCATAAATGGCTTGCAGATTGATCTTGTCTTTCGAGAGCAGGGCGTAAACAATCGCAAACTGGTCGTCGATTTCATTATAGGTATCGGTGTCCAATACCATGTTGATTTTACCGGCAGGCGGCTGTAGGCGACGAACCCGCAGTTCCTCGGACAATTTCGGATAAGATATGGTCAAATCGGGTTACTCCCTTCTTATGATGGCGTTCTCCTTCTCTTGTCAGCCCTTGATCGCTCCATCGGCGATGCCCTGCACGATATACTTTTGGAAGAAGAGATACACCAGGATCACGGGCAGCGAGGTGAGAACAAGGATGCTTAAGATGTAGGACCATTCATTCGAATACTGACTGAAAAATGTGCTCGCCAGCAATACAAGCGTGTAACTCTTATAGTTGGTCAGCATAATCAGCGGCAGCATAAAATCATTCCACACCCATAAAATATCGAGAATCGTGATCGTCAAGGTAATGGGTATGAGCAGCGGAAAAATTATTCTTATAAACGTCTGCAGCTGTCCGCACCCGTCAATCTGAGCGGATTCTTCCAGCTCTCTTGGAATGGATTTAACGAACCCGTGGTACAAAAAGATCGCGAAGTTAACGCCAAGTCCAATATAGATCAAGGGAAGACGATAGATCGAGCCTTGAATGTTCAGAGCAGTCGCCATCTGGATAAGTGAAAACATAATAGAGTAAAAAGGTATAAGCATGGAAGACAGGAACAGAAAAAAGATAAAAGCGCTGAACTTTCCGGGCGTGCGCGATAATTTGTATCCGGCAGGTGCGCTGCAGACAATAATTCCGATGATGGACAGGGATGTAATGATGAATGTATTATACAGATTACTTAAAATATGAACTTCGGTCAGCACGTACCGGTAATTTTCCCAGTGCAGCACCTTCGGCCATTGAATAACCGACTTGAACATCTCGCCTTGCGATTTCAATGAGTTCATTATGGCCAGCAAGATGGGAAACAGGAAAAATACAGTCGCACAAGCCAGCAGCACAACAATCAACAACGAGAAGAGAAAGGATGATTTCGATTTCCTCATGCTTCGACCTCTCTCTTTTTCAAGACGGCAACCTGGGTCACCGTAATGACCAAAATAATCAGAAATAAAATCATTGCTTTGGCAGTCGCGTATCCATAACGCAAATCCCTGGCAAACCCCTCCTGATAAATATTAAAGGCAATGACCTCCGTGCTGTAGCCGGGACCTCCTCCTGTCAGGGCGTACACAACTTCGAAGATCTTGAATGATCCGTTCAGGGTCAGGAAGACGCATATCGTAATGGCCGGCATAATCATCGGCAGGGTAATATGAAGGAATTTACGAAAAGGCGTCGCTCCGTCAATGGTTGCAGCTTCCTGCAAATCCCGCGGAACACCCTGCAGAGCTGCGATATATATGACCATCAAGTAGCCTGCCCCCTGCCAGATGGATACCAGAAGGATCGATACAAAAGCCATATTCGCGGAGCCCAGCCAGGGCTGGTCCAGAAAGCTCAGCATAGTCTTGTCGGCCAGCTGGGGGAATACCGTCGAGAAAATGAAGGTCCACATCAACGTACTGATGTATACGCTAAACATATTGGGCATAAAAAACAGGGTACGGAACACGGATTTGGTGCGGGTGCGTATCCGGCTTTCCACCAATACCGCCAGAGATATTCCGACTATATTCTGCAATAGGACGATCGCAACCACATATTTTAATGTATAAAACAACGAATATATGAATCTGGAATCTTCCGTGAACGCTTCGATATAGTTGCTGAAGCCGACAAAATTATACTGCCGGAATAAACCGTTCCAATCCGTAAAGCTGTAATAGATGCCGCCGATCGTCGGAATCAATAGAAAAATCACATAAAAAAACAACGCCGGCGCCGCGAAAGCCAGCAGGGGAATCCAAGGTTTGGATCTCAGAGTCCGGTACATCCCAATCACCGCCTATTGGAAGGAAAAGCAGCAGCGTTAACGGCTGCCGCCCTTCTCCATAGATTTATTTTTGAACTTTGAGAGAATTTTTCCAGGTTTTATCCAATTCTGCAATCAACTGATCTTGCGTAATTTGTTTTGCGAAATAGGATTGAGACATCTTGCCTATCGCTTCATTGGCAGCTTGCGGTATGGATTGATCCAGATACGAGTGGCCGCTCTCCACGTATTGATTTCCCTGCTCGGTCCAAGGGAACGTGCTGATTTGTTGGTTTGAGGCCACTTTGTTAAACTTTAGCTGATCAAAGAAAGCAGAAGAATCTTTGTCATCCAAAATGTAGTTCAGAAAGTCGACGGCAACCGCTTTGTTCGGACTTTCCGGATAAACGGTCAGCGTAGTGGAAACCGCCAGATTTACCATCGTGGACGCCGGATCATCATTGACAGGCAAAGCGCCGAGCCCCAGCTTGAAATCCGGATTCGCTTTCAGAATGCTGTCCGCATACCAAGTGCCGGTAATCAACATCGCGGCTTCGCCGTTCGCGAATTTCGCCAGCCCGTCATCCGCGCCGGTCTCCAGCGGGCGTTTTGTCCCGTTTGCATTGACCAGATCGATAATATCGAACATCCCTTTATCCTTTAATTCGCTGAAGGACGCTTCCCCCTTGTTCATCCGGTCCCACCAGTCCGGAACCTGCTTGGCGGCAACCGATTCGAAGCTCAATTGCGTAAGCCATCCCGGGAAGCTCTCTTCTTTATAAGCAAGCATAAATGGAGTCACATTGTTGCTTTTCAGGGTTTCGACCACTTGTTTCATTTCCGATAACGTCGTCGGCACCTTCAAACCGTATTTTTCAAAAATCTCCTTGTTGTACAAGTAGCTCCAGGAGAAGCTTTCCATCGGAACACCGATAACCTTGCCGTTAATCGTCACGACATTGCGAATGCTTTCTATTAATTTGCCGGCGAACGGCTCGTTCGAGAGATCCGGCAGATAGCCTCCTTTTTCGAAGACCGGACCGTCAAAAGCGGCATGCAAGGAATAAATATCCGGTGCGTCTCCGCTCGCCAAACGCGTTTTCAGCAAATTGGCATCCGATGGCATTTCCATATTGTAAGTGACGTCAATCCCCTTCTCCGCTTTCTCCTTGACCGCAAACTGTTTCAAATACTGGTCGAACTGCTCCTTGAAGCGTCCAAGCCCCGTCAGCATCAGGTTCAATTCCACCTTTTGCGGTTGTTCGACGTCGGCTGTGCCGGATGCGTCCGGACTGTTGTTCTGACTCGATGAATTGTTCCCGCCGCAGGCCGTTACCATCACAGCCAACAGTAATATTCCGAGCCAAACCGTCATTTGTTTTTTCAAAATCTGATCCCCCTTCATATTCATTAATATCTTTGCAAGCGTTCTCAATTAGTAGTATAGGGTTAATTTGCTCTTTTGTAGTTGGAAAATGTTAACCCGTTAAATTGGAATAAATTAAGATGGATAACATGAAGCGCGTGTCTGCTTGCCCCCACGCCACGACAGCCCTGCCCTATCCTTCAATAAAACCGAAAGAGGAGCTGCCCGAAGCAAGCTCCTCCACAATGGGATATATGTTCAATGAGCAGCTCTTCGGCTGCGATACAGTTCATCCTAATCTGACTTAAGAATCATAAACTGGATATTAACTCTAATTTCCTGTAATACTGTCGATCCCCGCAAAAATGTCTTTCAATCTTTGGGTATCCTGCTCAGGCAATGGTCCTCTGCTCACCGATTCGATGTTATTGGCCAGGTGCTGCAAATTTCCCGTCCCCATTAACACGGAATGGACTCCCGGCTCATACCTGCAAAACCTGTAAGCCGCATCCACAATGCTTTGTGCCCCATCCGGATGCACCAAAAAGCCCAATGGATTATTGCGGTCCACTTTACGTGCATCCAGCAGTCCTTTGTCAAACAACTCATTGAGTAATTCGATCAGGACCTCCGGTCGAGACAAGGCTCTTCTTACGGCAAACATATCGAGAACTCCGATATTTTTGGCAACGGCAGTTTTAAAGATTTTTTCGCGCGCACTCTGATTCAACAGATTGAAGCCTACCATCATGACATCCCAGCAATTGTCCTGTATCGCTCGTTCCAGTGTTTTATGCGTCGAGTCGGAAGCGAACGCTTCGGTAATTCCCAAAAAGCGAATTTTACCCTTTTCTTTCATTTTAATCATTTCGGGCACAAGCTGCTGGACTGCATAATCATAATCGGTATGATCCACACCATGCAGATGATAAATATCGAGATAGTCAGTGTTTAAGTTGGCCAGGCTTTGATCTACACTTTTTTCGAAATCTTCCGTTTTTTTTAATCCCTTGCTTTCGCGAAGAGAATATTTGGTTGAAATAATGACATCTTCTCTTTTAACATGCTTCAATCCGGCTCCAACCACGGATTCGGTACCGTAAGCCTCTGCCGTATCGATCAGATTGATTCCCCGTTCGATCGCATTATGCACGATCTGCGCGGCATGTTGTCCGCTCCGCTCCGTTTGAATGCCCAGCCTGCTGCTTCCTCCGGCACCCAAACTGATAACGCTTACATTTAAACCTGTCCTGCCCAATGTTACATAATCCATTCCAATCACTCCTTGTCGTTAGAATCACACCTTCGCAAGATGCCTTATGGACGTTATTGTCCGGCTTTTACCTGTAACGTGCTTCGCTAGCATTCCCATCATCCCGGAGGACGCTTTACTATGAAGTTTAAATCGTAGGACAAACAAAATCAACTCATTGCAAAAATTACCCCCGGCATCCGGCGTCGGGATTGGCATCGCCCAGCCGCAGACACAACATCGAGCTGCCGTCTTCCTATAGCGAGCAGCTTCGGAAACTTTGGTTTACTGGACAGGTCAAGGAATGAGAACTGAACCGTTTCTCATGTTCCACCAACCTTGCGAATCCTCCAAAAACCAAAAAAATCTAAAAGGGTTACGAACCCCTTTAGATTTCCCGATGTAACGATCCATTCACAATTATCGCTTCGCCTTATAAAACTCATGATACAGCTTCATCAGCGCCCGCTTCTCGATCCGTGACACATAACTGCGCGAGATGCCAAGCTCCTTGGCGATTTCTCGCTGTGTCCGCTCTTCCCCGCCGGCGAGCAGACCGAAGCGGCCAACCACTACTTCCTTCTCCCGGTCATCGAGGATATCGAGATTTTTATAGATCTTGCTCTTCTCAATTTTTAACTGCACCCGGTCTGCGACATCATCGGCTTCCGTGCCAAGGATGTCGATCAGTGTAATTTCATTGCCCTCTTTGTCCGTCCCGATGGGATCATGCAGGGACACATCCTTGCGGGTCTTCTTCAGGGAACGCAGATGCATAAGTATTTCATTCTCAATACACCGGGCGGCGAACGTCGCAAGCTTCGTGCCCTTGCCGGTCTGGAAGCTCTCGATCGCTTTGATCAGACCAATCGTGCCGATGGAAATCAGATCTTCCAGATCCTCGCCGGTGTTGTCGAATTTCTTGACGATATGCGCCACCAGCCGCAGGTTATGCTCAATGAGCAGGTTTCGGGAATGCTGATTGCCCTCTGCAAAAAGCCGCAGATGCTTGATCTCCTCTTCTTCTTGAAGCGGTTGCGGAAAAGCGTTGTTTTTCACATAGGAAACGAGCAGCGTTAATTGTTTAATGAACAGTGCGATAGCAGCAAACAAACCAGGCATTGAGCGGGCCACCCCCAAGGTTGAATTGCCGGCTGCGGACTGTCGTCCCCCCACATCCGGTGAACACTGAAGTCTGTTCTACAGTGTATGTAGGCGGCGGCCCATCCGTGCCTGTACGGGGCTTCAGGGACTAAATTCTGTTAAATCGTTCAAAAAAATCATGCCGCATTTCAACCTGCCCGTCTCGTTTTTAGCACCGCAGCCATTCAATCGCCAGCACTTCACGCTCCATATCCGTTTTTCACTTCTGCCAAGCCAAATGATTGGATGGCGACACTCTCAGACGATGGTCACCGACACGATTTGACCCTATTGTGCAGAAGAAAAGCTGCTGCCTTCCACATAAGCCGCTCTGCCGGAATGCAAAAAAAGGCTGCCGGAACTATTTCCGGCAGCCAGGCTCTCAAGCAGCAGCCATATTTAAATGGTGAATTTCACCCCGGTTAGATCCTCGCTCAAATTCCACAATTTCCCGGCAGATTCCGAATCCATAGCCCATGGGTATACACCCGGCTTCCCGAAGAGACTGCCGTCTGCCGGGATAGCCTCGGCGATCTCGACATTCTCGCAATAAACGCCGCCCTTGTTGTCCAATTGCTTGTTGGCAGCACACCAGACGATGGTGGCCGCCCCTTCCGGAATGGTCTTTAATTCATCGTTGGTTTCCTTGAAGCCCCGCTCGCCCTGCTCGTCAATCGCGCCCATGGCGCGCAGTTCATCATCGGTTAGATGGCGAGCCAAATCAGTCATGATGCTTCCCGGATGGACGGAGAAGGCACGGACGCCATAAGCCTTGCCCTTTTTATCCAGTTCAACAGCAAATAAAGCGTTAGCCGTCTTGGATTGACCATAGGCCATCCATTTATCGTATTCCCGATGCTCGTAATTCGGATCGTTGAAATCAACCTCGGCGAATTGATGCCCCCTCGAGGAGACAGACACGACCCTTGCGCCTTCTGCTTGTTTCAAGGCTGGCCAGAGGCGCGCCGCAAGCTGAAAATGGCCCAGGTGATTCGTCCCAAATTGGGATTCATAGCCGCGTCCGTCACGCGCTAACGGAGTCGCCATAATACCGGCGGAATGAACAAGGATGTGCAGCGGGCGGCCCGATTCAAGAAAACGCTGGGCGAAAGCGTCGATAGAGGCCGGATTCATCAAATCCAATACCCCAATCTCCACCCCTGGAATGCCCGCGACGGAAGCTTCAGCCTTGTCCAGTGTGCGTGCCGGCACAATAACAGTTGCTCCCGCTTCGGCAAGAACACGCGTTGTTTCAAGTCCAAGACCTGAATATCCGCCGGTCACAATTGCAATTTTTCCGCTTAGATTCTGTCCGCCCAGAGCCTCGCGGGCAGTCGTCCTTGGGCCGAATCCGGAATTAATGGGGACTTGTTTGGTTATTTCATTATTATGAGTCTGCATCGTTAATCTCCCTTATAGAGCCGTTATTATTTATATATCTTCAGTTCGCTTGCCTGTCTTTAACGCCTGAAAGTTATCCAGCTTATATTTCAAAATATCCAAAGTAGTCTGCATGTCCGCGAGCTGAGATTCAATATGCTGCTTATGTGCGTCAAGAATGCTGTAGCATTCCTCATAATCTTTATCTTTTGACCGTGTCACATACTCCAGAATCTTCTTCAGCGACATGTCTGTTCTTTTGAGATGAGTTATGAAAAGTACGCGGTCCAAGTCGATTTTGACATATTCTCTTTGTCCATTTGCCCTTCGCATGGGTGCTGGCAGCAGCCCAATTTTCTCGTAATACCGGATTGTGTCCTGGCTCAATCCCGTCCTCTTAGAAAACTCTGCAATGGCGAAGGTCTCCTCCACTTTCCAATCCTCCTTTCTGCTGTTCGTGATCTGATAAAAGGCATAGCTCCTTCATGATACAATCTGGAGTTCACTCCAAGTCAAGTGGATAATTCAACCATATGCCAGAACCGTTCCAGCATCAGGAATAGGACAGACCTGCCGGTTAGTTTCCCCGCAAGGTTCTGGATTATTCATCCAGTCCCTTCGCCAAACTGTCGGATGCAGACTGGCATCCCAAATCGAGATGTTACATCGGAAGGATGGAACGCATTCTCTGCTGCACCCTCCACAATATGCTTCGCCGCCAATACCTTTAGCGTCCGTTAAGCCCAATGGCATCCGCTGTATGCCCCTTCTTTGGGCATAAGTGAACTTTTAACAGGTAGACTGCACACCGCAAAATTGACCGTTTTAGACAGAATTGCTGCTTCCTTCATTCTGAAAGGATAAAAAAACAGGAGCACGGAATCTGCTGTCAGATTCCGTACTCCCACTTCATTGGCCGGTTGGCGGAGATGGCTTGTGAATATTCCCTTTTACCTTTTTCCCTTTACCCCTTTGTCGCCCCCGACGAGATCCCCTTCACAAAATACTGCTGCAGGAAGACAAAAACGACGATGAGCGGTAAAATCGCGCAGACCGTTCCGGCGAACACGATGTCCCAGCGCGATGCGAACTGGTCGACGAAGGAGAAAATCTCCACATTGATCGTCTTGGCGCCGTTACCCGGAAGCATCAGCAGCGGAAGCAGGAAATCATTCCATATGCCAATGCCGTTGAGTACGATCAATGTGGCTGTACATGGCGCGAGCAGCGGGAAAACGATGCGCCAGAAAATCCCCATCCGGCTTGCTCCGTCGATTTGCGCCGCTTCCTCGATTTCCCGCGGCACCCCTTTCAGAAAACTCGTATAAAGCAGAATGCCGAAGCTGATGGAACCGGCGACATAGATGATGATCGGGCTCGATAAATAACCGTAAAGCCCCAGCCAGTTGATCTCCCGGAACAGCGGTACCATGTAGATCTGGAACGGGATCATGAGGCCCATCAGGAAATATAAATAAAGCAGATTGCTCAGCCTGGATTCCTTGCGCTCCAGTGCGTAAGCAGCCATCGGGATAACGAGAATCATGCCGATGATCGAGGTGATGGTCAGGTATGTGGTATTGAAGATCGCCTGTACGAATTTCGTTTCCTGGAACAAGAACCGGAAGTTGTCCAGGTAGAGACTGGTCGGCAGCTTCATGGAATCGTTCAGAATTTGCCCGTTCGTTTTGAAGGCGGAGATAAAGCTGAAATAGAGCGGAAACAGGAAGATCACCGACAGGACGACAAGAATGAGCATTTGCAGGACTTCCCCTGCCCGTTTGCGGTTGGCCAACTTAGAGCTGCACCTCCCGTTTGCGCAGAATGAAGGTTTGGATGGCGGTGGTGATCAGAATCAGCGCGAACAGACCAATGGCGAGCGCCGTGCCAAATCCCTGACGTCCTTCGGCGAATGCGACCTTGTATATAATGTAAGTCATCGTTTCCGATGTAAAGCCGGGTCCCCCGTCCGTCATGACCGCGATTTGGTCAAATACTTTGAGACCGTTAATGAGCGCAAGCGTCATGCAGACGGTGACGGCACCCGCGAGCAGCGGAAAGGTGACATGGCGGAACTGCTGCCAGCTGTTTGCTCCGTCAATACGCGACGCTTCTCCCAAATCCTGCGGCACGCCCTGCAGAGCCGCCAGATAAATGATCATATAATAACCGGCACCCTTCCAAACGGTGGCGACAATAATCGAAATCATCGTGTAGCGCTGATCGCCGAGCCAATCGATTGCCCATGATTCAAGCCCGAGCTTCGTCAGAATCTGGTTGATGGCGCCGAAGTTGAAATTATAAAGGATGGTCCAAATAAAGCCCATCACGATCCCGCTGATCAGCACAGGCAAATAAAATACGCTGCGAAAGAAATTTTTGAACCACCGCACCTGATCGACCAGAACGGCCAGGACAAGCGCGACGATATTCTCCAGAATCATCAGGCTTACAGTCAGAATTATCGTATTTTTAAATGCATTATGAACCCTGTCGCTATCGATCATTTCCTTATAATTCGCAGCGCCGATAAAATTCATCGTTGCCGGATTGACGCCGTCAAAATTCGTAAAGCTATAATAGATGCTGCTGATGGCCGGTGCGACGATAAATCCGGTGAACAGCAGGAAGGCCGGCAGCAGGAACAGGTAATAATGAAGGTCGAAGCGGGCTTTCCTATTGCTCTTCACGGCTGAGTGCCCCCTCGGTAATCGCTTTTGTTTGCAGTCTGGTTTCCCATCGCACTATTCTCCCCTGGATCAAGCCCCTCCTCTTCCAAATAAAGAAGGGGCCTTATGAATCCGGTTCTTTTTTTAGGTTTGATTTTTCGCTTTCACTTCTTTATCCCACTCTTCGTCCGCCATTTTCATCGCGTCCTCGACGGACGGCTTGCCGGTCGATACCCACTGCTGCGCGAGCTTGTAGAACCAGTCGCGGAACTGCGGCGGGATTTGGTTCTCTCCCCAGAAGCCGTTAATCGTCGCCGATTTCTTGACATTGGGGTCAGCCATAAGATCGATGACCTTTTGCAGCTGCGGAGAGGCCTCGTAGGTTACTTTTTCTTTTGTGGATGGAATGGCGTTGGCGCTTTTCAGGTAATTGCCGTATTGCTCAGGCGAGAAGAAGAATTTTACAAATTCCGAGAAAGCAGCCGCTTTATCCGGGTCCTTCGCCGCTTCCGCCGACAGCGACAAGCCTTGCGGCGACAACAAGCCGTTCACAACAAGGTTTCCTTCGCGGTCAGGCAGCGGGAAGAAGTCGAATTCGAAGCTCGGATCCGCTTCTGCAATGGTGGGAAACATCCACGGTCCGGAGTACAGCATGGCCGCTTTACCGGATGTGAGCAGAGAAGCCGTCTGGTTGTCGGCGGTGCTGAGCCAGCCTTTATCCACAAAGCCTTTATCGAAAAGCTCCGTGAAATCCTTCATGGCGCTGACAACATTGGCGTCCGTGAAGGACACCTTGCCCGCAGAACGCTGAGCGTTCCAGTCCGGGTTCTGGATAAACACTTGATCCATCAGGTATTTATTGACCCAGAATCCCATATGCCAGACATCCTTGCCGCCGATGACGATTGGCGATACGCCCAGATCCTTGATTTTCTGAGTGTCGGCCAGGAATTCATCATACGTCTTCGGCTCTGCCGTAATGCCTGCCTTCTCGAACAAGGCTTTGCTGTAGATGATGCCGTTCGGCGCTACGCTGGTGAATGGAAGCACATAATACTTGTCATTTACCTTCGGGGCATTATCGATCAGGTCCACCAGGTCGCTTGGCAGCTCTGCCAGCTTGCCGGCGTCCGCATAGATTTGCGTGTCGCGCATCTCCAGAAAATCCGGAAATTCGCCAACGGCGTCCTTGGTCTTCAGAAAGTCGGCATAGGGGCCAGAGCCGGAGGGCTCCTGGTTGATGGTGATGCTTGGATGCGTTTTTGTAAATGCGTCCACCGCATCGGAAATCGCCTGTTTCGTAGCAGGGTCGCCTCCGGCGTATACGAAATTCATCGTCACTTTCTTATCGGCCTGCTCATTTCCCGCAGCGGGCTGATTCGCGTTTGACGCCTCATTGCCGGAAGTGCCGCCATTGTTCCCGCTGCTTCCGCAAGCGCTCAGGACAAGCGAACAGCTGGCCACTACGGCCAGAAGCGTGTAGGTGAATTTTTTTCTCATTTCTTTAAAAGCCTCCCTTTTATCACATATGCAAGAATTCATGCGGTTTGCCGATGCGCGCTGTCGGCAAGGACATCCTTGTTGCTTCTTAAAAGTACCATACGCGGCAAAGCGCTTAAATGCGGTTTTTCGAGAGCGGTGTGCAGGTTTTTTTGGAACATTCATTGGCAGACTGAAACGAGCATGCCAAAAACCCCCTCGGGCGAGGGGGCCGCAGCTGATTGCCGGCTGTCCTGCAGTTTCATAACGCGCGCCTCTTCCGGGCGTTCGTCTCTGGCGGACATGACGGGGGCCGCTTAAGCATGCGCAGCAGTCGAATGGCGTTACCGGTACTCGTTCGGCAGCTTGCCGTAATGCTTTTTGAACATATCACTGAACTGCCTGGCATTGTTGTAGCCGACGCGCTCCGCAACCTCATAAACCATACTGTCGGTTTGCAGAAGCATGCGGAGCGCATGCTGCATCCGGATTTCCGTCACATACTGCTTGAAATTCTGGCCGGTATGCTTCTTGAAAAAGCTGCTGAAATAGGATGCATTCATATAGACGAGCGCCGCCATCCTCTCCAGGTTAATCTCCTCAGCGTAATGCGTGGCAATATACTCCCTCACCTGTTTCAGCTGCGCCGCCTCCTTGGAGACGGACCGGCCGGAATGGATTCCCTGAAGACGTTCGAGCTCCAGCCGCACGAAGTTGCCGAGCTCATCCAGCGTCTCGAAGCCCCGCAGCTTTGGGGCAAGCACGCTCTCATCTCTTGCCTCGGAGATTTTGCCCAGACGGAACGCTTCCCGGTAGCATGAAATCAGAGTCGTCAATCCAAGCTGCACCGCATATTCCCGGTTGCCCCAGGAGTAGGAGCGGACCGCCTGCAGCCAGCCTGCGAGCAGCAGCTCCCTATCCTCCGCCCGGTCGGCTCCCATCGCCTTGACGAGCTCGGACTCGAGCTCCTCCGGAGAGCGCATCGCCCGCGGAGGCGCCGCAGGCAGCGCGGCATCGGCAAACACCCGGTTGCCGCCGACGAAAAATTGGAATGCGGCCGCATCTTCCGCCCGCTTATAGGTTTCTCCGATCCGGTCCAGAGAATCCGGCCCCGCAGTGCCTACGGCAGCATGGACTTTCAGGAAGCGGTTCAATCTCTCCAGCATACGCCGTGCAGCCGTCTCTGCCTCCTGAGGGCTGAACGCGACAATCGCATAGACGCATTCCCGTTTCGGCACTACCCAGCCCACGCCGATTTCCCGGACCGTATCCTCCATAACATTTTGCGCTGCGAACTGCAGCAGCTTCCATTCTCCTTCGGCCCAACGGCCCGATGTCTCGGGGCTTTCATCCGGCTTTACGAGGATAACCGAGATGCACTTCCCGGGATGCTTCCCGGCGAGTTCCCGGGCTGTTTCAGCCAGATCGCCGAGCCGCTCCCGGTCGGTCAGCCGTTCGAACAATTCACCGATGCGCTGCTGCTGCTGCTGCTTCTCGAACACCTGCAGCCGGCTTTGCGCCGTTACCTGTACGGTTGACTCGCGAATAAGCGCCGCCGTCCGCATAACAACCTCCTCAAGCTTGGCTCTGTCGACCGGTTTAACCAAATAATCGACGGCGCCGTACGATACAGCATCCTTGGCATACGAGAATTCCTGATAAGCGCTGACGAAGATAACCTTGGTCGACAGTCCGCGGGACTGGATTTCCTTCAGTACGTCAATGCCGGTCATGCCCGGCATCGATATATCGGCAATAACAAGACTCGGCAGGCTCCGTTCGATCGAGCTCAGCAGCTCCCTGCCGTTATAAGCCTCCCCGATGATTGTAAAGCCGAGCGATTCCCAGTCAATCAGCTTGGCCAGCCCGCGGATAATGTACGGCTCGTCATCAGCCAGCAGAACGTTTAGCATGGTCGGTCTCCTCCTTCACAAGCGGTATGCTGAAGCGGACGGATGTGCCTACATAGGGAATGCTGTTGATCGCAAGGCCATAAGCGTGGCCAAACAGGGAAGAGAGACGGTCATGGACGTTTTTGAGTCCTACATGAAGCCGTTCGCTGTCCATGGGCAAGCCCATCAGATAGCTCGACAACTGATGCAGCTTGCTCTCCTCCATTCCAATACCGTCGTCAATGACGGTTACCGTGAGGCGATTCTGGTCCGTTCGCACAATATTCACGCGGATCTTCCCCCATCCGCCATTTGGCAGGATGCCATGCTGCACCGCGTTTTCGATCAGAGGCTGAATGGACAGCTTCAGCATCGGCGAGCTTAAAGGAATGTCTTCATCCATGTTAATTTCGAGCTGAATCGTGTCGTCGAAGCGGATTCGGATAAGACGGAAATAGTTCTGGACATGATCCATCTCCTGCGCAAGCGTCACCAGATCCTCTCCGTAATCGAGGACATATTTGAGCTGATTGGAGAGAGAATGGATCATATCGGCCACTTTCATATTGTCGCTCGTCACTGCGCACATGCGGATCACTTCCAGCGTGTTGTATAAATAATGGGGCCGGATCTGGCTTTTCAGTGCATTCAGCTCCGACTGCCTGTTGCGGATTTCCGCCAGATACGCCTCTTTGATAAACTGTTCGAGCTGTTTGGCCATCCGGTTGAAGCCATGGGCGAGCTGGCCGATTTCATCCTCCGACTTGACCGGCACCTGTATATTCAAATTCCCCGACTCCATCTTGGTCATCTGACGGATGACGTTGAGAATCGGCTTGGTGAACCGGCGCGAGAAAACGATTGCAAGAGCCACAAGCAGAACAATGCAGCCGCCCAAGGCGAAGACGAGCGCATCCTGGAATTGAGACAACCGGTTGTTCATTTCCTGCTTGGAGAAGCGCCCCTTAAGCATGAGGCCGATGCTGGAGATGGGCTGATCGTAGGCGATCGTCATAGCGGGATCACCTTCCTCCGCCCGCGGATCGGCGGGCCTGCCGATATCCTGGCCGTGATTTTCGTATACGACGGTGCCGCTCGACGTTTCGATCCGGATGATATCCTTGTCATTCAAATTGATATCCGCAAGCAGATTGACGAACACATTCAAATCCACATCGAAATACAGCGTGCCGAGCACATGCGGATGGCCTTCCAGCGTTGTGCTCTTGTCGATCAGATTACGCGCGAACGTGACAACCTGCCGTTTGGAGCCGAAGTAGTACTGCTCCGGATGAGTCGAGAAGAAGCTCAGCCCTTTCAAATTGGTTTTGACTTCTCCCCCCCAATTGAGACTGCGGAATTCAGATTCCTCAAACAGCTTGGACTGCCTGCTTTGTGTATAGATCAAGTCCCTGCCTTCATCGATAAACAGGGCGTTCTGAATATACCGGTCGGAGCTGATGATTGTTTTCAGAAAATCGTCCATAACGGTGTTTCGCTGCGCGTCCGCTGTTACACCTGTCGCATTCAGCACATCGTACAGCTGATTGTACCGGTCCGGGTTCGTATACATCAGCTTGGACAGGTTATCGTATTCATCGATCACCTGGTTTGAATTTTTGGACAAGTAAAGCATCATCTGCTCCAGATTGCTTGTGTTGTAACGCTCCGCCTGGGTGGAGAATGAATCCAGCAGCCAATAGCCAAGCGATGCGATCGGGATGGGCCCGACCAGAATAAAAGCGAGACTGAATTTGATAAAAATGCTGCGCCGTATCGAAAGACGCCAACCTGCATGCATCTATAGCTGCCTCCTTCCCCCCGGTAATCAATAAGAAAACGATATCATTCTCAAAATTTTTCTATAGTGTACCAGAGTTGCCGGGGTTTCGGCTATATGTCCGGGAACGGTTGCTGAACAGGCAGTGGAAAGAGTGGCTGTATCCGGCCCATGCATATGCTCAAGAAGAAACGATATTTTCGTCCTTTGGAGGTACAGCAAACCTCCTTTCGATTACATATAATATAATTATTGTTAAATTTTAACTTATTTTGCACTTTAAAATAAAATCCCGCCAATCGGCGCGATCGGCGGGACAGGAATTGCGAATAAGGTCTTTCCATTTCATCAGGAGCGGATAATCCGTTTCTCCCTGGTAGCCGCAAGCCAGCTTGGAAATTCATTCAAAAGCTGCTCATACAGCATCTCGTCAGATATCGCAGCGATATCGTCCAAATGGAAGAAGCTCGCGTTGTCCACGACTTTCCCTTCCATTGTATCGAGCTGCTTCAGCACCTCAAAGTCCGATTGGCCGATGCCGACGAACTGCCAGAAAATCGGCTGTACCGAAGCTGCGGTAATAACTTTCCTGGTGGGCCTCACAACACCGCCATCGTTAATGAATATGATGAATACGGGGGTCCCGTCGTCCTCTTCCACCGTATATTTGCGTATGACATCCTCCATAACCGGCGGCTCATTATTGCGGCCAAACTTATGGATGGCCGTATTATCCAGAATCTGTTTTTGCACATAATCGCCGAAATCACTTTCCGTCACCGGAGGCAAGCGGCTAAAATGCGTATCATATACCCAAACATCTAGCGCTGCATTATCATCAAATTTGCAGGCAACCGCCAAGATGCGCTCAACCACTTCCTGCACGGTCCCATTTTTATATAAAGCCTGCATAGAGCCCGTGATATCGAGCACAATTCCCACTCTGGCCACGACATGAACCAGCTTCTTCTTCTCCAGAATGATCTGAACCTTCTTTTTGCGAAGATCAATCGGCTTCAATACCGCCTCTTCTGCCGCAGCAGCAGCCTCGGAGACCGCAGGCTCGATCTCAAGGCCGAAATTCGTACATAATGCTGCAAGTCCCCCGTAGAATCCGCTGCCAATGGCATTAAACTTCCATTCCCCATTATTCCGGTACAATTCTCCGACGACAACAGCCGTTTCCCTGGTATACTCAGCGCCGTAATCAAACCGCAGCAGCTCTTCTCCCGTGCTTTCATCCACGAGCCGGACATACAAGCCCGATACCTCCTGCATAAAATGGCCCAGCCGCTCACCCTCATGAATCGTGACGGTAAACGCAATTTTCGCTGTTTGCTCCGTGATGCGGGCCAGAGATAGGGTAATCGACTCCTTGTCTGCCGCATCCATCGCTGCATGCGAAACAGCTCCGTTCCCGGCAGCCGGATTGCCATAAAAGATGAAATCCTCATCCCTCTCGCAGCGGTTGCGGTCCGAGAGCAGAAAAGCGGCAGCATCTACGCTCATTGATGCTTGCCTTGTTGACCAGCCGAAACGCAGGCTGATTGCGGCAAGCTCCCTTCCCTTTGTAACGTCTGCCTTTTGTCCCTTGGATAACAGCATGCTGCCAGCCCCTTCCTGAATACGATAATTGCACTTTGAGAAACGCTGTTCAATCCTGTATGATTAAGGAAAATCTGCTCTTATTATAGCTGAATTTGGCGTGCGAATATATTCCGGTGCTGTCGCCCGGCGGCTGGCTTTGTTTCGGATACAGCCTTTTTTATTTGGGCAAACGATGATATGATTTTAACTAACTATTGACTACTTGTTCGAATGCAGGAGGAGACACGGATGGAGTTTATCAGTACAAGAGGAAATGTGGGCAAAATAGGGTTTATCGATGCGTTTATGATGGGGCTCGGCGATGACGGCGGCCTTCTGGTGCCGCATGAAATACCGGTCGTATCGGCGGAAACACTGAAGAAGTGGCAGGAGCTCAGCTATCAGGAGCTGGTGCTGGAAATATTCGCGCTTTACACGAACGGGGAAATTCCCGGGCAGGACTTGCAGGAGCTCGTCCATGCCAGCTATGAGACATTCCGTGATCCGGAAGTAACGCCGGTACGCAAGCTAAAGGATGATTTGTACCTGCTGGAGCTGTTCCATGGTCCGACCTTTGCTTTCAAGGATATCGCCCTGCAGTTCATGGGCCAACTATACACATATGTTGCAGCGAAGCAGAACAAGAAGATTCACATTCTTGGCGCGACCTCGGGCGATACCGGAGCGTCAGCTATCGAAGGCGTGAAGGGCAAGGAAGGAATCAAAATCTGCATTCTCCATCCCCACGGCAAAGTCAGCAAAGTGCAGGAATTGCAAATGACGACGGTATTGGATGACAATGTGCTGAATTTGTCGGTCGACGGCAATTTCGACGACTGCCAGCGGATGATCAAGGAGTTGTTCGCCGATCTGGACTTCAAGGCCGCCCATCACCTTGCCGCGATCAACTCGATTAATTTCGTGCGGATCATGGCGCAGACCGTCTACTACTTCTACGCTTACTTCCAGGTAGCGAAGCAGACGGGCGCGAAGCAGGTCAGCTTCAGCGTTCCAACCGGCAACTTCGGCGATATCTTTGCGGGATATTTGGCGAAACGGATGGGCCTGCCGGTAGGCAAGCTGATTCTGGCGACGAACGAAAATAATATCCTGGAGCGGTTCGTGCTGGAGGGCGTGTACAAACCGGGAGATTTCCGGGCGACGTACAGCCCGTCGATGGATATCCAGGTCGCAAGCAACTTTGAGCGCTACCTGTATTATGTGCTTGACCAAGATGCGGCGCAAATCCGCCGGCTGATGGATCAGTTCAAGGCTGATGGCGAAGTCGTCATCTCCGGCGAAGCGCTCGCCAAGGTACAGGCGGAATTCGGCGCGCATGGCGTACAGGGGCAGGAATGCCTGAATACGATCAAGCAGTATAAAGAGGCTGCCGGTTATCTGCTCGATCCTCATTCCGCCTGCGGCGTTGCGGCAGCGGACAAATATAACGGGGAACCGGACCAAATCATCATTTCGCTGGCAACCGCACATCCGGCGAAGTTTAATGAAGCCATTGAACTGACCGGGATCGAGCAGCAGTTCCCGGAGCAGATCGCGGCGCTCTTCGAGAAGCCGCAGCGTCAGACCCGCGTAGACGGCTCGCTGCAAGCGATTGTCCGCGAGCTGGAAGCTTTCTATACAGGCTGAAAAAGAAGCGGCTGAAGCTGTCCTCTGGCGGCAAAGCATAATGACATTTTAATGGACCTGAAAGGGGCTGCGTCTGAAGGGAATTCCTTCTGCCGCAGCCCCTTTATTCAGGATAACCGGATCGTGTAATAGATTAGTCAGGGTTTTGGTTCCTTGCCGTAACGGATGAATACATAGACGCCAACCAGAATGAACAGCCCGGCAATCACCTGGAGAGGCGTCAGAAATTCATCAAGCAGCAGCCAGGCCAGAATGGAGGCTCCAACCGGCTCCCCCAGAACCGCCATCGATACGGCAGCCGCGTTCATATACTTCAGCAGCCAGTTGAACAAATAATGGCCGAACAGCGTGGGAACCAGGGCCATCAGCAGAAAAAGTCCCCACTCCTTTTGCGGGTACCCCCAGAATGGAAAATGATGAAATCCGTTATAGACGGCAAGCGAGCTGGCCGCGAATGCAAACACCCAAAAATTGTAAACATAAGCGCTGATATGTTCCCGCAGGACCTTGCCCAAGAGCATATGAATGGAGACTGCAAGGACGCTGAGAAAAGAAAGAAGATCTCCATACAGGGCTGATCCGGATAAACGAAAATCGCCGACACTTATGGCGAATGAGCCGACAAGAGCGATCCCCATGCCAATCAGCATCACCCGGTTCGCACGTACCCGAAAAAAATAAAAGGCCCCCAGCATGACCACAATGGGCTCGAGTGTCAGGAAAATCGTGGAACTGGCAACGGTCGTATATTGGAGAGATCCCATCCACCATAAAAAGTGCAGCCCCAGCGCAGCCCCCGATACCAGAAGCAGCCCCCACTGCCGGAGAGTAAGCTGGGCAATTTCTCCTCGATATTTCCAAATTAAGGGGAGAAGAATCAGATTCGTCAGAAACAGCCGATACATCGCTATGACAGAAGCCTCTGCCTGCGACCATTTAATAAAAATAGCGGAGAAAGAAATGGCAACAATACCTAGTACATAAAGAAAATCAACTGCGTATGCGTTTTTCCTCAAGGGGTTCAATTTCAAATTCCTTTCTCTAAAACCTGTAAATAGACTGGCACAGCAAGGCACAAACCTATTAATTCGCTAAAAGAGATGTGAAACCCTTGTTTTAAAAATAACTTAAACAGCGTTAAAGCGGCTGGCCGGCGCCAGTCGCTTTAACGCTGTTGCTGTCATGAACTACTTGATTGTAATCGCCGTAATGCTTCCGTTGGTTTTAAAGTCTTCCGTATAGGATATCGTGGCTGTCGCCGTGACTATACCGCCCGGTCCCTTGACGGTAATGACAGGATTTGAAGAGTAACCCGCTCCCGCATTCGTGATCTTCACGCCTGTCACAACTCCATTGGTAATGATTGCGGTGGCTGCCGCCTGCGTTCTTGTCCAGACTTCGCCTTTGCTGCCGTTATAGCGGTAGTAGTTGGACACCTCGTCCAGACGCTCATTGGTGATTCCATAGGAGCCAAGAACCTTAAGAAGAGCCGCTTTGTTTTGCCGGGCTTCTTCAGCAGTTGGTCCGCCACTGCCCGCCCCTGCCGGCGTCACTCCACTGAAGGCTTCCCGAAAAACTTCAGTAGGGACCCCAAGCGCCGCCGCTATGAGCACAACCGGTCTGCCATGATCCACAGGGTCGGTGTCAAAACCGCCTGAGATGACTACGGATGTATCTCCATTTTCAGCCGTGGTGCCATTGGTTGTGCCCGCTGATGTTTCGGTGTCGGTGTCAGCAGCGTGTGGTGCTTTTACGCCTCCGGCAGGCGGCACAGATGCTTTAACGCCCTTGGCAGGTCTAGAGGTCGAACCGCCCTTTTCGTCGCATATCCTTTTATCTGCTTCGTTCCCGGTGTTGACGTTCCCTGCGGGAGCCGCCTTGGCTGCAGAAACAATTATGGCAGTACTTGAGCTGACAATCAGAAGAATACCCAGTGCAGCGATCATCTGTTTTGTCTTCATTGTATAATCTCCTCTCGAATGTTGGTTCACTATCAATTTAATACAGGCATGTGTCAGCAATAAGTCCTGATTGCGAGAAGAAACGGCTCTCGCCGTCCTTTCGGCGGCGCAGTTCGTTTCTTCCCTTAGACCTTATAGACATGTATAGAAGTGAAACTCATACATGCTATAAGGCGAGAAGAAACGGCTATCGCCGTCCCTTCGGTGGCGCAGTTCGTTTCTTCCCTTAGACCTTATAGACATGTACAGAAATGAAACTTACATGCTATAAGGCAAGAAGAAACGGCTCTCGCCGTCCTGCCAGCCGATAATTTCGTTATCTTGCTGTTCTATTCCAAAAGACGTACAAACGCCCGTTCCCGGGGTTATACTATTCGTAGAGGTGGTGAGTCATAATGACCAATAATAATAGACAGGCGCCTGAGAAGCTGTCCCGCCGTCCGGATGATGACGCCAGCCTGTCATCCCCGGAAACAATTACCGATGAGAAATGGCAGGCGATCATCAACAATGACGCTTCTTACGACGGCCAATTTTTTTATGCGGTCAAGACCACGGGTATATTTTGCCGGCCCTCCTGCAAATCCAGACCGCCAAACAAAGAAAATATCGGTTTATTCCAAACCGCCGAGCAGGCGTTATCCGGGAAATTCCGACCCTGCAAAAGATGCAGGCCTACCGGACAGCGATTGCCGGATGACGAATGGATATCGGTTGTGACCGATTATATCGACCGAAATTACATGGAAAATTTGACACTGGACGTTCTCGCAGCGGTCAGTCACGGCACTCCTTATCATCTTCACCGGACGTTCAGGAAAGTCACGGGCATGACACCGGTGGATTACATCCAGCATAAACGGATCGAGCAGGCCAAGGGACAGCTCTGTACGACGACAAAGGCCATTGCCGATATCGGTCTTGGCGTCGGCTTGAGCAATACGTCTTATTTTATAACCCTGTTCAAAAAGAAAACCGGCTTCACGCCGGCAGGCTATCGTCAAACCATGAAGGAGGCTATTGGAAATGGAAAACAAAACTAAAACGGCGGTTTATTGGACACTCTTAATTCATGAGGATTGGAGCCTGCATATCGCAGCAACTTCGGAGGGGCTTTGTTTTGTGGGCTCGCAAAATCATCCCCTCGAGGAATTGTCCGATTGGGCAAAAGCCCGCATACCAGGCAGCGAGCTCATTCGCGATGATGAAAGGCTGCTGCCCTATGCGGCTGAGCTGATCGAATATCTACAGGGGACGCGCACAAGCTTCACAGCTCCCTTTGACTTTCCGGGAACGCCATTTCAATTAGCGGTTTGGGACGCCCTTCGCAGCATTCCTTACGGACAAACCAGATCCTATTCGGATATCGCCGATCAAATTGAAAGACCCGCAGCCGTGCGTGCGGTCGGAGCCGCCATTGGCGCGAATCCCGTTCTGATTACAGTGCCCTGCCATCGAGTAATCGGCAAGGGGGGAGCTTTGACCGGCTACCGCGGAGGGCTGGACATGAAAACAAGGCTGCTGCAATTGGAGCAGGATGGCGCGCTCGCTGATGGAGAAGCACGGCATGCATGACCGCCTCAGGGAACGGATAACCGGACTGGATTGGATCTCTCTTCACCGGTCGTTGGATGAACACGGGTACGCGAAGCTTCCTTCCATGCTGACTAAAGCGGCATGCACAGAAATCATCGGCACTTATGGGGGAGACAATCTCTTCCGCAGCACCATTGATATGGCCAGATACCGGTTCGGAATGGGGGAGTACAAATATTATGCCGCTCCCCTTCCGGACTTGCTGCAGCAGCTGCGCGAAGCCCTTTACCCGGAGCTGGCAGCAGCAGCCAACCGCTGGCTTGAACAGCTGGGACATGCTGCCGCATACCCCGGAGAGCTGGCGAATTTTCTCGATCAATGCCATCGGGAGGGGCAGATGCGCTCTACCCCATTGATTCTCCGATACGAGGCCGGGGGCTACAACTGCCTGCATCAGGACTTATACGGCAAGGTGTTCTTTCCCTTTCAGGTCGTATTCGCTCTCAACCAGCGGGAAACGGATTACGCGGGCGGAGAGTTTCTGCTGGTGGAACAGCGGCCGCGGGCGCAGAGCAGAGGACATGTCATCACCCTGGAGCAGGGAGAGGGTCTTATTTTCCCGACCAATCACCGGCCGGTTTCGGGAACGCGCGGTTATTATAAAACCACGCTGCGGCATGGAGTCAGCACGGTGGCCTCGGGAACCCGATACAGTCTGGGGATTATTTTTCACGATGCGAAATAGGAATTGTCCAGGATGCGCTGCCCCATATGGAAAAATGCAAGAAGAAATGGCTGTCGCCGTCCTTTTGCGCAGCAGGTTTCTTCCCTTAGACCTTATAGGCATGTACAGGAATGAAGCTTATACTTGCTATAAGGTAAAAAAACAACCCTCCTGCTGGCCAAAGCCGCTCAGGAGGGTTGTTCCTATTATCTTGGTTATTTCTTGTCAATCATGCGCATCAGCACGCTGACGGCTTCGGCTCTTGTCGCCGTGTCGCCAGGATTGAAGCTGCCGTTATATCCGGTAATGACGCCAAGCTCGACTGCCTTCCCGATATAGGGCTTGGACCACTGGGGAATATCCGATTCGTCCGTGAACGAAGCAGCTCCCGTGCTGTCTCCGCTCTCCTGATAGGCCCTCATAAGCATGACCGTCATCTCGGTACGGTTGATGATCTGGTTCGGGCGAATGGTGCCGTCGGTGTATCCGGTCAGAATACCCGCCGTCACTGCCGCATTCAGACTCGCTTTCGCCCATGCGGGAACATCGTCATTATCCGTAAAGCCCAGACTTCCGGAAGCATCGCCCAGACCAAGCGCGCGTACGAGCATGGCGGCAAACTGCGCCCGGGTTACCTGTTCATCAGGTCTCATGCTTCCATCGTCGTAGCCTGTCAATATACCTTTGTCTACAGCAGCCTTCATCGCCTGCTCCGCCCAATGATTATGCAGATCCGGCCATACTGTGCCCGTATCGGCCGGTTTCTCCGGTACGGATGGCCCATCTGCCGGGGCTTCGGCTTTCACCAGATGCACCGCGAATTTGCCCAATTCGGCAGCGGCTACCGAGATAACCCCGTCATGCGCTTCACCGCCGAGTTCGATCCACTTCTTCTGCGCCTCGTCATAGCGGAATACGGAGGCTCTGCCTTCATCCGCATGAGTGCCGTCATAAGCGAAGGTAAGTGTCAGCGGCTTGAGCAATTTTTGCGCGGTATCCTTCTTGATCAGGTAAACCGGACTCAGCGCAAGGAATGGAGCACGGTTCGTTTCGCTTGCCAGCTTCTCCAGCGTCACCTTCGTCCCCGCATTTTCCGCCGGAATGTCTACTGACAGCTCTTCCGCCAGTTTTACTGTAGTCGAGCCCGGTTGAGGAGCGGGCTGGTACGGAAAATAACCTGAATCCGGATCTGTATCCGGATCCGTGTCTGGATCCGTACCCGGGTTTGTACCAGGATTGCCGGCAGCCTTCCGGTTCACCGCGATCGTGTAGGTTCTGCTTTCCTGAACGTTCGCAGCTTCCACCCGTATTCCGATAATATTGGCTCCCTGACTTAATTCGACCGGTTCGCTCGGTTGACCGCTTGGGACAACCTTGGCAGGAGCGCTGCCGGAACTGATGGAGATTACCGCACCCGGATCGAACGCATAAGGAGTGAAGCTTACCGCTCCCGTCTCGTTCTCAACGTTGACGGCATATTGATATCCGTCCGCCGAGAATACAGGTAACAAGCTTCCGCCGGAAATTTCCAATGCGCTCAGACCGAATTTCTTTACGATATGAATCGTATAGGTCGTAGATGCCAGCCCATCCTCGGAAACAGTGCGGACGATCAGATCCATTCCGCTCTGGACCGCGAACAATCGGCTTGGCATTCCGCTTGCCACGGCGACGGCTTCTCCGTCACCCGCCTGGACGGTAATCTTCGTGTGGAGATCAGGCGATACCGGCGTAACGCTTATTTGACCGGCTTCATTCGGAATTAACGCTGTATAATCGATCTGCTCTGCCGAGAAAGCCGGGTCAAGCTGCCCGGAGGACAAGGTTAGTCCCGAAAGCTGCGAGCTTGTGCCTTGAGCCCGTACTGTCACAACGGCAGAAGCCGCATTTCCATTGACATTGACCGCCTTAATGCTGGCTGTTCCCGCGCTTACGGCGGTTACTTGTCCTGTCTGGTCCACCGTCGCCACCGCTTCATTGTCCGACGACCAGATCACGGTCTTGTCGATGGCATTGGTCGGCTTCACGATGGCTGAGAGCATGCCGGGAGCTCCGCCAACTACGAGATCAAGCGCGGGCTGATCCAGCTCGATACCGTCAGCCGGCATTTTGTACACAATGCGCACATAAGGTCTCAGCTCCGCATCGCTGTACTCTGAGGAACGGAACTGCATGGCTCCAACCATGCTGCCTTCGGGAGCCGTATAGTCCTTCGACTTGAGCAGGATGCCGTTGTTGCCGGCCGGATTCGCGATCCAGTCGTTCACCAGTGCCGTAATCGGCAGGGAATACCATTGATTGAGCGTGGATACAACGGTTTGCGCAGCGGCAGAGCCGTTGTCGTACGTATTCGTGCCCTGTGTAATAAAATTGTTCCATGTCACTTCATTGCCGCTTGCCGGTGAGCCGTCGTTCGTGCCCGGCGCTCCTCCTGCTCCCTCAACCCATGGAGCGGTTGCCGGATGCACGTAAAGGGTTTTTGGATCTGTGACCGAGGATCCCGTACGCGTGCCGTAATAGTACAGATTCAAGGTTGCTTCCGTGACGATCGCGCCCGCTGGAACGGGCAAATTATCAAAACGGACAAGTCCGTATTTGCGGTCGGCCACGTTCTGATTATAATAGCCTACCTCATATTTGTCCTGCGCACCGAGATTGTAATTAAAGTATTGGTTCCCTTGGCCCCCGACCCCTTCGGACAGCTGGGTATCGGCCGTTCCCGCATAGCCGGCATAGCCTTCCTGAACGATAATAGCGGGCTTGGAGATAGTGATTTCATAAGTTTGCTTCAACAAGCCGTCTTTCGATGTTACGGTAATTTCAATCCGGTTGTCTCCTGCAGCCAATGGAAGCGGCGCGCTCGGCGTCCCGCTGGTCACCTCTGCGGGTTCGCTTCCGTTGATCGCCACTGTAATCTTCGCCAGCTCATCCTCAGCGGACGGCGTGATGGTTATGTCAGTGACTTTGTCCGGAACAGCCGCGGCGTAGCGAAGCACGGAAGGCTGGAATGACTCCGTCAGTTCACCTTGACTGAAGGACAAGCCGCCGAGATTCGCACTGTTGACTGAACTTTCCACCGTAATGTCGGCCGTTGCGGTATGTCCGCCATCCGCCGTCGTCACGGTAACATGCGCGATGCCCTTGCTGATGGCCGTTACGGTTCCGTCTGCCGCGACACGTGCCACCGCTTCGTTATCCGAGGACCAGACCACATTGCGGTTGAATGCCGTCTCCGGCAGGACATGAGCCGCGAGCGTCTGCTGCTCTCCCGCGAGCATGGTGAGCGACGCAGATGAAAGCTCAACCGACAGTGCGGGAATAACGTAGGTAATCGTCAGCTTCGGATGCCAGCTCTGCCACGCATTCTCCGAGGAGGCAAAATATTTCACAGGCTGCTCCGGAGCCGTGTCGCTGCCTTTGAGCAGCAGGCCGTTATTGCTGGTTCTGTCGCTCAGCCAGCCGGCGGCCAGCTTGCTCACATCGAATGAATACCATTCCAGATCGGTCGTTCCTACAACCTTGGAAGCGACAGCCGCCGAATCAAACGCAGGCTTGTTGTTCCAGTTGACGCCCGGCGCGTTTGCGGTGCCGTTTTCTCCCGTTCCGCTTCCTTCCTCCCATGGCGCGTTCACCTTATGAACGGAGAGCGTTTTGTCCTTCGGACCGTCTCCATTGCGCAAAAGGAACATATCCAGGCTCGCCCCGGTCACGACGGCATGCTCGGGAATCGGGGACAAATCGAACTTCAGCAGCGCTTCTTTCCCGTCATCCGCGCTGGCCGAATTGTAGCCGACGACAAGCTCGTCGTGGCTGCCCGTATTGGAACCGGCCGCAGATGGCCGTTTAATGATATGCGCATCCGTTGTGCCGCTGTAGCCGTCCAGTCCCTGCTGCAGGGTAATGGTGTTCGTAGTAACAGGCGGCTGCGTTCCTCCGCCAAGCTTGCCGTCCAAATATTTCAGCAGCAGCGCGGTCGTGTCTGTCTGAATCATGTCGACTCCGCGTCCGATCAGCCAAGGGAAGCCGGCGTTGGGATCGCTTAGAAAGGCATAGTCGCCATGCCGGCCGACCATACCGGGAACCGAGAAGATCGTATTGACCCAGATTCGGGCGCCCTTGTCGTGCGCGCTCTTCAGGAAATCGGGATCCATGATCGGATGATTATCATTGTCGAAGCTGACCTCGAATGCATTTGTCCTGAAAGGTGTCGTTTCGGAATTTAAAAAATCGTTTACTGTGCTTTGCTCGGAAGTAAGCTGCATAAACAGCGGCTCGGTTGCGGAGCCTTCGAACTGTTTCATAAAGGCAGCCGTCGAAGATTTCGAACCGCTTGTTTTGTAAAGCGCATGGTCCGTCGTATCCGTACGCTCCAGAATATCCCACATGATGTCCCAGTTGGCATTTTTAATATCCAGATTGACCATGATGTTGCCCTTGGCGAGCGTCATCGCTTCCTCCAGCGTCGGCACTTGCTCGCAGGGGCTGGCTACGATGCCCTTGCTGTCCTTCAGGCAAAGCTGTTTGATCTGTGCCAGCGACAAATTACTCACGCTGCCGGTCCCGTTTGTCGTACGATTGACGCTGTCGTCGTGCATCAGCACCGGAACGCCATCGCTCGTCGTCCGGACGTCCAATTCCACCATGTCCACGCCTTCGTTGATGGATTCCCGGAATGAATTCAGCCCGTTCTCCGGCTTGCCGTTCAGCCAGTTGCCCCGGTGGGCGACAACGAGCACGCGGCCATACGGATTGAGAAATTGGCGGATGACCTCGTCTGCGCGGCCTCCTGTCAGGCGCGGTCTTACCGCAACATGATATTCATGCATCGTTTCGGCAGGCTCGCCGGCCTGAACGGACTGCACCCGCACCGTAATGTCGGCGCTGGCGTCCGTCAGTACGACCGGCTTGCTGGCTGAGCCGCTGGCTACAACCTGAGAGCTCCCGCCGCCGGACTCAATCGTAATAACAGCATCCGCTTCCGCCGCAACCGGCGTAATCGTAATATGACGCGCATTGAGCGGAACCTCCGCTTCATAGTCGAAAACCTTCGGCAGGAAGCCCGGATCAAGGTTCGCCCCTTTCAACGTCAATCCCGACAATATGCCGCGCGTATCAATAGCCTCCACGGATACATTCACCTCGGCCGAATACATATGGACACCGTCGGAAACTTCCGCCCGGATGACCGTGTCTCCGTCTCCGACTGGCGTGACCAGCCCGTCAGAATCAACTGTTGCGACGCTCTCGTCATCGGACAGCCATTGCAGCCCGGTCGTCTCCGCATTCAGCGGCCGGATAAAGGAAGCCACTTTCACCGGCACCTGACCGACTGTAAGCGCAAGCGCAGCGGTATCGAGCTTGATCCCCTGCAGCGGCAGCGTATAGTTTACTGCCAGCTTTGGTCTGATCGTTGTATTGCTGTTTTGTGCGGAAGCAAAGTCTTTTGTCGACGGAATGGTCGTCGCGTCGCTTGTGCTGTCCTCCGCCTTCAGCAGCATTCCGTAATTCGTCTTGCCGCCGTCCTTCCATTCTTTCAACAAATCGGTTATTTCCCATTCATACCACGTATTGTTCACCGACGCGACAAGCTGGGAATCCAGAGCTTCCGTGGCGTAAGCCGGCATGGTATCCCATATGACGCCGGCCGATCCGTCTGTGCCGTCGAAGCCTGTTCCCGTGCCTTCGTCCCAATTGCCCAAAGCCTCATAAAGGAACAGCGTCTTGTCAAATCTGGCGTCGGTCCGTCCGCGGGTGCCCGCTAGATTCAATTCCAGCTTCGCCTCCGTGATGTCGGCATCCGCCGGCAGTGAAGAAATATCGAACTGGAACAGGCCAAACTTCCTGTCGGCCATTAACGGGTCGTAATTCCCGACTTCCACCATATTGTGCTGGCCCGTATTCTTGGCCTTATGCTTTCCTTCGCTGAGGTGGACATCCTTCTGTCCGCTGTAGCCGCCCACGCCTTGCTGAAGGACAACTGCGGATTTATTAACGGTAATCTTATAAGTCCGGCTTGATTCGCCGTCTGCCGACGTGACCTTGACGGCAATTCCGTTCGCGCCGATTTCCAGATTCAGCGGTGCGCTTGCCGAGCCGCTCGCCACAGGAGCGAAAGCCTCGCCGTTCATCGATACCGCTATTGCCGCCCCGGCATCCGCCGCAGTCGGAGTGACTGCAACCTGACCGTTCGCATCCGGCACATTTGCGGTGTAGTCGGCGCTCTCCGAATCAAATACCGGCGACAGCGTGCCTTCGCTGAGCGACAGTCCTGTCAGCAGGGCATCGGCGCTTCCTTCATCGAACGCGGCGCTGACAGACTGTGGTATGGCTGTAATAAGTAAAGACCCTAACAACAAGGCAGAGAGACTGCCGCTGAATAAACGGTTCAATACCCTGCGTAAGCTTGTTCTCATTATCGATTGCCTCCCGTGTAATGCTTATTTAATGAACACTGCCGGACATATAAGCCTGACTCAGGCAGGAGAAGCAGATCTCCTCCGTACTCTCGAGCTCTTCCTGAATCGTTGTCAGGGAGTCCCGCCTTGATTGGCTTAAAGCTGTATAATCATCCACAATCAGATTCCCTTCGGAGATGCCGAGTATCGCTTGTTCGCGCCCGGACAATCCACCCTTCTGCTTCAGCAGCCCGGCGACTGTGCCCCGCAGCACCGGAATTTTTGCCGTTTCGTTCAGGAGCCGCTTCTGAATATCAGGCTCCAGCAGATAACTGACAATCTGCCGTACAATATGTTCCGTATCCGGATTTGACTTCAGCATGACGAATCCGCTCACCTGCGCCGGTGTGGGGCTGCTTCCCTGGATTTGCGGAAAAGGACTCACGCCGAAGCCAAATGTGCCGCCGATGTACTGCTCAAGCATCGTCCTGCTGTCGGAGGGGGCGAGCAGCATGCCGGCCGTTCCGTCGATAAAGTCGCTTAACGCCATATGATGCTTAAGCGGCGGCATCAGCCTGTAGCTGTATACCAGATCATGCCATAAACGAAAGGCATGGCCCGCCGCATCTGCGGATCCGCTTCCGCCGGACTCAACCGCGCTGCGCAAATACCAGGGAGAATCCTGGTCCGCTACAAGTCCCCAAATATCCGTCACACCGTCATCATCCACATCCCGTGTCATCTTGAGGCCCATTTTGACCATCTCGTCCCACGTCAGGGATTTGACTCCGGAGGAGATGCCCGAGAATCCGAGCAAATTCTCGTTATAGTACAGCAGAGGGACCACCGCCCCGTAAGGCATGGCCCACAGCTGCCCGCCCACCTCGAAGGTTCCCGTGAAGCCGGGATCAATCGCCCCCTTCTCGTCCTTGGACAGTTGATCGTCAAAGGCAGCCAGCTCTCCCGTTGCGGCAAGCCCCGCAATGCCCGAAGAGCTGCTGATCTCCGCCATATGGGGGGGCATATGCGCAGAGATCGCGGCGAGCAGCTCCTCATGTAGCTGTTCCTCCGAGCGAAACACGCGCACTTCGATATTGATCCCGGGATGACGGCTTTGAAACTCAGTCAGCAGCGCTCCGACGGGCCTGCTGTAAATCCAGGCGGTCAGCGATACGCTCGTCTGCATTTCATATTGAAGCGGACGGCTGCGGTTCTGGACCTGCAGCCCCCACAGGACGGAGGCACATATGACAAGGCAGACGATGATGACAATCATATTCCGCTGCTTTCCAAGCCTCATGTTCAACCGTCCCCTTCTTGGCAAACCTCTGTCTGGCTATAATGTAAATTTGCTTCCCTTCGACAGCCGGTTGAAAATAATCAGCGAAATGACCGTGCATCCCGAAAGAATAGCAGCCAAAGCCGCGCCTGTGCCGAAGTTGGAGCTGATGACCTCGCTGTAAATGCTGACCGATATCGTTGCCGTTCCTCCGTGATAAAGCACGATCGTCGTACTCAGCTCATTAATGACGGCGACCCAGCTGATAATCGCCCCTGACAGCACCCCGGGCATCATCAGCCGCGCCGTCGTGCGGAAGAAGGTCTTCATCGGAGGAACGCCGAGGCTGATCGACGCCTCCTCCACGCTTTTGTCCAACTGCTGCAGAATCCCGACGCTGGAACGGATGGTATAGGAGATTTTCCGCGCCACATAAGCGATGACGAGAATGATCCAGGTACCCGTCAATATAAGCGGCGGCTTGTTGAAGACGATAATGAGGCTGATGCCAAGCACCGTCCCCGGGATGATGTAGGGGATCATGATCAGCCCGTCCAGAAACGCCGTGATGCGAGATGGTCTTCTGACCAGCACATAAGAAACGAGAACGCCGAACACGACAATAACCAGCATGGCCGCGAGCGAGAAAGTGAACGTATTGCGGACCGCCTGCTGCACTTTATAGCCGATATCGATATAGCTGTCCAGACTGAAGCCCCTGTGAAACACCGGACCCCGCCTCTCCAGGAATGAAGTGAAGAGGACGGTTGCCTGCGGCAGAATGGAGATGCAGACCGGAATAAAAGCGACTGCCGTCCACAGATTGCGCTGCGCCGGCCTGAGGGGCTTCACCTGCGGCGTTCTCATTCCGGATGTGGCGTAATTTTTGCGCGATGCCAGATGCCGCTGAATGAACAGCGCAGCTGTCGAGCAGCCGATCATAATGGCGCTGATGGTGCTGGCCATGGACAGATTGCCGCCCATCTCGTTGACGAACTGCTCGTACGCCATGATCGGCAGTACTTTGAAGCCCTGTCCAAGCAGCATTGGCGTACCAAAATCGGCGAACGATTCCATGAACACCAGCAGCGTTCCGGCAGAGAGGGTGGGCAGCAGCAGCGGCAGAGTGACGGTCCATATTCTTCTTGCCGCCGGCATCCCCAGACTGTCGGCCGCTTCCTCCACAGACGAATCCGCCGTCCGCAGCGCTCCGGATACGTACAAGTAAATTTGCGGGTAAAACTGCAACGCGAACACGAACACAATGCCCTTCCAGCCATAAATCGAATCGAATGGAATCCCGATGCTGTGCAGCATTCTGGTAATGACGCCATTGCTCCCCAGCAGAATAATCCAGGAATAAGCTCCGATAAACGGCGGCGACATAAAGGAAAGAATGATGAGTATATTCAATAGACCCTTGAAGCGTATCTGGAACCGCGCCGCCAGATAGGCCAGCGGAGCTCCGATCAGAACGGCAGCCAGCGTCGCCAGCAGCGATACCTTGAAGCTGTTGAATAATGCCGAATAATAATATTTCAGCCTCACAAAATCCCAGTAATTCGCGAGGGTAAGGCGTCCTTCCTGGTCATAAAAGCTGCTGAGCAGCAGCGAAATCAACGGGTAAACGATGAAAAAAAACAGAAAGACAAATGCGGCGACCGTCACGACCGTCCACACATCCCACTTCCATCTCCGCCGCCATGGCCGCTTCGATCGGTCGGCTGTTCCATCATGCAAAATATAGAACCTCCTCGCCCTTGCCGTCGAACATGACCGCGCGGTCAAGCTGCAGATCGACAAATACGCGCTGCTGCCGCTTGAGAAGCATGCCCTGCTCGGTCAGCTGCTGCTCGACCTCGAAGCGCTCGCCATAATCGGATCTGACCACATAGTGGCTTTTGCCGCCCAGGAAGGTCGCCTGCTCTACCACGGCCGGCAGCTGCATGCTGTGCCTCATGGTCTGCTCGATGCGGATTTTCTCCGGCCGGATGGAGAACAGCACCTTGCCCTGGTAAGCCCGCTTCAGCTTCAGGCTCATAGAACCGTTGTTCAGCGAAATAACAGCCTGCCCGGTTTCCTTGTTGAATCCCTGCACATCCGCTTCCATGAAATTGGAAGTCCCGATAAAATGGGCCACATTCCGGTTGGCGGGCGTCTCATAAATTTCCGAGGGGCTGCCGATCTGCTGAATGACGCCGCCATGCATGACGGCTATCCGGTCCGATACGGCCAGCGCCTCCTCCTGATCGTGGGTTACATACACCGTAGTAATGTTCAGCTTCTTTTGCAGATCGCGGATATCCGCCCTCATCTTGATTCGGAGCTTGGCGTCCAGATTGGACAGCGGCTCATCCATCAGGAGCAGCTGCGGCTCAATGACAACCGCACGCGCCAGGGCGACCCGCTGCTGCTGTCCGCCGCTCATGGCCGAGGGAGAACGGTCGCGCAAATGCTGAAGCTCGACCATCCTCAGCGCCTCCATGACCCTGCTTTCGATTTCAGCCTTCTTCACTTTGCGGGCCTTCAGCCCGTAGGCGACATTGTCGAATACGGACATATGGGGGAAAATCGCGTAATTTTGAAACACCATGCCGATATTCCGCTGATGCGTCGGCACCTCGTTCATGAGGCGCGTTCCGAAGTAAACATTGCCCTGATCCTGCCGGTGAAAGCCGGCAATTATGCGGAGCAGCGTTGTTTTCCCGCAGCCGCTGGGACCAAGAAGCGTGAAAAACTCCCCGTCCTTGATGGTAAAATCGGCCTTGTCTACAGCCGCCGCCTGTCCAAAAGCTTTGGTAACCTGTTGAAACTTTACTTCCATCTTGCGCCTCCTCGCGTTCTTCCGGGCCAGAAGCGGCAAGCAGGCAAACTGCAAATCCTGCCTGCGTTGCCGCCTGTCTGCCGGCAGCTTCTACTCCTGCCCCGTAACAACGCGAGTGAATCGTTCCCCGATTGCGGTCTTGTTGGCGGTTACCCAATCATAATCGTAATCGACAGTCTTGATGCTGCCGATTTCCGGAAGGCCGGATTTTGGCGCGACATCGTTCCGGACCGAACGGCGCAGGAATTCATCCTGCAGCAGATTCTGAACATCGATGCCGGAAGCAAAATCGATGAAAGCCTGCGCATTTGCCTGGTTTTTGGCGCCTTTGATAACAGCCATGCCGTCAGGCGTTACAACTGTTCCTTCGGACGGATAGACGATGCCGACCGGTGCGCCGCCTTCCACATAACGCAGAGCCGCTTCCTCCAGCGTAATGCCAACCGCAAATTCCTTGCTGGCTACACCCTCATAAACAAGTCCCGAGCCCGAAAGCAGCTTTCCATCCAGATTGGCAACGAATTTCTTCACGAAATCCCAGCCCTTCTCGTCGTCTTTGCCATAGGCCGTAAGCATGGTTGCCAATTGTGTAAACGAGGAGCTTGATTTGCCCGGATCGGCGAACGCGATTTTGCCTTTCCATTTCTCATTCAGCAGATCATTCCAGCTTTTGGGAGCGTCCGTCTCGGAGACCAGATCCTTGTTGTAAATAATGACCATCGGGAGCAGCGTGAATGGCGTATAGAGACTGCCGGTATCCAGATACCCGGGATTCAGATTCGCTTTTTCCTTGGTCTCGTAAGGCTCCAGATAATCGCCGTACGCTCGGAGCGAAGCAATGTCGCCTCCGAACATAACGTCGCCCAGCGGATTGTCTTTCTCCGCTTCAACGCGCTTGAGCAGCTCTCCGGTTCCGCCGGCGATCAGCTCGACCTGCACTCCCGTACGCTCTTGAAATTCCTTGACGATCGGATTATTGATATCCGCATTGTTAGGTGAATAAATAACGACCTTGCCGCTGAGCTTGGTTGCCGTGCCCGCATCTCCGGCTCCGTCAGCCGAAGTCGTTTCTGCCGTCGAAGCGGTGCTTGCCGCATTGCCCGCATCCGCTGCCGTATTGTTCGCATTCGCCGTTCCTGCGTTATTCGCATTCGCTGTGCCTGCGTTGTCCGTTCCCGAATTTTCGCCGCATGCCGTCAGCATGACAACAAGGACCACCATCAATAAACTGAGTACTTTTAAACGTTTCATTTTCTGCCTCCTGCGTTTTTGTAGGTACTTTCCCACTATAGAGCCGCAGGGTCCTTTCCAACAACGCGGTAGAATTTCATTTATGTTCGTTATTTTTCCTTGTTGTTTTTAAGCTTTTCGAGCTTCCTGCGGAAGCTTTTTTGCGTCATCCCCGTAGTTTTCTTGAACAGCTGGCTGAAATAGCGCGTCTCCTGATAACCGACCATTAAGGCAATTTCGCCGATTCTCACCTCCGGATCCAGCAGCAATTCCTTCGCTTTGTTAATGCGCAGCTCGGTTATGTAGTCCATGAAGCTTTTGCCGGCCTGCTTTTTGAACAGCTTGCTGAATTTGCTCTCGCTCATATGCAGGCTTGCGGCCAAATCATACATCATCAGCTCTTCTGTAAAATGGTCGTGAATATAATCCAGCACAGTGTCAATCTCACTCCTGGAAGGCGATTTGCTTTCCAGATACCGGGTCCGCACCTCTCTTGCCATGCTCTCCAGCCAATCGAGCATGAGCTCGCTGGAACGCAGCTCGTTTATCTTTTCCAGTACGCCCTTCAGCTCCGGCAGTCCGCCTGTCTCGTGGAAATGCAAGGTCAACAGATTGTAAACGCCAAATACAAGCTGCACGCGAAACTGCCTGGGATCGGCTTCTTTTCCGCCGGAGCGCCACAGCAGAGCTTTGTACAGCGCCTGCAGCGCTTCCTTCAGCTTGTCCTCCGATCCCCACTTGATCGCTTCGACGACATCCGATTCATCCCATACTTCCGAGGACACGGCATCATTCGATAAGTTCTCGTAGCTGATAACGGTCGGCGATTTCAAAAATACATGATGGAGTCTGGCGATGCAGGCCTCGTCATAGGCTTTGCCAAGTGCAAGCAGACCATGATGAACGCGGCTGAGGCTGATGGTGGGTCCGCCGTGCCAGCCGGATTCCCGCTGCGGAATCCCCTCCCGCCACCTTGAGCCTCCCACCTCGCTCAAGAGAACCGCGTAAACGCCGCTGTTCATGGGGATGGGGTCGGTCAGCGCACAGCTCCTGAAGTACGCGGCGGCGCCGGACTCCCAACCCGGCTCCCTGAGCGCATCCGCATCGCCGCCTCCAAAATCGACGACGGCGACTCTGAAGGCTTCGAACGGCTCCAGAAAACCTTCCAACGCTTCGTACAGCAGCTGCATATCCTGCATGCTTGCCGTATCCGTAAGGAGATGCTGGAGTACCTTTTCCAGCACGAAGGGCTGGCTTGTCCGCTGATGCTTCTCCAGAATTTTCGTATAGTCCATCTGCTGCCTGCGGAGCGTGATCATGCGGGTCGCTTCTCCGAAGGTTTTGCGGAGCTCATGGGGATCGGACGGCTTCAGCAGAATATCGAAAGCGCCCAGCTTCACCGCCTGCTGCGCATAGGAGAAATCGTCGAAGCCTGTCAAAAAAATCGTCGTAATCTCTGAATCCCTGCGGGAGATGGTCTGAACAAGCTCCAGCCCGTCCATCCCAGGCATGCGGATGTCGGACAGCAGTATATCCGGCGACAGCTCATCGATAAGCTTCAATGCATCGATGCCGTTATCCGCCTCGCCCACGATCTCGCACTGCATTTCATGCCAGGCAATCGTTGTTTTCAGCCCTTCCCTTACCAGCCATTCATCGTCAATAATCATGACCTTGAACATAGTCTTCACCCGCTTGTTTAATTTGAGGAAACTCGATCGTTACCGTCGTTCCGATACCCGGCTTACTGACGATATGAAGCGAGGCGCTGTCGCCGAATTGCAGCTCCATTCTTCTGCGCAGATTTTCCAGCCCGATGCCCGTGCCTGCCTTCGCCGTGCCTATCTCATGCTTGTCCGGCACAAAGCCGGCCCCGTCGTCACTGACGGTGAACCGGACCTTGTCGCCAGCGGCTTGCCCGGTAAAGCGCAGTGTTCCTTTGCCGTTCTTCCGTTCGAGGCCATGCACAATCGCATTCTCCACAACCGGCTGAATGAGCAGCTTCAATGTATAAAAGGAGAGGATTTCGTCTTCCATCTCGATTTCCATCGTGATTTTTTCCCTGAACCGCATCTTCTGGATCGCCAAATAATGCAGGATCTGCTTCATGTCCTCGCTGATCAAAATGATCTGATTGCCCTTGGAAATGCTGTAGCGCAGCAGCTCGCCAAGGGAAATGACCGTCCGCGATATTTCATCGACATGGTGAATGCGGGCCATCCAATTAATGGAGTCCAGCGTATTATACAGAAAATGGGGATTGATCTGCGCCTGAATCGCCTTCAGCTCCGCCTCGCGCAGCTTCAGCAGCTTCTCGTAATTTTCATTGATCAAATATTGAATCTCCTGCAGCATGCGGTTGAAGCTCTGGCCCAGCTGGCCGACCTCGTCCTTGTATTTGGAGGAAAAGGATACGCCAAGATCGCCTTTCTCCGCCTGCTTCATCAGCGAGCGCAGCTTGCGCAAGGGGGTGGTGATGCTGCTGGAGACGATATATGCAAAGCCGAACGCCGCGATAATTCCGACAAGCATGACCCCGATCGTCAGCTTCCGGATGCTCTGGCTTTCCTTGATCATTTCCTTGACGGGCATGACGCTGACCAGCTTGAAGCCGGTCGCCTCGGAAGTGTCGTAAATGATCATTTCCCTGTTCCCGGCATCGTCCCGCGACTCAAAATAGCCCTTCGTCCCGGCCAGCACATTCGGCAGAAAATCGGCCTGCAGCTTCGTCCCGATCTGATGCTTGGGCAGACTGGACATGACATTGCCGAAACGGTCCAGCAGAAAAATCTGGCCGTCCGGCACAAGATGCGCTCTCGCATATTTGTCCACCAGCGCCGATTCCATAATATCGATGACGAGATAGCCCAAATCCTCGTTTGTTTCTATATTTTTGAGGACGCGCCCGGTTGCCACCGCCGTGCCGAAATCATAGAGCTTCTTCAGCGTATAGTGGGTATCCCATACGGCGTTGCCGCCCGCAAGCCGGGCTTTGCGGAACAATCCCCAATTGGAATCGATGTTGTCGTATTGCTTGGGCAGCACATCGCCGGTAAAAAACCGCTCCCCATTGTTGCCCAATATATAAATTTCGATATCCCATTTCTTAAAGCCGACGAACGACTCCAGAATGGCCGAAATCTTCTGTTCATCCGCATAGCGCTCGCTGATCGTACGGTCCGCGCTGCCTGAAGAAAGAACCTCCTGAACGTCCTCGTTGCTGTAGATGTACATCGACAGCTGCTCAATATCGCTGATGAAATAATTCATGCTGTATGTAATCTGGGAAAGACTTTCCAGCACCGTTTGGTACACCTTCTCCTGAACCGTGTAGGAAGAATGATTATACGACAGGATGCCCAGCACGCTGAGCGGCGCGATCGCAATGATCATAAACAAAATGATCAGCTTGTTTCTGAAATCCATACTCCCGATCAAGGCCATGAATTGATTTTTCATGATGCGGTTCCCTCCTCGCTGCGGCCGAGAGTAATGCTGCTTTCAGCAAGCTATCTTCTATTCCCCCATCCCCCTTCGCATGTTCAATGTACCTGTATACAATGTTCATATGGTTATGGCAATGTAAAAAAAATTGTTAAAAAAATATAAAGGGCAAAAAAAGCCTGATGAAGCGCTCTTACTGGGCCGGGCTGGCCTAAGCCAGGCGCTGCTGGATCCGCACAAAACAAAAAACCTTGCGCCGCGCGCAAGGTTCTTGAAGTTTATTGCAAGATTTGAAGACTGGTATGAAAGATTTCTCTTCTATAATATCACTTGAACCTGATCCATCCGATCATCTATGATCTGTCTTCATTAATAATAACGAGCCTCAGCCCCACTCTATCCATCCATTCTTGACTGCGCCCGTCATTCACAGCAATGGGCGCTGCCTGTCTCTTTTTTATTTCCCAAGCAGCACCGGCGCTGCACGGTATTTGGTAGACTGCTCATAGTCATAGGCCATGCCTAGCAGGCTGGCTTCGCTCCACATTTTGCCGATGAAGGCGACAGCAAACGGGGAACCGCTCTTGTAATAGCCGCCTGGCACCGTCACGAGAGGAATCCCGGCTATATTAATTTCGGAAACAGTGGTTGCGCCAATATTATCCTTGCTGTCAAGAAGAGGCGTCTCTTTAAACATTTGAGGATAAACCAGTGCGTCCAGATCGTAGAAATCCATCACATCATTAATGATTTGAAGGTATTTGGTACGGATTTTCACAAAATTGGACAAATCGGCCACGGAATTCGGATCGGGCATATCCTCCTTGTAGCGGTCGAAGATGGACGGTTTTTGACCGGTTTTATCCATCAGCTCCTGGACCGAATTGATTTCGGCGCTTGGCCCGAGCCGTTCCAGATAATCTTCCATATCGTAGATAACGGATTCAATGCCCACCGACCCGGAAGCTTTGACGAATTCGGCAAATTCCGTCCCTGCGAATGGATCCGGAATTACCGTAGCGCCCTGCTTCTCAAGCTCAGATACGGCACGGTCATACAGCTCCTGGGTTTCCGGCGTCAGCTCCTGATCCCGCCAGCCTTTCCCGTACAGGCCGATCCGCTTGCCCTTCAGCGCCAGCTGATTAAGCTGCGAGGTGTAGCCGTTGCGCGGCATATTGCCGATCGAAGCAACGGTCTTCGGATCTTCATGGCTGTAACCTGCAATAACGTCAAGCATCGCCGCCGCATCATGAACGGTTCTGGCATGCGTGCCGATGACGTCCCGCGTGCTTCCTCCAAGCGGTACCACACCCGCATTCGGCACCAGTCCAAAGGTCGGCTTGATTCCCACCAACGCCTGGGCAGCCGCAGGATTCTGAATGGAACCGCCCGTTTCCTCCGCGATGCCGAGCACGGCAAAGTTCCCCGAGACCGCCATTGCCGTTCCGCTGCTGCTCGCACCGGGAACCAGCTTGCGGTCTACCGCATTATAGGTATCTCCGTCCCAGCTCGACGTAGCGCGTGTGCCGGAATTGCTGAACGTCGGGATATTGGTTCTTCCCAGAATGATCGCTCCCGCTTCCTTCAGCCTTGCCACCACCGGGGCATCCGTCTCGGGAATCAGCTGAATGCCGCCTTTCTCCTTGCTTAGCGGCGCCCATCCCATCGTGGAGGGGAATCCGGCCATATCCACCGCTTCCTTGATTACAATCGGAACGCCGGCCAGGCTTCCCAGCGTTTCTCCTGCAGCCCGGCGGCGGTCGATTTCCCGGGCCTCCTCCAATGCCTTTGTATTCATTGTCGTAAAAGCATTATAATTCGGCTCGTACGTTTGAATGCGGTCCAGATACGCCTGGACGACCTTCTCAGCCGTATAGTCGCCTTTGGCATATCCTGCCTGAAGCTCCTGCAGGGTTATTTCCTCAAATTGAAATTCGTCGGCAGCCGAAGCTGCAGGGGTATAGGGAAGTAAAGCTGCTACCAATAAAAATAAGAGAGCGACGGATACGGATCGTTTCAACGCAAAAAAACGATAAGGGGTTCTCATTGCTGTCATACACCTCTCCCAATCTGCAAATTTTGATTTTCACAGCGAAATAAGACCGTTTTCAAGACGATTTCATCCAGTCTTCCTGAGATAGCCACCTCCGTCCTACAACCCATTACGCAGTTCTTATGTATACGTTTTGTATCTATCATTCTAGTATTCCATAATTTTCATGTCAATATATATAACTCAATAAGTCAATAATATTTAATTTTCTCGTGGAATTGAATGAAACTTTCGAAATTCAGCTTTTAAATTTCTTTAATTCAATCTTTTAAGTCATATTATTGTTAGCACTATGATATATATAATATCGCAAATTCCGGTTGCTCCTTATCGTACCCCTTTCAACTATATGTTCCAGCCGCCGAAAAATCCCATTTTATTTGTTCATTCCTATATAGAATAATACTCTTGTTTGCTCCGGCAGCCTTCCGGCCCCTTGATGTTCAAGCATGACTGGACCACAGCGGTGCTCAAGTTTGAAAATGCCGGTTGACAAGATTTTATATTAAATGCTAATCTAGGACTAAGTTCTTTATAACGAACATGAAAACAGCCTCTTCTTCCTTAATAAGCCTTAAATATTACTAAAAATATTATTTCAACCTACCATCGGGGATCAGGCTTCCCTATTGCTGCTCCAACGTTCTATAAAAAGAACAGTAACTAACATCCCCATCACCCTGGAATCGTCAATGAAAGGCTGGAGAATACCATGAGCGCGATTGCCGGAATTTATCATATGAATCATGAAGAGATCCATCCCGGGCGGGGCGATGCGCTGATGGCCCAGTTTGAGCGCTATCCTGCCGACCGGGTACATACCTGGCAAGTGCAAGGCGCGTTTCTCGGCTGCCATGCACAATGGATCACGCCGGAATCCGTGGGAGAAATCCTTCCCTTCCATGACCGGGAGCGGGGCCTTGCCATTACGGCGGATGCCATCATCGATAATCGCACCGAGTTATTCGACCAGCTGAACGTCCCCCGCGAGGACCGTGGTGACATGCCTGACAGCCTGCTCATCCTGCTGGCTTATGACCAATGGGGGGAAGATACCCCCCGCTATCTCGTCGGCGACTTCGCCTTTGTCATCTGGGATGAACGCAGACGGTCGCTCTTCGGTGCAAGAGATTTTTCGGGCAACCGCACCTTGTATCTGGCCCGTTCGTCTGAGCTTTTTGCCTTCAGTACCATTATAGAACCCTTATTCACCCTGCCTGGCCTGAACAAAAGCATGAATGAACAGTGGATCTCGGAATTTTTGGCCATTCCCGTGACTACCGATGCTGTCGATTGCTTCTCTACCGTCTATTCGCATATTCAGCAGCTCCCGCCATCCCACAGCCTGACTGTCTCGGGCGGCAGGATCACGTTCTCCAGATACTGCACGCTGGAGCCGGAAGAACGGCTGAATTATAAATCCGATATGGAGTACGAGGAAGCGTTCCGCGAGGTGTTCAACGCCGCAGTTACCTCCCGTATCCGGACGCACCGCCAGGTCGGCGCCCATCTCAGCGGAGGACTGGATTCGGGTTCAGTCGCAAGCTTCGCTGCCAGAGCGCTGCGCAAGGCGAATAAACCCTTGCATTCCTTCAGTTATTATCCGCTTGAGGATTTCGTTGATTTCACGCCCAAGAGCAGGATTGCCGACGAGCGTCCCCTGATCATGTCTACCGTCAGCCATGTGGGCAACATCAAGGACAACTATTTGAATTTCCCCGGGCTGAGCCCGTTCTCCGAGATTGATGACTGGCTGGAGACGATGGAGATGCCCTATAAGTTTTTTGAAAATTCATTCTGGCTCAAGGGGATTTACGAGCGGGCTTACCATGAGAACATCGGCGTCATGCTGAACGGCCAGCGGGGCAATTGGACCATCTCATGGGGACCGGCGCTGGATTATCAGGTCAACCTGATCAGACAGTTCCGCTGGATCCGCTTCTACCGGGAGCTGCAGCAGTACAGCCACAGCCTGGGCGTGAAGAAATCGCGGGTCATGTCTGTTGTCGGCAAAAAAGCTTTCCCGTTCTATGGAAGGTTTACGACGCAAAAAAGCGATTATCAGCTGCCGATGCTGATCAATCCGCAGTTCGCGAAGCGAACGCAGGTATTCGAGAAGCTGCAAACCTATGGACTTAACACATGGGGTTCTCCCCTGAACAGCGCCTACGCCATCCGCGAGGACCAGTTCAAGCAGCTCTATTTCTGGAACATTAACGGTACGATCGGCACCAAGCTGTCGCTCAAATATCTGATGTGGGACCGCGACCCGACGAATGATCTGCGTGTCATCCGCTTCTGTCTTTCCGTGCCGGACGATCAATTCGTTCAAAACGGCGTAGACCGCGCCTTGATCCGCCGGGCAACCGAAGGTTATTTGCCCGACAACGTCCGGCTGAACCATCGGACCCGCGGCGTTCAGGGTGCCGACGGCGTGCACCGGATGGCCGAATCATGGGATGCTTTTATAAGCGAGCTTCATCAGCTTATAGCAGACCCTGCGGCTGCGGAATTTTTGAATACGGAGCAGCTGGCTGATTCATTGGGCAGGATCGGCACCGAGCCCCGGCCGGAGCTTGCGTTTGATTTCAACTACCGGATATTGATGAGAGGCCTGATCTTCTACCGTTTTATCAAAAAACAAACTTGAGAGGAGGTGATACTATGCAAAACGAAGCCAAAAAACAATGGCAAGCGCCATCATTGGAAGTTCTTGACTACAAAATGACAATGGCAGGACCAGGCGTTCATCTGCCTGATGCTGTTCAACCGGATCCCACAGAAAACATTCACTACAGCTAATCTTCATTGATGGCCGCTTATGTACCAGGGTGTATATAGGCGGCTGTCAACCGTTTGCGGGCGCTCACGCATCTGCATGCAATGGATTGAATTATGAATCGGATCAACTGGAGTGAAAATGATGATCGAAACGACCGCTCTTGCTTACTATCACGCTTTTGGCTGCGTCATTCAAAGTGCCATTCCGCTTCCGGAGCTGACCGAAGCCTGCGGGTCAACCGGGGAAAATCTGCAGCAGCAGGCTCCCGCTACCATTAGCGTTGCGGATTTACTGCCGCTATGGAACGCAGAAGCAGCTCCGGATGAAATCTGGGTCGTTCGTGGAAGCGCAGTCATGTTTCAGGTGCCGGATGTGGCCATTTTCCGTATCGAGGATGGCTGTTCTATTGCCGTTTCCCCTTTCCCTGAATCGGATCCGGACAAAATCAGGCTTTACGTATTGGGCACCTGTATGGGTGTGCTGCTCCTGCAAAGAGGAATTCTTCCCCTGCACGGCAGCGCTGTCGCTATCGACGGGAAAGCCTATGCCATTGTGGGACATTCCGGTGCCGGAAAATCCACTCTCGCTTCCGTTTTGCTTGACCGCGGCTGCCGGCTGCTGAGCGATGACGTCATTCCCGTTATTCTCAATGAAGATCATATGCCAATCGTGCTTTCCTCCTACCCGCAGCAGAAGCTGTGGCAGAACAGTATCGACGAACTCGGCATTCATCATACAGATTGCAAGCCGCTATTTGACCGTGAGCTTAAATTTGCGGTGCCGGTCCGCTCCGGGTTTCACCCTTCTCCCCTGCCGCTTGGCGGCGTATTCGAGCTGGTGCCGGGTGAAACGGATACCGGGATTCAGCCGGTTGAAGGGCTTGAACGGTTCCATACCCTGCTGCGCCATACCTTCCGCCGTTCGTTAATGGAGAAAATGGGCCTCATGGAATGGCATTTCGGCATGCTTGTCCGGTTCGTCAACCGGCTTCCGGTATACCGGATCGGCCGTCCCGCCTCCGGATTTACCGCACCCTTGCTCAGTTCGCTTCTGCTCGAAACCATTCAAAAGGAGGAAGCTTCATGAACCCAAGCGTTGTACAGCCGACCGGAACTGTCTCGCAATACCCCGGCAATATCGTGAGCGACATGGATGGCGAGAAAGTCATGCTGAGCGTCCGCAATGGCAAATATTATAATTTGGGAGAGACCGGCGGGAGAATGTGGGAGTTGATCGGCGCAGGCAGTCCCGTTGTCCGGATCGTCGAAACGTTGACGGCTGAATACGAGGTTGACAGCAGCGAATGCGAACGCGATGTTCTGCTGTTTCTGAACCATCTGCTCGAGCATGAACTGATCCTGTACGCCCAAGCAGATGAACATCTGTCTGCATCCTAATTTTCATTTAAAAAGTAGGGACCTCATATGAAAATCTTCAGAATTCTCCGCAAGCTGCTTCATACGGACAGAAGAACGCTGCTCATGTTCGTCGAGGCATGTCTGCTGCTGGGCTGGGCACGATGTCAGCTGTTCCGGCCATTCGCCGCCATCGCCCCGAAGCTGGGAGAGCAGACCCGGGAAACCTCCCTGGATTATGACCCGCCCTGTATGCCTGCAATCAGGCAGGTGGCGCATGCTATCAATACCGTTAGCCGGCATACGCCATGGGAGAGCAAATGTCTGGTGCGCGCCATCGCGGGCATGAAAATGCTGGAGCGCCGCAGAATCGACAGCACCCTTTACATGGGAACTGCCAAAGACAAGACCGGGCAGCTCATTGCCCATGCCTGGCTGCGCAGCGGCCCCGTCTATATTACCGGCGCGGAAGTTATGAACCGGTTTATCGTTGTTCAGAAATTTGCGAAGGCTGGAAGAAACGGCTGACGCCGTCCTCTGGCGGCTAGGTTAGTTTCTTCGCATAGACCTTATAGACATTTATCTACGTGAAACTGATACATGCTATAAGGCAGGAAGAAACGGCTGCCGCCGTCCTCTGGCGGCTAGGTTAGTTTCTTCGCGTAGACCTTGTAGACATTTATCTACGTGAAACTGATACATGCTATAAGGCAGGAAGAAACGGCTGCCGCCGTCCTCTGGCGGCTAGGTTAGTTTCTTCGCATAGACCTTATAGACATTTATCTGCGTGAAACTGATACATGCTATAAGGTAGGAAGAAACGGCTGCCGCCGTTCATAGGAATGGCGGCGAGAGGTCTCACTTTAGGAGCGAGTTTGATGAATCCCATCCTGCATTACATGAAGCGTCTATACGCTTATTCCGGAGCTGCCCTCACAATCAATCTGCTTGGTATGGTATTCAGCAGTCTTCTTGAAAGTCTCGGCATTCTGCTGCTGATCCCCATGATCAGCATGAGTGGGATTTTGAGCGTACAGCAGGCAAGCGGCTACGATTTCAAAATTCTCGAAGAGCTGCGGGCAATGCCACAGACGTTGGCGCTGACCCTGATTTTGTCTCTTTATGTATTGATCGTGTTCGGTCAAAATCTCATTCAGCGTAAAATTACGATCCGCAATGTGGAGATCCAGCAGATCTTCAGCCGCAAGCTGCGCTTTGAAACCTACAGCACGCTGCTCGCGTCCAGATGGTCCTTTTTCCTCCAGAAGAGGAAATCGGATCTCATAAATCTGTTAACGATCGAGCTTGCGCGCGTCATTAGCGGAATCAACCTGTTTCTCCAGCTCGTGACCTCCTTCCTGTTTACGCTTATCCAGATTGTGTTCGCCTTCTGGCTCTCGCCGGCCATGACTTTGTTCGTACTGGGCTGCGGAACGGTTCTTGCGCTGTTCTCGCGCCAATATATTCATCAGGCGAAGGTGCTCGGCAGTCAAACCTCGGAACTCTCACAAAGCTACCTTGCCGGCATTACCGATCAGTTGAACGGTATCAAGGACATCAAGAGCAACAACCTGGAGGAATCCCGCCTGGGCTGGCTTCATTCGCTTACCCAGGGGATGATGCATGAGCAGATGGAGTACATCCGGCTCAGAATGAATTCGCAGCTGGTTTACAAGATATCCTCTGCACTATTGATCGCGGGCTTCGTGTTTATCTCATTCCAGTTCTTTCATACGCAGGGTCCCCAGCTTCTGCTGGTTATCCTGATCTTCGCCAGGCTGTGGCCGAGATTCACAGGCATTCAATCCAATCTGGAGCAGCTGGCGGCAACGGTCCCCGCCTTCAAAGCGCTCATCAGCCTGCAGAAGGAATGTGCGGAAGCGGTGGAGCAGCACGAGGCGGGTCCTGCCGGCTTAAGTCCGGCTCCGCTTCGTCTCGAGCATGGGCTTACCTGTGACAATGTATATTTCCGCTACCACCGGCAGGAGGCTGCGCATACGCTTCAGGCGATTAATCTGTTCATTCCCGCTAACCGGATGACAGCCTTTGTCGGACGTTCCGGCGCGGGAAAAAGCACGCTGATCGATCTGCTGATGGGCCTGATGCAGCCTGAATCGGGCCGGATTCTCATCGACGGAGAACCCATTACCAATGCGAATCTGTTTGCCTACCGGCGGTCCATCGGCTATGTGGCGCAGGACCCCTTTCTGTACAATGCCAGCATCAGGGAAAACCTGCTGATGATCAGGCCCGATGCCAGCGAGGATCAGCTGTGGGAAGCGCTGGACTTCGCCTCGTCCGCTGAGTTTGTCCGTGCGCTGCCTCTGGGGCTGGAAACGCTCATTGGCGACAGGGGCATCCGGCTGTCCGGAGGCGAAAGGCAGCGGCTTGTGCTGGCGCGGGCCATCATCAGCAAACCGGCCGTGCTCGTGCTGGACGAGGCGACAAGCTCGCTGGATACCGAGAACGAGAAGAAAATCCAGGAGGCGCTGGAGCGGCTGAAAGGGACCATGACCATTATTGTGGTCGCCCATCGTTTATCCACAATCCGTCACGCGGATCAGGTCATTGTCATCGATCAGGGGAAAGTGGTGCAGCGCGGAGGCTTCATGCAGCTTGCATCTGAACGGGACGGAGTATTCGGCCATCTGCTTGATAATCAGAAAGAAGCCATTGTATAGCTGCCGTAGAGGATGAGGAGACAGGCAGCTTCATGCGGCCATGCATGAAAAGAAACGGCTATCGCCTTCCTCTGGCGGCAAAGCCCTGGTTTCTTCCCTCAGAAATATAAGCAAAGTATAATCGGGATTTATACTTTCATATATTTCAAAAAAAAAGCGGAAAAGTCTTCAGCGCAATGAAAACCGCTGTTCACTTTTCCGCAACTGTTCGTTATAAGCAACGGATTCTTTCTTAATGAAGAAGAATCCGATATAATAAGGTTCAGCAAGCTATAACATTGGAGGATACGTATAATGATTGGAGAACGCATACAACTGCTGCGCAAAAGAAAGGCGCTCTCTTTAACCGAGCTCTCTGAGCGGGCTGGCGTGGCCAAGTCCTACTTAAGTTCCATTGAACGGGGGATTCAGCAGAATCCCTCCATTCAATTTCTCGAGAAAGTCGGAACCGTACTGGGTATTTCCGTGGAAGAACTGCTTCACGTCCAGAAGTCCGATGACGAAGCAAGGCAGCTTGACCGGGAATGGGAAGACCTCGTACGCGAAGCCATGGCATCAGGCGTGAGCAAGGAACAGTTTAAAGAGTTTCTGGAATTCAACAAGTGGAGGCTCCACAAGGATTAGGCACTATGTAGATGTATTTTCTTCCATGGGTAATGTGCCGTTTTCCAATTTCGGGAGGGCGCTCAGAACACCCCGGATAACTTCCCGGTCAAGCCCCATTGCCCGTGCGATCATAATCAATTCAACCCACTCTTTGTCCAAATTTTCCTTGCGAATCCGTTCTGCAAGCGCCATAACCATTTCCTCCGCTCCGAATTCGGCCGGTTGCACCACTGACTCCATGCGTTTAAGGTGCCCAGGTAAAAACGCACTTCTTCGTCTCCTATTTAAATGTAATCGTTTTCTATATTCACCATTATAATCAAGCCTTTCCGCTGATGCTGTCGCTTCGTGCGATCGAATTTTGATTTTTTCAACTAATTTTGTCGAATAATTCACATTTTTAGTAAAGCAGTCATGAACCGATTCTCATGGATATCGTAGCCATCGGGATTATTCGCCTGCCATCGCCAAGTATCCTCGCACATCTCCTCGATACAACGGTCTGCAGTCCATCCAAGCTCTTGTCTGGCCTTCCGGATGTCCGCGCAGCTGACCGCAATATCCCCCGGCCTGCGGGCAGCGAAGCGGTACGGCACATGAGTCCCCGTCGCTTTCTCGAAGGCCGCTATCATCTCCAGGACGCTTGAACCGCGCCCGGTTCCCAGGTTGTAAATATTCAGACCCGATGAATCCAGAATGCGTTCAAGGGCTCTGATATGCCCAAGCGCCAGATCTACAACATGGATGTAATCCCTGATTCCCGTGCCGTCAGGGGTAGGATAATCGCTTCCATATATGCTCAGCTCTTCCAGTCTACCGGAAGCCACCTGCGACAAATAAGGCATCAGATTGTTAGGCGTGCCCGAGGGATTCTCACCGATCCTCCCGCTCTTATGGGCGCCGGCAGGATTGAAATAGCGGAGAATGCTGATTCCCCATTCCGGATTGGATGCCGACAGATCCTGCAAAATCTGCTCAATCATTTGTTTGGTGCGGCCATAGGGGCTGGATGCGCCAATGGGCGAATTCTCGGACACCGGCATATCCCCGGATGCCCCGTACACGGTGGCAGAAGAGCTGAACACAAGCTTGTGCACGCCATATTTGCTCATGACCTCGCACAGCGCCAGCGTGCTGTTCATATTCATCTCATAATACCAGAGCGGTGAACGAACCGACTCGCCGACCGCCTTGAGACCGGCAAAATGGATGGCGGCATCGATTTGATTTCTTGCAAAAACGGCCTCAAGAGCGCTGCGGTCTCTTACGTCCAATTGATAGAACCGAAAGGATTTCCCTGTGATTTCCTTTACCCGATTGAGCGCCTCCGGACTGCTGTTGGCGAAATTATCCACCACAATGATGTCATATCCGGCCTCCAGCAGCTCGACGCAGGTATGGGTTCCAATATATCCGGCCCCGCCGGTAACCAATATCGCCATAAGGATTATCCCTCCATATTGTGATTGACCTTGCGGCTCATCGCCAGCCTGCGGATGATGCTCCGGCTGATTCCGAGCAGGTAGCCAAACTCTTCCGTACGGTGAAACAGTGCGATATAAAGAACATTAACGGTGAAAAAGCCCGCAATGCCTTTCCCTATGAGCTCTGCAAAGCCGTTCGCGGGAATGAAATGGCATACTGCGCTGGCAAGGGCATAAGCACCCGCGCCTGCCAACGTATAGATGAAATAGGTCTTGAAATAATCCGTCAAGGGCCGCTGGAATACATTCCGGTAGACAAAATAAGGAGTCGTCCAGAAGGGAACGGCCAAGCTGCTGATGAGCGACCCGATAAACACGCCGGCTATCCCGATCGTCTGGACGAGCGTAATGGACACGCCAAGGCATACGGCCGCCTGAATGAGCGGGGCATAACGGTCCTGATGGAAGATGCCTGCCGTTGTTTTCACCGTCGTGATGGAATTTCTCATGCCTCTTTCATAAAACAGAGCCAATAGCAGAACGAGCACGCTGCCGCTCATCAGGAAATCCGGACCGATCCACAGGGTGATAAACGGTTCGATTAATAGGGACAAGAGAATGACAAACAGCGAATACAACCAGAAATTAAGCAGCAGCGTCACTTTATACACCGCAAAAATCTTATCCTTGCTCTCCTTGGATACCAGATTGCCGATGCTGTGATACATATTGCTGAAAATCTGATTGATAAAGGTCCGCCCGATTTCGATCAGCATCTTGTAGTTGGAGTACAAGCCGACAGCCGCAACGCTTACGAAGCTTGAGATGAGAATATTCTCCGTCCCAAGCACGAAGTAGCTGCCTGTATTCTGCAGGACAATGGCTTTCACATTCTTGATGATCCCCTTCTTCGTCACGCTGTCCAGCCCTCCGCTGACCTTGTCGCGCAGGAACGGATACATCCGGTTGACGGTTACCGTCAGGATAACCGCGGTGCTAAGCGTGATCACACTGTCTATCATCAGAAAAAGAATATAGTTTTTCGTGTAAGTAAGAATTCCGATTTTCAGGCAGGTCGACAGAATCGAAGACACGGTGAATACAAGCGTTACGATATACCCCTTCTGGCTGACGTTCAGAAATGAGTTTTTGTAAGAGAAGAGGTATGGGGTGACGGTATTGAGCAAAAAGATCAGATAAATCGCCGTCAGATGCTCCACGCTGGAATCTTTGACAAAATGGTCAAGGAACGGCAGCACGGATAAGCCAAGGAGCGCCACGATGAGAGCAATGACCAGGTAGGCATTCCGGTACAGCTTCATCAGCTTGTTGATGGTGTCCCTGTCATTGTCTGCAACGGGCTTATAGAGGCTGTAAATAATGCTGGAGCCGATTCCCGCCTCCGCCAGCGTGAGCATTGTCAGCAGATTGGTGAACAAACCGTTAATACCCAAATACTCGATACCCAGGCTGTTGATGAACACCGTCCTGGAAATAAAACTGAGAGCCGTAATCACGATCTGGTTGCCGAGTCCTGCCGCAATATTAATTAATGAGCTGCGGACTCTCATGCCGGCACCTGATCCCGGCCCTTGTCAGTCATCATCCGGATGCAAAACCCTTGCGTGAAGGGCAAAATATTGAACAGCATGGAATATACGCCGATATCCTTCGTATCCCCTTGGGAGAAATCGACTGCACCGCTGCGCCTGGTTACCTTCATCAAATAAGAGGCTGCCCGCTGCGATCCCTTGGAGCAAGCCTCCGCGAGATGCTCCAGATGTGAAGCTTCGCCGAGAAACCAGCCAAGCACCGCCGTGGCCGACGAATCCGCTCTGGACTCCTGGCGGGTAATCGTCCAGTTCCAGTTCCCCTCCGCGCCCTGGAAGGCGAGGGAGGCTGCCGCAAATCTCGTAATCATCCCCTCAAGCAGCGGCTTGTCGGGATGAGCAGCCGGCAGCTCGCGCCAGGCATCCATGAGCCCGATGGCGAACCATCCCAAGCCCCGCCCCCAGCCGTACAAGCCAAGCGGAGTTTTATGCTCCACATGGTAAGCATGGCTTGGCAGATAATGATGATCGAGCATGCCGTGCTTCTCGTATTCGACCAGCTGCCTGACGGCCAGCTCCACGCATTCTGGCTTGTCATAACGGAGACCGTACGCGACAAGAAAAGGACAGACAAAGCCGATCGTATCGACATAGCGGTAGTTCTTCATCGATTTGCGGTACATGACCGTGCCGTCATCCCCGATATGCTCCTTAATGAACTCCCAAATGTAGTCGAACGCCGGCTTGAATCCATCCGGATCGATGCACTGCTGCTTCATTACAGCATAAGCCACGATGGCGCCATCGATATGCCTGGGCTTGTCCACCCAGTTCCCGCCGCTGTTAAATTTGGCTTTCACGTATTTTCTGATTTCGTTCTCGATATCCCGGTCCTTGTTCTTGTCCGCATATTCCGACAAGCCGATAAGCAGGGCCGCCTCCTGCCAGTGCTGGATCGCATTCTTGGTATAATTTCCCTGCAGCATATCAATCACGACCAGTCTGGTATTATCGGTCACCTTCATCTTCGGGGTACGGTTCAGCCACTGGGCGCCCCTCTGGGTGACGGATTCGTTCCACTCCTTGAGATCGCGGTATCGTCCGATACGAATGCGGCTGAGCCAGTCCGCGAATATCGGAATAGCATCAATTAAAATAATGAGGACTACTGCGGCAAGCAGCAGCAGACAACATAGTAACGGAATATACAATAGCCTCGCCCCTTCTTGCTAGCTGATCCATTGATAGAGCTTATGGATCTCATGCTCGGTTCCCAATGTTTCCTGCCTCAGGTTATCTGTCAGATGCCGGCGGAGCGTCTCGCTGTTGATCAGTTTCTTGACGCCCTGATAGACCGAAGCCGCATTCTGCTCCACGATCAAACCGTTATGCCCGTCGGTTAACTGGTCGTATATCACTTTAAAGTCGGTGGAAACAATCGGCTTATGCAGGATTTTCGCCTCTGTAACCGTCAGGCAGCGGCCTTCGAAAAAAGAGGTTTGTACATAAATATCGCAGGTTTTGATATAGGGATAGGGATTCTCCAGAAGCCCCGTAAGGATGACTGAATCCTGAAGCTGTCTCTCCTTTATGGACTGCTCCAGCCTCCCCCTCTCCTCGCCTTCTCCCACGATGTACCACCGGATATCGAATCCATCCTTGACGAGCAGCTCGCAGGCTTCCACGGCAAGCTCGAAGCCCTTCTGATAATTCAGGCGTCCGACTGAGACGATGGTGATGCCTTTACTCGGGGTGGGAGCATTATCCTGCGCCATGCTCAGAACGGCAGCCGGCGAGACGATGTTGTGCATCAGGACAATTTTGTCCCGGTACATAGGGAAACGGTCCGCCAGAATATTTACGCATTCCTCCGAAACAGTAGCAATATAGTCAAGCGCCTTGAAATAGCCCAGGTCGATTCCGGGGTCCATTCCCAGCTTGTCGTAATCGTTATGAATAAATCCGATTTTCGTCCGCGCCTTTACCTTATCGATGACATAATAAACCGGCGATTTCTCAAGATAACCGATAGCCGCGTCGTATTCCTTGCTGAGTCCGCTCATCGATCTGCCGATATACTTCCAGACCCGCTGCTCGCATCTGGACCGGTTGCTCTCCCTGCGGAAGACAAGACCGGCGCGCAGACGCGACCATGCAATATCGATCCTGCCTTTCCTGATCGTTCCCGCCAGCGCCTTGCCTACCGGCATATCAAAGTAGGTATAGCCGGAGGGCTCCGCAAGCACGCGGACCTGCTCCGGCACTTTATCCATGAACATTCCTTCCCGCTTGAACAGCAGCAGATCCACCTCACACCGGGAGTAATCAATGGCCTGCAGGAGGGAAATAAGCGACTTCTCAGCGCCGCCGCAGTTCAGGTTGTTCATGACGAACAATAGCTTCTTCTTCAAGCCGACCACCCGCCCAATAAGTTTATCCTGACTTGCTCCTAGCCCAACTGCTTCAAATAATCCACCGCTTTGTACGACATCCGCTTGATATTCGGGATCGACTTCTGGAGCGTCTGCACCAGCTCCGCTTCATCCATGAGCATCTCGTCGAATCTGCCAATCAGCTTGCTGCTGTCGGAAATATCGGCAATTCCAAGCACCAGACGCTCTCTTCCGAAAATATCAATCGCGATCCCCTTGGATTTGACGCTGTAGCCCAGCACCATCGTAGGCACACAGCTGGAATAGGCCGCAATCGTGGCATGGGTCCTGGCTCCGATGAAGAACCTCATTCTGGCGATATATCCCTTGTACTGCACGGCTGTCAGGTTATCGGGGAGCAGAATGACTCTGCCCGTTTGCTTGAACTCCTCGTAATACTCGCGGAGAATCTCATGATCGTTGTTGTCGTTCTCCATGACATGGGGCGTAAGGGCAACAGTCATATCCGATGTATGCAGAATATGCCAGATAAGCTCGCGCACCGCAGCCCGGGACTTGGTATTGCGCTTCCAGACAAGCGGACTGAAGTTGAGCCCGACCGTCTTCCCTTCCTGCCAGCCATCCGGAAGCGGCAGCTCTTCCTTCTCCATCGTGAACGCCGGATCTGCGCATAATTTGACATTGGGCAGCCCTTTACTCAGGAGCATGTTATAGGTAAGGGACTCGCGGGCCAGGATCAGATCAAATAATTTCAAGTCCTGCAGCTTCTGCTCGGACATATCCTCTTCGCCGATGGAGCAGCCCCAAAGCACCAGCTTCTTGCCGCTCCGCTTCACATTGCGGTCGATCTCATACCATTGAGGCTGCTCGCCATAGCAGTAATTATCGCCGCCGATCGACATGCAGACATCAACCTCCTTGATCCGCCCGATCACTTTTTGCTCGATCTTCCGCAGCGCATAAGATTCGTCCTTCAGCAGTCTGAAGTGGAGAAAAGACACCGCCCAATCCAGCGAATATTTCCTGATCTCGGTTCTTGTGCCGTCGTATACCCCGTCCAGTCTGGGTATGATTCCGTCTGTATGAGGCTTCTGCGACGATAGATAGACCTTCGCGCCATTGATTTTCTCTTTGATAATAAAGGCGGACGACCGGACGATCGCCTCGCATCCTCTGTTCAAGCTGCCTCCGTGAGCAAACATCATAATCTTCACTGAAATTCCCCCAATAATCTTATTTAAGCGCTCCTGATTCTGCTGTAGGCCGCCGCGCATAACAAGCCAAAGGTGAATTTGGCCCGGATCATGGCAAGCAGCCATCTTTCATACCGGCCTATGGATCCTGTCCGCTTCTCATAATAGACAGGCAGCGACTCTCTTACATAAGGGTCCGTTATCATCCGCTTTACATAGCCGTATCTTTGCCGGAAGCTCATGTCGCTGCCGGGCTTGAAATAGATATAAATGAGGGAAACCGTATTGTGGATCAGTCTGACGGATTTGAGCTGCTTGATCCGGCCAGGCGGCATCATCTCCTTGTAGAAGGCGGGAGGCTCCATCCGGTACACCTCCAATGCCCGGTGAAAATAATCCTTGCCGGCTATGTTCCGGGTAGCGCTTCCTGCCACTTCCCGGTAATGATAGCCCGTATAGTCGATATATTTCATCGTGGACGCACAGCTGAAAAAGGACATATTAAACATCCCGTCTTCACCGAGCGGGACCCGTTCCGGGAAGGCGACCCTGCCTGCTGCGGCCACACTTCTTTTGTAAAGCTTGTTTACAGCCGTATTCAGATGATCCGCCATGAGCAAATAAGGCAGTATTTCGTTGCGTATGTAGTCCCTGCCGAGCAGCTCATTCACCTTGAACGGATATCTGGTGACGACCGTCCGGCCTTCGATTTCACTCTCCATATTGGACACGACTACGTCGCAATCATCCATCACGGCACAATCGTACAGCCTCTCGTACATATCCGGCTCGATATAATCGTCCGCGTCAACGAAACCGATATATTCGCCGGCTGCCGCAGCAAGCCCCGCATTGCGGGCCAGGCTGACACCCCGATTCTCCTGTCCGATCAGCTTGATCCGCGCATCCAGGCTTTGATAAGAGGCGATGATCGGCCCGCTGTCATCCGTCGAGCCGTCATTGACGAAGATGAACTCGCATTCCCGCAGGGTCTGGCCAAGCAGCGAATCGATACAGGCCGGCAGATGCCGCTGCGCATTATAGACAGGAATAATAACGCTAACCTTATACGACAGCTCTGTTCTCATGAAACTTCCCCCTGCAGCAGGCTGTACAGCTGATAAATTTCATCTTCCGTCCCGAGCCTGGCCTGTGCCAGCTGGTCGGCCATTTTTCGCTGCAGTCCCCTGTCGCGGAACAGCTTCTCGATCCCTTGGGCAACGGAGGATGCCTGCATGTCAACAATCAGCCCCTCCAGCCCTTCGCGGATCTGATCGGCAGCCGTGCTGAATCTTGTAATGACGATCGGCTTCTTCAGGATTTTGGCCTCGTCAATGGCAATCGATTTCCCTTCGAATCTGGAGGTCTGCACATAAAGATCCGCCTGCTTGATAAAGGGATAAGGATTGGATTTCAGCCCCAGCAGAATGAAGTGATTCTCCAGACGGTTAACCTTGATCAGCTCGGTCAGCCTGGCTCTTTCCGCTCCTTCGCCAATGACATGCCACCGGACATTATAGCCTTGTCCGACGAGGATTTTACATGCTTCAATAGCCAGCTCATAGCCTTTCTGCGGATGGAGCCTCCCGACCGTCAGGATGATCAGCTCATCCTCTTTCCGGTTGTAGACGTCGGAGCGATTCTCCTCAGCCATATGATGAATCACGGCCGGCGATACGATATTGTGGATCACATTCACCTTATGCTGCTGGCTCGGAAACCGCTTCTTCAATATCGCCGCACATTCCTCCGATACCGTGACGATATGGTCGAGCTGCTCAAAATATACAATATCGAAGTCCGGGTCCATCCCGAGCTCGTCATAATCAATATGAACCCAGCCGATCTTCCGCCCGGCCTGCACCTTCTCCACGCAGAAGTAGGTGGATGTCTTCTCCAGAAAGCCGATAGCAGTGTCATATTTCTTCTGCAGAAGATCGATGGAGGATGAAATATACCGCCAGTTATACTGCTCCCTTGTGGACAGATTCCGGCTGTAGCGGTTTTTGAGGCTGAACATAAGGCGGCTGTAAGCCAGCGGAAGCCTGCCCTGCATCAGGAACGACCAGACCGATGGCCCAAGGGGCTGGGCGAAGTGCTGATAGCTTTCCGGTATGGGCAGAATGGTGACCTCTTTGGGTACATACTCCATAAACAGCCCTTCGTGATTGAACAGGAACAGGTCCACCTCATACTGGCTGTAATCCATTTGGGAGAGCAGGTTGACCAGGCTTCGCTCCCCGCCGCCGGATGCCAGACTTGGCATGACAAACAGCAGACTTTTCTTCATACGCTCCTCTATGCCCCTTCCTTCCGTACACCGATCAGGCTGTACAGCTTCTCAAGCTCGGAGCCGTTGCTGTAATCGGTATGTATGCATGTACCGGCCAGATGAGCCCGAAGAGCCTCATCCCGGTAAAGCCGCTGAATGCCGTCTGCGATTCCCTCGATTGACATGTCGGCAATGCATCCATCATATCCGTCGACAACCTGGCTGTGAGCGGTTGAATAATTGGTAATCAGAATCGGCTTGCCGATAATTTTCGCTTCCGTGACCGTCACCGCCTTGCCCTCATACCGGGACGGCTGGACATACAGATCGCAGGAGCGGATATATGGATAAGGATTGGTCTGCTTGCCCAGCAGAATGAAGCTGTCCTCAAGGCCGTTCCCGCGAATCAAATCCCGGATCAGCGCTTCGTCGCCGCCGTATCCAACCACGTACCAGGCGATATTGGGGAAGCCTCTGTCTCTCAATAGCTTCAAAGCCTGTACCGCCTGATCAATTCCCTTGGCATGGGACAGCCGGGCGACGGTCAGCAGCTTGAACCGGCTGTCCCGATCCATCGGATTGGCGGCAGACCCGCCGGCCATCGACCGGACGAACGCAGGGGAAGTGATGTTCTCAATAACGAACACCTTGCTGCTGAGCGATTCATAGCGGGACAAAAATGACTGTCTGCACGCTTCCGATACCGCCACAATATAATGAAACTTGTCCCACATCGCCAGGTCCAGCTCCGGATTTGCCTCCACCATGGAATAATCGGTGTGAATCCAGGCGATCTTCGTTGCGGCATTGACCTTGTCGGCTACAAAGTAATGCGGCCATAAATAGCTGATCGCCGCGTCGTAGGACTGCTCCACCCTCGGCAAAAAAGGCAGGGCATACTTCCACATGAGCTGCATCTGGAGGTACCCGGGCTCCGAGAGGCCCTTCCTTCTTCCCGTCCAATCCGCCTGGAGCTTGGACAATGCCCTGGACAAGCCAAGGAACCACTGACCTTCGGTAAAGATTTCGCGGATCGGCTTGCGAAAGGTTGAGTAAGCCCGGATTTCACCCATCAGCCTGATCCGGTCAGGCAGCAAATCCATGAAATCGCCCTGATGGCGGCAGAGCATCACATCGATGGCATGACGGTCGTAGTCGAAGGCTTCCAGCATGCTTGCCAGGCTTCGCTCCACACCGCCGACCTCCATATCATAAGAGGCGATCAATACGTTTTTCATGCTGTCCCCCCTGCAGTTTTCTCCAGGCCCACAGAAACGGGCGTAAAGGAATATAGAGAAGATGTAGTCTTTTGGGCAGCGGCAGCGTCCTGGCATCCTCGGGATAGGGAAAGAGGAAGCTGAGCATGAACAGGGACCGCTGCTGGATCGTCATGAGCGAGAACAGATGTCGCTTATGGTAGCGGCTGACATCCTCTGGCAGAGGATCGCTATGCAGCTGGACCATTTGTCTGATATAGAACATCGCGCCCTTGGCAAGCCGTCCCGGCCTGGCTCCAGCCATAAGCGGCCTGAGTGCCGGCTGCGTCTCCATCCCCAGCAGCTGCGAGGTCAGAACAAGCGCCTGCCCTCCGATATGGGAAGCCTGGTTCGCCCGCAGCAGCTCCTTAAGCAAATCGGCATCCGGGTTCTGCTGCGAAATTTGCCTGATATCCAGCAGCCAGCGCAGCCGGGACCATCCGTGGCGCGCCCCATGGGTAACCAGGAACAAAAACAAATCCTCCCTCCCCAGATAGAACAGCGGATAGGACGACAGCGGGCTCCTTCTTCTGCGGCTCCATAATTCCTCGAATGCCGGTTCCTTCGACGGCGCCGGATTCAGTCTCCAATGAAGCTCGACCTTAATGCCGGTCCGCGGATGCTTGAAGGTCGTATGATGATGCCTCCATTTCCAGTCATTCAATACGGTATCGATATAATCGTCTTTGATATAACCAAGCTCCAACAGCCCGGCCTCCGCATGCAGCAGATCCCTGATCGGGATCAGTATATCCAGATCGCAGGAGGTCCGCTGCGAGATGTCGCCATAGAGATCGGCTGCCAGCACCGGGCCTTTCAAAAGAAGCGGACGAATATGAGCCTCGTCAAAGTGCTTGCAGATGCGCTCCATCTCGCCGCATAAACCGAGCATAATAAATGTATTATTGCAGTATTCCTGGTAGAAGCCCCGAAGGACCGGCAGCGGCACCAGGTCGTGACCGATATCCTTCAGCCTGGTATATAAATAGGGATAAACCCGGTGATGCCTGGCAAGCTTGATGAAAGCCTCCCAATCCATACCGGCGAACAGCTCCGCATGATCATTCCATCTGACCCGCCTGTCATCGGCTAAAATCTTGAGCATCAGCTGCAAAGGAGCGGTCAGCTGACACTTATCAATCAATACTGTATTAACCATAGGGTTCTCCTTCAAGAATCCATCATAACGAACAAATGACAATTTACTGTTCTATAAAACGAACGCACTATCAGAGTAACACCCTCTAAGAATGTTGTCAATCAGGAGCATGCGAAATTGTCCGAGTATGCCATTTTCCGACCGGTACCGCTAATTATCCCGTCCGCATGCTCCGGATGACGACATAAAACGACAAATAAGAAGAAACGGCTGCCGCCGTGCGGCAGAGTTCGTTTCTTCCCTTAGGCTGTGAATAGCATTCGTCAGCGTACTATCGAATTTTGAAACTCCTGCCGGCGGATCGATGCCGAGGGATGGCCTTCCGGGGTCAGGTTAAAGCCCTTCCCGAACAGCCGCTCGCGGAAGGTTCCCTCTTCATACTCCGTCCGGTATAACCCTCTTTCCTGGAGCTCGGGAATAACCAGCTCGATAAAATCGCGGAAGGAACCCGGCGAGAGAAACTGTGTAAGGTTAAAGCCGTCGATTCCCGTTTCCTCGACCCAGTACTGGATTTTATCCGCTACCTGCTCCGGTGTTCCCGCGATAAAGAACGGCGATTGTCCGCCCAGCGTCTTGAAGGTTTCGATGATCTGGCCTACCGTTTTGCGATTGTGCCTGGTGAACCGCGATGCCGCCGTCTGACCGTGATCGGTCTCCACATACTCCAGATAATCATCAGGTCCGTAACGTGACAAATCATAGCCGCTGGAGCCGCCATAATGGGCGAGGACGCCCTCGACGCTGCGAAGCCTGCCGAATTCCTCCACCTTGCGGTTCACCTCTTCTTCTGTCCGGCCGACAATCACCGACAAGCCCGTAAACATCTTGATGTGCCCGGGCTGGCGTCCATATGCCTGCGCCTCCGCGCGGATATCCGCGATATACTGCTTCAATGCCGCAAGCGTCGGCGCCCCCAGAAATACGCATTCCGCGTGCTTGGCCGCGAACGCCCTGCCCTTGGCCGAGCTGCCCGCCTGATAGACAACCGGCGTTCTCTGCAGGGAAGTCTCGCATAGATGGGGTCCGGGGAGCTTGAAGTACCGACCTTCATGATTGATCTTATGCACCTTGGCAGGATCGGTATACGTGCCGGTTTCCACATCGCGGACAACCGCATCGTCTTCCCAGCTGCTCTCCCACAGCTTATAGCAAACCTCCAGATACTCATCGGCGATTTCATAGCGCTCGTCATGCGGAATCATCCTGTCCAGGCCGTAATTGAGCGCCGCGCCGTGCAGGTAGGAGGTCACCACATTCCAGCCCACCCTCCCCTTTGTCAAATGATCGAGCGTGCTCATGCGCCGCGCATGGCCATAGGGATGCTCATAGGATGTGGAGAAGGTCACCGCAAAGCCCAGATGCTTGGTAACCAGGGCCATTGGCGGCACAATGAGGAGGGGATCGTTGCACGGAACCTGAACCGCTTCCCGCAGCGAGGTTTCCATCCCTCCTTTGTACGTATCGTAAACGCCGACCACATCGGCCAGAAACAAAGCGTCGAATTTCCCCCGCTCCAGCAGCTGCGCAAGCTCCGTCCAGTACGAGAGCTCCGTATAGCGGTGACGGTTATTGTCCGGATGCACCCACATGCCGTGGGAGAGATGCCCCACGCAGTTCATTTCGAAAGCATTCAAGTGTATTTTCTTCGGCATGGCTCGCCCGCCTTTCTCTTTCGTATTGATAGCTTAAAGTCTTTTATCCAGCCTGCGGACGATGAAATTGCCTGTAAACTGAAAAGCCTGAACGAAAATAACCATCAAGATGACGGTGAAGAACATGACATCCGTCTGGTAGCGGTAATAGCCGTAACGGATGGCAAAATCCCCGATGCCCCCGCCCCCGACCAGTCCCGCTACCGTTGAATAGGAGAGGAAGCTGACCGTAATAATCGTAATGTTATTGGCGATGCCTGAACGGGCCTCCGTGTACAGCACCTTCCAGATAATTTGAAAACGGTTCGCTCCCATCGACTCGGCCGCTTCCACAACGCCGCGGTTTACTTCCAACAGCGTCTGCTCCACGAAACGGGCAAAATAAGGCACGGCATTAATGACCATCGGTACAGTCGCCGCTGTCGTTCCAAGCGCCGTCCCTACCAGCAGACGGGTGATCGGAATGATCGCGATCATCAGAATCAGAAACGGGAAGGACCGTACGAGATTGACCAGGCCATTGAGAATAAAATAAAACTTCGGCGCTTTGACAAAAGAGCCCGGGCGCGTCAAATACAGCAGCGTGCCGAGCGGCGTGCCAAGCAGCACAGCCAGCGGTATCGTAATAACGAGCATATAGAAGGTTTCGCCCAGAGCCTCTATAATCTCCGGGCCGGCGTAGATGATATTGTCAAACATAGGCCACCTCTCTTTTATCCAGCACGATCTCATTCTTGAACAGGAATTGGGCGATATTGGATTTCGGCTCGAACTTGGCATCGTTCATCTCGAACTTCTCCACAACGACGCCCTGCTCCATTACGGCAACCTTATTGCAGATGGACTTGATGACATTCATCTCATGGGTAACGATCACGATCGTAATTCCGAGGCGTTCATTGATCTCCTTCAGGAAAGCCAGGATGCTTCCCGTTGTCGAGGGGTCCACGGAGGAAGTCGGCTCATCGCACAGCAGTACCTTCGGGCCGTTGGCGAGTGCGCGGGCAATCGCCACGCGCTGCTTCTGCCCGCCGCTCAGCTTGGCGGGATAGGCTTTGGTTTTGTCCTCCAGTCCCACGATCCGCAAGCATTCCTCAATCCGCTGTTTCCGTTCATTTTTGGGCATCTTTGCAATTTCCAGAGGAAAAGAGACATTCTCGAAAACAGTCCGGTTATTGAGCAGATTGAAATGCTGGAAAATCATTCCGATCGACATGCGCGCCTTGCGCAGCTCGCTTTCGCTTAACGCCAGCATATCCTGTCCGTCCACGATGATTTTGCCGCTGTCAGGCCGTTCCAACAAATTAATCGTCCGCAGAAGCGTCGATTTGCCGGCGCCGCTGAACCCGATGATGCCGTATATATCGCCTTCGTCTATCTGCAGAGAAGCCGAGGAGACCGCCGTCAGCGGCTCTCCGTCGGGAATCCTGAATACTTTGTTCACATCCTGAATCGTTATCACAACGCATCGCTCCTGTCGTTTGTAAGCAGCGCTTACTTATGATTTAAATCATCTATGAATTCAATGGCATCCCCGTACTTGCTCTTATAGAAATCCTTAATCGGCTGGCTTTCATAGGCGGCTTGCAGTACCTTCATTTTTTCCGAGCCTACCAGATCTTTGCGGATAGCGACGATACTCTTGTACGGCAGACCGTCCCCCTTCTCCAGGGCAAGCGCATCCGTCCTCGGCTTCAGGCCGATTTGAACAGCGGTTCCGGCAAACAGGAAGCCCACATCAACATCTTCCAGCGTACGCTGCAGCATCAGCTGATCCACTTCCTTGAACTTGTAATTATGCGGGTTGTCCGTAATATCTCTCAAGGTGGCATGGGTTACCGTTACGCCGTCCTTCAGCTTCAGGCGTCCAAGATCGCGGAGCATGAACAAGGCGCGTCCGTTATTGGCCGGGTCAACGGGAATTCCGAAGGTGGCTCCGTCCGGAACATCCTCAATCTTTTTGTATTTCTTGGAGTATAACCCCGATGGCGAGAAGATCGTGTAGAAGCCGCGGACGATATCTTTCAAACCCTGATCCTCGACAAACTGGTCAAAATAAGCCTCATGCTGAAATGAGTTCGAATCCGCCTCGCCGTCATTGACGATTTTGTTTGGCTGAATGATGTCGTTTACGATCACCACATCCAGGGTGTAGCCCTGCTTGGCAACCTCGTCTTTCAGGATTTTGGCGATATCGCCGTTAAACCCGCTGTCGCTCATAATATGCTTGATGACCTTATCCTCTTTCTTGACTTCTTCCGTTCCGCCGCCAGCGGCTGCCGTAGAGACATCGCCTGATTTCGCTGTATTGGATGTCTGCTCTGTACCGCAAGCGGTCAGCAGGAAAATAATAATGAATAATAGCCCCAACGATTTTTTCATAGCTTTACGTTTCGCTCCCTCAATAGTTGATTTATCAGATGGATTTGCTTGGTATTAAATCATGGCTTATCTGCACGGCCATGCCGCCGCTTGTTATTGGCCCTGCTCACTCCGCTTGCTGGCTGCAATTGCCTGCTCCAGATCGAATATAATATCGTCAATCCCTTCCGTGCCGATCGAAAGCCGGATGAGTCCTGGCGTAACGCCTGCGGCCGCTTGCTCCTGCCCGTTCAACTGCTGATGAGTTGTGCTTGCGGGATGAATGATCAACGACTTGGAATCTCCGACATTCGCCAGATGCGAGAACAGCTGAACGGAATGGATCAATCTCTTCCCGGCTTCTATGCCGCCCTTGATGCCAAAGGTCAGAATCGCGCCCTGGCCCTTGGGCAAATACTTCTGCGCCAGCCCGTAAGAAGGATGGCTCGCAAGCCCGGGATAGCTTACCCACTCGATATCCTCATGCTTGTCGAGATATTGGGCCACCTGCAGAGCGTTCGAGCTGTGCCGCTCCATGCGCAGATGCAGGGTTTCCAGTCCCTGTAACAGCAAAAAGGAATTAAAGGGCGACAAGGCGCCTCCGAGATCCCTTAACAGCTGGACTCTGGCCTTGATGATATAAGCAAGCGGACCGACCGCTTCGGTATATACGACTCCGTTATAGCTGGGGTCCGGCTCCGTTATTCCCGGGAATTTGCCGCTTGCTGTCCAGTCGAATTTGCCTCCGTCCACAATGACGCCGCCAATGGAGGTCCCGTGGCCGCCAATGAACTTGGTAGCCGAGTGCACCACAATATCGGCGCCATGCTCGATCGGGCGCAGCAGATAAGGGCTTGGGAATGTGTTGTCCACAATAAGCGGAATCCCGTTCTCATGGGCGATGGCCGCCACCGCTTCGATATCCGGAACATCCCCTTTTGGATTGCCGATCGTCTCGGCATACAGAGCTTTGGTTTTATCCGTAATGGCCTTGCGGAAATTTTCCGGATCGCCCGGGTCCACGAATGTAACGTTGATGCCCAATTTCCTCAGCGTGTTGGCCAACAGATTGTAGGTGCCTCCATACAAGCTGGCTGCCGAAACAATCTCATCGCCCGCACCGGCAATATTCAAGATGGAGTAGGTAATCGCCACCTGTCCCGAGGCAACGCCCAATGCCCCGACCCCGCCTTCCAGCGCCGCCACCCGCTGCTCGAATACGTCTGTAGTCGGATTCATAACGCGCGTGTAGATGTTGCCGAATTCCTTCAGCGCGAACAGATTAGCCGCATGCTCGGTATCGCGGAAGCCGTAAGATGTGGTCTGATAGATCGGCACAGCCCGCGAGAGCGTAGTCGGATCGATCTGCTGTCCCGCGTGCACCGCTAACGTTTCCAGTGATAATTGTCTCTCATCTGCCATTTGAACAACCTCTTTTCTATGGATTCTGATTTTAAATTTCGTCTGCCGCCGGCTCCCCGGCTGCCTTGTTGACATCGCAGCGGGATTCCAATAGGATGAACATGAATTATGAATCATTCCAATCCATCGCATATTCAGGAGGTAAGTTCCCATGTTTCAAACCCGGAATTACGAGGGCAGCCCGGAGGACCGGTATACGCTGCTGATACAGCAATTAGACAGCCTGATTGAAGACGAGCCGGATTTTATCGCCAATCTTGCCAATGCTTCCGCTCTTCTCGGGCAATTCCTCGAAACCATCAACTGGGTAGGCTTCTACCTGCTGAAGGACGGGAATACGCTAGTTCTCGGCCCGTTTCAAGGCTTGCCTGCCTGCACCCGCATTGCCTATGGCAAAGGGGTCTGCGGAACCTCCGTCGCCGAGAGACGCACGATGCGCGTGGACGATGTCCATCTGTTTCCCGGCCATATCGCCTGCGATGCCGCTTCCCGGTCAGAGCTGGTCATTCCCCTGTTCCGTCAGGATACCCTGATCGGCGTGCTTGATATCGACAGCCCCATTGAGGCACGCTTCAGCGAGACCGACCAGCAGTATCTGGAACAGTTCTGTCAGCGCCTGACTGCCTCTCCCGCCAGGTGACGGTAGGAAGCAGCCGGATGAGCAGCGGGGATATGGGACGTATCATGGCCAAACAGCTTCTGGCGGTATGTCCCTTCCTCGTACTCCTCCTTCACCAGCCCGCGGTTCTGGAGCTCCGGCACCACCAGTTCAATAAAGTCCTTGACTGTCCCAGGCGTAACCACCTGAGCAAAGTTCAAGCCGTCTATGCCCGCTTCTTCAACCCACCGCTCAATTTCATCGGCAATTTCGACCGGCGTGCCGACCTGCATCCAGCCTCCCCCGAATTTCCCGATCGATTCCTTCACTTCTCCAACCGTCCGCTGCTTCGTAAACTGGGTATACTGCGCCGCCCTCGTTTGATTGCCTTCCGTAGACGTATACTCGAAGATTTGCTTGTCATCCAGCTTCGACAGGTCATATCCGCTGGACCCGCAGTATTGGGCCAATGCCGCCTCGCTGCTGCGGTACTGTTCAAAATCAAGAAACTTATCCCTGGCCTCCGCCGCAGTTTCCGCGACAATCGCCGAGAATCCCTTGAACATCAGAATCTCCTCGGGATTCCGCCCGAAGGCTTTCGCCTGCGAACGTATGTCATCCACATAAAAGCGGAGCGCCTCCGGCGTCTGTCCGCCAACAAACACGCATTCCGCATGCTTGGCTGCGAACGCCCTGCCTCTGCCTGAGCTCCCCGCCTGATAAAGGACCGGCGTACGCTGCGGAGAAGGCTCGCATAAATGCGGACCGGCTACCTGAAAATGCTTGCCCTTATGAGCAATTTCATGCACTTTGGCCGGATCGGCATAGATATCGCCCGCCGTATCGAATACGACAGCGTCATCCTCCCAGCTTCCCTCCCACAGCTTGTAGCAGACCTCCAGGAATTCCTCGGCAATTTCATACCGGTCGTCATGCTTGATCATCTCGTCGAGGCCGAAATTTCTTGCCGCATTCGGCAAATACGAGGTCACAATATTCCAGGCCACGCGCCCACTGGTGAGATGGTCCAAGGTGGACAACCGGCGGGACAGGGCAAAAGGATGCTCGTAAGAGGTTGTGACCGTAACCGCGAATCCCAGATGCTTGGTCGCATGGGCCATGACCGGAACAATGAGCGACGGATCGTTGGCCGGAACCTGGACCGCATTTTGTATGGAAATATCGCGTGTATCTTTGTATACATCATATACACCGATAACATCAGCCAGGAATAACGCATCGAATTTCCCTTTCTCCAGAAGCTGCGCCAGATCGGTCCAGTAACCCAGATCGTTATACCGTCTGCGCTCATTGTCGGGATGCTTCCACAAGCCGTGGGAGTTGTGCCCCACACAGTTCATATCAAATAAATTCAACCGCAGCTGTTTCTTTTTTGCCACCCTCATCACTTCCCTTCTATAAAATAAAAAAGGAGACGCTTAACAGCTCTTTGTCCCAAGCTGAAGGTCTCCGGTGTTCCGGTAGATGCCGTATTATGATTTCAGGCTGCTTACAGGTGATTTGCCCGCAGGCCTGGTTGTTCCCGGAAGCTCGTTATTGGCAATCATTTCTCCGAAAGGACTGATGAAGGACGGATCCCCGGCGTTCCCGGAGGAGCCCAGATTCAGTTTGGGGAACAGAAGCTCCGCGGTCCGGTAGGCTTCTTCCAAATGGGGGTAGCCGGAGAGAATAAACGTCTCGATCCCCAAATCCGTGTATTCTTTCATTCTGGCGGCGATGCTGTCCGGGCTACCGACCAGCGCCGTGCCCGCTCCTCCGCGCACGAGGCCGATGCCCGCCCACAGGTTTGGACTAATCTCGAGCTTCGACCGGTCGCCATGATGCAGCTCCGACATCCTCTTCTGGCCTTCGGAGTCCATTCTGGCGAAAATTTGCTGAGCCGCCGCGATCGTATCCTCGTCCAGATGGGCGATCAACTCGTCCGCCGCCTGCCAGGCTTCTTCTTCCGTGGGGCGGACAATGATATGCAGCCGGATACCGAAGCGGAGCGTTCTTCCTTTGGCCTCGGCCAGCTTGCGCATGCGGTTAATCTTCTGCTCCACCTGCGCCGGCGGCTCTCCCCAGGTCAGATACACGTCGACATGCTCAGCCGCGACATCGGCGCCGGCATCCGAGGAGCCTCCGAAGTAAAGCGGAGGGTACGGCTTTTGAACAGGCGGGTAGAGCACTTTTCCACCCTTCACCTGCAGATGGTCGCCTTCATAATCCACTTCTTCGCCTTCCAGCTCCTTGCGCCAGATATGCAGGAAATCATCCGTCACTTCATAGCGCTCATCGTGATTCATAAACACCCCGTCACCGGCCAGTTCAACAGGGTCGCCGCCTGTCACCACATTGATCAGCAGTCTTCCTCTGGAGAAACGGTCCAGCGTAGCCGTCATACGGGCCGCAAGAGTCGGAGACATTAGGCCGGGACGGACGGCTACCAGAAATTTCAGCCTTTCCGTGACCGGAACCAGGGTCGAAGCCACGATCCAGGCATCCTCGCAGGACTTGCCGGTCGGCAGCAGAACTCCGCTGTAGCCCAATTCGTCAACAGCCTGCGCAATTTGCTTGCAATACGCGTAGCTGACGGCCCTTGCCCCTTCCTTTGTCCCCAGATACCGTCCGTCTCCGTGAGTCGGAATAAACCAGAATACTTCCATCTCTCATGCATCCTCTCTTTATATATAGGTGTAGTTCCTCTTGGTTCCGTGCTTGCCCGCTTCTTTCAGAAGATTCCATACGGGTTCCGTGAAGCTGTCTTTATCGGACTTCACATACTGGCTGGCATAAGCCCGGACCGGGTCACCGGCGTAAAAGCGTTCATAGAGCTCATGCCTTGCGCCCAGCGGACTGCCGATCAGGTCCCAGGCGAGCTTGAACAGATGAATCTTCTTCTCCGCGCTGATTGAAGCTCCTTCGAAGTACAGATGCATCAGCTTGGAAATCGGCCCGTAGAAATCCTCCATGCCCGACGGCGTCTGGACGAATCCCCCGCCTCCCACCTGCTGCAGAATTTCAATGGCCCGCGGATAAAATTTCGTGCCGATATTCCGGGCCGTATCAATATAGGAAATCTCCGGCACCAGAACTCCCGACTCATCGTGCCTCGCCTTCGTCTCGCTGGCGATCACCAGCGCCTTCATCGTGTCCACCTGGGTCATCAGCTCGCCCAGCTTCTCCTGGATGTGCAAATATCCGTTGACCCCTATCGCTTCGGCAATGGCAAAAGCAACACCTGTGACGAACTCCAGCTTCGATACATAGCGGACCACAGTCTGATGAAAGGCGAGCGAGTTGGCCGTCTTGTTGGCTCTCAGCTTCAGGACCGCCTCCGAATTCCCGTACAGCAGCACTCTCTCCCACGGGATAAACACGTCATCGAAGAACAGCACCGCATCCATTTCCTCATACCGGGAGCTCAATATGTGATTTTGCTCCCTGCTGTCCGCGAAGGATTCCCGGCATACAATATGCAGTCCCTCGGAATTGGCCGGAACGATAAGAATATGGGCATGCTCACGGTTCGTTTGGTCAAATTGCAGGAAGGAAAATATGATGAAGTCATGCGTATACGGAGCTCCGGTGGCAATCATCTTGGCACCACGGACCGTAATGCCCTCCTTCGTCTCCTTGACGACATGCAGGAACCGTTCGGCAATACGGCTGTCGTCCAGGCTGACAGACCGGTCAATCTGCGGGTCAAGAATAGCCGTTGTCAGAAACAGGTCCCGGTCGCGGGCGTCCGTATAATAAGCGGTGATCTTCGCTTCGAAGTCGGGATCAAGCTGGCTTAACTGCTTCCTGGCCGCATACCAGCCTGTAATCATGGAACGGCCGTAGTCGGACAAGCGGCTCATCATGCCGTGGGTTTCATCAGCCCAATAGCTGAAAGCCCGGCTCCGGCGGCTAAGATCCTCGGCGGTATAGGGCACCAGGAACGAGCTGTGCGCATAGGCTTCCCGTCCCGGGGGAGCAAAACCTACGTTATCGCGGAGCGCCGGATCGTCAAGCTGGTTAAATAAACGTTTTATCGTGCCGAGCGTACCTTGAAATGCGGCATGTTCGGACAAATCCTTGACTTTGGCCCCGTCCAGCCATACATTCCGTCCATCAGCCAAACTAGAAATAAAACGGTCTCCCCTTGTCGGCATATCGGGTCTCCTTCATTTTGTTATTAATCATACATTCCCCATTGCTAAAGTTGGTTTAATATGTTTTATTATACTTATCCCGCAGTAATGCACAACCGACATTATCCTCTCAACTGTCCGTTAAACAGCAATTAACTTGGCCTTTGTTGGTTTTATCCGGTTTATTCAACATTTGAATAAAAATTGTCCTTGTGGGCAGCGAATGGTTAAAAGCGCAGGCATAAAGGTACAACTTACCGATTTTCATTCTACGCTGTCCGCGTCACACGGGCTCTGCGCCACTTTCAACAAAACAACATTATTTCACATTATGTTGGTTAACCTACATATTCGAGTTATATGTCACCAGTCTTTTTGATCCCGATCCCAGGCTTGGAGGTGTCTTATGATGCAGGATTCCCGTCATCCGGACCGTCGGATCCATAAAACGCGCACTACGATCGTTGACGCGTTTGTTTCTTTAATTTTTGAAAAAGGCTTTTCCGCCATCTCGGTCAAGGATATTACCACCTGCGCCGATGTGAACAGGTCTACCTTTTATGCCCATTATCAGGATAAATTCGACCTGCGGGAGAAGCTGACCCAGGAGAAGCTGGGGGAATTGTCCCGGCTTATTCATCCCGAGCATGCCGGTGCCCTTGCGTACAACGGCAATTTTGACGAGCCTGACCCCTTCTTCATTGAACTCTTCACGCATCTGACGGAGAACAAACGATTTTATCAGGCCATGCTGACCCGGCTTGAACCGGAAATTTTCACCATTAAATTATATGAGGTGATTCGGGAGAGCTTTTACGCTAGAATTGCTAATAGGAAGATGGAGCAGAAGCTGTCTGTTCCGCTGGATATTTTACTGAATTATTCGAGCTCGTCCGTCATGGGGGTAATCCTGAACTGGGTTAATGATCCGACCATGTATACGCCCCAATATATGGCGCTGCAGCTCACGCGGCTGACGATGCTGGGCATATACAGAACGATGGGGCTGTTCGAGTAATCGGAAATACGGCAATCTTCATCGCAATATGGAAATTAAACTACTTATCGGAGGATGCAGCTATGCAAAATAATTACAGCATCGTGGATGCCAAGCTTGAGGATTTGCCGAAAATCGTGGATATCTACAACTCTACCATTGCCAGCCGCACCGTAACCGCGGACCTGGAGCCGGTAACGGTTGCAAGCAGGCTGAAGTGGTTTGAGGAGCATTCCGCCGATTTCAGGCCCTTATGGGTGGTCAGGCATGGGGATGAAATCGTCGCATGGCTGAGCTATCAGTCGTTCTACGGCCGGCCGGCCTACAACGCTACGGCGGAGATCAGCATCTATATTGCCGAGTCCTTCAGGTCGAAGGGACTGGGAAGCCTGCTGATCGGGAAAGCCATCGAGGAGAGCCCAAGGCTCCATATAAATACGCTGGTCGGTTTTGTGTTCGGCCACAACGAGGGCAGCCTCGCGCTGCTGAAGAAATACCACTTCGAGGAGTGGGGTCATTTGCCCCGGATCGCCAACCTGGACGGGGTCGAGAGGGATTTGATTATTTTGGGAAGACGGTTGTAAAGAAAAGGTGAGGGAACGGATGCCGCTGCTGTCATTCGTTCTTCTGATATCTTCTTACTAGAGTTGTCTTCCACGCACGACCAGCAACACCAGGAGAAGCTCCTGGTGTTTTTTCAATTTAAGCCAAAGGGCTGCGAGTGCATAATAGTTCAGCGACTCCACTAAATGTAAAATTTTGTCACAAAATCTGAGAGGTACTTCTGCTTCTATATTGCTGTGGAGTCTCTCCGGTATACTTTTTAAAAGAATAACTAAAATATTGTGAATTCTCATAACCTAGTTGCTCTGCAATTTCAAGCACCTTCATTTTTGTACCTGTCAGCATTTTTTTTGCTGAACTCATCTTTTTCTCAATAATGTACTCATTTATCGTACTCCCCGTTTCCCGCTTAAATACAGCACAGATATAGCTGGGTGACATATATATTTCATTTGCTATATCAGCGAGCGAGATATTATCCATATAACTCTGATTCACATAATTTTTAATACGCTCAATCAAAGCAGAGTGTCTATTAGTATACTTGGTGCCGTAATATTCAGCGATACATAACAGCACTCCGCTGGAATGAGTCTGTATTTCTCTAATGGTCTCTACGCTAATAACGGATTGCATGGAAGCTGTGTAGCTGGAAATCACCTCCGTTACCTCTCCTTCGGTTTCGCAAAATTCGCGGTACGTATCAATGATCAATTCCAGAAAAAGTCCGCGTATATAGTGCTTGGACAACTGCTTGGCTTGAGTCAGCCGTACACAGTATTCCTCCAGCAGATGGTGGACCACATTCCTGTTCCCCAGCTTGATTTCAGTTAATAATGCCTTTTTCAGACTATTGAGCTCGGTATTTCCTTTCATCTCGCTAATTTTATCCATGGAGCTCGTGCTGACAATATCGTTGATATGGATAATAGAGTTATTGCCTGTATAGAACTTATAGCTTATGGCGCTGCATGCACAGCTGTAAGAGAGATTGGCGGACTTTAGACTTACGCAATGGCCAACTCCCATGGAAAGCGTAATTCCATCAAAATCATGCAGAAGCTGTTCAATGCTCTCGAAGATCTGGGTCATTTTGTCTTCTTTGCAATACTCCCCGCAGAAGATAATAACAAACTCGTTATCCCTTGTTGTAAAACAGATCCCCGCTTGATAATTGTTCAATATTTGTTCAATTAAATTTTTGATTGAGAAATTATAAAATTGTATCCGATCGATCCCTTTGCTTTTTACCCGGCTTTCATAATCGTCAATTTCTGCCACTACCACGATAATATCTTGATTGGCCTTCAGCGGCAGCTTAAAATAATCCAGTCTTTCTTGAAGTTCACCGTTATTGAGTGCCCCCTCGGAGACAAGATGATTCAGAAATTTATCCCGCACTGTAGAGATATTTTCTGCCAGCTGCTGCTCGAGCCGTTTAACCACTTGCTCACGCTGGAACTCCATTTCGATTGCATCTCTTACCTTTTTAAGAACAGCGATAACCTCTTTTAGTTGAATCGGCTTAAGAATATACCCGGCGGCCTGCACATTCAGGGCGATCCTGGCATAATTAAAATCCTGTACGCCGCTGATCAAAACAGTTTTCGTTTGGATATGATTCTCCATTAGCTGAATAGCAACCTCTAGTCCGTTATAAAAAGGCATTTTAATGTCAGTCACCAGAATATCCGGTTTTAGATCCATACATAGATCAAGAGCCTCTTTGCCATTCTCTGCAAGGCCAATAACCTCCATGCCAAGCTCATTCCAAGGAATGTTCCCGCACAAAATTTCCTTGACCAGGTAATCATCATCGGCTAAGACTACTGTTAACATTATTCTCCCCCATGTAGTTCGCAGGAATTGTAATTTGCGCCAAAATACCATCGGACTGATTACGGATATAGTGAAGTCCAAAGTTATCACCGAATGTGCTTTGAAGCCGTCGATGAACGTTCATAATTGCAAAAGACTTTTCTTGATAATCGCTTGATATCAGCAATTGATTCAGATCATTCACATCTGCGCCGGTACCATTGTCTATGATTGACAAAACGATTTTATCCACTTCCTGCTTTGCTGATATCCGTATTTCCAGTTCTCCTTCTTTTTGGGCAAAGCCATGAATAATTGAATTTTCTACAAGGGGTTGAATGACCAGCTTTACAATTCTTGTTTTTCGCAGTTCACGGGATATATCGATGGAATACCGCAATCTTGGCCCAAAACGTATGGATTGAATTTCCAGATAACTATGGGTATGAGTGATCTCGTCATCAAGAGAAATCATGTTTCGGCCTTTGCTGAGCGAGTACCGGTAAAAATTGGAAAGTGAATTAATCATCTCGCTAATCTCAGGCGTATTATGCTTAATCGCGGACAAGTTAATGGAATCTAACGTGTTGTATAGAAAGTGCGGATTAATTTGGGCTTGTAAAGTCCGAAGCTGCGCGTCCTTGGCAAGCAGTTCCGCTTTTTGTTTATTTAAATCGCTTATATAAAGCCTATCAATTAAATCCTTAATTTGACGGATCATCCGTTTGTACTGCTGTATTAAATATCCGAACTCGTCTTTCTTATTATATCTGATGTCGATATCAAAGTTATTTTCTCTGACGGTGCGCATAGAAGCAACAAGCTTCGTAATAGGTCTGGAGATGTTGCGCGAAAGTAAAAAAGCAGCCAGCAGAGCCGCAGACATGCAGCTCATAAGAACAAAACTAACGATTCGAGTCAACCGGTTCTGATCCGAATTGATCTCATTCAAGTGGGTCATATTCACGATTTTCCATTCGATTTTATCCAGCTTTTCAGACGAAATAATAACCGGTTCACCATCCAGGTCTACTTGCTGGAATTTACCGGCACTTGTATGAAGAGATTGGATTAGCTCCTCTTCCTGGCCCGTCATGGAATCGCTGCTCATGATCACCTGATTGTCTTGATCCAGAATACAAATGCGGCTCCCTTGTGAAGGCTTGAAAGTAGAGAGCATGCTGTTAATACCTGACTTCTCCAATTCAACCGTGAGCAGAGCTTCATAGTCATATTTATCCGCACTCCTCAAACTATACAGACGTTTTGCGATAATAACCGGTCCATTGCCGGACTGGACTTCTATATTCATATTTTTGCTGCCCATCGTCCGGTACCATGGCGCATTCTCAATCGCAGAAATTTCCTGAACCTTATTGGAAATGTCATATTTCTTATACTCGGGCCTGTTGATTAAATAAATTGTCGGTACGATGGATGAATTGGGAGATGCGTAGTAGTTGGATAAATAATAGCTGTCGAGCGCCCGATCAAGCTTAATAATTTGCGTAACGTTGTCAACCATATTATTCGTAGGACTCTCGCTTAAAACCTCCTGAACCATGGGGTTCAATGAAATCAAGGTTGTTAATTCATCAATAAATTCAAGCCTCTCCTGTACAATCAGGCGGGCTGAGTTCAAATTCTTCTCAACTAGCTCATTCATCTTCTTATTAATAATTTTAGTAGACCCCATGTAAACGACAACAGTAATAATGACAGATGGAATCAGTATGGAAGCGAGAAAATAAATCACCAGTCTGCTTCGAATATTCATACGATTTGTATAAGGCTCCTTTCTTAAGGATTTCCAGCACTTCAGTATATCAACGAAAAATAACCGATTACAAGACCATTCGCCAACTGCGTAATATATCGTACTTTTTTGCTCATTTTTTTGTATTTTCGCGTGAAATATAAATTGCTATCATAAGTTGTAAGCGCTTCTAAATTAGAAAGGGAGGAATAATTTTGAAAAGCATGCATGCCAAAGCACATATCCGGATCGGCCCGGCTTGTCTTATTTTTGCGCTATTGATGGGGATCTTGTCTGGCTGTACGGGTAATTCTGACAGTAACACCGCGGCAAAGGAATCGGCTGACGATTCGAATGGATCTGATAACACCACAATGGAAACTGTACGCGTATGGACGAATGATGGTTCATATAAACCGATAATGGATCCAATTATTGAAGAGTATAACAAAGGCGAAGGTTTAAAGGATGGAATTCACATCGAATACAAAGTATTTGGCAGTGACTACAATGATGTATTAAAAATTGCACTAGCGGCAGGTCAGGCTCCGGAACTCTATAAATTTGTAGGTACGGTCAAGGAACCGTTCATTAGCTCCGGCTGGATGCTTCCCATTGATGAACTGCCCGGCGGACCTGAATTTCTTAGCACCTACAAGGACATTCTGATCAATGGTTATACGACCTTTGGCGGAAAATCCTACAGCGTTCCTTACAAGGTATTGTCTACAAAATTTATGTATAACAAGGATTTGCTCAAAAAATCGGGATTTGATACTCCTCCGGCGACATGGGACGATGTTGCAGCTTACGCCAAGAAAATTACAAATGACAACAAAGGAAATGCTTATGGCTATGGCGTTCATTTAAAAGATTCAGCATCTTCAGGAAAATGGTATTTCGCCGCACAGTTTGCCAGTTCTGTCGGTCATATGGGTTACGATTTCACTAAAGGCAAATTTGCCTTTTCAGATTTCACGCAGAATATCCAAAAAATACTCCAAATGAAGGCAGATGGCAGCATCTTCCCCGGCGGAGAAGGCATGGACAATGATGCGCTCATGGCGCAGTTCGCTGCCGGCAGAATCGCAATGCTTCCCGGGGTAAACTGGGATGTTTCCACCCTCGATAAGTTTTGGAAAGAGATTGGGAGCCGCTTTGATCTTGGCGTGATCGATACCCCCGTCATGGATCCAGCCAATAAATATAAGAACTATGCACAAATTGCTGACGCTCTATGCATAGGACCCAGCGCGAAGGAAATGCCGGAAAAAGCTATGAAAGTGTATGCGCTTTTCCATAGTAATAAAGTGCTGGAAGACATTCAAAACAATGAAGTCGATTTCATTGCAAGACAGGATATCCAAGCGAAAGCGCCTGCCAGCTTTAAAAAAGCCGGAACTGCCGAATTCGGAAATACTTCCAATTCCTACCTGGCACTAACGCCGCCAGATGGTGGGATTACCGTAGAAGGACAGCCATATCAAAATACAATAGTCAATTTGATTGCGGGACCTGCCAATGCTGACGTCGCTGCAGCTCTTGGCGATCTGGATAAACGTTATAACAGCGCATTGGATAAAGCCGTTAGTGGCGGTATGGATATGAGCCTGTATGTGAACAAAAACTGGGATACGCGATCTAAATAACATGGGAGTTTTAGGCATGGAGATCATGACCCATACCTAAAACGTCTCCATAGTAAGGAGGCAAACGCCATTCGTATTTTAAAACAACATGCACTTGTGAAACAAAAAACCGCCACAGTTAAACAATCATACCGACAAGATACAGTGCAATCCTATCTCATGCTTGCTCCGATGCTCATTGGATTTGCCTTGTTCACCATTTACCCCATGGTATGGCTGATCAGGTGGTCATGGTTTAATTATGATGGCATTTCACCTCCCAGCTTTGTTGGAATCGACAACTATGTCCGGGCCTTTACACGGGATAGTCTTTACTGGGATTCATTGGTAAACACATTTATTATTGTTGCAGCCAAATTTGTTCTGGAGATTCCTCTTGCACTTTTTTTAGCGGTCGTCCTGAACAGCGGGAAAAAAATAAACTCCTTATTCCGAACCCTTTTTTTCTCTCCAACCATTGTAAGTACGGCGATCGTAGGCATTGTATTCTTCTTGATGTTTGAACCGTTCCTGGGCTCGGTCAATCAATTGCTCAAAGCTTCTCATATCATCGAAACAAACATTAATTGGTTCGGGAACAAGTGGCTGGCCGATAGTGTCATTGTCATCGCCAGTGTATGGAAAGGATTTGGGATGAACATGATCTTTTTCATTATGGGGCTGCAAAATATAAATCAGGAAATATACGAATGCGCTGATATAGACGGCGTTAGCAAATGGACGAGATTCACAAAGATAACTCTCCCTTTACTGGCTCCGACAGGGAAAGTCATTATGATGCTCTTCATTGTGAACAGCATTAAGATGTCCGACTTGGTTCTGGTGTTGACAAATGGTCAGCCCGGCGGTTCAACCGAGGTCGTGATGTCCTACACGTTTAAATATTTCTTCTCCTACGGGGCTGCAGATGCTATTAGCCAATATGGATATTCTTCCGCCCTCGCTGTTATAACAGCTATTATTTTAACCATTGTAGTAAGTTTGTATATGAGACTGACTCGAAATGTTGGCGCTTATTACTAAGGGGCGATACGAATGAAAAATAAAAAATTGCTGGAAGCCATTCCGTTATACATCGTTCTCACGGTTATCGCCGCGTTTGTTATTTTCCCGATATTTTATGTGGTGATCAGCTCTTTAAAAAACACAGCAAGTATACTGACTTCTACTTCATTTTTCCCGCAGCAGGCTACATTTAAAAATTACGTACGGGCATGGAACCTGTCAAATTTTAAAGTTTATACATGGAACAGCATTTACATGTGCACGGTCATTGTAATTGGAACCATCATCACTTCAATAACTTCCGGCTACGTATTTTCTCGAGGCAGATTTAAAGGCAGAAAACCGCTTCTGGCTCTGATTACCTTCTCCATGTTCATATCTGCCGGCAGCTTGTATCTGTATCCCCAGCTTAATATGGCAAAAGCCCTTCACTTAAACCAATCGTTATGGGGCGTTATCATCATCTATATCTTTGGTATCAATGTCACAAATTTATATTTGGCCAAAGGCTTTATCGATGGGATTCCTAAAGAAATTGATGAAGCGGCCAGAGTTGACGGCTGCAGCTTTTTCCGAATCTTCTACAACATCATCTTCCCGCTTACGAAGCCTTTGATTGCAACCGTTGGCCTGCTTGCCTTCATGAATTCATGGAACGATTATCTGCTTCCGATGGTCTTTACCTTAGGAAATCCGGATAAGCAGCCCCTCGTCGTAGGCATCGTCTCTATGAAAAGCTCAGGCGAATCCGTTACTTCATGGGATCTGATGATGGCAGGTACCGTTATGGCAGTCATTCCGATGCTTGTTGTGTTCATTACCTTGAACAAATATTTTGTCGCTGGCCTTACTAGTGGTGCAGTTAAAGGATAACCCAAATTGTTATGTGAAAACATTACAATAATCATTCACTTAAGATGGGAGAGAGTTAAAATGCAAGAAAAACTTATTACAGGCGTACTTCCGGCACTCGTCACACCTATGGACAAAGAGGGCAATATTAAGACTGAATTGGCCCAGCCTTTGGTAGACATGTACTGCAAGCAGCAAGCAGCTGGATTGTATATGCTGGGTTGGACTGGCGAAGGCGCGCATCTAAGCGTGGACAAGAGAAAGCAATGGGCGGAAGCTGTATTAGCTGCTGCCAAAGGAAAATTACCGATTTTTGTACATGTGGGTTACAATCAGAATCTCCAGGATTCTGTTGAACTGGCTGCACATGCATCTGAGCATGGCGCGTATGCAGTAGCCTCCGTCGGCATTTCCGAGCAGGCTTCATTACAAGAAAATGTCGAATACTTCAAGCGCATTTCTGCTGCCGCACCGAACATCCCATTCTATATTTATTGGGTGTCCATGGGCAGAACATTAACCGGGGGGCAAGCAGTTGATCCTGCGGCGCTGCTCGAAGCCATGAAAGAGGTTCCTACCTTCCGCGGCATAAAATTCACCGACAATAACTTTTACATTTTGGAAAGATTCAAGAAAATACGTCCTGACCTGAATATTCTAACAGGTGCAGATGAATTAGCGATCTGCTCGCAGCTTATGGGCGCGGACGGAAATATCGGAGCTTTGCAGGCGGTAACCTGCTATCACCATAAAGTCATGATGGAAAAAATGAATAATGGCAAGTATGATGAGGCACGGGAACTTCAGCGGCGAGCGAACGACGTAACAGAGGCTTATTCTCACGCTGAGATCGGAAACCTTCCTGGGATCAAGCTGATTCTGGAGCAAATCTTTGAAATTCCGGTAGGGTACTGTTCTCCAGACGGCCCTTTTGCCGGTATCTCGCATACATCAGGTACAGCGTCAGAACTTATTGAAGTTTTTAAAAGAAATATATTAGTCAGAGAAAGTCAATTGAGCTAAGAGTAAGATAATACCAACCAGCTGGGACTGGTACATGATAGAGACCAGCATACAACAAGGGCACCGGCATCGGTGCCCTTGTTGTATGCTGGTGAGGTAAGCGACGGCTCGGCTCAGTTATGACTGAGCCGGGCGGCAGGTGTTTACTTTATGGTGCTTATCATCTTTCCATAGCCTTAAGAGAGCGCAATGCGGCTGCGTCCCGCCCGCTTCGCCGCCTGCTCGAATGCCGCCGTTATGCAGCTGATAACGCGCTGCTGCTCATCCTCCTGCATCCCCGACCCCGATGGCAAACAGAGCCCCGCCGCGAACAGCCGTTCAGACACGTTCATTCCCTCATGCGAATAATAACGCTCGCCTGCAAACAGCGGCTGCAGATGCAGCGGCTTCCATACCGGACGAGCCTCGATATTCTCCTCGGCCAAAACGTGAAGCACCTCCGAAGCCGTCAGCCCCGCTTCCTGTTCATCGATCGTCAATGCCGTGAGCCAGCGGTTGGATCTGGTCCCCGCAAGCTCCGGCATAAAGGCAATGCCCGGCAGAGCGGCCAGCTGACTGCTGTACCTGTCGAAGATGGCCCTTCGCGACTCGACACGCTCCTCCAGTACCTGCAGCTGTGCCCGGCCCACCCCTGCCAGCAGATTGCTCAGCCGGTAATTATAGCCCATTTGGCTGTGTTCATAATGCGCGGCCTGGTCTCTCGCCTGAGTCGCGAGGAACCGGGCCTGTTCCAATGCTCCCGCATCCTCCGCTACCAGCATGCCGCCGCCTGATGTGGTAATGATTTTATTGCCGTTGAAGGAATAAACACCGAATTCGCCGAGCGTTCCGCTTGCCCTTCCCTTATAGGTGGAGCCCAGCGACTCTGCGGCATCCTCGATGACCGGGACCCCGTAACGGGCACAAAGTGCCGTTATCTCGTCCATTTTGGCGCATTGTCCGTACAGATGGACAACAATGACCGCTTTAGGCAGCGCCCCTTCCCGGTCCGCCTCCGCAAGCGCCGCCTCCAGAGCCTGTGGCGACATATTCCAGGTCGCAGGCTCCGAATCGATAAATACCGGCTCCGCGCCCATATACAAGATCGGATTGGCGCTCGCGACAAACGTCAGCGTGGAACAGAACACGCGGTCTCCCCTGTCGACCTGAAGCAGCCGCAGGGCCAGATGGATCGCAGCCGTTCCGGAGCTGACCGCCGCACATCCGCCTGCTCCCACATGAATCGCCATCTCCTGCTCGAAAGCATCGACATTGGGACCCACAGGAGCGATCCAGTTGTCGGCAAAAGCCTGACCGATATAATGCTGCTCCCTGCCGCTCATATGCGGCGCCGATAAATAGATCCGTTTATGCTTGTTATCCATAAACTGCTTTCACTTCCTTCTTGAACAAATACGCAAGTGCCGGCAAACCGGCAAGCTCCTTCAGGTCGCCGATTTGATAGTGAGCCTGATGCGAGGGCTCCGCCTGAACAGCCGCGTATATCCCCTGCTCCCTGCTGATCTGCACGGTGGTCCATCCCAGCCGTTTGGCCGTTACAAAATCCTTGGCTGCATTATCCCCGATATATAGACATTGAAAGTGCGGAATTCCGGTCTGTCTGCTGAGCGTTTCATACGGGAGCGGACTTGGCTTCCAATGATCCCTGCCCAGCGCGTCCGTCAATACAATCACATGGAAAGCCTCCGCCAGATTAAGCGCCAGAACCTTTTGCTGCTGGGCAACGAGGTACCCGTCGGAGATGATCCCCAGCTTCACGTCCTTGTCCAGGTTCGCCAGCACCCACCCGGCATCCTCGAGCAGAGCGATATCCGGCCGGTGGGAACGGTAAAACTCTACCAGCTCCGAGATCAGCCGCTCGTCATAGCTGATATCAAGCTGCTCCAGAGTCCGGTTGAATATAAGCGTTTTGACCCCCGAATGCAGCAGCGAGGCCGCCGTTTCATAGAAACCGCCGGCTCCATGGCGGTCCTTGACCCATTGATCCACTGCCTTGAAGCCGCTCAAGGCATAAGTCTTCTCCAGGTACAACGTATCGTCCAGATCGAACACGACGGCTTTAATGCCCATAAGCAAACTCCTTCGTGAAGAAAGCATCGTCATAACGGAGCATGGTCAGATCATCATCCCAGCTGTCATCAGGCTCCCCCGTAAACTGCTCGCCTCTTCCAAGCATGATGGTCCACAGCGGAAAGTCCGCGCCCGCTTCAATGGCTAGCGGGATTCCGCCTCCAAAACGGGGATTGATCTCGATAAACGTAATCTCGCCGTTCTCCTGCTTAAAGCACTGCAGCGTAATGCAGCCCACTGCTCCGGGAAGCACGCTTACCGCATGCCGGACAGCGCGGATGACCGCAGCATCTCTTCGTGTAACCCCTTTGCTGACTTCACCCGCCCTCGTCTCCATCCGCAGCCGGGGCACAATGGCCTTGATCGTCCCCTGAAAATCCAGCATCACATCGACCGTATATTCTTCGCCGGTCACATATTCCTGGATCATCGCTTCCGGAATATAATCCTTGAAGAAGTCCAGCTCGCGTCTGCTGTGAATTTTCGTTACGCCTTGGCTGGAGCTGCCTCGCCTGGGCTTGATAAGCAGCGGAAATGCCAACGGTTCAACCTGCACTTCCGCTTCGCTGTATACCCTTGGGGTGCGGATGCCATGCTCCGTGAAGAAGGCAAAGGTCTTCATTTTATCCGAGGCGAGCTCATTAAGCTCGACGCTTGAGACCAGCAGACGGACATGCTGCTGCTCAAACAACGCCCGGTTTTCCGCCAGCAGAACCAGTTCGGTATCAATCAGCGGAATGAGCAGATCAATGCGTTCCTCCTTGCATATCTCAAGCAATGTCTCCACATACCGCGGGTCGGCGACTCTGGGAACGAGAACATGCTTGTCCCCGGCAAAGGCCGCCGGTGCGGTTGGTTTATTGTCGGCCGTCACGACCTTGCCCTGAATCCCGTGGCTTGCATAAGCTTCCTTGAACTTGCGGATCAGCGACACTCTTCGTCCCGAGCTTGTAAATAAAATATTCATTTCCCTAGCGTTCAAGTCCCTTCACACTCCCTTTAAATACCGGCATCGTGGCATGATTGCCATTCTGGATACCTTCGGACCGGAATACTTTCCTGACCGACAGCAGCAGGATCCCGACATCCAGCCTCAGGCTGCGGTGCTGCACATACCACAGATCAAGCGCGAACTTCTCTTCCCAGGAAATCGCATTGCGTCCGTTAATCTGGGCCCAGCCGGTGATGCCCGGCTTGACCTCGTGGCGCCGCGCCTGCTCTTCCGTATACAGGGGCAGATAATCCATCAGCAGCGGCCTGGGACCTACGAGGCTCAGATCGCCTCTGATCACATTCCACAGCTGCGGCAGCTCATCCAGACTGACCTTCCTGAGCCATTTCCCGAAGGGAGTCAACCGCACGGAGTCGGGCAGAAGCTGGCCGCTGCTGTCCCTGGCATCGGTCATCGTTCTGAATTTCATCATCTGAAACGGCTTCCCGTGCTGGCCGGGCCGGTGCTGTTTAAACAGCACCGGCGAACCCAGCCTGATCCGCACCAGAACCGCAACCACCGCCATGGCAGGCAGCAGGCAAACAAACAGGGGAACTGCCAGCAGAAGATCCATTACTCTTTTCACAGCATGTCCCTCATCTTTGCGATTAATTTGGGGCCGACAAGGCGGCTCGCCATTCTCTTGAGCGTGCTTCTCATCCGGACATGCGCCGGAAGCCAGGACTGTGCGAAGTGGTGAATCGTATAGCTGTCCGACGTGATGAAGCTTGCCCCGTTAATATAATCATAGGGACTGAAATAGGTTCGCGGATAAAAGGTTACGCCGTTTGCGAGCACCTGATACTCGCCGTTCAGCAGCAGCCCGTGCTTCTCGCAGGTGCGGCTGATCACCGCAGTATTGGTCGTCGTATCGCAGCTTCCGTCCTTGCGGATAAATCTTCTTTTGTCATAATCCAGCAGCAGCTCGCCGATCCAGGGATGCCCCTTGGCGGCTCCCATCGTCCCGGATTGAAGAAAATGCCCGTCCTCAAACCCGGAGAACGCCTCGTGATCGAGGAAGCGGTCGAGCGGCTTCACGACCTCAACATCGGTGTCCATATAAATTCCGCCATGATGGTAAAGAGCGTGAAGCCGCACATAATCGCTGACGAACGCATATTTGCGGGCCGCATAAGCCTCTTTTACGTACGGATTGGATTGAATATCGAATGAATCCTCGTTCCACTCTATGAACTGGTAGCCGTTCAGATGCTTTTGCCAGCTCCGCATGCATTTGATGAACAGCTGGGGCTTCGCTCCCCGGCCGAACCAGCAGTAGTGGATGATGCGCGGGATATGAGTTGATGACATTTTCCTTCCTCCTTCAGAGGTCCGGTGAAAAATCCAGGCTGCACATGCGGAAACGTCTTCCGATCGCTGTTGCCCTGAATTTTTTGATTTTGGATACCACTGGTGCAAAGCTATCCACGTTAAGGATTGTGGTAAGCTTTGTCACCTTTATTGGTTAAATTCGGGGTACAAAGGCGTACGCTTCCGCTTCTACAGACTATTTCCGCCTGCTCCGCCGGCTGATCACCAGCCCTTCAGAACGGCCAGCTCAAATAATTGCTTTGGTAGTCGAGGCCCAGCGTGATGACACTCTCATAGAAGAAGAACACCAGGTACAGGACAACGATAGCGTAATAAATCAGCTTCTGATCCTTCTCCCGGAAGCCTTTGACAACCAATGTCATCAGAATGATTTGGTAGAGGGTGAAATAGATGGCCATCCTGGCAAAAATCCAGTTCTGCGTGGAAATGACCATCAGAATGAAACCCAAAAGAGATAAATTTACGACAATGTCGGCATGAGCAAAGGTCTCCCGCAGCTTCTCCCTGCCCAGGTAAGCGATCACGAGCGGCACCGCGTTAATCAGAACTCGGAGCACATTGGCTCCGCCCTCGGAGAATGTGCTGTACTCCCCGTACTGCGTATCCTTGAGCGCTGAGAACAGCAGTTCCGAGAACTCATTGTATCCAAACACAATCGCAATGGCGACCAGAAGCATTCCGAAGGTCGTGCCCGTCCATGCCTTGCGGCGGACGATAAAGTAGAGCGGAACCATAATAAGCGCGCTTTGATGAAAGAAGGATGCCGCCAGCACCACCATCATATATTTGTACATGCTGCCCTCGAACAAATATTTCGACGCCGCAAACACGATCGCAGCCGCCAGATACTGCCTGATCCCGTTCATGGAAACAAGAAAGGCGCCAGATGTGATGTAAAGGTACAAGCCGAGCTCGAACAGCCGCGTATAACGGTACAGGACGACTACAATAAGGGCATTCGTAATCAGCGCGGTTGCAAATATGAGCGTCTGGGGGTCGGCGGAGAAGTTCTTCAGCGCCATCTGAAACAGATTAAAGCCGATATCCTTCTGCTGTACGACATAGTCCCACCGGAAATCGGTTTCCCTGTAGCTGTGCATATAGAAGAAGGTGTCGCCGATATTAATCCGCAGCCCCGCAACCAGAATAAGCGTGAACGCAGCCAGGGCTGCCATCAGCTTGTTTGGGCTGACCATAGCAGGCCCGGACGGAGAAGGTACGGCAAAATATCTGGCCATCCAGCCAAAAGCAAACACAAGCAGCAGATTCATCCATAATATCGACATTTGCCATTCCTCCTTTCGTCCGGGATCCCGATTCATCAATGCCTCCGGCTCAACTGCCCAATTGATTCATCGCCGCCCTGTTCGTCCGGCGAATGTACAGATAAAGCAGACAGCCCGGTGGCAGAGCGAGCAAAGTGGTCCATTTGCATGGAGATTCGCGCAAAAAACGGCGGTTGTTGGCTATCAGGCTGCTGGAGACATAATGCGTGCATTCCCGCAGCCGCTCCTTGAACGATGGCGCATACCGCATGGCGATTTTACGGAAAAAGCTGAAGCCCCGCGGGTTTCGTTTGTACTGGTGGATCATGTTCATGCTTGAGCCGTCCGGTCTGTATTCGACCACACATAACGGCTCATTCATCACCAGCAGCGGAAACTGCTGATCGATCAATATATATTTGCAGGAGAGGGGGCAATATTTCTCCCCCTGGAAGATCGGATAAGGCGGGAAGGTCCGGGTAAGCTCGGAGCGGTACACCAGCTTCTTGTCCCCCTTGACGCCATGCTTCGCGTAAAGATCGGTAAGCGTGGAAGCCTTAAGCCCTTCCGGCATCGCCGTTCCGATCCATTTGCCGTCCGGCGCCATATCCAATCCCACGATTCCCGCATACTGCCCGCTGCCATGCGCTTTCCAGAATGAGGTGATCCGCTCCACGGCATCGTCCGGCATGTAATCGTCGGAATCAATGCAGACGTTAAGCTCGGTATCGATCTTCTCATAAGCGGTGTTATGCGCTCCGTGCATGCCCTGGTTATCCTGATAATAATAGCGGATCGGCACCATGCCTTCCCTGACCCAGCCTTCGACAAACGTCCGCGTATCATCGTCGGAGCCGTCATCGATAATAAGCCACACAAAGTCCCGGCAGCGCTGGCGCTTCAGGCTCTCATAGCACAGATGCAGGGTGTAGGCTCTGTTATAGGTGGGTGTAAATACAGTCAGCATCGGGTTCAATGCGCTTGCCTCCCCTGGCTGCCGGCGGCGGCTAATTGATTCATGTAATAATCGCTGAGCCACTTGGCCATGGACCCCGTGTCATATCCGTGCCTGCGCAGCGCCTCGGATGTGTCCTCGTGCTCATAGGTCGTCTCCAGAATACGCTTGGCCCAGACTTCCGGCGCTTCCTGCAAGCTCACGAATTGGAGCCTGCCCGTCACATCGGCCTCGGTCGTAACCGCATCCGATACGATGCAGCGGAGACCGGCGGCCTGCGCTTCAACAAGCACGACGGGAAGCCCCTCGAAACGGGAAGGGAACAGAAACAGATCCATGCCCTGCAGCAGTCTGGAAATATCCGAACGGACACCCAGAAATCTGACATGCCCGGTCAATCCCAGCTTCTCCACCTTGCGTTCTATGCCCGGCTTCAGCTCGCCTTCACCTGCAAGCACCAGCAGCGCTTCCGGATTCAGCCGGTGTACCGCCTGGAACACATCAATGAGATACTCATGATTCTTCTGGTGCGTGAACCGGCCGATATGGCCAATCACCAGGCGCCCCTCCGCATCAAGCTCATCACGCACCGAGCGTCTGACCTCAGGCCGAAAAGCAAAATCCTGAACGGGCACAGCATTGTGCAGCACAATTAAGGGGAGCTGTCCCTGTATCCGTCTTCCGAACAGCCACTCCCCGGCTTTGCGGGAGCAGGCAAAATAGCCATTGGGATGGTCCTTCATAAAATGCCTGGCATACAGACGAAACGGCAGTTTCCTGTCAATCCCGAGGTCGCTCAGATGACTGTGGGCGATGCGGCAGGGAACGCCTGCCTTTCTGGCTGCCCGGAGCACGAAGCTGCTGTTCTCATTAATATGGGCATGCACCAGAGCATACTCCGGATGCTCCGCAAAAAAAGCGTCCAGCCGCTTGAAATACAGCCGGTAAGAGCCGGGTCTGATCTGCGGCATATGATGGATTCTGCCGCCGAGCGCTATAATTTCATCATCGTAATGGCCTTTCCCGGAGCGATGGACCATGAAATCAAACTGGATGCTATTGCGATCCATTTGCCTGTAGTAATTCATGATCATCGTTTCCAGTCCGCCCCGATTCATCACGGTCACCACCTGCAGAATTCGAACCGGTTTCAGAGCTCATCCCCCCTTTGGATCTGATTCTCATTGCATTCATTGCCTTAAGCATGATATAGAGGCTCAGCGGAAGCTTCAGCTTGGCGCAGGCAAAAAATATCCGCCATGGTGCCGCGCAGTAGGCAAGCTCAAGCCCCTTAAGAGCTTCGCGGAATCGCGGACGGGCCACCAGCCTGCGCAGGGACCTGATTTTGCCGGGCAAGGAAGCGGGATTACCGGCGCTGATGATATGCAGACCCAACCCCACAATGTTCATGCATATCCGATTGGATAGAGCCGCGCGGAATTCAGATGGCAGCCGATGCTCGTCAATAAAGGCTTCCATAAGCCGGTACTGCTGCTCGAACTTCTCAACCAGCAGCGGATTGTAAAGCGATGTAATGGAGTCTGAATTTACGCGCCAATAGTGATAGAGCGGACGGTTTATAAAGACAAATGCTTCCGCATGGGAAAATGCATGAATATTAAACAGCGTATCTTCATTCCTGCCGACAATATGGAGATCGATGAATTTCAGCGCTTTATCCTTCAGCATTGCGGAGCGGTACAGCTTGTTCCACACGGTTCCCCAGGCGTCCAGATAATCCGGCTGCGCCAATTCCTCCCGCAGCGGACCGACAAGGCGCCGCAACCATCTGGATTGGATCTCTTCCCCCCTGCTGACGGCTGCATGCGGCAGATCGAACCTTTTGACCCGCGAATGAGTACCGAACTCACGGATGTAGCCGCACATGACAATGTCGGCCCGCTCCCGGACAGCCGCTCCAACCAGCTCCTCAAACATGGTCCGCTCCACCCAGTCATCCGGATCGACAAAACCGATAAACTGGCCCTCCGCCGCCAGAAGCCCGGCATTGCGTGCCGCTGAAACGCCGCTGTTCGGCTGATTGATGACAACGACTCTGCCGTCCTTCCTGGCATATCTCTCCAATATGGCAAGACTTGTGTCCTGCGACCCGTCATTTACGGCGATAACCTCCAGGTTCACATAAGACTGGTGCAGCAGGCTGTCCATACATCTGCTCAAATATTTCTCCATATTATAGATAGGCACGATTATGCTGACTTTGGGCTTCATTTCCATCCTCCATCATGTACGTTGAATAGACCTTATCCAGCTCCTTCACCACCTGGGAGATGGAATATGCAGCCACGTCGTGAAGGCTCATCGCACCCATCCGCCTGCGCAGCTCCTCCGATTGATAAAGCTCAAGCAAGCGGTTTGCGAACTGCGGGGCATCATCAGACGGAACAATGAATCCGTTTCTCCCGTCCTTTACCAGCTCCGAATGTCCCCTGTTCGCGGTTGCCACAACCGGCAGGGCGCAGGACATCGCCTCCATAATGTTGACCGGCAGTCCCTCCCGCAGACTGGAGGCAACGGCCGCATCGCACATGGGCAGCAGGCGGTCGATATCGTCGCGGTAGCCGATAAAGTCAATCATGCTCCGGACGCCAAGCGCTGCAGCAAGGCTTTGGCACTCCGCAAGCAGCGGTCCATCTCCGGCAAGCAGCAGCTTCAGCGTCGGGGCCTGATCCTTGATCCGGGCGACTGCGCGGATCAGCAGCTGATGATTCTTGTTGCCGTTGAATTCAGCGGCGTAGAAGAGCAGAAATTCATGCTTGCCGTAGCGGAAGCCTTGGCGCAGCCGGTTCCTCTCCTGCAAGCCGACAGGTGCGAAGCGCTGGGTGTTGACACCGACGCCATGCACGCGGACCAGCCGCTTCGCTTTGAACCTTCTTGCGGCCGCGAGGGTGTAATCCTCTTCGTTGATGGTAATAAGACAGTCCGTCCGGCGGGCAAGAGTCTTCTCGATCGGGTAGTACAGCAGCCAGTTCAGAAGCGGAGCGCCCTTGCAAAAGTGAAAGCCGTGTGCAGTATACAGAACACTCGTGCCGCTTCTTCTCGCGCTGCGTGCAGCGAGCCGGGTCAAGACGCCGCCCATTGGCGTATGGCAGTGAACAATCCGGTAGTCATTCCTCTCCATGAGGAGCTTCAACTGCCTGCAGCCCTTAATATTAGAAAGGCGCAGCGGTGAACGCTCGATGGAAAGATTGAATTTCTGATCTGTAAACGGGAGCTCGCTGTCGCCCTTGGCCGCGACATGCACTTCCCAGCCCTGCTCCTTGAAGCGCCGCATGACCGGCAGATGAAACGCTCTGAAATGCGTATCCAGCGTCGCGACAAATAGTATTTTCGAAGGCATGCGGGTGCACCTACCAATCTTCAGGTTAACCGGATACGGACAGCAGCTCCGGAACGGCGATTTTATGATTCGCGAAATCCAGCAGCATTTGTCTCAGCTCCGCTTTGGTATGGGTATGGTAAATCGCCAGCAGATTCTCAATGTCGCCGAAGTCTACTTCGGAGGATTTTCCCACATAAATTTTCGGGTAGACCTGCTTCTCATGAACCTCTCCGGCGGATAGCAGCTCCTCGAACAGCTTCTCTCCCGGCCTGACTCCCGTGTAACGGATGCCGATCTCCTCCACCGTGTAGCCCGACATGCGGATGACGTTTTTGGCAAGCTCCATAATTTTCACAGGCTCGCCCATATCCAGCACAAATATTTCCCCGCCCTTGGCAAGCGCTCCGGCCTGAATGACCAGCCTGGAAGCTTCGGGTATGGTCATGAAATAACGCACCATATCCGGGTGGGTAACTGTTACCGGCCCTCCCTGCTCAATCTGCTTCTTGAACAGCGGGATAACGCTGCCCCGGCTGCCCAGCACATTCCCGAAGCGGACGGCCACAAAACGGGTGGTGCTGTACCGGGCCATATGCTGAATGACCATCTCCGCAATCCGCTTGGTCGCGCCCATGACACTCGTCGGGTTAACCGCTTTGTCCGAAGAAATCATGACGAATGTGCCGACACGATAATGATTTGCCGCCTTGGCGACATTCAAGGTGCCGATGATATTATTCTTAAGGGCTTCCTCCGGATTGCGCTCCATCAAGGGAACGTGCTTATGCGCAGCGGCATGGTATACCACATGAGGATGATGGGCATTCATGACCGACATCATTTTGTCCGCATCCTGCAGATCTGCAATTTCCGTGATGAATTCAATATCTGTCTTCCCGAACATTTCCTTCAGTTCCATTTCAATCGTATAGATACTGTTCTCCCCATGACCAAGGAGAATCAGCTTGTCCGGGTGGAAGCGGGAGATTTGCCTGCATACTTCCGAACCGATGGAGCCTCCGGCACCGGTCACCAGCACCACCCGGTTGGTGACATATTCCGAGATGCTGTCTATGTCAAGCTCCACCGGCTCCCTTCCGAGCAGGTCCTCCACCTGCACGTCCCGGAATTGACTGACGGAAACCTTGCCGGTCGCCAGATCCTCCAGCATGGGAATGATTTGCGTCTTGGCCGTTGTCTTGGCGCATTCGCGGATAATCCGTTTGAGCTGATTTTTATTCAATGAAGGTATCGCGATGACAATATGGTCAATGGCCAGCTCCCGGGTCTTCTCTTCAATAGCCGCAATGCCGCCAATGACGGGAAGGCCGAGGATATCCAGATGATGCTTCTTCGCGTTGTCGTCGATAAACGCCACAGGCATCAGCTCCTTGTCCATGCTGCCGAGCAGCTGCCTGGCCACCATCGTTCCAGCGGACCCCGCTCCTATGATAAGCGTGCGTTTGCGGTCCCCCTGCTGTCCGATATAGGTATCCCGCAGCAGCCGCCAGCATAGGCGTGAGCTGCCGATCAGCAGAATATGCAGCATCCAGGTCACCCCAAGCAGCCGGAAATAGACATCATAATAGAGGAGCTGCTGGATGCAGGCTGCGGTCACAATCGACAAGGTAATCGCTTTGGCAATATTGAGCAGCTCCCCGAAGCTGGCATACTCCCAGGCCTTCTTATACAGCTTGTAGAGAAAGGCGAATCCATGATGGCTCAGAAGCAGCACAATGGAGCTGCTGATGATTGGAACCGTAAATACGTTTAATGTGGCGCTAACCAGAAAGCGGCTGAAGAAAATGGCTGTCAGTACAATAAAGGAATCCATGAAAATCAAGAAAAATAGCCGTTGTCGATAGGTCAAAGTCAGGTTCACCCTTTCCATGCGATTAGTACAGCCGACAAGTCTCAGCCGCTGATTGTTATTCCCATTGTTTAGAGGGCTTACCTATCGGGTCTTCCCATTAAATGAAAACCCTATAGGTAAATCTCTAACAGTCAAGAGATTTAACCTTGTTTATACTGCCGCTTGTTGTTCTTTATAACGAACGTAAATTCACACTGACAGATGGATAAGAAGCAGCGGCTCCTTCAGCTTCTGTTCAACACGGCGCCGATGATCGTCGCTCCGGCAAACTCCAGCGAACGTTTGGCTTCCAGCGCTCTGTCCTGCCTGGTTTTGCCGCTTGTGAACAAGAGAATGACTCCGTCGCATCTGGCAGCCAGCGCATTTGTATCATGGTGGCCAAGAACCGGAGCGCTGTCGAAAATCACCTTGTCGTAATGGTCCTTCGCATACTCCAGAACCAAAGCCATCCGTTTGGAGTCCAGCAACTCGATTGACTGATACATCAGGGGACCGCTTGGAAGCAGATCCAGCTTGTCGATCTCCGTATGGTGGATCGCCTGTTCCGGATCCACCTGCCCGGCCAGCACATTTGTGAGTCCAGCTGCCGTCTCAAGATTAAAGACATGCTGCAGGACAGGCTTCCGGATATTCGTATCCACCAGCAGCACGCGTTCTCCCTGCTGTGCCATGCATACCGCCAAGTTAACGGCAGCGGTTGTTTTGCCCTCTCCTGACAAAGGCGATGTGACAATAACGGAGTTGACCGTTTTTCCTCTGGAGGCATAACGGATATTATTGCGTATTGCCTTATACTGCTCCGCAGAAGCGGAATGAGGATGAAGATAGCTGATCAGGCAGGCGCTTACGGCATGTTTTCCCGGTTTATTTCGTTTATGATCCAATCGTTTCACCCCGCAGCGCTAAACTTTTCTTCTGCTTTTGCTTGCCAGGCAGCTTCCGCACCTTCATTCTCGAGACCTGCCCAAGCACCTGCAGGCCCAGCACTTCTTCGATTTCCTGTCCGGACTTCAAGGAGTCGTCCAATGAATCCCGCAGGAAGATCAGGCCGATTCCAATTGCCAGACCAGCCAGGAAGCCGGCATACAGAATCCGGTTGCTCTTGGGATTGATCGGCACAGGATTGGCAAGCGACTGTGCATCCGTCAATACTTTTATCGAAGTAAAATTCAGCGTTTCACCAGCAAGCCGTGTGAATTCACGAACGACAGAATTGGCAAGAGCGGCTGCAAGCGCAGGATCCGCATCTGCGACGGAAATGATTGTAATTGAAGATCCCTCCACCGCGGTGACGCCAATCTGCTGCCTTAACGCCCCGGGAGAGCGGTTAATGCCAAGATCCTCGATGACTGCATCCAATACGATCGGTTCTCTTATCATAACTTTCAGGGTGCTCATCGTTTCCGGGCTATCTGCCCCGATAATAATCCTCGATGCGGCGCTGTATAGAGGCGTTTCAGGAATGGAATGGTAGGCATAACCCAGTATCGAAAATAATACCGTCGATACGGCAGCAATCCACAGGCGCTTTCGAATGACGACAAACAAAGCCTTCAGATTAATCTCTCTTCCCGGTGTTCTTCTAGCGCTCCCGTTTCCGAGCCTTTCCGCTTCCATCAGGTCACCCGCTCTTTGCTTTTGTTTTTTATAAAGAACAATATGACTCCATATTAGTTCTTTATATAGAACATGTCAATACAGCAATGCGACTAATTAACCATAATTAATATGCAGCACAATAAAAGTGGATGTTTTGTTATACCTGTTAATATGGAGACAGGCATCCACATTATGTTCTTTCCATTTCTTAAGCACGATAAGATCCTTGGTTTCGTTCATATCCGTCCTGCTCATGCCCTCGTTGACAGCCTTGCGGATGATTGTTTTCCATTCTTCATCCAGAATATCATCCATTTGAAGCCCCGGCTGGTCGCGGTCCTCCAGCAGGAATTCAATGCTGGTATCCAGAGGAGCGGCAATTTTGGCCAGCATCTGAAGCGAAGGATTATTATGCACATTTCGTTCGATATAACTCAAATAAGATTTGGAAACACCTGCAAGGTCGGCAAGCTCTGTTATAGAGTAGCCTTTTTTTACCCGCAGACTTTTTATCCGGTCTCCAATCATAGGAATCTCCCTCATCTTTGTTAATGTCGAGGCGGCTGGACCGCAAGCATGCGCCTGCTTGTAATTTGCATCACCTCGCCGTTTGCAATACAATCATTGTAGTTCTTTATAACGAACATATCAAGGCTTCTCAGGCTATATTTGCTATAATGTCAGTAAAACAGATAATAGTAGGAGTTCATATGAAAACAGAACGATATATAACACGGCGTACCTTTCTCAAAAAAAGCGGATTATTATTCGGCGCCTTGCTCGCAGCCCCGATTGCAGGTTTTAGCTATACGCGGTACATGGAGCCGCGGCTGATTCGGATTGTAAACAAAAAACTGGCCTTTCGCAATCTGCCTGGCTCATACGAAGGCTTGCGGATTGTGCATTTCAGCGATGTCCATCTGGATTTTCATTACGGTCTGGACCGGATGGAGGGTCTCGTTGCAAAGCTCCGGGAGCTTCAGCCTGATCTGCTCTGCTTCACAGGCGATCTCTACGATAATTCGGTGGGATCAAGCAAAGAGGAATGCTCCCGTCTGCTGGGCCAGCTGAAGGCGCCTCTTGGCAAATGGGCCGTGCTTGGAAACCATGATTATACGGCAGGCGCGGAGGCTGTCACCTCGATTCTGGAGAACGGCGGTTTTCGGGTGATGAACAACAGCTGGGAGCCGATCGGGCACGAAGGGCAGCCTTTGCGGATTGCGGGAATTGACGATGTCCTGCGGGGCAGCCACGATTTTGATGCGGCTCTGCCGCCAAACGGCAAAGAGCCGTTCACCATTTTGCTTGCCCATGAACCGGATATGGCGGATGAGGCGTTAAAATACAATGTCGATCTTCAGCTGTCAGGACACAGCCACGGCGGACAAGTGCGTCTGCCCCACTTCGGCGCCATTTTCACACCTGAGCTTGCGCGCAAATATCCGGATGGGTTGTATGTACTCGGGGATGAGAAAAAATTAACGCTTTACACCAATCGGGGGATAGGCGTCTCCACCTATCCCGTCCGCTTCTGGTGCCGGCCGGAAATCACCGTATTGACATTGACTGGCGGTCCTCGAACCGGGTCCTGATCCGCTTACTCAGCGGCAGCCGATGCCTGCGGTCATGACTTGGTGTTGCCGGATGCCTTATCGTTGCTCTTGAGCGACAGGATGGCGGCGTGCAGACTGTTGTTCTTGATCGTATAGGCCGGAGCGCCAACGCCTGCATTGACGGTGGAAATGCCTACTGCCGCAATATTAGAAACAACCCGATTGCCAACAACGGAGGCTTTCAAAATATCGAACGGATCGCCGCGCTTCCAGTAATCGTTCAGCTTGATCAATTCCATACTTGTACTCGTCAGCTTGTCGGCCATAATCGAATTGTTCTCAAGCGTGACATTCGCCGCGGCTTGAACATTAATCGCCTGTGAGTTGCCGCGAACCTTAAATACGGAATTTTTGATTGTCAGATCCAGCTGCGGATGCTCGCCCAGAAAATTCGTATTGACTGTGGAATTGGAGATAAACGTGCATTTGTCAAAAACATACTTGCCGCCGGCCACGGCTTGAATTGAGCCGAATTTGCCGCCTTCCGCCCCTTCAAGCATACAACCGTTGTAGGTCCCCGGCGGCAGCGAGAGCCCGTATTCGGAATTGAAGCCAAGCACCTTCAAATTGTCGAAAATACTGCCAACCGCGCCCCCTACTACAGCCCGCAGCGTCGGTTCGCCATGAATCGTCATATTCGTGATGCGGATTGGCTGACCCCAGACCGCTAACCCCGAATCGCTTTTCTTATTGTTGTACATCGTAATATTCGAAACGCTGACCCCGAACGGAACCTTCGACGTTACCGCAAACCGGGAATCCTTCAGCACCATCCCGTCGATCGTTATATTCGGACCCTCAAAATACGTGTAGGAATCGTTCATTTGATTGCCGATGAACGCGGCATCGTTGGTGGCGGATATACGCGAGCCGTCAAAATGATTGTTGATCACCCGCGCTCCCGTGAACGGCTCTGATACCGCAAGACCTATCGCTCCCTTGGATCCCAGTTCATTGCCCTCCACCACCGCATCACGGCCATCATAGAGAATAACGTCATATGCGGCATTATTATAAAATCGATTGTTTTTAATATTAATATTGCTGTTCCGGTTGCCGTTCTCGCCGAAGCCGCCTTCCACATCGATGCCGGACTGCGGTGCGACGCCTTTGATATCATGAAGGATATTTTTGCTGATGGTCACATTGTCCGCGCCGCCGACAGTAATGCCCTGGCGCCGGTTAAAGGCGAATTCCGAGTTGGTGACGAGCGCATTGCGGGTCAAGGCGCGGTTCCAAAACTCCATATAAGCGCCTTTGGTGCCCGCTTTGGCATAGACCAGATGAAATGAACTGGCCTTCGCCGGAATATCAATCAGATCCCGCATTTTCACATTTGGCAGCTTTTTGATAAAACCGCCGGCTGCATTGTAGAAAACTAAATCGACAACATTCGGCAAATTAACCGGATTGGCAAGTTCGAACTGACGCTCTGTCTTGAAAATCGGATTGGAGAAATCAAGCTGCGCCTTCGTTCTGATTTTTTTCGCATCCGCGACTGGACGGCCGAGGCCGTCGATGCCTCCTGAGACGAAATTTCCTTCATACAGGTCCTTGACCAGCGTATTTTTCCCTCCCAGAGCCAGACCGTCGCCCGTAAGATTAATCGCTTTGATGCCGTCGATGGTCAGGTTAATGGCTCCTTGGGTCTGAATGCCGTATCCGCTCTCATGTGTCCCTGAGGTATGCGGACTGTCTTTTTTCGTAAAATCATGAGTATCTTTGTCACCGCGGTAGGTTCCGCCCTTGAGCGTTACATTATCGGCCCCATAGCCGATATACATGATCTCGTAGGCTTCGCGTCCGTTTGTCTCTTTCTGGAGAACTGCATCGTTTGGCAGCTCGAAGCGCATGTTCCCTACCATATTGATCCGGCTGTTCTTGTCGATCAGGTATTTTCCCGAAGGCAGCGAAGCAGCTTGAATATTGTTCTGGTGGGCCCATTGCAATGCGGCATTGATTCCCTTCGTCGTCTCTACCGGATGTGTCCCGTTATTATAAATCCCGAACCGGGAAAGCTCGATCAGATAAGGAATCCGAGCTGATTCAGCACCTTCTGCCGTTGTCGTCGAAAACCCCGGATGCCATACGAGCGATATCATCATAATGAAGGCCGCTGCCAACATTTTGATCTTCATAACTTGTCCCTCCCCTATGAATATTGTCGAAGCATGAGGATGAAATAACAAAGAGAGAGTCCTGATCAAGCTCTTTGTTATTTTCACTATAGCACTGCGAAAAGCCTGTCCGTGATGGACAATCATACTAACTCCCAAAATTTGTTTGGCCCTCGAATCCATTTCATATGAGGCTTTGGCATTAAGAAATGGATTCCCTCATATGACATATTCAGCGGGGAATGGGCTCAATTTTTGATAAACAGACACATATATCCCAGACTATCATAGTCTTTCTTTCTCAAATCATCCAGTATCTTCTTATGAAACAAGGAAGCATGTTCGTAATTTTTGGTATAGGACTGGATCAGCTTGACCGCCAGCTCCCTGGAAAGCTCTTTGTGATAAGCGGCCATACCGATAAGATGCAGCTTAATCATGGCAAAATCAAGAATCAGCATCCTGTAGCAGTCAAAAACCGGAATGCCCTGCGACGTCTCGCCCAGTACGCGGCTGTAGATGGCGTTCAATATATAGTTCTCCAATATTTGCGGATTGCTGTCGAGAAAAGGGGCGGTGTACTGTTCATATGATTCCGTGTATACATCCAGGATCGATTCCAACGATGCGTCTGTGGCCTTCATCCCCCTCGTATAATCATTCATACATTCCCGATACCGGGTATTCCATAGCGTATCCTCCAGAACCCCCATCAAATAGTTGTTCAGGTACTGCAGCTGAAAAGCGGGATCGACCGGAAAAACGTTATAATCAAGCAGTTCTTCGTTGTGGGCAGCCTCATGCCGGAATTCCAGCAGGAAAGCGGGAATATCTCTGAATTTCTTCTCCTCCATCATGAGATTGACATTATCGCAGAACACACCGAGCAGGATCAGACGATGCGGCAGGCTGAACTGCCTGTAGCGCATAATTTCCATCATCATCCCGCGAATCTGCGGCAAATAATAATCACGCTTCTTCTCGTCATGACCGCTGCTGGTTACATGCCTGAATGCAAGTATGCCCGGATCTCCCGGTGACGCTTCTTCAAAATCCAGCGCCTGGCGATCCAGCAAAATGACTCTGGCCGCTTCCGGGCAGGAGAGCTGCAGAGACATCTCCGTCGCAGCCCCCGCCTGATTCACGACCCGCGGATACGTCCGGCAGGTTTGCGACAGATACTCTTCCCCCAATGTCGCTTGAATGGAGCATAATCCCCCATCCAGCATGGAGCAGTTCCCGGTTTCGGGGTTCAGCTGCATTTCCGCGTAATCCTGGGCACTGCCATTTTTTTTGACGGTCAAATGGGCGTTCAGCTTATTTCTCATCCCGCTGTGGGTTACCGTCTGGTAGCGGTTATAGCTCTGCTTGTCGATGCTGATGCCCCACCAGGCGCAGCAGGTATCCTCGCAGCTGCTGCCGATGCACGAGAATTGCTTCAAATAGTGAGGGACGGCTGTCTGATTGTTTGTCATGGTCATTTTGCACTGCCTCTTCTCTTTATGATCCTGTCTAATTCATATATCGGCTGCCCGGGATCATTTGATGCGGGGATTCTTCAGCATGCGCCAGGCAGAACAGATCCGATCCCCTTCTCGCGGCTTGTCTCTGCTTACGCCTATCTGCGGTGCCTGAGTGTCTTCAACAGAAATGGATTGAACGGTGAAAAAAAACGGAATGCCCCAAACAGGGCATTCCGCATGTACTGTTGATCTTTTTTGCTTCATCGGCTTTCTTCACTTTATCATTTATCGCCATAATTTGTAAACTAGCACACTCTCCTGTCGATCATCTTCTTAATTGCGGGGATGCCAGCGTCTGTGCCAATGCGTCCTCCAAGGGCGTGGCAGCCAAGCCGAACCGTTTGGTGAATGAACAGCTGTCCACGATAAAATCCTGCTCGAACTGGTACAGCATTTCGATGCTTTCCCGCGCTTCCGGCAGGAACAGCCCGCCTAATCGAAGCATACCTTTGCCCATGGACCGGATAGCGGCAGGAAATCCCGCAAGCCGATAGGCGGCTGCGGCAAACTCCCGTGTCGTGACAGTGTCAGCATTCGGCACATGCCAGGCACGCCCGAATGCGCCCTCATCCCGACTTAATGCGACAAGCGCCTTGCCAAAATCGTCAATAAACGTATATGTATGCTTCTTATCGGGATTTCCCAGGACGGTGCATGGTTTGCCTTTTACGATGGATTGGAAGAACCGCAAGCCCACCGACGAGCTGCGGACGTCCGGCCCGAAAAAATCCGCCCCTCTTCCCATTGCCACCTGGAGCTTGCCCTCCTGATGCAGCTGCAGCAGCCGGCGGGACATCTCCGCCCGGACCCTTCCTTTCCTTGTTGAGGCGGCGTATGGCAGCCCTTCATGCATGATTCCGTCTGCCTGCCCGTACATATATACATTTTCGGCAGCGACAAGCTTCGCTCCCGCGTCCATAGCGCCGGCGGCAATATGATCCTGAAAAGAAAGGAACATATGTTCCCATTTTTGATACGGAGGCTGCGCACATTGAAAGACGACTTTCGCTTGTTTCATAACCGCCTTGGTCTGATCCTTGTTCATGAAATCCGCCTTCACCACGCGCACTCCGGATGGAACCGCTGCTTTCCCACTTAGACTCACCATTGTGACCGGTTCCCTGCAAGCGGCAAGCTCTCTCATGACGGACATGCCGAGCGGTCCCGTTCCCAGTATTACATTCATCGCATGTTCCTCCTCCTTAAATCTGTTGGACTGGTCAAAAAAAGAATAAACCCTATAGCAGCTATAGGGTCAATACTTTTCGTACAGGTATTTGGAGCTCCACGATAAATTCATCCGGCTTCATCATTTGGGCCATATCCACCAGATACTGCTCCATAGAAGGACCACTCTCTTTATAGTGATTCCTCTCCATCCATTCCACCAATTTAAGATAGACGCGCTTGCAGGATTCCTCGTTAGGAATTCCGCAGTAGAGTGCGGTGATATATTCGCCTCCGGGAATAATCCGGGTAAAAGCTTCCGGCACTTGAGCTCCCGGAGAATCGGTAGACATACAAAATTCAAGATCGGAATCATTGCGGTCGAAGGTCATGATATTCTCATGATAGATGGTCAGCAGCCGGTTCGGGACCAATCCGCAGGCTTCGGCTTTTTGAAACAGTTCAGTATACTGAACAATCGAGGCCTCCATGCCACAAGCCGATCTCCTTCGATCATACAAAATATATTGATCGGGCAGCCGCTTCAACTCCACTAGCACATCAAGATTCTTAAGTCCGCTCCCCAGCTCTCTGAGGTATCCGATCTGATTCTTTCGCTTATCTATCGATTCTACAATTCTCGCTAATTGTTCAATCTCTGCTGCCGTTTGCCTGCGCTTGGCTTCCAGCTTTTCCAGCAGGCCATCCAGACTGTCGCTGGTCATGGCTGCTTTTATTTCATCAAGCGAGAAATTCAGCGCCTTCATATCCTGAACTATTTTAATCACGAGAATCTCGGAATTGGCGTAATAGCGATAGCCTGTGGAGGGGTCAATATGACCCGGGTTCACCAAACCGATCTTGTCGTAGAAACGTAATGTCTGCACGGAGATGCCGCAAATCTTCGAGGCCTGGCCGATGGAATAGTATTGATCATGACGCATGACGCTTAACTCCCCTTTTGTGATAACCGGTATGACTTACAAGCACCGCTGCTGCCCTGCAAAAAAGCCTCAATAACCAGCCCACAATTGTTTCTGAATATCGGGTTGTATTTTGTGATTCTCCACTGATATTTCGTTTGAAACACCACCCTGATTAGACCTCTGATCTTGGACAATTGAATACCTAATTATAACAGATATTTTATAACCAAAAGAAGAGCTGCGATAAGCATGTCCTCCAATATGGTGCTTCTCTGCCATCACACCCTCTGCAACCGGAAAAGGGGCCCCCGTGAGGGCCCCTTGCTTCCGATTGCGATTTAAAACTTCAGCCTTTGATGCCCGAAAGCGTTACGCCCTCAATAATATACCGCTGCCCGATGATATAGACGATAAGCACCGGAATAAGCGCGATCGCTGCTCCCGCCATCATCAGGGTCCAGTCCGTCGCGTACATGCCCCTGTACAGGTTGAGCATCATCGGAACGGTAAACTTATCCGGGCTGTTGAGGAAAATCAACGGATTAAAGAAGTTGTTCCACATGCCGAGGAAGGTGAATATCCCCAATGCCGACAATGCCGGCTTGATCAAGGGCAGCATAATCCGCGAGTAAATCGTCCATCGGTTGGCCCCGTCCACGATAGCCGCCTCTTCCATTTCCTTGGGAATGCCCTTGAAGAACTGGCGGAGGAGAAACACCCCGAAGGCATTCAGCAAAGCAGAGGGAACAATGATCGACAGATGGGAATCCAGCCAGCCGATGTTCTTCATAATGAGATACAGCGGAATAATCGTAACCTGTCCGGGAACCATCATGGTGGCCAGAAACATCAGAAACAGCGGCTCACGCATGGGAAAACGGATCTTGGCGAACGCATAAGCGGCCATGGAACAGGTTAGCAGCTGCGACAGAACGACAATCACATTAATATAGAAGCTGTTAAAGTATGCCCGGCCAAACGGCAGCGCCGTCAGCGAGTCCTTGAAGTTGGACCAGACGAAGGGGCTTGGAATCCACTTCGGCGGCACGATGAATACCTGCGATAAATCCTTCAGCGCGCTAAGCACCATCCAGACGAAAGGGAGTGCCATTACGCAAGCCCCCAGAATCAGCACAAGATGGAGCGCCAGGGTGGAAATACGGAAGCCTTTTAGCTGCATATCGCTGCTCCTCCTTACCGAATCTATTAGTCCTCGTAATGCACCCAGCGTTTGGATATGCCCATTTGAAACAGCGTCAGCGACAAAATGATTAGAAACAGGATTACCGCCGCCGCCGTGCTTTTGCCAAATGTAAAATCTACAAACGCGGTCTCATAAATATGGAACACAATGGTATAGCTGGCCTTGGCCGGCCCTCCTGAGGTCATGACGAAGGACTGGTCGAATACCTGAAAGGAACCGATGATCGACATGATGGTGACAAAGAAGGTGGTCGGCGAGATCAAAGGAATGGTAATATGGCGCAGCTGCTGCCACTTGCTTGCTCCGTCAATCTGGGAAGCTTCATAATAGCTTGCCGATATGCCCTGCAGACCCGCAAGAAACAGCACCATATTGCCGCCAAGCCCCATCCAGATGCTGAGCATAGCGATGGACGGCATAACAAAATGCGTATCCGTCAGCCACATCGGCCCTTTGATCCCGAACCATTCCTTCAAATACAGATTGATGAGCCCAAAATCCGCGTTGAACAGCCACATGAATACGACGGCTACCGCAACCGACATCGTGATGTTCGGCATGAAATAGATCAGCCGGTAGAGCACTTTTCCCCTTACCCGGTTGAGCCCGATCGCGACGAGCAGAGCCAGCAGAATGCCGGTCGGCACCGTCAGCAGGGTGTAATAAAGCGTATTGACAATGGCGATCCGGAATTCTTCATCCTTGAATTGGGAGATAAAGTTATCCAATCCGACAAATGACCGCTCTCCGAAGCCATCCCAATTCATCAAACTCAGCACAAATGCCATAATGAGCGGAAGCAGCGAGAAACAGAGCAGCCCGACGAATTGCGGGAAAATGAAGAAGTATCCCCAGAAGCCGTCCGTCGTCTTGTTGTTCAAGGGCTGCCGGTGCGGGCCAATTTCCGGGCTTATGGTGCCTGCTCCCTGTGTTTGCCTGGTATTCACATCCATCGTCATCCCAACTTTCTTTTGCTGGCCTTATTTCTTCTTATATTCGTCGATTTTTTTGTTGGCAAGATCCTGAATCTCCTGCATGGCCGTATCCAAATCCTCATTCTTGAGCCAAAGCGCTTCAAAACGGGAGTTAATGTCCGTGCTGAGTCCTGGAATGCCGGCTTCGGCAGGCGTCAGCGCATAACCGACTTCCCGTGCATCGAGAAACAGCTTCGCATGCTCCGGCAGATTACCTTCCAGCACCACATCGTCCGCTCCTTTGACGGACGGAACAGCGTTGCCGCCGCCCTGCAGGCGATAGATCTGGCCTTCTTTACTGACGAACTCCGTCAGGAACTTGTAGGATGCTTCTTTTTGCTTGGAAGCTTTATTCAACACCATATAAGCAGTGGGAATACCGGCTGGCTCAATTTTGTTGCCTGTATTGGTCGGCCAGGTTACCACGTCATATTCGAGACTGGCATTTTTCTTGAACAGCGGGAGGTACCAGCGTCCGGCGCCGACAAATCCGACCTGATTCGACATGAACATGGCATCGCCGCCTTGGCCTTTGGGAAGTGTACCTGAGAAAGTAATATTTTTGGCCTTCACGTTATCATAGAGGAACTGGAAGGCTTCCTTTGCTTTGGGATCGGAGTTGCCGACATAAGCTCCAGACTCGTCATATACTTTACCGCCGTTAGCGGTTACCCAGCTGTGGGTGCTGTTCCAGGAATTATCCAGCACATAGCCGTATTTGCCGGTTGTGCGGATTTTCTCAGTCATCAGCTTGAATGCGTCCCACGTCCATTCGCCCTTCTCCTGAAGATCTGCAGGCATATCGGTGACTCCTGCATCCTTCAGCACCTTCTTGTTATACCAGAGAACCATGGGATTACAGTCCACCATGATGCCGAAAATTTTATTGTCGCGCTGCGCTGCGCCCCACAGTCCTTCGTAGTAATCCTCCTTCTTCAGCGTGCTGTCCGACACTTCCATCAAGGGTGTTAGCTCTTCAATGCTGCCATTCTCAATCAGCTTCACGATGAAGGCATCACCCGCATAAAAGATATCCGGCGCCTTGCCGCCCGTAAGCTGCGTCAGGATCTTCTGATCGTATTCGCCGGGAATCGGAATAAGCTCTGCTTCAATATCGGGATGCTTGGCGTTAAAATCCTTGGTAAATTCCTGAAATCTTGTCAATTCGCCAGGATTCCCCCATGTCGCCCAGGTAATTTTTACTTTCTCCCCTTTGGGCGGCGCTGTATTTCCCCCTTCGGTCTGAGCTTCTTCATTGCCTGCCGCACAAGCCTGCAGCAGAATCGATAGAGTAAGAACAAGAGCCAGCAGCGACCATTTTTGCTTTTTCATTACGAATTCCTCCTTTAAATTGTCTACCCATGCCGCCACTTCTACTAATGGAAGCGCTTTTATTATAAAATACGAGAATTTTCAAGAAAACGGGTTTTGTTCCGATAACGTGTCTTGTTTTCCGCTGTTTGCTTGTCCTCCCGGTTTATGGGGCTGTCCGTGATATTCACCCGGAGAGAGTCCGACAATTTTCTTGAACTGCTTGCTGAAGTGCTTGACGTCGTTGAAGCCCGACTGCTCCGCGACCTCATAGACTCTCAGCGTTGACTCCGCCAGCAGCTCCTTGGCCCTGTTGACTCGCAGGGCAATCAGATAATCGATAAAGTTCTTCCCCGTCACCTTCTTGAACATTTCGCTGAAATAATTCCGGCTGACATTGACTTCATCCGCCACCTGCTGCAGGGAAATCGCCTCGGTGAAATGCTCCGTCATGAACTGCACCGCCTGCATCACAATCCGCCCGTGAAGCGTGGTGTCCGGAATTCCGGAGTCATTCGTCACCGGCATGCTGCTAAAGCAGGCCTCCACATGCTCCGCAATATCTGCCGCAAAATCAAGCTTGCTAAGCTTGCGGATATGATGCACCATCGCCGTATTATTATGCTTGCTTAACGTGAGCAGGCTGAGCAGCTGCTCGGCTTCAACAATGACCTGCTGCTTCGTCTTGAATTGGCGGCTCCAATGGCCGGTGATCCGCTTCAGCTGGAGCAAGGCTTCGGAATGATTCTCCACTGCCAGCGCTTCCTTGAGCAGATGCATAATGTCGCCATGATCGGGAAGAGGCTGGCAAGCTGGCTGAGGCCTTTCCTCCGCCATCACGATGCTGCCCGGGCCGTAAAAGAATGTATCCTCGAGCGCCTGCTGCGCTTCTGCAAAAGCAGCCTGAAGCTCCCGCAAATCCCCATGCAGCCGGCTGATTCCAGCCGCATACACATCATCGGCCAGCTCCCCGCCCCGGACGGCTTGGCCGACAACCTCCTCCGCCCGCCCCGCAGACAATACCCGCTCAGGAATAACCGCTATCAGCAGATCCGGGTGGATTGCGGCGGCGGCAGGAGCTTCCAGCCTTTCATACAAAAGGGTCTTCATTGATCCAATCCCCCGGCTTAGCCGGACTTCAGACTCCAGAGAATGCGGCTTGATGCCATGAACCTGAAGGACAGCCATGCCGTAACGAGGCGGAATATCCGTCAGATTCACTATCAGCGAAGCGCAGGCCTCCTCATTGCCGTGAACAGCCTTAATCAACAGCTTCTCCAGCTCTTCCTGCTGCTCGGCAAGCTGCTTGTCCCTATACTTCTCGAGCAGCTCCCGGTTCGCCTGTTCCTCCCGGAGCTTCACCCGCATCTGGTCCAGAATCGTCTTGAGCGAATCGGCGTTCAATGTCGGTTTCAGGATATAATCGGACGCGCCCAGCCTGATCCCTTCCCGCACATAATCGAAATCGCTATGGCAGCTGAGCAGCAGAACCTTGACCCAGGGACACAGCTCCCGCGCCCGGCGCGTCAGCTCCAGTCCGTCCATCACCGGCATGGCGATATCCGTAATCAGAATATCCACTTCCCCGTTCTCGAGCCACTTCATCGCACGCATGCCGTTTGCGGCTTCGCCCACCAGCCGGTAGCCGTTCCCCTCCCAATCGAACGTGGCGCGAAGTCCGGCCCTGGCCATGAATTCATCGTCAACGAGCAGCACTCTGCACATATTTGTCCTCCTTTCTCCGCGAGAACGTAATCAGCACCGAAGTGCCTTCCCCTTCTCCGCTGGCCACTTTTACCCCGTAGGCATTTCCGTAATACAGCTTGATCGTTTGATCCACATGCCGCAGCCCGATGCTCGTCATCCCTTTCGTCGTACGCTCCTTGCTGCTGATCAGCAGCTGGCTGATCCGCTCCCTGTCAATGCCGACTCCGTCATCCTTGATCCGGATGAGCAGATCCTCTCCCAGCTGCTGCACCTGGATGGCGATCGTCCCCTTCTCATCCTTGGGAGCAATCCCGTGGAAGATGGCATTCTCCACGATAGGCTGCAGCAGCATGCGGGGGATCGGAACGTCGAGCAGCTCTTCCGGACAGTCTGTATACAGCTCAATCTTGTTCTCGTACCGGTATTCCTGGATAATCATATATTTCTCCAGCAGCTCAAGCTCACCGCCGATGGTGCCGAATACGCCTCCCCGCTCTAGGCTCCCTTCCAGCAGCTGAACAAGCGTCGTAACGGCATTATCCACATCATTCGTGCGGTTAAGCTTGGCCATCCAGCGAATGGAGTTCAGCGTATTGTACAAGAAATGGGGATTGATCTGGTAGCGCAGAGCGCGGATTTCCGCCTTCTTCTTCTCCGATTCCTCTTCCGAGATACGCTCGATCAAGAGCGCGATCTGTCCGATCATTTTGTTGAAGCTGCGCCCCAGCTGGCCAATTTCGTTTCGTCCGATGTGACCGCTTCTGACCGTCAGATCCCCGGCTTCGCCCTTCTTCATCAGCCGGCTGAGGTTGACGAGCGGATTGCCGATTTTGCGGATTCCGAATACCCCCATGCCGACAGCAAGCACGATGGAGCCCAAAGCGATCCAGAGCGTGAAATTGCGGATACTGGCGGAGTCTGCGGTCAGCTCCTTCAGCGGAACAACACCGACTACATGCCAGCCGTTATCCAGTTTCTCGGGAATAACCAGCGTTTTCTTCTTATCGCTTTCGCTCTCCCGCATCTTCTCCGGCAGCTCGATCCTTGAGGCTTGTCCGTATTCCGCCGGGTCGGGGTGATAGAAATAACGGTTCTCGTCATTGGTCACATAGATATAGCCGGTATCGCCGAACTGCACACGATCAAGCTCGTCAATGAGCAGATCGGCCATGATTTCATAGAACATCACGCCGATGATCTCCCCCGTCTCCCAGCTGCGGATGGCGCGGCCCAACCCGAATACGGGAAAGCCCATTTCCGTTTTCTTCAGGTACGAGGTTTGCGAAAGTCCGAACCAGACCGTATTGCCGTTCGCCTTCAGAATGGCTTCATACCAGTCGGAATCCCATTGATCGGGGACGGACATGAGAGAATCTCCGCTGAACACGGAATTGTTGCGTTTTACATCGAAGATGTAGATGTCGAGAATTTCCGTGGAATTGATCATAATGGATGTCAGCAGCTCTTTGCCGTTCTTCACCATCTCATTGAGTTCGTAAGGGGTGGTCTCCGGCTTTTGCTCCAATACCTCCTGAATGAGCTTGCTGTTGAGTACCATCATGGAGGAGTCGTCAAGCTTCTTGAAGAACAGATTCAGCTTGTCGCTGACCTGCGTGATGGTAAGGGACGCCACCTTGCTGACCTGCTCCTCCACAATAGCCGAGGATTTGTTATAGGACAGGAAGCCCATTACAAGTACAGGAAGCGTCATGCCGATAAAACAAAACAAAAACAGTTGAATAACGATCGATTGCAGATGCCGAAACCGAAACCGCATGAGGATTCATCCTTTCCTGCCAGATTTGATTATCCGCTTACAGCTGTGGAACTTTACCCCCCCTTCTAATTGTAAATTATTTCCATAGCAAAAAAACCATGGGCAGGACGACTGGGTAAAAAAACAAATCTCGTCACCACCTCATCGCTAAGGATTGACCCTTTAATTCGCCACAGGCGGGATATCCCCCTTCTTTGGGTGCCATTTTAAGGTAAACAAGTTGGAGGCAAGCCCCATCCTGACCCAATGAATTCCATACAAATAGAAACAGACGCGCTTTGGAAGCACGCCTGTTTCTATTCCTTACTATTAGAGTTATATCAAGTATATGCTATTATACCTCCGTCAGAAAAGCACAAGCCTTCTAGGCCAGCAGTCTTCTCACATTGCCCAGCCCTATGCGGGTGCCGGTCCGGCACTCTTCCATGCCTTCAAATTCTATGGAGATATATCCGTCATAGCCGGACTCCTTCACAATCCGCAGCACCTCCGGAATGTCGATGTCGCCTTGACCCGCAATGGCGCCGCGAAGGAAATTGCCTGACGCTGTCTTGAACCAGCCCTCGCCGGGATCGCGGTATGAGGGGCGGAGATAGAAGTCTTTAATATGCACCATGGAAGCATAAGGGAGATTCTTCTTCACCGCCGATACCGGATCCTCGTCCGCGCACATAAAATTGCCGATATCCAGCGTGGTCTTGAAATTCGGCCGGTCCACCGCATGAATAAGCGCCTGCACGCGATCGCTTGCCTGGATAAAATAGCCGTGATTCTCCACGCTTGTCGTAATTCCGAACCCTGCCGCATAATCCGCGACCTGCCGGCAGCCCTCCGCAAGCCGCGGCAGCTGCTTCAGAAAATGGCTCATGGATGTATCCGGATGCGAAGCGACATCATGGCGCATCAGCTTGACGCCAAGACTGCTTGCAATGTCCACTTCCCCCTTCAACCGCCGGACTTCCTGCTCGAAGGCCTGGTCATCAAGCGCAGCCAGATTGCCCCCTACCGCATAGTTGGAAATCGCAATGCCCGCTCCCTTGGCGCGCTCCACGATTTGACCGGCAAGCTCCGGCGTTTGCGCAAAATCAAGACCAAGCGGCACAATCTCCACATGTTCGCCGCCTTCAGCGGCAATCCAGTCAATGACATCCAGCACCGTCATTTCGCCCTTCCTGACCGCCTGCCACAGGCTGTACGTGCTGACACCGATTTTCACAGCTATCTCCTCCTATTGTAAAAATTTGATTTCTTCCCCTTTTTCAGCCGACTCATAAATACCGCATAAAATCTTCATCATCTCCAAGCCGTCCTCCACCGGGCTGATCGGGGTTTGTTTCTCACGGACGCAGTCAATAAAATGATCGATTTCATTCTGAAAAGCGGAATCCAGATGAAAGCCGGGATGATCCGTTTGCGGCGTTATATTGAGAATCGTATCATACTTTTCGGTTACCATCGAGAGCGCAGGGTCAATTTCCACCCCTCCCTTGTCGCCAAACAGAGTAATGCTGGTCTTGTTCTCTTTTGCATGCAGCGTGAAGCTCGCCTCCAGCATCAGAGAAGCGCCGTTCTCGAAGCGGATGAGCGCATTGGCCATATCCTCCACCGTGTTCTTGGTTGCATCGTAATCTGCCGCTTTATAGGAGGACAGATGCTTCACATTCGAGCGGTTGCCCAGCTTGCGGTAAGCATTGGCGGAGATTGATTTCACCTTCGGCCTACCCATCAAATACCAGCACAGATCGATAACGTGAACCCCAATATCAATAACGGGACCGCCGCCGGAACGCTCCTTGTCGGCAAACCATCCTCCAGGATTGCCAATACGGCGGATGCTTGAAGCCCGCGCATAATAAAAATCGCCGAATTCACCCCGGTCTGCAAACTGCTTCACCAGCATCGCATTACGGTCATAACGCCGTACATATCCGATCTGGAGCAAACCGTCATGAAGCCTGACTGCCTCCTGAATGCGGCCCGCTTCTTCAACGGTGCGGCAGAGCGGTTTCTCCAGCAGCACTTTTTTGCCCGCTTGGATGGCGTCAATGCTCAGCTGCGCGTGGGTATTGTTCCAGGTGCAAATGCTGAGCGCATCAAGCTCCGGGTCTGCCAGCAGCTCTTTATAATCGGTGTAGATCCTGGAAGCGCCGTATTTGTCAGCTGCTTCTTGCGCACGCTCCAGATTCAGATCGCAGATCGCATAGATCTCGGTATAAAAGTTATTACGGTATGCGTTCAGATGAAGCTCGGAAATGGTCCCAACGCCGATAACGCCAACTTTAGTGAGTTTCATTGCCTATTCCCTCCTGAAATTCATCACAGTATCCGCCAAAATAGCCGCTGCGAGAGCGACCTCATCGATATCTACCCATTCATCGCGGATATGGGCCTGCGCAAGGTCGCCAGGGCCGAATACAACAGAGGGCACGGCGGCTCGGACCAGCTTGCTGGTGTCGGAACCGTAAGGGGCCCCGATTTCTGGCCCCCTGCTTGCCTGCTGCCGCCTTCTGCAGACTGATGACAAACGGTTCATCCGGCGATCCCTCCATCGCGAAATCGACCACAAGCGGATCGCCTGCCATCAGTTTCACCTTTGGAACACGCGCTCCCAGTCCCAGCAGCTCTTCTTCTTGCGTGTCCCCGACTCTCCCTTCCTTTACCGCTCTTTGCCATCCGCATACACCGATGTGCCTCTTGTCAGCGCCCATTCCGCTATGCGGGCCGGATCGCCTTCCCAGAGCCTTTCTTTACCCCATTGGTTAGCCTCCGGCTCCCCTTCGCATTCGATGCGGATGACCGGGAACAGCTTGGTCGGACGTTCGACGGGAAGACCCTCGATCCAGAGCACATCACCCTCTTGTCTGAATGCCAGTTCCTGCCCGGTTGTGAGCAGCGTGACCGATCTGACCGGAGTGGTCAGATCGGCAAGCCGCATTTGCGGTCTTCCATCCCAGAAACGGATAATCAGATACAGATTATTTCCACGCGTCGTTTGGCGGCCGCGTGTGATAAATTCCGTTACGGAACCGCCATCGGAGCCGTATACCGCTTCGCCATGCACCTCAAGCCAACGGCCGATCTCAAGCGCCCGCTGAACAAACTCAGGAGGAAGCTGTCCGTCCGGCATCGGACCCACATTCAGCAGCAGATTGCCGCCGTTGTCCCCGCCTTTCTCTGCGCATTCGCAAAGCATATCCAACAGGTAGTCGGCCGGACGCCAGCGCTCCCCGATCGTATAGCTCCACAGGCGCCAGGTGGTCACCTGATTGGATTCCCACAGACGCCGTTTATCCGGAATAATGAGATGCTCCGGCGTTCCAAAATCCCCCAGCGTATCCGAATCGCCCGCTCCTGCGCCGCCGTCGGCCCGGAACGCGTCATGACTGGCGGAATAACCAAGCCGGTTATTAATCAAAATATGAGGCTGCAGCCTGCGCATGCTTTCTACAAGCTCAACGCTCTTCAGGTCATCCGCATTGCGGGGCCAAACCCCGTCGAAGAAGAAATGGTCGATTTGTCCATAATTCGTGAGCAGCTCCTTCACCTGATTGTGGAGATAATCCCGCACCTGATCCCATCCGCCCGGGTCCTTCTGCGGGCCGTCAAAATAAGCAGGCAGCCTCCAGTCAATCCAGGAATAATAAAGTCCGATACGCAGCCCTTCCGCGCGGAAGGCATCAACAAATTCCCTGACAAAATCGCGTTTCGGCGCCTGCTTCGCACTGGAATAATCGGTGTAGGCACTGTCCCACAAGCAGTACCCGTCATGATGCCGGGTAGTCAGACAGGCGTATTTCAAGCCCGCCTTCCTGGCGGTTGCGGCCCACAGCTTTGGATCAAAATGCTCTGGATTCCAGCTGCATGCACGCTCAGCATACTCCTTATGATCCAGATGTTCCCGGAACAGCACCTGCTCCCCCCGGCCATATTGGACGTAAGGTCCCCAATGGATAAACATTCCATATCTGCTTTCGGTAAACCATTTCCAATAATCAGGTATTGTATAAGCATCATAAGACATGTTGTAAATTCCTTCCTTCTCGTCCGGATTTAAGAACCCAATAAACAGGGCGCTGCGCACCTCCCCTGTTTTAGAAGGTTTGAGCCGCGCAGCGCTAGGTTTATCCGATTTATTAAGAGAACTCTTCCTCAAAATTTCACAGCTGAAAAAATAGGCAGCGAAGCGGGCGGAATCAATATGGAGAAACGTTAGTGGTCGCCTTTGTCCCCGGTCCTTTCACCCGCACTCTATGAAGCAGCCTGTTTGTTGGAATCGTAGGCTTCCTGATAGACTTCCAGGTAACGCTGCAGATTCATGCTGTCGAGCGTGGATATATATTTATCCCACTGTTCATCAACATCCGCATTGCCTGTAATAAACCGGGCCTCCATCTCACTCACATAGTCGTATAACGTCTTGGACAGATCGGCAATCTCTTCGGTTTGATCCGTTGTGAAGAAGAGAGCCGGCAGCACCATCTTGGCATCGACACGGTAAGGCTCGTACTTTTCCTTGGTTTCCTTGTACAGCATCGGGTCCAGCGGATTTTCGGGATCGGCTACTGCTCCGAGGCGCAGAGAATTCGGACGGTAATTCGGACCGGTTTGCGACCAATTTTTATTTTGCGTGACGCCAAAGCTCGACATATCCTTGTATACCGCCTGCTCACCGTTCAGACCGATTTCTCCGTCCTTGGCCCATCTCCAGTCTACATCGGGTTCGCCGATATCCAGGCGAAGCGTCATTTCACGGTCATAAAGGGCATCCGCCAGACGGAACGCCGCTTCAGGATTTTTGCAGGCCGACGTGATCACGAATGCACCGCCTGCTATCTGGTAGGGATCATACTGCGTAAGCTGTACGCCTTCAGGTCCTTTGAGCGGCGGTACGGCTACATAATCCAGCCATCTTCCGCTTGCGCCGTTCAACTGCGTCACTGCGCTCATATTAGGGCCGGAAGCGGCGCCGAGAATAACCGTATCCGGGTTCTCGCCCAGCTGCACCAGCTGGGTGGCATCCTGCGTCAGAGCCTGCGGGTCCATCAACCCGTCCGCGTACAGCTTATGCAGATATTTCATTCCTTCCTTCCAGCCATCTTTATTGTAAGGAACGTCAATCTTATCTTCGTCGTTGATATAGATTCGTGAGTAAGGTGCATACGTGAACGAATTCATCAGGAAGTGTTCCACGCCGGTTGTTAATGTAGACGACTGGTTGGGGAGCGGCGCTCCCGAGAATGGAATCTCATCGGCAAGGCCGTTTCCGTTTGGATCCTGCGTCTTGAAGGCCTTGAGCACATTATAGAATTCTTCGGTGGTCGTCGGCATCTTCAGATTCAGCTTGTCGAGCCAAGGCTGATAGATCCACATTTTCTGCCGCATGGAGCAATGATAGCATTCGTTTGGAGCAGGCAAAGCGTAGATTTTGCCGTCCGTTGTCGTAATTGCGCCTTCGACAAGCGGACTTTCCTCGAACATTTTTTTGGTATTTACCCCGTATTTTTCGATGTAATCGTTGAGCGGAAGGAAAACCTCCTGCTGGCCGTACAGCACCTGCTGCTCATTGGTGACACCCATGCTCATAAGAACATCCGGCAAATCGCCGCTGGCGAGCGTCAGATTCAGCTTCTCGGAGACTGAGCTTGCGGGAACGACTTCCCACTCTATATGAATGTTTGTTTTTTCTTCCAGATATTTGGTGAATTCGTTGGTGGCAAAATCCTCAACAGATGCATTGGCGCCGGTCATGATGCGAAGGGTTATTTTCTCATTAGTGATCGGAAACTGATCTGCAGCCGATACGGCAGAGCTGCTTGCCCCGCTGCTATTGCCGCTATTGTCAGAACCGCTGCTGTTGTTGCCGGAATTGCTGCAAGCGCCAAGAATATTTGCCATGATGGTCACGCATAATGCCATGCCAAGGATTGTTTTCTTCTTCAAGCCATTCGCCCCCATTATCCTTTTAATGAACCAACCATAACGCCTTTGACAAAATACTTTTGCACAAATGGATAAATTACAAGCAGCGGAACCGAGGAAATGACAATCAGCGAATATTTGAGCAGCACACGCATCGCTTCCCGGCGCGCCGCATCCTCGGGATCTCCGGACAGCATGCCCGTATCGACATCATTGCCGATCAGGATGTCCTTGAGCACCAGCTGCAGAGGATAAAGCGATTGATGCTTCAAATAAATCATCGCATTAAAATACTGGTTCCAATTGGCAGCCGCATAATATAAGGCAATAACGGCAATGATGGGACCGGAAATCCGCAGGACGATCTTCCAGACGAATTTAAAATCACTGCAGCCATCCAATTGGGCGGCCTCCAGCAGCTCATCGGGAACCGTCATTTGAAAATAGGTCCTCGTGATGATGACATTCCATACCGACATGGCGCTCGGGATAATCATCGCCCAGATCGAATCCAGCATGCCAAGCTGCTTAACCACCAGATAGGTTGGAATCAGCCCCCCTGTAAACATGGTTGTGAACATAAACAGGATCATGAACGTATTCTTGCCGTAAAAATCCTTGCGCGATAAAGGATAGGCTGCGAGTATGGTAACAAACACGTTCACCAGCGTCCCGATTACGGTATAGATTAATGAATTCCGCAGACCTGTCCATACCTGACTGTACTGCGCAACAGCGGCATAACCGTCCAGCGTCGGCCTGACAGGCCACAGCCACACCTCGCCGGAGATGACCGCTGATGAATCGCTGAACGAAGCGCTGACGATAAAGAGCAGCGGATACAAAATAACGAGAAACAACAGAGTCAGCACGGTATAGTTTACGATCGTAAACCATTTGTCTTGAGCAGACTCATGACGAAATGAATGATTCACATGATCGCTCCTTTACCATAGACTGGTCTGCTTTGTTTTTTGCGCAATTTTATTCACGGTCAATAACAGAATTAAATTGATAATCGACTTAAACAATCCGATGGCCGTTGAGTAGGAATAGTTCGCCACCTGTGAGGACAACCCGACCTTATACACATATGTATCGATAATTTCTGCTGCGGTCAGGTTAACGGGATTCTGCAGGAGCAGCACCTTCTCGAAGCCGACATCGAGCACATGCCCGGTGTTCAGAATCAACAGGATGATGGCAATCGGCATAATGCCCGGCAAATCGACATGCCACATCCGCTTCAATTTGGTGGCGCCATCCACGACCGCCGCTTCATGCTGCGCAGGATCAATGCCGGATAACGCTGCCAGAAAGATGATGCAGTTGAAACCGATATGCTGCCAGATATCGGACCAGACGAAGATCGATTTGAACATGTGGGCCTCGCCCATAAAATTTATGGCCGGAAATCCCAGGGCGGTGATGAATTTGTTCACGATTCCGGTCCGCGGATCAAGCAGCTCCTTGATGATCCCGACCATGACGACAATGGATACAAAATGAGGCGCATAGGTGACCATCTGAATCGTTTTCTTGTATAATCCGCAACGGATATAGTTGAGGCAGAGCGCAAGAAGAATGGGGAAGGGAAAGCTCGCCATCAGATTGTAAAAGCTGAGCAGCAGCGTGTTCTTCAGGATGCGCCAGAAATCATAGGAATGGATAAAACGGTCAAAATGCTTCAACCCCGCCCAATCGCTTCCCCATATTCCTTTGACGACCGAATAATTTTTGAAGGCAATTTGCGCCCCGTACATCGGTACGTATTTGAATATAATCAGATATAGGAAAGGGATGGCCATCAGCACATATAATTGCCAGCTGTGCAGCAGCTTTTTACGGATGGATCGATTTGATATCTTCTTCGCGGGTACTGCCATGGCATATTTATTCACGGATAAACTCACTCATTCTCACCTCACGCATACAGGATGTCGCAACCGGCTGCCGCAATGCTTCATGATGGATAGAGGCTTCCTTGCGCATGGTTGCTGCTCATCAGCCCTTATCGAGCCTTTCAGGTTTTCTCTTATGCGGCCACCGCCTTGTAATGAGTTACTCGGCCTCGCGCTGTACAGGAAGTGTGACGGCCTGAGATGAGCATAAGCAGACGGCCGATTATAGTAAATTGGAACTCCTCTTGCCCCTATGCATCTGTTAAGAAAAGCAGCGTGCAGTTGTTATTCCCATGTGCATTTGTTAAGAAAAGGCCGAATCTCCCTTGATTCCGTTGACATTTGCTGCTTGGAGAACGGACCTTGCTCTTGGCGACTCTTGAGGCAAATCAGCTGCTTTCCACTGGGATACCGGCAGAGGAGGACTGAGGGTGAAACCTATCCCTTGAGATTCTTAAAAAAGACAAAACCCCCGGAAAGTAAGCCTCAGCTTAATAATTCCCGGGGGTTCTATGGAATGAAAGGCTACGATACCGATGTCTTGGCTGACAGCTCCGTATCCCGATACGTTGTCGCACTGACGCCGGTCCCGCGTTTGAACGCCCGGCTGAACGTATTGGATGAATGATAGCCGACCTGAAGGGCGATTTCCCCGATTGCCAGACTGGTTTGCGTCAGCAGACCCTTGGCCTGCTCCATCCGCAGTCCCTCCAGGTACTCCGAGAAATTCGTACCGGTCTGCTCTTTGAAAAATTGAGATAAATACACCTTGGAGGTGTTCATCTGATCCGCCACGCTGTCCAGGTTGAGGTTGGGCTCGCTGTACCGCTGGCCAAGCAGCTCAATAATGGAGTCGATCAGACGCACGTTACGGCTTTTCTTCTTCCGGTCAATCTCCTGGCAGATGCCCTTGAATCTGTCCATCACCAGCGGGTAGACCAGAGCTGGCTTATCCGAGGCATACAGCTGCTGGAACAGCAGCTTCACATCCCCCTGATTATGGAGCATCAGTTGGTCCTGCACCTTCACCAGACTGCCGAGAATTTCGCACAGAAACAGCTGCTGCATGGCGAACGACAGATGCCTGTCCTGAAAGTTTTCCCGGTGCAGCATAGAAAGGAGCTTGTCCACCTCCGTCATCTCGCCGGCCTTCACATAATTGATAAGACGGGTCTCGACCTCGCTCGGGAAATAGAAGCTGCTGCTTTCATTTGGCAGCTCATCATACCAGACAAGCCCTTCCGATTGTTCCCAATTGGTATAGTAAAGCGATTGCCTGGCTTCCTCATAAGAGCTTGACATATCCATCAGAGAGTCGCAGAAGCTGCCCACTGCAACTGCCGGCGTAATCGGCAGCTGCGCGCGGACATCTTCTTGAACAAGCAGCATAATGCCCTCGATGACGGATTTGAACGACTCCCCCTCCTCCACGGGATTCACGAACAGCACCGCAATCTTGTCCTCCGCCACATCATGCAAATACCCGTATTTGCCCAGCCGGTTTCTGAGGATTTCCTTGATAATAACCCTGCTGACATCCAGCTTGTGCAGGAGATCCGCATTCAAGTCGGTTTCCATCCCGGGGAAATGAACGACCCCAATGGCATAGCCATGGCCGCTGATCTCCATCCGCTGATGCCGCAGCAGCGAATTGATTTCATTCATGGTCAGAAACTCGCCCTTGAGCAGACGTTCAAAGAACGTCTCCCATAATAAAGGAGCCTGCTTCTCGATTTCCCCCTGCAGCTCCAGATTATTGTCGATCAGCCGGGAGACGGAATGCTGGATAAAGCCGTACATATCGCCGGGGCGGCTGTTCTCTGCGCTGAACCGGTCGGTAATCGTCTTGATGATCCCAAGCAGCGGTCTGCTGCTGCGGTACGCAAACAGGTAAGCCAGGAGCAGGCCGGCAAACAGGAAAGCAAAGACGATGGCGAAGGTGATGTTTTTGATATACAGTACCTTCTGCAGCACGACATGAGGCGGCTGCGCGACAACATAGGACCAGTCATTGTAGGTTGAATTCGTATAGGTGATCAGCATATCGTCCGTTTTGCCGGATGCATTGATTATGCCCCTGGACAGCTTATAGTCGATGGTATCCGTCTCGGGCTTCTTCCCGTCGGCGGAGACGAAGCTGATAACCTGACCTTCATTATTGACGATGGATGCCCACCCGCCGTCGGACAAATTAAGTCCGCTAAGCAGAGACTGCACCTCGCGGTTATCCACCAGAATCTCCAATGCGCCCTGGATATGTCCAGGGTAGCCCAGACTTTGCACATAAGTCAGCATGGAATAGGATTTCCCCTGATAGGTGACATCTTCCGCGGGCAGAAAAGTCTGCGCATGAAAATTGCCGAACATCTCGCTGCGCCAGGAATCATAATTCTTATCCGCATAGGTCAAGGTGCTGCGGTAAAATCGGGACAGCTCATAGCTGGTTTTGGAGGACAAGGCCAGATTGCTGTTTTTGAATAACAGAAAATAATCCAACACAAAATTATTGGATACATTGTAGCTATATAATCTCTTCTGCGTCTCCAGCACCTTATAGGTGTTGGTGCCGCTGAAAGGATCGGTCACGCGTTGGAAACCTTTCACCTGAGGATCACTAAGCACCTGCATGGCGATCGTGTTGATCTCCGACAAACGGCGGTCCATGGTGTCTTTCACCTGATCCAGCAGCTCCAGATTGTTTCGCGTCACTTCCTTCTTCATCGCATCATAGGTTTTATTATACAGAACAAGCCCCAGCAGCAATGCCAGCAGCATGAATAATAAATAAGGAATCAGCAAGCGGACAAATAATCGATGGCGTGTCAAGCTTCCACGAATAGGAAATCGCCTCATGACTCTCCCTCCTATGTTCATGGTTGAACGAAGAATTTGTAATGGTTCCCTTTATTAACCTAATCAAAACCTCATGTTAGAAATCATAACATCGAATTCCAGTTACCACAAGATTAGTAGAATGGAGGCATTTCTTGTCGAATGTACTTTCGTTCTGTACAAAAGATTATCATTAAAGCGCTTTCGTTGTAAAGAAGGCGCCTGTTGACAACAAAAAAGAGTTGTGAGAATATTACCTAACGACCGTTAGGAAGGTGAATTTATGAGCAAGCTCAATATTCAGAGGGCTGCGCTCTCCCATTTTGCCCGGAGCGGCTATGAGGGAGCCTCCCTGAGCCAGATTGCCGATGAGGTTGGCATCAAGAAGCCTTCTATTTATGCGCACTATAAAGGTAAGGACGACTTGTTCCTGCATGTTGTGCGGGATGTTTTTCATACCGTGCAGCGCCGGATACTGGAATATTTCCAGGCCCGGAGCGGTGAGCCTGTGGAAGACATTTTGAATGGATTGTTTGGATGGATCCGACAGGAGTACGAGCAGGATGACGCCGCCAGGTGCTTGCTGCGCATGGTATATTTCCCTCCGGACAAGCTGTATCAAGAGATTGCGGATATCGCCAATCCGTTCATTGACGGCATGCAGCGCAAATTGATTTCCTACTTGAGGCAGTCCCATCAAGCCGGAACCTTCCTGTGCAGGGACTATGAAGAAGCCGCGGTTGCTTATATAACGCTTGTGGACGGAGCGATCATCGAATTGATATACGGCGGGCCCGAGCGTTACGGCAAGCGTGTGCAGGCAGCTTGGCTCATTTATTGGCGGGGAGTAAATTCCCAAACCGGAAGGGATTTGACATCATGAATCGGTATTGGATCTATGTGATTTTCGCCGGCCTGCTTGAGGTGATATGGGTCTCAGGCCTCAAATATTCCGATTCTCCTCTGGAATGGATCGGTACCGGCGCGATCATCGTGATCAGCTTTGTCGCCATTATTGTATCCAGCAGCAAGCTTCCGGTAGGGACGGTCTATGCTGTCTTCACCGGCCTTGGGACGGGCGGATCGGTAATCGTGGAGATCCTGCTGTTCCATGAACCTTTTAAACTATCAAAAATCATTCTCGTCGCGATCCTGTTGGCCGGAGTCATCGGTCTGAAATTCGTCACCGGCGACAATCCGAAGAAGGAGGCTGCATAATGGCTTGGGCTGCAATTATTTTGGCCGGGTTTCTGGAAATCTTCGGTGTGATCAATATCAAACGCCTCACGATGAAAAAGTGGGACGCTGCTCTTTATCTGTTTTTGTTATTCGGCTGCAGTCTGTATCTGATGTCCTTTGCGATGAAAACTCTGCCGATGGGTACGGCTTATGCCGTCTGGACAGGACTCGGCACCGTATGCGCCACTCTGCTTGGCATGTTCAAGTACGGCGAAACCAAAGAATGGCGCCGGCTGCTCTTTATCGCCATGATTATAGGTTCGACTGTCGGATTGAAGCTGGTTTCCTGAAGAGCTTGCCTGGCGTATAAAGCTTGATCCAACAAGAAGAAACGGCAGTCGTCGTCCTTTTGGCGGCGCGGTTCGTTTCTTCCCGCAGAGATATAAGCAAAGTAAGGTGGAATTTTATACTTTCTGATGAATTAAAAAATACGGCTCGCCCGTAAGCGAACCGCATAAATGAGAATAATTAATTCCCGGGAAATAAAACTGAAAACGCCTCGGCTTATGCGCTGCGTGTCTCTTTCTTCACATTCACCGTCTGGCTTTCCTTGTTTATATTTACACGTCTGATAAATAGTGCAATGACAAGTCCGATAATCGCCACAACCATGGCGAATATAAAGGCATTTTGTATGCCGGCAGTCAATGCTCCCAGAGCCGCAGCCGGTTCAGTGGGATCCGCCGCCGACTCCATGAATTTCTTTTGACCCGCCGTCATGATGCTGACCGCCAGCGCCGTGCCGATTGCACCGGCAACCTGCTGCAGCGTGTTCATGATCGCCGTTCCATCCGGATAGAACTCGCGGGGCAGCTGATTGAGACCGTTGGTCTGGGCAGGCATGAATACCATCGCGACGCCGATCATCAGACAGGAATGCAGCACGATGATCAGCGCCGTTGTAGATGCCGCTGTAATCCCCGCGAAGAACCAGAGCACGACTGCGAGGATAATAAGTCCGGGAATGACCAGCCATCTCGGGCCGTATTTGTCGAACAAATGCCCCATGACCGGCGACAATGCACCGTTAATAATTCCTCCCGGCAGCAGGATCAAGCCGGCCGTTAAAGCGGACATGGACATTCCAGTCTGCAAATACATCGGAAGGATCAGCATGGAGGACAAAATCACCATCATGCAGATAAATACCATTAATACCCCGACAACAAACATCGGATATTTGAACGCACGGAGGTTGATCATCGGCTGCTTCATCGAGAACTGACGAAGCGCAAACAGCAGCAGCGCCACAATTCCGATCGCCATTGCAACGATGACCTTGGTGCTGCTCCAGCCTCCTTCACCCTCACCCGCGCTGCTGAAGCCGAACACGATACCGCCGAAGCCAAGCGTCGAGAACAGGATCGATGTAATATCAAATCTGGGCTTGGTGATCGTCGACACATTCTGCATATACAAAATACCGAAGGCAAGCGCGATCAGCAGAAACGGAAGCGACAGCCAGAAAATCCAGTGCCAGCTCAGGTTCTCGATCAGCAGTCCGGCAAATGTCGGGCCGATCGCAGGAGCGAACATAATTACTAGGCCGATAATACCCATCGCCGCTCCCCTTTTCTCAACAGGGAAAATAATGAGGATCGTATTAAACATCAAGGGAAGCAATAAACCTGTTCCAATCGCCTGCAGAACCCTTGCAACCATCAGTATTTCAAAAGAGCCTGAAAGCGCCGCAACCAGCGTTCCCAGAATGGAGAACAGAAGCGATGCCACAAACAGCTGTCTCGTGGTGAACCACTGCAGAAGCAGGCCAGAAACGGGAACGAGAATTCCCAATGTGAGCAAATAGCCTGTCGTCAGCCACTGGACGGTTGCCGGCGTAATATTCAACACCTGCATCAAATCGCTGAGGGCGACATTAAGCGCCGTTTCACTGAACAATCCGATAAATCCGCTGAGCAGCAGGGAAACCATAATCGGGATAACTTTAAACGTTTGACCGGGGTCGATCTTTGTTGAACCTGTCGGCATGCTTGCTTCCATGTTTTCTCATTCTCCCATTCATATCTATCTCTATGTTTTTATTGTTTGTTTCTTTGATGCCAAAGCTGCCTCCAAGGTCTGCAGCAGAATCATTCCGAACTCCTCTGTGCGCATTTGTGAACGATAAACGGGATGTACCTGGAGGCTGTAAGGAGCGGCGTTTTATCCTTATTCGTCTGTGCCAGTATTAATGCTCCTTCAACCAGAGAAACGATCACCGTTGCCGTCTCCGCCGCGCTGCCCCGCTCGATGCCGGACTGTGCCAAATGCTCTGCAATAACCGACTGCCACTGCGTTAATGCATCCTGGCAGGCAGCCCTCAGTTTATCGCTTATGGAGGAGGTTTCCACCGATACCCAGAAGCTGAAGGGCATAAATTCTTCGAAATTCGTCGCTTCCGCTTCATCGGCTATTTCCAGGACAAAGGCCTGGATGGCCTCTGCCGGCCCCTCATTTGCCGCAAAATAATCTCTCCATTTTTGGACGACAAACTCCTTTACCGAAGCAATGCACTGCAGGGCAAGCTCTTCCTTGCCGGCAGGAAAATAATAATACAATGAGCCCTTGGGACATTCACTCTCCTTAATTATTTGATTTAAACCCGTTGCATGATAGCCTTGTGTAAAAAACAGCTTGGATGCCGTCTCCAAAATGCCCTCACGCGAGTTTTGTTTGCTTGTCATCGGCTAACCTCCAGAATTATAGCGAACGGTCTATTTAATTTAACCGTGCATCGATGAAGATGTCAACCTTTTTTCATGGGCTTCCTATAGTGCCAGACGGTGAATGATCGGCTATACTTCAGTTATACGATAAGTCGGATTTTTAACGATCGATCAAGCTTGGCCCCGCTTCCGGAGAAAGGATGAACGATATTGGAGCAGGATGAGGTTCGGGAGGAACTGCCTTTCCGTTCGCTTTTCGAAAGTCTGACCTATATTGGAATAGTCTCCCGCCAGTCCTGGGATGTCGAGAAGCATGAGCATGGTCATTTCGAGCTCTGTTATGTAGACGAGGGCGAAGGCTGGTTCGCCATTGACCAGTTCCTGTATGAGGTGGAAGCCGGCGATTTGTTTCTGACCAAGCCCGGGGAACGCCATCAGGGAGCGGCGAGCGGCCGCATGCCCTACAGGCTCTATTATCTCGGCTTCCAGATCGACGGTCTCCGCTCGCTGGAGCTCGATTATATCGAGTTGGGTGTACAACGGGTGGTCAAGGACACTTCCGGTGCCGTGAAACGGATATGCGATCATATTTTTGATGAAATCAACGGCCAGCAGCTGCATGCCAATGTGATCGTGCAGGGTTATTTTCTGCAAATGCTCGTTTCCGTCATTCGCGCTTATCAAGGAGACGGCTCCGGCGGTCATCATCCCAGAACCGTCACGCCTGCGGTTAAAACCGTGCTTTCCCATCTGCATGAATACGTCCGGTTCCATCACGATGTCCGCGAGCTGGCCAATAGGGTCCACTTAAGCAGAACCCATCTGGAACGGGAGTTCAAGCGCTGCATGGGAGTTCCGCTGGGGCATTACATCCGCTCGCTCTGCCTGGACCGCGCCAAATATTGGCTGGGGGAATCAAATGATTCCGTGACGGCCATCGCCGAGCGGCTGGAATTTGGCGGAATTCATCACTTCAGCCTTTTCTTCAAGCGCCTTACGGGCATTTCCCCCTTGGCCTATCGGCAGCAGGCGGCCAAACAGCCAAGGAAAAGTACATGAAATGAAATGACGAAAAACGTTAAATAGAAGGAGATATCCCGTAAAGACCCGACCCGGCAAAGCAGATAAACTGTACCTGAGCAAGCCAATCCGCTTCGTAAAGGAGACAGCATTCATGAACGATACCCTTATTTTGCCGCAGGCCGAGGACCAACGCTTTTTTGATGAGAACGGTTATTGGATATCGCCTAAAATCATTGATGATGACAGACTGGAGCAGCTTCGGGCGCATATGGAGCTGGTCCACAACGGCATCTTCGAAACCGGACGCGCACCGCACCATGGCTATTGGAAGCCAGAGGATGGCAACGTCCTCCGGAAAACCGACAATTCCCACTGGGCTGATCCCGTACTCCGCGGTCTTGCAGCCGATCCGCTTATCGGCCATATAGCCGCGCTTCTGATGAAAGCGGATGCCATTGCGCTGTGGCATGATCAGCTGCTCTACAAGCCGGGCCGTCCCCGGGATGGACAGCGGCCTTCCGCCAATGTCGGATGGCATCAGGACTACTCCTATTGGCGCGCAGCGGCTGAGCCGTCGCTCATTACCGCCTGGGTAGCCTTTGACGATGTGGATCTGTCCAACGGCTGCATGCAGGTCGTTCCCCGCAGCAACCGGTGGGGATTGGTCAATGTCAATGACTTCTTCGAGCAGGACATGAAGAAGCAGCAGGAGCAGATCAATCTGCCGGAGGGGGAGCAATTCCGCACCGTTCCGCTGATCATGAAGGCAGGGCAGGTTAGCTTCCACCATGCGCTGACGATCCACGGCAGCGGCCCCAATACGACCGACAAGCCGCGCAGATCATTGGCAGTCCATCTGATGACAGGCGATACGCGTTACAAGGCAGGCACCAGAGGCGACAATCATATGAATGTGGCGCTCCTTGGCGGTCAGGACGGCGATTTGTTCGCCGGCGATCCATTCCCGGTTTTGTACAGGAGATAGGCCCCGCATTTTTTCGCATCGCGCGCCAGCTGCCAGCGTACGGTGCGAAAGAGGGTGACACAATTTACAAAATCCAGAGTCATTTCTTATCGATTGCTGTTTTGAACATTTGCGGTTAAGAAGAAACGGCTGAGGCCGTCCTTACGGATCTATCAATAATAAACAGCCATTCCGGGCTCCGCATGAGTCCGAAATGGCTGTTATTATTATTTATGGCCAGCTGCAAAGCCGCTTATTTATTCAGCGCTGCTCTGGCGCAGCCCTGTTATATATTTTTTTTATTGTCTGCATTTTGTTTGTTATAAATATATTCACAATTATCTCCAAACAAGAATCAAATCCGTCTTTAATGCGATGTCTTACAACAAAATATTTGAATTTATTGATAACTGCAGATCGAAGAGATGTTGTGTTCTCCCAGTTATCTGTACCACAGACAGCTGTCTATGAGGCAAGTGTACAATCATCTGGTTGTACTCGAACATAGAATATACAGAAAACCAATCCTAACCATGAAGGGAGTTTGAACCATGTCTACTAATCATGGTAATCCATGTGAAGACCAATGCTGTCCTCCACTGCCTGCGATCTTTGATCCACCGCAATATATCGTGAACGACTATTACCACCCGCAGGTACAGCCTGTTATTCACCAGATCGAAGTCATTAATCAGCATCACTGCGTGCCTGTGCCTCAGCATATGTACACTTATAGCGAAAAAGATATCATGTGCAGGGTTTCCAGCAAACGCAAATCCGTAAAAAAACACAGCAAAAAACGCAGCAGATAATTAGTCATTGCGAGAGCCTGCTGCTTATGCTGAACTATTCCCATTACATTTATTATTAGAGCAAAAAGCCTCCAGCGCACTTTAAAAGTGCTCTAGGAGGCTTTTTTTGGTATGCAATAGCTGTAATGAAAGGTTTTACCGGGAGCTGGTTCGTCATCTTTCCCGCTAAAAACCGTAACCAGGCAGGAACCTGGCGTGCTGTGATTCCTTCATTTGCTGCAGCAGTCATTGAACGTGCAGTCATGGCGCGTGCAGTCATTGCGGGCAGCACCGTCTGGTGCTGCCCGTATTATAATGAAGCTCTAGCCTACTTTCCCTATTGTCAACCTTGCGGAATTTCGCTGATCGCACGCAGAAGCGTGTGCCGGTTCAAGCGGACGCGATACGCCTCCCTCTTGCTCCGCTCCAGCAGCTGCGGATCGAGACCAAGCTCAGCGATTGTGGAAGGTCCACCGACCGTCTGCAGCAGACGGCGAATTTCAGCCTCATCCGGGAGCTTCGCAAGCTCGAGGCTGATCTCGCTCCATCCTGTCACCGCCTGCGCTTGTTGTCCGGCAGCGAAATCATGATACAATGCCGTAATTTCAGCGCAGGCTACTCCCACCTTCGCACCGTGGAGAAGCTGCCTCTTACCGGTTTGGATATATTCCATTTCCCAATAGTGGGACAGATGATGCTCCGCTCCCGAAGCGGGATGCGACTGCCCGAACAACAGCATCGCCAATCCCGAATCGATGAGCGCCTCAATCAGAACGCGAATTCCTTTCTCTGTCCGGTTCCCGATCTCTCCGGCATGCCGGACACAGGCTTCGAGCGCCTCTTCCGTGATGTCGGCAACAAGCTTCGAATAAGGCTCGTCTGCTGTAATTTGGCCCACTTTCCAGTCGAACAGCGAGGTGTATTTGCCCAGCATATCGCCGAATCCCGCAGCAACCATCTTCCCCGGCGCTGCGCGCAAAATATCCAGATCGGCAAAAATCGCCACAGGCCCGATTGCCGGGACCGTTATTTTTTCGCCGCGGATGATGATCGGCGCTCCTTTGGAGGTAAAACCGTCTACAGACGGAGCCGTCGGGACGGATACGAACGGCAGCTTCGTCGTATATGCGGCGTATCTGGCTATATCATGCAGCGTCCCGCTGCCGGCAGCCAGCACCAAATCAGCAGCAGTGCGCTGAATGTCGAGAATCAGCTGGATGATGGATGCTTCATCGGCAATCACATCTCCCTGCCTGTCGGGCTTGATCAATGTGACGGCCGCCGTTAAACCAAGCTGCTGCAAATTATCTGCCAGCTGCTGTCCTGCTATCCGGTATGTATTATCATCTGCCACTATGACAATATTTCTGTATCCGTTATCAACAATATAAGGAGCCGCCTGCGTCATGGCACCGGCTTCAATAAGAATCGGGTCGGGAAATAAGCCTTCCCCGTTTGCGAAGCCCATTTGCCGGGCAGCATGCTTGATTTTAACCATGGAATCACTCATATCTTATCTCCTCTGCAGGGTTCAGTATTTTCTTAATTATAACGAACTCTTCTCACAAACCCTATCATTTCCTTCAGAATATTCAATTGAATAAGGAGCGAGCTTCAATATAAGTATTTTGCTTAAATAAGATCATGTCCACATGAGTTTGACTTTCCCCCTCTTCCTTGCTCTAATGGAAGAACAACCAATTACCATTCACCTATAGGAGGTCCCATCATGATGCTTTTTCTGGATAACCGGGGCATAACGGATCCTGCGTTCAATCTCGCGCTGGAGGAATATTCGCTTCGCAATCTGCCGATGGACGACAGCTATTTGCTTTTCTATATCAATGAGCCGTCGATAATTATAGGTAAGAACCAGAATACTGTAGAGGAAATCAATGCGGAGTATGTCAATGAACAAGGAATCCATGTCGTACGAAGGCTATCCGGAGGCGGAGCCGTTTATCATGACCTTGGCAATCTGAACTTCAGCTTCATCACCAAGGATGACGGCAGCTCCTTTCATAATTTCGCCAAGTTCACCCAGCCCGTAATCGATGCGCTGCATAAACTCGGCGTCAACGCAGTGCTGACAGGACGCAACGATATTCAGGTGGGAGAACGCAAAATTTCCGGGAATGCCCAATTTGCCTCGAAGGGCCGACTATTCACCCATGGCACCCTGCTTTTCAATTCTGCGATGGAAAATGTAGCATCAGCCCTGCGGGTCAAATCGATTAAAATCGAGTCCAAAGGGACCAAATCGGTCCGCGGCCGGGTGGCCAACATCTCCGAATTCCTCGAACAGCCTATGACAACGGAGCAATTCCGCTCCGCCCTGCTGCGGGAGCTGTTTCATTGTGAGCCGGAGGATGTGCCCGAATACCGCTTCAGCGACGAGGATTGGTCGGCTGCTAAGCGGCTGGCGGACGAGCGTTATCGCAGCTGGGATTGGAATTACGGCCGTTCGCCAAAATCCAACATTCAGAATATCCGCAAATTCGCCTCAGGCATCATCGATGTCCGCCTTGACGTGGAGAGCGGCCGGATAAAAGGCATCAAGATATTTGGTGATTTTTTCGGCGCCTATGATGTTGCGGAGGTTGAACAACTGCTAACAGGCATTCCTTATGATGAAGCGGCCATCCGCCAGGCAATTGCATCCGTTGAGCTCAGCCGTTATTTTGGGGCCTTGACCCTTGATGAACTGACAAGTCTGCTGCTGCCCCAGGATTAAAGAAGGATTTCACAGCAGCCATTTTCCGGATGCCGCATATTGGATAACGGATTTTTGTACAGGCAGGCGCAAATGCCCACGTATACAGCTAAGAATCTATGGCGAAGAAACGGCCCCCGCCTCCTAAAAGCGACAAGGTGGGGGTTCTCCGGGTTCTCCCCTCACAAAGAAAAGAGCTGTGAGACTATATAATTTCTACATGTTCACACAGGAACGGCCGTCGCCATCCTTCGAGCCATATGCAACCGCAAAAAAGAACAGTCCGCCATCAAGACGGCACTGCTCTTTTCATCTTCCTTTTAGGAGCCAATACTGGTCCCTTAATCTGCCATGCATACCCTTACCTTATTCTTCCGATTGCGGCAAGCTGTCCTCAGCCGCCTCCACAATACGGTCGAAGATCTCATCGTCTTCCTCAATCGCCTGCTCAACCGCAAAGATTTCTTCTTCAGATCCCGATTCCGAGCTGAAGCTCAAGCTGTAATCCCACATTTTCCCTTTTTTAGTGAGAAGCGTCACCTCGTACGGATATTTATGACCCTCAACCTCGAAGATCACATTCCCTTTATATCCTTCTTCGGCGTCATGGGTCATGCTGGCACTTATAATCTTAATATTCACGCTTAAATCCCCCTTATTTCCTCAGCAGAGAAACGATAGCTTGTCTACCTAAAATGTACATGATAAACCTGAAAAAGAAAAGGGTTCCGACTTTAAGCATGAATCTGATTCCAAATCAAATGTAAATAGATTGTCCGGAATTTTTGCATTTCCTCCAAAAATTTTCTTCATTTCTCACAAAAAAACCGTTCCCTTACATGTAAATTTATGATATCATGAAAGCGCTAACAAATTCATCTTATTAAGGGGGCGCGTTACATGATGAATGTGGCATTGAGCGAGCGTAATGTATATGAGAACTTTGAGGTGGAGACAGATATTCTTTATTTCAACGTCGGCCGTCTGGGTCTCGTTAGCTTCCACGGCAGAAATTATAACATAAAAAAAAGCATGTCTGCTGATCAACTAAACGCTTATATCGCTGACGGACGATTCGTGAAGGTCAACGCGAACTGCTACGTTAATTCCGGGAAAATCATGTCACTCACCGATGGAATTATTCAATTCCAAGGATGCGGCAGCGATGACAAGCAGGTTCCGGTATCCAAGTGGAGACAGCACCAGATCAAGAATCTGCTTGCCGCCCGCAAGCCAATGGCGATGTAATCGGGCAGGACATATAGCAGGCTCCATCACTAGACACAGTCCTTCCGCAGAAAAAAAGCCTTGATGGTCAAGAGAGCAATCTCCTGATGTCATCAAGGCTTTTTTTCAATCCCTATTCGAGTCTTGCGGCAATCTCCCGCTTGAACTGCAGCAGCGCCTCATCCGTATCGATCGTATAGCCGCATTCCAGCCCCACGATGCCTTCATAGCCGGTATTCTGAATGGCCTGCAGAATATTAAGGTAGTTCAATTCGCCAGTGCCCGGCTGATTGCGTCCCGGATTGTCGGCAATATGATAGTGGTTGATACGATCCTTGTAGCGAGTCGCGTTGGCAATGACGTGACCTTCGGTAATCTGCTGATGATACACATCGAACACAAGCTTGACATATGGACTGTCCACTTGATCGATAATATCCGCAGCCTCGTATGAATATTGGACAAAATGCCCCTGATGGTTCACGATCCCGTTCAGCGGCTCCACCTCGAGCACAATTCCAGCCTGTTCACAAAGCGGCGCACACCGTTTCAAAGTCTCAACCATTGCTTTACGCTGATATTCACGCGGCAGGCCGTCTATGACCTGGCCGGTTTGCGTAATGATGGATTTGGTCCCCAGCGTATGACAGGCTTCAATGGTCTGCTTCAGATCCTCGATATAAACATCCCGCTTGCGGTCATCGACCAGATTAAATGATTTTGTGCAGGTCGCCGTTATGCCGGAGCCGATCCGTTGCTGCTCTTTCGCAACCGCTTTCAAATCTTCGATGTTCCACCAGGCATAACACTCCAGGCCGGCAAATCCATGCTCGCTTACTTTCTCCAAATGATAAATAAGATCTTTTCCCGGGTACGCTCCAATGCATAATGAAAATTTCATATCCAAGGTTCCCTCCAGCTCATATCAAAATCAGACTTACTAACGAGTATGCCATATTTCCGCCAAAAGTCCAGGCATTCCCTTCTATTCTCCTCTTTAACCCGGCAAAAATAAAACAGCCGCTATCGCCAAAGGCAATAACGGTCTGTAGACGATCCTCATTCAAGGCTTCAGATTGCACAAATATTGTTATTCCCGCTCTCTCGCCTTATCCATATTGGTAATAACCTGATTAAACAGGCGGGTCAGCTCACGCACATCATCCTGCGACAGACCTGTGAACATCATTTCCGAAATTTCCGCGCGCTTGTCCTTCAGCTTCTGAACGACATCCTTTCCTTTATCCGTTATCACGAGATAAACGACGCGGCGGTCCTCCAGATCGCGTACTCTCTCCAGATATTCCATATCGATGAGCTTATCGGCGATGCCCGTAATCGCACCCGCCGTAATCAGCAGCTGCTCGGCAAGCGCCGAAGCCTTCTGGGATCCATCTTCATCAAGTCTGATGAGGATACGGGCCTGCATCGCATTTAAGCCGAAATTGCTCGTCTTAGTCCATTCTGAATCCATGCGCCGCTTCATTTGAATAAACGCATTCTCTAATGAAAGAAAATCCTTTTGACGCTGCTCCTTCATGGTGGCCCACATCCTTTATTCATTCTTTTATTATTTTAGAACAATATATTTTAGTTGTAAAGTATTTATATCTAAAAGAGATACCCTTTCTTACTATACCATAAATAAAAGGATGAAAGATAATCCGCAGTGGATCATCCGTCATCCTTTAGTTGTGAAGCCGCAGCGGCCCAATCCCCAGGAGAGCAGCGCGCGTCGCCTCCCAGGCAGCTGCCAACGCTTCCTGAAGCGGCCATGCTGCCGTGCTCGCCGCCATCACGGCAAAACCATACTTATGTGTTTCCGTTACACCGGCAATGACCGGGTGCTTTTCTCTGACACTCAGACCTGATACGGCATCGCGGACTGCCTCCATGTGCTTGGCCGTGATTTGATCGGAGAAGGCATAAAATGCACCTGTATGCGTCAAGCCGCCGAAGCAGCCCGGAGCGCTCAGCATATCCGATGCCGGATCGATCAATTGATGCTGGGCGAAAATAAGCTCACCCTCATAGCTGACCTTCAATCGGTTGCGGTAAACACGATAAGCGAATGTCTCGCCTCTGAGCGTCCTGCCGGGGCACAATACCTCAGCTTGCATCCAGACAGAAGCCTGCGAAAGATTGACCACTGTTTCACTTGAGAAAGCGGCATCCCGATACAGCATGACCGGCTCCGGCAAATTTTCCAAGATAGCCCCGGGCGAAAGCGCAAAGGTCTGCCTCATGGAGGAGCCGCTGGCAAGGTCCGGGCATGGATGCACCTTGGTGAAGGATTGATTGGTCAAATAAACGTGAGCATCTTCATGGGCCGTCCAGTCAAATTCATACCGGTCACCGGCCAAGAGACCCGGCGAGACGTCCATAACCATAACCCCCACAGGTCCTCCCATAGGGAAGGTCTTCGCAATTTTCACAGGAGCGGTGTGGTATTTCGACTCCACCTGCGTTTGACCGCCCCGGCGCTTGAAGGCGGCCCGCAGATGGGATACCCTCGCTGCCTGCGTATGATTAAACGTGATTATGGGTGTGTACGGTGCCCGGTTCATGCTTAAGCTCAGCCGCCGGTTCTGAAGCTTTCACATGCGCGTGTTCGTGGGTGTGATGGTTATGATCATGGTCGTGAGCTGCATTATGATGATTATGGCCATGAGTTTCATTATGATTGTGTGCCTGCGGCTCATCTGCATGCAGATGATCATGATCCACGCCTTGGGCATGAGCGAGCTCATGCTCAAGCCAACCAACAATTTGTTCCACGCCAACGCTTCCGAACAGATTGGAGAACACATAAGGGCGGTCTCCCCTCATTCGTTTTGTGTCGTCTTCCATAACCTGCAGACTGGCGCCAACATACGGAGCAAGGTCAATCTTGTTGACCACGAGCAAATCGGACCGCATGATGCCGGGACCGCCTTTACGCGGGATTTTCTCGCCTTGAGCCACATCAATAATATAAATAAAACGATCGACAAGCTCCGGACTGAAGGCAGCTGCCAGATTATCGCCGCCGCTCTCGATAAAAATCAGATCAAGCCCTTCGAACCGGCTGGTCAGCTCATCCACGGCTTCGAAATTCATCGAAGCGTCTTCGCGGATCGCCGTATGCGGGCAGCCCCCTGTCTCCACGCCGATAATGCGCTCTTCTGGCAGTACGCCGGTAGCCGCCAGAATGCGGGCGTCCTCTTTTGTATAGATATCGTTGGTTATAACGGCAACGCTGTATTTATCTTTAAGCGCTCCTGCCATCCGCTCTACAAGCGCTGTCTTTCCCGACCCTACCGGCCCGCCGATACCGATCCGTATGGGACGGGAACGATCGATCGCCGGCTGTTCCCATCCATGATGATGATGATGATGATGACTCTGACCTTGTGTTTGACACATTACACATACCTCCCAAAATGATTAGTAAATCCTGTTTGACTAAGCGTTCCTTGAGCTTACCCTGTTAAGACATGAACAATCGGGAATAGAGCGTCTCATGCCTGATCATGGCAATTTCAGCCATCGGCATATTGGTGTAGGCGTCCTCCGGCTCCATTCCCGCTACGACAGACCAGGCACGGGCGGTATGCGGCGCAAGGCGCGCGATTAGCTTCTGCCCTTCCGTCTGTCCGATGGACATCAGCCGAAGCGCGCTGTTGATGCAGGTCACCACACAGGCATACAGATAGCCCTGTACGGACTGCTCCAGCGTTATCCCAAGCTTGCTGCAGGCGTAGCCGAAAACAAGCGGGTGCGTAGCCAGACAGCGGCCCCCTCGCAGGCCTTCAGTAAGCGGCGACCAATCCAGCTGCGGATAGACCTGGGCTGTGAGCTGCAGCAGCCTGCGGCCCATCTTTTGCACGCCTGTGCGGGTTTCCTGCGCGGCACGCTGCACATGTACAAGATGTTCAACCGCCCATAGAGGCTCCCAGTCACCGACAGGCGCATAGCGGTAAACCGCCTTAATCACCATAGCATCTGCCGTCGACCAGCTTTGGTACAGCATCGCGGTCGCATAAGCCTCCAGCTGCGCGCCCGTGATCAGCTGCCCCTCTTGTACGAGGGTTTCAAGACCGAATGAATGGGAGAAGCCGCCAATGGGCAGCGCCGAATCCAGCAGCTGCTGAAGCGCCAGCCAGGGCAGAATTCCAGAACCGCCCCCGATCCGAGCTTCCTCAATATTCATGCCCTCACCTCATCAAAATAAGAAATACCGCTGCGCCATCGGCAGAACCTCTGCAGGCTCGCAAGTTGCGGGAACACCGTCCACCTTCACCTCATACGTCTCGGGATCCACCTCGATTTTCGGCGTCGCATCGTTATGGATCATGTCTTTCTTCGTCACGCTGCGGCAGCCCCGTACAGGTTCCACCCGCTTGGACAGGCCAAGCTCACGGGCAATTCCGCGGTCATAAGCGGCCTGCGAAACAAATGTGATGGAGCTGTTCGAATTGGCTTTGCCGAAAGCGCCAAACATCATTCGTCCGAAAACCGGCTGAGGTGTCGGGATGGAAGCATTGGGATCGCCCATCTGGGCAAAAGCAATCGTTCCGCCCTTGAGCACCATATCCGGCTTAACGCCGAAGAACATGGGACTCCAAACCACCAGATCGGCGAACTTCCCCGGTTCGATGGAGCCCACCAAATGTGAAACGCCATGCGTGATCGCCGGATTGATCGTATATTTGGCAATATACCGTTTGATGCGGAAGTTGTCCGCCTCGGCTGTTGTATCCGGCGCCAAAGGTCCGCGCTGCCGCTTCATTTTATCCGCTGTCTGCCATGTCCGGATGATAACCTCGCCTACCCGCCCCATGGCCTGGGAATCGGAGCTGATCATGCTGAACACGCCAATATCATGCAAAATATCCTCCGCGGCGATCGTCTCCGGACGAATCCGCGAATCGGCGAAGGCCACGTCCTCGGGGATGCTGCTGTCCAGATGATGACATACCATAAGCATGTCCAAATGCTCTTCAATGGTGTTGATTGTAAAAGGACGGGTTGGATTCGTCGAGGACGGGAGCACATTCAGCTCTCCCGCAGCACGGATAATATCCGGAGCATGGCCTCCTCCGGCGCCCTCCGTATGATAGGTATGAATCGTCCTTCCTTTGAACGCTCCAAGCGTATCCTCCAGGAAACCCGCCTCATTGAGCGTATCCGTATGAATGGCGACCTGGATATCATACTGTTCGGCTGCCGCAAGACAGGTATCAATCGCCGCCGGAGTCGTTCCCCAATCCTCATGCAGCTTAAGCCCGATCGCGCCCGCTTCAATCTGCTCGATCAGCGGACCGGTGAAGGATGCATTTCCCTTTCCGGTAAATCCCAGATTCATGGGGAACGCTTCTGCCGCTTCCAGCATGCGCCGCATATGCCAGGCTCCCGGCGTGCAGGTGGTGGCATTCGTCCCCGTAGCCGGTCCCGTCCCGCCGCCGATCATCGTTGTCACGCCGGAGGAAAGCGCCGTCTCAATCTGCTGCGGGCAAATAAAATGGATATGCGAGTCAATCCCGCCCGCCGTAACAATTTTGCCTTCGCCGGCGATCACTTCCGTGCTGGCGCCGACGATCATGTTCGGCATCACACCGTCCATAATATCCGGATTGCCCGCTTTGCCTATTCCGACAATCAGACCGTCGCGAATGCCGATATCGCCTTTTACGATGCCCCAGTGGTCGATGATGACCGCATTGGTGATCAGGGTATCCAATACGCCATCATCGCGGAGCGCCCCGCTGGATTGTCCCATTCCGTCACGAATGACCTTGCCTCCGCCGAATTTGCATTCATCTCCATAGACCGTATAATCCTGTTCAATCTGCGCCCACAGCTCCGTGTCTGCAAGCCGTACGGCATCGCCGGTGGTAGGTCCGAACATTTGCGCATAGCTTCTGCGATCCATCTGGGTCATGACGGCTCTCCCTTCCATGCGGCCAGCCTTGCCCGAACCTCGTCCGGCATTTCTCCCCGAACAGCAGGTCCGTGCGTCAGACCATTCAAGCCAAACGAGCGTTTCAGCCCACCGAGTTCCGCCAGGTGCACCGGCTTTTCCTCGCCAGGCTCGAATCGGACAGCCGTTCCTGCCGGAATATCTAGCCGCATGCCAAACGCCGCCTCGCGGTCGAACTCCAGCCCGCGGTTCACCTCAAAAAAATGAAAATGCGATCCGACCTGCACCGGTCTGTCGCCTGTATTTACAACTATAAGCTCCGCTCTTGCCCTGCCTGCATTCAATTCAATTTCGCCAGGCAGAGTACGGTATTCTCCAGGTATCATGACATCACCCTTCCTAGCTTGAGGTTTGCCGGGCAAACAACTCATGTTCATATACGATTACAAATATTGCTCTGTTAAAATTAATCTCTTCAGAAAAGGGAATGACTTCATGGATGGGCAATGGGATGGTGAATCGTCACAAGCTTCGTGCCGTCAGGAAAGGTAGCTTCCACCTGCACCTCATGAATCATTTCAGCCACGCCGCTCATGACTTGCTCGTGAGATAGGATGCGGGTGCCTTGTTCCATCAACTGGGCCACAGTCAGCCCGTCGCGGGCGCCTTCCATGATCTCGGAGGTGATGAGCGCCACGCTCTCCGGATAATTCAGCTTGACCCCTCTCCCGAGACGTCTGCGCGCCAAATCAGCAGCGATAGTGATGAGCAATTTTTCCTTCTCGCGTTCAGTCAACTGCATGGGTTCACCTCATAAATGTAGTATCTCTTCCTCAATCCATCAACAAGCAGTTAGGCTTTCTTACATTATAACGGCCGAATGGCATCAAGTAAACATTCGATGTTAGATTTAATGACATTAACTAACGGTTTACCCCCATGTTCCATTCTCAAAATTACACAGCTATCATAGCTTCCCTCTTTTTGCTGAAGCCTTGCCAATACTAGTCATAGCGCTTGCATTGTGATAAACTTAAAGGCATTGATCTTGTGCAAATTGGCCTTTACGGAAGAAGCTTTTGCTGGCTGAAACAGCCGCTAAACCGGCACTTACTTACACATTGGAGGGACATGCATGGCGACACAAAAAATGCGTTCAGATATGATCAAAAAGGGGTTCGACCGCGCTCCTCACCGCAGCTTGCTGCGCGCTGCCGGGGTTAAGGAAGAAGATTTCAACAAACCGTTTATTGCAGTATGCAACTCGTATATTGATATTATTCCAGGTCATATGCATCTTCAGGAATTCGGCAAGCTGGTAAAAGAAGCGATCCGCGAAGCAGGCGGAGTGCCGTTTGAGTTCAACACGATCGGCGTCGACGACGGCATCGCTATGGGCCATATCGGTATGCGCTATTCATTGGCAAGCCGCGAGATTATCGCCGATTCCGTAGAAACGGTCGTTAATGCCCACTGGTTCGACGGCATGGTCTGTATTCCCAACTGCGACAAAATCACGCCAGGCATGATCATGGGCGCCCTGCGCGTCAATATCCCGACTATGCTCGTCAGCGGCGGACCGATGAAAGCCGGTAAAACGGCGGACGGCCGTTCGATTTCACTCTCCAGCGTTTTTGAAGGCGTAGGCGCGCACCAAGCGGGTAAAATCGACGATGCCGCTCTGCAGGAGCTTGAGCAATACGGCTGTCCTACCTGCGGATCCTGTTCGGGCATGTTCACAGCCAATTCCATGAACTGTCTGGCCGAGGGTCTGGGACTTGCTCTTCCAGGCAACGGAACGATTCTGGCGGTCTCCCCTGAACGTAAAGAATTCGTCAAGCAAGCTGCCCGTCAGTTGATGAATCTTATCGAGCTTGATATCAAGCCGCGCGATATCGTAACCATCGAATCCATCGATAACGCTTTTGCGCTGGATATGGCGATGGGCGGATCCACCAATACCGTTCTCCATACTCTGGCTATCGCCCATGAAGCCGGAATCGAATATCCGATCGAACGTATCAACGAAGTGGCAAGCCGGGTTCCCCATCTGGCCAAGGTTGCTCCCGCATCCGATTACCATATTGAAGATGTGCATAATGCCGGCGGCGTAAGCGCCATTATCAACGAGCTGTTCAAGAAAGAAGGCGCCCTTACTGGCGACGTTATCACCGTTACCGGCAAAACCCTTCGCGAGAATGTAGCCGGAGCCGAGATTCTGGACAAGGACGTCATCCGCACCCTGGACAACCCGCATAGCGAACGCGGCGGACTGGCCGTTCTGTTCGGCAATCTTGCGCCAGGCGGCGCGATTATCAAAGTAGGAGCAGTCGACAAATCGGTTGGCGGTTATCTGAAGGGACCAGCCATCTGCTTTGATTCCCAGGACGAAGCACTCGCGGGCATTGCGGGCGGCAAAGTCAAGGAAGGCCATGTAGTCGTGATCCGTTATGAAGGTCCTAAAGGCGGACCGGGCATGCCTGAGATGCTGGCTCCAACCTCGCAAATCGTCGGTATGGGACTTGGCGCCAAAGTAGGTCTCGTAACGGACGGACGCTTCTCCGGCGCCTCGCGCGGCATCAGTATCGGCCATGTGTCACCGGAAGCTGCCGAAGGCGGCCCGATTGCTTTCGTCAACGACGGTGATCTCATTGAGCTGGATATGAACAACCGTACGATGAATCTGCTTATCAGCGATGAAGAGTTTGAGCAGCGCAAAGCCAACTGGAAAGGCTTCGAGCAAAAAATCAAAAGAGGTTACCTGGCCCGGTATTCCTACCTTGTAACCAATGCCAGCACCGGCGGCGTCATGAAAATGTAGCTTGCGCGCAGGAAGGCTCCAAAGCTTCCTCGCTATTGAAAAAACGCTTTGCCTCCGGCATTTAAATGCCGGAAGCAAAGCGTTTTTTTGTGCATACATGACTCTCTTGGCAGCAAAAACAAAAAGAAATGCCGTCAAGGAGTATATTCCCTGGCGGCATTTCCATTATCATAGACGGCATGCGATACTGCTGGCCGACCCGGCGTTTGCAGCTTGTCATCGAAGTCCGCTGCAGCAGTCCACTTGGGAGTAAAGTCATCCCCCTTGCCGTATCGATGCCAGAACTCCTCCATCGACATGGCAATAATTCGTGGTGTCAGCTTGCTGCCTTGCTCTTTAATTCTGCGTTTCCCTGAAGGATGCAGCACCCTCAGAAGAAGCTTTAAGTATATCCGTGTCATTTTATCGAATAAGCCCTTGGGCAGATCCAGGACGCTAAACCCGAACTGCTCTGCGCCCCGGTTAATCATGCTGATTCCATACAAGCCCTGAACATGCTCAAATTCCTGTCGTCCCGCAATTTGAGCGGCAAGCTTGGGCATTCCCTTCTCCACTTCACGGATAAGCCGAATGGCAACATGCATCATGGAGCGGGCTTCGGTCATCAATTGAAACAGCTTGTTGTTGTCAAAATGCAGCTCGATTACCTCATCCTTATCCTTGATGACCTGACCATCTGAAAGCATAAGCGGCTCTCCGCGGTAAGGAACAACCCGGATATGAAAGATGGAGTCTGCCCCGCCGGATTTTACCCGGAAAAGAAAATGGAAAATTTTCTCCCAGCCCATCCAGCAGGCAATGGAAGAACGCTTCAGCCATCCAAGAGCGCGGCGGCTTGTTTTGTGCCGGTCCGTAATGGCGATCATTTCGTTAATGGCCACGAACCTATAGCCCCGGTTCACGCCCTCTTCGAGATAAGTCTCCAAAGCCTCCAGCATATTGGCCGGAGCCTCAAGATCCGCGCCGAATGTTGCGCCGCAGTCATGCAGCAAGATGATCTCGCCAGGGCGGAGTTTTTTCATCAGCCGCTTCTTCAAGCGTCTGACACCAACTCTTTTGCGCCAATCGCCAAACAGGGATGACCATAATATAATCTGCAAATGTCCCATATTGGAGAAATCAAATAAATTCACGATTCCCCATGGAGGCCGATAATACGCGGAAGGAGCTCCCGTTGCCTGTTTGATCAGCTCCGACGTGCGGTGAATTTGTCTTGTAACCGTTCTTGGACGCATGAACCAGTTGGACTTATGAACATAATTATGAATTCCGATAATGTGACCTTCATCATGCATGCGTTTGAGCAGTTCTGGATGCTTCTCCGCATGAATGCCGACAACAAAAAATGTGGCTTTTGCATTGTAACGCTTTAACAAGTCAAGCAGTAAAGGGGTATATTTTGGATCCGGTCCATCATCGAATGTAAGAGCAATTTCATGACTGGCAAGTCCTTTCTTAAACACTCGAAAGCCGAAGGTTCGGCTTATAATACCCGGAAGAAAAGCATAAAACGTCAAAATATAAAAGCCCCATAGCAGGAAGTTTTCCATATCTCTATCCCCACCACCCTAGTTTATATCCCTGCTAATACTGGTAGACGGAGCACTAATGTTCCCTCGTTTCATTGTAACATAATGCTGACGAAAACGGCTATGGTTTGATGTTAAGCCTTTGTTTTTTCCTTGTGACTAATTGAAAGAAATATTGGGAAACTCTAGAAAATTAGTGTACAATCATGAGGGATATTCAAGCATCATATGTGTAAAGGAGTAAAAAAATGATTTCCTTCTACCAAAAATATTGGCGCACCGCTTTTGATATTGCGCTGATCGTGCTCACCGTATACCTGATCATGCTGGCCTTCAGTTATGTGTACCGCATTGCCACTCCGATATTCCTCTGCTTCGTTATCTTTATGTTTATTGAACCGCCAACCAGATGGATGACCAGAATCGGTATTCGAAGATCAATTGCAGCCGCCATATCCGTGCTTATTTTCACGCTTATTATTCTTGGAGCATTTGTAGGGGCAGGATTCATTATGACATCCCAAATTACCGGACTTGCTGAAAAGCTTCCTTATTATCAGCAATTATTCACGGATCAATTCCAGAAAAATTCGGCATTTTTTGCAGACAAAATGCAGGCGCTTCCGCCTGGCTTAACGGATAAAGCAACCGAGGTTGTAGGGTACATCACAAACTGGGGCCAAAAAATCGCCACTACTTTTCTGCTTTCCCTGGGCGGTTATCTGAAATCCGTCTCCACCTTCATTTTAAATTTTGCCATCGGCATCATTCTGGCTTATTTTCTCAGCCTCGAAATTGCCGATTGGAAAAAAATGGCCAGCGAGAAAACACCCCGAACGTTCAAAACCGCCTATTATTTTTTACGCAATAATGTATTTGCCGGAATAAGCGGTTATCTCAAGGCGCAGGGCAAGCTGATTTCCATCACCTTTTGCGTAATATTCGTTTGTCTCCTGCTGCTTGGCGTGGACAATGCGTTTTCTATCTCTTTGCTTTCCGCCGTGTTTGATGTTCTCCCTCTTCTCGGCGTGGGTACGGTCTTCATTCCCTGGATCATCTATTTGTTCATCGTTGGCCAAACGACTTTGGCCATATGGCTTACAGTATTATTCCTTGTCGTTGTGCTGACCAGACAGATCCTTGAGCCGAAAATCACCGGAGATACGCTTGGTGTTTCCGCCTTTACTATGCTCGCGTTCATGATCATTTCGCTCTCTTTGTTCGGCATTGCGGGCGTGATCCTGTCGCCGATTTTAATGATTTTAATCAAGGCCTTATACGATCAGGGATATTTTCACCGGTGGATTCATTTGCCCAAGGGAGAATATGATCAGACGTCTCAAGAACCGCCCCAAACGATGCCTTGACGAAAAACGTGCATAAGCAAAGGCCATGTCTCCTTCAAGATTGAAAGGGACATGGCCTTTGCTGTGAGGGCGAAGATTCATTGCAAAACGATTCAGATGCTTATAGCTCTGAACTTTATATCCGGCAGAGTTCATTCACATCCGCTATTATCTGCCATCCCATCGAAAGACTTCGACGGCTGCTTGCAATTCTTCAGCCAGCTGGGCGAGCGATTGAGCGGTAGCGGACGTTTCTTCGCTGCTTGCCGCCGCTTCCTCTGCTGCCGACGAGATGTTCTCCACAGCCGATAGCACCGTTGATGCCTGTGCCGCCTGTTCTTCGCTCGCCGCTGCAATCTCTGTTACCTTCTGTCCGGCTTGGTCCACCATTGCCGCGATTTTCCGGAAAGATTCTCCTGTCTGACGCGACAGGTCGGAGCTGGCCTGAACGGCCGTAACGCTTCGTTTCGTATTATCCTGCATGCCTTTTATGATACCCGCAATCTGTTTGGTCGCCTCTCCGCTGCGCTCCGCGAGCTTGCGGACTTCATCGGCAACCACCGCAAAGCCCCGTCCCTGCTCACCCGCGCGGGCAGCCTCGATAGCGGCATTAAGGGCAAGCAGATTCGTCTGATCCGCAATATCCTCAATGACCTCGATGATCTCGCCGATCTTCTGTGAATCATCCTCCAGCCGGGACATCTGGGAGCTGACAGCCTGCATGCTTTCGATGGAGGACGTGATCACTTCTCCTCCCTCTCTGGCAATATCGATGGTTTGATCCGAAAGCTCGGAGGCTTCTTCCGTATTCCGTGCGACCGAATGAATGGCCGCTGAAAGCTCGATAAACAATTCATTGATAGTCTGTGCAGCGGTCGCCTGATTAGTCGTTCCACCGGCAATTTCTTCAGTGCTGGCCGATATTTGCTGGGCTGCCGCCGCAACACTATGAGAGGAGGAGGTGATGCTTCTCACAATATTCCGCAAATTATCCACCATATTATTGACCGCCGCTGCAAGTCTGCCCACCTCATCCTTTGTTTGGATGTTATTCTTCTCGCGCAAATCGCCGACCGCCACCTTATCAACCAGCTGAACCAGCTTGTTTAATGGCCTTGAAATAATTTGCGCGATATAATATCCAAAGGCAATACAAAGCAGGATGGAAGCAATAATGATGCCGATTGTCAGATTACGCGACTGATTGAACATTTCGACGTTCTGATTGTTGGACTGGTCCGCATGGGCGATATTCAAATCGTTCAGCCTGTCCAATATCGCGCCAAGTGCTGTGCTTGATTCCAATAGCACTCCTTCTGTAAATTCAAGCATCTCATCATTCCGATCGGCGTCGGCAAGCTCAATCAGATGCGCGAATTTGTTTTGATAAGCGGCCCACGCACTTTCAAACGGGGCAAGCGCCGTCCTGGACTCATCGCTCATCATCGTATTTTTGAATAATTCCATTCGATCGGTAACCCTATCCTTGATGGCTTCGTAGCTATCCTGGTTTTGTTTCCGGTCGGCTGCAGTCTCATCGATGTACAAATCACGGGCAAGCTTGCGAATTTCCATCACATCCACCTCGGTTTGCGCCAAATAATTGACGGGCAGTAAATTATCCGAATACATGGCCTGGAGATTCGTGTTGAAGATGCCCAGATTGCTTAATCCATAAAGCCCTACAAAAGCGAGAATACACGCAATGACCAGAAATGAGGAGATCAGCTTTATGCTGGTTTTTAAGTTATAGAACCATTTCATACATGTCCACCCCGATGATTTTAATGGTTTCCGCTATTGATGTACGTCACGCGCTTCTTGTCACCAGCTTGATAATTCCGCCAATCTCCAGGATCAGGCCCACTCTGCCGTCCCCCAGAATCGTCCCGCCCGAAATCCCCTCAATATTCCCCATATAACGGCCCAGTGACTTGATGACTATCTCCTGGTTGCCGATCAATTCATCAACCGCCAGCGCGATCCTCTTGTCTCCGCGCCCAACAATAACAATTGGAATTTGCCTGCTTCGATGGTCCCTGCGCTCATAGTGAAAGTAATCATGCAACCAGCTGACAGGGATGACCTGATTGCGGATCGTCACTACGGGCATTCCTCCGACCGTACTGATATGCTCTGGGGCAATACGTACAATCTCCGATACACTGCTTATCGGAATAATGAAAATCCGGTCGCCGATATCGACCAGAAGGCCTGTAATGATAGCCAGCGTTAGCGGCAGCCGGATCCGGAACAATGTCCCCTTGCCGATATTCGTCTCAATCTGGATTAGTCCGTTCATTCGCTCAATTTCCGTCCGCACAATATCCATACCGACGCCGCGGCCCGATACATCGCTTATCTGTTGAGCGGTTGAAAATCCCGGATGAAAGATGAGATGTACCGCATCCTGATCCTTCAGCAGAGCTGCTTCCGCAGCCTGAATGATTCCTTTTGCCACAGCTGATTGCCGGATGCGTTCCGGATCAATGCCCGCTCCGTCATCCTGTATGGTTATGAGCACCTGATTATCCTCATGAGAAGCGCTGATCCGCAGCGTTCCCTTCGCCTGCTTGCCGGCGTCAAGACGCTTGTCTGGCTCCTCGATACCATGATCAATGGCATTGCGGATCAGGTGGATAAGCGGATCTCCAATATCTTCGATCAAGGTGCGGTCAAGCTCTGTTTCCTTTCCCTCAATGACGAGCTCCACTTCTTTATGCAGGATATGAGCCAAGTCCCGCACCATCCGGGGGAAGCGGTTGAACAGCTGCTCGATGGGAAGCATGCGGACCTTCATTACGCTTTCCTGCAGCTCGCCGATAGTCCTGGTCAGATGATCGGATAAATGCCCCAGCTCCTCCACTGCCTCATCAGGACCAAATTTCTGATAGAAGGCTTTCTCCATCTGCTGGATGCGCGTCTGTGCGATGACAAGCTCCCCTACCAGGTTCATCATATTTTCCAGCCGCTCCACATTGACGCGGATCGTCTGTCCCTTGGCTTTCTCAAAATGCCCCGGCGGAGCAATGCTTTCGGACTCGGCCCCGACCTGCTCGTCCTGCTCGTCTTGCTCGTCCAGTGATGCCGCCGCTTGCAGTTCTGTCCAATCGCAAGCATCAACGAGCACCTCATCCACATCCGTCATTTCTCCGATTATGTCCCCCAGCTCATCAAGCGGCAGCGCTGTGGACAGCAGCCATCGGTTCTGAATCACGTTTTCTTCCATATCGCGGCCTTTGAATGCCGTATCCGACCAATAGACGTTTTCGGTTTCCCGCAATCTGCAGTCGATCAGACTGAGCCTGGCCAGCTTCATTTCACAGCTCTGGCAGATGGTGACGCTCACCCATGCCGGTACGCGCCCAAGTTCAGCCTGCTCCTGTAAGGATTGCAATACCTCATGCGTAAAGATTGCAATTTGAGGCTGTACCCCGGATGCCTCCGCTGGATGGGATATGCCGCCGAACGACTGCAGCTCCCGAATCAGATGCTCCATATTCGAGCGCTCGCTATTCGTGTTTATAATTTCGGCCTGCAGCCTCTTCATGCCATCCGAGCATTTGAAGAACAAATTAGTCATCGCCTTATTAACGGCAAGCTTGCGGTTCCTCACATCATCCAGCAAATGCTCCATCTCATGCGTCAATATTTTCATTTTTTCATAGCCCATCGCCGCTGATGAACCTTTCAGAGTATGAGCTGCGCGGAACAACCGGCTGATCGCAGCATCGGATTGTCCTTCCTTCTCGAGGCGCAGCACCTCTTCGTCCATACACTGGAGCTGTTCCTCGAGCTCTTCCAAATAAACGGCCCGAAATTCTGACAAATCGTCCATCGCCGCTCCTCCTCAGGGGTTTTCCATTTCGGGAGCCTTAACTATCCTGGATCAATACCTCATCCATTTTCAGAATGCCGACCAAGCCTGCAGTTGAAATGCCGATACCGGCAAAATAACTGCCGTTGATTCCCCCTATCCGCTCGGGAGGAGGTTGAATGTCGGTGAAGGTGGTCACCTGATTGACCCGATCCACAATAAGGCCTATATACTCCAGCGTGTGATTGACGACCACAATTCGGGTTGATTTCCTTGCCGGCGTTTCCTGAAGCTCGAACAACCGGCTTAAATGGATAATCGGAACGATTTTCCCCCTTAAATTGATTACGCCTTTCACATAAGTGCGGCCGTTCGGGATTTCTGTAATATCCTGCATACGAATAATTTCATGAATAGCTGAGATTGGAATCGCATAATTCTCTTGGCCCAGCTCAAATTCGACAAACTGCTCATCTGAAACTCGCATCGCATAGCTCCGATCCGTAGGATGTGGGTTATTCTCTTGATAACGATAAAGATGGCAGTCCTGTCACCTCCCTCAGCTTCGCTGCGATATCTTCCAGGTCTACGATGTAATCCACCGCCCCCGTTTCAATTGCTGCTCGCGGCATCCCGAATACAACCGAGGATTCTTTCGATTGGGCAATCGTTGTGGCTGCTCCTGCCGCCTTGCCCTCAGCCAATGCTTCAGCTCCGTCGCTCCCCATCCCCGTCAGCATGACCAAATGCCGTTTCAGACCCTGCAGCGCCGAGACCGAAGTGAATAATTCATGCACGGACGGCATATGCAGCCCTTTGCTTGGCCGCTGGTGAAGCTTAATCCGGCAGACACCTCCCGTTTCCGCAATATTCATATGCCGGTCGCCCGGGGCAATATAGACACACCCGCCCTCCAGCCTGGCATCATGCTCCGCTTCCCTTACCGTGAGGGAACAGTTGTGATTCAAACGCTCCGCCAGCGACGCTGTGAACGGCGACGGCATATGTTGGACAATGACAATGGCATGGGGGAAATCGGGAGACAAGCCCTGGAGTACCGTTAATAAAGCCTGCGGACCGCCGGTGGATGCACCAATTGCAATAAGATGCCTGGGCGGCAAACCTCGTTTAGAAGGCGGGATCTGGTTTTTGGGGAGGGGGGAGTACTTAAGCTTAAGCAAATTCGGCAACGAAACCTGTGCGGCCGTTTTGATTTTTTCAGCCAATTCCTGCTTGACCTTGTACAGATCGATTGATAATGCGCCCGAGGGCTTATGTATAAAATCAACTGCCCCATACTGAAGCGCTCTGATGGTGGCCGCTGCTCCGGTCTCCGTCAGCGAGCTCAGCATGAGAACAGGTGTAGGCTTCTCCGCCATAATTCGTTTCAATGCGTCCAAACCATTTATAACCGGCATTTCGATATCAAGCGTGATGACATCCGGGGCAAGCTGCTTGGTCAGCTCAATCGCCTGCAGTCCATTCCGCGCGGTGCCGATGACTTCCAGCGCATTGTCTTCACTAATGTACCTGCTGACCATATTTCTCATAAAAGCGGAGTCATCCACGACCAATACTTTAATGGCCAATGCCAGCACCTCATCCATTCCAAGGTTTAACGTTTGCGAAAGAAATAATAGAGATCGGACATTTGTTCGGACAAGGACAGAAAAAGATCAACGATTTCTCCGTCAAACTGTTTATTTTTGTGCAAAATGAGTTCCGCCTTCGCCTCTTCAAAAGTGATCGGCTTACGGTAAGAACGGGTGGTCAGCATGCAGTCGAACGCATCAAGAATCGCACATACCCTGGCCTGAAAGGGGATTTCCTTGCCTTTTAACCCGCTTGGATAGCCGTTGCCGTCCCACCGCTCATGATGATGCTTCACCAGATCAACAATTCCCTGCTCCGTATATACCTGCTCCAGCAGCAATTCCGCTCCCAGCTCAGGATGCAGCTTTATGATCTTCCACTGCTGGTCCGACAAAGGCCCTTCCTGCTCAAGGATTCTCGATGGAACGAACAGTTTGCCTATATCATGCAGGAAACAGCCTCTGATCAGCATCTCCTTCTCACTGGTACCCAATTGCAGCGCCGGAGCGAACTTCTCTGCCAGAAAAGCTACCCTCACACCATGCTGATAAGTCCGAGGGCTTTTGATCTCAAGCGAATTCATCCAATGTATCGTTTCCGCTTTAATGCTAGGGCGGACATCCCACTCCATATCCGCCTCATATAGACGTTTCACGCTATGCACCATCCTTGTCTGCTGTCAGTAGAAACCATCGTATGAGGATTAGTATTCCGAATAGCTGCCTTTATAAAAAAATAAGACTTTAGGAGGATATTATTATTGCAAATATAACCGATGTCGTACAATAGTAGTTATGCGACATAATTCACTCAAATTCGCCAATATTCGACGACTGCTTTCAAATAGAATTATAGGATATTAATCCCATTAAAACAAGCGAAAATAAATCATGCCTATTACAAAAGGACTATTATTCTGGGATATAATCATGCAGATAATCCATTACAAAGTCAGGCGCGGCTTTTTTTAATTGCTCTACAGTATGCAAATAACGTTGGGTTGTATTCATATGGGCATGCCCCAGCGTTTCCTGTACTTGCTGGAGTGAGGCTCCATTCAATAAGGCCAATGTAGCATAGGTGTGCCGAAGCCAATGCGGAGTAAGTTTCTTATTGGTGACGCATCGGTCACCGGTATCGCGTATAATACGTTCGATTTGTCTCGTTGTCACAGGAAATAACACAAGCTCCGGCGCTGGTAAGCCAGGAGCAGAAATGGCTTCCACATAGCGAATGCTCAGTGACCACAAACGATTAGGGACTTTAACCTCGCGGGATTTTCCGCCTTTTGCCTTGTTGATTGTAAGCCAAATGGAGGTTTCAGAAGAATCCGCATAGAAGTCCTTCCACTTAATCCCCGTTAATTCCGACACCCTCAATCCGAGCAGGACCAAATATAACCCGATCAGATAATTTCTCATGTTTTGCCGCTTCAAGGCATTCAGCAGCTTTCCAACTTCACTTTTGGTCAAGAAATGCTTGCGGCTGTTCATGGGAACCGCGGGTAAACGAATGGATGTGGTCGGATTATGCACAAACAGATCTATATTGGAATCGCTTCCCCATTTATACATGGACTTCAGCGGTGCAATAAAGGCAGCCACACTGGCTGGCGCCAAAGGCTTTCCGGTTGCTCCCCATTTCCCTTCAATTAACCCTGTCTTAAAAGCCTCTACTTCCTGCCAGGTCACATTCTTTAGCGACTTGTACGAAATAAATTGCCGGAACCGTTCAATCGCCCGGCTGTAGTTTCTCTTCGTATTCTGGGATCTTACACAGGCGACCAGAAACATATTTATAATTTGGTCATCGCTGTAGCCGGAACTATAGGGTAAAACCACTAATTCGGTTGCTTTTTCCTCTGAGACTTTCCTCATGCTGATGCAAGCTCCTCCTCTTCATGTCGCATAACTACTATTGTACGACATCGAATACAACATGAAATATATGTCTTAATTATTATACTGCATTCTTTTATTTGAAACTTCTACAGGTTAAAACTGGAAAGTCGGTCACTGGTTATTGATGATCAGTTGCCGGCTTTTTGTTTATTACGTCCTCCCTAAATCCCTCCAGAGGAGGGACCCCAAAGGGCCGCCGGCTCTCTGGACACCTGGGTCCGATAACGTCGGAGTTACACAGAAACGCTCTCTCGCCGCTGCCTGCTTGGCCCGTTTACGTCCCTTGCGGGACACACTTTCTTTCGTCCATTCCCTCCCTAAATCCCTCCAGAGGAGGGACCCCAAAGGGCCGCCGGCCCTCTGGACACCCGGATCCGATAACGTCAGAGTTACACAGAAACGCTCTCTCGTTACTGCCTGCTTGGCCCGTTTACGTCCCTTGCGGGACACACTTTCTTTCGTCCATTCCCTCCCTAAATCCTTCCAGAGGAGGGACCCCAAGGGCCGCCGGCCCTCTGGACACCTGGATCCGATAACGTCAGAGTTACACAGAAATGCTCTCTCGTTACTGCCTGCTTGGCTCGTTTTTCGTCCCTTGCGGGACACACTTTCTTTCGTCCATTCCCTCCCTAAATCCCTCCAGAGGAGGGACCCCAAGGGCCGCCGGCCCTCTGGACACCCGGATCCGATAACGTCGGAGTTACACAGAAACGCTTTCTCGCCGCTGCCTGCTTGGCTCGTTTTTCGTCCCTTGCGGGACACACTTTCTTTCGCGCACCTGGGGTGCCTGGTGGACTCCGTCCCATAATAACGTTGGCGGGACACAGATTGTGGTTTTCTGAGACAATTGTTTGGAGTTTACTTAGACCCCATTTTTCTCCTACGGAACACGTCGGGAGAGGATTGCATTAGAATAGTGATTGAATGTTACCCCTCGGCGAGGATATCCATTACACCGCGAAATAAGGCCGTCGCCTTATTTGATGAATCGGGAGAACGATTCTCGGCTAATACTGCTACCGTGTAACGCGGGGCTTTCAGAGGCCCATACCCTGCAAACCACTGGTTGTTCCGCTTGATGCCCTCTCTGAGGGTCTCAGCAGTGCCTGATTTGCCCGCGACCTGCCATATGCCTCTATTGATTGACCGGCCTGTTCCGTTAGTGACAACGGCTTCCATGCCTCTTAAAAGCGCATGTGCTGTCTTGGTCGTTATACGGCCATAACGGGAAGAGGAATTCATGCGAGGCAGCACCGCCATTCGCTGTCCATTTGCATAACGAATCTCACTTACAAGACGTGGTTCCATCACTTGTCCACCATGAAGCAGCGTCAATACCAGATTAGCCGCCTGCAGAGGCGACATGGTGACATCGCGCTGACCGATTCCTGTTTGCGCCAGCTGCCCGCCATCCCGATGATCGGGGAACGCTGCGAACAACGCCCCCGCTTCTTCCTCCTGCAGCAGCCGCAGCGGCTTTCCAAGCGGCGAGAAGGGCCGGGGATCATACCAGCCAATCTTGCGGCCAATCCCCAGCTTGTCCGCTGTCACAGCCAACTGGGCAGGCGTCAACCGTTCGGCTATTGTCGCAAAGGCAATATTGCAGGATTGGGCAAGGGCTTCACGCAGTGTAAGTCGGCTATGTCCCCCCTCCTTCCAGCAGTGGAGGCCATAATGACCGTAATCCCCATCACATTCGAACACTTCCCGCTCCTCCGTCAGATCTGCTTCCAATGCAGCTGCGGCGGTAACCAGCTTGAAAATGGATCCAGGCGTTGTTACTCTGACCGCGTGGTTAGCCATGTCGGTTCCTGTTTTTTTCAAAGAATCCGGCGCAAGCAGCGGCCGCGAAACCATGCTGACAATATCGCCCGTATGGGCATCCAGCACGACGACCGCCCCTTCACGGAGACCATGCGCATCGGCATATGCCTCAATCTTGTTTTGCAGCGGCAAATCCAGAGTCGTAACAACCTTAAGGGGATAATAGGGATTATCCGGACTGGTTAATCGCATATCCAATCCATTAAGTGGCTTGTCCGAACCATCGGTGAAAAAAGAGACTGAAGTTGCACCGGTCCCCCGGAGCAAGCTGTCCAGTGACCTTTCCAGGCCTGCTCCGCCCACCTGATCGGTCAGCTTCATTTTACGCTTGCTAAGTTCACGCTCGTATCGGGTTTGAAGCAGCTCGGGATGCTGACTGATGTAGCCGATCGCGTGCTTGGCATCGAACCCGGAGGGATAACGGTTCCGGTAAGGCAAAATACGGACGCCGTCCAGCCTCAAGCCGCTAATGGTATCCAGCTGCTGCTTACTGAGCTTATGCGGTGCAGACTCGCCCGCCACCTGCCAGAATGACGGCGCCTTCAAGCCTTCCATCCATACCTGGAGCTTTCCGGCACTGACATCCAGTGCGGCTGCCAGCTTCTCAATTTCGCTCCGCTGCTGCCCGTGATTCCGAATTTCCTTCTGCACAGGAAATACCGCCAGTCCTTGATACGACTCACCAGTCAATGCCAGCCCGCTGCGGTCCACAAAATCTCCCCGCCCGCTGTCAAGCAGCAGCCCCCGCTCCCGCTGTGCGACCGCCTCCCGCTTCCAATTCACACTGCGGCTGGTAGCCGGAGCGGCTGGCATCAGCTGCAGCCAGGCAAGCCGCAGCACAAATATCCCAAGCACAGCGCTCATACCAAGCAGAACGATAAAAACACGCCGATTCCTCCTTATCCGGCGTTCCCTTCCGTTCATCGATTTTCCTCCTCATGCATGACGCTGAACTGCCCGTTACAGGGCAGAATTCGACAATACCTCCTATTATCTCCTATTCCAGCCGTTTCATCCTATGCCTGACAAAGAACCTCCAATGCCAAGATCGAGGCAAAAATAAAGAGCCCGCCATTCAGCGGGCCCATCGTCATTGTTATTTAATACCCTTGCAGCTGAAATAATCAAGCAGAAAGCTTTGAAACACTTTGGCTACAAGCGGCAGCTTTTCGTTGGAACGATAGATCAGACCGATCGTTCTCGTCACAGTAGGGGATTTCACCCTGACTTTGACGGGCTGCAAAGGCCCTGAGGGGTACAACGCCATTTCCGGAAGCAGGCTGACTCCCATCCCGGCAGCGACCAGACCGCGAATCGTATCGGTCTCTTCCCCCTCAAACCCGATATGGGGCGTGAAGCCCGCTTCCCTGCAGGCATCCCATACAATCGGACGCAGAGAATACCCCTGGCTGAACAGCACAAAATTATCATCCTTCAGCTGAATCAAATCGATAATATCTTCTCCGGCCAAATGATGGTTGGGCGGGAGGATGGCGAACAATTCTTCCGTCAGTACCGTCTCTCCTGTAACATGACCATGCTGCTCGGGAAACGGCGATACGAAAGATAAATCAACTTCGCCCTTAACCACGTCCCGGATCAGTGAAGGATACATCCCCTGCTTAAAGCGGAAGGTGACATTGGGATGCAGCTTCCGGAACGTCGAGACGATTTCGGGAATGAGAGAAAACCCGAGACTATGCGGAAAGCCCAGCCTGATCTCCCCTTTCTCGGGGTCAAGAAATTCATGCACATCCGAAACAGCCCGTTCCAAATCAGCCAAAATCACTTCGGCTCGTTTCAAGAAAAGCGCCCCCACCGGAGTCAGCTGCAAATTGCGTCCCTTTTGCAGAAACAGCTTTGCACCAAGCTCCTGCTCCAGCTGATGGATTTGGCGACTTACCGCCGATTGTGCGACATGCAGCTCTTCAGCCGCCTGCGTCACATGTTCCTTTTTGGCTACTTTAACAAAATAATGCAGCTGTCGAAGCTCCATGAATTCCCTCTTCTCCTTCGTTCCCGTCCGTACGTTTAGTAACGTTTTCTTTTGTTGATGGTATACCAGTCAAATCCATAAGCCAGAACAAACCCGGCAAACAAACCGCCTATATGAGCCCAAATACCAATTCCCGGTACAAAAACGGAGTATATAAGACCAAAAATCAAGATCACATAGACCGTTTTGCGGGATGCCTCATCCAGTGATTTCTTCATCAGGGCCAGATAAAGATAGGCGCCATAGATGCCGTAAATCGCTCCGGAAGCACCTGCTCCTGCCGTCTGAGCCTCCGCTATGGCGCTGAACAGATTGCCGACAATTCCGCTGATCAGATAGAACAGCGAGTAATGGATATGCCCAAGCATCTTCTCCAGCGGAGGAGCAAAAATCAGAATGGCAAACATATTAAAGAACAAATGCTGAAAACCAAGATGAAGAAACACCGCCGTCACATAACGCCAAGGTTCTTCCAAGGAGAAATAATTCTCATAGGGATCGCTGTAAAATATGCCCCGTTCGAGCAGCGCATGGTTGCCGCTGAGCTCATCGACCAGAAATACGAGCAAATTCAGGGCAATAATAATCGCTGTGACCGGATACATCCGCAGATAGCCGCGAAAGCTTTCATATCGTAGAAAGATCATCCTTTTCCTTCTTTCTCATATATTGGACAACAGCAATTCATTATGATTATAATAAATTTGTTATGAAACATACAATTATTTAGAAGGAGGACGTTTTCCAATGGCACAAGAACGCACAGGCGTGGCTACCATCAAAGGAAACCCGCTTACACTGATTGGTCCCGAACTGAAAAAAGGTGATGCAGCACCAGATTTTCAACTGAACAAATCATTGGTGGATGTCGTCTCATTAAAAGATTTCGCTGGCAAGGTTAAACTCGTTAGCGTTGTTCCCTCCATCGATACCGGCGTATGCGACGCTCAAACCCGCCGTTTCAACGAAGAGGCTGGCAAGCTCGGTGATCAAGTGGTCGTACTTACCGTCAGCGTCGACCTTCCGTTTGCCCAAGCGCGCTGGTGTGGAGCTGCAGGCGTTGAGAATGTGGTTATGCTGTCCGACTACAAAAACAACAACTTCGGTGAAGCTTATGGCGTACTGATTAAAGAACTTCGCCTGGACTTCCGCAGCATCTTCGTTATTGACAGCAATGATACCATTCAATACGTTGAAGTGCTGGGCGAAATGACCGAGCATCCAAACTATGAGAACGCGATTGAAGCGGTAAAAGCGCTCGTATAAATTACATACGGGTGAACAGGTGCGATGGTTGCGCGCCAATTCACAACAAAAGCGAGAGAAGGATTTTTCCTTCCTCGCTTTTTGTTTATATACCAGATGTTTTATAAGCAGCAAGCTTCTTGTCAATCGTTCGGTAAATATCAAGAATCGTACGATAATTGGAACCTAGATCGCCGAGTGAACCCCGTGAAGCCGAATAGATATCAATAGCGGATGTAACCGGATTCACACCAATCACCGACACTGTAATGTCCATGGTGCGACCCGTCATAGTACGTTTTTCGAGAACAATTTCTCCAACGGAAACGACCTCATGCAGTACTTTGTAGCCCTGCATTTTCTTCAATAAGGAGACAACTTCCTCCCACGCCTTATCCTTCGACAACTTGTAAAAATGGGATTTTAGCAATGGATCTTTCGCTTTATCGCCAGTCAGTTCATGACTGCGCAGCAACCCTATCAGGGTTCGCTTCAACAAAGGTGATCTCCCCCTCTAACGTCTATGTATGCTAACCAATATCATAGCATAATTCACACATTAAAAAAAAGGGGCTGCCCCCTTTTCTTGAAATATCAGCAAGGACCAGACAAGGCGTCATTCCTACCTGATATCTTTATTGGGAAGAAAGCAACTATGTCATATCAGGACGCTTCAGCCGCTTCTTCTTAATTTTGAAAAAAAACCCGCTAATGCCGTCCGACCCGCTTGCTTCTGAACCCGCTCTCGCAGGTGGGTGTCCGCAGGAACGTTTTTGAGGTCCCCTTTCGAGGGCATGTCAGCCGCGTTCCGATCTAGGTCTCCCGGGAAACAGCCATTGGTTCAAAACAACGTAAAGCCGTAACGAGCAAAAGCAGGATGTACTCATTATTATAGAGGTTTTTGAATCAAAAGTAAACGTAAAGCAGCTGCTAATTTAGGGAGCAATCGCTAGCTGTCCTTTTTCACTTCTTCATTGAGATTCATCAATTCAGCCTCAGCTTCGGCTTCAGCGGCTTTCTCCGCCTGCAGCTGCAGCTTCGTATAAATCTGATAAAAACCCCAGAACGAAATGGCCGCAACGATACTGCCTGTGAAGAAAGGCACCAGGAACATCAACTTAGGCGAGCTGAAGCTGATATAAACGACTACGCCGCACATGATGGCGGTGGACAATGAGCGGAAAGGACGGCCGATAGTCAGGAGCACTGCATTCTTGAGCAGTTGAAACGTCTTCATATGGTAATGGACGACCATAGAGAAGAAGTTAAACAAGGAAACGGCAAGCAAGGCCATGATTGCAATGAATAAATAAGAAACCAGCTGAAGATACTTCAATTCTTTCAAGTATACCTGGAAATCAACAATCAGAATGGCGAACAAAATAACATACAAAATGCCGCCTATCATGCTTTGCAGATAGCTCTCCTTGTAATTCCGGAAAAATGTACGCAGAAGCGGGGCATCCACTTCCCCCATCACCCACTTACGGGCAACTCCGAACATAGCCGCCGTCGCCGGAAACAACGTAAAAGGCGCTATGATACTCGACAAGACAACACTGCTCAAAAATTGATCGGTGTTCTGAGCCATAATGACTGGAAAGATCAAGAAAATATACGGTATAGAACATAAAATCCACAATACATTCGTAACCGATAATCTCATGATCCACTCCGAGATCTTGTACAGCCCGCCCATTAAGCCTCTCATTTCCATGATTGCCTGAATCCCCCTAAAGGCGTTTTTCGCAAGAAAACGCTGCATCGTAAGTATGAGCCTTGGCGTTTCCGTAAGAAACGTGTACAGCAAGCGATTTCATTATTCTATATAACTATATAATAGGTTGCCCTTAATCGCCAACTCTTCATTCGTTCAACCCTTATACGAATCCATATTTTCCATTTAAATCAAGAAAAATGGGGCCACCCGCCCGATTGCTCGGCTATACGGATAGCCCCGGTTAACCATTAGTTGCGGTTGAAGTCCTCTGAAGATTGACGCGAACGGCGAGTATCGCTGCTGCTGCTGCGTCCCTGTGAGGAGCCTCTGCTTCCGCCTTGGCCATCACGGTCGCTGCGGTTGTAGCTGCTTCCGCTGCTGCTTCCGCCACTGCGGCTGCCGCCGTAGCCGCCGCGGCTATCGCTGCTGCGACCGCTGCTGCTTCCGCCGCGGGGACCGCTGCCAGTGCGGTTGCCGCCGCCAAAAGGTCCGCCGGAGAAACGACGGCCGCTCGAACGGACATCCGGTCTGCGTTTTTTAGCACGGATAGGATCTTCCGGTGTCAGCTCGATGCTGACATCCTTCTTCTCACCCGTGATCAGCTTGATGGCTGCTGCAAGCAGGTTGACGGAATCATATTGCTCCAGCAACTGGATCGTGATCGCTTTGAATTCATTGATCGAATCGCTCTCAACAAATTCAAGAATCCGTTCAGCCGTCAGGCGCTGTTTGCCTTCAATCGCTTCCGCAATGCTCGGCAGCGGCTTCTTGGCAATTTTGTGGCGCGTGACTTTCTCAATGAAATGCATGTGGTCAATTTCACGCGGAGTGACGAATGACCATGCCGTTCCTTCTTTGCCCGCGCGGCCTGTACGGCCGATCCGGTGAACATAGCTCTCCGGATCCTGCGGCAAGTCGAAGTTGATGACATGCGTTACGCCCGAAACATCAAGACCGCGCGCAGCCACATCCGTTGCAACGAGTACATCGATGCTGCCGTCACGGAATTTGCGCATGACGTTGTCACGTTGATTCTGTGACAAGTCGCCGTGAAGTCCGTCAGCGGAATATCCGCGTTTTTGCAGGGCTTCGCTAAGCTCATCTACCCGGCGCTTGGTGCGTCCGAAAATGATCGCCAATTCAGGTGATTCCATATCAAGCAAGCGGCTCAGTGCGTCAAACTTCTGACGTTCATGAACTTCAATGTAAGCCTGCTCGATCAGAGGCGCACTGATCTGGGTCGGAACGACGGAGACATGTTCCGGATTTTTCAGAAATTGCTGTGCCAGCCTCTGGATGTTAGCAGGCATCGTAGCTGAGAACAGCATGGTGTGGCGATTCTCAGGTACAAGAGAGAGGATTGTGGTAATGTCCTCCATAAAGCCCATGTCGAGCATTTCATCCGCTTCATCCAATACGACAGTTTGTACATCGTCAAGTCGAATGGTTTTGCGGTTAATATGATCAAGCAACCGTCCGGGTGTTCCGATAATGATTTGCGGCTTCTTTTTCAAGGAGCGAATTTGTCTTCCGATCTCTTGTCCGCCATATATCGGCAGCGAACGAAGACCTTTGTAACGGGTAAGCTTTCCGATCTCTTCCGAAACTTGAATGGCAAGCTCGCGGGTCGGGGTCATGATTAATGCGACGATACGCTCTTCGGTTACCGGAATCTTGTTAACGAGCGGGATTCCGAAGGCGGCCGTTTTGCCCGTTCCTGTCTGAGCTTGACCGATCAAATCGGTACCGGTCAGCGCAATTGGAATGGCTTTTGATTGGATGGGAGTGGATTCTTCAAACCCTAGCTCCGTGATGGCTTGCAAAACTTTAGGTTCCAAGCCGAATTCAGCAAATGTTTTCAAACTTTTTCAATCTCCTTCTATCTGCACTCTACAGAAAATATACAGTTCATTATAGCACAACATCTTGCATGAATACCAGTAAGTCGAAAGTACGCATACTATTTACACACACAATCCCCGCGGCATCAGCGAAAGGACTTGATGTCAAGCGCATGCAAATAAGAGGTGAATCACAACAGATGAAGAGACTCCGCACGGCGATTGTCATGCTTCTGAGCTCGGCCCTGATCGCCTTTGGCTTCAACCAGCTCCTTATTCCGCTGAAGATGATCAGCGGAGGCGTATCAGGAATAACCATGATTATCGGCTATGCCACGGGCTTCAATATCAGCTGGCTTTATTTTGTGCTCAATATCCCTGTTTTGATCTGGGGCTGGAAGATTCTTGGCCTTCGTTTTGTCGGCTGGAGCATCTTCTCTGTCGTTACGACTACTATTGCCATCCAGCTTATTCCAACTGAGGCGGTCGTGAATGATCTCACGCTTGGAGCTGTCTTCGGAGGCGTTGTGGTGGGCTTCGGCAGCGGGTTGTCGCTTCGCGAAGGCGCTTCAACCGGAGGCTTCGATATTGTTGCGACCATTTTGACCCGTAAACGGGATTTATCGATCGGCATGCTTATTTTTGTCATGAACGGGAGCATCATTATTGCGCTTGGTTTGTTGACTGGCGACTGGGATGCCGCCCTCTATTCGCTGCTTTCCATCTTTACAACCGGCAAAGTCATTGACCTGATCCACATCCGCTATGTCAAGATTACCGCCTTCATCATCACCAACTGCGCCCAGGAGCTGCGCAAGGAGCTGCTGCCTCTGCAGCGCGGCATTACCGTTATCCGAACCCGCGGCGGATACACGGATGCGGAGAGGGACATGCTTATGACTGTAACAACCCGCTTCGAGCTGCCGGAACTAAAAAGAATTATCCAAAAAACGGATCCGGCCGCTTTCGTGAATATCGTCGAAACCTTGGGTATCATGGGGGATTTCCGCAGAACCTAACCTAAGATAGCGTTGTTTGTCTCCTGCTGCAGAAAGCGCGGCAAATATGGAATTTTCCGTATACCCCTAGGTTTTTCGCTTCGCTGCTGTTATAATAATGCTACCCCGCAGATTTGGTTCTTGCCATACGTTTTTGCCCTCCATTACGATGAAAGGGTGATGCTTGATGGATATGGAAACGGTCAAACTGTTGATGATTGTGGAAAAGCTGGTTCCAGAGCTAGTGCCTTTTCTTACGGAGCGGGAATTGAACCTAAATATTGTGCTTCGGGACGGACTGTCATTACTGGAACCGGGAGATGCGATGGAAATCGTGCAGCACAGTATTGTTGAGCATCAAAAAGCAGTGTACTTGCATTAAAATAAAGGCGGCGGGAACGTAATTATACGTTCCCGCCTTTTTTTTTGCCCGGCGCGATTAGATCTTCTCCGATTGCTTTAATATCCTACAAAATACCTCTGTGCCTCTTTCTATAACTGAATTATAATTAAATGTACAGAGCCAAATGGGAGAGAACACAATGGATGCCATTATTTCAATTATGCTGTTATTGTTTCATGTTTTATCCGGAGGAACGGCTCAGAGCGGGCAAGAGAGTGCTTCCACTTCCCAACTGCTAACCACTTTATTTGCCGGTCACGGTCCCGCGCAAACGGGTCAGGGTGTACAACCCGGAACTGGTGCTTCAATCGGGGCAGGCACTTCGGATTCCTCCACCGGTTCGATTCTGGCGAAGAAAGACCCTCAGCCGGATGCTCCCAAGGTAAAAGGCGTCTATGTGACGGCCTACAGTGCCGGCGGCGAGCGGATGGAAACGCTGCTCAAGCTGCTCGACAGTACCGATTTGAACAGTATGGTTATCGATTTGAAGGATGATCTGGGCAATATTACATACCCCACGGACAATCCGGAGCTTCTGAGGCTGGGCTCGCCCAAGAAGTATATCCGCGATATCTCCGCAATGATGGATCGTTTGAAACAGCATAATGTCTATCCTATCGGCCGGATCGTTGTTTTCAAGGATACGGTGCTCGCCACCAAGCATCCGGAGCTTTCCTTTCGCCAAAAGGACGGGAACATCTGGAAGAACGGCAACGGGGACAGCTTCGTTAATCCTTATATGAAGGAAGTTTGGGATTACAATATCGAAGCCGCTAAGGAAGCCGTCAAGCTCGGCTTCAAGGAGATTCAATTTGATTATGTGCGTTTCCCCGAGGGCTTTGAGAATAAAGCGGATTCCCTCGTATTCCAGCACACAAAAGAAAGCCGCGTCGATACCATCGCCGCATTCGTCAAATATGCCAAGTCACAGCTCGAACCGCTTGGCGTCCGCGTATCCGTGGACATTTTCGGCTATGCCGCCTCGGTTCCGGCAGCCGAAGGAATCGGTCAGGATTTTGTTAAAATTTCCAAGCATGTCGATGTGATCTGCCCGATGGTGTATCCCAGTCATTACAGCACAGGCTGGTTTGACGTGAAGGACCCCGACAAGGATCCATATGCAACCATTAAAGGCTCCATGGCCGATACACATAAGAAGCTGGATCCGATCGGTTCCTACAAGCCGGTTATCCGGCCGTGGATTCAGGATTTCACCGCCAGCTGGCTGGGCAAAGGCCACTACATCCAATACGGCAAGGAACAGGTGCAGGCGCAGATTAAAGCGCTGCATGATTCCGGAATCGATGAATTTCTGCTCTGGAACGCAGGCAACAAATATACGGCTGGTGTAGATTATAAATAAGAAAAACGGCTCAGCTGCCAAAGGGCAGCTGAGCCGTTTTTTACATCTGATACATAAGCAAGGTTTGGCATTCCTGTGCTTATTCGATAAGAATGCCCCGCACAGCCGGCAGCGGTAAAAAATGAAATTTCACAGGCTGCCAGGCTTTTTGCAGGGCTTTTTTAACTATAAGGGCTGTCTCTAATCTGTTAATCCTTGAGAAGCTTCTGCGCCAGCTCCAGAAAATACTTAACGGCGTGATGAATGCGAAGCTGAACACCTTCAGAAGCAGGTGCGCCGTCAGCGCCAAACTCACGCTGCGCTCCGCCCACCGAGATCCATTCCGGGCAGTTGATTCCGTGCACATTGCGGACAATCGTCTGCAGATGCTGCAGCGAATTGACTCCTACCGCACCGCCTGCCGAGCTGATGGACAAGACGAGTTTGCTGTCAAATTGCTCTGCGCTGAGAAAATCAAGAGCATTCTTCAGCGCGCCGGAAATACTGCCGTGATACTCAGGCGTACTAAGCACAATTGCATGAGCCTCAAGTACAGCCTGGCGCAAGGATATTACCTCTGGAACCTGGACAGCATCATCCGAGCAATAAATCGGAAGACGGTGCTGATGCAGATCCACCATATTAACCTCGTGACCCTGTTCTTCCATCAATCCAGCCGCATATCGGGCCGCTTTTGTACTTGAAGCTCCAGCCCTGGTGCTTCCCGCAATAATAACAATTTTCATATAAGTATCTCCTTTGATTCAATGAAATCATTAAGGCTTGCTTATTGGGACAAGCGCAAAGCGAGATTATAAAGATCCATGTTAAAAGGCTTCTTCGTATTTACCACTTTATCGATATCGGTAACAGTCAGTTCTCCGCGTATGATGCCGCAGCCTTTGCCTGAATCGCCTTCCATGAGCATGCGTACCGCAAAGTCCCCCAGCTGACTGGCAAGAATTCGGTCATTATGCGTCGGGTTGCCGCCGCGCTGAACATGACCCAGAACGGTAACGCGCGGATCTACGTCGCAGCGCTCTCTTATCCCCTGGCCGATCTCTTCTCCGGTGCTGGCCCCCTCTGCAACGACAATAATACTGTGCCGCTTGCCTGACAGGAAATTTTCCTTCATCCGGTTTGCGACCTGATCGATGTCAAACGGCACTTCAGGCACGATGATCGTTTCCGCTCCGCTCGCAAGTCCGGCGAACAATGCGATGTCGCCGCAGCGCCGGCCCATAACCTCAACGACCGAAGAACGCTCATGCGAGGTCATTGTATCACGGAGCTTGTTAATGGCGTCAACCACGATGCTCACCGCAGTATCGAAGCCGATGGTGAAATCGGTGAACGGAATATCATTATCGATCGTTCCCGGCAGTCCCATCGTCTTGATGCCGAGCTTGCTCAATTTGTTCGCTCCTTGGTAGGAGCCATCGCCTCCGATTACAACAAGACCGTCAATCCCGCGGTCACGCAGCACTTCCGCTCCCCGCTGCTGACCTTCCGGGCTTAAAAATTCCTTGCATCTTGCCGTCTGCAGAATCGTTCCTCCGCGCTGAATAATATCTCCGACGCTGCGCAGATCCATTTGCCGCAAATCATTGTTTAACAGCCCCTGATATCCCCGCTGAACGCCATATACCTCAAGACCATGGTACAGCGCACTTCTTACCACGGCGCGCACCGCCGCATTCATGCCCTGCGAATCTCCGCCGCTTGTAAGTACGGCAATCGACTTGACTGCTGACATTTCAATCCACTCCCTGTCTCTTATCTATATCTTAAGTTTGCCGCAGTCTGATCCAGACGCTGTTCCCCCAAAAAAATAATCGTGTAAGAGGACTTCGTCTCATCAGATGTTTGGAAACGCGACGTACGTCCGGCTGTTCCCGTACCTTCGGATCCGACAGGTACAGGGCGAGCAGTCCTTCAATAATCATGGTATGAAACTGCCTGCATGGCAGCGCCTGCACATCCTTGCGCGCCTTTGCTGCAATCTCGCCGATTCTCTCTACAAGCTGCGGCTGATCTTCGTAATAATTGCAGAAGTTCAAATCCCCGCCGATACGGTCTTCTTCCTGGTCGATTAAATAGTCCAGCATAATGTGAAGTCCGCATACATGAGGAAAATAGGCGTTCCGGATCAACAGGGCATCCTGCTTTGTAAGCCCTTCCTCGGAGGCCGCAAGAAAAAGAACAAACATCCCGAGTGTAGACCCTGTTGCAGCAGCAAACTCGTTCCACTGCAAATGGGGGACCTTCTGGCTGTGCTTCTCCCACCACCCCAGCAGCTCGGGTTCACGGCGATTTTTGACAATATGCTTGTACACCTGTAAATCGCCATAGAGGCCGACCAGCTCGGAGACAAGCGACTGAACGCTGCTATAGGAAGGAAGCTGCCGTATGCAGCTCTGACAGGTCTGCACGAGCCCGTGCAAGTACCCCCCATCCTCCCGTTCATTGCGCAATGCGTAATAATCACGGAGGGGGGCTCCGGGATCAACCGCATCCAGCATCGCCTGATGCAGCAGCCGAAAATCGCCCTCGTCCTGCGATGTGCTGCGGTCGCACAGATTATCCAAATAATCGCTGATCGTCTGAAGCGCTACGATAAGCGGAACGAGAACATGCCGCTGCTGAAGATTGGCGGCGGCGTAGATTCCCCCACCCTCGCAATGAAATTGCTTGTCTCGCATACTGGCGAGCGCTTGTGTCCGCAGTTCGTCATCGGGTATCTGCCCGGCAATCATCTTCAGCCGTCCAAGCTCGGCCCTAACCTCGGGAAGTACATATTTATACACCCGGTACATAAGTGAAACGGGCGTTTTCGGTACATGACGAGCGTGCGCCAACATTTTCATTCAAGCGCCCTCCTTGAACCCTTCCTTCAGAAATGGCTCCGCGTCTCAATCTCCTGATTAATGCGATACCAAATATGCAGATCATTAATCCGGCTTGCAAGCTCCGCGATTTCTGAATTAATGCAGCAGGAAGTCTCGAAATCTTCTTCCTCGTATAATTCCGCCTGTTTCACATTTATTAACCGTTCATAAGCAAAGACACGATCCGGGATCGTGCCGCGAATAATTTCCCATTGCGTAACTATGGATGAGCGCACTTGTTCACTATAGCTTTCCCATTCCTGATTCAGTTCAGGCAGTGCGATACCGAGGCGTTCGTTCCATATAAAAATGTTATCCACCATAGAAAACCTCCAACCACTAATGTACCATTTCATAACGCACAAATCCAGCGCGAAAACATGTTCGTGCAGCCCGTTTCCACCACCCGGAACAAGGGGGAATCTTTGCAGGCCGCCCACAATTTTAATCGAACGGCAAGCTAGGAGCCTATACGCCCTGTTCATCCATGCTATACTGTTTACCATAATAAATAACATCAGGGAGACGAGTCAAAAATGATTCAACAGCCGGGCACAGTTACGATGGGACAGCTGTGGCGCTTTTTTTTACCGCTTGGCATTTCAGCAAGTCTCGTAACGTTGTCGCATGTCATCATTAACAGCACGTTATCGCGAGCGGACAACCCTGAACAAATTATTGCCAGCTATGCGATTGCCATGAGCCTGCTCATTATAACCGAACGTCCGGCCGTACTGCTGCGGCAGACAAGCTCTACGCTTGTAAGGGATAAACGTTCCTTCCGGTCCATGCTGCTTGTCGGACAAGCCGTGTTCGGAGCCATCATGGCGCTTGGCCTGCTCATCTGCTATACGCCGCTTGGCGTCTGGATCTTCCAGGGGGTGTTCGGGGCTGATGAGTCGCAGGTTCCCGACATCATAGATGTTTATCAAGTGCTGATGTTTGTAAGCTTGTTCTCGGGGATCCGCTGCTTGTATCAGGGCGTCATCATTTATAATCTGCGGACCAAATGGCTGACCATCGGGATGAGCGTACGCCTGCTGGGGATGTACGGGTTATCGTTGTATTTTATCCATACGGGGGTGAACAGCAGCTCGGTAGGGGCGGTTATTTTTCTGGTCGGCATGATCATGGAGGCCGCTATGAGTTACGCGGAAGGACGCCTGCTGGTCCGCCAGATGCCCGATGAAGCGGAAGGACACACCATTAAGTCGGGCAGGCATGTGTTCTCTTTCTATCGTCCGATGCTGTTCTCTACCTTTCTCGCTGTGTGGATCGGCCCTTCCATTAATGCATTTCTGGGCAAAACCTCGGATGCTGCGCTGGCCATAGCTTCCTTCGCGCTGGCGGCGAGTCTCGTGCAGCTGGTCACCAGCTTTTTCAGCTATTTTCATCAAATCGTCCTTAATTTCTATCGAATTGACCGGGATGCGGTCCGCCGCTTCACGCTGGCCTTCGGCTTTATTCCGCTAGCGCTTGTAAGCAGCATCGCCTTCCTGCCCTTAGGCGACTTTATCGTCGGCGATATCATGGGGGTGCAGGGAAAATTAAAGGAAGAGACGCTCCGGGCATTAAAGCCCTTCGCTCTGTTCGCCCTGGCCATGCCCTGGCTGGATATGTTCAACGGCATCATCATGGTACGCGGCCATACGCGGGTGATGCTGGGCTCGCAGGCCTCCAATCTGCTGTTCACCGTCACAACGATTGTTCTGCTGGTGTCGCTTGCGCCCGGCTGGAACGGAACAATCGGCGCCTGCGCGCAATCTGCCGGCCTCGCCGCTGAATGCGTTTTTGTTGCATTGGCGATCAGGCGAGGCCGCAAATCAAACCGGATTATAGCCGGAAAAGTATTGGATATGGAGTGACACACACATCATGAATTCATCAAACCCGGTTCTCACCGCAGCCGGCCGGTCGCAATCCGCAGCAAAAGAAACCCTTATGCTCCGCATGTTCAGTTTTGCCATGTTTATGACACAGGCCATTGTCGTATCTTATTTACCGCTTTATTTTCTGGATCATGGCTATAACGCCTCCCAGATCGGTATAATCTATTCCATCGGACCGTTTATTTCGATATTTTCTACTCTTCTGTTCGGAGCGGCCAGCGACAAATACCGTACGCTTAAAAAGATTATGACCGTCATCCTGTTTGGCCAGCTCGTGATGCTCTCGCTGCTGTTCACGACCCAAACCTTCACAATAGTCTGTGTCATTATGCTGATCTTCTATTTCTTCCAGACGCCGATGAACCCGCTGAGCGACAGCCTGATTTTGTTGTCCAGCCAATATACAGGCACCCCTTATGCGCTAGTCCGTATTTTCGGTTCGCTGGGCTTTGCCTTCATGGCGTTTTGTATGGGGCAATTGCTGAGATTTACGGGATCTTGGGCAAGTCTGCTGGTCGGCGTATGTACGATAACTGTCTCCTTCTTGCTTTCGCTGGGGCTGAAGGATTATCAGGGCTCGCTCAAAAAAATGGATTTTTCCGGTTTGTTCAAAATTCTGCGAAAACCCGATATCGTGATTTTTTTCGTGCTGATTCTCGTTATTTCCATTTCGCACCGGATGTATGAGGGGTTTCTGGCAGTGACGCTCAGGCAGATGGGAGCAAGCGATTCCCTCGTCGGCGTGGCCTGGCTCATATCAGCGGTCAGCGAAATTCCGGTTTTCTTCCTGCTCGGCAAATATGGCCACAAGTTCAAGGAGCTTCCGCTGCTCGCAATCGCAAGCCTCATGTACGCAATCCGCTTCTGGCTGGTCAGTGAGATCCAGTCGCCGATCTGGATTATCCCCGTGCAGGCGATGCACAGCATCACCTTTGGCATCTATTTTACGACGGCGCTCAGATATCTCTCCACGATCATTCCCGATGAGTACCGCTCTTCAGGACAAGCCGTATTTACCGTGGTATGGGCTGGCATCGCCGGCATTATCAGCGGCACGGTGGGCGGCCCGATCTTTGATCATTACGGAAAAGGCGCCTTTTTCCATATGGCGATGATACTGGCCTTGGTCGCGGCGGCAAGCTTTTTGGCCAAACATATTTTCTCCCGCTCCAGCGTTTAATGCCAAGCTGCTGCAAATTCAAATGAAACGACCCTGGTTCCTTGATGAACCGGGGTTATTTTCTGATTTACCCGCTGCACTAAAATCATTTTCTTGGGACGCGTTTCCCCCATGGTTTAAATACCGACAATATAAACAATGCCAGAAGAGACAACAGCTGCATGATGATGCCATTGATCAGAAATGCCCGATTCACCAGAAAGTCTGATTGGCCAAGAGCATTCAGTCCGTCTGCACCAGTGATTGTTGCAGCTTTAAGCGACCACATATATATGCCTGCCATGCCCAAACCGATTGAAGCCACCGTCAGCAACAGCTTGGCGATAATCCAGTAATATTTGAACAGCCCCCAATGAGTAAGCAGCGACAGCAGAACACCGGTGACAACAGCACCGATTGTAGAGGCCCGGATCGATGTCTCGGCCAGTAGCAGCATGCTGGCATAGCACGCCTTCAGCACCCCCTCATCGGAAGTGGAAGCCGCAACCAGACTCAAGATCAGGAAGGCTACCGTCACGCCAAGCATAATGGCGCTAAAAAGCAGATGGAGCGTCAGCAGCCACTTCTTTGTAACTCCCGAAATTCGATGCATGTCCTTATTCATCTCCTTCATTCCGCATGCTTCCCATTGTAGGATTCAGTTCTTGATTCCTTCTAAATAAGTTCTAAACAAAGTATAAAAAAAGCCCTTGCCGGCTGTTCGCGCAATCAAAAGCCGCGAAGCCGGAAGGGGCTGGTTTGAACTATAAAAGCAGTAACAAGACGAGCCGTATTTAAACAATCGGAACAATCAGAGTCGGTCCGGTGAGCTTCTATTCATCCTCATCGATTTCGAAGTTGGCAAAAACGTCCTGCACGTCTTCATTGTCTTCAAAAGCGTCCATCATCTTGAGCAGCTTCTCGGCATTCTCGCCTTCCGCTTTGATCGTGTTTTGAGGCAGCCATCGGACAGCGGCGCTGCTGAACCCGTAACCGTCATGCTCAAGCGCCCCTTTCACCCGCTCAAACTCCTGCGGGTCGGTGAGAATTTCATAGCTGTCGTCATTCACGATAACATCCTCCGCCCCGCCTTCGAGCGCCATCATAATCATCGCATCTTCATCGGTGTCATTCTGCTCCCGGTCAATGACGATCAGCCCTTTCTGATCAAACATATAGGCGACGCAGCCGGACTCCCCCATGTTGCCGCCCCGCTTGTTGAAGATGGAGCGGACATCCGCAGCCGTCCGGTTGCGGTTATCGGTCAAACAGCGCACCATAATGGCCACGCCGCCGGGGCCATAACCTTCGTACATGATTTCTTCGTAATCCACGCCATCTGTACTTCCTGCCGCCTTTTTGATGGCGCGCTCGATATTATCAACCGGCATCTGCTCGGCCCTTGCCGCGGTTATCGCCGTTTTGAGAGCAAAATTGGATTCCGGATTAGGTCCTCCCTTGCGGGCATGTACATAGATTTCGCGGGCGAGTTTGACAAATTTATTATTTTTAGCCTGGTCGGCCTTGCCTTTGCGGTCTTTAAACAACTTGAATTTCATTTTCAAATCGCTCCCCTTAAGGTGAATTCCAACCCTCATTTTATCATCATGCAAGCCTCGGGGTCAAAGCACTCGGGCATTGGCGCAAGTCAGCCTGCGAACATTCCAGACATTCCATAAGAAAAACCCGACAATAAATTGTCGGGTTTTATATACGTTGGGACATGTGTTTGTGCGATTGTGTCCGATCCTACAACTTCACGACGTTGGCAGCTTGTGCTCCGCGATTGCCTTCAGTGATATCAAATTCTACAGCCTGACCTTCATCCAACGACTTGAAGCCATCTCCTTGAATTGCAGAAAAATGTACGAATACATCTTCTCCGCCTTCGACTTGAATGAAACCATAGCCTTTCTCTGCGTTAAACCATTTTACTGTTCCTGTCAATTGAACAACCTCCTAAAATAACGTCATTAAATGACGTGTGTTTCCATTATACACCTAATATGGGGCAGTTGCAATTACATCCCGATAAACAATCCGCTCTCGGAGCCGGGAATAAAAGGAAGCCCGGTCCGGAACAATTCCGCCTTTCCGCCTTCGGCCTGAATCACTTCTAGAAGCGCATCCAGATGCGGGTATATCTCCCCGCTTAGAGACATCAGGGGATAGATGCGGATGCCTCCTCCTGGACGGCAAACCCTCATCATCTCCAGAACCGCTTGCCTATGGAAAGCAAAATCAAATTGTTCTTCATATAAAAACAGAAAGTGGCTGCACAGAACAAGGGAGAAACGCCAGTCCGCAAAGGGCAGTGCCGGAAGACTTCCAGCCGCATAACATCGCGCTCTTGCCTCGGGATCACCGTAATGGGCGGCAAACCGTCCAAGCGACTTCTCGCGCCCGGCTCTGTGATTGCTCATATTGCCGTAATAGGACATATCGAACTGATCTGTAAGACCCTCAAGCTTAGCCGTCGAGAGGGATATTTCCGCCTCGGCTTCGGTGAATAACACAGCCGGGTCAAGCGCATACCGCGGATCAACCGCCATCGCCTTGAAGCCCAAGCCGCCTGCATCCGCTGTGAAGGACGAACCGCCAGATGCAATGTCAAGAATTTCTCCTGCCTTGAGCTCATCCTCAGACAGATCAAACATCCTCACATATTCGTCAAATCCCCGGCATGTCACTGCAACGCCGACCTGTTCATACCTTTTCTTCATCGCTCTTCTCTCCTCTGCTCGGCTCATCTCAACTCAAAACCCGGCTAAATGCTCTCTTCCCACTTCAAAACCAGGAGTATCAAGTACTCCGCTAAAAAGGTGAACAAATTTTATCACGAAACTTATTTGATTTCTACCCCCTGTATTCGCTATGATTGATGGATACGCCACTATGCTGGAGGGAATGTACCGTATGTTTAAGAAAGTACAAATTTATAAAACGGACAAGTATAATATGCTGAACGTCGAGGTTCAGGGGAAAACGCTGATCGTCCGGGAAATTTCCGATCAATGGGGCGAGGAATGCCACACATTCGTCAGCCGCCCGGAAATGCTCCACTGGGCCGAGAACCGTTTTAAGCCCGAGAGCTTTGAAGGCCGCGAGGAAGAGCTTGCAGCGATTATGGAAGGCTTCCGCTCTGTCTAGTGCAGATGCCGGGGCATGTTTCTTCCTGAAGGATTGAAGGAAAATTCATCCTGCATATCGAAGACATACAAGAGCAGGTCATAGCCGGCCTGCCGGCTGAATAGGTTGTGCGGAGGGAGCTTGAAAGAAATTGGATACGACAGCTACGATTATTTTTATCGTCGCAGCTTTTTCGCTGGGCATCCTGATCATTATGCAGCGCAACAACATACCCGCGAGCCTGCGAAGAGGCCTCGCAATCGCCGCAATTGTATTTATCGCGTTTGCTTTTTTCTTGATTGTTTATAGTTTAACTACGATGGGGTCATAACGAGACTGTTCGCGGGCAAGACTAGGTGCAGACTGTACCTAGGAGCGTGAACCTCAATCATGAAGTGGCTTCCCATTGTATTGTCGTTGTCCCTGCTGCCCGCCAGCAGCGTGTCCTTGCACCTGCCCGCTTCTGTACCCGCAGTTCCGTCATCTATTAATCAACCGAGGGGGATTCCGATGAACCACGTACCCAAACGTTCCGAAACCGCGCCTGAGAATAGCTGGAAGCTGGAAGATTTGTTCGAAAGCCAGTCTGCATGGGACAAGGAATATTCGCACGCGAAGGAACTGATGAAGAAAGTCAATGCCTTCGAAGGAAAGCTTGCCGACCCCAAACAAGTGAAAAGCTGCTTTGAGCTTGAGGATGAGCTGTCGCAGCATGTGGAGCGGCTCTATGTGTATGCCAATTTGAAGCATCATGAAGACACGGCTGAGGCCGAATTCCAGGCTTTATCCGAGAAATCCAAGAAGCTCAGCGTCGAAACAGGAGAAGCGTTGTCCTTTATAACGCCTGAAATTCTGAGTCTCTCCGATGCCGATCTCGAAGCAATGATCAACAATTCCGATTTGGCCAAATACCGTCATACGCTGGAAGAAATGCGCCGGGAGAAAGCCCATATTCTATCCAAATCCGAGGAAGCTCTCCTCGCTGCGGTCGGGAATGTGAGCCAGGCGCCGGGCACGATTTTCAGCATGCTGAACAACGCAGATCTCAAGTTCCCCAAGGTCAAGGATGAGAATGGCGAAGAAGTGGAATTGACGCAGGGCCGTTACATACAGTTTCTGGAAAGCAAAAACCGTGAGGTTCGCAAGAATGGCTTTAAAGCTATGTACGACACCTACGGCAAGCTTAAAAACACGCTCGCTTCGACGCTCAGCGCGAATGTGACCAAGAACATTTTCTACTCGCGCGCCCGCAAATATCCGTCTACCCTGGAAATGTCCCTCTATGGCGACAACATTCCCAAAGAGGTGTACACCAACCTCATCGATGCCGTGCATAAGCATCTGCCGCTGATGCACCGCTACATGGAGCTGCGCAAGAAGCTGCTCAAGGTGGATGAGCTTCATATGTATGACCTGTTCGCTCCGCTTGTCGATGAATTCAAGATGGACATCAGCTTCGAGCAGGCCAAGGAAACGGTCAAAGAGAGTCTTGAACCGCTGGGCAAGGACTATTTGCAGGTGCTGGATAAAGGCTTCCAGGACAGATGGATCGACGTTTACGAGAATGAAGGCAAACGCAGCGGCGCCTACAGCTGGGGCGCTTACGGCACGCATCCCTATGTGCTGCTCAATCATAAAGATAATCTGAACAGCATGTTCACATTGACGCACGAGATGGGCCACGCGCTTCACTCTTATTATTCCGACGGCAATCAGGATTACCGCGATGCGCAGTATACCATCTTCCTGGCCGAAGTCGCTTCAACGCTCAACGAGGCGCTTCTAATGGATTATATGCTGAAGAAATCAACCGATCCGAAGGAAAAAATGTACCTGCTCACCTATTATGCGGATCAGTTCCGGACAACGGTTTTCCGTCAAACCATGTTCGCCGAATTCGAGAAAATCATTCACGAGAAAGCCGAGCAAGGCGAATCGCTGACCCCGGATCAGCTCAGCAAAATCTATTATGAGCTCAACAAGCAGTACTACGGCCCGAACATGGTCGTGGACAAGGATATCGAAATGGAATGGGCCCGTATCCCCCACTTCTACACGAGCTTCTATGTCTATAAATATGCGACAGGCTTCTCTGCAGCCACCAGCTTCTCGAAGCAAATTCTCGAGGAGGGCGCGCCTGCCGTTGAGCGTTATCTCGGCTTCCTGAAAAGCGGAGGCAGCGATTTCTCCATCAATATCCTCAAGAAGGCCGGCGTCGACATGTCCACGCCTGAGCCGATTGAGCAGGCGATGAGCGTGTTTGAAGAGCTTATCGCGCAGATGGAAGAATTGACGAAGTAAGAACGGCTCGCCGTGTTATCTAATATGTATTCATCAAAAAGAAGTCCCTCCGTTTAATGGTGGGACTTCTTTTTGATGGTGCTATGGTTTTTGAATTGACTCTTCAGTATGAACAGCAGGCCTTAGTCCTCCGGCGGATACAACACGATTCGCCCTTCCTCCATCTCCACCCGCACCTTGTTTTTCTCCTTGAACTCATCCGCCTGCAGGTAATTGGCAGGAATCTGCAGACGCCCTGCCTTGTCGATCACGGCATACTCGACATGGCTTGCTTCCTGCTTGAATAACCCGCCCCTCTCAAGCTCCGCAAGCTCCTCCGCATACGATTGGCGGCGGATGATCTCTGAAGAGGTCTTGCCGTCGCGGATCGCCACAACACGGTCAACCTTCCGGGCAAGCAGCGGGTCATGCGTGACAATAACGATTGTTATGCCGATCTTCCGGTTCAGCTCCCGGAACAGATCCAGAATCTGATCCGACATCCGCGTATCCAGCGAGCCCGTGGGCTCGTCGGCGAGCAGCAGCTTCGGTTCATTAGCCAGCGCTATGGCTATCGCCACCCGCTGCTGCTCGCCGCCTGAGAGCTCGCTCAGCCGGTTCTTGATCCGGTGGCTGAGTCCAACAGCATCAAGCAGCTCCAACGCGCGCAGGCGCTTGCGGCGGCCTTTGAGCAGGATGGGAAGCTCCACGTTCTCCAGCGCCGTCAGATAGGGAATCAGATTGCGGGCATTGCTCTGCCAGACGAATCCGACGGTTTCGCGCTTGTATTTGACCAGATCGCGTTCCGCGAATTTCAGCAGGTCCTGATCATTGACGAGCAGCGTACCGGCTGAGGGCCGGTCAAGGCCGCCCAGCATATTGAGCAGTGTCGATTTGCCGCTGCCGCTGTTGCCGATAATCGCCATCAGCTCGCCAGCCTGCACATGCAGGTCAAGCCCCTGCAGGGCGACAACTTCAAGATCGTCTGTCTTATAAATTTTGACAAGTCCATCGCAATGGATCATAAGCTTAATCCTCCCCAAGCTTAAGCGCCTGCGTAATTTTCATTCTGGAGACCCTTACTCCGATGACGATGAGCCCGATGAGCAGCATCACGCCAACCACGCTGTACAGCTGTACATAATCGCTGAGCTGATGAATAATCTCGAACGGCGGCACCTGCTCCGCGGCGCTGAAGGACAGCTGGAACAGCGGAACGAACAAGTCGCTCACCGTATTTCCAATCCACACGCCCATGAGAATGGCCGCTGCCGAGGTGAGCAGCTGCTCGCTGAGCAGCATGCCGATAATCTGCATGAACGAGATGCCCATTGCCCGCAAAATCCCGAATTGCAGCGTGCGTCCGGCCAACGTCAGCACCCAGAACAGCAGAAAGCCGAAGAAGCTGATCATCATCGATATGACAAAACCAAGCGTCATGACGCCATTGATGGCAAGCCGGAATGGATCATTTTTGGAGCGGATCAGCTGCTGATTGGCATCCACCAGCTCTTCGACAGGGATTTCCTTCTTTATCAGGTCATCATAAATCACTTTGCTGGTTGCATCTTCCTTAAGCTTGATCCACACCTCGTACGGCTCCAGAGCCAGATGGTTCTGGATGTAGGATAGGTGCCCGACAATCAGGTTTGGCAGCCGGACATTTTCATCATCCTGATCTTCGCTGACACCGCCAACGGGCAGCGGGTTCCAGCCCGGCCAATAATCAATGATGCCATACACGGTAAACCCGGCGTTGTCCAATCCGCTCCACTTGACGGATATGGGATCGCCCGGCTTCACCTGGTACTTGTCCGCGATTGATCTGGAGATCAGCACAGCCTTCGGATCGGAAGCAATCAGGTTCAGATAGCTGTTGATGTGATGATCAAGCAGCCCGCTGCGCATCCAGGCCACATTGCCAAAATCAAGGGTATCAATTCCGTATAGCGTAGTTGCGCTGTCCCCCCCGCTTGCACTGAAGCTGGCATCCGGTTTGCGGAATACGCGTGCCGCCTTGTCCACCCCAGCCAGCTCCGTCATCTGGATAAAGGAGGGCTCGGTGTAGGTTATGACTTTCGGCTTTGCGGCCGCATCCTCGGGGGACTCGGCGCCTCCTGGCCCGCCTGACATTGCGGGCGGGGGAGCATCGTTATCCCAGTGGATTTGCAGTTGAATATCCGATCCGGTCGTATAGTGAATCGCATCCTCCATGTTTCCGTTGATGGTCCTCGCGGCATTGGCGCTGAACAGTCCCATGGCAACGGTCATAATCAGAAACACCTTGATCGTCAAATACTGCGTGGACGAGCGGCTGATCTGCAGCAGGGTGGAATAGAGAGCGGGGGTCCACCACCTTCGCCCTATCCAATAAATCAGCTTAATCAACCAGGGATAAATACGCAGCAGCAGCAAGCCGCAGCCAAGCGCAAACAATGCCGGCATAAAGAACAGGAGCGGGTCGACCTGCAGCGCAGTAGGATCAAGCGCAAGCTGCTGCAGCTGATCCAACCGCTTATTGAAACCGACAAGCAGATAAATCGAAACCGCCAGCAGAATCAGGTCGATGCCTGTTTTATGCCAGAAGGACATTTTGCTGGAGCGGGCGAGCTGCTGTTTATGTCCGACAATCGAAATCCGCGTTGCCAGAAATGCCGGAACAAGAATCAGGATAATCGAACCGACCACAGCCGCAGCCGCAACCTTGTATGAGGCACTGTTTAAGGCTACATCGAGCGACGAACGCTGCACAAACTCCAGGAAGCCGTTGGAGGCTCCGAGAATCTTCGTGAAATACACGCCCACGAACGGTCCGACCAACAGGGCCAGCAGCCCCAGAATCACGCTCTCCACGGTGAACACCAGCATGATCTGCAGCCGGCTCGCTCCGCGGCTGCGGAGGACTGAGATCTCCGTCTTCTGCCGCTCGATGATGAGATTCGCCGCCATATACAGATAGAAAGCGAGCATGAACATCACCGGCGAGTACAGCGACCACAGCATGATGTCGAGCTTTTCCTTCTTTTCCGTGTACGACTGGATGGGATTCTTCGCCGGAATATCGACCGACGCAATGCCAAGACGCATCGTAAAATAATTGGTCATCGCCTGGCTTTGGCCCGTGAAATTTGCGATATCATCGATGTTCAGCTGCTCATAATCAAGCGAATACTGCCATGTAATGCTGGAGAGCTTGAGCACGTTTTCCTTCTGGACAAAATCCTGCTCGAAACGTTCGAACGGTATGTAGAACGATGAGTTATAACTCTCCACGTTGAATTGATCGTAGATATTCTGCGGACTGCTCTCAACCAGCCCCACCACCAGCACACGGATTTTCTCACCGGTGTCTTTGTTGGTATAAACAAACTCATGATCCAGATCCCGCTTCAGATCAATAATAAACTTCTGCGTGACGACAGCTTCATAAACCCCGTCGCTGCGGCCCGGATCGGGAAAACGCCCATCGATCAGGCGGACGCGCTTCTCCAGATCGGTCAGAGTCCGGAAGCTTCCGCTGACGTTCATTTCCTTCAGCTCGCGCTCAGAGCCATCCGCAGGAAACACGCGGAAGGACTGTGTGGACCTGGACACCAGGTAAGACTGGGCATCTAGTCTGAAACGCCTTGGCGCATTTTCCATATAACGGTCCGCCTGGGCAATCATGTTCCGGGTTTGATCGAAAGTCCTTTCACCCGGAGATACCGATGTAGCCGCGCGGATATAGCCGGGGTAAATATTCTGATCCTTTTGCAGCTGCTGCAGCTCCTTGGTGAGCGTACGCTGGAGTATGGCATGGGAGTATAAGGGCATAGAGCTGAACAATGCGACACAAATCGTCAAGCCGAACCACAAATTTAGCTGAAGCCAACGATTCTTCGCCATTTTGCGAAAAATCATCGTCCATAAGGCCATCGTCGTTTCACCTCTTCTTGTCCCTTAAGTCAGGCATCACGCGGACTAATTGTTCAGGATAACCTGCTCGCCGGGCTCGAGTCCCTTGACGATCTCCACTTCCGTCGCAGTCATGATTCCCGCCTCCACGTCAACCTCCTTGCGGCGGTCGCCGTCAAGCACCTGCACATAGGTTCGTCCCAAATAAGTGCGCAGACCGCTGCGCGGAAGCACGATAACATCGTCATGCTTCTCCAGCATGATGTGAAGCTGAACGGTTTCTCCCATAACGAGCTTGCTGCTTGGTTCGTTCAGTTCAATATAAAGCAGCTTGGCATTGCGCTCAGCCTGCTCCTTGTTATCGGTAAAAGGAGCGCTGGAAGGGGATTGAACCACCTTCCCCATGATCTTCGTATTGTCTACGGTCACTTCTACGTCCATGTGAAACTGGATCGGCGAGATCGTTTTGGGATCCTCCGCTTCGCATACCAGGTAAAGCTGCTTCGGATCAGAGACGCTCACCAGCGGTTTGTAGCCGGTTACACTATCGCCTGCCGCAATCGTATCCTTGTAAGTAACGATTCCATCAATCGGCGCGGTCAGCCTGGCCGCCTCGGCCTCCTGCTCCAGGGAATCCAGCGAAATCTGTTCGCGCTCCCTGTCGATTTCGCGAAGTCTGACTTCGCCCGCATCCGCCCCCGCCTGCTTCACCTTGGAAAATTCAAGCGTAGCCCGCTCAAGATTCAGCTTCTGCAGCTTGATGCGCAGATCCAGATCGCCCATATCGAGCTCGGCGAGGAGCTGGCCGGCTTTCACGACATCGTTCTGGTTGACATGAATTTCCTTCAATCTTCCGTTATCTTTATAAAATAGCGGTATGCTGTGTTTGGAAGACACTACTGCGGTTCCTGAGAAGAAACGTTCAATGGTCCCTTTCTTCACTTCAACGGAATCGAACTTCTCCTGCGCCGGCTTGATAAGCGGGGGTGCAAGCGTTTCTTCTCCCCCGGGCAGCAGGGAACAGCCCGATAATAATGAGGCTGCGAGCAGCAGCAGCGTCGATTGCTTCAGCAGCCGTTTGCGGCGGCTATGAATTAGGTTCAGCGACAATCTCCCCATCCTCCAATGCAATGACATGGTCGACGATCTCCATAATGCCGGGATCGTGGGTCGTCATAACTACGGTCATGCCGCGACGCTCCACCAGATCGCGGAATACCTTGATTACCTGAAGCCCCATCCGGCTGTCCAGCTCCGCCGTCGGCTCATCGGCCAGCAGCAGCAAGGGCTCGTGCGCAATCGCTCTTGCAATGGCCACACGCTGCTGCTCCCCGCCCGACAATTCGGGAGGACGATGCTTCATGCGCGACTTCATGCCCACCCACTCCAGCGCAGTCTCGGCACGCTCCTTGTTGAGCTTCTTATCGGTTCCGGCGATACGCAGGGCGAATTCAACATTCTCATAAGCGGACATCAGAGGTATTAATCCGAATGCCTGAAAAACAAGTCCCAGCTGGGAGCGTCTCCAGACGCTGCGCTGCTTCTCCGGCAGTCTGGACAGCTCCTGTCCGTTAAACAGCACATAACCTTCTGTCGGCTGATCCAGCGCGGCCAGCAAATTAAGCAGCGTCGTCTTGCCTGAGCCCGAGCGGCCCTTGAGCGCAACCATAGAACCTGCAGCAATATCCAAATGAATATTCTTAACGGCTGTAACCGCCGTCTCGCCCCGGCCAAATACTTTCTTCACATTAACCGCCCGCAGAATCGGTTCTTGTTGCTGCTGCCTCGCAAGCAGCGCAGACGTTTCCATGTTCAATTGCGGTCAAGCTCCTCTCTGATGGATTGACTGGCTTTCAAACTTTTACAATTCATCCATTTTGAAGCTTAAGCTTATGTCAGAGTTAGAATACTCGTTGCGTGAATGCGCTGTCAACCCAATATTATACAGGATAAAGAGCTGATTGCACTTAAATTTGTGACGGAATGCCTGACTGCCGTTAGGCAATCAGGATGCCGATCACTCCGGCCAGCACAGCGGCGGCTGCGGATGAGAACAAATTGACCGCGTCATTGGTCATCCAGCCATACCCGCTGATCCGGTTCGCCGCAGCACCGCAATGCTCGGCACGCTCGGTCTGCACACCGCAGACGGGGCAGCGGTACATCGCCTGCACCGTCGCTCCGAGAAGTGAATCGGCGAAGGCGCCCGCCGTTCCAGCGAGACAGCCTACGGCGACAAGTACGCCCGGCAGCACCTCTCCAGGCCCGCCGGTAACCCAAGGCGATACAAGAAGAGCAGCAGCAGCTCCGATCACGGCTGCCCCGGCCAGGGCAGCCATACTGCCAAGCGGCGTAACCGCGCCGCTTGTTCCCACTGGAACGCGCGCGCCGCCGAGTATGGCCCGCGGGGCCACCCGGCTGAGCGCTCCAAGCTCGGTAGCCCAGGTGTCCGCATTGACGGATGCCATAACGCCCACGAACGCGTAAAGCCATAACGGGTCCGGCCATATGGCATGCGCGGCGCACAAAATCAGGCCCAGACCGCCATTTGCCCAGACCTGCCCGGCATCGCGCCGGCTTCCTTTGGCATAATTCGCTTCGGCGTCCTGTTTCGCCCGGTGCCGCCGTTTGAATTTGGATAGAGCCGTGGAGGTTACAAAGAACACCATTAACGCGCCGAACCACAGCGGGCCGCCAAGCGTTACATAGCTTGTCCCCATAATAATGGCCGCCAAAGCACCAGATCCTGATAAAGAGCGCACCCTGTAGGCAGCCAGCGCAATGATCCCGCTGCCCAGCAAGCCAAGCGCAAGACGAAGCCACCAAGCGTCAACCCATCCGACCATGCCAAAAAGCCTCCTCTAAGCTTTGTTTCTATATACTAATTCTCAATCCTGTGCCCGGCCAAAGCAGGATTCACCCGAGGCTGCGTAGAAATGGTCACGTTGAGTGATCCACTATTCACAAGGAGTGTCCACCTTTGAACAAAGACCCTAACGATGCGGATGCGCAGGCACGTTCAACCTCTAATGAGCGAAGCCCCGAGGAACTGCTTCGTATCATATTCGATTATACCGCAAAAATCGGCAGTGAGCGCAGCCTGAGCAGCGTCCTTCTGCTGATGGCGAACATGGGTCGTGAAATGATATTGGCCGACAGATGCACCGTATGGCTGATCGATTATGCCAATCAGGAATTATTCACCACGGTTGCGCATGGAGTGAACGAAATCCGGGTTCCCCTGGGCTCCGGAATCGTCGGACATTCCATCGCCATAGGCGAATCTCTGCTGATTGAGGATGCTTACCGCGATCCAAGACATAATGCCGAGAATGACAGGCGGACAGGGTACCGGACCCAATCGGTCATTACGGTGCCTTTTGTCGGCAATGACGGCAGTATCATCGGCGCCTATCAAGCCATCAACAAGCTTACCGCGAGCGGCGTTTTCACCGGACAAGACCTGGAGCAGCTGAAGCTGGCCGCAGCCTATGCGGGCAAATCTCTGGAATCCGTTATGCTGCAGGAAGAGATCGAGGCCACCCAGCGGGAAATTATCTATACGATGGGCCAGATCGGCGAGAGCCGCTCCAAGGAAACCGGCTATCATGTCAAACGAGTATCTGAATATTCCTATGTCTTGGCTCTTGCTTGCGGGTTGTCTGTGGAAGAAGCGGAGCAGCTCAAGATCGTGTCGCCCATGCACGATATCGGGAAAGTCGCCATCCCCGACGCCATTTTGCAAAAGCCGGGCAAGCTCACCGCAGAAGAATACGAGTTGATGAAGCGGCATACCGACATCGGCTACCAGCTGCTCAAAGCCTCAGGCCGCCAGCTGCTCAAAACGGCTGCCATCATCGCTTATGAGCATCATGAGAAATGGGACGGCTCCGGCTATCCAAGAGGCATCAGCGGCGAGGCTATTCATCTGTACGGACGCATTACCGCCATTGCCGATGTATTCGACGCTCTGGGCAGCAAGCGGGTCTATAAGAGCGCTTGGGAGCTCGGCCGCATTCTTGAGCTGATCCGGGAAGAAAGCGGACGCCATTTTGACCCGCAGCTTGTCCGGATCTTCATGGATCAGCTGCCCAAGCTGCTGGAAATACGCGAGCGGTACCGCGATGAGCATGATCAAACCAATGAAACCGGCCACCTGTAGGTGAGCCGGTTTCATTGGTTACAGCTGCTCTTACAATAATTCGGCGAAACGGTCCGGGTAATTCGTGCAGATCATCAGCTCGGGATCAATGGCAGCCAGACGCTTCATGGCTGACACATCGTTGACGGTCCAGGCCATCACGGTTATTCCCTTGCTGCGCATCTCTTTCATCAGCTCCGGCGTTACCCGTTTATAGCCGATGGAGAGAAAGGAAGCTCCCAGGGCACGCAGATCACCCGCCAGGGAAGGCGGAGCAACCTCCGTGATCAGCCCTGTCCGCACCTCGGCGGTCAGTTCTCTTACCGTCCGCAGCGCCTGCTGGTCGAAGGAAGTGATGACCGTGTCAAACTGCAGTTCCTTCTCATAAAGCAGTTCCACGACACGGCGCTCCATTCCCGGATAGCGGCCGCCGTGGGTCTTCAGCTCAATATTCAATCTGCATCTGCCTACCGTCGCATCCAGAACCTCCTCCAGCAGCGGCACCCGTTCTCCGGCGAAGGATTTGGAGAACCATTTCCCCGCATCCATGCGCGACAGCTGAGTGGTCGTAAAATCCCCCACCGGACCGGCGCCGCTTGTTGTCCGGTTCAAAGTAGAATCATGAATAACAATCGGCGTTCCTCCCCGTGACAGCTGGACATCAAGCTCAATCCACTGTATGAAAGGAAAAGACATCGCTTTTTGGAACGCAGCCATTGTATTTTCCGGCGCAAGGCCGGAAGCTCCCCGATGGGCTACACATGGATTAAGCAAAGCACTCACTTGGCGCTCACATACCCTTCTGAATTAATTGAGGCATTCAAGGAAATACCCGACAGACGTTTAAGCAGGGCTTGCGCCTCTTCTCCCTCAAGCGGCGTTGGCTGGGAAGCGACGGCACGCATGGGATTGAACTTGAGGGTGCAGTCTCCGCTGCCGGTGCAGACTGCGTTCAGCACACCGGTGTCCTTGGTTTTATCCGTCGTTGTCATATTGAAAATATAATTGCCCAAGCTGTAGGAAATCCATTTGCCTTTGTAGGTCTCGAAGCCCTGCAGAACATGAGGATGACTGCCGATCACCAGATCCGCACCGGCATCAATATACGTATGGGCCAGTAGCTTCTGGTCCGCGTTGGGATTATCCGAACGCTCAATTCCCCAGTGAACCATAACAACAACCAGATCCGCATTTTTTTTCGCTTCCTGAATCGCTTTTACACCGCGTGTGGAGTCATAGGTTTCCGCAAGGCCCGCGTGATCGCTTGTCGCTTTCCAGGATGCCTCCGGAACAACTCTGGTCAGACCGATATAAGCTACGCTGATTCCGCCGGCTTCCAGATAGACCGGCGCATAGGCTTCCGTCTCGTTATTCCCTGCGCCGATATTCGGCATCCCGGCTTCCTCCAGATGGCCGATGGTGTCAAGCAAACCTTCTTTCCCTTGGTCAAGCGTATGATTGTTGGCCAGGTTTACCAGATCGAATCCCGCCTCCTTCAATGCCGGTAGCGATTTCGGGGACCCTTTGAACACGTACTGCTTATCTTCAGCCGGAACTCCGCGCGTCGTGATGGGGGTTTCGAGATTGCCCGCCATCAGATCAGGCTCCGTCAGGAAAGACAGCGACTTGGCATACGGATAATCGTAGCCGCTGCTCTGCATCAGCTTATCCACTGAGCCGGCAAGCAAAATATCGCCTACAAAACCAAGCGTGATTGTACGCCCCTCATCCGCGCTTCCTCCTCCAGATTGGTCCGGAGCATCGTTTCCGGTAGACGAACCCGTTCCTGACGGATTCTGGGAGCCGCTTCCCGTTGATGAATCCGTACCGGATGGACCGGATGATCCGCTTCCCATTGACGAATCCGTACCGGATGGACCGGAAGATCCGCTTCCCATTGACGAATCCGTACCGGATGAACCGGAGGATCCGCTTCCTGCTGACGAACCTTCGTCAGCTTGACCGGGAGAACCGTTACCGGTTGATGAACCTGCCGGTTTTCCCGCTGGCGGATCCGCAGGCGGTTCTTCAACAGCCCCGGAAGGGGTAGTGCCGGAGCCTGCCGATTCTGTTCCACCGGATGAACCGGCAGCAGCATCAGAGCCCACGGCTGAATCGCCGCTTGATGCAGAATTATCGCTTCCTGCACCGGCCGCAGCTTCATCCGGGTCAGCAGAGCCGCTCCTGCCGTTTCCGGCGTCATTCTCCTTCCCGGGAGTCTCTGTATTCTGATTCGTCGGCTCCTTGCCCCCACTGCCGGAAGCGCCTTCAAGCCTGGGTTGTTTACCATGGTTGACCATGAGATACACGCCGATAATGATGCCGATCGCAACCAGCATCGACAGATTGAGCAGCAAGAGCCTTCGCATTCGCCGGGTTTTTCGTTTTTTAATGTGCTGGTGTGATTCTGAACGGGATATATGCATACAAAAATAAGCTCCTTTGGGCAAATGAATGGGATAAATCCAAGTATACGCCGGGCTGGTTAATTGCGGCTTCTGCCGTCAGGAAGTGAAAATGATCATCCCATTGTGACTTCTGCTGTGGATTTGTCCCCGATTCTCCAAATGAAACAAATGGGCAAGCGTCTCAGACATCGCAAAACGCAAATTATGCGTATTTCCCGAGATTCGTGCGCCGAACAGCCTTTGGCACATATCGTAACCACTGCAGGGTTCTGCTTCCAGGAGGCTCGAGATCTGCGTCAATCTCCGCTCATGGTGAAGCAGCAATTCGGCAGCACGGTCATCGAAGCGGGTAAACGGATCCCGGTGGCCCGGAAAAGCCAGCTCCACCTCATAGCTCCGCAGATGGACAAGACTGTCCAGAAACTGCTGCAGGGGATCTCCGTCTTCCCCGGGCACTACGCTCACATTGGGCGTAATATCCGGGAGCACCTGATCGCCGCAAAACATCCGCCGCTCTGCGGAATCATATAGACACAGCTGGCCTCGTGCATGTCCCGGCGCATCGATGGCAAGCCAGCTCCTGCTTCCCATCTGGAGCATATCTCCAGCAGAAATATAAGTAATTTCCGGCTGTGGGGATACCCTCTCGCGGAAAGCCGCCAGATGGGGAGCAATATCGTTCAATACCTCTGCGGGCATCCCGTGACGGGCATATAGATCTGTCAGTTCCAACGAGAATGAATCATCATTTCCCCAAAGTCGCACCGCATAAGCATGGGATTGTTCCGACATCAGCACGGTAGCCGCTGTACGCTGTTGAAACCAGCCTGCCAGCCCGTAATGGTCGGGATGCTGATGAGTCAGCATAATGGTGTGGATCTGTTCATACGCGATCTCATGAGCTTTCAGAGCCGCATTCCATGCCAGGACGGCATCCGGTGTATGCAGGCCCGGGTCGATTAACGTATATCCTTGCTGTCCAGGCACTAGATAGCTGTTCACCCATTTTAGAGAGAACGGCAGCGGCACCTTGACCTGAATGATGCCTTCAGGCCAGACCGCAGTTGCTGCTTGGGTCAAGAGGACACCCTCCCTGTCATAATCATCCGCGGAGATTCCATTTTATCATATGTATTTCCCTCATAATCGCCGTATACGCGCCCCATGGCCAATCCTGCCTCCGCAAGTGCATGCTCAAACCATTCCAAAGACAATAGACAGACGCGCTCTTCATATATGCGAGCAGCTTTACTGACGGATTCGGGTTGGATGGTAATTTGCTTCCTGACACAATTATTCATAATCTTCCTGACTTCATCGATCAGCAGTCCCGTTGGCCCGTCTACACGCCGGGAATGGGGAACAAGATGTTTTCTGACATAATCCGGGTTAAGAAAATCAATGAGAAACTGGCCATTCTCCGTCAGAACCCTGCGAATTTCCTTCAACACCCGATGGTTGTCAGCTTCATCTTCAAAGTAGCCAAAGGAAGTAAATAAATTGACTGTCGCCCGGAAACTGCCATCCTGTATGGGGAGACGGCGCATATCGCCGTGGATAAGTGCTTCAATTTGCCCTTCCTTATCATGCTCTCGCGCTTGCTCCAGCAGTACTTCTGAGAGATCGACACCGGTCACGCAGTAACCCAGACTCGCAAGCGCCAGAGAATGTCTGCCCGTTCCGCAGCCAATATCCAGAATTTTCGCAGCCCCGGGAAGCGACAGCCAGCTGCTCATACGTTCAACTTCTCTGACGGCCTGTTCCCAATTACGATGACGGTACACAATCATATAATCAGAACCGAAGCTCTTTTCATACCAAGCAGTCATTCCTCATTCCTCCCCATCGATGCGATAACCCGCAAGAAGAGCCGGCTGCCGCCGTTCTTTGTCGGCTAAGCCAAGTTCCTCCCTCTGAAATATAAGCAAAGTATGAGCCAATTTTACACTTCATTTATCTTATGAATGCACCCTGATGAGACTTTCGTCAAGCTGCTTTTAGGCAATATTGTATCCACTCTTCTTCGTGGCAGCAACTGCATCCATTAGATTAATACCAGGCTGACGGGAAATCATAACAGAGAAAGAATAGACCTTTATCCGGCAATATGGGCCCAGCCCGCTGCACCTGCCCTGGTCAGCGCATGACTGCAGATGAGGGATTTACTCAAATTCAGGCCAGCTTTACGAGACGGTCCGTTGTCCGCAAAAACTGAAGCGAAGACGCCCCTATCCCAAACATCGCGGCGCGAAGCTCGAACTCGATCCGCTCCAATTGATGATAGACCGCCTCCGGCTTAAGGATTGAGGATTCGGAGCCTGCAGCTCCAGCCAGAAGCGTACGGCCGAATCCGGCCAAATCTGCGCCAAGCGCAATTGCTTTGGCCGCGTCCACGCCTGTATGCAATCCACCACTGGCGATAAGGCAGGTATGGGGGAGACGCTCTCGGACTTCACGCACGCATTCAGCGGTAGGAATCCCCCAATCGGCAAAAGCGGCCGCTGCGTCTGCCCGCAGCGGATCGCGAACGCGATATTTTTCCACTTGGCTCCATGAGGTTCCGCCCGCTCCGGCAACGTCAATAAACGATACCCCGACATCAACCAATGCCCGGGCTGTATCAACGTCTATTCCCCAACCGACCTCTTTGACACCGACGGGAACGCCAATCTGCCTGCACACCTCGCCAATCCTGCCGAGCAGACCGCGGAAATCCGTATCTCCTTCAGGTTGAAATACCTCCTGCAGGCTGTTAAGATGCAGCACCAAAGCGCTGGCCTCCGCCAGTTCAACCGCTTGCCGGCATTGGTCGATGCCGTATCCGTAATTCAGCTGCACGGCGCCGAGGTTCGCAATAAGCGGGATGCTCGGCGCTTTCCGTCTGACACGAAACGTCTCGACAAGCTGCCCGTTCTCAATGGCAGCCCGCATGGACCCAAGTCCCATGGCCCACCCTCTGGCTTCAGCCGCCTCGGCGAGACGCAAATTAATCTGTCCGGCTTCACCGGTTCCTCCGGTCATGGAGCTGATCAGCAGAGGCACCTGCAGCTTCGTTCCCATAAATTCAGCGCTTAAATCCACATCCTGGAACGACAATTCCGGCAGCGCGCAGTGGCGCAGACGATACCGGGCAAAGCCAGCATCAATTCCAATACTCTGTACATCCTCCTCCAGACAAATACGGATATGCTCACCCTTGCGCCTAGCCGTCTGCTCATGACATTCTGTACCGCTATTGATATGCTCTGTCATACCCATTGCTCCTTAGCCGATCCATTCTATACGTCCATCATCACATAGGATCTGCCCTTTGATCAAGTTCAGAACCTTTACGAAGGCAAAATTAAGCTCGTTTATTAATAATTGATTAAATATTTCATTTTAATGATTTTTTTATTCATTTTCATTGTTAAATCAAGCGTGTTATTTTACAATAAGAAGAGACGATTTTCTATCATCGCCGCATTCATAAATTTCAGACAAACGGAGGCTATTCCATTGAATATTACTCAATTCAACAGTAAAGAAGAGCTTGATCAGCATGCAGCAGAGCTGTTCGCCGCTCTGCTCGCTCATAATCCGCAGGCTACGCTCGGCCTTGCCACAGGCTCGACACCAACAGGAATTTATGAAAAAATGATAAAGATGCATCAGGCCAGGCGGCTTTCCTTCAATGAAGCGGCAACCTTTAATCTGGATGAATACGTGGGTCTGCCTCCCGAGCATGATCAGAGCTACGCTTATTATATGAACAAGTATTTGTTCAATCACGTAGATGTTCGGCGTGAGCATATTCATTTGCTTGATGGAATGGCCGATGATCTGGCAGCGGAATGCTCGCGCTACGATCAGCTTCTGGCGGCCAAGCCAATCGATATCCAGCTGCTCGGTCTTGGCCACAACGGGCACATCGGCTTTAACGAGCCGGATCATTCTCTCCAGGGCGGTACTCATATCGTGGAGCTGAAGGCCGAGACGCGCGAAGCCAATGCAAGATTTTTCGAATCGGTGGACCAGGTCCCGGCCAAGGCGGTTACAATGGGCATCGGCTCCATCCTGAAGGCGGATACGATTCTATTGGTCGTCAAGGGCGCAGACAAGGCGGAAATTGTCAAAGAAGCTTTAACCGGACCGATTACGACGGAATGTCCGGCATCATTGCTGCAGACGCATGCGAAGGTAATTGTCCTACTTGACCGTGAAGCGGGGAGGCTGCTTGATTAATGACATCTGTCCATGCAAAATGGCGAATAGACCATGTAAGGATCGTGCTTGAAAATCGAATCTTGGAGGGCAGCGTCGTTGTGGAGGACGGTATTATTACCGCGATATACGAAACGAATGACGCTGAATCGCAAGCCGCTCATTCTGACGGGGAATTTCTGATCATCGATGGCGCTGGGGGCATGCTGCTTCCCGGATTTGTCGATGTTCATGTTCATGGCGGATTCGGGGCTGACTTCATGGAAGCGGATGCCACTGCCTATGATACAATTGCCCGCTTCCATGCATCCAAGGGTACGACCACGATGCTCGCCACCACCGTTACCGCATCATACGACGCAATTGCGGAAGTGCTCAGAGCCGCTTCCGCTTATATCAAAGACGGCGGCATGCCCTATGCGGCGCTTGCAGGCGTACATCTCGAAGGTCCGTTCATCAGTGAACTGTGGCCGGGTGCGCAAAATCCCTCCTACATCTCGCCTCCGCGCCTGGACTGGCTGCAGGAATGGCAAACCGCTTATCCGGGTCTGATTAAACAGCTTACTCTTGCCCCCGAGAAAGCAGGAGCTGTTGAGCTTGTCTCCTGGCTGGCTGAGCAGGGAATCGTGGCGGCATGCGGACATACGGATGCTTATTATGCCGATATCGTTAAGGCTGCCGATGCAGGGCTCACCCAGGCCGTTCATACCTTCAATGCCATGCGGGCTCTGCACCACCGCGAGCCGGGGACGGTCGGAGCCGTTCTGACCGATCCCCGTATCTACGCCGAGGTCATTGCCGATGGGCACCATGTCCATCCTGCAGCGATACGGCTGCTGACCCAATCCAAAGCCGCCGACAAGGTTATTCTTATCACGGATGCCATGTCCGCTGCCGGTCTGGGCGATGGCAGCTACGACCTTGGCGGCTTGGCCGTCGACGTTCATGACGGCGTCGCCAGGCTCCAAGAGGGAGGCAACCTCGCGGGCAGCACGCTGACGATGATCGATGCTTTCCGTTACATGGTAGAGAATACTCCGCTTGCCATCCCTCAGATCAGCCGGATGGCAAGCGCCAATCCCGCAGCCCAGCTCGGATTGCAGGAGCGTATTGGACTTATTGCGGTTGGCAGACAGGCGGACCTCGTCTGGACGGATGAATCCTTCAAGACCGTACATGGCACATGGGTCGGCGGCAGGCGGGTATTTCAATAATTTCAAGAAAAAGCAGGTATCCGCTTGAATGGCGAATACCTGCTTTTCTTTGTTTTTCGTTTGTCTGGCTCAACCGCGTTTGCGGACCAGCTTCGTTACACGTCCATGAACGGTCCACTCGGCAACGTAAACGTTACCTTCAGCATCCACACAAACACCATGAGGCGAGCTGAATTTGTCTGCTTCGAATAAATTCAAATCGATATTAGGCCAGCCTTCCCGTTTGGAGGCATTCTCATCATCGCCCAAATGGGTGATCAAACGATCATTTTTGTCGAAGATGGTAACCCGGCTTTGCAGATCCGGAAAATAAATTTCATCGCCATAATAATAAAAGCTGCACGGCATTTTCATATCGTCGGTAATAAAACGCTTGTGCTGGCCGTCCAGAGTGAACACTTGAATCCGGTTGTTGCCGCGGTCCGCCACGTACAGCTCCGGCTCCTCGCCGCGCAGATCGACGGATATGCCATGCGGGCAATTCACTTGTCCGGTCTCGCTTCCTTTTCCGCCCCATGAACGGATCAACTGACCTTCGCTGTCGTATTGATGGATCCAGCTTTGCCCGTACCCGTCAACCACATAGATATCGCCGTTTGGCCCCACAGCAACGTCAGTCGGCACAAATTTGCGATCCTCATCGTAAATGTCCGGCAAATCAGGTGTTCCGATGGTCAGAATTTCTTTTCCGTCCAACGTTGTTTTGACCACGATCCGGCGGGAAGTGTCCGTCAGGTACAGATACTGGCCATCACTCTCCTGATGCAAATAAAAGCCGTGGGCGCCGCCAACGAACTGCTCTCCCCAGCTGCGCAAAAAATTCCCTTCCTTATCGAACACGATTACCGGATTGTTCCCCGTGTGGAAGACCAGTACATTCTCATCGGCGTCCACGACGATACCATGGGTATAACCAAATTCAACTCCCTCCGGAAGCTTCGCCCAGCCTTCGGCAACTTCATAAACATGTGTTCCAGATCCCATCTCAGCCATTATATTCACTCCTTTTAGTTTTCTTCGTAAATGCTCAACCTATGAATTCCATGGCGGCAAGGCTTATCCTGCTTACCGGCAAGAAATAATTATTGCTGGTCCGGCTCCTCGCGATGCTCCGTGACAAAAACTTGAATGCCATGGGCATTTGCCACGGACGAAAGCTGCTGCGGCAGCGGCATATCGGTAATAAAGCCCTGAAGCACCGACAGCGGGGCAATCGAGAACAGCGAGGTCCTTCCTATCTTGGTATGGTCAAACATCGCATATGTCGCTTGCGAACGGCTTATCATCGCTTTGGCCATATGGGCTTCCTGCTCGGAATAGGTTGTGATCCCGCCCGTGGAGGACACGCCGTCCACTCCGAGGAACATTTTGCCCAGATTAAGCTGTTCCAGCATGCCTTCCCCCAGCGGTCCGCACAGCTCGAAGCTGTTGTGGCGCATCAGGCCCCCGGTTACGACCACCTGGATATCGCTTCCTGCAAGCTCCATCGCCACATTCACGGTATTCGTTACGACGGTAATCCCCCGGCGTGTTTTGAGCAGCTTGGCCAGATAATAATTGGTCGTGCCGCCTGAGAGCCCGACCACGTCCCCTTCATTAATCAGCTCCGCCGCAGCTGCTGCGATCCGTTCCTTCTCCAGAAACGACAGCCCCTCCTTCTCGGCAAAAGGGAGCTCTCTCACAGCATTCATGCCGTCGTACATAGCGCCGCCGATCGTACGGATGACCGGCTCCGCCTTCTCCATCAGCTCAAGGTCGCGGCGCGCCGTCGCTTCCGAAATGTGAAAGCGGTCCACAACCTCCTGAATGGTAATCCGGCCCTGCCGCTTAAGCACATTCATTATTTGTTCTCGTCTGCGTTGTCCTTTTGAACCATCAGCCATTTCAGCGTTCCACCCAGGCCTTATCCGATAATCGCTGATCGACGGACGCCCAGTCGGGAAGCGCTTCCCAATCGCCGCGCATTTGAACGACAAGCGACCCGCTTATACTGCCCAGACGCACGGCCTCCACCGGGTTCATTCCCTTCAGAAGGCCTGTCAGAAACCCCGAGCAAAAGCCGTCTCCCGCCCCGACGGTATCCACAACTTTATCCGCTTTGTAGAAGGGCACTACCTGGGATTCCCCATTTTCGATCACGATGGTTGTGTCGTCCACGCCCTTGACAATACACACCGCGTTCAACTGCTTCAGCTTCGTTTTCACTTCATCCAGATTGTCCGTTTCGTAGAGAAGCTTAAGCTCGTCCCAGCCAGGCAGAAAATAATCGGCCTGCTCCGCCAGCGGGAGCACAACACGCCGGGCTTCTTCAATCGTCCACAGCTTGAGGCGCAGGTTGGGGTCAAAGCTCACCTTCACTCCCGCCTTCTTCGCTGCGGCAACCGCCGCAAATACCGTTTCACGGGCGCTCTCGCTGATCGCAAGCGTAATGCCCGTCACATGAAGGATCCTGCAGCCGGCTATGTAATCCAGATTCAGATGCTCGGGCCGCATCTTGCTTGCCGCCGAATGCTTCCGGTAATAATGAACCGCGAGCTTCCCTGCGACCGTTTCCCGGAACATTAATCCGGTCTGTTCGCCTGGCGTCAGCCTGGCCTCGGAAACGTCGACGCCTTCTCCTCGCAGCTGCTTGAATATTGCACGACCGAACGGGTCTTCTCCCAATGCGCCAAACCAGCCGACTGAGCAGCCCAGTCTGGCCGCTCCGATCGCCACGTTGCTTTCGGCACCGCCGAAGCCCTGCTCAAGGGCAGCGGCTCCTTCAAGACCGCGATGCTCCTGCGGCATGAACAGCGCCATTGTTTCGCCGAAGGTTAATAAATCCGGTACTTCATTGGTCAAGCGTATCGCCCCCCAGTGTTGGATTACATATCTTTATAAATCGGGAATTTCATGAAATAGATAATGACCAGATAAACCAGCAAAATGATGATGCTGAGCGTACGCGCTTTGCCAATGTTTGACGTTGCGCTTTGCCCTGCCTGGATGGATGCGACAATCTGTTTAAGCGGCTTCGTCACAATTCCGCCAATTGCTGCAATAGCGAGGAATAAGACGATAACCAGAATCATCCAAACAACCTCATAATCCCCCTGCGAAATCAAATATCCGCCTGTCAACAGCTGCAAGACGAGAAAATATTGCGCGATTCGGTTCGCAGACACCAGACCTTCCGCAAGTCCGGCTTGTCCGGCACCATTGAGCTTCGTAGCGCGTCCGATCAAGAATGGAAGCACGATATAAAAACCCATGCCTGCAGCGCCGATCACATGCAGAAAAACCATTACATTCAACATTTCTTTTCCTCCTGCCACTCATATACAATCCCATCAAGTATACTAGAAGAATCGCCCAAATTCAAAAGAGAAATGGCCTATTTTCCGCCATGCGACAAACTGAGCTTCATCATGACCGCTTTAATGGCAAAATAATCGATTTCATCCGGCAGCGCTTCCTTGATCGGCTTCAGCTTCTCCGCTCCCAGCCGCATAATCGTCTCTGCAATGAGCGCTTCATGCTCTGTGGGGATAAAACCATCCCACTCGATCGTTTCACCTTCCTCGGCGCAGCGCAGCAAATGGTTCTCGATCGTAATTCTGCCCATATCGCGCAGAGCAGCGATTTCAGTAATGGAGCGCCCTTCCCGCAGCAGCGCCAATGATTGCATATGGCTGCTCAGGCCCACATCCGTGACGGATATCGCCGCTCTGCCTCGCCCGCCGGTCGAAGCGACAGGTCCTGCCTTTCCTCTCTCTTCTTCATCCGTCTTCATAACCGGGGAAAATGAGTCCATTTGCTGTGGGCTGCTGCCCAACTTAAAGCTTCTGACAATGGCAATGACATCGCTGCCGTATTTTCCGGCTTTTGCCGCCCCCACCCCTTTGACAGTGAGCAGCTGCTCGGTCGTAACAGGCTGCCTGTCGGCAATTTCACGCAGTGCAGCATCGAAGAACAGCATAAACGGCGGTACATGCTCGCGCGCCGCCGTCTCCTTGCGCCAATCGCGAAGCGCCTCGAACAAGGGAGTGTTCTCCGTCTGGCTTGCGCTTGAAGCTGTTCTGCGCTTCGCAGCCGTGCTGCGCCGCCTGAACACGGTTTTCTTTCCCTCCAGCACGGGCAGAGCCTCTGCCGTCAGGGATACCGTAGGAAATTCTCCCTCACTTATGCGCATATAGCCTTCCGCCACCAGCCAGTAGAGCCAGTCGGAAATGTCCTTCTCCACCCAATCGCGCAGCAGCGCGTACGTGGACAGACGGTCCAGACCGAATTCGAGAATACGCTTCTCGCGGGAGCCCTTGAGCACCTTGGCCGCGAGCGCGATGCCGAACCGGCCTTTCAGCCTGCCCACGCAGGACAAGGCCTTCCTTGCATCCTCCGTCATGTCCAGCTTCTCGCTCTGATCCAGACAATTGCTGCACTTGCCGCACTCGGGAACATCGGCTTCGCCAAAATAGCTGACGATAAACTGCAGCAGGCATTTCTCCGTACGGCTGTAATGCATCATCGTGTACAGCTTGTTTAATTGAATCCGCTGTCTGTCCGGATCGGTTGTGCTCCGCTCGATCAGGAAGCGCTGGACCTGAACGTCCTGCGGCTCGAACAGCAGCACGCATTCGCTCTCCTCCCCGTCGCGCCCCGCACGGCCCGCCTCCTGATAATAGGACTCCACATCGCTTGGCATCTGCCAATGGATGACATAACGGACATTCGGCTTATCGATGCCCATGCCGAATGCGTTGGTTGCGACCATAACCCGTGCTTCGTCGAAACGGAATTTCTCCTGCGCTTCAGCCCGCTCATCATCGCCGAGTCCTCCATGATATTTGCCCGCCGATACGCCCAGCCTGCTCAAGTCGGCACAAACTTCTTCGGCTTCCTTCCGGGTAGCCGTGTAGATAATGCCCGATTGATCCGGCCGCTGCGCCACATAATCACGCAGAAATTTCCGTCTGTCTGTCCCGGTCACAACCGACAAGCTCAGATTGGTCCGGGCAAAACCGGTCACAAACACATTGGGCCGACGAAGTCCGAGCATGGCCGAGATATCGTCTGACACCTCGGGAGTGGCTGTTGCCGTAAAAGCCGCAACCGGCGGCCGGTTCTCCAGCCTCCCGATCCAGCCAGCCAGCTGTCGGTAGCTCGGCCGGAAATCATGTCCCCACTGCGAAACGCAGTGAGCCTCATCGATGGCTATAAGGGGGATGTGCAGCTGGCTGGCTAGTGATTCGAACATTGTCCCATCCAGACGCTCCGGCGCAACGTAGAGCAGCTTGTAGACGCCCTGAGCGGTCTTTCTCACGACCTCCCGATAAGTCGCTGCATCCAGAGAGCTGTTCAAGTAGGCAGCGGATACACCCAGGCGGCCAAGCGCGTCGACCTGATCCTTCATCAGCGAAATCAGCGGCGATACGACAATCGTTGTGCCTGGCAGCAGAATCGCCGGCAGTTGATAGCAGACCGACTTTCCTCCGCCTGTAGGCAGAATCGCCAGCGTATCCTTGCCTTCCAGCAGACCTTCGATTATATCCTGCTGTCCTTTGCGAAAGCTGTCAAAGCCATATACCTCTTTAAGCATCCGCTGTGCTTGCTCCATCCTGATTCCTCCTTCCCAACTAAAAAGATGGCCTCGCCGCCTCTTGGGCGGCAGCGGTCATTTCTTCCCTCAAACTTTTATAGAAGTGAAACTAATACCTGCTATCAGGTTAAAAAAATGAAGACCCTGACAACAATCAGTCAGGGTCTCATGTCCTTCATGAGTACAACGGCTTTGGAATTAACTGTTAACGACAGAGATGACGTTGCGAACCGAAACGGCGGATTTCTCCAGAGCGGCTTTCTCATCCCCGGTCAGATCCAGTACAAAAATCTTCTCGATTCCATCGCCGCCCAGCACGACTGGAACGCCCATGAACAGGTTGTCATAGCCATATTCGCCTTCCAGCAAAGCGATTACTGGCGTAATCCGCTTTTTATCCTTCAGAATCGCTTCAGTCATTTGGACCAGCGATGCTGCAGGCGCGTAATAAGCGCTGCCGTTGCCAAGCAGGTTGACAATTTCGCCGCCCCCAACGCGTGTGCGCTGTACAATGGCTTCGATACGGTCAGCCGGAATCAGCTTCTCGATTGGAATGCCGCCCACATTGGAGTAACGAACGAGCGGAACCATGTCATCGCCATGGCCGCCAAGCACGAAGCCGCGGACGTCTTCAACCGATACATTCAGCTCTTGGGCGATAAATGTGCAGTAACGGGCTGTATCCAGTACGCCGGACTGACCGATTACGCGGTTTTTAGGGAATCCAAGCGCATTGTAAGCCACATAAGTCATGGCATCAACAGGGTTGGAGAGAATAATAACATAAGCGTTCGGGCTGGTTGCTTTGATGTTCTCGCATACCGATTTCACAATGCCGGCATTGGTGTTGACCAGATCGTCACGGCTCATGCCCGGTTTGCGGGCGATCCCTGCAGTGATAATCACAACATCGGAATTTTGTGTATCGGCATAATCGGAAGTACCGATGATGTTGGCGTCGCTGCCTTGTACGGGCGTGGACTCCATCATATCAAGCGCTTTTCCCTTAGTTGGGTTTTCCAGCTGCGGGATGTCAACAAGAACAACATCGCCCAGTTCTTTCTGTGCAAGCATAAAAGCCGTCGTAGCCCCGGTAAAGCCTGCTCCAACAACGGTGATTTTTTTCCGTTTAATCGCCATTATCCATTGCCTCCCAAAAATTTCTTCGCTATTGTTTCTCAGCTCTTCGCCTTTATCCCATCGCTCTCGGTCCTTGTCTCTCCGCACTCGGTCCTTGTCTCTTTCGCACTTGATCTTTGTCTCTTTCGCACTTGATCCTGTCTCTTCGCACTAGGTCCTTGTGCTGTTGCTTCTCAGACCTTCTTCCATCGCCCTTGACCTAAGTCGCCCCAAGCGACCCCTCGAACGAACACTAAAAATGCGTGCCATGAACTGCATCGGCCGATGAGGTTCATGGCACAAGCATTCCTCGCTCAAACACCCCAGCGCCTGTCCGGCACCCACGTTACTCAACGGGTGTCCAGAGGGCAAGCCCTCGGGGTCCCCCTTCCAGGGGGATTTAGGGGGTCATCCCCCTGGATACGGGGCCAATCCAATCAAAACTATTTTAAAAATTAACCGGGTAATCTATACCAGGTTCTTGATGATCTCATCAGCAAACGCCGAGCATTTAACTTCAGTCGCGCCTTCCATCAGACGGGCAAAGTCATAAGTAACAGTTTTATTGTTAATCGACGTTTCCAACCCTTTGTAGATCATATCAGCCGCTTCCAGCCAGCCAAGATGCTCCAGCATCATAACGCCGGACAAAATAACTGAACCCGGGTTTACAACATCAAGATCCGCATATTTTGGAGCCGTACCATGAGTCGCTTCGAAGATAGCGTGTCCAGTCAGGTAGTTGATGTTCGCGCCTGGTGCGATCCCGATACCGCCAACTTGTGCAGCAAGCGCATCGGACAGATAGTCGCCGTTGAGGTTAAGCGTAGCAATGACATCAAAGTCAGTCGGACGAGTCAGTACTTGTTGTAGGGCGATATCAGCGATTGCGTCTTTCACAATCAGCTTGCCTGCAGCTTCCGCGTCCTTCTGTGCTTTGTTCGCAGCATCCGTGCCTTCTGCTTCTTTAATGCGGTCGTATTGACCCCATGTGAATGTTTTGTCGCCGTATTCCTGCTCGGCCACTTCATAACCCCAGTTTTTGAAGGCACCTTCGGTGAACTTCATGATGTTTCCTTTGTGTACCAGGGTCAGCGTTTTACGGCCGTGTTTCAGCGCGTACTCGATAGCTGCACGGGCAAGTCGCTTGGAGCCTTCAGCCGAAACCGGCTTGATGCCGATACCGGAGGTTTCCGGGAAGCGGATTTTGTTAACGCCCATTTCTTTTTGCAGAAACTCAATGACTTTCTTCACTTCGGCCGAACCTTCTTGATATTCGATACCTGCATAGATATCTTCTGTATTCTCACGGAAAATAACCATGTTAACCAGTTCAGGACGTTTGACCGGTGAAGGCACGCCGTCAAAATAACGTACAGGACGCAGGCAAACATACAGATCAAGCTCCTGGCGAAGCGCCACGTTCAGGGAACGGATACCGCCGCCGATAGGCGTAGTCAATGGACCTTTGATAGCAACCATATATTCACGGATAGCCGTAAGCGTATCTTCCGGCAGCCATTCTCCATAGTTATTGAATGCTTTCTCGCCGGCAAACACTTCGTACCAGGCGATTTTTTTCTCGCCGTTATAGGCTTTCTCAACAGCTGCGTCAAGCACGCGCTTGGATGCCTTCCAGATATCGCGGCCTGTTCCGTCGCCTTCGATGAAAGGAATAATCGGGTTGTTTGGAACCTGCAGTACGCCATTGTCAATCGTAATTTTTGCGCCTTCGGTCGGAAGATCGTATTGTTTAAGCTGCATGAATAAATTACCTCCTGAATGTTTGTTGGATATGAAGTTTACATAACACGACGGGAGCTCGCTGCATGGCCACTATTATATGGCCATGCGCTGGCACCCCGTCACTCTTAAGCGGATTATGATAGCCGCCGGCAGCGGATTTCTACTGACGCTGTGCAATCGGCGTCACTTTTTGATCAACCGGACCGACGTACTCGGCACGCGGTCGGATAAGACGGTTATTCTCATACTGCTCAAGAATATGCGCGGTCCATCCGGATACACGGCTGATCGCGAAGATCGGCGTGAACAGGTCCCGAGGGATTTTGAGCGATGTGTAAACAGAGGCGGAATAGAAATCAACATTAGGCTTGAGGCCTTTTTGACCCGTCACGATCTCTTCAATCTTGATGGACATTTCATACAAATCCATATTGCCTGTCAGCTTGCCAAGCTCGCGCGACATTTTTTGCAGATGCTTCGCGCGCGGATCGCCGTTCTTGTAGACGCGGTGGCCGAATCCCATGATTTTCTCTTTATTGGCGAGTTTCTGGTTGATCACGGCCTCTACATTAGCAGGCGTGCCGATTTCTTCCAGCATCACCATGACCGCTTCGTTCGCCCCTCCGTGCAATGGACCCTTCAAAGCGCCGATAGCGGAAGTAACGCCCGAATAGATGTCCGACAAGGTGGCAACCGTAACACGGGCGGCAAATGTGGATGCATTCAGCTCGTGGTCGGCGTGAAGCACAAGTGCCTGATCCAGCGCCTTAACCGCTACCTCGTCCGGCTCTTGTCCTGTAAGCATGTATAGGAAATTGTGGGCAATCGATACGCCCGTTTTAGGAGCGACCGGCTCTTTGCCTTCACGAATACGGGCAAATGCAGCGACAACAGTTGGAAGCTGAGCCTGCAGTTTAACCGCTTTATGGATATTCGCTTCTTGTGACATGTCATTGGCGGATTCATCATACAATGCCAGACTGGAAATCGCCGTCCGTAGGCTGGCCATTGAATTAGCTTCCTTAGGATAAAGCTTGAGCTGATCTAGCACACCTGCCGGAATGGGCGCGTATTCTCCGAGCTGCTTTAACAACTCGTCCAGTTCCGGCTTCGTCGGCAATTTTCCATACCATAGCAGATAGGCCACTTCTTCAAAAGAAGCGTTAACCGCCAGGTCATCGATGTCTATACCGCGATAAGTCAATACGCCATCAATAATCGAGCTGATGGATGACGTAGTAGCGACGATCCCCTCTAGGCCTTTGGTTGCTGTCATTTTTTTCTCTCCTTTAACCTTGGTTTAATGATTCGCAAAATACCAAAAAATGGTTTCGATATCCGTATCGTCAAGTTAATCATATCGGATTTTGACGGGGAAGTGAACATAAACCGATATAAAAATGCTTTATCAGCGCCATCAAAAAAATTTTATACTTATTTGCCGCGTAATGCAACGATCATGCCCCTTGTGGCAAAATTGACATTTGAATTCCCGAAAACACCCCTTTGTGTAAAGCCCGGCAAATGTTAAACTATAGAGATGATTCGGGCACAACTATGCAAAGCATCAGACATAGCGGCAGGTACATAATTCTTGAAACCGGAGGCTCAATTATGACGGAACAACGCATCGGCATCATAGATTTGGGCTCCAATTCCATCCGGCTTGTCGTATACGAGCGGACGGCAGGAGGAGCTCACCGGGTTATTGACGGCAGCAAGCGGTCGGCGCGGCTCAGCGAACAAATCGATGAGAATGGCGCACTGCCGGATCATGCTACGGATGAGCTGGTCGATACGATCAACCATTTCCGCCTGATTTGCGCGCATCACCGCACCGGCCACATCCGCGCGGTCGCAACAGCAGCTATCCGCAATGCGGCCAATCGCGAGCACATCCTCTTTCGCCTCGAGGCCGAGACCGGTCTGCCCGTTGAAATCATCACTGGCGTGCAGGAAGCCAGCTACGGCTTTCTCGGGATGATCAATTCCATGAATATCAATGACGGTTTTCTCATTGATATCGGGGGCGGCAGTACGGAAGTCTCCTTATTCAAGGACCGCACGCTGATGCAGGCAGTTTCTTTCCCCTTCGGCTGCGTCAGCCTGACCAAGCGATTTACTCAAGGCGGACAGCTGCCGGACGACAGGCTGCAGGCTCTTGAGCATTTCATCGAGAAGGAAGTGCGCAGCGAGTCCTGGATCAGACATTCTCCTGGTCTTCCGCTTGTCGGCATAGGAGGCACCGTACGGGCTTTGGGCAAAGTGCATCAGGCGGTTACCCGCTACCCGTTCGAGAGCTTTCACAACTACTCCATGACCGATGAATCCACTGAGGATCTGTTCCATCTGCTTCGCGGGCAGCCGCTGGATAAACGCAACAAAATACCGGGCTTGTCGAAGGACCGCGTTGACATAATTGTACCAGGCATCACTATTTTGCGTACGCTTTACAAGGTCATGGAGGCTTCCCATTATATAGTTTGCGGCTCCGGCTTGCGCGATGGATTGTTCTTCTCCACCCGCTTTCCAGAGCGCCCGAAGCTTGACAATGTACTCAGCTACAGTGTGAACAATCTCGCCGCTTTGCATCCGGAGGCGCCCAGGCAGCACATGGCGCAGGTAAACCGGACGGCCCTGCAGCTCTTTGATGCTATGCAGAGCAGACATTCGTTCCCGGAGCAGGCCCGCTCATGGCTGGATACAGCCTCCACTCTTTACAGAATCGGGGCAAGTATCGACTATTATGAGTATAACAAGCATACCTTTTATCTGATGGTTAATTCTCATATCAATGGCTTATCCCACCGGGAAACGCTGCTTTGCGCAGCCATTGCCTCCTACAAAAGCCGTAACCGCGTGCGGCAGCAGGCAGCTGTCTATAAACCGTTGGTCTCTGATGAGGATATCGCAATCATCAGCATGCTTGGTTCTCTCCTGCAGCTGGCCATTGCGCTGGACCGCAGCGAAACCCAGGCTATTGGCCGGCTTGCAATTGAACAAGCAGACGGCAAGCTCCATCTGCGGGCGGTTATGGCAGAGGGCTCCCTCATCGTCGAACGCAAGGAAGTTGATGCGCTGGCGGTTGATTTTAGAAAGCTGTGGGGCTGCTATCCCGTTCTTTACCCGCCCGATTACCGGTAGGTTTTCCATTTCTTAATATTTATCGCTTTGAACTGGCTCCGCATTGGCGGCAATTCATTGTTGACACGGGCATAAGAACCGTTAGGCAGCAGCTCACGGGCCTTCATGTTGTCGTTCAGGTTGAGCTGTAGAATATTGAACAGATTCCGGCGTAAACGGGCATCAAATACCGGGCACATGAGCTCAATGCGGCGCGTCAGATTACGGGTCATCCAATCGGCGCTGGACAAATAAATCTCTTCTTCACCGCCGTTATGGAAATAAACAATGCGGGAATGTTCGAGAAACCGGTCTACGATGCTGATCACCCTGATGTTCTCGCTCAGACCCGGCACACCTGGACGAAGGCAGCACACGCCCCGTACAATTAATTCTATTTTTACCCCCGCCTGGGAAGCCTCATACAGTTTATCAATCATTTCCTGATTGGATAAGCTGTTCATCTTGGCAATAATTCTGGCAGGCTTGCCGGCAGCGGCATGCCCCTTCTCTCTCTCAATCAGGGTGAACAGCTTCTGCTTGAGATCTGTGGGAGCAACGCCGAAGGCCTTCCACTCGTATGGCGAAGAATAACCGGTCACCTCGTTGAAAAGCGCCGATGCGTCTGCTCCGATTACCGGATGGGAAGTGAATAAACCGATATCGGTATACAATCTTGCTGTGTTTCCGTTATAGTTGCCTGTTCCCACATGGACATATCTTCGCAGCATCTGCTGCTCCCTGCGGACGACCAGCGTGATCTTGGCATGTGTTTTCAAACCGACAAGACCATACACGACATGACAGCCCGCTTTTTCCAGCTGACGCGCCCAGGCGATATTCCGCTCCTCGTCAAACCGCGCTTTCAGCTCAACCACCACCGTTACCTGCTTGCCTGCTTCCGCGGCCGCGGCTAAAGCTTGTACGAGAATTGATTGCCCGCTTACCCGGTACAAGGTCATCTTGATAGCCAGCACATCCGGATCCTGCGCGGCTTCCGTCACAAAATCATCCACCGCTTCAAACGATTCATACGGGTGGTAAAGCAGAACATCCTCCTGGCGCAGCACGGAAAAGATATTGTCCGTTTCTTCGAATTCCTGCGGATAAAGGGGCTCAATCTTCTCAAACCGCATTGATTCGTAGCCGGGAAGCGAGCTTGCGAATTTCATCAAAAAGCTTAAATCAAGCGGACCATCGATCTCGATGATATTATCGCCCTGTTCAAGCTCCTCTTTCAGCATTTGCAGCGCATAGGGATGCATGCCCTTGCCGAATTCAAGGCGAACCGGAAGACCCCAGCGGCGGCGGCGTATTTCCTTTTCAATCTCTTCCAGCAAATCTTCCGCCCCTTCTTCATTGAGGGTCAAATCCGCATTTCGGGTCAACCGGAATGGATGGACGGCGATGGTTTTGTATCCGTAGAACAGCGTGCTGATATGCCTTTCAATCAGCTCTTCCAGAAAAACAAATTCCTTTTTCTTGCTGTTCGTTCTGCAGGGAACCGGCACAAGCCGCTGTAAAATGGAAGGAACCTGGATAATGGCAAAGAATGGCTCTTCCTCAGGCGGCATTTCCTCTTGTCCCAGCAATACGGCCAAATAAAGCTCTCTTGTATGTAAAAGCGGGAAAGGCCTGCTCTGATCCACCGCCATTGGCGTCAGCACCGGAAACACAATTTCATGAAAATATTCATCCACGGCATGCAGCTGCATGGCGCTCAGCTCGTCCATCGTCCGGAACGTAATTCCTTCTTTATTCAGTCCCCGGAGGACCTCGCGATAGGCTTTGTATTGATCGGTCACCATCTGCGAGGCACGCCGCATCAGTCGTTTCCACAATCCATCGGGCGTATAGCCGGTAAAATCCTTCTTGGTATAGCCGGCCTTGATCTGGTCCTGGATCCCAGCCACGCGAACACTCATAAATTCATCCAGATTGCTGGACATAATAGCGAGAAATTTTGCCCGCTCCAGCAATGGATTGTTGGAATCCTGAGCCTCCTCCAGAACGCGGCGGTTAAACTCAATCCAGCTCAGATCACGATTAACATACGGGGACATTGACTTGTTCATTGCAAGACTCCTCCTGTAGAAAAAGCACGGTTAACCCCATTATGTGGGAGTTCTATTACGTTCATGTTAAGGGATTGTTAATGACACGTAAAGTGAAGGCATTTTTTTACGTTTTTTTGGTAAACCTTCCATCCCAATGCTACAATATTCAAAAGGGTTGCCGGTCCACCCATATGGAGCGTGAATTTCACCTGTGAGAAAATGAACCGGCTTCGCACGTTTTTTGATTCACAAAGGGAGGAACGTCCATGGATCGTGCGCTAGGAAGGCGGATTGGCCGCGGACTGTTTGTGGTCATCGGAATTTTTTTACTTATCCTTGTCATAATTTATGTAACTCCGCTTGTTTATCCTTTCATTATCGGCTGGCTCCTTGCTTTTGCCATTAATCCGCTTGTTAATATGATGCACCGAAAACTGAAAATTCCCCGCTGGATTGGCGTCACCTTGTCGCTTTTTATCGTGGTGCTGGCCCTGGTAACGATCGTATCCGCGCTTGTTACGCGCATTGTTGTGGAAATCATTCATCTATCGAAATCACTGGACAGCACGATCGAATGGTGGCGCAATGAATTTGAACGCGTCGTGGCCTCAACGGAAATTCAGGATTTGATCGAAAAGCTGAATGCCTTCTACCAGAACAATCCTAATTATCAGGAGACCATCAACTCCCGCATATCCGATACCGCCAATCTGCTCGCCAAAACCAGCTCCACCATTATCAGCACAATCCTCAACAGTATTGTGAACCTTATTTCGTCGCTTCCCAATGTGGCGACAATCACGGTTGTCGTGCTTCTCGCGGCTTTTTTTATTGGAAAAGACTGGTACCGTCATGTGGGCAAAATGTCCGGCTGGATTCCCGATGACATCCGCAAAACGACCTCTGTTGTCTGGAACGATCTGATCCGGGCCCTCTTCGGCTATCTGCGCGCCCAATTTATTATGATTTCCATTACTGCTGTCGTCGTTACCCTTGGCCTGCTTATTCTGAGAGTCGACTATGCCATTACCATTGGCATCCTGATTGGAATCGTCGATTTGCTTCCCTATCTTGGCGTTGGAGCAGCCATGGTGCCATGGATCGCCTACACGTTTATCTATGGCGATATTTCTCTCGGTATCGGACTATCGGTGCTTTATGGCGTCATCCTCGTGGTCCGTTCATCCGTCGAGCCCAAAGTGCTGGCAAAAAGCGTCGGACTCGATCCGCTTCCCACGCTTATTGCCATGTTCGTTGGTCTTAAGCTGTTCGGCATCGCGGGCTTGATCGCCGGTCCCGTGTCTCTTGTTATTCTGTCCACGATTCATCGTGCTAATGTTTTTCGGGATTTGTACAGGTTTGTTATGAGAAGGTAGTGCCCTCCCTAAATCCCTCCGGAGGAGGGACCCCAAGGGCCGCGGGCCCTCTGGACACCCGGATTGAATAACGTTGGAGCTGCACAGAAACGCTCTGTAGTTACTGCCTGCTCCCTCCCTAAATCCCTCCGGAGGAGGGACTCCAAGGGCCGCCGGCCCTCTGGACACCCGGATTGAATAAACGTTGGAGCTGCACAGAAACGCTCTGTAGTTACTGCCTGCTTGGATCGTTTTCGTCCCTTACGGGACACACTTGCCAGTTGGCGCACCCGGGGTGGTGCCTGGTGGACTTCGTCCCTTAGTAACGTGAGAGTAACAGAGTCTACCTTCAGGTGACTGCTTGCTGGAGGTTTACTCCCTCCCTAAATCCCTCCGGAGGAGGGACTCCAAGGGCCGCCGGCCCTCTGGACACCCGGATTTTGTAACGTTGGAGCTGCACAGAAACGCTCTGTAGTTACTGCCTGCTTAGATCGTTTTCGTCCCTTACGGGACACACTTGCCTGTTGGCGCACCCGGGGTGCCTGGTGGACTTCGTCCCTTAGTAACGTGAGAGTAACAGAGTCTACCCTCAGGTGACTGCTTGCTGGAGACTTACTCCCTCCCTAAGTCCCTCCGGAGGAGGGACTCCAAGGGCCGCCGGCTCTCTGGACACCCGGATTGGGTAACGTTGGAGCTGCACAGAAACGTCTATAGTTACTGCTTGCTTGGATCGTTTTTGTTTATTGATATACTTTCTTTATTTTCTATGGATAGTTAATGCGCCGCCGCGGAGCTTGCGTTCCAGCCACCGGAGAATGGCCATGCGGTAGAATGGGCGGGTGAGCGGCAGCAGGAGCGTGATGCCCACAATATCTGTCAGGAAGCCCGGAAGCAGAAGCAGCACTCCACCAATCAGAATACAAAGACCGTTTAACATGGCATGGCCCGGAGGCTGACCCGTCTGCATCTGACGCTGCACATCCACCAGTGCTTTGCGCCCTTCCATTCTGGACAAATATGCTCCTGCAAATCCCGTTATTATAATCAGCAGAAAAGTCAGCCACCCTCCAATCAAATGACCCACCCTAATGATTCCCCATATTTCTATGGCCGGAATGATGATGATAGCAGCAATAATCCATTTTAACATTCTAATTCCCCTCTTCTTGATCAGTCCTGTCGCCGGATACGGCAGCAAGCAGCTTATAAAGCTCCGGGAAAGCCTTGTCCAGCCTTGAAGGCCGCATATCCGCATTGACCCATACATGGCGCGTGCCGCCCCTTAGAAGCAACTCTCCGGGCAGCTCTGCTCCCCGTAAGGTCTGCGGGAATGAATCTTCTTCCTTTATCTTGCGCACTTCTGAACGAAAGGATAGACGGACCGGTGAAAAGTTTTCAATGGTGGTACAGATTAGAACCAGGTCGTCATACCGCGCAGGCGCCACGTAACTGCATGTCAAATCCACTACCGGTAAAAGCATTCCCTGTTCTTCGATTTTTTTGTATGGATAACCGAAAAAACGGATCAGCTCGGTTCGTCCAATCTCCATCCATGTTACATAATTACTATGAAAAACAACGCCCATCTGATCCGTTTCCTGATATCTCACCCGCAGCGGATGCAAATGCCACAGCTTGTCCGGTCGGTTCTCTGTCAATGTATTCACAACCTTTTTTACGTTGTTGAACTGCAAAAGGTAACAATTATCGAATGATCGCTGCAGGCCAAGCATAGGCCCATTTTAACCTTTCTTCCAGTTAAAGTAAAAGCGATGGTGCATGCGCACCATCGCTTTTACTTTAACTTTCTATTATAAAACAGGTTTTAAATTTACAGCACCTTCGCCTGACCGGAGTAGATAACGCCTACCTCGGCATAGACGGTTACTTCCATGCCATCATGCAGCGTCTCCAGAGCGTTATGGACACCAAGAATTACCGGAAGTCCAAGGTTGAGGGCCACGATGGCCGCATGGCTGGTTACGCCGCCCTGCTCGGTAATGACCGCTGCCGCTTTTTGGATGGCGGGCATATACTCCCTATCCGTCGAAACGGTGACCAGAATGGAGCCTTCTGTCGTTTTGGCGATCGCTTCCTGGGGTGTGCGCGCCGTAACGACTTTACCGGTTGCGCTTTGGCTTCCGATTCCTTGTCCTCTGGCCAGCAGCTCGCCAACCGTATGGATTTTGATCAGGTTCGTGGAACCGGAGCGTCCTACCGGCACACCAGCCGTAATGACGACCGTATCGCCCAGCTTAACCAGCCCGGAATCGATTCCGCCGCGAACGGCGATATCGAACATGCCATCTGTCGTTGTGGCGGGAGTTCCCTTGACAGGGATGATGCCCCAAGTGAGCGATAAGCGCCTCAGCACCTGCTCAATAGGCGTAACGGCGATAATCGGTGATTTCGGACGATATTTGGATACCATTCTTGCCGTATAGCCGCTCTCCGTCGAGGTGATGATCGCTTTGGCATTCAAGTCCAGCGCCGCATTGGCCACAGCCTGGCTGATCGCCTCTGTAACGGTTGTTTGCTGTGCATTGGCCTGCTTGGTGAACATTTCGCGATGGTCCAGCGCCGATTCCGCGCGAACTGCGATGCGGGCCATTGTTTGCACCGACTCCACCGGATATTTGCCTGCTGCCGTTTCACCCGAGAGCATGATCGCATCCGTGCCGTCAAATATCGCATTGGCCACGTCGCTTGCTTCCGCGCGCGTCGGACGCGGGTTCCGCTGCATTGAATCCAGCATTTGCGTAGCGGTAATAACCGGTTTGCCTGCGCGGTTGCATTTGAAAATCATATCTTTTTGAACGAGCGGCACTTCTTCAGCCGGAATCTCGACACCAAGATCTCCACGCGCCACCATCAGGCCGTCGGATACTTCAAGGATCTCGTCCAGGTTGTCAACGCCCTGCTGATTTTCGATTTTGGAAATGATCTGAATATGGCTGGCATTATGGCGCTCCAGCAGCTCGCGAATCTCCAGCACATCGCTTGCTTTACGCACAAATGATGCCGCTATGAAGTCTACATTCTGTTCGATTCCAAAAATGATGTCATTGGCATCTTTCTCCGTTATGCCCGGCAATGAAATGTGAACGCCTGGAACATTGACACCTTTTTTGCTTTTGATGGAGCCGCTGTTGACAACCCGGCATTGAATCTCCGTGCCATGTACGCCTTCAACCGTCAATCCGATCAAACCGTCATCGATAAGTATAGTCGAGCCTATATGGACATCGGAAGGCAAGTCCGCATAGGTTACGGGAATACGATTGCGGTCGCCAAGAATCTCCTCGGTCGTCAGGGTGATGGTGTCATCCTGATTAAGCTCAATCGGTTCCTCTTTCAATTTGCCCAGCCGAATTTCCGGACCTTTCGTGTCCAGCAGAATCGCAACTGTAGCCCCAAGCTCCTGACAAGCCTGGCGGATATTTTTGATACGGTTTCCGTGCTCTTCAAAATCTCCATGGGAGAAATTAAGACGGGCTACGTTCATTCCTGCATTGATAAGCTTCTTGGTGTTTTCCAGTGATTCGCTGGAAGGGCCGATCGTACAAACGATTTTTGTTTTACGCATAAGTAAATTCCATCCTCCGTATAATCCATTTGCTTTATTTTAGAAATATCGGTATCTGACCACCGATGTTATACATAATTTACACATTTTTATTATTAAGCCCCTCAGATCTGGGCAGATTCCACCGTTTCAACTTTTGTTTCCAAGTCCGGTTCGGACGTACGCTCCTGATATTGCCCGATTCTGCGGAATTTCTCATATCGGTCATCTATCAGCTGCTCGGCAGTCAAGCTGCTAAGCTCCTGCAAATGCCGCGTAACCGCGTCTTTAATGAATTCGGACTGTGCATGCAGATCACGATGCGCCCCTCCCTGCGGCTCAGGGATAATCTCTTCGACAATGCCGAACCCGACCAGGTCATCGGCTGTGATCTTCATCACCGATGCCGCTTCATCCGCTCTCGCCGCATCCTTCCAAAGAATGGATGCTGCGCCGTTAGGCGAGATGACGGAATAAATGGCATTCTCGAGCATCAGCACGCGATTGCCGACTCCCAGCGCCAGCGCTCCGCCGCTTCCGCCTTCACCAATCACGACACAAATGATCGGTACGCCGAACGTCGCCATCTCGCGCAGGTTGCGGGCAATCGCTTCGGATTGGCCGCGTTCCTCGGCGGTATTGCCGGGATAAGCGCCCTTCGTATCAATGAAGGTTATGATCGGACGGCGGAATTTGTTGGCCTGCTGCATAAGCCGCAGCGCTTTGCGGAAGCCTTCGGGATGCGGACTCCCAAAGAAACGGGCAATGTTGTCCTTCGTATCCTTGCCGCGCTGGTGGCCGATAACTGTAACCGGTATGCCGCCCAGCTTGGCCAGCCCGCCAACAATAGCCAGATCGTCTGCAAACAGGCGGTCACCGTGAAGCTCCATAAAATCGGTGAAGATCGCCTGTATGTAATCAAGCGACGTCGGGCGCTGATGATGCCGGGCCAAATGCATTTTTTGTGCCGGAGTAAGCTCACTGTAGAGATCCTCCTGAAGCTTGGCGCAGCGCTCCTCCAGACGGGAGATTTCCTCGCTGAAATCAATTCCCGAATCGATGCCGATTTTCTTCAGCTCATCGATCTTCTTGCGCAGCTCGCTCAGCGGCTTCTCAAATGGCAAATCAACCGCCATGGGTGTCCCCCCCTTTAACAGCATGCATATCAAGCAGCTTGCTCAGCGTCGATTTCATATCCTTGCGGTGCACGACTTTATCGAGCTGACCGTGCTGAAGGTTGAACTCCGCCGTCTGAAAATTATCAGGCAGCTTCTGACGAATGGTCTGCTCAATGACGACCCGGCCGGCAAATCCGACAAGCGCGCCGGGCTCGGCCAAATTGAAGTCGCCAAGCATGGCAAAGCTTGCAGACACCCCGCCTGTCGTGGGATCGGTCATAACGGAAATATAAAGACCGCCGTCTCCCTGGAATTTGGCCAATGCCGCACTGGTCTTGGCCATCTGCATCAAGCTCAATATGCTCTCCTGCATCCGGGCTCCGCTGGACGTGGAGAAAATGATAACAGGCAGCTTCTTCGCATGGGCTTGTTCGATCGCGCGGGTGATTTTCTCACCGACAACCGAACCCATACTGCCTGCGAAGAAATCAAAGCTCATACAGGCAACAACGACAGGGAATCCGCCAATCGTGCCTTCGCCGGTAACAACGGCATCCCGCAGTCCGGAGCTTTTCTTCTGTGCCTCAAGCTTGCTCGCGTAGCCGGGAAAGCCCAGCGGATCGACCGACTCCAGCTCGGCGTCGAATTCCGTCAGCTTGCCTTCATCCAGCGTGATCGCGATACGCTCCCAGGCGTTCAGGCGGAAATGATGGCCGCAGCTTTGGCATACTTTGAAATTCTTCTCGATTTCTTTATTGAACTGAATGTTTCCGCATTTAGGGCATTTGGACATCAGACCTTCGGGAATGTCCGGTTTGGTACGCTGCCCGCCAGATGGGATTGTTGCATATTTTCTTTTATGAAATAAGTCCTTGAACACAGATTACACCTCTTTGGGGGCGCAGTAGTTTATGTTATCGCTCACGAGTTCAAAATATTGTTTAACATTTCCTGCACTTCTTCCAGTTCTCCGGACGGGACCAAGATTTCGTATTGTTGTTTGGACACGTTAATCGGTCGGATCTTTACGAGAAACCCTTCCTGCGTCAGCCGGTTTTTGATGCTCTCCGCAATTTTTGCCGTAGGCGCGATATAGATAACCGTCCACATGAAGGAACCTCCTGAACTTGGGTAAGAAGAATATCTGGCAACGTTTTCCGGCGATGTCAGGTTTCTTCCCTCAAAAAATCATGGGTTAAGCAAATTTGCAAACTCTAAACCTATTCAATCCGTTAAATCCATTTTCGCCAAAACATGCACCTGCGCAATCCCTGCTCTATTATCCTGCTTCTATACGCTGGCCTAGCGCATCATTCACTTGGTAATACCACGTCACCTGGGCATATGATCTCATAATGATAGCATATGTTTAGTTTTCACCGCAACGGCGCTTCGGGGGAAGCTGTTCCCCCGTGCCTCAATTCCTGTAAATTTCATTGCGGTCATGGAATATCATACCGGTTGGCTTTGGTGTCCTGGTGGGCGATTCGGGCCGATGCAGCCGCGGCCAGGCCCGCGACAAGATCATCGAGAAACACATGAATGCCCTGGCCTTTCTCATTGAGCTTCTTGATAATTCCAGGCTTTACTTTGTCCAGATAGCCAAAGCTGGTCAAGCCGATCATCCCGTAAACATTGGTAATGCCAAGAGCCAGCGTTTCGTCAACGCCATAGAGCGATTCATCCGCTTCCATAATGGCCTGCAGCGGCTCCGGCAGGAGACCGCGCTCTGCCAGCTCATCCAATGCAATGCCCGTAAACAGCACATACTGCACCTCGCGCTTGGACAGCACCGTCTCCACGCTTTCTTCGCATTCCTGAATGGTCAGCTGCGGGTTGTACGGACTTTGCAGGGACAAGACAATTTCTGCAATGTCCATTGTGGATACGCCTCGTTTAAGCAGCCATTTTTCCATATCGGATGACATTGATGATCCCCCCGCGGTCAGCTTGTACGAAATGCAGCAACGGCCGCCTGGCCAGAACAGGCGTGTGTTCCCTGCGTCGTCAAGCAGCTAGATAGGTGCTTCGCGCCACGGGCATTCATCATGCGTCGAGCAAACCAGCGAAGCTCCATGTCTCCTAAATGTATGCGGGCGGAAAATAACATGTGCATGAATTTCTTAAAGAAGATTGCAGCCCCTTTTACTTCACGACCGCCGAGCCTCTGCCAAAAAGCGATTCAATTTGCGTGAGCAGCTGCGGAGAAGGCTTCACCCGGTAGGAGGCGCTCAAGGCAACCGTCTTCTGCTCGCTTTCATAGAACAGGACGGTTTCGAGCGGTCCCGAACTGCCCGCGAGCAGCGACTTGAGCCGCTCAAGCGCATCGGGCGCCTCGCGTCCTGACGCTATCTTGATATACACCCGCTGCTGCTTCTTCTCAGCAGCCTGCACTGCCGGACGCGCGACGGAACTGCCTGCCGATCCGCCTCTTGCAGAATCCGTCCGCGGTTCCCTGCCAGCGGATGCGCCTGAAGGAGTTGCCGGCTTCGCCGAAGCAAAATTCATGGACGCCTTCGTCGTGTTCGCCGCGGGTGGCGTCTGGCCCCCCCCGGTTCTCGTCAAGGGTGCAGTGCGCCCCGCCGCATTGGAGCTTCCGCGGGATGACTTGGCCCGCCCCTGGCCCTCCAGCCGCTGGACCTGTCCGGCCAACTCTCCGTCCGTATGGCCTTCAAGCGGAATCATATCCTCCACAATCAGCTTAAAATCATCATCCTGATGCTGCACGGTCGCCAGCATAATCACAAGGCCGCCCGGGCTGATTTGCTGGGCATACCGCTTCCACGAGGTGGGGAAGACGACCGCTTCCACCCGCATTATCCGGTCCTCTATTTCCAAAAAAGCCATTGCCTGACCCTTGCGGGTTGTGAACGGCTTGACAGATACAATCATGCCCGCGATCAGGGCGCTTCCGCCTTCGGGGGCTTCCGCAAGCTCCACGAGCCGGTCAAGCGGAAGCGTCGACAGCTGCTGCTCATAATCATCAAGGGGGTGGCCGGATAAATACAGTCCCAACAGCTCCCGCTCAAAAGCCAGCAGCTGACCGGTTGTAAACGGCTGTACCTGGGGCATTTCCACATCCCAGTTCTGGACCTCGTCAAAGCCGAACAGCTCGATCTGCAGCTCTTCCCGCTCCTTGCGCCATTTGAGCGCCGCCTCAACGGTCTCATCAAGAGCAGCTACCAGCTGCGCTCTATGGTCGGCAAGACTGTCGCAGGCTCCGGCCTGAATCAGAGATTCCAGCACCCGCTTGTTGACGACGCGAAGGTCGACTCGTCGGCAAAGGTCGAGCAGGCTGTCGAAGGGACGGTCGGCACGCTCCTTCAGCAGCGATTCGATCGCCTGCGTTCCGACATTCTTGATCGCGGCAAGACCGAAGCGGATCGCTTGGCCCACAGGCGTGAAGCTGACATGGCTTTCATTGACATCGGGAGTGAGCACCTCGATCCCCATCCGGCGGCTCTCATCGACGTATTCCGCCGTTTTCCGCAGATTTCCCGTTACGGAAGCCAGCATGGCCGCCATGAAAATGACCGGGTAGTTGGCTTTCAACCACGCGGTCTGAAAGGCCAGCACGCCATAGGCCGCCGCATGGGCGCGCGGAAATCCATAATCCGCGAAACGGACAATCATATCGTAGACAAGATTCGACTCCTCAGCCGTATAGCGCTGCTTCAAGCTGCCTTCGACAAAATGCGCCCGCTGTTCGTCCAGCACCTCCCGCTTCTTCTTGGAGACAGCGCGCCGCAGTAGATCGGCTTCGCCAAGGGAAAAACCGGCCATGGATGAGGCAATTTGCATGATTTGCTCCTGATAGACAATAATGCCGTACGTATCGGCCAGTATCGGCTCCAAGTCCGGATGCGGATACTCCACCATAATCGCACCGTGCTTGCCTTGTATATATTTAGGGATAAATTCCATGGGTCCCGGGCGGTAAAGCGCCACAACGGATACAATATCTTCAAATTCCGTCGGTTTCAGATCGCGCAGTACACGTCTGACGCCGGAGGACTCCAGTTGAAAGATGCCTGTCGTCTCGCCGCGCGTCAGCATCGCATAGGTAGCGGGATCGTTATCCGGAATAAATCGGAAATCCACCGTAATGCCATGCTGGAGCTTAACCCAATTCATGGCGCGCTCCAGAATCGACAAGGTACGCAGGCCAAGAAAATCCATTTTCAGCAGGCCGATAGCTTCCAGATGCTCCATCGAATACTGCGTCAGCGCCGCCTGCTCGCTTCCCGCCTGCAGCGGTACATAATGCGTCAGCGGCTCCCCCGATATCACGACCCCTGCCGCATGGGTGGACGCATGGCGTGGCATGCCTTCGACCTTCATAGCCATCTGCAGCAGCGCCTCCGTCTTGGGCTGCCGCTCGCTGGCTTCCCGCAGCTCGGGGCTGATGCGGAGCGCTTCGGCGAGCGTTACGCCCAGCTGATGGGGAATCAGCTTCGCGGCGCGGTCCACCTCGGCGAACGGCACCGCCATCGCGCGTCCCACATCGCGGACCGCCGCCTTCGCGGCCATGGTACCGAAGGTAATAATTTGCGCAACATGATCTTCGCCGTATTTCGCCGATACGTAGCCGATAACTTCATCCCGGCGCTCATCATTGAAATCGATGTCGATGTCGGGCATTGAAACCCGCTCGGGATTGAGAAAGCGCTCGAACAACAGCTTGTATTTTAGCGGGTCCACATCCGTAATCCGCAGGGTATAGGCAACCAGACTCCCCGCAGAGGAGCCGCGGCCAGGACCGGTGCGGATGCCCTGCTCATGGGAAAAGCGGATAAAGTCCCATACGATAAGGAAATAATCGCTGAAGCCCATGCTGTCAATAACGGAGAGCTCATAGGCAAGACGATCTTCCGCCTGCTTACGGTATTCGGGATCGGTTTCCCACCGGGGCTGCGCATTATAACGCGTTTCCAGACCTTCCGAGCACAGCAGGGACAAGTACGAGGCCGAAGTCATCCCTTCCGGGATGGGACTGAAGGAAGGCAGAAGCGCCCGGCCGAATGTCAGCTCCAGCTTGCATTTATCGGCGATATCCAATGTCCGCGCAACTGCCCCGGGCGCCTGGCGGAACAGCGAATCCATCTCGTCGCCGCTCTTGAGGTACATCTGATTGGTCAGCATTTTCATCCGGTCGGTATCTTCCGTTGTCTTGCCGGTTCCGATGCAAATCAGTACATCCTGTACGGCTGCGTCCTCCGGAAGAATATAATGGACATCATTGGTCGCAACCAGCGGAATGCCTGTTGTCTTCGACAAGGCGATCATTTCCTGAACCACTTTCTTCTGATCCAGCATGCCGTGATCCTGCAGCTCCAGATAAAAATCATCGCCGAATATATCCCGGTAGCGAAGCGCCGATTTCATCGCCTGCTCCGGCCGGTTATGGAGCAAATGCTGCGAGACCTCTCCGTTCAGACAGGAGCTCAGACAAACCAGCCCCTGCGAATATTTTGCCAGTGATTCCAGATCCACCCTCGGTTTATAATGAAATCCTTCCAGATGGGCGATCGATGTCAGCTTCATCAAATTGCGGTAGCCTGTTTCATTCTTCGCCAGCAGGATCAGATGGTAGGTCGGATTATCCTTGCGCGCGCCTTTCTCAAAGCGCGAGCCTGTGGTCAGATAGACCTCGCAGCCGATAATGGGCTGAATTCCCTGCTCCCTGCAGGCTTTATAGAATGGAATGGCGCCGTACATGACCCCGTGATCGGTCAATGTCAGCGCCTTCATGCCGAGCTCTTTGGCCCGTCTAACCAGATCCCGAATCCGAGCCGCACCATCCAGCAGGCTGTATTCGCTATGAACGTGTAAATGTACAAAGTTCGTTTCGCCGCTCATCGCCATCTATTCCTTCCCGTTAGTCGATGCATCATTTTATATCATTTTATCATATTGAAGGCGTGCACGCCCATACAATGAAGTAGGGGGGACGAGCGTTCCTCCCGAATCCGCCAGAGGCAGGTGTAGCGTCAACGATGAATCCTCTATTAGCGAAAGCCATCATAGATTTCTTTATCGCTTTCGGCGTTGTATTCGGCGGCTCGATGCTGGCGGGCATCGGGTCTGTCTTCGTCCTCATGCCGCCCGCCGCGATCATGCTCAAAACCGCCTCCCAGCTTAAAATATGGGCCCTGGTTGCTGCCGTTGGAGGCTCCATCGATCCGCTCCGTGTAATCGAGAGCAATTTTATGGAGGGCCATCTTTCGCCGGTCGCCCAGCAAATCGCTTTTATTATGTGCGGTTTTCTCGGCGCTCACCTGGGAACCGAGCTTATCAGATGGATGTGCAGAGGGGCGGTCTAAGGCATGAGAGTCCCCCCATTCGAGCGTTATGCCAGATTCTCGCAGGGGGCTGCCCTGCTTGTTGTCGGAGCGATTATCGGAGCGGCCGTATATCAATCGATATTTTTTATGAGCTTCAATTCTCTGAAGAATGTAACGATGGAGATGGAAGATAAGCTGCAGCAATACGAGGATGATATTAAAAGACTCAACCAATTCAAGGACCAGCATACCGTTATCAAAAGCATTCAGCCCGTTCTCGAGGAAGCGAGGGAAAAGCCGGTTTCCCCGCCGCTGGATGAATTAACGAAAAACGAACTGAAAAAACGGATCAAGGAGGATCTTAGCGTCTTAATCGGACGAAGCATCTATGATATTGACTCCGATGCCAAGCTGGCCCGCCTGCTGCTCGAAAGCAAGGTCTATATGGATGTCCACGGAAGCAATTTTCGGGTTGAGATCAAAACCATGCTCGTTGTCGATAATGTGCTGCGGGTTTGGTTCGTGCCCGTGAAGCTCACACCCGGATAGAATTTCATATGCCCGGAACTTTGTTAAAACTCTTCATCAAATCCGGGGGCTCGCACATTTCGCAAGCACTGTTTGCTTATGATACAATGGGGCTACTATTCTATCGTTTTTAAAAGGAGCTGCTTAAACCCGTTATGGTTGCTACCCTGCATTGGCTGTTGCTTGCTTTGATTGTATTAACCTCCGTGCTTTCCGTCACCTTCAGCTTCAAATCACGCCGGTCAGCCGACCCGCGGACAAGAGGGATGAACGCCGCACGCACCAATATCTGCATGGGGATCATGCTCGTACTGATTGCCTTATTCTTCATGCTGGCTTACAGCGGCTCCACGATCAAGGTGGTGTTCGGCGCGCTGTTTATCGTGCTCGGGCTGTTCAATCTGTTTGCCGGTCTGCGCAATCACAGCGTCTACCGCTCGATGAAGTCCTGACGGATTGAACGGCTTCAACTTAAAAAAGTCCATCAGTACGGATCAATCAGCTGTACCGTCAGCATAGCCTTTGCGGCCAGACCGCCCGGATCATCCACTTCCACTTCAAGCTTGGCGCTTTTACGGCTTAATTCCAGCAAGCGGGGAACAATCACAACCTCGCTCTCAAGCTGAACCGGACGGACAAAATAGCTCGTCATGCTCTCGATCACATGATCATGCTTTCCAAGCTCGCGGATAAGACTGCGGGCCGCCTGCGTCATGAGCGTGACGAGCACGCCTTCGGAAATGGTTCCAAGCGACCCCGACATCTGCGGAGTAATTCTCCCCTTGCAGCTCCAGTCCCCTCCCGGCCCCTTCAGCAGCTTCTCGAACCCGGCGCCGATCAGATCGTCAAAGGTATCTCCAGACTCCTGCTGTTTCCCGGTGTACCTCATGGCCTCCAGCACCTCGCTGCGGCTGATCGCGGCCAGCAGCTTGCGGTTCTTGTCGACTATCGGCAGCAGATCAATGCTCTCCGCCGCCATCGTATGCGCTGCGGATGCGATCGGGATATTCGGCGCGGCCGTTATGGGGCTGCGCGACATCAGCTTGTCCACCAATTGCGTATCCATAGCCCCCTCTGCATCTTTAGCCGTCATCATGCCCACTACGCGACCGCGTTCATCCAGTACGGGAAAACGGGAGCCTCTCGTCCGTTTGGAGAGGCGGTAGAAATCCGCAGCCGTTTCGCCAAGGCGCATCGTTACGACCGGCCTGCTGTAGGTGACGATATCCTCGACCAGCATGACTTTCTGCCGGATAAGCCGGTCAAACATCGCCCGATTGATCATGGACGCGACGGTGAACGTATCATGCTTGGAAGAAATGATGGGCAATCCGAGCTTGTTGGCCAGCTGGGTGACTTCATCGCTGGTGCCGAAGCCGCCCGTGATCAGAACGCCGGCGCCCTGCTCCAGCGCAATCCTGTGGGCACCTTCCCGGTTGCCGACGATCAGCAGGCTGCCTGTATCGATATAACGGATCATGGCAGCCAGCTCCATCGCCCCGATAACCAGCTTGTGCAGCGTTTTATCAAGTCCCGCCGCGCCCCCGAACAGCTCGCCTTCCACAATCTCCGCGACTTCGCCAAAGGTGATCCTGTTCTGCGCGCCTCTTTTTTTACGCTCAATCCGAACCGTTCCGATTCTCTCTTTGGTATTGACCAGACCCAGCGTCTCCGCTTCCTTGATCGCTTTGTAGGCTGTACCTTCACTGACAAACAGATCATCCGCCATTCTGCGCACGGACAGCTTGGTACCTACTTTCAATTGTTCAATATAGTGCATAAGCCGCTCATGCTTCGTCGGCGTGTCCTGCCCTTTTTCCCCGGAAGTCACCTGTGCTGCCCCCTCTCCGGTGCTAATATAATAATAGATGTTTCCATTTTAACAAAAAAGCTAGTAAAGTAGAGCATGGATAATCTGCAACTACAGGCAAGGCGAGTCCTGCAGCATGCTGTCACCATCTGATTTATGTAGCGAAGGAGTCTTTCTTATGCCGGTATCTTGGGAACCTATATTGTCCATGCTTGAACAGCTGATTGCCCTTACGATTCCCCAGGCTTTCTTTTATACATGGTTCGGCTTTATGTGGCTTGGCATCATTCCCAGGAACGTTGTGAGACGGCTGCTGCTCTTCAGCATACTGAGCTCGGTATATATCGATGCCGCTTATTATATTCTGCCGAAGTGGGCCAATTTAATTAATACCTCCATCGGTTTTTATTTCTGGTTCTCACTCTTCTACAAGGAAATCAAGACGCGCTCCAAAATCTTGATGCTGGTGATGTTTAATATTGTTGCCTTTTTGCACCAGCTCGTTCTGGTTTGGGTTTCCAGCTACTTTGGCGGTATAAACAGCGTTACCGACAGCTCGTTCGGTTTTATGGTGATGTTCTTCGGCCCTTCCTTTGTCATCCTTGCCCTATTGACAGTTTTGATGCAGAAGAAGCAGATTCACCCGGGCAAGCATCTGCTGCCTTTTCTCATTCACGCCCGGTCCAAGCCTTTTTTGAGTCTGATTGTGCTGTTTATGGTAGAGACATGTTTATTCGGGCTGGTCTTCTTTCCTCCTCTGATGGAAAAAGGAGACATCAAGCAGCATCAAATCTGGGCCTTCCTGGCCTTCCTTGTTTTTTTCGCCATTAATTTTGTGTTGATCCGGCTCTTCGCACGTATCCGGAAAGAAGCCATTCATACGACACAGGAAGCTTACATCGGCGATCTCATCCAAATGTTCACCTCCATCCGCGGCCAGCGTCATGATTTCATCAATCATGTCCAGGTCATGTACGCCATGCTGTCGATGAAGAAATATGACCAGCTGCGAAGCTATATGGAAGACATGGTCAAGGAAATCCAGTCTATGACTCTGGCAACCAATGACCTGCCTTCACCGGCGCTGGCCGCGCTCATTCAAGCCAAGATGACGATTGCACAGAGCAATCACATTCAATTTTCCTATCAGATTCCCGAAACCCCCTTGACCTTCCGGGCTGTTTCCAGCATTGATTTTGTAAGAATTATCGGAAATCTGGTCGATAATGCCTTTGATGAAGTAATGAAGCTGCCGGAAACCGAGCGTGAAGTTATCCTGGAGCTGTTTACCAATGATCAGCAGCTTTATATAACGGTAACCAATCGCAAGCATACCTTGTCGGAGGAAGAGATGAAGCGGATACTGGAGCCGGGCTACACAACAAAAAAAGGAAACCACTCCGGCCTTGGCCTGTCCATTGTCATGGAACGCTGCTCCTATTATAAGGGGAAACTTTCGGTGGAATCTGATCTTGAGCGCGGCGTTGTTTTCACGATCAAGCTGCCGCTTCATAATGTGCGCGCCAGTTGATTTCCACGAGGAAGCCCCGGGAATGACACATTAACCAAAAACATTGAATGCAGCCTATATGCAAATAAAGCCCGAAATCGGCTTCAATCACCGGCATCGGGCTTTGTTGCTGCTTCTATTCCATGATTTCTCGAAGGGATTCTGTAACGATCCTGGTCACATCATCGAACACAATGCTGAATTGTCTTTCCGCATCAAAGGCGCGTTGCAGCAGCGGGTTTTGCGTAACCACTTCATACAGCTTATCCATCATTTCCACATCTGCGGGCGAAGGCTGTTCACCGGCCGCCATTTTTTGCTGCAATCCTGCCTGCTTCTCGCGAAAATCGTCCATCATCCGCTTGGCATCGGGATTGCTCCGCGCTTCCTTCAGTGCAGCATGCAATTCCTTCGCTTCTTCGCTATCTTTCAACGCCCGTGTAAGCTCATGCGCTTGGTCATATACATTCATGTTACATAACGCCTCCTTCAATATGATTGCTCTTGACAGCATGTTATTGAAACATATCCCTATATCCTATATACCCCGGTACAGGAAGTCAAGTCCCGCCCCTTATCCGGCGCGGATACCAGGAGTCGGCTGCCGCCCAAATATTGGATCTCTGTCCGTCAGAGAGGCTGCCTGACCCCATTCTCATATGCAATCCGCCTGTACCCGCAGGAATCCGGCAATCTTCCTGTGATGCCCGAGCTGTCGTTCATCACTGATCTTACGTATGCCAGTTGTCCATTTTCCCTCAAAAGCCAAGCCGCCGCCGGAAATCTGTTCAAGAAGGCTAATCACCAGAGTATAGATGTCCTCATATGATGAATTAATTCGTGCAAAACATCCAAAAACCACTAGCCGCATTCCATCATCCTCCAGCTTGGAAGGAGATCCGCGATGCTGAAATCGAAAGTCGCCGTTCAGGTGATCAGCTCAGGCATCTTGCCGGATGATGCAATCATGCTGGGCGAGACTTATTTGAAACAGTGGAAAATTCCGCATGTCCAGCCGGTTATGCTCAAATTCGGAGCTTTCCGCCAGCCGGTCAAAGTCGTTTCTGTCGAACGGTTTGACGGTATGCGAATTGGGCAAAATCTGGCCAGACGCATGGGAATTCTCGCCAGTACGTCCCTGCGGATTCAATACCGCAGCGAAACCTCTACGCTATCGCTGGGGCCGCTCATCGGCGTACTGATTAGCCGCGACGATCCCACAGCGAGAGACCGGCCATTCGGCTCGATTACATTGTTCTGCAAGGAGCTCGTCGACGCATGCGCCGTTCAAGGTGCCCATGTTTACTTCTTTACCCCAAATCACATTGTCGACAATTCCAGCACCGTCGAGGGCTGGGTCTATGCAGGAGGCTGGAGGAAAATCATCGTTCCCGCTCCGGATGTGGTCAACAATCGGCTTACATCCCGTAAGCTTGAGAACAAATCCAGTGTGCAGCAATTTTTGAGGGAAGTTAAATCCCGCCACAACACGGCTATTTTCAATGAGAAGTTTCTCGATAAGTCGGAGGTTTTTGAAGCGCTGCAGAAGGATACCGCGCTGATCAAATATTTGCCGGAGTCACATGTTTTGCGCAGTCAAAAAATGCTCGTGGCGATGTGCTCAAAGTATTCCACCGTATTTCTGAAGCCGGTGCGCGGAAGTCTGGGCAAGGGCATTATCCGCATATCCCGTCTCGAAAAGGATTCGTACCAGGCGCTATATGCAACGGTAGGCGGCACGCGCAGACAGCATTTTACCAGCCTGCTCAAGCTGTTCAGCTCCATCTCCGGCAAAATGAAGACGGTCCGTTATCAAATCCAGCAGGGATTAAATCTCATTCAAATTGGCGGAAGACCCGTTGATTTTCGTGCTCTCGTCCAGAAGAATGAAACCGGCAAATGGACCATTACCTCCATTGTCGCCCGGACCGCGGGTACGAATCACTTCGTCTCCAATCTGGCGCGGGGCGGTACCCTCAGCACAGCCAGAGAAGCGGTCTCCAAGTCGAATTTAACCGGAACCCAGGCACAGGACGCTCCCGCTCGCCTTCAGCGGGCCGCTCTGGAAATTGCCAAAGGAATCGACACCCACATCCCCGCCCACTTTGGCGAGCTGGGTATAGATTTGGCACTGGATTCGAGCGGACGCGTATGGCTGATCGAGGTCAACTCCAAGCCGTCAAAAAATGATAATACACCTTTGCCTGACCAGAAAATCCGCCCCTCCGTACGCAATATGATCAGATATGCCAGACATTTAGCCGAATTTTAAAGCAAAGGGGGAAGTGGCGATGGCTTACCCGCAAGAATCGATCCATCTTGGAATTATGATAAGCCAGAGGCAGGCTGATGAAGGAGAGTGTGCGGATTCTCCGCCTCTTCAAATGCCGGAGGACCCGTTCTGCCGTCAGTTATGCAAGTTTGGCCGCAAGCTTGGCATCAACGCCTACCTGTTCGACGCCTCATGTCCGCAGCATGCCAGCGCAATTTCCGGCTATACCCTGAATCATGGCGTATGGGAACGGGTAAGCATGCCGCTTCCGGATATTGTCTACGACCGCACCATGTGCAGAACCGCCGGGCAGATTGAGCTGCGCTCCAGGACGCTTGCCGCATTAAAGCAAAAAAAATCATTCATTCTGATGAATGGCTCGCTGCCTGACAAATGGAATGTGCATACTCTGCTGCAGCAGGATGATGAAATGCAGCCGTGGCTTGTGCCCAGCGCCCGTTACGAGGGATCAGGTCAGCTCATTATGCTTGAGAAGCAGCATCCTTACGGATTGTTCCTCAAGCCCTCCGCCGGAACCCACGGCAAGGGAGCTCTTCATGTATTCCGTTCCGGCGGAAAATACCGCATTGAAGGCCGGGACCGGCATAACGGCATCATTGCTTGCGAATTCAATCATTTGCGGGAAGCTGCAGACTGGATCCAGCGCTTCGCCTCCGGTACCTATCTCGTTCAACCGTACCTGCGGTTAAGCGGAGATAATGACCGCCCGTTTGATGTAAGAGCCTTGATTCAGAAAAATAACCGTGGACACTGGTCCTTCACCGGAGCTGCGCTTCGCGAAGGCGAGCGCGGAAGCGTCACCTCCAATCTGCATGGAGGCGGAAAAGCTGTGGGGGCCAGCGAATCGTTAACTCGCCGTTTTGGCGGGGATACCGCAACCAGGCTGCTAGCGGATATCCGCCGGATAAGTCAGCGCGCCGCCGTCCGGCTGGAAGAAAGCTGCGGACGTCTGGCCGAGATCGGCTTTGACTTTGGCATTGAGCCGGATGGCCGGCTGTGGCTGCTCGAAGCAAATGCCAAGCCAGGCCGCGCAGCTTTTGCCGGCGACAAACAAACGGAAAGAAGCGCCGTGCTTCAGCCTCTTCACTATGCCGTATGGCTGGCAAACTGCCAGAATCCTTTTTTCAAACCGACAACCAGAGCGCGCTTCATGCGCCGTGACACTGATCCTATGATTACCGTTGATGCAATCCAAAGGAGATACGTCCAGGAGGTTCATCCATGAGTTTGACTTCGTGCCATGTACATTTCTCACCGCAAAGCGAGAGAATCGTCTACTTGTCGAGCTCGCTCCTTAAATCGCTGAAGCTGGCCGGCAAAAAGTCGGTGCATCTGAAGCTTGGCAAACAAACGATTACTGCAGCTATCAGAACCATAAACCGGCAGGGATCCCACTTATATTTATCAGCCGGTGTCCGAAATTCGATTCGCGTCCCGAAAGCCGGAACGATCTCACTTTTGCAGGATGAGGATAACGAGGTGCAGATCGGGCCGCTGATCGGCGTATTGACCGACTCCGGGCTCGGCTCCACCGGCTCGCCGTTTGGTACCCGGACCGGATATATCCGCCAATTGCTGCGAATGGGGGAGCGAAAGGCTTATTTCTTCGCTTTTACCCCGCGCGATATTGACTGGCAGCAGGAGAAGGTCAACGGCTATTTTCTGAACAGCCAAGGTGGGTGGTACCGTAAAACGGTATCGCTCCCGGATGTGGTTTATAACCGTCTGCCAAGCAGGAGGGCGGAAACCACATCGACGATCACTTCGCTGCGCGAGCGCTTTATCCGCAAGCAAATCCCATTCTTCAACTGGAGCTTCTTTAATAAATCCGATGTATACAAACTGCTTGACCAGGATGTGGAAGCTTTGGTTCATATGCCGGAATCCGCGAACAATCCGCGTCCGGAAAAAATAAAGGAAATGCTGGAAAAACATCAGTTCATTTACTACAAACCAACCGCAGGAAGCCTGGGTATCGGGATCTACAGGCTCACTTATAATCCGAAGCGCGGTTATTTCGCCAGATACCGCCGGAACAATACAAACGTTCTGCTCCGTTTTACAAGCTTCAACTCCCTGATGCGCATGCTGCAGGCACGCCATGGGAGCAGCGGTCTGGAGCGTTACGTCTGCCAGCAAGGCGTGCGTCTGATTGAAATCGACGGCTGCCCGATCGACTTCCGGTTTCATATGCACAAGAATGGCGACAATGAGTGGGTCCCTGTAGGCATCGGCGCCAAAAAGGCTGGCCGCGGCAGTGTTACCACCCACATCAAGAACGGCGGATCGCTGCTGACACCGAAACAGGCGCTTAGCAAAACCTTTGGTGACCAGGATGAAGAAATCCTGGAAAAAGCCAAAAGGGTATCGGTTAAGCTGTCAGAGGCCATTGAACGCAACTTCCCTCATACACTTGGAGAGCTGGGTCTTGATCTGGGCATCGACAAGGATGGCGAGGTCTGGATGTTCGAAGCGAACGCAAAGCCGGGCCGATCGATCTTCAGTCACCCGGCGCTGCGTTCTGAAGGCCGCGCTTCATTAAGCCACATTCTGGATCACTGCATGTACCTCAGTAATTTCCGCAGGGGGAATGACTGATGGACGGCGTTCACCATGAGCTTGCAACGGTCGTTGACATTCAAACCAAACGGCCGGTTCTGGCTATTCTTACAATCGATGATGAGATTATGCTGTTTCGGGGCAACCGCAACAATTTTGCCGATCTCATTATGGCAGGACGCGAGCAGGGCTTCATCGTCTATGTACTGACGGTGAGCCAGCTCAAGCTGACGCGCAATTCATTGGATGGTTTTATCTATGAGGAGGGGACGGACAGCTGGATTCAGCAGAAGCTGCCGTTCCCCGATCTGATTTATAATCGGATTCCGCTGCGGGAGGATGAGCTGATTCCGGAGGTAAAGCGCAAAATTGCCGCCTGCTTGCGAAATCCGCGCGTCATCCTGTTCAACCCTGCTTTTTTTAATAAATGGAGTCTTTTCAAATGGCTGCGGAAGACACCTCACACAAGGCCCTTTATTCCGGCAACAAGGCGTTTGCTCAGCCAGGAGGGTCTGGGCAATATGATGCTTAAGTATAAATTTCTGTACTTGAAGCCGGTAAGCGGCAAAGCAGGCAAGGGCATTATGACCATTCTGCTCCAGCCGGAGAAGACATTCCCCTACCGGCTGAGAATCCAGACGGATAAGAAGAGCATCACCTATAACTGCGGATCGCTGCGCAAGCTTTGGCTGCGGGTCAGAAAGGAGTGTTCCGGAGAACGCTACATCGTCCAGCAGGGCATAAAACTGGCCGCCATCAACGACCGTTCCTTTGATTTGCGGGCGCTTGTTCAAAAAAACCAACGGGGCCAATGGGATATCTCCGGCATTGGCGCCCGGGTAGCCGGATCGCTCAGTATTACGACGCATGTGCCCCGCGGCGGCAGTATCGATGATCCGGAAAGACTGCTCGTCAGCGCATTTGGCCAAGAAGAGGCGCATAAGATTCTAAATAAGACCCGCACCACTGCGCTGCTTATTGCCCGGCAGATCGAACGGGGGGCCCGCCATCGCCTGGTCGAAATGTCGATGGATCTGGGAATCGACCATTCCGGCGGCATTTGGTTCTTCGAAGCCAACTCCAAGCCGATGAAGTTCGACGAGCCCGATATCCGCAAGCAGTCGCTCGATCGTATTTTTCAATACAGCCAGTTTTTACTGCGGAAAAAAGCGGGTAAAAAGGCGGCTCCCGGCTGAAGCCGGAAGCCGCTTAAGCTTTCGAAGCGAGTTTCCATTGGAGATTTCGAAGCAAGTTTTCCTCCGGAAAACTTAAGCTTATGCTTTCGAAGCAAGTTTTCCTCCGGAAAACTTAAGCTTGTGCTTTCGAAGCAAGTTTTCCTCCGGAAAACTTTTAGGAGGTGCAAATCATACAAATCAAACGGCTTTCGCCTGATGAATGGGGCAGAGTCAGGATGAAAATTATCGACTTCGCCTCCCGCTTCGGCGGCAATCGGCTGTCTGCCGCAGGCCTGAGCGAGCTGCGAAGACTCCCTGCCGAATCCCTGGCAGGGCTTGAACGCCGCCTATCCCTGTCTGCATCCGGTCCTGCTGCACTCAATCTTGATTACAGCGATTCTGACGGGATGATGTACACCGCCGGGAGCAGTATGGGCCTTGCAGCCCCTGCTGAGGTTTTGTCAGCTAAAGCGGCGCATTTGAGAACAGATGCGCCACCTGCGGCTGTAGCCATCGCCCTGGAGGGCGGCAAACTGGCCGCCATCGCTTTTGCTGCAGATGCAGGCAAGCGGGCTTGCCTGGTGGTCGTTCATCCCGGTCATCGCGGCCGCCGGATCGGAAGTGCTCTGCTGTCAGAGCTGCGCGGCCACTTTGGCGGTCTTATGTGCAGCGTTGCCGCTGACAATCCCGCAAGTATGCAAATGTGTTTTCATGCCGGAATGAAGGCTATCGAACTTTTTACAGGTCCAACCGGCAAACCAACGCTTCGATTCGAATGCTAGGAGGAGTCCGCATTGGGCCAGCCCGTGCTTGGCATATTAACGCTTTATTTGAACGAGAATGGATTGCTTGAAGAAAAAGCTGTCTATCAGAGAATGACGGCTGCAGGCCGTCAGCTGGATCTGGATGTGTTCGTCTTTACACCGCAGGATGTCAATTACAAGCAGAACCGGATTTTTGCGCATATATTCGATCCCGGCAAAAAAACCTGGACCCGCAAATGGCGTTCATTTCCCCATATGATTTATGACAGATGCCGCATCCAGAAAAGTCACAGATTCGAACAGTTGGGCCGGTTCCGCAAGCAGTATGGCCACCTGACCTTCCTCAACCGGGTGCTGCGCAACAAATGGACGGTATACAAGACCATGCGCATGGAGGAACGCTTCCGGCCCCACCTGCCGCTTACCCGCTTATATGAAAACCCTGGCGATCTGACGGAAATGGTCAAAAAATATCCGCTGATTTATTTAAAGCCTATCAACGGCACCGGCGGACGCGGGATTCTGCGCATTGAGAAGCAGCAGGGAGGAACTTATCTCATTCAAGGCCGTGATCAATCGCGGCGTATCATCACTCCACAGCGTGTACCTCTCTCCGGTTTGCACGGCAGGCTTGCCGGGTGGAATCTGAAGGGGAACCGTTATCTGGTCCAGCAGGGCATACAGCTGAAGCTGCCGAATGGGCGGGTTCATGACTACCGGATGCTCGTGCAGAAGAATAGCAGCGGGAACTGGGAAGTCACTGGCTGTGCCGGGAGAATCGGGGCATCCCGCAGCATCACCTCCAATCTGCATGGAGGCGGGCATGCCATTACCATGCAGAAGCTGCTGAAGCAGTGGATCCAAAATGAGGAGACCGTCCAGCAGATTACCGACAAAGCCGGTGAGCTGGGCGTACAGATGGCGGCGTTTCTGGAGGAATCCTACGGCAGATTATGCGAGCTCGCGCTTGATCTGGCCATTGACAGGAAGGGACAAATCTGGCTCCTGGAGGTGAACCCCAAACCCGCCAGAGAAGTATTCCTGCAGGCCGGAGAACGGGAAACATACCGCCGCGCGATTACCAGACCTCTGGAGTATGCGGTATGGCTGCATGAACAGAAAAAGCGGCGGAAGGACAATTCGACCTATCAACCAGCAAATCCCGGAACCTGATAACAGTTCCGGGATTTTCTTTGAACTTTTGATTGTATCATACCATGCCACCAGAGTCAGAACGTATCGCTCCCGCTTCTAGGCCCCCGTTTCGGCGGTACGGGATTCCGCATTGCCTACGAGCTCCAGCAGCTGGCGGAAATCTCCGATCAGCGCATCCGCCCCGCTCAGCTCCTCCTGGCGGCCGTACACGGCATAAGCGCAGCCAACCACTCCCAGCCCGTTGCCTCTGCCCGCTTCCACATCGGAGGAGCGGTCTCCAATCATCCAGGCATAATCAAGACCATGATCCTCCATAAGGCGGGCAACCAGATCAACCTTCGTTGACGTCTGATATTCGCCAGCGCTGTACAAGCCGTCGAACAGCTCAGTTAGCGATTTTAGCCGGACAATTTCCCTGACATACCGTTCAAGCCCGTTGCTGGCAACAAACAGCTTGTATCCATTGGCCTTCAGCTGCCGCAAAGTGTTCTCCACATGCGGATAGAGTGAACCCTCGCCTGCTTCCAGACCTTCCACTTCATACTGCAGCAGCAGCACATCCGCACGTTTTCTGGCCGCTTCCGAGCTGCCCGGCATAACCGATTTCCATATATCCTCCAGCAGCATTCCCAGACAGCCAAGCAGCCGCTCCACCGGAGGCGTCGGCTCGTGGAACAACCCTTCCTCCCGCAAAGTCTGGAAAATCCGTTCATGAACGCCCAGAAGCAGCGTGTCCGTCTCGAACAAAGTACCATCCATATCAAATATAAGCGCCTGCGGCTTCATCAATCTGCTTTCGTTTGGCAAGTTCCTTCGCTCTCCTTCCAAGTCTCCCATAATGATAATGGAAAAGAGCAGAATCGTGCAAGCTCGAAACCAAGTTATCCTTGCCGGTCTACCACTTGGCCGGGTCGATATCCTCTGGTCCTAATCCATTCCAAATATTAGGGATATCTACCTGCTCGGGATGATCAAAGACCAGAAATGCCGTCGGCAGATACCGCTCGCCATGCTCGGAGGAAGGCTTGTTCAGGATGTGATTGTCCTTCACGAGCACTGTCGAGGAGCCTCCGTCCAAATTTGCGGCTATGACCGCGCCATGCTTCAGCATGATTTGCTGCACATCGTACAGATTCGCGCCAATGCTGTGGCCTGGCTGCCTTCCGTCAATCACGACAAACATTATGGCTCCGTCCGCACGCTGCCCCATCGCCGTGCGCGGCGCGATTCCCCAACCGTCCTTGGCATTCTTGATCAAGCCCTTGCCATTGACGATGATCCGCGGCTGGAACGTAACGGCTTCTTTGACTCCCATGGATTGAATTTCAGCAAGCGAATATTTGCCGGCTATCATCTTGCCCTTCCCGTCAATGCCGACGATCTGCGTCGATTTCTTGCCACCCAAATCCTCGTAGTACACCTTCCCCTGCGAAATCACAAGCCCGATCGGCTGGAATCCGTTTCCTTGCCAGTTGGGATCGGCAAATCCGCCGCCGTTCACACCGGCGATTGCCCCGGTCCGCTTCACCATGCTGGATACTTTCTCCCCCTTGCCGGCCTTTTCCGGTACGCCGAGACGGATTTTGGTGGGATCATTTACGATCATCAAATACCCTTTGTAGCTCGGACCGGAAATGGTTTCAATTTGAACCAGCGGTTTCTGCTCCACCTGTCCGGATTGATCCCCTGTGCCTGCCGGAAGCTGAATAGTGTGGCTGTCGCGTTCCTCTCCCATTTGATTAAACCGGTTCTGGTATTCCTGAACTCTCTGATCCAGTGCCTTCTGTCCGATTATATATTTGGCCCATTGCCGATGCTGCGTAGTGATTAACGTGTCTGCTACCAAGTAGCGAAAATTATTGCCCGATTCTGTGAAGAACATCCAGCCAAGTCCAGAGATTCCTGCCAGAAACGCAGTTAGCAGCAAATATCCCGCAATCCGCGCAAAACGGGATTTACGCTTCCTGGCACGCTTTCGCGAAGGTGCAGCAGAGCGCGTGGGTGATGTTTTTCTATTCGATGACGCTCTTGAAGTTGAAATCTTCGTATTCATTTGCGTTTAATCGCCTCTTTTCTGCTGTTGCCGCGCTTCATACTTGACGAAGCGGGAGAGGCAAAAGTTTCGATCATCGACTTCACATGCCAATAACAGTGGTATTCCAACAGCATTCGATCTCGATAATGCAAGCGTCAGCAGTCATCTATCGACTCCCTTGACCATCGCAAAAAGAACCCGGCCCAAGTGGGCAGGATTCTCCGGTTGCAAAACTTTTCAGTGCGCGCAGCCTGGTCTTATTAAACTTAATAGACCTTCTTCGTATCCCTGTCCATCTTGATGATTTCCACCGCTTCCCTGAAGCGCAAAGAATGAATGATTTCCCGTTCTCTCAGGAACTTCAGGCTGTCCTGCAGATCCACATCGTCAGTCATATCGATAATCCATTGATAAGTAGCCCTGGCCTTCTCCTCAGCTGCGATATCCTCATACAAATCCGCAAGGGGATCACCCTTGGCAGCAATATAGGCAGCAGTCCAAGGCACCCCCGATGCATTGTTATAGAACAGCGCGCTGTCATGATTGGCAAAATGCTCCCCTAACCCGGCTGCCTCCAGCTGCGCAGGAGTAGCATCCTTCGTGAGCTTATAGATCATTGTGGCAATCATTTCCAGATGGGCAAATTCCTCGGTTCCTATGTCCGTTAATAATCCGACTACCTTATCCGGTATCGTATACCTTTGATTTAAGTATCGCAGCGCTGCCGACAACTCCCCATCCGCGCCCCCATATTGCTCGACAAGATATTTCGCCACCCTCGGGTCGCATTTACTGACCCGCACCGGGTATTGGAGCTTTTTATCATAAATCCACATTCCATACATCCCTCCTGACCGGTTAAACGCTTTTGAGGTGCTTTTACACGCAATGGGCGAGATGGATCACACCTGCCAAGGCCATGGAGTCTCAATCCATTGCCATGGATATTTGGAATAACTGTGGCCAAACTGGAGCAAAGGCCCATACTGCATCTCAAACTCATGGGCGCAGTGCTGCCTCTGCTGGACAAGCTGGTTAAACTGCTGCAAAATCTGCATATCATTGGGATGGGTATCCAAATAAAGTGTTAATTCGACCAGAGCAAAATCCAGCTGCTGAAGCTCAAGCAGCTTGCGGTAATAATTCTCATCCGGTTTATTCATGGCTTCTGCTAGGCCCCCTTCCCGCATCTGGATTCATAGGGACTGAAGAAAGCAGGCCACAGCGTTCCCACCTTCAATGCCTCGGACAATGAAAATTGCGGTAAATTCATGGGCTGGTAGGTAAAATACTGATTAGGGGGCACGACATAGGTTTTCACATATTTTGGGGGACAGGGATCAAACGGGCCGACAAACGGATACCATTCTCGGGTTTGCTTCAAATTCACCTTGGCTCCTCCTTCTTTCTGCCTTCGGATTCGTCCTTCGAGAGCCCATTTTTCAGGCATTCCTTTAGTAAGCATATGACAAGAGCCCAGATTTTGTTCTCATTCAGGAAGATTAATTCTGTTTTTTCACCAAAAATTTGCATAAGTTGTCCATTTCTTTCATATCCATCCGCCTCGTTGATTGCCTCCATGAGAGTGAAAACGCAAAAAAAGCAATCTGCATTCACAATGCAGATTGCTTTTTATTCATAGCGGCGCAGACTGTAACTCAACAATCACGCTGCCATCTCCATGCTCTTATAAGAAGAGCAGCCAAGTAATAAGCCGTCCAGTAGAATCAATCTTCACCGGGAGCTTCGATCTCCAGCAGTTCATCCCTTTGTAGACGAAAAATATTGACGCGCAGCACTCTGAGCCGCTCGCTTTCCGCTACTTCAAACACATAGTGCTTATGCTCGACCTTCTTTCCTTTGACGGGGTTGCCTTCAAGACGGGTGAACAACCAGCCTCCTATGGAATCGACATCATCATCCTCGATATCCAGATTAAACATGTCATTCACATCTTCAATCAGCATCCGGCCATCTACAGAGGTGACATCCCCCTTGACCACAACACTTGGCTGTTCCGTATCGAATTCGTCATGAATCTCCCCGACGATCTCTTCAAGAATCAGTTCAGTCGTGAGCATGCCCGCCGTTCCGCCATATTCATCCACAACAATCGCCAACTGCGAGTGCTTGCGCTGCATCAGCTTCAGCACATGACTGATTTCCATCGATTCGGGAACATTCAGGATGGGACGAAGAAACTTGTGCAGGGTATGCTCCTCATCCGGATCGGCCGTCAGCAAATCCGTAATATGTACAAATCCGATCAGCTGGTCTTTATCCTCGACACAGACCGGGAAACGCGTATGTTTGGTTGCATAGACCGTCTTCATATTCTCGGCAAAATCGATATCGGCATAGAGACAATCCATATCGGTGCGAGGCAGCATCACTTCGCGGGCCAGCCTGTCGGAAAACTCAAAAATATTGTCAAACAGCTTCAGCTCATCCTTGTCGATGATGCCGCTGACCGCGCTTTGATTCATCAGAATACGGATCTCTTCTTCCGTATGGGCCGAATCATGCTCGCTTGCCGGTTTCACACCAATCAGCCTGAGCAATCGGTTGGCGGAGCCGTTGAGCAGCCAGATTGCCGGGAGAAAAATACGATAAAACAGCAGCAGCGGCATCGATGCCCACAGGGAAGTGGACTCCGACTTCTGAATGGCAAGCGTCTTAGGCGCAAGCTCGCCAAGCACAATATGCAGGAAAGTAATGACAAGAAAACCGATAACGACGGATATGGAGGAAATAACCGTTGAGTCGCTCAGCCCGAATTCGTGAAGCAGCGGTTCCACAATCAGATCGGATATGGCAGGCTCGCCTACCCAGCCAAGTCCAAGAGAAGCAAGGGTAATCCCGAGCTGCGTTGCCGATAAGTAAGTGTCCAGCCTGCTGTTCACCTTAAGGGCATATTTCGCGCGCTTATTCCCCTCATTGGAGAGCTGCGTCAGTCTGGATAACCGGACCTTCACGAGCGAAAACTCCGCTGCCACAAAAAAACCATTCAACAAAACAAGGACAAAAACAATAATTAAATTCCAGACAATCTCGCCTGCGTCAAAATGTCCCAATAGGGTGGTCCGCTCCTCTCATCCAATCTAAAGGATAGCTTTTCGAGCCAGAAAATCCACTTCCCTGTAGTACATGTCTTTAACCAATAAATTTGGTCCGCAGCAGGCTGCAGCCGGGCAGTGGCAGTTAACGCTGCCCGCCAGCGGATGGGCAAGCCAGCGCTCGAACAATTCATCGAGCCGGTCTGTGCTGATGTTGCCGAAAGCCGGCACATCAGAGAAATCTGTCACGAATACATCTCCCGTGAACAGATTCACGTTGAGACGGTTCCGCCCGTCCGGATCATTGCGAACCGTTACGTTCGGTTCCGCCGCAAGTCTTGCCAGCAGATTGCGGTCCTCGGCCTCCTCACTGCAGTGAAAGAACGGCAGGGTGCCAAACAGCATCCACAGGGAAGAATCCCGATGATCCAGCAGGTGCAGGATAGCTCTGCGCATCTCCTCTTTATTTATAACCGGTAAATCGGAAGCGAAAGCACTTGGGTACATCGGATGTACCTCATGACGCTGGCAGCCCATCTGCACAATAAGCTGATGAATCTCGGCCATTTTCTCATGCGTCCGGAAATTGATCATGGATTCAGCGGAGACGAAGAGACCGCCCTTGCTTAATTTGCTTGCATTGCTGAGCATTCGCTCATACATCCGGGCAGCCGTTTCACGGGCAACGGGATGACCGCTTTTGGCAAAACCGACTTCGTGAAAATCGTCGGCGTTGGTGTAATTGAACGAAATATGCATCACATCCAGGAACGGGGCAATCTCCTCGTACCGGCTGTAATCCAATGTGATGTTGGAATTGATTTGCGATCGGATCCCCCGGCTGCGGGCGTATTTGAACAGTGGAATCAGATATTCCTTCACTGTTTTGCCAGAAAATGTGGGCTCGCCACCGGTAATGCTGATCGTCTGCAAATGCTCGATTTCATCCAGCCTGCGCAGCATCATCTCCAAAGGCAGCTTGCCTGGCTCAGCCATAACGAGCGTATCCCCCACCGCGCAATGCTCGCATCGCATATTGCATAGATTGGAAATAGTCATCTCCACGCTTGTCAGACGATGCCTTCCAAACTGGCGCAGCGAAACGATCGGATCCCACGGATCATCCGCAGGCGAAGCGGGTCGAACACCCTGTGTACGATCTGTATGTATAACATTTTGCATAGTTTCAGCACCTGACTTTATCATTCGTATTTCCATCATTGTAATATTCGCCGCGTATTGTTGCAAATAATTAACAACGATTCAGCAAATTTCGTCATTTCGAAAGATGGATAATTATAAGAAGAAAAATAACTCACGATCCTCTGGCGGGTAAAGTTGTTAAAAAAAAGAGCCCTATCGGCTCTTTTTCCCAGCTATTATCCCTCCCGGGTCCTACGCCCCGGTTACTTCCGCCAGCTGGGGATCCTCATTGACTCCGGAAATCATCATGGTCAGCTTGGTTGACAAATCAACTTCGTACGGCGCCTTCAGCTCCGTACCGTGTTCGTCCTCCAGGACGCGCACAACGGGACGATGCGGACAGGAAGCGTTAATGTCCACTACAACACCGGTCTCACCGGTCTGGAGCTTTACGGTAACGCCAATAGGGTAAATCGCGACCTTGTCCCGGAACGTCTGGAGCATGCTTTGCTCATACAACGTTCCCGTACCGGTATAGAGCGCCTCCACCGCTTGGTGGGGAAGCATCGGAGATTTGTAAATGCGGGTTGAGGTCATAGCATCGTAAGAGTCCACGAGTCCAATCCACTTGGCGTATTCGTGAATTTGATCTCCTTTGATTCCCCTCGGATAGCCGCTGCCATCCAGTCTCTCATGGTGCTGATAGGCACAGTGGGCGACCAGCAGCGGGATATTCGGCTCATCCTTCAGCAGATAATACCCGCGTTCAGCGTGGCGCTTCATTTCCTCGTATTCATCGCGGGTCAGAGAACCCGATTTTTTCAATACATTGGTTCTGATTTGAGTTTTGCCGATATCATGGAGCATCGCACCAAGACCAATGTTCATTAATTCGTCGCGCGAATAATCGCTGGCAATGCCTAGTATCGTGGAATAGACACAGACATTAAGCGAATGCTGAAACAGATAATCGTCCACGATCCCCATGTTCATCAGCATCAGCATGGCATCCTTCTGGCTGGTGAGATCGTCGATCACCATATTCATAACCTGCCGGAAGGGCTTCGCTATGTAGGGGTAGGTAACCCCGGATTTGCGATTGGGCTTGTCCATCATAGCCCGGAAATTAGTCCGGATTTCATGAAGCGCCCGATGTCTGGTCGCATCGCTGATCAGATCGGGAACAACTATATCAGCCGTTTTGGGATCATGAATATAAACAAAGTTGATGCCGCATTCCCGCAGTCTGGATATCAGCTTGTCGGTCAGCTCGACTTGCTCGGCAAGCAGGACGAGACCTTCCTCTGAGTAGATCTTTTTGGCTAGTTTCATGCCTGCTCGGCATAGATGTATGGGCAATAATCGCATCGGATCGACCCCTGCTTGCTTCAATTTTCCTAATCATGAGGGCATGTCAATCGACCTCGTAATTTTAATGTAAGTTATTTTGGAAAAAAGAGCAATAACTGATTCGCCAATTATCGACAAAAATCATCTTTTTCATGGAATGATAAAAGTCAAGCAGGAAGAAACAACTGTTTTTCCCGCTTATCGCATAATGAAGAACCAGAACAGAGCTGCCAGTATAAACCGGTAGATAGCAAAATGAGTCAGCTTCACCTTTTGAATATGCTTCAGGAACAATACGATTACGAGCCATGCCACCACGAAGGATACAATAAATCCGGTAATAAAGAACGGCAGGTTGTCCCCTTCAATAAACTTGTAATTGTCCAGCAGCTCGTAGCCTGTCGCCACCGCCATGATTGGAATCGCCATCAGGAAAGAGAAATCGGCAGCAGCCTTGTAGCTGGTTCCCACCAGCATCCCGCCGGCAATCGTCGAGCCTGAGCGCGAATAGCCCGGCCATAATGACAAGCATTGCAGAATTCCGATCATAAACGCCTGCTTATAGGAAATATCGTCAATAGTCTCCGATACGACGCGAATCCGTCTCGTACTTGAGAGCCACTCGGCTATAATCATGTAGACGCCGCCCACCACGAGCGCATAGAGGACCGGGGTCTGGTTAAATCCTTCACCCTTGATAACATCCCGCAGGAAGAATGCGGACAGCATTGCGGGCACAATGCCAAGTGCGATATGAATAAGATTAAGTTTGCGTCTTGCTCTGGGGTAAGCGGAAATCCTTCCCAGACTTTCCGTCTGCCGTGACAATCCGAACAGATTGGCAATACGCTTCCGGTAAATCAGGGCAATTGCCAATATGGCAGCCAGTTGGATGACGATTTCGAACGTAACGATCATCTGATTATCCGAGGCGTAACCAAGCAGCTTATTGGTCAAAATCATGTGTCCGGACGAAGATACCGGCAAAAATTCAGTCAGCCCTTCAACAATTCCTAAAATAACAGCATTAATAATATCTCCCATAAAAGCCTGGTTCTCCCTCCTTCATCTCTGGCAGTTGTCAATCGGCCGTTCCATGATTTGTACCTGTCATGGTCCAGCGGGTCTTTCTGCAATCCAAGAGAGCTTGTGTATGCTGCAATTCCAAAGCCAGCACATCCCGAATGAACTCGGGCAAAAAGTACTGAATGTCCTTGCCGTTTTTGATTGTCTCATAACCTACACCGAACGTAAACATGTCTATCGTCCCTACCACGTATTCACGATCAGGGTCAAAGTCCTGCCCGTTTACCGTCAGGGAATGGATCTTGCCATAGGGAGGCCCCTCCGGGTCCCAGCTTATTTCGAGACCGTCAACGGCCAAGGTGCCAAGAACATAGCCCCGGAATCCGAACCCGCGGATCGGCTTATCGATGAATTCCCCAAGAAGGGCTTCTTCCAATGCGCGCAGGAGATCCGGACCGGCCAATCTCATCCGGCAGGGGTTGATGGGAGAAGGACACAGCGCGTGCAGCTCACCCGCCGTTACTTCTCCTTTGGCGAGTCCGCCCAGAAGCTGTCCTGTGTTGACGATGCCAATCTCCGAGTCTGTCCAGCGCCTCAGACCGGCAGCCAGCAAATTGCAAAGCGGCGATTCCTGCTCAACTCTTGCCGGCAGCGGTTCGGACAATCTTGTAATAACTCTGCTGAGACGACGCTGCCCTGCCGCTTTGAAGCCGCCGATTATGGCGGCGGCTTCGGGTTTCTCTTCGTATGCGGCCATCGGTATGCATTCGACATGGAAGGATGGACGTTTAAGGACAGGATCCAGACCAATCTCAATGCGCCCTATATAGTCGCCGAACTTGCCGGCGGCACAGATATAGGTCCTGCCGATCACTTCCGGCTCCTCGAGCAGATGATGCGTATGTCCGCCAAGAATCAAATCGAGGCCTTCGACTTTCTGCGCCATCTGCCGGTCAAAGGCCAAGCCCAGATGCGACATGACGACCAGCACATCGACGCGCTCTCTCAGGGCGGCTGCCTGCTCCGTAACCGCGTCAATGGGATCGCCGGCATTCCAGTCCAGCAGATCATAAAAATCGGCAAAGGCAGCCGTAACTCCAATAATTCCAATCCGGAGACGTCCCTTTTGGATAATCGTGGAAGGCTGCAGCCATGAAGGCCTCTCGCCGCTTGATTTTTGGTGCATATTGGCACAGATCGTCTGAAAGCGCGCATGTTCGCGGTAAGCATCATCCAATTGCTCATGCGTAAAGGTTAAACCCTCATTGTTTCCGAGAGTTACCGCCTCATAGCCCGCCTCATTCAAAAGCTCTATATTCACAAGGCCGTCACTGGCCTCCGTCTCAATTCTCATGCGGTCCATATGATCGCCGATATCCAGAGCGAGCACGTGGTCGCTTCCATATGTACGCCTTGTTTCTGCAATGTAAGTGGACATTTTTGCCGCCAGTTCCAAGCGGCTGTGAACGTCGTTGCTGTGCAACAGAACGACTTCAGGCGCACCAGTCGATGTTTCTTTCATGCCTGCCTCCCGGGTTATAAGGGATTACCGCTTTATTCGCATATCTTGCGGAGAAAACGTGCTTTTGAATCCATACGAGACTTCCCCCCTGCTTGCTTCCTCATGCAGAAAACGGCACATGACCACGCTTTTTACGTTCAGACATGCGCTTGAGCCGTTTGGAACATAGAGCCGGATAGGCCCGCCCTTCTGCAGCGGCTGCCCCCCTATCGCATATTGAACGGCAGCTTCCGCAAGCTGTTCCCAAGGAATGACCGCTTCAAAGGAATCCGCACCTTCCACTTTAAGATGACTGGGCTCCGGAGTCTGCTGCCCGATTCCCTGCAAGGTGCGCCAGGCGGCATACCAGGCTGCAAAATCAAAGGCATCTCCCCCTGCTTCCGGCACACGCTCCGACAAGGCAAAAACATTCCCCGCAAGCAAAGCCATCTGCTCCGGGGACGTTTCACGCAGCGGTTGACCGAAATGGTCAATCATTATCGTTCGGGAAATACTCATTTATTATTCCTCCAGCTATAATCTGTACTCTACTTTCGCAATTGTGAGACCCTAACCGCCGATTTGGGACATTCTCCTTGCGGTAGGCTCGTGGCTTTGGGCTTCGTCAGACAGCTTGGCTGCCATCTCATGATTAAGCGGCTTGATATCCATCGCCCGCATATATACGGCACGCAGCGCCTCCGGATTTCCAAGCGCAGGCTTTACGCTAAGCTCATCCACCCAGTACAGGCAGGGCTTAATGCTCCCATCCGCCGTCAATCTCAGACGGTTACATCTTTGGCAGAAGTGATCGCTGACGGGATGAATCAGGCCAAACGAGCCCAGTCCGCCTGCAATGCGATAATCCTCGGAAGGACCGTTCCCGATAATAGAGTCCAGGCGTTCTATATCAAGTTTGCGTTCCCGGGCAATTTCCAGAACACGCGTTAAAGGCAAATAATGATTTTTCCAATTTTCGTCGGCGTGCCCGATCGGCATGTACTCAATAAAACGGACATGCAGCGGATGCTCATAAGCCATCTGAAGAAAATCACCGATTTCATCCTCGTTGACGCCCTTAAGCAGCACGCAATTGAGCTTTATCGGGCTGAAACCCACTTTCGCCGAGGCTTCAATGCCGGCCATGACCCTTTTCAAATCCCCTCGTCTGGCAATAAACTGAAACCGTGCCGGATCGAGCGTATCCAGACTGATATTTACCCGGTTGACTCCGGCTTCTCTCAGCGCCCCGGCTTGATCTGCCAGCAGAACACCGTTGGTTGTCAGCGATATATCGCGAATACCGGGAATTGCCGCCAACCGGCGCACCAGTCCGTCCAGGCCTGGACGCACAAGCGGCTCGCCTCCTGTAATGCGCAGCTTTGAAATACCGAGGCTCGCGCCCACCTCAACAACCTCAACTATATGATCATAAGACAGCAAATCGGAGGAAGGAGCAAATTCAACGCCTTCTTCCGGCATGCAGTATAAACAGCGTAAGTTACAACGGTCCGTCACGGATATTCGCAAATAATCATGAACACGTTCGAACCGATCCGTTAACCCCGGCATAGTCCGCACTCCCCTTCATGTAGCTGCTTCTAGCATAACATTTTTCAAATGATTATGGTATGCTGTAGAGATCATTAACGAAGATACGAGAGGTTAAAACATGAGCAATCAATGGAATATTCAGTTGTTCGCCGGCCTGGCTGAGCGATTGGCAGAACCGGCAATCCGTCTGCAGCTTGAAGAAGACCAAATCCCTGTCAGTGCGTTGAAACAAGCTCTGATTGTCCGATATCCCGCACATGAATCGTTAATAACAGCCTCATTCATGGCCTCCAACCAGTCCTATGCCGCTGATGACGATATTGTGAAATGCACGGACGAGCTTGCTCTGCTCCCTCCCGTCTCCGGCGGAGAGCCGGTGCCTGCCGCAGATGCGGACAATGGTTTGTTTGCCGTCACGGAGCAGCCGCTGTCTGTTGAGACAATCACCGCTAAAGTCATCGCGCCCGAGAATGGAGCCACCTTAACGTTTACGGGCACCACAAGAGAATGGACCGAGGGGCAGCGGACGGTCCGTTTGGAGTATGAGGCTTATATACCCATGGCGCTCAAAATGCTTCGGCAAATCGGCGATGAAGTGTCGCAGAAATGGCCGGGCGCGCGTTGTGCAATCGGGCATCGCATCGGTGTAGTCGACATTGCCGAAATCAGCGTTGTCATCGCGATCTCGACACCCCATCGGGATGCCTGCTATGAAGCAAGCAGATACGCCATTGAACGGCTTAAGGAAATAGTGCCGATATGGAAACGGGAGATATGGGAAGACGGCTCGGAATGGAAAGGCCACCAGCAAGGCCCCTGGAATCCCATCGCCCCACCATTATAAAGCAGCTGCGGCTAAAAACCAGCTTTGGATCCTATGAAGTTGTTCTGTCTGTCGGAGATGCTGTATCGGCAGTGCAGTGAAAAAACGCAGTCCATGATTCCGAAACCGTTTTTCTGTCTTTGTCAGGGAAACTGTTTCGGGCAGCGCGCAGAAAAACTTTAGGAGGCTCCGCATGACTTTTCACGATAAGGACAGCACAGATTACAATTCCAGGTCAGCGGAGCAGCCCCCCGCTTCTGCTGATCGCTACTCCAGACAGATCCGCTTCGCTCCTATCGGGGCAGCGGGGCAGCGAAGCATCGGTGAGAGCAGCGCTGCCGTAGTCGGCATGGGCGCGCTCGGAAGCGTTGCAGCCCAGCATCTTGTACGGTCAGGCATCGGCCGAATCCGCATCATTGACCGCGATGTAGTGGAATGGAGCAACCTGCAGCGGCAGATGCTGTACACAGAAGAGGATGTGCAGCGCATGCTGCCCAAGGCGGCCGCGGCGGCAGAGCGGCTGAGAAGCATCAACAGCTCTGTACGCATCGAACCGATGATCCTTGATCTGACAAGCGCAAACGCGGAAGAAATTCTGGACGGGGTCGATCTTATTATAGACGGATCCGATAATTTCTCCGTTCGTTATTTGATTAACGATATCAGTTTGAAGCTGGAGATTCCCTGGATCTACGGAGGAGTCGTCGGCGCATCCGGCATGACCATGTCCTTCATTCCGGAACAAACGCCATGCTTCCGCTGTCTGTTCCCTGTACCGCCTGCTGCAGGCTCTGTAGACACGTGCGAAACGGCTGGCGTTATTTCCCCTGCCGTCGATCTGATTGCCTCCATGCAGGCAGCAGAAGCGCTCAAGTGGCTTAGCGGCAATGCTGCGGCCATGCACGGCACTTTGTTCCAGGCAGATCTGTGGCAGCACCGCTACACCCCGCTGAATGTCTCCAAATCCAAGCGCAGCGACTGCCCGGCTTGCTCCCGGCATCAATACAGCTACCTGGATGACAATGAGCTGGAATCGGCAGCTGTATCGCTGTGCGGGCGCAACACGATGCAGATTTCGCCGCGGCAAAACAGCAAAATCAATATGGATGCGTTAGCCGCAAGGCTCAGGCAGGCTGGTAAGGTCGAGCAAAATCCGTTTCTCATCCGTTATCGGCGGGATGAGCAAATAACAGCCGTTTTGTTCCCGGATGGAAGAGCCCTCATTCAAGGGACGGAGGACCTTGTTGTCGCCAAACGCATTTACAATGAAATATATGGAATTTAAAGATTCAGTCTGCTCCCGGTCCCGCAATCAAAAATAATCTGATTTACCTATATATTTGCTCATATATTCATATAAATTTTTATAATTCGATTTGCTGTTATTGCCAATTCCACTTTTTGTTGCTACCATAGACATAACAATTGATTGGACAACTGTTACTTGAGGTGGAGCATGAGAGTACATCTGACGGAGCTAAAAGAGGGAGATCGGTTAACCCATGATACGTTCAACTCCTACGGACTGAATGTACTTTCCAAAGGGACCGAGCTGAATGCCAGGGAAATATCCAGGCTGTTCCAGCACCAACTTGATTATGTCGAGATCGAAAGGCGTATCACTGACCATCCACCGGAAAGAACGATCGAATCCAGCGTCAACCCCAGGTGGCTGCCAACAGTTGAACCCGTCTATCAGGAAGTTGTAAACGGTTGCGAGCAGTTATTCATGGATGCTTTTCAGAATGGAAAAATAGCTGAAGAGGACGTTGTCGAGACCTTTCAGCCGCTTGTAGACAATTTCAAAACAGAACGCGATGTCGTGTCCATGCTGCTGCTGCTCAACACGAAGGATGATTACACTTACCAGCATTCCGTTCAGGTGGGCATGCTGTCCTACTATTTATCCTCCTGGCTCGGATATGAAGAGGAGCAGGCGGTGAAAGTCGGCCAAGCCGGATTTCTTCATGATATCGGCAAGTCCCGGATTGAGGCAAAAATCCTGAATAAGCCTGATCGTCTGACCGAGCAGGAATTTGAAGAAATCAAACAGCACACCATTTACGGCAATCAAATTATTTTAAAATCCTTTGGCCAATCTGTATCGGCAATCGTAGCGCTTGAGCATCATGAACGTATCGACGGTTCAGGCTATCCCTACCGCATTACCGGTGATAAAATGCATCCCGTCTCCAAAATCGTAGCTGTCTCCGATGTCTACAGCGCGATGATTTCTTCTCGCGTCTATCAGAAAAAACGGGATCTGCTGTTTGTTCTGAAAGAGCTGTACCGCATGAGCTTCACTGAATTGGATCCCTTCACAACCCATACCTTTATCAAACATATGATACCCAACTTCATCGGCAAGCGGATCGAGCTTGTGAGCGGCGAATACGGAACGATTGTGATGACACATCCATCCGAATTCTTCCGTCCTCTTATCCAGATCAACGATCAGTTTATTGATCTCACCGTTGACCGCTCCCTTGAAGTAAAGCAAGTATTCATGTAAAAAGAAGCCGGCATGGTCTTTACAGACCATGCCGGCTTCTTTATTTGTTTCAATCGATTAACCGATGCTGCCTTCCATCTCGAACTTGATGAGACGGTTCATTTCAACAGCGTATTCCATCGGCAGTTCTTTCGTGAACGGCTCGATGAAGCCCATGACGATCATTTGCGTCGCTTCCGCTTCGGTCAGTCCGCGGCTCATCAGATAGAAGAGCTGATCCTCGGATACTTTGGATACCGTTGCTTCATGCTCAAGCGTAATGTTGTCGTTCATAATTTCGTTATAGGGAATCGTGTCTGAAGTCGATTCATTATCAAGAATGAGCGTATCGCATTTGATGTTTGCCTTGGAGCCCTCGGAGTTGCGTCCGAATGAAGCCAAACCGCGATAGGTTACTTTACCGCCATGCTTGCTGATCGATTTGGATACGATTGTCGATGTGGTATCCGGAGCCAGATGAGTCATCTTGGCGCCGGCATCCTGATGCTGCCCTTTACCGGCAACGGCGATGGAGAGGACCATGCCTTTTGCGCCGCGGCCTTTAAGAACAACAGCCGGATATTTCATCGTCAGCTTGGAACCGATATTTCCATCGACCCATTCCATGGTTGCATTTTCTTCGGCAACGGCACGTTTGGTCACAAGGTTATAAATATTCGGCGCCCAGTTTTGAATCGTCGTGTAGCGGACACGGGCGTCTTTGAGAACAAGAATTTCAACTACAGCGCTATGCAGAGAGTTCGTGCTGTAGATTGGAGCCGTACAGCCCTCTACATAGTGAACCATGCTGCCTTCATCAGCTACGATGAGAGTACGCTCGAATTGGCCCATGTTCTCCGAATTGATACGGAAGTATGCCTGCAGCGGAACTTCGCATTGCACACCCTTTGGAACATAGATAAAGCTTCCGCCTGACCATACTGCACTGTTGAGCGCGGCGAATTTGTTATCCGCCGGAGGAATGATCGTACCGAAGTATTTGCGGAAAATCTCCGGATATTCACGAAGCGCGGTGTCGGTATCGGTGAAAATAACACCCTGCTTCTCCAGATCCTCCTGCATGCTGTGGTAAACAACCTCGGATTCATATTGAGCGGATACCCCTGCAAGGAATTTCTGCTCCGCTTCGGGAATACCAAGCTTATCAAAGGTTTCTTTGATTTCGGTCGGAACTTCCTCCCACGTTTTCCCTTGTTTGTCCGATGCTCTTACATAGTACTGGATATCATTGAAATCAAGGTCATCCATGTTGCCGCCCCAACGGGGCATCGGCATTTTGTTAAACTGCTCCAGCGACTTCAAGCGGAATTCCAGCATCCATTCCGGTTCGTTCTTGATCTCCGAAATTGTACGCACAACTTCGGGTGTCAAACCTTTACCGGATTCAAAAATCGCCTTATGCTCGTCACGAAAACCGTATTTATAATCTTCCAAATCGGGCATTTGCTTAGCCATTGTAAAGGCCTCCCATCTCTCGAACGCGCATTAAAGCGCGCTTATTGTCGTTTCTCCAACTCAATTCCTTTGCGCAGCGCATTCCAGGAAAGTGTCGCACACTTGATGCGCGCCGGGAATTTGCTCACGCCCGCCAGCGATTCAATATCTTCAAGCTCATCAAACTCCGTTGGTTCACCCTTGATAAAACTGGAAAACTTCTCAGCCAGCGCAAGAGCTTCATCAAGCGATTTGCCTTGGACCGCTTCGGTCATCATAGAAGCGGACGACATGCTGATCGAACAGCCTTCGCCGGTGAATTTGGCTTGTTTTACAATCCCGTCCTGAATTTCCATCTGCAGCGTAATCCGGTCACCGCAGGTCGGATTATTCAGGTTGACCGTTACGGCATCTTCATCCAGCGTACCGCGGTTGCGCGGATTTTTGTAATGATCCATAATGACTCTGCGATACAAATCATCCAATTGCATAACCGAAGAACTCCTTTGTCTGGTGGAGGGCGTCAATCAACCGGTCAACGTCCTCTTCGGTGTTGTATAAATAAAAGCTTGCTCTGGCCGTAGAAGAAACATTCAACCAGCGCATAAGCGGCTGGCAGCAATGATGTCCGGCACGGATGGCAACCCCTTTGGTATCCAATACAGTTGCTAAATCATGCGGATGAACCTCATCGAGATTGAAGGTGACAAGACCAGCCCGATTCTTCTCGGGACCATATATCGTTATGTCATCCATTGCACGAAGCCGGTCATACGCATATGCGGAAAGCTTTTGTCCATGATGCTCGATCGCATCCATGCCAATTTCCTGAAGAAAATCGATTGCCGCGCCAAGCCCGACAGCTCCGGCGATAATCGGCGTTCCTCCTTCAAACTTGTAAGGCAGCTCTTTCCATGTCGATTCATACAAATCAACGTGATCGATCATTTCACCGCCGAATTCGATCGGTTCCATGGCTTCGAGTAGAGCTTTCTTGCCATATAATGCTCCAATTCCCGTAGGACCACACATCTTATGTCCGGAGAAAGCATAGAAATCACAATTCAAATCCTGAACATCCACCCGCATATGCGGCGTACTTTGCGCGCCGTCTACTACCATTATAGCATGATTGCGATGTGCAATTTCGGCAATTTCTTTAATTGGATTAATGACTGCCAGCACATTGGACACATGGGAGATAGAAACAACCTTGGTACGGCTCGTAATCGTCTTCTCCGCATCCTCCAATCTAATGGAGCCATCCGGCTGGAGCGGAATATATTTCAGTGTGGCTCCGGTCGCTTTGGCGGCCTGCTGCCACGGTATTAAATTGGAGTGATGCTCCATAGGCGTTATCACGATTTCGTCGCCTTCGCCGCATACCGTGCGGGCATAACCGGAGGCAACCAGATTAAGCGCTGTGGTCGTCCCGCGGGTAAAGATGATTTCCTGGGGACTGGCTGCATGGAGAAATGCCGCCGTCTTCTCGCGGGCGCCTTCATAAGCGTCTGTTGCACGCGAGCCGAGCGTATGAACGCCGCGGTGAACATTGGCATTGTCCATTTCATAATACCGAACCATGGCATCAATGACGGAACGCGGCTTCTGTGAAGACGCCGCGTTGTCCAGATATACGAGCGGGTGCCCGTTTACCTCTTGATGCAGGATCGGAAATTGTTCCCGAATCGCCTGCACATTCATCCTTCCAGCTTCCTTTCAAGAAGACGCTTGAGCTGTTCACGAACAGCCTCGATCGGAATCTCCGAAACCACCGGGGCGAGGAATCCGTGAATAATGAGCCGCTCCGCGTCCTTTTTTGAGATGCCTCGCGACATCAGGTAGTACACCTGTTCAGGATTTACTTGTCCAACGCTGGCCGCATGACCAGCTTTAACATCATCTTCATCGATCAGCAAGATCGGATTGGCGTCGCCGCGGGCTTTGGGACTGAGCATCAACACCTTCTCGGTCTGTACGCCATTGGCCTTGGTTGCGCCCTTCTCGATCTTCGTGATGCCATTGATGATGGCTCTCGATGAGTCCTTCATAACAGCCCGCGTAACCATGTTGCTCTCGGAGCTGCGCCCGATATGAACGGCCCCCGTCGTCAAGCTCATTTGCTGCGAGTTCTTGCCGATACTGATGACCTTCGCATCCGATGAAGAGCCATTGCCCTTCAGCACAGATTGCGTATCCGACAAAATATGGCCGTCATGCAAATCACCGATTACCCATTCAATGCGGGCATCATTCTCAATGATCGCACGGCGTATCGTCAGATCGATAATACTGTCAGCCATATGATTAACCGTTGCTACCCTTACATGAGCGCCCGGATTTACAAATACCTCGACTACGGCCTGCTTGGTTAGCGCCTGCTGCTCCGCAGTATAGGCGGAAACCACATTATCTACATAAGTAACACGGCTGTTGTTATCCGCAACGATTAGAATATGGGGCGCAAAAGTCGCTTCAGCATCGTCGCTGTAGAACAAAGCCTGCAGCGGCAGCTCGATTTCTGTATTCTTGGGCACGTATAAAAATACGCCGCCGTTCCATATTGCCGAATGCAGGGCAGTCAGCTTGCTCTCATCCTGCTTTACGGCCTGGAACAGATATTTCTGCACCAGATCGGCGTGATCCCGCGCTGCCGTCTCCAGATCGGTAAAGATAACTCCTTTTGCCTGAAGCTCAGGAGAAAGCTGCTTGAACACGCTGCTCGAGTTGCGTTGAACAACGAGTCCTGACGGAGCATTACCCGAAAGCTCCTTCAATGATTCAGGCAGCTCGTCTGCCGAGCGAAGCTCAGCCTCCGGTTTGTAACTGCCCAGCGCTGTCAGTTCCCAGCGGTCAATACGCGTTTTTTCCGGTTTCGGCCATTCCAGCGTTTCCGCAAGCTCAGCGCCCTTGATGCGCAGCGCTTCAAGCCAGGCCGGCTCGCCTTTGTCTCGTGATAACGCTTCGGCAGACTGGCGGTTCACCGGAGTAGTTAGTTGTGTACTCATATTGCTCTTCCTCCTCCGCTAAACCTGTCCGACCGTTTCGTCCACGATGCCCAGTTCTTCTTTGACCCAATCGTAACCTTCGCTCTCCAAACGCGCCGCAAGCTCCGGTCCGCCTGATTTCACGATTCGGCCCTGCATCATAACATGAACAAAATCCGGTGTAATGTAGTTCAGGAGCCGTTGATAGTGAGTGATGATCAGAAAGCCGCGATCCTCGGAGCGCATGGCGTTGACTCCGTTGGCTACGATTTTGAGCGCATCGATATCAAGTCCGGAATCAATTTCGTCCAGAATGACAATTTTGGGCTCGATCAGCATCATTTGCAGAATCTCGTTCCGTTTCTTTTCTCCGCCCGAGAAGCCTTCATTCAAATAACGGTGGGCAAATTCGGGATTCATCTCCAGATCCTTCATCTTGCCTTCCATCAGACGGATAAAACGGATCAGTGAAATCTCTTTTCCTTCTTCCCTGCGGGCATTGATGGCGCTGCGCAGAAAATCGGAATTGGTAACGCCGGTAATTTCGCTTGGATACTGCATGCCGAGAAACAGACCGGCGCGGGCGCGCTCGTCTACGGCCATATCAAGCAGATCCTCCCCATCAAGCGTGGCGGCCCCTTCCGTCACTTCATATTTAGGATGCCCCATAAGCGCCGATGCCAGCGTACTTTTTCCTGTACCGTTCGGTCCCATGATGGCATGAATTTCGCCACCCTTGATCTCAATGTTGATACCTTTCAGTATCTCCTTGCCTTCGATCTCAGCCTTCAAGCCGTCGATCTTGAAATGTGTTGCCATTTAAACTACCCCTTCCAAAGTTCGATGTTCCTATATTTGTTAGAAACATGGTCTCATTTGTAATGATTCCAAAATGATTCTCATTGATTCTCAATAATCATTTTAGTCTAAGTTTCGTTATAAATCAACAATGCGGACCTCACGGTCCAACCGCTCCGGTTCTTAAAGATTTAGTAAATGATGAATCCGGTAAGCCTGCTCCTGGAAAGCATCGTTAGAAAGAACAGGCGAGATTGGGTTCTCCTGAAGCCCGTCCTCCAAAGTAACCCATGACTTGCAGCCCGTATAAGCATCCCGCATTGGGATGTCAACAGGATGCTCGAGCCGGCCGATGCGCAGTATAAGCAGATGAAGCGGCTTCTTCTTTTTCCACTTCAGACGCTCCTCTGCAAAAGAATCCGTCCATATATGGCATTCCCGGATCTTGTCCAGAGTCTCCATATCGTAGATTTCAATATCCTCCACAACTTCGGCGCAAACAGAGATTCGAACGCGATCCGGACTCGCTTCCTTCAGCGTATCCTTTAAACGGTCCTGATAATCATCCTTCAGAAGCTCCACTCTTTGATGCTCGTAAGCAGGGAGCAGATAGAATCTGCGGCTGACGAGTTGAAAATCCCTTGTTTCCTCAGCGATACCGCCTTTGCGAAGCACAATGATCTGTCTGCCTTCAGCAAGTGCTTTAACCGCAACGGCCCATTCCTTGAGCGCTACGGGCTGCGGATTATTGATGTCGTTCAATGTTTACACCTCCTAAAATTCTTGCCTTCGCCGCTGCTGCCAGCCAGGCAGGCTGCATCCACTCTTATGTCCTTGAAGGTGCTTGATGAACGTGAGTCTTTCTATATAGTAGTTCCTCACTTGAACGGTTGCAAAAATCGACCGGGTTCAATACCTTTTGCTACTATTATAACAAAGGTGCTATTCCAACGCGAAAAAATATTCGTTATACTTATTTAGATGCCAATCGTTCTACTGATTTTACTAAGCCGGCCAACGGCGATATAATAAACTATCATTTCCATTATCACAGTCGAAAGGTGGACAAGAGATGTCTGCTTATCATCCATTGAACGAACAGGAAGCTATTGAAATTGCCCGTGGCCTGGAGAGTATCTTCACACCAGGAGCCCATCTTGTCAGCCGGGAAATCGGCGATGGCAATTTGAATCTGGTGTTTCATATCTCGGACCCCAAGGAAGGATCAAGCCTGATTCTGAAGCAGGCCCTGCCTTATGCCAAAGTGGTGGGCGAATCCTGGCCGCTCACGCTTGACCGTGCCCGGATCGAGAGCGAGGCGCTGATCCAGCAGGGAAAATTGGCTCCGGGACTCGTTCCGACCGTTTACAAATACGACCCTGAGCTTGCTTTGACAATTATGCAGGATCTCAGCGATCATGTGATCATGCGCCGCGGACTGATCGAGAGCGGAAGATATCCGCTGTTTGCCGAGCATATTTCAACCTTTCTCGCCAATACGCTGTTCTTCACATCCGATCTCGGAATGAATCAGCAAAGCAAGAAGCTGCGTGTTCGCGAGTTTATCAATCCGGAGCTGTGCAAAATAACGGAGGATCTCATATTCGATCATCCCTATACGGATGCCGACACCAACAGCTTCGACGAAGCGATCCGCGATGAAGCAGAGGCGCTGTGGAACGACGGCGAGCTTCATCTTGAGGTCGCCCTGCTGCGCGAGAAATTCCTGACGCAGGCACAAGCGCTGCTGCACGGCGACTTGCATACCGGAAGTATTTTTATCAAGCCGGATTCGACGCAGGTAATCGATCCCGAGTTTGCCTATTATGGGCCAATGGGCTTTGATATCGGAGCTGTCATTGCGAACCTACTGCTGAATTTTGCCGCACGCGGTCATTGGGATTCCGATGAGACGGCACGGCAGGAGTACCGCTCCTACCTGATTGAGACCATTCGCGAGATATGGATCAAGTTCGACGCCAAATTCCGCTCCTTGTGGGAGAAGAACGGTGTTGACCGGATCAGCATGACCGCTCCGGGCTACAAGGACAATTATATGAACCGCCTGCTTCAGGATACGGTGGGGTATGCAGGAAGCAAGATGGTCCGCCGGATTGTAGGTCTTGCCCACGTTGCAGATATTGACCAAATTCCCGACCCTGCCGCCAGGGAGCATGCGCAGCGCCTCGCGCTGTCAATCGGGAAGGAACTAATCAAACGGAACCGTAAAACAGCCGCTATCGAGGATCTGATTGAGGTCGCCCAATCAGCGGCTGCATCGGTAAAGGCCTAAAGAAAGGAACAATCATTCATGGAAAATTATAAAGGACTTCAGTCCGTTGTCTGGGCGGGAGATCATCTTGATCTGCTGGACCAGCGCTTGCTGCCTGAGGAGGTTGTTCATCTGCCGCTCACAACCGGCCAGGATGTGTGGGAAGCCATTCGTCATCTCAAGGTGCGCGGAGCCCCGGCGATCGGAATAGCCGCCGCCTACGGCGTATTTCTTGGCAGCCGGTCGGAGTCAACTAAAGCGGAGTGGCTGGATGCGGTAAATCAGGTATCTGCCCACCTGGCTACATCCCGGCCGACTGCAGTCAATCTATTCTGGGCACTTGACCGCATGAGGGCCCGGGCCAAAGAGCTCGAAGCAAGCGGGCTTAATCTGGAGGCTTGCAAAGAGGCGCTGCTGGATGAAGCAAAAGCGATTCAAAGCGAGGATGAAGAAACATGCCGGATGATCGGCGAGCATGCGCTTGGCTTGTTTGAGGATGGCATGGGCGTTCTCACCCACTGTAATGCCGGCAGCCTGGCTACAGCCAAGTACGGCACAGCGTTAGCTCCCTTCTATCTTGCGCTGGAACAAGGCATCAAGCTGCGCGTCTTCGCGGATGAAACGCGGCCTGTCCTGCAGGGCGCCAGACTGACGGCCTTCGAGCTGCAGCAGGCGGGTGTCGACGTCACGCTGATCTGCGACAACATGGCCGGCATGATCATGAATAAAGGCTGGATCGATGCCGTTATTGTCGGAACAGACCGCGTTGCGGCAAACGGTGACGTTGCCAACAAGATCGGAACATACAGCGTCGCGGTTCTCGCCAAAGCGCATAATATTCCGTTTTATGTTGCTTGTCCGCTCTCCACCGTTGATTTGAATACGGCAAGCGGAGAGCTTATTCCCATCGAGGAGCGGAATGCGGAGGAAATTACGGAAGGCTTCGGCAAGCGCACCGCCCCAAGAGGCATCAAGGTATATAATCCGGCCTTCGATGTTACGCCTCACGATTATGTAACAGCCATTATTACGGAGAAGGGTATCATTAAACCTCCGTATGACGTCAATTTGAAGAAACTGTTTGAAACGCTGTAAGCCAAATTCAATAAACGAATAGATCAGCAAAATATAACAGAGGATTGTCTATTGAAGCATTACGCGCTTGAGGCGGATGCCGGACAAGCCTCTGTTATTTTGTAATCTACAGCATCAGCCGAATGGCGTCTGAACCCTTCATTCCGGGAACAATGCCAAGAGTTTCTGCAGCTTCGGTAACGGACTCAAGCGGAGCATCCATCAGCTCTTCCAGCGTCCGCACGCCAACCGCCCGGCCAGCGATAATTCCCCGATCCTTCAGCCTTTCATTTAACAGCGCCACATCAAGCGCGCCGCACATAATGTAGCCCGTGTCTGTCGTTACTGCAAGCAGCGTCGTTTTGGGCAGCTTCACTTCCACACCAAGCACGTGAATGCCGCCATCCAGCGAAATCGGAACCATGCGCATCATTCAATACCGCCTCCTTAATAAGGAACCATTGGCTTATTTACTATATGTCTGCCGAAGCCATCTGGAATAGGACATATGACTCAAGTTTATGGACGGATTTCAACCAGATAACAAGTGAAATTAGGACTACATTTATTGGTCCTTTAGTGGTATAGTGATTCTACTTATGTTAGTCATGGAGGCATTATGGATACTAAAGGTAAAACAAGTTGCATAGAACAGTCCGCCTACTTGTTTAATGTAGATATATTGATAGAAGGCAATACGAATGCGCTCGCAGCAGAGCGTCTCCTGCATCTGCTTAATCAATGCGGATTTGCTGACTATCGCATTAAATCAGGAATCGAACTGGGCAGGCTTATTGAAGCGCTGGAATCCGCCATATCGGGCAAACCCGAAATTGGCAGCCCTTACATAGCTGAACCGCCGGCGGGCGGCAATCCTGCGGGACTTCAGGAGCAGCGTGCTGAAGCAGCGACGGCCACTATCGAAGAAGTGCCTCAAATTATTGACCGGGTACGCACCAGTATTTCCGAGAACCGGCTGATCCGCCTCTCGGTGAATAAGGGATTTGGCGTACGCCTGAACATTCCATGCCGAATAATCAAGCTTGATGAGAGCAGCCAAATGCTCACTGTCTATCATGTGGATGAGAAGCAGGTATACACGTTTACTTTGAATGAGATCGATGATTTTTTGATTTGACACGGAACAAGCAGTTCTGCCAAGCAAGCGAAAGGAGCCTCCCCGATAAGGAAGGCTCCCTTTTTTTTTATTTGAAGCTCATGGTATGCAGCATTTCTGTAATCTCATAGCCGGTAACAGGCGGGCTCCACAGAAAGCCCTGCATCTCATCGCATAGATGCTTTTGCAGAAATTTCATTTGGACTTCAGTCTCGACGCCTTCGGCGATTACTTGAAGCTGCAAACTATGCGCCATTGCAATAATCGCAGCGACTATGGCCGCATCCCCGGGATCATGCTCAATATCGCTCACGAATGACCGGTCAATCTTCAAACGGCCGATCGGCAGATTCTTCAAATAATGAAAGGAGCTGTACCCGGTTCCAAAATCATCAATGCTGATATGCACGCCAAGCTTGGTAAGCTCAAGCAAACAGATGGAGGCATGCGTGACATCCATCGTCATCGTTTCTGTAATCTCCAGATCGAGGTATTGGGCTTCCAGCCCCGTCCGGTCCAGAATCTCCGCTACTCTTTCTGTTAAATTCTGCTGCAGAAACTGCCTGATCGACAGGTTCACGGAGACCGGGATAGGAGGAAGCCCCGCAGCCTGCCAGGCTTTATTTTGCCGGCACGCCTCCTCCAGCACCCAATCGCCAATTTGCACAATGAGCCCGCTCTCCTCTGCCAGAGGTATAAATTGCCCCGGTCCCACAATTCCCCGTTCAGGATGCTCCCACCGGATCAAGGCCTCCACGCCCACAATTTCACCAGTAACCAAATGATACTGAGGCTGATAATATAAAATAAATTCCTTCCGCTGAACCGCCCGCTTCAGCTCGTGCTGAAGCGTCAGACGCGCAAGCGAACTGTTATCCCACTCCTCGGAATAAATGAAACAGTTATTCTTCCCGCTGTCCTTCACCCGGGCAAGCGCCATGTCCGCTTTCCTGAGCAGCACGCTTGCATCATCGTCGTCAAGATTGTTTGTGGCGATGCCGATGCTCACTGTTACATGCAGCGGGACTCCCTGCAGCTCAAAGGGCTCCTCGATCAGGTGCAGCACTGCTTTGGCTTTACAGAGCAGCTCGTCCTCCGTACCTGCGTCTGTATATAGAATGGCGAACTCATCGCCTTCCATGCGTGCTGCAAGATCAGGCTCGGGCAGGCCTCGGTTGAGCCGTTCAGCCATCTGCATCAGCAGCATATCCCCGAAATCTCTTCCGAACGAAGCGTTAATCAGCTTGAAGCGGTCGACATCCAGATACAGAATCGCCAGCTGCTTCCCCGAGGCTTTGGCTCCACTCAGGCTCTCGTTCAACTGCATCATAAAGGATCGTCTGTTCGGGAGGCCCGTCATGTCATCATAATAGGCCATATAACGGATTCGCTCGAGATTCCGCTTGCGGTCGCTGAGATCCGTGCTGATTATCACGGTTCCGATAATCCGGCCGTTGTTCAGCACCGGCGCTGTTTTTAGATGAATATCAAAGAAATGTCCGCGGCTGTGAATCGTGCTGACCGTCATTTCCTTGACCTTCCCTCGCAGCGTCTGCCTGAAATTGTATACAATCTTTCGACGGTGATCCGGATCAACATACGGCAAGAACATCCTGCCCAAAAGCTCCTCTTTCTTGTATCCGAGAAGCTCGCTGGTGGATTCGTTCAGCTCGACAATCCGCCCTGATCTGTCAAGCACCATCAGTGCAACCGCATCGAAGGTAAGCAAGGACTCCGCAATCCGGGTATAAAAATCATTCGTTCCCGGTAATGGATTACGCCTGATCAAAGGAATGATGAATCCGAAGATCATTCCACCCGCAGCCGCCGTTACCGCCAGCGTGCTCCACCAATAATCAAAAGAAGACAGCCACCAAAAGCTTGCCGCCATCCAAACCAGTGCAGCCATACCGACGCCAAACGTTACTGCCCAATAAATGCGAACGCTTACAATTCGATGGTTGGCGTTCTTTCCTGAGGTCTCCGCCGCATCATTGGACACGAATATCTTCCTTTCTGATTCTGAGTCTTATCTGAACCCTATTATAAACGATAATGGTCATATATGGATACTCCCTGTGGAGGATTTATCCAATTAAACGACAACAGCCGACTTCTTTCACGGATCGTGAAAGAAGCCGGCAGTCGAATAAAGGCGATTATTCGCTCTTGGCCTTCCAGAGGGCATAAGCTGCCAATCCCCAGGAAATAATGAAGGCCAACCCGCCAAGCGGCGTTATGGCCCCAAGCCACTTGACATCGCTGAGACTGAGCGCGTACAAACTTCCCGAGAACAAAAAGATGCCTATATGCATAAATCGGGCAGCCCATCGCATGGTGGTAATATGAGAGCCAAGCCGCGTCGAGGCCAAAGCGAGCAGAAACAGCCCGATCGCATGATACATATGGTACCGGACGCCAGTCTCGAAGACATTTAGCATCTCTGCCGTGAGGCGGCTTTTCAGGCCATGCGCCGCAAAAGCGCCGAGGGCTACCGCAAGCAGCGCATGCATCGCGCCAAACGCTCCGTATTTGTTAAACAAATCCAATCACGACCTTTCCAAATATGTGAAAAATCAGTTACAATGAACGAAAATCAATTGGAGTGGAGGAGTATGTACCCGTATGAATGATAACGAAGAACAGAGTTATCAGCTGAAGGATACATTTAATCCGGAACCGGCCTTTGAACCCGAGCCGGTCAGGAGCCAATCGAAGCTTGGAATCGCTTCTTTTATCATTGGCCTCGCAAGTATTGTCGGCTTCATTATTTGTTCCATCATCGCAGCTTCGTCTATTATGGACTACATCACGGCTGACGGCAAGACTGTTCAAAATATTGAAAAATTCTCAGAAGCTATCGCGAAGGACACCCCCCTTCTGCTATCCATTTTATTAATCATTGTCAGCATTGGCCTGAGCTTGATCGGACTTATTCTGGGCATCGTCGGGGCTTGCATGAGAAATACCCGCAAAGCGTTCTCCATTATCGGAATCGTACTGAACGGCCTTCTCTCCTTTGGCTTTGCCGCCTTGTTCGCCGTAGCTTTGATTACGCAGATGAGCGCCTGACCAGATACGAATCTCAAAGACTGCAATTGCCAAGAAGGGGCATTTGCAGTTTTTTTTTGCAAATATAAGAAAGTATAAAATTTCATCATACTTTGCTTCTATTTCTGAGGGAAGAAGAAATTAACTTTGCCGCCAAAGGACGGCGCAGCCGTTTCTTCTTGTTTGCGCGGTTTCAAGATTAATAGGATTGGATTTATTTTGCTTCACATAACCTCCCCGGACTTGAATACAATGAATAACAACAAGCAAGAGAGGGTTGGAGGTGTAAGACTTGGAGGCTATGAATGGACCGTTATTTATTGTTTCGCGCGAGGATTGGTCCCTGCACCGCAAAGGACATGAAGACCAGGCCAGACATCAGGAAAAGGTTCGGGAGGCCATTAAGCAGAACCTTCCCGATATCGTAACCGACGAGAGCATAGTGCTCTCCAACGGCAAGCAAACGGTGAAGATCCCCATCAAAAGCATCGATGAATCTCATTTTGTCTACAACTACAACAAAAAGCAGCATGTGGGACAAGGTGACGGCGATTCCCAGGTTGGAGATGTGCTTGGCACCGATCCCCAATCCGCCCAGGGACCGGGCAAAGGTCAGGGGGCTGGCGATCAGGCAGGCGAGGATTACGTCGAAGCGGAGATTACCATCGATCAGCTCGAGGATATGCTGTTTGAAGAACTGGAGCTGCCCAATCTGGAGCAGAAGCAAAAGGATGTCCTGGAAACGACGGATGTTGTCTTTCAGGATATCCGCAAGAAAGGCATTATGTCCAACGTCGACAAGAAGCGGACCTTGATTGAAAATATAAAACGCAATGCCAATGCCGGCAAATCCGGGATCGGCGGCATCTCCCCGGATGACCTGCGTTTTAAAACCTGGAACGAGGTCATCAAGCCCCAGTCCAACGCTGTTGTGCTGGCGCTTATGGATACCTCCGGCAGCATGGGCTCCTTTGAGAAATACTGCGCACGCAGCTTTTTCTTCTGGATGACTCGCTTTCTCCGGCGAAAATACGAGCATGTGGAAATCGTCTTTATCGCCCATCATACGGAAGCCAAAGAAGTGACAGAGGAGGAATTCTTCACCCGCGGCGAAAGCGGAGGAACGATCTGCTCTTCCGCCTACAGAAAGGCATTGGATATTATCGATCAAAGATATCCCACGTCGAACTGGAACATCTATCCGTTTCATTTCTCCGATGGCGACAATCTGACCTCTGATAACGAAAAATGCGTGAAGCTGATCGAACAGTTGCTGGAGCGGACCAATCTCTTCGGATATGGGGAGGTCAACCAGTACAACCGCAGCAGCACGCTGATGTCAGCCTATAAGAACATCGCCAATAAGAAGTTCATGTATTCCATAATCAAGGACAAAGGAGAGGTATACAAGGCGCTCAAAACCTTCTTCTCCAATCCGGCTGCAAGCAGCAGCTGATGCACCCATCCCGCTTGTCTTCCCGGACGAGCGGGATTTTTTCGTGTTTTCCATAAAATGGCCGGCAGGGATACTATTCTCTTATCGCAGAGGGGAAATTTCCATGATCGGCCTTTTCCGTGTGTTTGTTCGCGCAGAATCATATAAAATATAGTTAACGCTTACATTTCAGATAATTGGCCTGTTTACTGAGCAAATGGAAGGATTTGCTTATCTAAGACCCTTCTAATTCGCTGGATTTAATGTCATATTTAATGACATTATCTTGTTTTTATTCATTCCAATTTCCTTTATACTGAGTATAAACAAGACTTTAGAGTTATATAAAATAACATATAAGTAACAAGGAGTGAACATCGATGTACAAGGTGATTCTGGTTGACGATGAAGCGGTCGTCCGGCATGGCTTGAAGCATACCATTGACTGGGCTCGCCACGGGTTTGAATTAATAGGCGATTACCCCAACGGACGCGAGGCGTGGGAGGCCGTCGAGGAGCATAAGCCGGACCTCATCATTTCCGATATATGCATGCCTTTCATGGATGGCCTCGAGCTTGCCGGGGCCATCGCCAGCACTTATCCTTACATCAAAATGATCATTCTGACCGGCTTCGATGAATTTCAATACGCCCAGCAGGCTATCCGCCTGAAGGTGTCCGATTTCGTGTTGAAGCCCATTACCGCTCAGGAAATACGGGATTTGCTTGATAAAGCCAGAAACGAAATGGATGATGAAAGAAAACGCTTGGAGGATTTAGGCAGACTGCAGGCGCAGCTGACTCAAAGCCTGCCGCTGCTGAAGGAGCGTTTTCTTGAAAGGCTTGTTATTTCCGGCCTGGATGAAACGGAAATCGCAGAGCGCTTCGCATACTTCGGGCTGCCGCCGATGCCGCCGCTGTATTTGGTCATGGTTATCGATATCGATGATCTCGGCAGCGGGCAGAGCCCTGAGTCCCATAATTACGACGAAGAAATTCTCCGGCTTGCGGCCTTCGACATGGTGAATGAGACAGTAAGCGACGGGTTTGGCGTGCTGCTTCGCACCCGGGAGGAACGGATGGTCGTCATTACTTTCGGCCAGCAGGATGAGAGCGCCCTCTATGAGCAGACTTTCCGCGTCGCCGAGGAAGCCAGACATCGGATCGAGAAATTTCTTAAATTCACGGTGACGGTCGGAATCGGCCGCGTCTGCTCATCCGCATCCGGACTCCCCGGCTCCTATAGCGGCGCCCTGTCCGCGCTTGAATATCGTTTCCTGCTGGGCAAGAACCGGATTCACAGCATTCTTGATATGGAAGGAAAGCCTTCCTTCCCTCTGCAGCCAGCTCTCGATTGGGACCGCAAGCTTGTCGCGGCCGTCAGGATGAACTCCTGCCAGGAGGCTCAGCAGCTGGTCACCTGCCGGGTCAATGACCTGCGTGCCTCGCATGCCCCTATGGAAACGTGCGTGCTGGAAATACACAAGGTGGTGCTTTCCCTGCTCAATACCGTTCAAGAGCTTGGATCTCCTCCTCAAACCACAGCGCTGTATAATCAAATCAATGAGCTGTACCGCTACAAAACGCTCGATGATATAGAGGCGTGGTTCAAACAGCTTGTCCAATCGATTATGACGGCAATCAGCGAAAACCGTGCCCAGTTTACCAATATGCAGATTATGCGGGCAGTCGAATACATCGACACCAATTATGCCAATGAGAAAATATCTCTGCAGGAGCTGTGCCGCCACGTTCTGATGAGCACCAGCTATTTCAGCCTTGTCTTCAAGCAGCATACAGGCGAAACCTTCGTGGAGTATCTCACCAGAGTCCGCATGGAGAAAGCCAGGGAGCTGCTCCAGTTCACTTCTCTTAAATTCTATGAGATTGCTGACCGAATCGGATACGGGGATCCCAATTATTTCAGTATTTTATTCAAGAAGCATGCCGGCGTATCGCCGCGGGAGTACCGCGACCGCTTGGCAAAGGAGCGGGCAGGCTGAAATGTTCAGACAGCGGAGCCCCTTCTTCCCGATTCTCCCTTTCAAAAGCATTCAATCCAGCATATCGCTCGCCTTCTCACTGCTCATTCTTGCAACTATTGCCGTGACCAGTCTGATCAGCTACCGCCTTTCCGTCCGTTCTGTGGAAATCAATTCCCAGAGCTACATCGAAGAGGTCATCAAGCAGGTCAACGGCAATATTCAATCCTATATTGACAACATGGAAAATATTTCGCTGCTCGCCATGACCAATAAAGATGTGAAATACTACATTTCCAGCAACAGCTTCATCAGTGACGAGGACCGCAGGCCTTACGAGAAACGGATTTCGGATTTGTTCCAGGCCATTCTGTACACCCGCAAAGACATCGCCTCCATCATGGTCTTCGGCTATAACGGCCGTTATGTTTCGGACAGACGAATTACAACGCTTGATCCGGGCGTCAAGCCTCAGACCCAGGATTGGTATGTCAACGCGCAGAAGCAGGGCGGGCAGTCGGTTATCTCCGCCCCGCATGTGCAAAATCTGCTCCTGAACGAATCCCGTTCGGTCGTCTCCTTGAGCAGGGAATTGAAAAGCACGGACGGCATCACAGCCGAGGGCATCTTTCTGGTTGATTTGAACCTCAGCGTGATCAACGATATATGCAGCACCATCAATTTGGGCAAACAGGGTTATGTGTTTATCGTGGATAACGACAGCAGCATCGTTTATCATCATGAGCGGCAGAGCGCAAGCCCGCAGCCAGTCGAGCCTATCCGTCAGGTGCTCGCCACTGCAAGCGGCGGCTCCTTCATGGTCGATGATAACGAAGGCAACCGCATGTATACCGTGCAGGATACCAACTTTGGCTGGAAAATCGTCGGCGTCGCGTATACGGACGATCTGATCGCCAACAAAGGAACGATCCGCAATTCGATTGTGCTTTACTCTGTTTTTGGCCTCGCGATCTGCCTCCTGCTCTCCCTCCTGCTCTCGCACAGGCTCTCCAGGCCGATTAAGAACCTGCAGCGGGATATGAAGAAAGTGGAGAAAGGAAATTTCGAGATCCAGACGGAAATCGGAGCGATGAACGAAATCGGCCAGCTCGGACGGACCTTCAATATGATGGTGGGGCAAACCCGGAATTTGATGCAGGAAATGCTGCAAACCCAGGAGAACAAGCGCAAAAGCGAGCTGCAGCTGCTGCAGGCCCAGATTAATCCGCATTTTCTGTACAATACCCTCGACTCCATCGTCTGGATGGCCGAGCAGAAGCAGCACGAGGAGGTGGTGCTGATGACCTCCGCATTAGCCAAGCTTTTTCGCGCCAGCATCACCAAGGATAAGGAACTGGTGCCTATCGGCGTGGAAATCGAGCATATTACCAATTATTTGCTTATCCAGAAGATTAGATACGACAATCAGCTTGACTATGTCATTGAGGTGCCGGAAACGCTGCTGGATTATCTTTCACTGAAAATCCTGCTGCAGCCGTTCGTTGAAAATGCGATTTATCACGGCATCCGCCATTTGCCGGATATCGGCCTCATTACCATTCGCGGAAAGGAAATGGAGGACCGGATTGTATTTGAGGTGGAGGACAATGGAAACGGCATGACGCCGCAGCAGCTGGAGCAGCTTTGGGCAGGCGGTCCCGACCGGGGAGATAACGGCATCGGGATCAGCAATGTGAATGAACGCATCAAGCTTTATTTCGGGGACGGGTACGGCGTTCATATCCGCAGTGAGCTGGAAGAAGGAACCTGCGTTATGATTACGATTCCCAAAATGGTCTAGGAAGGAGAAGGCCCATGCGTATTCGGCAAACCGCATCAAGCCCCATGAGGCAGTCACTGCGCTGGTGTCTGTCTGTCACGCTCCTGATCATGCCGCTGCTGCTCAATGCCTGCACGCCATCCGAACAAACCTTGTCTGTTCAAGTCCCTGAAAAGCGCTCATTAATCCGCTTTGTCGCTTCTGAATACAGCTCGGAGACCCGGCCCCTGCTGGAGAAGTTGGTCAAACAATTCACCGCTATGCACCCTGATATCGACATCGAGCTTCAGGTTGCCAACTGGGACATTCTGGATGGCATCTATACAGCCATGATCAGCCAGGGCCAGCCCCCGGATCTGCTCAATACGAATGTATATGCCCATTTTGCCAAGGATGGTCTGCTGAATGATTTCAATGAGCTGCTGTCCCCGGAGCTGAAGGCCAAATTCTACCCGAACCTTCTCGGTATGGATGAAATGGACGGACATCAATACGCGCTCCCTTATGTCACAACAAACCGCAACCTGTACTATAACCGGGAATTATTTCAGAGCGCCGGCATCGCCTCTCCTCCGGCAACATGGGAGGAGCTCCGGAAAGATGCTCTGCTAATCAAGAAAACGGGACTTGCGCACGGGTTCGGCGTCGATCTGACCGACAATGAAATACAAGCCTACCTCTCCTATTTCTTCTTCGGGGCAGGCGGCGGCTGGATCAAGGACGGAAAATGGACGATCAATTCGCCGGAGAATATCGCAGGGCTCAGCTTTATGAAGGAGTTATTCGATCAGGGGCTGACGGATCCGGAACCGACGATCACCACACGCGACGAAAAGCAGCGGATACTTGGCGACGGCAAGCTCGCGATGATGATATCCGGCAATTATTTCAGCTCGGTAATGCCCCGGGAATTCCCCAAGCTCAAGTGGGGAGTCGGTCCGATCCCCGTCAAGAAAGGAGTTCCCGCCATTTCATTCGGTGTCCAGGATGTGCTGGTCTCTTTCAAAACCGATCATACCGACAAGAAAGCCTTGTCCGCCTTTATCGATTTTCTCTACCAGGACCCTGTGTATGAGGAGATGGTGCTCAAAGAGGGATTCGTCCCTGTTACCCGACCGATCGGCGACAAGCTGTCCCGGACCGACAATGTAATGAAGCGCAATCTGGACGCCATGCAGAAGGCCAAATTCTATCCCATCCAGCAGTCCGCCTGGCAGGCGGTTATGGACACTGCGCGCAAAATGGGGGATGCCGTGCTCTATGACCATCTCTCGCCCGAAGCTGCGCTGGATCAGCTGCAGAAATTCGCCGAGGATCGAAGCGGACAATAAGAAAAGAAGATAACAAAGAATTCAGGGAAGATAATCGATAGAGACGAAGGCTTACTCCCTTTATGATGATGTCAGGCGCTAAAGATCCGATGGCGGATCTTCTCCAAGCGACACACATGACTAGGGAGGGTTTGCTGTATGATTTTCAAGAGAAAAATGGCTGCACTTGGTATTGCCGCTTTACTGGTCGTCCTGCCCCTCGCGGGCTGCGGCTCATCGAATGGGAATGCGACAGAGAACAAGCCTGCGGCGGCGAATGAAACGCCTGCAAACTCAAGCACCAATACGGATGCCGGTACAACTGCGGAACCGGATCCAGCTCCGGCTGCGGAAACCAAATTAACCGGCGATTTTGAAATTCAATACTTTGTAGGCGGTTATGGCGACAAATGGTGGAAGAAGGTCATTGCCGACTTTCAGGCAGCCAATCCGGATTTGAATATCAAGGAACAGGCCGGTCCCAAAATCAATGATCAGAACAAACCGCGCTGGATCGGCGGCAATCCGCCGGATTTCGTCTACATTGACGGACCGGGTCTGAACGACCGCCAAATGGTCGAAGACGGACAGCTGGAGGATTTGACGGAATGGATCAAGGATGCCAAGAACATCGACGGCGAGCTGATCTCCGATATTTTGGCGCAGCCTCCGCAGCTGTATGACGGCAAAGTCTACAACATTCCGCTCGTGCTCAATTCATGGGGCGTGTTCTGGGATAAAGCGCTGTTCACGGAGAAAGGCTGGGCTGAGCCAACGGATTTTGACTCGTTCCTCGCAGTCAGCGACCAAATCAAGGCAGCCGGCGTAACGCCTTTCATTCATACCGGCAAATATCCGTATTACATTAATGGCGCTATTCTTTATCCCGCTATCGTATCAGCCAACAATAATGACTATAAAATTCTTCAGGATATGGCCGCCAACAAGGTCGAAGCCTTCCAAAGCCCGGCCGTTCTGACGGCTCTGAACAAAATCGTGCAGCTGCGCGACAAAGGCTTTATCGACAAAGCGTCGATTCAAATCAATCATACCGATTCGCAAATGCTGTTCCTGCAGCATAAGGACGCGTTCATCCCGAACGGTCTGTGGCTGCCCAATGAAATGTCCAAGGATATTCCAGGAGGCTTCAGCTTCGGCTTCATTCCTTCGGTCACGCAGGATAAAGGCGGCAAAGTCGTCGCCAATACGTCAACGTCAACCGTGGCCATTGCCAAAAACGCCAAAAACAAAGAAGCGGCCAAAGCGTTCCTGCAGTTCGTATTCTCCAAAGCGCAGGCTTCGCAGTGGGCAGAGCTCAGCGGTGCGCCTTCCAACATCAAAGGCGACATCAGCAGCTCGAATGCGCCAAGCTTCGTTAAGGATGCAGCCAAATATTTGACCTCGCCCGATACGATCGTCATTCCGACCATCACGTTCAACGCCGATGTGGATAAAGCGATGCAGGATGCAACCGATGCGCTTACGATCAGCACGATTACGCCTGAAGAATGGGTAACCCGCGTAACCGATGCCGTGAAAAAAGCAGCCAAATAAACCGGTGAGGCATCAACATTCGGGGAATGGGAATGACAGGAAGGGGCCAGCCCTGCCTCCTCATTCCCCGTTAACTTTATTCCATCAGGACGGTGAATGCTTATGAATTCCGGAACGGCAAAGCGGCAGCGCAATCTGTTTATCGCTGCCTTCATCCTCCCTACTTTCCTGTTCTTCTGTCTATTCATGATCTATCCGGTCATCCAGGCGCTGTATTATTCCCTCTTCGACTGGTCCGGCATGTCGCAGAACAAAACCTTTATCGGATTGGACAATTTCAAGGAGATGTTCCGGGACCCCATCATATGGCGGTCAATCGGAAACGATTATTTTCTGGTTATCGGAAAAATCATCGGCATTATGATCATCGCCACCTTCTTCGCCGTGGCGCTTACCCGGTTTAATTTCAAGCTTGCCGCTTTCTTCCGCTCGATTTTTTTCATACCGAATGTCATCTCGGTTGTAGTCATCGGGGTGCTGTGGAATTTCATCTATAATCCCCAGATCGGTTTCCTGAATGGATTTCTGTCGCTCTTCACGGAAAATAAAGTGGATATCACCTGGCTCGGCTTCCCCAAGCATACCATCTGGATGCTGCTGCCCCCCGCCATCTGGGCCGGCATCGGATTTTATATGATCCTGCTCATTGCCGCGATACAGAACATCCCGGTCTCGTACTATGAAGCAGCGGCCCTTGAAGGCGCTGGACAGTGGCGTCAATTCCGCCATATTACAGTCCCGCTGATCTGGGAGCAGATGAAGGTTTCTATCATCAATATTATGATGACCACCCTGAACGGCTCGTTCGTAATCGTGTGGATTATGACGGAGGGCGGACCTGACAATTCCACCCAGGTTATGGGCTCCTATCTGTACCAGATGGCGTTCCGGCAGTATCACTTCGGCTACGGCGCCGCCATCGGCGTACTTATCCTGGTCCTGTCGCTTATCACCACCGTTACTCTTCAGCGGCTGTTTCGCCAGGAAACCATCGAAGTCAGCTAATGTTTAAAGGAAGGGGCATTCATCATGAATTCGGGCCTCAAAAATCCGGTCACCAAAATAATGGCTTACGCCATCCTTTTCGTATGGGGCGTATCCGTGCTTTATCCGCTGCTGTGGACGCTGCTGGATTCGCTCAAGAATAATGAACAGTTCTTCAGCAATGCACCCTGGTCACTGCCGGAATTCCCGCTGCTGTGGAGCAATTTCTCCTATGTATGGAGCAAATATAATTTCAGTAGATACTTCGTCAATTCCATCGTCGTGACCAGCGGCTCTACGCTGCTCGGACTGCTGCTGGCCGCCGCTACGGCCTATGTGCTGGCCCGCTACAAGTTCAGAGGCAGCCAGGCGCTCTATCTGCTCTACATTGCTTCCATGATGGTGCCCTTCAGCCTGGCTCTGATCCCGCTGTTCTTCCTGATGGATTCGCTGCATCTGATCAATACGGAGCTGGGATTGATTCTGGTATATGCGTCCAGCGTGCTGGCCTTCGGCATATTCGTGCTGGTCGGGTTCTTCAAATCACTGCCCAAGGAGCTGGAGGAGGCGGCAGTCGTCGACGGCGCTTCCCATTACGACACCTTCTTCCGCGTCATGCTCCCTCTGTCGCAGCCCGGACTCATAACCGTGGCGATCATCAACGTGCTTAATATCTGGAACGAGTATATTGTCGGCACCATTCTGATCAACGACCCGGACCATTATACGCTGCCTGTCGAGATCGGCGTCCTGCGGCAGGAAATGGAATACCGTACGGAATGGGGCCCTTTGTTTGCCGCTTTGCTCATCACGATTGTTCCTGTCCTGATCATGTATATGTTCTTCCAACGGCGGATTGCCAGCGGGATTACAGCAGGCGCTGTCAAATAACAAGGGGGCTCGCGCTGCCCGAAAAAGGCCATCACCCTGAAGAGTTCCACAGGGCGGTGGCCTTTTTTATTTTCCCCAAAGCCAAAGATTCTAATTTGCCTCCGCAGGGTACCACATAAAGATAGTACTATTCACGCATTCTACCGTCATTATAATAAGAGACAGTAAGAAGAAACGGCTGCTTCCGTCTTGTAGCGGCAAAGTCAGTTTCTTCCTCAAAATTATCAGATCAAGCAGTGGCTAATTTTATACATGCTGAGATTTCCATGAAAGTTGAGGTGCTTGCTTATGAGCAGAAGATGGCTGAAGCAGGAAGGCGCGGCCTGGACGAAGCAGGGGATTATTACGGACGAACAATACAGGCGCATTCTGGAGCTGTACCCGGAACAAAAACGTGCTGCCGGTTTGATTCCCATATTGGGCAGCATCCTCGTCGGCCTTGGGATTCTCAGCTTCGTAGCTGCCAATTGGCAGGACATCCCCCAGCTTGTCAGACTGGCGCTGATGATGCTGATCATGACCGGTTTATATGCATCCGGCTGGCTGCTGGATAAGAAAGAACATGACAAGCTTGGAATTGCCCTGATCAGCCTTGGGCTGATCAGCTTCGGAGCAAGCATTGTGCTGATTGGCCAAATGTTCCATCTGGTCGCTTACAACGCGGCTTCTTTTACCATTTGGAGCGTTGCGGGCCTGTTCACCGCCTTCCTGTTCCGAAGCCGTTATTTGTATATTCTCAGCCTGCTGATCTGTACCCTGACGCAATGGTACAGCTCGACGGAATTTCATACATTCAGCTACGCTGTCCTGGTCATCACAATCGCCGGCTTCGGCGCCTACTGGTGGCAAAGAAAAGATGCGCTGCTGGGCTGGTGCCTGGCCGGAAGCTTCGTGCTGCAGGCGCTGCTTGCCATCATCGGGAATGACTGGGCGTTTACCTGGTTCTTCATACCCGTCTGGCTGCTGTATGCTGCTGCAGACTTGCCCGGAGACCGCAAAACGTTCTACCCGTTCCAGGCCGTGGCGCTCATTGCGGCTTTTATTTTCAACTGGTTTCTCGTCCTGTTCTGGGAGAACGACTACAGCAGCTTTCGAGAAGACGCGGCGGCGCGGCCTCTTCCCTATATCATTTTGCTTGCTATCCTGCTGATTCTCTCGCTTGGCGGCAAATGGCAAAATAACCGTTTAGCGTCCAGTCCGGACTGGATTCTTGCCATTCCCTTCTTCTATTTGACTAACGGGACCGGTCTGCTGACCCTGCTATCCCTGTTTATCTTCTCGCTCTATTTATTATGGAACGGTTATCTTGAGGAATGGCGGCTCAAAATCAATCTCGGCACCCTGCTGTTTCTGATCAGCACGATGACCGCATATGGAAAGCTCGCATGGGATTTCATGGACAAATCGCTGTTTTTCATTCTTGGCGGCATTCTTCTGCTTGTTCTCGGCTGGTTCCTCAACCGCCGCAGGCAGCAGGTATTATCCGGCATCAGAGAGGATGAGCATCATGACCCGAATTGATTTCATGCAGCGGCACCGCGCCAAGCTGTTTATCGTTCTGATCGCGGCGCAGATTCTGTATCTGGGCGGACTTGTCAGCTACCACTATGCTGCTTTATGGTTTGGCCAGGAGGCCAGGCTTGCGACCACTCCCATTGATCCCCGCGATCTTCTGTACGGAGATTATGTGACTTTGAACTATGAGATCAGTCAGCTTGATCCCGGCCTTTGGAGAGGATCGGGCAATCTGCCCAAAGAAGGCGGCAAAGTCTATGTGGTGCTGCAGCGTGCGGCGGACAGCGATGTTTATCAGGCAAAGTCTCTTTATTCCCGCAAACCCGCCCCATCCGGAGGCGAGCTTATTATAAAGGGCAGGGTCCGTTACGCAACAAATACAGGAATCTTCATAAACTATGGCTTAGAGAAATATTATATCCCGGAGAATACAGGCAAACAGCTCGAAGAACAGGCGGATAGTCTGGTTGTAAAGGTCAGGATCGCCCCCTGGGGGAACGCCGTAATTGAAGAGATCGAACCTTTGACACAGCCCCGCTAAAACGGCATAATTGAATCTATTGATAGTTTGTAAATTTGGTTATTTGGTCGTAGTTTTACACATCCCGTTAACTCTAAAAATCTGCCCGCACCGGCACTGAAAGGAAGGTAGCTCACAGTGTCTTTCATGCACCCTGCGCGTTTGCTGCGCATGAGACCATTTTTCTTCTTCACTCTATTATTGCTAGTTAAAAGCGCCCTCGCCTATTTCGTCATATTTGACGGCGGCCTTTCCTGGACCATGCTCGTAACGGAAATCCCTTTCTTCTGGCTTTTGTTCTGTCTGATTGAACTATTCGCCACCAAACGCAAACTCGGCCTTTATCTGGCCGCTAATTTATTCGTCACTGCCATCATCTTTGCGGTCATCATGTATTACAAATATTACGGCGTTATCGTAACCTATCACGCGCTGGAGCAAGTAAACCAGGTAACAGCAGTCAAAAACAGCGTATTCTCCTTGCTTGATCCCTATTATCTATTGATATTCCTGGATGTCATTGTGCTGGGCTTTGTAATCTTCCGCAAGCAGACGGGTCTGCACTGGAAGAGAATCAGCATGAGGAAAGCCAACCGGAAAGTGGTAACCGCTCTGCTCGTCTTTTCTCTCGTGCTCTGCTTCTTCAGTATTTATCCCAACCGCGCAAGCATGAATGAGATCGTAAAAGCGGAAGACATGGGGATTCTGAATTACGAGCTCTATACCCTGTTCAAGAACAACAACGAAGATCTGATCCATCCGGACGAAATCTCGCAGGGTACCATTAATACACTCAAGAACATCAGCGAGCCTGCGGAGCCTAAATATTGGAATGCCGCCGCCGGCAAGAACCTGATCGTCCTGCAGCTGGAGGCTTTTCAAAACTTCCTGATCGGGCTTAAGATTGACGGCCAGGAAATAACGCCGAATATGAACAAGCTCGCCAAGGAAAATTTTTACTTCTCCCACTTTTTCCAGCAGGTAGGTCAAGGCAATACCTCGGATGCCGAATTCGTTGTCAATACCTCATTTTATATTCCGCCGCAGGGCGCCGCTACGCAGGTATATGCCGGCAAGGTGCTGCCGAGTCTGCCGCGCCTGATGGGCAAGAACGGCTACAAAACAGCGACCTTCCATACCAATGTGGTGGAATTCTGGAACCGCAGCGGCCTGTACAAGGCGCTTGGCTTTGACAAATATTATGATCAGGAATTTTTCGGAACGGATGATACGGTCTTTTTCGGCCCCGCTGATGAGGTATTGTACAGAAAAACCGCCGAAGAGCTTGACCGGATGGATCGCGAAGGCGAACCGCCTTTCTATTCTCAGGTGATTTCCATGACAGCTCATCACCCGTTCACCATTCCCGAACGTAAATATAAAATGAATCTGCCTGAACGTTATGAGGGAACATTCGTCGGGGATTATATCCGCGCACAAAACTATGCCGATTTTGCCATCGGGTTGTTTATTGACGATCTCAAGAAACGGGGAATCTGGGATAACAGTATGCTCGTCGTATATGGCGACCATCTTGGACTGCCGATCTATTCCCTGCACCGCGACGACAAGGATTTGATGAAAGAGATTTACGGTCATGAATACGGTTATGCGGACATGATGAACATTCCGCTTATCATCGCATCCCCTGGAATTACAACGCCTCAGGAATTCAAGCAAACCGGAGCTCAGGTCGATGTTCTTCCTACCGTCACCAATTTGCTTGGCGTGTCGCTCGAGGATCATATTCATTTTGGACAGGATCTGCTCAATCAGACCTCCAATCTGCTGCCGCAGCGTTACTATCTGCCATCAGGCTCCCTGATCACGGACAACGCGATGTTCCTGCCGGGCACCGGCTTCGAGGACGGCTCCAATTATCCGCTGCCGGGACTTGGTCAGCAGGATTCTGCAGCCACCTCCGATCAGTTTGACCGGGCGCTGGAGCTGCTCCTGCTCTCGGACAGTTATGTCAGTCAGCTTCCCAATCTGGAATAATGCACTTATTCATTGTCCTTCATTAACAGACGCCGGCCTCTGGTCGGCGTCTGTTTTTTTCCGGAATAATGAATCATGAATTTACCAATATTAAAAAAGAATTTCCCAATACCGGTTGAATGGATGGGATCCTTACATAACGGAGGTTCGTCATGAACACAATCAACGGCTTTCACTATTCCCTCAGGAAAGTGAGAAAAGCCGTCCTATTAGCTGCAGCCGCCAGCCTTACAGCGGGTACGGCGGCATTATTCTGCCCGGAACCGGGGCAATTGGCCCGGGCTGCAGAAGTTTATAGCCCAGCAGGCAGTGAGCAGGCCAATAATCATCTGCACGACGGGGCGAGGTCCACAGATGGAAAAGACAAGATCGCAGCAGCCAGGGCAACCTATCGGTCGTCCGCCTCTATCAAGCAGGCGCTGGTGAAGGATGCCTTTAATTATCTGGAAACCCCCTATGTATGGGGCGGCACCAGGCCTTCCGTCGGTTTTGACTGCTCGGGATTTGTATACTTTATGCTGAACAAATTCGGCATTTCGCAGCAGCGAACAACCGCCTCAGAGCTGTACCGACAGGGCTGGGCGGTAAACAGATCCATGCTACGCCAGGGAGACCTCGTTTTCTTCCGGAGCCTGACCACGGGGGCCATCAACCATGTCGGCTTCTATTTGGACGGCGATTCCTTTATCTCTGCAACCAGCTCACGCGGCATATATGTACAGCGGCTTGGAAGTTCTTACTGGGCTCCCCGTTATGCAGGCGCACGAAGGCTGTATTAAGAGGGCAGTCCCAATGACTGCCCTGTCTTTTCCCCTATTCCGTCGGCATTCCCGCCGACTTGCGGATTTCATTAGCCAGACGTTGAAACTCCGCTTTATCTGTTTTGGTCTTTGCGACAAACCATCCCGCCGACAAGAAACTGATAATTTTCTCTGCATCCGCCTTTGTCATCCCGGGTTCATCCTCCTTTCTGGTCGACCACCAGCCCTCATTGCCAAACGAATCGTTCAGATCGAGCAATACTCCTGCAACGGTAACGCCATTCCGGTATTGATAAAGATTGGCATGCGCGCTCTGCTCGCCCCGGCTCCATGCATACGTCTGCCAGAAATGCTCGCAAGCCCCGCGCCTGGCCATCTCCTCCACAACGGCATAAGAGCCGTATACTCCCGACTTATAGCCGGTTATTTGAGCGGCCGCAGCGCGGAGATACTCCTCGATCGACCGGTAAGCAGCGGGCTGCGCATCATAATCGACAGCAAAGTAAATCGCGCTTCCCTGCGGTTGGCCCAATAGTTTGGCCTGCCTCAGCGCTGCCGCACCGTCTGTTCTACCCGCAGCCTCGCCGCTGGCAGCCCTGCTCGCCGTCGTCTCGAATACAGACACAATTTGCATGCCCGCTCCGGTGATGGCTTCCGCCTCCGTCCGGGTCAGCCGTTTCCATGCCAAATTCTCCGGCACCAGATATCTGGCCGCAAACATCATCCCCGCATTCGCCAGCGCTTTGGCCTGCGCCGCTGTAAGCGGGATCGCACAATCAAATCCCTTCATCCTCGACTATTCACCTCCTGTGCACATTCGCTTAGAGGCACCGTCAAATTAACGGCCTGTATTATTAAATGATGGCAGCTTGGCATACGATCCCGGCAAATGCTGATTTTAGCCGTTTTCCAATCTTGAAGCAGCAGAAATCGCCACAAAAAACCTAAAACAGCTGTATAGAGTGCTATTTTTAATAGCTAGTTCTTTGTAGAACAGCCTGCCCATGACAGGTGAGCTGCATTTCAGAGTGAAATGCGGCTCACCGCCCCTTTTCCCGCATAACAACGCACGCTCCCCCATATATATAGTTATGAACCGATCTTTAATCTTTCTATTTTTATCCTCAATTTCAAAAAAATTGCTTGGCATGGGGGAGTGACATTTGCGGCAGGATGAGATAAAAGCGCTGGAGCGGGCCATTGAAGAAATAACCGAAATCGCTCAAGGGTTCGGTCTTGACTTCTATCCGATGCGGTACGAGATTTGCCCGGCTGACATTATATACACCTTTGGTGCGTATGGAATGCCAACCCGCTTCAATCACTGGAGCTTTGGCAAGACGTTCCACCGGATGAAGACCCAGTATGACTTTGGCTTAAGTAAAATATATGAATTGGTCATCAATTCCAATCCTTGTTACGCTTTCCTGCTGGACGGCAATTCGCTTATCCAGAATAAGCTGATTGTAGCCCATGTGCTGGCCCACTGCGATTTCTTCAAAAACAATTCGCGCTTTGGCGGCTCCAACCGCAATATGGTGGAGAGCATGTCCGCTACGGCCGACCGTGTCAGCCAGTATGAGATGGAATACGGCACGCCGGCGGTGGAGAAATTTATTGATGCGGTTCTGGCGATCCAGGAGCATATCGACCCAACGCTGATCAAGCCCTATCAGCTTGACAAAACCCGGTATATCGAGCTGCTCAACAAGGAGAAACCGAATACCTATACGCCCCAATACGGCTACGAGGATTTATGGTCGCTCGATGACAAGCCCGCCGATGCGGATTCCCAGCTGGAACCGGAGACCAAGCGGTTCCCGCCCAAGCCGGAGAAGGACCTCCTCTGGTTCATTGAGGAATACTCCCCTGGCCTGAAGGATTGGCAGCGCGATATTATGTCGATGCTGCGCGACGAGATGCTTTATTTCTGGCCGCAAATCGAAACCAAGATCATGAACGAAGGCTGGGCCTCCTACTGGCATCAGCGCATTATCCGCGAGCTTGATCTGACGAGCGAAGAGACAATCGAATTTGCCCAGCTCAATTCCTCTGTGGTCCAGCCTTCCCGGAACAGCCTGAATCCTTATTATCTGGGACTGAAAATTTTCGAGGATATCGAGCGGAGATGGGATGCCCCGACGAAGGAAGAGCAGGAACGCTATGGCCGCAAACTCGGTACAGGACGGGAAAAAATGTTCGAGGTGCGGGAGAATGATTCCGATATATCCTTCCTCCGCAACTATTTGACCAAAAAGCTGGTCGAGGATCTCGATCTATATGTATTCGAGAAGAAAGGCGCGGAATGGAAGATTACCGATAAAACATGGGAAACCATCCGCGAGCAGCTCGTCTATTCCCGGGTTAACGGAGGCTTTCCCAGCATTATTGTCTCGGATGGAAATTTCAATCGAAACGGCGAGTTGTATCTGAATCATCAGTATGAAGGCGTGGAGCTGGATCTGAAATACGTGGAACGCACCCTGCCGCATGTCGTCCAGCTGTGGGGCAAATCCGTCCATTTGGAGACTGTTGTAGAGGATAAGCCGATTGTGTTCAGCTGCGACGGGAAGAAGACAAGCCGGAAGTTTCTTTGAATCCATTGAATGCCCATGAGGCAGGCTCTGAACACATTTCACAACAAAAGTGTTTCAATATGGTAAAGCTGAGGTTATGGTATACCTAAATAGGGGAGCCACAGCCCGAATGCTTCAAGAGGGAGGTTCTCCCCGGAACGATGAGGTGAATGACCATGATGATTGTGCTTATTGTCGTTGGTGTCGCGCTGATTTTGTTCCTGGCTGCTTTCTTTCTCAGATCCAACCGGTGGAAAACGATTCAATCGGCGTCAGGCGATTCAGCAAATGAACTTCAGGAGAAGCATGCTTACCTGAATAATGAAGGCTTCCGCGTCCGAATTCGCACCGACGACGGGCAGTCGAATCCGGGCATCCCCAGCGTCAACGCAGGAGAGAGCGGATACAGAAGAGGCCTCACCAAGCTCCAGGTGCATGAGGAAGACATGAAAAAAGCTGCCGAAGCGCTGGATCGATTTGAGCGTGATCGTGTCCTGAGACAAACGCCGATCATGTAAAAGCCTGCCGATGCAATGATTCATAAAGTCAATAAAGCCGCGAACATCGAGGGTTCGCGGCTTTATTGCATCCAGGCAAAGCATAAGGAAGACCGTATAATAAGGAAACATCAAATAAGAGCAGGTATCGCTTCGCATCGCGATTACCTGCTCTTATACTGACAACCCGGGCAAAGCTGCGCAGGCGGCGTTATTCATCGATTTTCACCACATCCACCGTAACCTTCAGCTCCGCCTGGCTGGAGCCGCGGTAAACCCCTTTGACAGGGACAATGTCCTTGTAATCTCTGCCATGGCCCATCTTCACATACCGCTCGCCCACCAGCGATTCATTGGTCGGATCAAAGCCGCACCAGCCCAGACCCGGCGCATACGCCTCTACCCATGCATGCGAAGCCTGCTCGAAGTCAGCGCTCCCTCCCTGCAAATCAGATACAAAATGGTAGCCGCTCACATATCTTGCAGGCACTCCTCTTGCTCGGCAAGCGGCAATCATCAAGTGGGCAAAATCCTGGCAAACGCCGCGGCGCTTATGAATCATATCGCTTGCGATCGTATTCACATCCGTGGCATACGGATCGTAGACGAATTCCGTCTGAATGCGCCTGGAGATGCCGGAAAGCCAACCATGCACGCCTTGCTCTTCTTCAGAGCCCGTTTCTGCAAAAGCAATGACCTCGGGGGTCACTCCCGTATAGTCTGTCGGCAGCAGGTACTCGGAAAACCGGTTCTGCGCCTCATCGCTTGCCAGCCACTCCCATGTCAGCTTGCGGGGCATGCCCTCCTCCTCAGGACCTGGGATGAAGGCTTCTTTGGTTACCACCGTCATCTGAGTGCGGATCCTGAGCTTGCGGTGCGGTTCATTGACCGAGAATGCATGCACCCGGTTGCCGAAAAAATCATCATAGCTGAATAATGAAGCGCCCGGCTCGATAGAGATGGAATGCTGATAACAGGACTGCTGTTCATTGGTAAAGGGAGTAAGCCGCAGTTCATTGACACTGTCCGTGACCGGGCTTTTGTAATAATAATCGGTCGTGTGCGAGATGCGTAGCTTCATGCGCTGGCCTCCTCGACTCGAAAAAAGGTATGCGCGAAGGTTACGCCGAGCTGCTGGGACGACTGCAGCAGATGCCCCGTAGCGCGCCCTTCCTTCTCCAGCGCCAGATCCTCCCGCTCCAGGCATGCAAGCTCGGCCTTCACCTTGCCCACCTGACGGATAATCCGGTCATGCGCCACGCGCATTTTACTCTCCTGAAGCTCAATGCCGCGCAGATGATGATCAAGCTCATGCAGAGCAAAATGCACGGATCGCGGAAACACGGTGCTCAGCACGAGGAATTCCACAATCGCTTCCTGCGAGAGACCATCGGCATAATATCGGCGGAATGCCTGATACCCGCTTACCGAACGAAGCACCGCCTGCAGGAATGGGTACACATCGTAAGTCTCATCGCCGGGAGACGAGGTGCCGTAGCCATTCGCTCCCACTGATTGCAGAATGCGCAGCGTATTCTCGGCACGTTCGAGATAGCGGCCGCATTCCATAAAATGCCACTCATTCTCGCGCGGCATTACGGACTGGCAGATTCCATTGAACAGCGAGGTCCATTCCTTGATTCGCCCGAAGAACTGATGCGGCGATTCCCGGCCCAGATCGCTCTGCTGTTTGTCTCTCAGCCACAGATAGAAGCCGTTGGTTGCATCCCACAGCTCGCTTGGCAGCTTCTCTCTGAGGGTGCGGACGTTGGCTCTGGCGTGGTTGACGCAGGTCACGAGGGAATTGGGATTATCACGGTCAAGCGTCACATAATGCACAACATCGTGCTCGCTGTAAGTTGTGCCGTACTGCTGCTCATAAGCCGCGCGGCTGCCCAGGACATCGACTATGCGACCCCACTTGCACAGTCTTTGCTCCTTGTCATCCTCATCAGCATCCGGGAAGGACAGCGTCTCTTCCGAAAGAAGGTGGTAGTGGACATCGATCAGCCTCGCATGATTCTCCGCCCGCTCCATATAACGTCCGATCCAAAACAGGGCCTCCGCATTGCGACTCATCATAAGTGCATCCCTCCGTTTTCAAATTTACGGTTAACGACTCAACACCCATGTATCCTTGACGCCTCCGCCCTGCGAAGAGTTCACGACCAATGACCCCTCCGTCAGTGCGACTCTGGTCAAACCACCCGGTATCACGTGGGTTTCCTTCCCCATAAGAACGAATGCGCGCAAATCGATATGACGCGGAGTCATCGCCCCGCCAAGCATAACCGGCGCACGGGACAGCTGCATGGTAGTCTGGGCGATATAACGCCCTGGATCCCGCCGGATCGCATCGGCAAAAGCGGCTATCTCCTTCTGGGAGGCAGCCGGACCAATCAGCATGCCGTAGCCTCCAGACAGGGAAGTCTCCTTCACAACAAGCTGATCCAGATTGGCTAAGGCATACTCGCGGTCCTCCTTGCGTGCCAGAATGAAGGTGGGCACATTATTCAGAATCGGCTCTTCTCCCAAATAATAACGAATCATATCCGGAACATAGGCATATACTGCTTTATCGTCTGCCACACCGGTCCCCGGAGCGTTGGCTATGGCCACATTGCCGGCACGGTAAGCATTCATCAGCCCAGGGACGCCAAGCAGCGAATCAGGCTGAAAAGCAAGCGGATCGAGATACTCGTCATCCAGACGCCGATAAATAACGTCCACCTGCCGCAGTCCCCGAAGGTCGCGCAGATAGATTTTGTGATCCTTGTAAACAAGGTCACGCCCCTCTACAAGATGAATCCCCATTTGTTGAGCCAGAAAGGTATGTTCAAAATAAGCCGAATTATAGGCACCCGGCGTCAGCAGCACAATAAGCGGATTGGCTTTGCCAGAAGGAGCAAGACTGCGCAGGGAGCTCAGGAACACATTCAAGCTGCGCTCAATGTCAGCCACCTTGCTCGACAGATATAGATCGGGAAACAGCTCGCTCATCAGACTTCTGCCCTTGTACAGGTATGAGAAGCCGGAAGGCGTGCGCAAATTGTCTTCCAGTACAAAATAACGGCCGTTCTCGTCCCGGATCAGGTCGATCCCCGAGGCGGTCATATATACGTTATGCGGAACTTCAAGCCCGGCCATCTCCGGGCGGAAATATGTGTTTCCAATAATCATCTGCCTCGGAATTACCCCGTCGCGGACAATCTGCTGCTCATGGTAGATATCACGAAGAAAGCTGTTCAGCGCTTTAACCCGCTGCTTCATCCCCTTCTCGATTGTATCCCATTCATGCTTTGGAATAATACGCGGAATGTAATCAAAAGGAATGGTCCGCTCGAGCGGCTCCGACTGGTTCGGAGAGTAGAGCGTGAACGTAATTCCTTCTTCCAGCATTCTCTGCTGCAGCTTGGCATGCCTGGCAGCGAGCTCAGAGGGCTTCATGCGCGTAAACGCCCGGTGTGCGCCATCATAATGGGGACGGACCAATCCATCGCTCTCGAACATTTCATCGTAAAAGGACTGGGAATCATAAGGATCGAACTGCGATTGAATCGCCATTGACATACTTACCGCCTCCAAAGACCATAAGTGTTACTTTCATGTAAGTATTAGGCCGAAAAACCCTCAAAACCAGAGGGTTTGCGCTGGTTATCGCTATCTAAATCATACCTAAAGCTTCATTGTATGTCAACTTATATAACATAAAAACAAGGCCTTTATGATCAGGCCTTGTTTCCTTGTTGAGACTATTCTGTTGGCTGCGCTTTCAGGCTTTTCAGATCCTCCACGACCTTCTCAATGGTCTGAATGAATGTCGAAAGTTCTTCCGAGCTTTCAGCCTGCGCTTTGGCCTGCAGCGTCGTTTGCTCGGATTCCTGGCGGACATAAACCATTTTGCGTCCGATTTCCTCGAGCCGGTCCTGGATGCTTTCCATCGCTTCACGGGATGAGCCCGCCAGCTTGCGGACTTCGTTTGCCACGACTTCAAAGCCTCTTCCCTGCTCACCGGCACGCGCCGCTTCAATTGCGGCGTTCAAGCCCAGCAGATGGGTTTGATCGGCAATCCCGCGGATCAATGTACCCACCTCGCCGATATTGTTCATATCCTGCTGCAGATCGCTGAGCAGCTCATTGGCATGATTTTGCGATCCCGCTGTGGAAACTGCCGATTGCGCGATGGATTGCGCGCTTTGGTCAAGCTCGACAATCATGCCGGCCAGCTCCTGAACGGCCTCTGCGACCGACTTCAGCACATGCTCCTGTTTATTCGCCAGCTGAACGATTTGCTCTCTTTCCTGCTGCTCATAAGCTTCAAGCACAAGCTGGGAATCGAAATTGAAAACTTTGGACAAAGAATGAATAACGCTCTGCCATTGATCGGGCAGCACCCGGCGGAAAACCTGCGTTGCCATATCCAGATAGATCATATAGGCTCCCAGATACCAGTGCGTTGTCAGTCCGATACGGGAATGGACTGCTCCGATCCTGATCCGGTTCTCCACGAATGGCTCATCGATCCGTCCGTCGGCAAGCGACATCCAATAAACACGCATCGTTTCCTTCAAGCGGTCAATGGTGCTGAATCGGGCAATAATCGCCGTCAGCTCCGATTCCTGTGTAATCCGGTCATAGAACCGGTCAACGACTTCCGTAACAACCTTGGTGAAAATTTCACGATGCCCGGCAAGCAGTGCCAGATCTTCTTCCTTAATCCCCGTGTAATCGAGCTGCCGGGCTCTTTGGTCCGATAATGTAATCATTTCTCAGCCTTCTTTCCTTATGTTGAGCCATTTATGAATCGATCCCCTCCTCTTATTATCGGATGGTACCTGCCTTGCGCTTAACCCTTTTCGTCTGGCCGGACAAGCGATGCCTTTCACCATTATCTGAACCTGTAAGCAGACAAAAACCCGACCGTATAGTCGGGTTTTTATGTTCCTCGCCTTATTTTGGCCGTGCAATTCAAGAAATTTAACGGTTAAGCAGGCTTCCCACATAACGGAGCAGTTCATTGGCGCAGACCGGGCAGTAGCCATGCTCGTCAATCAGACGCGTCGTCACTTCATTGATCCGCTTGAGCTGACGCTCATCCGGCGTTTTGGTCGATGTGGTGATCTTGACAACATCCTTCAAATCGGTAAACAGCTTCTTCTCGATCGCCTCGCGCAGACGGTCATGGCTGTTGTATTCGAACTTCTTGCCTTTGCGCGAATAGGAGGAAATCCGGATTAATATCTCCTCGCGGAATGCCTTCTTGGCATTCTCCGAGACCCCGATTTGTTCCTCAATGGAACGCATCAGACGCTCATCCGGATCCATCTCCTCGCCGGTCAGCGGATCCTTGATTTTGGTCCAATTGCAGTAGGACTCGATATTATCCAGATAGTTCTCAAACAGGGTGTGCGCCGATTCCTCATAGGAATACACAAACGCCTTCTGGATTTCCTTCTTGGCGAGCATATCGTATTCCTTGCGGGCGATGGAGATGAAGTTCAAATACCGCTCCCGCTCCTCCCGCGTGATGGAAGGATGGTGATCCAGCCCGTCTTTGAGCGCGCGCAGCACATCCAGGGCATTGATGCACTCCAGATCCTGCTTGATAAGCGCGCTGGATATGCGGTTGATGACATACCGGGGATCAATGCCCGTCATGCCCTCTTCCATAAACTCGCTCTGCATCTCCTTGAGATCCGCTTCCTTGTAGCCTTCCACCTCTTCGCCGTCATACATCCGCATTTTCTTCACAAGGTCCATACCCTGCTTTTTCGTCTCCTTGAGACGGGTAAGTATGGAGAAAATGGCGGCGGCTCTGAGCGCATGCGGCGCAATATGGATATGCTTCATATCGCTCTGGCCAATCAGCTTGCTGTAAATCTTCTCCTCCTCCGACACCTTCAGGTTATAAGGCACCGGCATAACAATCATCCGCGATTGCAAAGCTTCGTTCTTCTTGTTGCTGATAAACGACCGGTACTCCGTCTCGTTCGTATGCGCGATGATCAGCTCATCGGCGGAGATCAAGGCAAAGCGGCCGGCTTTGAAGTTCCCCTCCTGGGTGAGCGAAAGCAAATTCCACAGAAATTTTTCATCGCATTTGAGCATTTCCTGAAACTCCATGATTCCCCGATTGGCTTTATTCAGCTCCCCGTCGAACCTGTAGGCTCTCGGATCCGACTCGGAGCCAAACTCCGTTATCGTGGAAAAATCAATGCTGCCGGTCAGATCGGCAATATCCTGCGACTTGGGATCCGAAGGGCTGAAAGTTCCGATACCGACCCGATTGTCCTCGGAGATGAGCACACGTTCGACTAGCACATTTTCAATATCGCCTTCAAACTCGGTACGCAATCTCATTGTACAGGACGGGCATAAATTCCCTTCAATCCGAACTCCGAGCTCGCTTTCCGCCTCCGCCCGAAGCTCTTGCGGTATAAGATGAAGCGGGTCCTCATGCATCGGGCAGCCCTTGATCGCGTAGACGGCCCCCCGCTCCGTTCTGGAGAACTGCTCGAGTCCTTTCTTGAGCATGGTTACAATCGTCGACTTGCCCCCGCTGACAGGACCCATGAGCAGCAGAATCCGTTTGCGAACATCAAGCCGTCTGGCCGCGGAATGAAAATACTCTTCAACCAACTGCTCCACTGACCGGTCCAGCCCGAAGATTTCCTGCTCGAAAAATTTGTATTTCTTGCGGCCGTTCTCCTCCACCACCCCATATGATTCAATCATTTCGTAGACACGAGCATGCGCTGTCATAGCAGGTGCCGGATTCTGCTTCAGCAGCTCAATGTATTCCTTAAACGTTCCGGTCCATGCCAGCTTTTCACTCTCCGCCTTGTACGCCGATATACGTTTCAAAATATCCATGCCGTACCTCCTCTCGTCCATCCCGGGATGCTGCCTGCCATTATTTCGACCACGGGGTGACCATCTATCCGTTGTTCCCACTGACCGGCAATTTGTTGAAGTACTACATTTCTATGCATCTGTACGGGGGAAGTTGCCCTATATTTTAAACGAGATTTCATCATCTTTCGTGTTTCTTTCCCATCAGCTCCATAAAACCCCGCAACGATGTCAGGTTCAAGAAGGCCCAAGATGCCTGCGCCCTATGTTTTTTTCCGGTAAAGACCAGCAGCCGCCTGCGAATATGAAGCCATTTGGCCGGACGTTTAAAATCTGCATCATTCGCATATCAATCCGCTAAATTTGCAAAAGGGTACAAGGAATACAGTATAACTGCAATAATGCAAAATTGACTGTCTTTCATTCGTCAAATCTTGATAAAACCAGACTAATGTGACAAAAAGCAGGTCAATCTCCGGGGAATTCAGGTCGAATGAAGGCGCTTCCCTAAAAATTCGAGCATTCAAAATTAATGGCTGAGTACCCTGCCCGAATATGTTATAATCGCCAAAGACGCTAAGGGAAAGGAGCGCCACTCATGGCAGTCAAGCATGAAACCGAACTCTACAAGCCAGTCAAAGCCTACTTTGAAGCCATGGGCTTCGAAGTGAAAAGCGAGATCATGCATTGTGACCTTGTCGCCATCCATCCGCTGAGCGGCGAGACCATTCTTGTTGAAATGAAAAAAACCTTTACGCTCCCTCTTCTACTGCAGGGCATTGAACGGCTGCGGCTGAACGGCCAGGTCATGCTTGCGATTGAACGCAACCGCAAGAAAAGCGGCGCTCACAATCAGCGCTTCGGCGATTTGACCGAGCTGTGCCGGATGCTGGGCCTCGGCCTGATGACCGTTACCTTCTTCAAGACGAAAGCGCCGGTGCTCGATGTGCTTTGCGAGCCGGGCGATCCGCCGGTCCGCGGTCAGCGCCCCTTGCGTCAGACGCGTCTGCTTCATGAATTTCGCGAACGAAGCGGCGATTATAACACGGGAGGAAGCACAAGGCGCAAACTTGTTACCGCTTACCGTGAGAAGGCGCTTCGTATTGCCTGGGCTCTCAGCCTGCACGGCCAGCTCCCTCCGCGCAGAGCGGCAGAGCTTACCGGCGTGCAGCGGGCCGCCTTTATTATGCAAAAAGATTATTACGGCTGGTTCGAGCGGGTCGAACGCGGGGTATACCGTTTAAAAGAAAGCGGCACCGCCGCTGTCGTGGAATATGCCGATGTGATTAATGCCTGGCTGTCAAGCGGACAGCGGCAGAACCAAATTCAAGGAGGAGAAAGAAATGAGCGATCAATTACCTGAATCCGTCGGATACCGTATCATTGGCAGTGTTGACGATTTTACAAGTTTTCCTGCATCCGTTACCATTGACCGTGATCCTTATTTTATTATACAAACGACAGGCCAAGAAGATGCCCCTTCGGAATATAAGCTGGTATCCGCCATCTGTCCTCATGCAGGCGGCGTTGTGCGGCCTTGGGAGAATGAATTGATCTGCCCGCTGCATTACTGGTCGTTTGATTCGACAACCGGACAATCCACCAACGTACCCGGCGAGCAGCTTGACTGCCGTCCCATCCAGATCCATGAAGGGCAGTTCACTATTGCGGTTTCTTCATAAAAATCCGGCTGCGCACTTATCTTCTGCATCTCCAAAACCAAAGCCCCGATCACCATGGATTGCGGCGATCGGGGCTTTGGTTTTTTCTAAAGTCGGGCCGTGAACTCTCCAAGCGCCTCCGCTAAACGCGAGATGCCAAGCGCCATTCGCTCTCCTTCGGTATACGTAAAGTTGAGCCGCGCTGTATGGCGCTGAGGAGCCGCTGCATAGAAGGCTGCCCCTGGTACGAAGGCAACTCCCTTGGTCACCGCAGACCGCAGCAGAGCCTGCGTGTCGAGCGCTTCGGGAAACTCCAGCCACAGGAACATCCCGCCCTGAGGCGTAATCCATTTCACATCCGGCCAATTCTGGCCCTTCAGCAAGTTTTCCATTTGTCCCAGACGCGCGCCGTAAGCATCTCCGATCTTCCGGATATGCTCATCCAGCGGAAATTCCCGCAGCAGCTGGTCAAGCGTCTGCTGATCCAGTGTGCTGGAATGCAGATCAGCCGCCTGTTTCGCTTTGGCCAGCATCTGGATAACACGGCGGTCGCCGATGGCCCAGCCGGTGCGAAGCGCGGGAGCGACGGTTTTGGAAAATGTGCTCGTATACAGAACGCCGCCTCCGTCCGCAGCTCCTGCCAGAGAAAACAGCGTTGGAAAATAATCGTTTGCGTTGAATTTAATTTCCCCATATGGGTCATCCTCAAGTATAGGGATACCAAATCGGCTGCACAGGTCCAGCAATCCTTTGCGGCGTTCCAGACTCCATACCCGGCCCGTCGGATTCCCAAAGGTGGGCACGACATAGACCATTCTTGGCTTATGCTCATGCATCAGGCGTTCCGCATCGGCCATGATCATGCCGTCCTTGTCGCTTGGCACCGGAACAATCCGCAGACCGCCCAGATTAAATACCTGCAAACTCGCCAAATATGTCGGATTTTCGACAAGCACCACGTCGCCCGGCTCCATTAGAACACGGACAATCAAATCGATCGCCTGCTGCGAGCCAGTGGTCATAATCATCTGATCCGGCTCAACCTGCATACCCTTGGCAGCCATACGGCCGCATAACTGCTCACGCAGCGGCAGATAGCCTTCAGTCAGGCCGTACTGCAAAGAACCCTTGCCCGCTGCAAATACGCGCTGCGCAGCATCGCTGATTGCCTCGAGTGGAAACAATTCCTCGGCGGGCAGACCGCCTGCAAAGGAAATGATTTCCTGGCCTTGCGTCAACTTCAAGATATCCCGAACCGCTGAAGATTGCAGCCGCTCCACATGACTTGAGAACCGGTAGTCCACTTTGCTTTCGCCCCCTATCTTAAACCGCTATTTACATTTTACGCGCAATTATGCGGATGGGCAACACCATCGACAGATGGTGCAAAAAGAATCGGATCCTGTATTTTGCAGGTTTCGCATAGTTTATGTCTGTTTAAGGTTGTAACAACTTGTTCAAACTTTGCAATTTTCTTTTCCAGCAGGGTTGGGTATAATAGAAGAAGCGTATTGGAGGTGTGCAGGATGACGATAAAGTTCCTGATCGTGATAGTTGTCTTTCTATTGTTCCTGGTCGCCATTGTCACTTCGTCCTACAACGATGATAAGACCGAAGGCTTGTAAGCAGCATAAGAACCAACGCAAGCTAATCAAGAGACTTATACAGCATACTTAGCTTTGTCTGAGTTGAGAAACGGCTGACGCCGTCTTTTGACGGCGAAGCAATTTCCTTCCCTCTGAACTTGTAGAAATTTATCGATATGAATAAACATTCTATAAGTTTTAAACAAAAAAAGAAGCTTCGGGCGATTGATTATCAACCGCCCGAAGCTTCTTTTTGTTGATCCACATCCAAAAACGCGCATGGCAGCAATTCGCCTATGTCAGGTGCGGTAGACTCGGTTATCGAGCCCCGCCGCAGCATCGGCGCCAACTTCAGTTTTATCTGACGATCATGCTGCCGCTTTGTTCATCAGGAGCGGCGCAGGGCATTCATTTCTGTGATGCATGCGGAGCATAAATAACGCTCTTTAAATTCACGGACATCGTCTATCGAACCGCAAAATACGCAGCGAGGACGGTAGCGCTCTAAAATAATATGGTCACCCTGGACAAGAATTTCCACGGGATCGCCTTCATTCATCTGATATCTTTTGCGCAGCGATTTGGGCAGTACAATTCGGCCCAGTTGATCGACTTTACGCACTACGCCTGCCGGTTTCAACGTCTTCACCTCTTCTTGTCATTAATAATTGCGAGTCCATATATAAACATACGCATCTATAAGCTTTCGTTAAGAAGGGTCATTTTCCTTCCCTTATCAATATTTTCTTAATATCCTGCAAGTAATGTCGAATCTCATCATTAATTATCCCATATAAAGGAAAATTACCTTGTATTTACATTCACCTTAATTCTGCTATTCCAATCCCGCAAAATCCAGCTGCCGGAATGCCTCATAAATAATAATTGCCGCCGAATTCGACAAATTCAGCGAACGGACCTTGTCCGTCATCGGAATTCTCATACCCGTTTGCGGATAAGCATCCAGAATCGATGAAGGCAGCCCCTTGGTCTCTTTGCCGAAAACAAAAAAATCGCCATCCCGGAACGTATGATCCGAATAACGGGTATGAGTCCGCGTGCTGGCGCAAAAAAATCGGCCTTCCGGAAATAACTCCGTCAGTTCGTCAAATGAATCATGATAATGAACCTTTACCGCATGCCAATAATCCAGCCCTGCTCGCTTCAAGGTCCGGTCATCCGTATTGAAACCCAGCGGACGCACCAGATGCAAATGTGTGCCCGTAGCAGCGCATGTTCGGGCAATATTGCCTGTGTTAGCCGGAATTTCCGGCTCGACAAGCACGATGTGAAAAGCCATTATAACTTCCCCTTTCAATTTTACAATTATCTTACGACTTCCAAACATTTAACACAGGGTTTACGTAGCCTTAATCTTATGAGAAATGTTACTTGTCATAATGGAGGCATAACGAGAGTAAAGGAGAACAGGACGATGAAGAAGAAAATTTTAGTCGTTGATGACGAACCTTCCATCTCCAAGTTGATCGAATTTAATTTGAAATTGGCTGGCTATGACGTGCGCTGTGTCCAAGATGGCGAAGCCGTTTTTGACATATTAAAACCATTCCGACCCGATCTGATCGTACTCGATCTGATGCTGCCCAAAATGGACGGCATTCAGGTCTGCCGCGAGCTCCGCAAGCAGAACAACGCGGTTCCGATCGTGATGCTGACGGCACTGCAGGATGTGACCGACAAGATCACGGGCCTTGACAATGGCGCAGACGATTACATGACCAAGCCTTTCTCGCCGCAAGAGCTGCTATCCCGTATACAAGCCGTTTTCCGCCGTACCCTGGTCCTGCCGGGCGCTAGCGAGAACGTTGTACATGAGATCGGCCAGCTGACTGTATTCACAGAGCAGCGTGAGGTTCAAAAGGATGGAAAAAGCATTGATTTAACACCCAAGGAGTTTGAGCTGCTGCTGTTTCTTTGCCGCCATCGCGGAAAAGTGCTCAGCCGCCAGCAGCTTCTCTATGGCGTATGGGATTATCATTTTCTCGGCGATACGCGGATCGTTGATGTCCATGTCAGCCATCTCCGCGACAAAATCGAGAAGAATGCGCGGACGCCTGAGTACATTATGACAGTACGCAATGTAGGCTACAAGCTGACCGGCCCAAGCGCTATGGAAAACCTCCACCAAACAGCGGATTAATCCTTGCATAACAATAGACCGCCCATCTTCGACATCGTACGAAGACAGGGCGGTCTATTTATTTATGCCGTCAGGCTTATGGCCGATTCCTTAGCCGTTACGCTTCTGGAAGTCGCTCATAAACTCGGCCAGCGCTCTGCAGCTCTCTACCGGCACTGCATTATAGGTGGATGCCCGAAGGCCGCCCACGCTGCGATGGCCCTTCAGACCTACGAAACCATGCTGCTCCGATTCCTGTACGAACCGTTTCTCCAGCTCTTCGGTATGAATCCGGAATGTAATATTCATATCCGAGCGGCTGGACGTGTCTGCGAATCCCCGATAAAATCCACCGCTTTGGTCGATTGTATCGTAAATCAGTCTGGTTTTGTCGCGGTTGATCTGTTCGATGGCCGCAACGCCGCCTTTGCCCTTTATCCATTTGAGCATAAGCCCGGCAAGATAAACCGAGAAGGATGGCGGTGTATTATATAGGGAATTATTTTTCACATGGGTATCATAACGCAGCATGGTCGGAACACTCTTGGGACTTGCAGCGACCAGATCCTCCCGGACGATTACAATGGTTACCCCGGATGGCCCCAAATTCTTCTGCGCCCCTGCATAAATCATTCCAAACTGGCTCACATTCACCGGACGGCTCATAATATCGCTGGACATATCTCCAATCAGCGTCACATCGCCGGTCTCCGGAAAAGCTTTATACTGCGTCCCCTCTATCGTTTCGTTGGAGGTAACATGCAGATAAGCCGCATTAGCCGGAATCTGGATGGTGGACAAATCCGGAATCCGGTTAAACTTGTCCGGTTCCGAGGAGGCAGCCACCGCTGTCTCTCCAAACAGCTGCGCTTCCTTGATCGCCTTCTCCGCCCAGCTTCCTGTCATCACATAAGCCCCAACCTTGCCGGCCGGAAGCAAATTCATCGGTACCATGGCAAATTGCGTGCTTGCTCCGCCTTGCAGAAGCAATACTTTATAGGAATCCGGTATCCCTAATAATTCGCGAAGCAGGGATTGCGCCTCATTATGAACCTCTTCATAGATCGCGCTGCGATGCGACATTTCCATAATCGACATGCCTGAATCTGCAAAATTGATAAATTCCTCTTGCCCCTGCTGCAGTACTTCCAGCGGCAGCGCAGCCGGTCCAGCATTGAAATTATATGCGCGTTTGGTCACCCTTACCCACTCCAGTCTTCTTTTCACATATGGCTAACTATAACAAGTTTGAGGATTGGCATCAAGTAAAATAGTCACAAGAAGAACCGGCTCACGCCACCCATTTGCAGCGCAGCCTCCTTCATATATATAAGCAACATACAGTGGAAGCTTAGGCTTCCTTCTATGTTGAAAAAAATGACTCTCCTCTGGGGAGGAACGTATATTCATCCCTCTGTTTCCCCTTAATTCAGGAACAACTCAGACATAAAAACGAACCCTCCACGTCGGAAGGGTTCGTAATCGAAATAAGTGCGTAATGATTAGCTGATTAGCAGTCGAAATACAGGCTGTACTCGTGTGGATGAACACGGATGGATACAGCTTTGGCTTCCTGGCGTTTGAATGCTACGTAGTTCTCAACGAAGTCTTTGGAGAACACGCCGCCTTCTGTCAGGAATTCGGAATCGGCTTCCAAAGCGTCAAGCGCTTCGTCAAGCGTTCCCGGTACCGAACGGATTTCTTTCTTCTCTTCATCAGACAGCTCATAGATGTTTTTGTCGAAAGGACCATAACCGAGAGCGACTGGATCGATTTTGCGTTTGATGCCGTCAAGTCCTGCAAGCAGCATAGCTGCGAAGCAGAGGTATGGGTTAGCCGTGGAATCCGGTGTACGGAATTCAATACGACAGCCTTTAGGCGTTACAGCTGCAACCGGAATACGGATCGCTGCGGAACGGTTACCTTTGGAGAATACCAGATTGACCGGAGCTTCGTATCCAGGAACGAGTCGTTTGAACGAGTTCGTCGATGGGTTGGACAATGCGATCAGCGCTGGAGCATGGTGGAGAATTCCGCCGATGTAGTGCATGGCCATCGGGCTCAGGTTTGCATAAGCACCTTTCTCATAGAACAACGGTGAATCGCCGTTGAAGATGGATTGGTGAACGTGCATCCCGCTTCCGTTATCGCCAAACAGCGGTTTCGGCATAAATGTAGCTACTTTGCCGCTCATGCGGGCTACGTTGTGCACGATGTATTTGTACTTGAGCAGGTTGTCTGCTGTTTTGGTCAGCGTGTCGAAGCGGAAGTTGATTTCTGCTTGGCCTGCTGTGGCAACTTCATGGTGATGACGCTCGACGCGAAGGCCGGTTTCCTGCATCAAACGAACCATTTCGCTGCGGATATCCTGCTGTGAATCAACTGGAGCAACCGGAACATAACCGCCTTTAACGCCAACTTTGAACGCCAGGTTGCCGCCTTCTTCCTTGCGGTTGGTGTTCCATGCCGCTTCTTCGGAGTCCACGAAGTAAGAAGAAGAATTCATGGAGCTTTCATAGCGAACATCATCAAAAATGAAGAATTCGGATTCCGGTGCGAAGAATGCCGCCGTACCTACTCCGGATTTTTTCAGAAACTCTTCCGCTTTGTGCGCAATGCTGCGCGGATCGCGGTCATAACGTTCGCCGTCAGGCGTATGAATATTACACATGATGTTCAGCGTCGGATGCTCCGTAAAGGGGTCCACATAGGCAGTTTCCGTGTCAGGCATCATCACCATATCGGATTCTTCAATACCGCGGAAGCCCGGGATCGAAGAACCGTCGAATGCGACGCCATTCTCGAAAGTTTCCTCTTCTACTTCTGTCGAAGGAAGCGTAATGTGATGAGCGCGACCAGATAAATCGACAAAACGGAAATCGACAAACTGAATCTCGTTTTCTTTAATAGTGTTTAATACATTTTGTGCTGACATTTGAAAATTTCCTCCATTTCCGAACGTTTGCTTAGTATTTAACCTTGAATGTTCAATTTTTCACCGAAACCATGAGGTAATTATAGAATTAAGCCTAGCACCCGTCAATACTTATGTCAGATATTTTTAACGCATTTGTCAGGTATCTTCACACATTTGTTGGAATGTTTTCAATAAGACGATTGACACATAAGAATAAACGGAAAATGCTGTCATTTGTCGGCGGATTCAGGTTCTTCATGAATGAAAAACAAGCCAATCCTATACTGCTTTTTTCATTTCAAAAAAGCTGCAGATGCCTTGCTTGGCAAGGTTCTGCAGCTTCCATTACTTTCTTTGACATGCCAGCTTAGCCTAGCTTAGATCTTCCAGCTGGCGAAGTAGTCGGCAGGCTCTTTGGGGGTGTCAAATTTCTTTCCAACCAGATTCCCAAGCTGTTCCAGCTCCTTCAGGAGGTTGGCGAATTGATCCGGGAACAGCGATTGAACGCCGTCGCCTGTCATCGAGTTGTCAGGATCGGTATGCATCTCGATAATAAGGCCGTTAGCGCCAGCTGCAACCGATGCCTTGGCCATCGGTTCGACCAGCTCACGCCGCCCTGTGCCGTGGCTCGGATCAGATATCACCGGCAGATGGCTGAGCTGCTGCAGCACGGGAATGGCTGCCAGATCAAGCGTATTGCGCGTGTAGGATTCGAACGTGCGGATTCCCCGTTCGCAAAGCATAACGTTCGGATTTCCGCCTGCCAGGATGTATTCGGCGGCATTAAGCAATTCGTCGTAGGTAGCGCTGAATCCCCGCTTGAGCAGAACAGGCGTCTTGATCGTGCCGAGCTTGCGCAAAAGGTCGAAATTTTGCATATTGCGTGTTCCTATTTGTAAAATATCCGCATATTCTGCACAGACATCCACATATTCCGGTGTCATAACTTCCGTGATCGTCAGCAGACCATGCTTCTTGCCTGCTTCCGCCATCATTACAAGCCCCTCAACGCCGACACCCTGGAAGCTGTATGGTCCGGTACGCGGCTTGAAAGCGCCCCCGCGAAGGATCTGTCCGCCTGCCGCTTTTACCAAACGGGCGATTTCATCAATCTGCTGCGGCGATTCAACAGCGCAGGGACCGCCCATAATGGCCAGATGCTCGCCGCCGATCTTAACGCCCTTGATTTCAATAATGGTATCGTCCGGATGAAAATCCCGGCTTGCCAATTTATAGGATTTTGAAATCTTAATTACATTCTCTACACCCTTCATTTGGCGCAAATGCTCCGCCAGCGCAGGCTCGGCTTTTCCGATAATTCCGATCACAGTACGATCCACTCCTCTGGATACATGTGCCTGCACGCCTGTCTTCTCGATATGCTCGACGATTTCACTAATCCGCTCTTCTGTAACATGGCTGTTTGTGATGACGATCATAAGATACCCCTTTTCCCGCTTCAACGCGTGTTCGCTTTTATGCTTTTAAGCTTTTATGCTTTTAATCGCTAAAGTAAATATACATGAATGTGCCGGCCCCGTCAAGAGGCCGGCGCATGCAAAATCAAATTTCCGAAATCGGCTTGGACTCCAATTGCACCCGTTTCAATTTGCGCTTCTCACGGCGCTTGTTGGCGAAGAATTGCAAAGCAAGTCTTACGGGAAAATAGAAAATGGCTCCAAGGATGATGCCATCAATAACACCGCCGACGATAAGCTTCAAATTCGTGAGCAAAGCATGATTTATCCATTGGGGCAGAAAATCAATATTGATGCTTATATGCCTCGGCAACACCCATCCACCGACCAAGGTATTGATAAAGGCCACTGGAATAAATATAATCTTCCCGACAACAAAGCCGATCAACGCGCCTGCGAAGCTTGCCCTCAGCCAGTATATCAATGGAAAAATAAGAAAGAAGGCAAGTCCGTAGGTAGGCAATGTAAACATTTCAACAGCCATTCCGATTGAAAATCCCAAAGCTACGAAAGAAGGGCCGCCTGGAGCCCTCAACAGCTGCGTATACTTAAGCTTCAGCCAACGTTTGATCGAGCGCGGTTTTCGCGATGCAATCATGGGGGTAGCGCTCTTTTTAATCATACAGAAGTCTTCGTTCTAAGCCTTGGCAATAATTTATCGATATTAACGGTTCGCCGCGCTTCCCATGTTTTGTCGTCTGATTCGTCGTACTGCTCCAGGTAAGCAATAACTTCCTTCGTGATTGGCGTAGGCGTGGAAGCGCCTGAGGTCACAGCCACTCTTGTCTTGCCTTTGAGCCAAGCAGTATCGATCTCCGTTACGTCAGATACCCGATATGCCTTCACCCCGGCGATTTCCTCCGATACCTGCGCCAATCGGTTGGAGTTGTTGCTTCGCGGATCGCCAACCACGATACAAAGTTCGGCCTGGCCCGCCTGTTCCGCGACGGCTTCCTGTCTGACCTGTGTGGCGAGGCAAATTTCATTATGAATTTCCGCCGTCGGAAACTTGGCAATGAGCCTGCTTATAATATGTTTAATATCCCATTGCGACATCGTTGTCTGGTTCGTTATGATAATGCGTCCGGTCTGCAGGTTCAGAAGATCGATCTCTTCCTCTCTCTCGATCAAATGAACATGATCCGGTGCAATTCCGACGGCGCCTTCCGGTTCCGGATGAGCCTTCTTGCCGATATAGATGATCTCATACCCTTCGGCGACTTTCTCGCGGATCAGGACGTGGGTTTTGGTTACATCCGGGCATGTCGCATCAACGACCGTAAGCCCTCTGTCACGCGCGCGTTCCCGAACCTCCGGAGAAACGCCGTGAGCGGTGAAAATGACCGTTCCACTCTCGATTTGCTCGAGAATCTCCATGCGGTTCTCGCCATCGAGCGTGATGACGCCTTCCCGCTCGAATGCGTCGGTCACATGACTGTTGTGCACAATCATGCCCAAAATATATATGGGGCGCGGCAGTTCCAGGTTTTGAGCGGTCTTGAGCGCCAGCACCATGGCATCGACTACGCCATAGCAATATCCCCTTGGTGAAATTTTGACAATTTCCATACCGTACACCTGCCTTCTTTCCTCAAGCTCAAAAAAGAAACGGCTGTCGTCGTCCATAGACGGCGCAGCAAGCACTTCCTTCAAAAGACGGTTTCGCTCTATTATACCTGATTCGGCTTGTCGAGGAAAGCAATTGGCAGCCATACAATAAAGGTCGTTCCTTCGCCTTCGCGGGTCGATACCTCAACAGATCCGCTGTGTTCATCGATAATCCACTTGGCGATTGACAGTCCAAGCCCCGTTCCGGTTGTTTCACCCCGGGATTCATCCGCGCGATAAAAGCGCTCGAAGATATGGGGGATAGCCTTGCTGTCCATGCCAATGCCGGTATCTCTGATGACAACCCCTGCCTGATTGGAGGCCCGAACCGCGCTGATTTCGACATAACCGGCCGGTGTGTACTTGAACGCATTTTCGACAAAAATAAAAAACAGCTGGCGAAGAAAGTCGGCATGTCCCGCTACTTCCACCCCATCAAGAGGCATCAAATTGCCGATCCGCCACTCTGCCGTGCGCGGCAGCAGCTGGGCCCGGCGGGCCACATCCTCTACGAGCGGAAGCAGCGGCTGAATCGTTTTCTCCATCTCATAGCCTGCATCCGCACGGGCGAGAGCCAGCAAGTCGTTCACAAGACTGGACATGCGCTTGGCTTCACCGGCAATATCCTGCATCGCCTCCCGGCTCAGCTCAATGCGCTGCGCGTCGCTCTGCAGGCGGTCCAGCGCCGCTTCTGCCTCAACAGGGCTATCCGCTGCCTGCGCGGCTTCCAGAGCCGGAAGCCACATCCGCTCCAGCAGCTCGATATTGCCGCGGATGGTCGTGAGCGGGGTGCGCAGCTCATGAGAGGCGTCCGAAACAAAGCGGCGCTGCGCTTTATAGGCGTCATCAAGCACGTTGTAGGTGGTCTCCAGCCGGCCCAACATATTGTTTAAGGTATCCGTCAGCCGACCCATCTCATCATTAGGCGCTTCCCGCGGAATCCGGACGCTGAGATCGGAGCTGTGCTGGATTTTGTTGCTGGCCTGAATGACATTCTCAATCGGCCTCAAAGCCTGACGGGCAAGGAACAGCCCCACCGTGAAGGCAATCAGCAGGGCAACGATAGAGGAGAAGACCAGAATCGTCCGCAGATTGCTGAGAAGCGCCTCTTCACGGCCGGAGTAGGCCGCTACCTGGAGCAGGCCAACCAGCGTGTTGCCGGTGCTGTATAACGGCTGCTGGTACACCAGGAACGGATTCCCCGAAACATCGATATCATCGTAGTAGCCTACCTTCCCCTGCATCTCTTCGCTCCTGGGGAAAGGCAGTTTCATGGAAATCGTTGATAAATTCGCAGATTGTGCCGCTATCTGGTCACCGTTGGTGTAATTGATCAGCTGAATATACAATTGATTATCGATCAAAGCGCCACCATTGACACCTAAATCCATTCCATTGAAATTAATGTTCTTTACTAGCTTGGCCGTCTGATTATTGATCCGGCCTCTCATATCGCTGTAGGCGTTATAATTGACAAAGAAGTAAATCGCCACTCCGAATGCAATCAGTGTCGCTGCGAGCACAACGGAATACCAAAGGGTTAGTTTCAACCGAATCGTCATTTCGGTCAGCCTCCTTCTCCTCTGAGCACATAACCCGTTCCCCGAACAGTCTGAATAAGCCGTTTGTCGGTCTTATCCTCGGTTTTCTGTCTGAGCATTGCGATATACACTTCAAGTACGTTGGATTCCCCGCTGTAATCGTATCCCCAGATTTTATCCATAATGGCATCACGTGTGAGCACACGGCGCGGATTTTGCATAAACAGCAGCAGAAGATCAAATTCCTTGGCGGTCAAATCGATTCGCCGGCCGGAACGGATGGCTTCGCGCGAATCCAGATCCAGCGTCAAATCCTCATACTGCAGACGGGTTGAGGAATCCTCAAGCTTGTCGGATTTGCGCCGCAGCAGCGCCCGGACCCGGGCCAGCAGCTCCTCTAGCGCGAAGGGCTTGACCAGATAATCGTCCGCTCCCGTATCCAGTCCCTTCACCCGGTCCTGAATATCGTCCTTGGCCGTCAGCATCAGGATAGGCACGCTGCTTCCGCCTTCACGTACCCGGCGGCATACCTCCCAGCCGTCGATCTGCGGCATCATCACATCGAGGATCAGCAGATTGGGGTCGCTGGTCAGCATTAATTTGAGACCCTCCAGGCCATTATTCGCCGTCACCACTTCGTAGCCCTCGAAGGCCAGGCTTCTGCGGAGCAGGGATGTAATCTTCTCATCGTCATCTACAACCAATATATGCGGTCTCATCTTATTTCCCCCGTCAATTGATAATCGCTTGTGTTTTATTCCAACTAATAGTATAACGCAGATGGTTATCAAAACGTAAGAATGCTTGATGAATATGGAAAAAGACTATTTTACAAAAATGGTCATAAAAAAAGACGCAAGGCAGCTCATTTCACTGCCTGCGTCTTTTTTCTAGTGGGATTATTGTTCGCCGGTGAATTGAAACTCGTTCTTATCGCCGATGGTTACTTTCAAATCCATCGTCTTGCCATTGCGGATAATATTCAGCGTCGCTTCATCGCCCACTTTTTTCTTTTGAATCTGGGCAATCAAGTCCTCGCGAGTTTTATATTTGGTGCCGTCAAGTCCTGTTATCACATCATATTGTCTCAAGTCCGCCTCGTAAGCCGGCGATTTGTAGTAAACATTGGAGACAATCGATCCATCTTTGCTGCTCAGTCCAAGCTGTTTGGCGATGGAGTCTGTAATTTCGGCCAGCTCCGCTCCAATGAACGGCACCGGCGCTTTTGGAATCTCCTTGTTGGACTTCAGGGTTTCCAGGTTCTCCTTGATCGTGCTCGTCGGAATCGCGAATCCGATGCCTTGTGCCTGCGAGCTGACGGCCGTATTGATTCCCACGACTTCACCTTCCAGGTTAATCAGCGGTCCGCCGGAGTTGCCCGGGTTAATGGAAGCGTCGGTTTGCAGCAAATGCTCATAGTTGCGTGTACCTTCCGTATCCTGAATGCTGATCGGACGTTCCTTGGCACTGAGCACTCCCACGGTTACGGTGTGATCGAAGCCGTATGGGTTACCGATAGCCACAACCCAGTCACCGATGTCGATGGAATCGGAATCGCCTATAGGAAGCGTCGGGAAGTTGGTTCCTTCCACTTTCAGCACAGCCAAATCAAGATTATAGTCGGAGCCGAGTTTTTTGGCCACCAGCGGTTCTGCCCGCCCCTGAACCGTGACTTTAATTTCGTCTGCATCTCCCACGACATGCTGATTGGTCAAAATGTAGCCGGTAGAGTCGAAGAAGAATCCGGTTCCCAGACCTTCCGGCGTCAGATCGCCGCTGCCCCCGCCTTGATCGGCGCCGCCGCCGCCCTGGCCATTCTCATCCGGGGCTCCACCAAATTGATCTCCGAAGAACTGGCGCAGGAAGTCATCATTCAGTCCGCCGCCCTGGGAAGCGCTCTGCTTCACGAAGGTTTCGATTTTGACGACAGCCGGGCTTGCCTGTTCGAAAATTTGTGCAATATTGTTCGGGCGGACCACATCGGCTGCCGTCGATACTTTGCCGTCATCACCGGATTTCGTGACTGCCGCCGCTGCCTGATTGGATGCAGGAGACAGGGCTGTCTGCGCCCCGGTGAACCAATTCTGCGAATCCGCGGCAAACATCAATGCTCCGACCGCGACCACGCCGACCATGAACGATGCGAAAATCGCCTTGAATGAAGTGCGGCGCTTTTCCTTGACCTGCCAGCCGCCTCTGGCCGACTGTGTCGGCGCGAACGCGCGCAGCTGCTGCGGAGGCGTCATTTCCACCGGTTGGCTGTCCGGGATTGATGAACCGGGAACATTATTCTGGTCTTGGGTGCTCATCGATTCTTCGGATTGCTCCGAGCTGTTTGCTTTGAAAGGGCCGTAGGAATAATAATAGGAAGAAGACTTCGATCCTGACGATGGCGCCGGCTCATCCGCCGCTTGCGGTTGAAACGGCTCAGCGTCATTTTCTCGCTCCCCGTTATTGCGCTCCTTGTTGTCTTCATCTCTGCGCGGTTGAAAGAAATCGTCGAAAGAATTCTTTTTGTTCTGATCGTCCATGTATATCTCCTCCTAAGTATAATGGTTCCCCATGATAGCTATTATTAGGTTGCGGCTTATCGTCTTAAGACTATTTTGCACAATCTACCTTAAATCAAACTTAAAAATCATATAAAAGGAAATAAAAAAACCGGATCATCTAGGTATAAATAGACGCTCCGGACTTTTTTTAATCGTTTTTTAATCGTTTAATGGGGAAACAGCTGCTCTACCTCGCCCAGCACATGCTTCGCCTTGTCGATCCATTTGGAATCGATTTCGGCATCGGGATCTGTCGGGTCCTGAAATTGATTGATCAGGCCTCCCATCACCCGCGGCACGGTATCTTCATCCAGTCCCTCATTGTAAACATGCCTGAGCACAAACGGCTGCCCCATCCTTATCCGGGCATGATTATCATCCGACTCGCTGTCCACGTTGCCGCTGACCACGTCGAAGGGAAGCCGCAGCCATACTTTATGCGCTTCATCGAGAAAACGGTCAAATGAACCGCCCTCATAGCTCCAGCTGCCGCCAAGCGCAAATTCATGCTCCTCCAGCGCGTTCTTCATCTGGCTAAATTCATGCTCGCGGGATTCCAGTTTGGATGAAAGTGGGATCATAAGGGTTGCATTCTCCTTTTGATATAGGTTAATGCCTTTACAATGCCCGCCGTTTCCCTCTTTTATCCCGTCTTCACCCAACCCTTGCGATGCGCAAGCACAGCCAGCTGAGTCCGGTCCTCGAGCTCGCATTTCATCAGCAGATTGCTGACATGGGTTTTAACCGTCTTGATGCTGATATGCAGCTCTTCGGCGATTTCTTTATTGGCGCGCCCCTCCGCAATCAACAGCAGCACTTCCTTCTCCCGCTCGGTCAGTCCCTCGTCCTCTCCCTGCGTGGTTGTCCGCTGGCGCAGGCCGCGGGTCAGTGCCTGCGACACATCCGCCGTCATGACGGGCATCCCTTTGACCGCCCCGCTGATGGCATAGATCAGCTCTTCTGCGGACACGGTCTTGAGCACATAGCTGACTGCCCCTGCTTCAACGGCCGCGACCACTTTCTCGTCCTCCAGAAAGCTCGTCAGCATGACGATTTTCATCTCCGGAAACTCTTTCATAATAGCGCCTGTAGCCTCGACGCCATCCATAATCGGCATCATCAGATCCATAAGTATAAGATCGGGACATTCCTCCGCACTCAACCCGCGCAGCAGCTTCAGCGCTTCAGCGCCGTTGGCAGCCTCCGCGACCACATCAAATTTGGACTCCAGCATTAAGTAAGTGCGAAGTCCTGCACGCACCATGTCATGATCGTCCACGATCATAATTTTCCATTGATTACTCGAGTTCATCCGGACCGGCTCCTTTATTCACATAATTCGGCAGCGTCACGCGCACCCGTGTTCCACTTCCCGGCTTGCTGATAATTGAGGTATCCCCGCCAAGCTTGTTGGAGCGTTCCCGCATCGTCGATAAGCCATATGATCCCCGCTTCACCATATCGGCCCGAAAGCCTGCTCCATCGTCCTGCAGTGTCATCACAATTTGCCGTTCTGTCTCGGCAAGAGTAAGGAAAGCCGTCTGCGCCCCCGCATGCTTCACAATATTGGCCATGGCCTCCTGAATAATCAGGAACAGCTGATGCTCCTTGGCCTCGGAAAGCTTCTCCTTGATCCGCCATTCCAGAACGCCCTGCAGGGCGTTCTGGCGGCAATAATCGGGAAACCATTTGTCGAGCGCTTCCTGAAGCGAACGGCCTTCAAGCTCCATGGGCCGCAGCTGGGCGATAAAGCCCCTCATTTGCTTCTGGGCCAGCGACGACATCGAGATAAGCTGCTCCATAACGGAAGCAGCACGCTCCTGGTTTATTTCCAGCAGCTTGGGCAGGGATGAGGCCGACATATGAATAGCAAACAATTGCTGGCTGACAGTATCATGCAGATCACGGGCCAGACGCTTGCGCTCTTCAAGTACGGCAGCTTCATTGGAAGCAGCCTCGCGCATGACCTGCTCCTCGCCTGTTTGCTGGATGAGCTGCGTCCGCTGATCAAGCGATTCCAGCATATCGTTGAATTCCCGAAATACAGCCGTAAAATTACGAGCTCCCTCCTCCGGCAGCCTTGCCGTGTAATTGCCATGCGATGCTTGTTTCAGCCCCAGATGGAGGATATCCATCCGCCGCTGAATCCGCTGGGCCGCCCAATAGCCGAAGCCAGCGCTGATAAGCAGGAATAACGCCGTAATACCGATCCAAAGGTCATTGTTATTGACCTTTGGATCGGCAATTTTACTGCCAATATTCCATAACAGTACAGAGATCGAGGAGGCGGCCGCGAACATCAGAATCATGTCCCATTTGCTGTTTCGAAACAATCTTACCATCATAAGCGGAATCAACCTACCTTTGTCACGCGAACATCACCGATAAAGGTGCTGACGACAAGCTTGATTTTTTTATCTGTTTCCTGGAAATACGCCGTTTCTACATTCATATTTTTGAAAATCCCTCCCTCTTTGCGGTCGAGCACGGCAACGTCCCCGATAAAAGCGCTCGAGATCACATTGCAGCCGACTTCAAAATCATTGGGCAAAAACACCTTTACATCGCCAATAAATGAAGAAATATTGATTTTGGTTACACCGAACGGGATCTGCGCTTTGGTCAGGTCCAACACCGTATCCCCGATAAAATGGGAGATATTCATCGGTTTTAATTCCCAGTAATCCTGCCCGACGTATATATCTCCGATAAAACCGGAGCGATTCTGCGCATTCGGATCCTGATTCCACCACTCAACCCGGTCATGCCGCTCGCTGTCCCGTCCGTGATGACGATGCACCCGGTGGGCGCGATGCTCCATGCGCTCACGCAGCCGTTCGGCTTTCCTCGCCCACCGCTCCATCTTCTCATGGTAATACTGCTGTTCATGCGGATTCCTTGGCCCCTCATAATCTCTGCCGGGATCAGTGCCAGGCTCGCTGCCGGGGTTGGCGCCGTTACCGCTCTGCGCACCCGGGCCGAAGGGATCGGGCGGCGTCTGCGCCTGCTGCGGGGCCGGGTTCTTGGTTAGATCAAATGCGGACTTCGGCTCGGCCGGCTTGGTCGGATCCGGATGAAGCGGCGGCGCGGGAGGAACCGGCCGATCGCTTGGCGGGTAATTATAGGCTTTCCAGTCATCCGGCGGGGTCGGCTTCTCCTTTGGCTTGGGCTTCACAATGAGCCGGATGCCGACCAGTATGATCACGAACGGAACCGCGTAGCGGATCAGCTCTCCCATCGACCAATTGAACCAGTTCAGATTCCGCCCGAGGAAGACAAAACCGACGATCATAATAATGGCGCCGCCCCATGAGCCCCCGCCGCTCGTCCGGTGCTTGACCAGCTCCTGCAAACCAAAAATCAGCAGCAGGACGGGCCAGAAAACTTTGAAAACATCCCCTAGATCAAAGTTCACGACGCCGCCTTGATCAAGCAGCAGCGCTATCCCGATGACTACAATGAACAGTCCCCACATCATACGGCCTAAAAAATTTCCATTCATGAGCACCTTCAGCTCCAATCGCTATTCTCAAGTTTGTATACCCAGTATAACGTAAGGTTTTTATCGCTAAAAGGGTCTCCCGATTGAAGCTTCACTACGACCTGAGACCGAGGCCTGTTTGAGGAGCGAAAGCTATGTGTGATCTCTCATCACTTCCTGCGTTGACATGATTGACACGGCGCTTATATAATGATGAACGGACCAGGAGTTAGAGATAAAACCTTACATGAAATTTATAGACAGGAGATGAACGTATGGATGTGGCCACACTGTCCACGGGGCTTGACACCATTTGGGTGGTCCTGACGGCGGCCATGATACTGCTTATGGAGGGCGGCTTCGCTTTGCTTGAGGCCGGGTTTGTCAGGCAGAAAAATGCAGTCAGCATTATAATGAAAGTATTCGTCGATATTACGTTCGGCGCCTTAATTTTTTATTTTATCGGCTTCGCACTCATGTATGGCAAAGATGCCGGCGGCTTCATCGGCACCACCGGATTCATGCTGGGCGGGGACCTGTCCCACATCAGCCTGAATATTACCCATGACACATACTGGCTGTTTCAATGCGCATTTGTTATCGCGGTCATTTCCATTGTATCCGGGGCCGTAGCGGAACGAATCCATTTTCGGGCCTATATCTTATATACCATTGCAATGACCGGTCTGATTTATCCGCTGGCCGGACACTGGGTATGGTCCGTTGGCGGATGGCTGGGCAAGCTCGGTATGATCGATTTTGCAGGCTCAGCCGTCATTCACGCGCTTGGCGGCTTTTCGGCTCTGGCCGCGGCGATTTTCATCGGTCCGCGAATCGGCAAATTCACAGCGGACGGCAAAAGCAATATTGTTCCCCCGTCCAATTTGCCGCTGGCTTCCGTAGGCGCCTTTATTCTCTGGTTCGGCTGGTTCGGCTTTAATTCCGGCAGCACCTTGAGCGCCACCAACGGCTCCATCGGGCATATCGCCGTCACTACGATGCTGGCGGCCTCCGCAGGCGGCGCGGCCTGTATCTTGTTCACCATGTTCCGCTATAAGAAAGCCGACCCTCCCATGGTGATCAATGGTTCCCTGGCAGGTCTTGTCGGGATTACTGCTGGCTGCTCGTTCGTGTCCGACCAGGCGGCTATCCTCATCGGAGCCTTTTGCGGCGTCATGATGGTGCTGGCTACTGAATTTCTGGAAAGCAGACGGGTTGACGATCCCGTTGGGGCTTTTGCTGTTCACGGAATCAGCGGAAGTCTGGGAGCGCTTGCCGTCGGCCTGTTTGCCAAGCCGGAGCTGACCAAAGGAATCGGTCAGGAATATTACGGGCTGTTCTATGGAGGCGGCTGGCATTTGCTTGGCGTTCAAGCTCTTGGACTGGTCATCATCAGCCTATGGGGCTTTGCCCTGACCTGGGGTTCTCTCTGGCTGATCAAACGGGTTATGCCGGTGCGCGTCTCCAAGGATGAAGAACTGATCGGCCTCGATGTAGGCATTCACGGTGTTCCAGCCTATAATCAGGATCATGATTTTCTCGACCTGGAGCTTCTCAAAGCCAGGAAATAGATATGAAGTCAAAGAATAAGCCGACCCGGACCGGGACGGCTTTTAATTCATTTCATCGGCTAATTCATCGGAAACGGCAATAATATCGGACGTACCGGAGCTTCTGAGAATCGAACGGGCATTCTCCACTTCAATACGAAGGGCACGAACCTTTTCCATTGGCTTTTTTACGTAATGAATGTATTCTACTGCAATATGATGATCCGGCTTCTTGCCGGAAAGCAGCCTGCGCAGAGTCGACATCGACTGATACGAACGTTCTTCGATCAAACGGCGTTTTTCATAACGCTCGACCATCTGCTCGATTTCGGCGATTTCTTGTTCTTTTTTTGAGATATAGGCTTCCAGAAACGGAATGACCTCCGCAGCCTTGCGATGCTTCAACCGGGATGGCGAGGTGGAAACAATCGGATCAGTCATGAGAATTCTCCTATCTCTGCATGTTATCAATTGTCACACCATTAATAGTACACGATTGACTGCTATTTGAAAACCCTTTTCATGCACAATTCGTGTCCATTATTTGACTCCGATGTCAGCTCCAATCACTCCCAGTACCTGGCCATGATCCGAAACAACCGGGACCGAGACCGTCAAGCACGGCTTCTTCGTAATAGCCGAGATATAGACCTCAGAGGTATACACATTCCCCTCCATAGCACGTCTCCACCATTCACGTCCTTTGGCATTGAGCAATCCCGCTTCCGGCATTGAGAAAATAAAAGCCCCGTCGCCGCGGTTGGACCATATTGCCTCAATCCCGGAACCCCGCTGCATGAGCTGCATTAATTTCGCCTGATGGCTGTTCTCATCCAGGACGAACGCAGATTCCTTCGCCAGCAAAACCAACTGATCGATAATCCCGCTTACGCTCTCGGGTATAATAGCCGTCTTGCTCTTGAATCCGACCTTCTGCACGGCGTGCGAGAAAGCATCCGATGACCGCCCCAGATTCACCCGGACACGATTCAGTTTGCCGATCTGGGCGGCGCTGTTGATGCGTCAGCTCCAATGTTTCATCCACGTTGCCCATCGTCTGATTGACCGCATCCACGACTTCCTTGAGCATTGATGTGGTATGTGTCATATGCTCCATCTGCCGCCTGCTCGCAATGCTGCTCCTGCCAATCAGCGTATCCACTTCCTGGATCCGGGTAAAAACATGGTCCATCCGTTCTTTGGTTTGTGCCATTTCCAGAATGCCGCGCTCAACCGCCGATTTTTCCAAATCAACGGAAGTGACAACCTGACGAACCCCGCTCTCGATTTCCTGGACCAGCCCGCTTGAACGCCTGACCGCCTCATGGCTCTGCTCCGCCAGCTTCTTGATCTGCTGGGCTACAACAGCAAACCCCCGGCCGTATTCTCCGGCATGCGCCGCTTCGATGGAAGCGTTAAGCGCAAGCAGCGAGGTTTGGGAAACGATTTCCTGAATGAACTCATTGATTTCATTAATGCGCGAGGTTTGTTCAATCAAATCACGGATATGCTTATCCACTGCACTATTGTACGTATGTAAATCAGTCATAACCTGATCTGTATTCGTAAGCAGACGGCGAGCCTGCAGCACATCTTCATTGGCAGACTTGCTCTGCCGGTCAAGCTGCTCCGCCGTTTCACTGATTTGCTCAGCCGAGGCTGCCACTTCCTGAAGCGTGGAGAAGGTCTCTTCAATCCGTTCCATGGCTTCTATGCTGGCCTCACGCAGCTGACCTTCGGTCTCTGCCGATTGATCAGCAATTTGAGTCAATTCGCCTATGGATTGATTTACTTCCTCAACCGCTGCCGTAAGCTGATCTGAAATAACTATAGATTCGTTAATTAATTGCTCCATAACTTCGCTTTCCTGATTCTGCTGCAACGGCAAACTCAAGCTCTCAGCCCCTGCCCCGCGTGACCAAAGGCGCTGTAAACGATTCATTCAGGTAACCACCTTCAGAAGAAATATGTCATTATAATTCAGCATTTGACAAAAAGAAAGAGGAACCTTGTCGGCTCCTCTTGTCATGACCTTAGTCATTTATTTATAAACAGTGTTATTTCTGTGCATTTTGCGAAGCTGACTTGTTGAGCGTATTCGCAGTATTTGCTGCGGCCGCTGAATTGTTATCTTGGGCAAACTCCGAGTTGAATTGGTTGGAGGCTGCCTTTGTTTTGTTGTTTTTGTTTTTCGCCATTGTACTCACCCCCCGTACGCCTTTAGTATGGCATAGCGGAAAGTCATTTATGTAACCAAAAACTTCACATTCCCTGCGCGTCAGACTGCTTGTCCAGCTTCTTGAGCTGCAGCTTGCTGCGATGGATTCTGGCCTTCACCGTCCCTAGCGGCACGTTCATCGCATCGGCGATTTCCTGGTCTTTGAATCCGTAATAAAATTTGTAAAGCAGCATAGTACGGGAGCGGGGGTCCAGCAGTGCCAGCAGCTCGGAAATTTCAAATTGCAGCCCCGCTTCATCCTGATAGCCCGCTTGCGCCTGTTCTTCTTGCGCTTCCGTCCAGCCGTAGCCTTGGGAGCGCTTTGCCTGTCTGTTAATATTAATCGCCGCGTTGGCCGTAATCGTTTTGGCCCAGGAATAAAGTTTGCTTTGTTCCCGCAGAGTATCCTGCTTTGTCAGAATGCTTACCCAAGCTTCCTGGACGGCATCCTGAGCGTCTGATTTATTAATAACTTTGGAGTAGGCCACTCGAATCATTTGGTTATATAGTTCCCGTAGTCGATCTTCAACCTGCTCAAGGTCAAGATCCTTCTCTCCATCATCTTCTAAAAAATGGTAATTAATACCCACAGGTAACCGCCCCGCTTATTTTGATGATAGCGTTTACAGCCATAATATCATATTTTTCCAATAAAAAAAAGAAGGCGATTCAACAAATTTCAAGTTTGTTGAACAACCCTCTACATATTTTTCAAGATTCCAAAAGAGCAGCCGGTATAGGTCCTTCTGCAGTAACCGACTTATTTAAGGACCTAAGCCATGATTCCGACACTTTTCCGTCACCCTGCTTGATGACCTGCACTTCAACGGTCCGTTTGCCCCATTGCTTGTACACCTGCTTACGGGTCTCAAAATATAAATCAATTTTATGACCCTTGATCGCAGAACCCGTATCTGCTACTACGCCATAGCCGTAACCCGGAACATAAAGCAGGGTCCCGATAGGAAAAACCTTGGGATCCGCCGCAATGGTCGAAACGATATCCCGTCTGACCTTAACTCCGGAATACGTGATTCCGTACAAGGGATGGCCCGGCTTTTTCCCAGTCGATTCGACGCCTGCTGTATAGCCGGTTGCGACCACCTTAATATGTTTCCTTGCCTGAGTCTTCTTATTGGCTTCTTTCACCTTGCTCGCAGGTTTCTTCTGATCCATAACCGCGTTTGCAAGGTTTAACGGCTTGATAACTTCAACAGCAGGAGCATCGGCTGTCTCCTTCTTGCTGGACGTGCTGTTTCCCGAAATCGTTGTTACAATTACCGCGCCTGCAAGTAAAGCTGCGAGCAGGAAGCGGAAGATGGGCATGCTTGTCTTCATTTGGATGTAGTCCCCCCTATGAGGAGGTTACCCATATAGAGCAAGCTTTATTCACGATTCTATCAATTGGCAGATAGTTTAATAGAGAGGAAGAATTTCACATCGCCGTCGATTAAGCTCGGATAAGTCCATTTCTTCCCCTCCAAAACAGGCAGTTCCGCCGTAAAGTCCAGGAATTGCTGCTGATTTCTATATCTGCTTGGCGCTGATTTCTTCTTGAAGCAAAGAGATCAGTTCAGACACCGGTCTGGCTCCAATGTCGCCTTCGCCGCGTTTGCGCACCGATACTGTGCCCGACTGCGCTTCATTATCGCCGACAACAAGCATATACGGAGCTTTCTCCAGCTGCGCCTCGCGTATTTTATAGCCCAGCTTCTCATTGCGCAGATCGGATTCCACACGGATTCCTGATGCGCGAAGCTTCTCTTCAACCTCCCGTGCATAGCTCTCATAAGCCGTGGAGACCGGAAGGATTTTGGCCTGCACCGGAGATAGCCAGAGCGGCAGCGCCCCCGCAAAATTCTCCAGCAGGAAAGCGGTCATCCGCTCCATCGTGCTGATAATCCCCCTGTGTATAACGACCGGCCGGTGTTTCTTGCCGTCATCTCCGACATATTCAAGCTCGAAGCGCTCCGGCAGCAGGAAGTCGAGCTGCGCAGTGGACAACGTCTCTTCCTTGCCCAGCGCCGTCTTGATCTGGACATCCAGCTTGGGACCGTAGAATGCGGCTTCTCCTTCGGCTTCGAAGAAAGATAACTCAAGCTCCTCGGCAACCTCGCGCAGCATCCGCTGGGACATTTCCCACATCTCGTCATTTGGAAAATATTTCTCGGTGTCCTTCGGATCACGGTAGGATAACCGGAAACGGTAATCTTTGATTCCGAAATCTTCGTATACCTGGCGGATCAGCTTGATAACACGGCCGAATTCCTCTTTGATTTGATCGGGACGGCAGAAAATATGCGCGTCATTCAACGTCATGGCACGCACGCGGTGAAGCCCCGTCAGCGCCCCTGACATTTCATAACGGTGCATCGTGCCAAGCTCTGCCACACGAACAGGCAGATCCCGGTAGGAGCGCATTTCGCTTTTGAAAACCATCATATGATGCGGGCAGTTCATGGGACGAAGAACAAGTTCCTCGTTATCCATAATCATTTTGGGGAACATGTCCTCGCTGTAATGCTCCCAGTGGCCGCTCGTCTTGTACAGCTCCACATTAGCCAGAACTGGTGTATAGACATGCTGGTAGCCAAGCCGTTCTTCGAGATCGACGATGTAGCGTTCCATGGTACGTCTTACAGTCGCGCCGTTGGGAAGCCAAAGCGGCAGTCCCTGACCTACCTCGCGCGAGAAGGTGAACATTTTCAGCTCGCGGCCGAGCTTGCGGTGATCGCGTTTCTTGGCCTCTTCAAGAAAATGAAGATGCTCGTCCAGCTGCGCTTTTTTGGGAAACGCGGTGCCGTATATACGCTGCAGCATCTTGTTCTTGGAATCCCCGCGCCAATAGGCTCCGGCCACGCTCAGCAGTTTGAAAGCCTTGATGCGGCCGGTCGACGGCAGATGAGGTCCGCGGCACAGGTCGAAGAATTCGCCCTGATCATAAATCGTCAGCTCCGCTTCAACGGGCAGATCGCGGATAAGCTCAAGCTTCAACGGATCATCCAGCTCCGTAAAAATCGCGATTGCCTCCTCGCGGCTGACAACACGGCGGCGGATAGGCAGATTTTCCTGTACGATCTTTTCCATTTCCTTCTCGATCTTGACCAGGTCCTCCGGAGTGAGGGATTGCTCCAGATCAATATCGTAATAGAAGCCATCCTCGATTACCGGTCCGATGCCAAGCTTGACTTCTGTCCTGCCGTACAGGCGCTTGATCGCCTGGGCCATCAAATGCGCTGTACTGTGGCGGTATACTTCCAGTCCGTCCGCAGTCTCGACCGTCACAATCTCAAGCGATGCATCCTCTTCAAGCGGCGTGTATACATCGACCACCTTGCCGTTGACCTTACCTGCAATGGCGTTCTTCTTAAGCCCGCTGCTAATGGAGCCGGCCACATCCTCAACCGTAGTTCCCCCGTCATACTCCCGTACATTCCCATCGGGAAATTTCACTTGAATCGACATCTTCAACCTCCTGCAGATATGTTGTATGGTGGAATGGAGACAACAAAAAAAGCACACATCCCGTAAAAGGGACGAGTGCCTGTCAGACCCGTGGTTCCACCCTGGTTCAATTGACGCAAGGGCCATAAATGCGCCTTGGAGCCAATCCTTGTGAGCGTTCGGTAACGGGAACGAAACCGGCGCAGCTTACTACCGTCTGAAACGGCTTCAACTGGGCAGCTAAAAAGGGGTATATCCGCCAACGCAGGCGTGAGGGGCTTGCAGCCTGATGGTCCCTCTCTCTGGAACATGCGTATTGTGAGCAGATACATGTCTTTCTCAAAGCTTTATATGCAAACATTATAATCCGAGCTTTGCGCAGCGGTCAAGTCCATTTGCGTTTGGCGGTAATCATCCGCGGGGCCAAGACCGGCTCATGCTGCTGCAGATCATGAAATTGCTCGAAATAAAAGGTGCAGCTTGTGCATTCCACACAAAGCTGAACGCGCTGTTCAAAAATTGTCTCCAGCGTCCGCATAACCTGAAGCTCCGGCTGCCTGGTATGAATGACGATATTCTCCGGCGATATTGTAATCAATGTGCTTACAATCATATCCTCCATATTCATTTCCGTTTCCAGCATCTCTGCGACAATCCGGTCAGCCGGCACCGCTTCGAGCATTTGAAATTCCTCATTATAGAGGACGAATTCCGTTCCGCCCTTATGGACAACATGAACGATCGGCAGCTTTACCTCCTGCATGCGAACGAAATATTTCAATAAAGAGATAAATTCCTGATACTGCTTATCCATGACGTATTCATCGACTGCGAAGGCTGCTATTTCCCGGAGCTCCTCCCAATAGGAAGCAAGACGGAAGGTGACATATCCATCCAGATGGATGCGGGTATTGCTGCCCAGGAACTCTTCGAGCTCTGCCGCAACCTTATTTTTCCGGCGGTCCCGGTCGACCCGCAGCATCTCCAGATCCACACTGACAGCTTCATGGGAGCTGGACTCTCCCCCAAATAGCAGATTTTTGCAGTACTGTTCAACCGATTCAATTTCACGGGGCTCTTCATAATGAAATTGCTTCCGGATGATCGAATGCAGCAGCGTCGGCTCCATCTCGGTCAATATATACCGGGCAAAAGCGTTTGCCGCCCGGCGGTAAACAAGTGGGCCGTGCAAAGCAAGGTTGAAATCCTTCATTTCCGCACTGCAGGTTATGGCTCCATATTGAAGATCTGGGGTGCAATGTATGGTGACATATTCGCCGCCGGATCCGGCTTTGTTATGTAAATCGAGGAATTCTTCCTGCAAATATTCGCGCAGCCTTCCAATCGCTTCGCCCGAAGCCGATATCAGAGATACGGTGAACAATTCCATAGGCTCACTCCTACATATTTTTACGTGTTTTTTTCTTCTTGTATCAGTATATGGTCCTGCCAGGGCATATATACGATGCATCGAGTGGGTAAATGGTTAGGGATTGGAAAGAAAGAGTATTCGTGGTATATTGAGTTTTGAACAAAGCTGGCCGCTGGAGTGAATATCATGGATTATGAATCGCTGGATTATAACCGTTACCGCTGGAATCGCATGCTTCTTAGCGGATTCTGGTTCATTTTGTTGTTCTCGATTTTTCTGGAATGCTTGTATTTAACGATAACGGAGATTCCATCCCGGGAATTTATTCTCAAATATATGGTGAAGCCCACCGTTTTTCAATTATCGACGCTTCTGCTTGCCGAGACGGGACTCCGGGCATTAAAGGGCAAGTATCAGGATTATATTCTAATCATCACCTCGTCTTTATTGGCCTACATTATTGTTTACATCCACAACTCCATTAACTATTTGCTGCTTGGACTTTTCCTGCCTGTCATGGTTTCCATATTCTACTTCCATCCCAAAAAAATGATTTTTGCCTACGTTATAACGATGGCTTCGGTTTACCTGATGTATTGGACCAATGATTTCATGAATCATGACATTACGCTGGTCGGTTTGTTAACGATTACAGTCATGTTCTCCTGCTTCTCGCTGGTCGGCTGGGGCGTTATCCGCCGCGGACGCGAGCTGATCAGCCATCTGAAGTCCTCCTTCGAATCCAATCAGGAGCTTCTCGTCAAGACCATCTGGATGGATAAGCTGGCCAAAACCGATGCATTAACCGAGCTGTACAATCACATGACATTTCATGAGTATTTTGAAAAGCTGATTGAACAGCATGAGGATAACGGCTTGCCGCTGCAGCTGGCATTGATTGATATTGATAATTTCAAGCATGTCAATGATACGTATGGACATCGCGGCGGTGATGTCGTACTGCAAAGGGTAGCCAAACTAATCAGCAGCAAAGCCTATCAGAACGACTTTGTGGCCCGTTACGGCGGAGAGGAATTCGCCATCCTGTTTACGGACAAGCCCATGGCTGAAGCCCTTGAAATGGTGGATACAATCAGGCTGGAGATTTCCCGGCTGTCTCACGAATCGCTGGGAGGCAAACCCGTAACGGTCAGCATCGGGGTGGGAGAATATTCGGCCAGCGACGGCAAGGAACGGTTCTTCAACCGGGTGGATGCCGCGCTGTACAAAGCCAAGAACACCGGTAAGAACAAGACTGTTATTGCAGCAGCAGATATAGCTGAAACGCAGCTTGCGTAAAACAGGAAGAAGCTCCCTGCAGTGCGATGGTAAGATCGCTTTGCAGGGAGCTTCTTTATCTTTTTAACATCGAAGGCCAAAGTCTTTAGTTCTGCATAACAAAATCATGCTCGACGCCATCCGATTCTTGGTACATCTTCAATATTTCATATTTCGTGTTACGCTGTGCGGGAATCTTGCCCGATTCACGGATAAGCCGGAGAATGGACTCGATGTTGACTTTGTGGGTCGTTCCCGCGGCAGAGACAACATTCTCTTCGATCATCGTGCTGCCAAAATCGTTGCAGCCGTATTGCAGAGAAAGCTTGCCTACATCAGGTCCCATTGTAACCCATGAGGATTGGAAATTATCAATATTATCCAAGGTGATCCGGCTGATCGCCAGTGTCTTCAAATATTCCTCAGGCGTCGCCTTCTCACGCTTCATATTCGTGTTCTCAGGCTGGAAGGTCCATGGAATAAAGGCCAGAAAACCGCGCGAGTCATAGCCGTTCGCAATACATTCATCCTGCGCTTCGCGCACCCGCAGAAGGTGAAGCGCCCGCTCCTCCATCTCTTCCCCGAACCCGATCACCATCGTTGCGGTCGTGTTCATCCCGATGCGGTGAGCCGTCTTCATCACGTCCATCCAATCGGTCCAGGAGCCCTTCAGCCGGCTGATCTTGCGGCGCGTGCGGTCATCAAGAATCTCGCCGCCACCGCCCGGCAGCGAATCGAGTCCCGCCGCATTCAGCTCGCGCATGGTCTCTTCCATGGTTAAGCCGCCTGAGATTTCGCGCATTTTGTGAATCTCTGCGGGAGAGAAGGAGTGCATCGTGATGCCCGGGAAATGCACCTTGATTTTGCGCAGCAGATCCAGATAATAGGAGAAAGGCAAGGTCGGATTCACACCGCCCTGCATCAGAATTTCAGTTCCGCCCACATCCATCGTTTCCTGGATTTTCTGGAGAATCGTCTCATCGGGAAGAACATAGCCTTCCGGCGATCCGGGAGCGCGGTAAAAGGCGCAAAAGCGGCAGTACACATCACACACATTCGTATAGTTGATGTTGCGTCCGACAACAAAAGTCGTGATGGGCTCCGGGTGACGGCGCTCCATCAAAATGTTGGCGGCATGCCCCATTTTTTCAATTTCATCGGACTCAAACAATGTTACGCATTCTTCCAGTCCGACCCGTTCGCCCTGCAGCGCTTTATCCAATATACGATCTATATTTTGCATTCTGCGAAAAACCTCCTTCATTATCAATACCGTACGCTATAAGTCCTGCCTACCATTCATATTAACATAAAGCGTACAAACGCGTCATTAATCGCAGCTTTAAGCAAAAGCATGCCTGAATGCCGAAAAACGCGGCTGGTCCGTCAGGACTGCCGCGTATCGTCTATTATCATGTTTTCCGGTATTTATGCGCAAATATGTCTAATTATTGACGCAGCGCCTGATCAAGATCGGCAATCAGATCGTCAATGTCTTCCAGACCGACGGAATACCGGAGCAAGCCGTCCGTGATGCCGCGCTCATGACGCACCTCGCGCGGCATAGCCGCATGGGACATCATCGCCGGATAGGAGAGAATGCTCTCAACGGCGCCTAGACTGACGGCCACGATCGGCAGCTTCACGCGGCTCAGCACCGCCTTGGCCCGGTCTCCATCGCCAACGTCGAAGGACACCACCGCGCCATAACCGAGCGACTGCTTCTCGTGAATCTCCCGTCCCGGATGATTCTCAAGACCCGGATAGAATACTTGTACGACACCATCGTTCTGAAGGAGCCAGGACGCCAGTTTGCGCGCACTCTTCTCACTGTGCTCCATCCGCGCCTGCAAGGTCTTCATCCCGCGAATAAGCAGCCAGGATTCCTGCGCGCCGAGCACAGTGCCCAGACCGTTCTGCAGCTGTTTGAGCCTGCGGCCAAGGCTTTCGTTAGCAGCTACGGCCAGACCGGCCAACACATCGCTGTGACCGCCGAGGAATTTTGTCGCGCTGTGCAGCACAATATCCACTCCAAGCTCAATTGGCCGCTGATGATAAGGGGTCATAAACGTATTATCGAGCATGGTCAGCAGATTGCGCTGCTTGGCCCATGCGGTGATTTCCGCAATATCGGTGATTTTGAGCGTGGGATTCGACGGCGTTTCCATGAACACCGCTTTCGTGTTCGGCTTAAGTGCCGCCTTTACCTCTTCAAAACGGGTCATGTCAACAAAGGTCGATTCAATTCCAAGCCGGTCAAGAATAGTTGTGAGCAGACGGTAGGTCCCGCCGTATACATCCTCTGTGACAATAACATGATCTCCGCTCGAGAGAAGCAGAAAGGTCGTGGAGATGGCTGCCATTCCGCTGGAGAAAGCAAAGCCGCGCTCCCCGCCCTCCAAAAGCGCGATATAATCCTCAAGCGCCTGCCGGGTCGGGTTGCCTGAACGGCTGTAATCATAATCCGGCGGGTTAAAAATATCGTGGTGATGAAAGGTCGACGCCTGGTAAATCGGCACACTGGAAGCCCCTGTATGCTCATCGATCTCTGCGCCGAAGTGAATGAGCTTCGTGGCGAACTGCTTGTCCGCTTTCCTTGCGCCTTTATCCTGCTGCTGTTCCTGATCTGCCATATTATTCGTTACTCCTTCCCGATTTCGCGCGCTGCCGCTTCAAGCGCCTGGCCAAGATCCGCAATCAGATCATCGGCATGCTCAATGCCCACCGAGAAGCGCAGCAGCCGGTCATCGACGCCGACCTGACGGCGGATTTCTTCCGGAATATCGGCATGCGTCTGCACAGCCGGATATGTCATCAGTGATTCCACGCCGCCGAGGCTTTCCGCGAAAGCGATCAGCTTGATATGGCGGAGAATCGGCTCGACATACCTGGCATCCTTCAAACGGAAGGAGAAAATCCCGGTATTCCCTGAGGCTTGACGGCTCTGGATATCGTGGCCCGGATGATGGGAGAGACCCGGGTAGTAAACCTCTTCGACAGCCTCATGCTCATACAACCAGCTAGCCAGACGGATCGCATTCTCCTGATGGCGTTCCATCCGCAGCGCGAGCGTCTTCATCCCCCTCATAAGCAGCCAGGAATCCTGTGCTCCGAGAACGGCTCCGATGGAATTATGCAGGAAGAACATCTGCTCGGACAGCTCCTTGCCTTTGGTGACAATCAGTCCGGCCAGTACGTCATTGTGTCCGCCAAGATATTTGGTCGCGCTGTGAATGACAATATCCGCTCCCAGCTCAATCGGCCGTTGGAAGAAAGGCGTAAGCAGCGTATTGTCCACAATCGTCAGCATGCCCTTGGATTTGGCCCAGGCGCATACCCGCTCAATATCAGTGATCATCATCGTCGGGTTCGTCGGCGTTTCGATCAGAACCGCTTTCGTATTCGGCGTATAAAGCTGGGACAGCGCATCTATATCGTTTGTGTCCACATAAGAGGCCGTCACGCCAAAACGGCTCATGATCCGCTCCAGCAGACGGTAGGTGCCCCCGTACAGATCCAGCGACACCAGCAGATGATCGCCTTGGCTGAACATCGCGAATACCGTTTGCAGCGCGGCCATGCCGGTGCTGCAGGCGAATCCGGCATCTCCGGATTCCAGCTCAGCCGCGGCATCCTCGAGCACCTTGCGCGTCGGGCTCTTCGTCCTTGCGTAATCGAATCCCGTGCTTTGGCCAAGCTGCGGATGGCGGAAAGCGGTGGCTTGATAAATCGGGAAGCTCACCGCTCCGGTTACCGGCTCACTTTGGGAACCTATCTGGGCTAATCGGCTTTCAATTTTCATCGTAGGATAAGCTCCTTTTCAGCTCGTATAATGGTATGTTTTAGATGCCTGCTCCCAAATCGTAGGGCGTTTGCTGGTACACGTAATAGTTCAACCAGTTCGAGAACAGCAGGTTCGCATGCGCCCGCCAGCTGGAAAGCGGTATTAATGAAGGATCATTGTTTGGAAAATAATTTTGCGGAACATCGATCCGCAGCCCCTTGGCCTGATCGCGGTCATATTCCCATTTCAGCGTCAAAGGATCGTATTCCGAATGTCCGGTTGCGAAGATTTGTCTTTTGTCCTTGGAAGCCACGAGGTAAACGCCGGAATCGGGAGAAGAAGACAGAATTTCAAGGTCGGCTATCGGTTCGATATCTTCCCGGCGAAACTCGGTGTGGCGCGATTGCGGCACGTAGAACTGTTCGTCGAAGCCTCTGAGCAGCGGAACATTGCGCTTCTCGAGCGTGTGCGGGTAAACGCCGAATATTTTTTTGTCCAGGTCATATTTCGGCACGCCGTAGTGGTGATACAAGCCGGCCTGCGCGCCCCAACAGATGTGCAGGGTCGATGTGACCCTCCGGGCGCTCCAGTCCATAATATCCTTGAGCTCTTCCCAGTACGTCACTTCTTCAAACGGCAGATGCTCTATGGGTGCGCCGGTAATGATCATTCCGTCATAATATTCGTGGGAAATATCGTCGAACGATTTATAGAAGCTTTCCAAATGCTCCGCCGAGGTATTCTTCGACGTATGCGTTCTCGGATTGATAAGTACCGCTTCAACCTGCAGCGGGGTATTGCCGATCAGACGGAGCAGCTGCGTTTCGGTCGTTTCCTTGGTAGGCATCAGGTTCAAAATGGCGATCCGCAGCGGCCGTATGTCCTGGTGGAAGGCGGTGCTTTCATCCATTACGAAAATGTTCTCACCCGACAAAATGTCTTTGGCAGGTAAATGATCAGGTACTTTGATTGGCATCTTCTCGTTCACTCCTCATGTTGCGGGTTCCTTAATCGCCTCGCCGGGCAGGCGGGAAACGAAAAAAGCCCCGCTCTGGTGTCAGAGTAGGGGCATAAAAAATATCGTTCATGCGCCTCTCATCTGTCAGAAACAAAATGTTTCCGCAAGAATTAGCACCGTGCGTATAAACGCCGGTTGCCGGGCTTCATCGGGCTAGTCCCTCCGCCTGCTCTTGATAAGAAAGCTTGCTATTTAATTATCGGTCGACTTATGTTTACTTTAAATCATTCCCTTATTCCCGTCAAGTATGAGTGAAATAACAGGCAGGCTGTAATGTTCACCCCATGAGGTATCAGCGCATAAATTACAGTATCATGCGGCCTGCCTAGTTTCTTCTTGAATGGAAAGACACTGTCAGAGTATACTAGACAAGGATTGCATGATTAAATCCCAAATGAATTCCAAAAGGGGTGTTGACGCATATGGAAGGCGACCCGAGGCCTGCGGGCAACCGCATTGATTACCGGTACTGGAACTTAGCGCATGTCTGCTTACGATACAGCCGTCCATATCGTTCAACGCCGTCCTTCCTGATATAGGTTCGGTTTGCATCGCTATGGTCAGCGTAACGTATTGATAAATGCCTCCCTCCAATCTACCGGCATCCGGGAAAAACCATCATTAAGGAAAGAGAGGAGAGGGATGCGGATGAAAATCCGTCTGGTTAATCAGGGCATTTTTACGACAATTGAGGATATTCATACTGCCACTATTCCGCCCACTGAGGGCTTTTACTGGATTGACGCGGACGTCGACGATCTGGCTGTGCTGCAGCCGATATTCGCCCTCCACGACCTTGCCGTCGAGGATTGCCTCAGCGAGGAAGAACAGCGGCCGAAGATTGAAATTCATGAGGGCCATTATTTCATCGTGATCAACAGCATCCGGTTTGATGACGAGGAGATTTTTCTCAGAGCCTTGAACATCTTCCTCGGACGGCATTATATTATTACGGTGACCAAGCAAAAAATCAACGAACTGCGCACTTTAAAGCCGATTCTGTGGGAAGAGGAAGTCGGCAGACCGGACAGATTCCTCTACCATCTGGTCGATCTTGTCGTTGACAACTATTTCCTGGTCGGCGACCGCATTGAAGCGCGCATTGAAAGCCTGGAAGAAGATATCCTCATGCATACGAAGAAATCCCATCTGACTGAAATCATCGGTCTGCGAAGTGAAATTTTGTGGCTGAAAAAGGTGCTGGGTCCGCAGAAGGACGTCATCTTCACGCTCAACAAAAAGGATCTGAAGCTCATCGACGACCAGCTGCAGAAATATTTCAGCGATATCTATGAGAATGCGGTCAAAATCGCCGAGACCTTCGAGACCTATCGCGACCTCATGGGCAACTTGCGCGAGGCTTATCAATCCAGTCTGGCCAACCGCGCCAATGAAATCATGCGCGTATTTACGGCACTGACCACGATCTTTATGCCTCTTACCTTCATAACCGGTATATATGGGATGAATTTTGATTATATTCCCGGCCTGCATCTGCATGGCGGCTCCTATATTTTGCTGTTCATCATGCTGTTTCTCGGCTGCGGGATGTTCTATATCTTCCGCAAGAAGGATTGGCTGTGACTGTAGGCCGGAGTATCGAATAAACAACAAAAATAACGTCCCCCTACCGGGAAAGACGTTATTTTTGTCTGTTTTGGACCATTGAATGCTTCTAAATCCAGTCAGAATCCCGCTGCGCGTACGAAACCAGTCTTCCCGCCCGCCCCTTAGGGCATGACAAGAATTCTACAAGGCAATCGTGCTTCCTCCGTCATCCACATCATTAGCCAATGATTCGCGCGCTCCCTTCTCCAGATCCACCCTGGCCAGAAGTACGATGCCTATGACGAAGAAGGCGACAAGCGACAGTATCGCCAGCCTGCTGGAGCCGGTAATGGTTCCCACAATGGAGAAAATCAGCGGCCCCATGACAGAGGAGAATTTGCTGGACAGACTAAGGAAGCCGAAAAATTCCGCGGTCCTGGATGGCGGCACCAGATTGGCATAGATGCTCCGGGCAATCGCCTGGCTTCCTCCCTGCACAAGTCCAACCATGAATGCCAAGATGTAGAAATGCACCGCACTGGTCATAAAGAAGCCCAGAACCACAATCAGAATGTAGATCATCAAGGACATGTTCAGGGATCGTTTGGTCCCAAGACGTGCCGCCGCTCTGATAAACAGCAGCGTACTTGGATAGCCTACAAATTGGGTAATCAGCAGCGCAATAATCAAGTGGGTAGTCTCGATGCCAATGCCGCTGCCGTATATGGTTGCCATGACAATAACCGTATTAATGCCGTCGTTAAAAAACCAGAATGCCAGCATATATTTGAGGAGCTCAGGGAATTTTCTGGCTGACTTCAAGGTTTGGCCAATGCGCACAAATCCGTTTCTGACCGCATGGCCCGCTCCGCTTGAGGCTCCCTTGGCCTGCTCTTTGACATTCCTCATAAGCGGGATGGAGAATAACAGCCACCAGATGCCGACCGTTGCAAATGCTGCCTGGGTGCCCGTTGTTTTATCCGCAAACCCGAGCATTTCCCAGCCTTCGATCATCACAATATTCAGCGCCAGCAGAAGCCCCCCGCCCAAATAGCCGGCAGCGTATCCTTTGGAGCTGATCGCAGCGCGTTCCTGCGGCGGTGCGATATCCGTGATGAGGCCGTCATAGAAAGTATTTCCCGCCGAATAGCCAATCGTTCCGATCACAACAAGCACGGATGCGAGCAGCCAATCTCCTTCGCCAATGAAAGCCATCGCTCCGCATGAGATCGCTCCTATAACAGCAAAGAAGGACAGAAACCGTACCTTCTTGCCGGAGTAGTCTGCGATTGCGCCCATGATGGGCGAGAGCACCGCGACACAGATCATCGCGATCGTCTGGGTATATCCCCAATAATTTTCGGCAGTATTGCCCGTCAGCTCTGATCCTGCGACGGTGTTATAGAACACGGGCATCACCGCGGCCATTATCGTCGTCGCAAAAGCGGAATTCGCCCAGTCATACATCAGCCATCCGCGAACCACTTTACGATTCATCTGCTTATCGCTCCTTCTTCTAGGTACCGCTTCAGATCGGCACCATATCTCTGCTGAACCTTTCGACAGGCACCACATGATTCCTTCTTAAAGTTTTTGCAAAGGGCCGCATGGTCTTTTGCCGTATTCCCGCTTTTCATTTATAATAGTACGATAAGTGATAAAAATCTTTAATCGACAAAGGAGGGTTTCCGTGAATATCAGCCAGCTTGAGACCTTGCTTACCATCTCCAAGACCATGAGCTTCCGCAAAGCCGGAGAATTGCTCAATTTGACGCAGCCGGCCGTTTCCGCACAGGTCAAGAGCCTGGAGGACGAGTTCAAGACCGTGCTGATTGACCGGAACCAGCCTGTCACCCTGACAGACCGCGGGCAGGTATTCCTGGAGCATGCATCGCGCATTTTGTCCATTGTCGAGGAGCTGAAACAGAAGCTCTCCGACCTGAATGAGACGCCGCAGGGGCATATTCTGCTCGGGACGACCTCCTCGATCGCGATTCAAATCCTGCCGCGCGTTTTGTCTTATTTTCAAGATCAATTTCCGCTGATTAAAACAACCATTCATTCCATGCCTTCCGCACAGGTCATGACCAGTGTGGAGAACGGCTCCGTAGATCTGGGCATTACTTATTTGTCCGAACGAAATCCCAATGTCGAAACTTCGGTCTTATATTATGATACGTACGATCTCGTCGTGTCGCCCGAGCATCCGCTAAGCGGCTTGAAGCACATGCCTGTTGAAGCGCTCAAGGACATTCCGATGATTATGCTGTCGCCAGACACGCTGGGAAGACGTTTTCTGGATAAAATATTCCGCAAATTCAATATTGAGCCCAATATCGTGATGGAGCTGTCCAGCAGCGAAGAGGTCAAACGCATGGTTGAAATCAATCTGGGAGCCGCTGTCGTCTCCAAGCTGTCCATCGCCAATGAAGTCAGACTGGGAACCCTGAAACGAATCAGTGTAAACGAACTCGACATGAGCCATCCCGTCGGTGTCGTCTTCAAATCCGGACGTTATCTCAATTCCGCCATGCAGCAGTTTCTCAGCGACTTGAAAGGCATGCCCGAGGATCAATTTATTAGCAGCGAATAGGAGATGTTAACGATGAAATTCGATCTACATACGCATCATTACCGGTGCGGCCATGCCGACGGGGATATCGAATCGTATATCAAGGCCGGTATTACGGTAGGACTCCAGGTTATCGGCATATCCGACCATTCCCCTTACTTTGCCAGCGAACAGGATCAACCGCATCCTGGAATCGCCATGGCCAAAAGTGATCTGCTCAACTATATCAATGAAGTTCTCCGGCTCAAAGCCAAATACGAAGGCAAGATCGATGTGCTGCTGGGAATGGAATCCGACTTCTATCCTGAATCAATCGACTTGTACCGCAGCATGTACGAGCCGCATCCCTTCGACTATATTATCGGCTCCGTCCACCATACGCGGGGAATCAGCATATTTAACCGCAACCGGTGGAAAGGCATGTCGAAAAGCAAGAAAATCGACGAAAAGCGCGAATATTACAATCTGATCTCCCAGTCGGCGCGCAGCGGAGCCTTCCAGGTGCTGGGGCATATTGATGCCATGAAGGGCTATTATCCAGCCTTCTCCGAAATTGAAGCGGAGGATGCGATTGACGACACGCTGAGGATTATTGCGCAGAACAACGTGGCTATTGAGATCAATACTTCAGGCAAGACCAAGGATGTCGGCGGCTGGTATCCTTCGGATGCCATACTGGAGCGTGCCCTGTATTTCGGCGTCCAGGTGACCTTCGGATCGGATGCGCATGTTCCAAGCCGGGTAGGCGACGATTGGGAGCTTGTGCGGAGACAGCTCAAGGAGATCGGCTTCCGGGAATGGGTGTATTACAAGCAGAAGCAGCCGGTTGTTGTGCCTCTATAACGGTTATATCCGCCAGGTGGACGCAACATCGTTTTTCGAAAAACTGGAGCATAACAAAAAAAGTGGACCTGCCAGCGGCAGGTCCCATGTTATATATAAGTAAAAGGGGGTCTTGTTTATTATAATAGCCCAGGAATGTAAAAGGACGATAACAGAATCATTTCATTTGTGTAACAAATATGCTGACATGTATCGGCTCCCCTGCCTATAACTTTTCCCCTAAGATTTCAGGCTGTCCAAATCCTTTCCTTTCTGCCGCTCCCTAAGCTCATTCCTATAAACGCTGCAATTGGCATCCGCATTTTCCTGTGAAATCTCCTCTTCCCTCTGATGAAGACCGGCCTTTACCATATCCAAGGCTGCCGCCCCTCCAGAATCCAGCCGTTTTTGATCGCTGCATCCACAACATGGCTAATCCTTGCGGTCTGGAGTTACTCCAGCCTGCAATACATTGTTTTGCCTTTTAGGGAAATTTTATTTTCACCCCACTTCTTTCTTTATCAGTCTGCCCTATTCTAGATGCATGAAGGCAGGAGGAAAAGGACATGAAAAGTGTGGTTTTTTTGACATGAAATGACGAAGAAAAATATCAAGATTGCTTCGCAAGGATGCAGCGGCGGCAAGAGCATGTACGGCCAATCAGAACCACCGGATTTTCGTATGCGAAATCGGTCTCTGTCGTCGTGTCTGATTTATATTATTGTCGTCGGCTCAGTCAGATGGTCAGTACGAAAGAATTTTTTCAAGAAGCGGTTGAGGCGGAATACGACAAACCAAGTAACAGGGAAGACGAATTAAAATGAAGGAAGGAAGAGTAATCATGATATACAAACAAGAAGAAGCACAACCTCTGCAAGCCAAAAAACTTCATAAACGATATATGCCGGGTCTCGACGGACTGAGGGCATTGGCCGTTTTCGCGGTTATTGGGTATCATCTTAATTTTCAGTGGGCTTCAGGGGGGTTTCTGGGAGTTGGGGTATTTTTCGTTTTGTCGGGATATTTGATTACCGACATCCTCAACTCGCAGTATAAAGTTGAAAGCAAGCTGAATCTCAAGCAATTTTGGTTGCGGAGGGTCAAGAGGCTAATGCCCGCTATGCTGCTTATGCTCGCCGTCGTCGCGGTGATCTTACTCTTATTCGACCGTTCTAGATTGCTGTCTTTACGAGGAGACATACTGTCGGCCGTCTTCTTTACAAATAACTGGGATTTGATTTTCCATCAGGTTTCTTATTTCGAAAGTTTTGGTCCCCCTTCGCCTATCGGCCATGTGTGGTCGCTTGCGGTCGAAGAGCAATTTTATTTGATATGGCCGTTTCTTCTGGCGCTGGGCTTGCGTTTTGCCCCCAGCCCCGGCTCTCTAGCTCTGCTTATAGCTGGAGTGGCGGCGTTGTCCGCCATTGCGATGGCACTGCTTTTCAACCCTGACGGCGATCCCAGCCGCGTGTATTATGGTACAGATACGCGCGCCTTCGCGTTGCTGATCGGCGCGGCTCTCGCCGTTATTTGGCCGAGCCGTCAACTTGGTTCCTATGTATCGGCAAAAGGGAGCATGCTGATGCTCGAGTTAGGAGGAGCGGCAGGACTGGTGGTTATCTTATGGATGTTTTGGCAAACGAACAAATCCGACGCTTTCTTGTACCACGGCGGGTTCGTCTTCCTGTCTCTCGCCACGGCTGCTTTAGTGGCTGCATTGGCTCATCCGGCCAACCGTCTGGGTGCGGTGCTCGGCTGCAAACCTTTACGCTGGTTGGGAGAAAGATCTTACGGCATTTATTTATGGCACTACCCGGTCATCATCCTGACGTCGCCTTCCGTCGACACGGGTGATGCCGGCATCGTCCGTCCGATTGTTCAGGCAGGAGTCAGCGTACTATTGGCGGCGCTCTCCTGGAAGTACGTGGAGGACCCCATTCGTCGTGGAGCACTTGGAGCAGCGTGGGTCAGTTGGAAAAAACGGAAAAGGAAGCTGAAGGTTCGAATGAATCGCAAATGGCCTTCCCTTATTTCATTGGGTTTCATTATCGTCATTTGTGCATCTTGTTCGGGTCATGCCAGCAGTAACGCATCGGGTTCGGGAATCACTCCGGCTCCACCGCCGGCATCAGGGTCGGATATTTCACCGTCTGGGCCAGAATCCTCGTCGACGCTGTCTCCTACCACGGGCGACGGCGACGGGGGAGATCAGAATGACAGCGCTGGCACAGGAATAACTGCCATCGGGGATTCAGTTATGCTGGACATTAAGCCATATTTGGAGAAAATGCTGCCCGGCATCGCTATCGATGGAAAAGTCAGCCGGCAGTTTGTGGAAGGCCAGGAACTGATCGACAAGCTAAAATCAGCCGGAAAGCTCGGGGACATTGTCATCGAGCTTGGCACGAACGGACCCTTTACAGAAAAAAAAATGAGAAGCTTGCTCGATTCGCTTGCGGATATACACCAGGTCATACTGGTCAACACTCGCGTTCCCCGGGAATGGCAGGATGTAGTGAACGATATGCTGGGCACTGCCGCCAAAGATTATGCGAACGTTACGCTTGTCGACTGGTACTCCTTCAGCGCTAATCATGACGAATATTTCGGCGAAGACGGCGTCCATCTCACGACGGCTGGCTCCAAAGCATACGCCGAGCTCGTCGCCGGGAATATATCTTAGTATGTGGAGGAACGTTTGGTGGTTCAATCCTTGTTACTTCGATCTACTAAAGTTTGTTTTACGGGTAAGGGGAACCTCATTTCGGCTCGTAGATAAGAAGAAAGACCAGCCGCATTAATCTGCAGCTGGTCTATATTGTTCATAATCAATCGCGCCGCTCTACCCTGCAGAGTGGAAAGGCGTATGAGGTGATCCTCATCCTGAACGCCTTGTTTATCACCACAAGTCATACTGCCACTGCCATGGCCATTCTAGTGTCAATGTCGGATTATGTTCCTGAACCAAAGAACGAAACGATATCTTGTTTCGTTTGCTTTTGTGCTTGTTCGTCAGTCAACCCAGTATGTGCAATTTTCAGGGTAGCTTATAATTCCTATTATCTCCAGCCCCATGAAAAGAGGCTTTTTGTTTCGCCTTTTATTAGTTTTCAAGCTTACCGCACCTTTCCTTTGTCGGTAACCTCCTACATAATCCTTCGCTATGTGTCCAGTAACAATGACAGCCAAGTTCTCGCCTTTCTGTAGAACCATATCGAGGAAGTCAGTCCCATTCGGTTGATCAACAGCTTTAACAAATTCCCCATTAATTTTGACTTGTAGATCATAATTAAGTCCATTTGGCGACAATAAAGAATCCCCCAATTTCATTTACATATGCCTCATCTTGCCGATACGCTATTTATTGATTGATTGGGACCTCATTGATCCAAAATACATCATTTTTTGCTTTACTGAAGTCCTGCTCTTCCGGTTCAATCCAAAAGTAAGCTGTTTTGCCAGGCTTTATTGTTATCGGATTGTTAGGACCATCCTTTGGACCAAGAGATTTTTTATAAACATATTGACCTTCTTTGTCGGGATTAACCATTAAATCCTCGAATCGTCCATCAGGCAATTGATAATAATCAATTGAAGCTATGTCCATATCATATTTTAAACCAAACGGAGAGTACAGCCGTGGTTCGATTGCAATATCATGATCCGTATTGTTCGTCCATATAAACGAATCTACATCCCAGTAAAAACCAAGATAACCCATGAAATATTCATTCGACTTAATAGGATAGCCATAACTAGCAAAGTAATGAACATCAGTTGTTTCAAGAGTTGTAGTAGGAGTTGCAGATACCGGCTGAGAAACAAAGAGAAAGGCGAAAGCAGCTACCGCAGCAATGATTGATTTCCGAATTCGCATAAATGAGTTCCCTCCAATTTATTTGAGATACGATTCGTTTCAATCATCCCATGACTTCCTCATTTTGCCAATACCTGTTTTACTTGACTCCATGATCATGCAACCAGTGTTTTTCTGATATCCCTCCATGCAATGCCATCCAAGAAACTAAATATCTTGCGGCAGTTGGAGAGCAATATGCAGTCATTCAAGAGCGGCTTGGACACAAAAGGATTCTATACCAAACTCGCAGCTATATGCTTGTCGCTGAGGAGCAACGAGAAATGACACCGTTACCGGGTCGAAGCAATCATGAGTATGATATGATATGTAGGATACATGTGGGTAAAATACATATGAAACATCTGATATCCCCGCGATATATATGGGAATTATTAAGGGTAATTTCATTTGTGTAACAAATGATTAGGGGTGAACGACGACATGCATGATTATCACCATCTTCGCCACGCCAAGGAGCAGGAAACGTCCAAGCGTACGCTTTGGATCACACTCTGGATTACGCTTTTCTTCACGATTGTGGAAATTACCGGAGGCGTGCTGAGCCATTCCCTTGCGCTTCTGTCTGATTCGGCGCATATGATCTCGGATGTAATCGCACTTGGTTTGAGCATGACCGCAATCTATCTGTCGCGGCGTCCATCCAATTCCAAATTTACCTTCGGGTATCTGCGATTCGAGATCATTGCCTCGTTCCTGAACGGACTGGCGCTAGCCGTGATCGCAGTCGGCATATTTATCGAAGGCATCCGGCGCTTTATCGATCCCGTTGCCATCGACTTCCAACTGATGCTGATCATTGCGGTCATCGGATTAATCGTCAATATCGTACTGACGGTGGTGCTCAGCCGCAGCATGAAGGAAGAAGATAATTTAAATATTCAAAGCGCATTGTGGCATTTCATCGGCGATTTGCTCAGCTCGGTCGGCGTGATCCTGTCGGCTGTCCTGATTTATTTTACCAATTGGTACATAGCGGATCCTATCATCAGCGTGGTCATCGGCGGCATTATATTCGTCGGTGGGTATCGGATTATCCGCCAGTCGTTTTTGATTCTTATGGAATCGGTGCCGGAGAAATTCGACCTTGAAGAAATGCGGAGCAGCCTGCTCACCATTGATGGCATTGAAGATGTGCACGAGATGCATCTGTGGGCGATTTCCACGGACCATTATTCACTCACCGCACATGTGTTCATCCCCAAGCACTCACAGCCGTTCTATGTCATTTTGGCCATTAACGAGCTGCTGCGGGGCAAATACGGCATTACCCATTCAACCATTCAAACCGAGCATGCCTCCATACTCCCTCATGGGGAATACGGACAAGAATTTCTCAGGCTGCATGCCGATCAGAAGCCGGATAGCCTGTAATACTTGAACAACCTCTTTGAAAGAAGGATGAATCCTCATGTGGTTTGCAGCAGCTGTTGGCAGCGCAATATTATTCGGCCTTGCGGGCTGGTGGATGAAGGTATCCCAGATGCGCAGCGGTTCCTCCACGTATCTGCTTCTGGGGCTGTACATCTCCGGAACGGCAGGCTTTGGTCTGCATGCAGCAGTAGAGCAAAACCTGGCCGCTTCCTTGACGGACGTCAGGGTTTGGACCGCGGGACTGCTGATTGGCGCAGGCTCCGCCTTTGGCAACGTGCTGTTTATGAAGGCGCTGGAATACGGGCCGGCCAGCCTGACTTCCCCTTTGACCAATATGAATATCGTTCTCGTTGTCGCGCTTGGAACCTTTATCTACAATGAGCCGTTTCAGGGAACGGAATTCATGGGGGTTCTGCTTCTGCTGCTTGCCGTCGTATTGGTTTCTATCCGCGGCAGAGAGAAACTGTCCGTGAAACAAAAGAAGTGGTTCCTCTATGTGGGTGTGAGCATCATATTATTTGCTGTTCGCAACGGGGGACTTAAAGTCACGGAGGGATTGGGTCTTGCAGGCGCACCGGTCCTGTTCGTTTCCTATGCGCTGTCCATTCTGTGGTTCGCATATGCTGCGCTCCTGGAGCAGAGACGGGTTCAGCCCCCTGCCGTAATATCAGCGTCAGCCGCGCGCGCACTGGCGGATTCTTCGCGAGGCTCATCGCGGACGGGGCTGCTTTGGGGGCTGGTTGCCGGCTTATTCTCATACGGCGGCCTGCAATTGTATGCAGTCTCGCTGCAAACCGGACAGGCGAACATTGCCGGGCCAATCTTCGCCGCCAACAGTCTTGTCGTGGCGGCCGGCTCCATTGTTCTGTACCGGGAAAGGCTGACTGCTTTGCAGTGGACGGCGTTTGCCTTTATGTTCGCGGGGCTGGTACTGATTCGGGTATAAAATGGCGCAAAGGCGCTTATTGACGCCTGGAATCGCTTTTCTTAAAAATCAGCGACTGTACAGAGTCGATAAATTTGCGGATCTGGTACCGAAACCGTTTGACCGTAGTCAGCTTCATCACCGAGCCCCAGCCGTCGTATCGCCCTCCATTGCCGGACATCAGCCTGTAGAGCTCTCTGACTCTGTCGTTGACCGTATCCAGGCGGACATCCTCGAATTTGCTGATGACGAGCGGATAGGGATATCCGTTATCCGGGCTGCCTTCCTTTTCCCTTTCAATCCGGTATCCAAGCTCCTCGAGCATAGTCTCCATCTCGCGTCTGTCCTCGTCCTCACGGAATAACAGCCAGTGATAGACATGTCTGGGCTCTCTGATATTATCCCCTTTATGGATGAGGGCATAGATCATCTGGGCGTTATGTACAAATAATTCCTCCAGCGGGTCAGGCAGCATGTAGGAATAGAACGTCCACTGCGGGTCTTCTTTTATATAGTGCTGGGCTCTGAATTCCCATTGATCTTTCATCCAATCCCGGATTACGCTGCTGCTGATCCGGCCCTTCGGCGCATAATAATAAAATTCCAGACGGGTCGATACATTAATTCTCCCGACATAAATGGCATCCGCGCTATCCTTTAGCCAATGCTCCAGCTTGCCTTCCAATTGCTCCAGCTGCTTGACGAATTCGCCCTTCGAACGGTTATGTTCCCGGACCGGATATAAATTTATAGTAATGGAAAGCAGATCCTCGAACTCAGCCAACGGGGCGGAATTTTTATAGCCCGTGTTGACCAGGACACGCATCTGTTCCGATTCTGATCGGCGTTCATAAAATCCCCAGTTGTCTGTCATATTGCAGCACCTCGAAAATTGAAATTTGCATAGAATGAGTACAGCCTAGTGCTCATCCCTCATTATAACGGTTTTCCGGCCATAACCAAGCATTTTTGCAGGTTTCTTTGATTTATTTAACGTCCGGGTGACATATGGAATCAATTAGTGCTATAATTGATACTAACTATAATATAGTTCATATTCATTGTATAGCAATTAAGATCAGTTAGAAAATCTGCTCTCTTTTGCGACGTCATGTGCTACAATAGAACTAACAAGAGGGGTGATTGAACTGTGGATTATTCCAAAATGTGTCCAAAATACGAGCATGCGGCAGAAATGCTTGGCAAGAAATGGACAGGTATGATTGTTCGGGTTCTGCTCGGCGGTCCCAAACGCTTCAAAGCCATTAAAGAACAAATTCCAGATATGAGCGACAAGATGCTGACGGATCGGATGAAAGAACTGGAGCACTGTCAAATCATCAAACGCAACGTTTACCCGGAAATGCCTGTCCGGATTGAATATGAGTTAACCGAAAAAGGACGCGGTCTTGAACCCGTTATCCAATCGATTCAGGATTGGGGAGAGCATTGGTATTAAAACTGCCCGGACAACGGGCGGTTTTTTTTATCTATATATAATTAAAAGTCGTACAAGACACGAGGAAAGGAAGATCAGCATGATGACATTGACAGGGCAGCAGTTTACGCGGATATCCCGCGCCTTGGCTGAGCCGCGGCGCTATCAGATGCTTAGGGAGATCGGGGCCAGCAGCGACCCGCTGCCCTGCAGCATTCTGCATGAAACCCATCCCGTGAGCGCCGCAACGATCTCTCACCATGTGAAAGAACTGGAGACGGCTGGCTTGGTCCAGACGATTCGCACAGGCAAATTCATGAGCCTCATTGTCCAGCGTGATGTTCTGAGAGCCTACCTGGAGCAGCTATCGAACATTTAATGATAACCCAAACAGACAGAATCCCGGAATTCCAACAGGAATTTCCGGGATTCTGTCTATGTTTGCATGTTGGTGGGCATAGGTCCCACATAGTTGGACTGTGGACGAAAAATCCGGTTATGCCCGGATTGCTCCAGAACATGGGCAGTCCAGCCCACCACCCGCGCGGCCGTAAAAGTAGGCGTGAAGAGCAGATCCGGCATTTGCAGCGAACGCATGAGCGCAGCAGCGTAAAATTCGACATTTGTATATAACCCTCGTCCCGGCTTATATTCAGCCAGCAGCCTGATGGCTGTTTCTTCCGTGTATAAGGCCAGGTCGAACCATTCATCAATACCCGCCATCGCGCCAGTCACCTCCCGAAGCGCTTCGGCTCTTGGGTCAAGCCTCTTGTAGATCCGGTGACCGAACCCCATCAGCCGCTCGCCCTGTTCCAGCATATTCCGGATAACAGACTCTGCCTGGGGCTTGGAACCCACCTTCTCGAGCAGCTTGATAACTCCCGAAGGCGCTCCGCCGTGCAGAGGTCCTTTCATGGCGCCAATTGCAGCGCTTACGGCCGAGTAAATATCCGATTCTGTGGATGCGACAACACGGGCGGTAAATGTCGAGGCATTTAACCCGTGCTCCATTGCCAGGATCATATAGGCATTCATTGCACGAATATGGGCTGCTGTGGCAGGACGGCCGAACAAGACATGCAGGTAATAGGCAACATGATCTTTCTCATCAGCTTCCCCTGGCCATTGCGTGCCCATGATTGAATGATACCGGTAAGCGACCACGGTAGGCAGCAGCGCTGTAATGCGTACTGCCTGACGGAGCTCAGGAGGCCAGCCGGAGCCGTCTTCTTCAGGAATGAGGGCAGCAACCGCTGACATGACAGTGCTCATGAGTGGAGCTTCTCTGGGTATTGCATCGAGCAGCGTCTTGAGCTCCGGCGTGAGATGCCTGTTTTTTGCGAACTGTTCTTTACAGTTCGATAACTCAGCTGCGTCCGGCAGATGGCCCCGCCACAGCAGACAGGCGGCCTCTTCAAACGAATAATGAACGGCCAACTCCTTGGCCCAATAGCCCCGGTAGACCAGTTGACCTTCCAATCCATTTACATAACTGATCAGAGTATCTGCGGCTACCACATCTTCAAGGCCAGTTACACTTGGCTTTTTCATCACTGATATCCTCCACGATTTCGATTGAGCTTTTACGTTATATCCAGCTTATCAGCATTTTTCGATAAATAAAACCTCGACAATTATATCGACCATATAAATAATATCTATCAGAAAGCTAATAAAAAAGCACATCCGGCGTAATTGCCTACCGGATGTGCTTGTCTATATGAATTAAATTCCAAGCCATTTTTTGAACAATTGTTTGGTGGTATCTTTGTTGATCGCCGCAATGGAGGTCGTCAGCGGAATACCTTTCGGACAGGCGCGCACACAGTTCTGCGAGTTGCCGCAGCCCTCGATACCGCCATCCTCCATCAAGGTTTCCAAGCGCTCCGCCTGATTCATCTCGCCGGTTGGATGCGCGTTGAACAGCCGCACCTGCGAGATTGCCGCAGGTCCGATAAAGCTGTTGCGGTCATTGACGTTCGGACAGGCTTCCAGACATACACCACAGGTCATGCATTTGGACAGCTCGTACGCCCACTGGCGCTTGGTTTCCGCCATCCGCGGACCAGGACCCAGATCATAGGTGCCGTCAATGGGAATCCAGGCTTTCACCCGTTTGAGCGCATTGAACATCCGCTCACGGTTGATGACCAAATCGCGCACGACGGGGAATGTGCTCATCGGAGCGAGTGAAATCGGCTGCTCCAGCTTGTCAATCAGGGCGCTGCACGCTTGACGCGGTTTGCCGTTGATTACCATGGAGCATGCGCCGCACACTTCTTCCAGACAGTTGGATTCCCAGCATACCGGGGCTGTATTTTGTCCATCCTGCTTCTTCGGATTACGCTGAATTTCCATTAACGCGCTGATTACGTTCATATTCGGGCGATACGGAATTTCAAAATGCTCCGTGTACGGCTGAGAATCCGGAGAATCCTGACGCGTAATGTTCAGCTTTACTGTTTTTGCTGCCACAGTCGTTTCAGCCATTGTTCATTCTCCTTTCTATTTTTCTTTCGAGTAATCGCGCTTACGCGGTTTGATCAGAGAGACATCCACATCTTCATACGAAATTGTCGGACCTTCAACCGTCCACGTCGCTTTGGTCGTTTTCAGATAATCGTCATTGCGGTCCGGGAATTCCGGCTTGTAATGCGCGCCGCGGCTCTCGTTGCGCATAAGTGCGCCCAGCGTCATCGCCTCGGACAGCTCCAGCATATTCCACAGCTGACGGGTGAACGCCACGCCTGCATTATTCCAACGCGAAGTATCATTGATATTGATGTTGCTGTAGCGCTGCTTCAGTTCCTTGATTTTCCCGATTGTTTCTTCCAGCTTCTTGTTGAAACGAACGACCGTCATATTGTTGGTCATCCACTCGCCAAGCTCCTTGTGCAGCACATATGCGTTCTCGGTGCCGTTCATGGCCAGAATGCCTTCATATTTATCGGTTTGGCGCTTCTTCTCGCGATCATATACGGTTGATGAAATGTCATCCGCCGATTTTTTCAAGCCCTTGATATATTCTACGACCTTCGGTCCTGTGATCATGCCGCCATAAATCGCCGAGAGCAGCGAGTTCGCGCCTAGACGGTTCGCGCCATGGTACTGATACTCGCATTCTCCGCAGGCGAACAAGCCGGGAATGTTGGTCATTTGGTTGAAGTCAACCCATAATCCGCCCATGGAATAGTGAACCGCCGGGAAGATTTTCATCGGAATTTTACGCGGGTCATCGCCCATGAACTTCTCGTAAATCTCAATGATTCCGCCAAGCTTGACATCCAGCTCCTTCGGATCCTTATGGGACAGATCCAGATAAACCATGTTCTCGCCATTGATGCCCAGCTTCTCGTCAACGCAGACGTGGAAGATTTCACGGGTCGCAATGTCACGGGGAACCAGGTTGCCGTAGGCCGGATATTTCTCTTCAAGGAAATACCACGGCTTGCCATCTTTATAGGTCCAGATCCGGCCGCCTTCGCCGCGGGCCGATTCCGACATCAGGCGCAGCTTATCATCGCCGGGGATGGCTGTGGGATGGATCTGGATAAATTCGCCATTGGCGTAATGCACGCCCTGCTGATACACAGCGCTTGCTGCGGTACCTGTGTTGATGACCGAGTTGGTCGTTTTGCCGAAAATGATGCCTGGGCCGCCGGATGCCAGAATAACCGCATCGCCCGCAATGGTATGCACTTCCATGGAGCGCAGATCCTGCGCGGTTATGCCGCGGCAGACGCCATCGTCATCCAATACGGCGCCCATGAATTCCCAGTGTTCGAATTTCGTAACGAGCCCGGCTGTTTCCCAGCGGCGCACCTGCTCATCCAGCGCATACAGCAGCTGCTGGCCGGTTGTTGCGCCTGCGAAAGCCGTGCGGTGATACTGAGTGCCGCCAAAACGGCGGAAATCAAGCAATCCCTCAGGTGTACGGTTGAACATAACGCCCATCCGGTCCATCAAGTGGATAATACCCGGCGCCGCATCGCACATCGCTTTAACCGGCGGTTGATTCGCAAGGAAGTCGCCGCCGTATACCGTATCGTCAAAATGCTCCCAGGTGGAGTCGCCCTCCCCCTTCGTATTCACCGCGCCGTTAATACCGCCCTGCGCGCATACGGAGTGAGACCGTTTAACAGGAACAACCGAGAAGAGATCGACATGAAGTCCGGCTTCCGCCGCTTTAATTGTAGCCATCAGACCGGCGAGTCCGCCTCCGACGACAATAACTTTATTCTTAGCCATATTTATTCGCTCCTTGTCCTAAAGCTAAACGAGATTCGTCATATATGAAGCAAGAGAAGCCGCTTCCTTGAACTCATCCCCACGGAAGGAGAAGAGCGATAGCAGAAACAACAGCGATACGAGAACGAATACACCCATCCAGATTCTGGAGGAGATGCGCTGCGCACGAGGTCCGACCGTAATGCCCCAACTCACAAGGAAAGCCCACATCCCGTTGCTGAAATGGAATGTCGCCGCAACGACGCCGATAATGTAAAAGACAAGATAGAAGCCGTTGTTGGTAATATCGTGCATCAGACCGCCCAACTGTTCATGAGTGACTTCGCCGATCATAACCTGGTAGCGCGTTTGATACAAATGCCAGAAAACGAAGATAAATGTGATAACCCCCGAAATCCGTTGTGCCGCAAACGCCCAGTTGCGTCCATACTGAAACCGCCCGGTGTTAACATTGGACTGGTACGCAACGTACAGGCCGTACACGCCATGGAACAGCAGCGGCAGCCAGATGCCGAACAGCTCCAGGAAGAAAACAAGCGGCAGGTCATTCAGAAACTTGACACTGTCCTTAAATCCCTGCGGGCCGCCCTCAAAAGCTGCATAATTGGTCAGCATATGTTCAACAATGAACAAGCTGAGCGGTATCACTCCAAGCAAAGAGTGAATCTTGCGCGATAAATACGAATTTCCTTTCATAACGTGTGCGTTCTCCTTTCGCAACTGTGAGTTGCTAACATTCGCCAATCTTCGCCAAAACCATTCTCCATTGTAACTCCCGCCCAATTATGCGTCAATAATTAGCATGACACATTTTATTCACAGTTCACATAATACTCCTTTTACACTTATAATGGAATTGCTTATTATTCATTAAAACTTATAACAAATTCACATATGTAAAGAAAGGGATGAAGAAATGCTTGAAGAATTGAATGTGTTTGCCGTCATTGTAGAGCAATCCAGCATGAACAAGGCTTCAACCGCGCTTAATTTGTCCCAGCCCGCTCTGTCGCGGAAAATTTCCAAGCTTGAGCAGGACTTGGGAGTCGAGCTGTTCAAGCGGGTCGGCAAAAGATTGGAGCTGACGCGGATCGGCCGGCTTACCTATGATTACGCCATCGAGACCAGACAGCAGCATCTGCGGTTCCTGAAGATGCTTGCCGAATACAAGACTGCTGGCCGCTCCTCCCTGACGATCGGCGCGAGCCTGACCACCCTGCAGACGACGCTGCCGGATCTGATTCAGGCGCTGACGCAGCAAAGCTCGGAGCTGGACATCAAGGCCATCACCGGCAAAACGCATGAGATCGTTTCGCTTGTCCGCGACCGCAAAGCGGATCTGGGCATTGTCGCCTCCCAAATCGACGATCCGGGGCTGCGCTGCGTCCCCCTGTTCGAGGATCACCTTGTGCTGGTACTGCCGCGCAATCATTTTGTGATGGACAAGGGCGAGCCTGTCATTGGCGATTTGAACGGCATGCCGATGATCCTGTTCTCCAAAGGCACCTGGTACCGTATTCTTACGGACGAGCTGTTTGAAAAATATCATCTCCTGCCCGACGTCAGAATGGAAATTGACTCCTTCGAAGCGATATTGCGCCTGCTCCACACATGCCGCGCCGGAACGCTTCTGCCCAAATCATATTTGCGCGAGCAGATGCTGAGCGACAATGACCTGATCAGTGTCACGATCCGCGAGCTCAAGGAATCCAAGCGCACCACCTCCCTGATTCATGCCGAGACGGACAGCTTGAGTCCTGCCGTCCGCTTGTGGATTGATGAGATTGCCAAGCTCTACAATCCGCGAAGAAACGGCTGATGCTGCCCCGATGCTCCAACGATAATATAGAACAAGGATCGTGGGACGCAACCAGTCAATAAGTTAAATAAAACAAAAGGAGAAGGCAGCTTCGGCGCCCTCTCCTTATTATTTGCCAATTTCCGCTTCCGAATCCATTCCGAGCTTTCGGGCCACCCAGGCTGTCGTGCTGGCCTGTACCAGAATCGTCAGCATAATGGCCATAAAGGTTACCGATGCAATAATATCGGCGTGCTTGACCCCCATTCCCGCCAGCATGCCGGATAAAGCGGCTGGTATGACGCCAGTCTCCCGCACCCACATCATGAAGGTCATTTCCTTCAGGCTCCACCGTGACTTGCGGTCCGGCAGCGCGGAAGCAAGCACGGTCGCAGGACGGGCAATGACCATCAGCACAAGCACCGCAATCAGGCTCTGCCACCAATAATCGGCCAGCAGCCTGAAATCCACCTGGCTGCCGAGCAGGATAAAGATCAGCATCCGCATAATAACGGTTATATTATCGGAAAAATGATTGATCTCTTCCTTTTTGCCCGCCATATCCATTCCGAAGGATTTCGAATTCCCCCAGATCAGTCCCGCTACAAAGGTAGCCATAAATCCGCTCACATGCAGCATGTCGCCAATCAGATACGCGCCAAGCGCAGTAGCGATCATGGCGATGGTTGTGTAATCGCGCAGCACACCAATGCGGATGTGGGCAACCAGACCGACTATAATGATCCCCAAAGCCAATCCAACGGCAATGCCGCCGAATGCCGTCCGGATAAAATCCCAGGTTATGACGCCGGCAGAAAGCGCCGAATCTCCTACAGCCGCACTTAGGAGAGCGAACGTAATAATCGATCCTGTCGCATCATTAAAGGCTGATTCACTCTCAACCGTTTCGCGTACCCGATTACGGATTGTCACTTGCCGGAACACAGGTATGATAGAAGCAGGGTCTGTGGAAGCGATGACCGATGCGGCAAGCAGCGCATACAGCCAATCAATGCCAAACAGCAAATGTACCGCCGCCCCGACAATGCCAACCGTTATCAGCACGCCGGGTACGCTGAGCAGACCAACCGTCCAGCCCACCTGCTTCAGACCCTTCAAACCGATATTTCTCCCGCCGTCGAACAAAATGATGGAAGAACCCGCTATAAGGATCAATTGATTAATCAGCGAGCTGCTTGACTCATTAATCCAGTGGAAACCCTGCCCGATTGCCATTCCCACGATTATATACATGGCAACATCCGGCAGCCGCAGTCTGGATGCAAGCGTCCCTGCGATCATGCCAGCCGTCACAATCGTGAGCAGCAGTAAAAACAAGTGATGGATTGTTTCTGTAGTTGATGTCTCCATTTGCCGCTTTCACGCCCGTTTCATAATGAAGCAGTCGCTGATTTCCCCTTAACGGGTAACGGACTCCTCGAATTGTTCAATCTGTTGGTTGGTCCCGATGACAACCATGACATCCTTCTCAGCGAGCACATCGGTTGCAGTAGGAGCAATAATGATTCCCCGGGGCTTATTGATTGCAACAATGCTGCAGCCGAATTTGGCTCTGGGATTAAGATCCTGCAGGGATACACCGTTAAGACATTTTGGCACCGCCAGCTCGGCAATTGTGTAATCCTTTGATAATTCAATATAATCAAGCAGATTGGGCGACACCAGCTGATGCGCGACACGAATGCCCATATCCCGCTCCGGATAGACTACGCGGTCCACCCCGATTTTCTCCAGCACCCGACCATGCAGCTCGCTCATCGCCTTGGCCACGACCTTCTTCACGCCCAGGTCCTTAAGCAAAATAGTCGTCAGAATGCTCGCTTGAATATCATCGCCGATAGCGACAACACCACAGTCAAAATTGCGTACGCCAAGCGACCGCAGCACTTCCTCGTCCGTTGATTCCGCCACGACGGTATGCGTCAGATGCTGACTCATATCCTGAACGGCTTCCTCGTCCTTATCAATGCCGAGCACTTCATATCCAAGCTCCACTAATTCCCTGGCCAAACTTGAACCGAAGCGGCCAAGTCCGATAATGACGAACTGATGATTCTTCATCGTGTAATAATTTCCCCTATCCAATAATAATTTTGCCTTCCGGATGACGATATAATTCTTTCTCCGCACGCGGCCCAAGCGCATAGGCAAGTGTCAGAGGACCCAGCCTGCCGGCAAACATGGTCAAGCAGATAATAATCTTGCCAATCGTGGTGAGCTCCGGTGTAATGCCAAGCGTCAAGCCTACCGTACCGAAGGCTGATGTCGTCTCGAACAGGATTTTCAAGAAGGCCTGATCCTCAGTCGTGGACAGCACCATGGTGACGACAATGACAAGAGAAAGCGATAACAAAGTAATGGTCAATGCTTTGAAAATGCGCTCACGGGCAAGACGGTAGCGAAACAGCACAATATCTTCCCTGCCCCGGATCATGGCAATAACCGCACCGATTAGAGTCGTGAAGGTTGTGGTCTTGATTCCGCCCCCTGTAGAACCCGGCGAAGCGCCGATGAACATCAGGATAATGGTCAGGAACTGCGTGGCCTGCCTGAGCGAGGCAAGGTCAAGCGTATTGGCGCCTGCTGTACGCGGAGTAACCGACTGGAAGAAGGAGGCCAGTATTTTGCCGCCCCAATGAAGGGAACCGAGTGTCCTGGCATTGGTGAACTCGAATATAAAAACAACAACCGTTCCGAATACAATCAGAAAGCCGGTCATAGACAGTACTACTTTGGAATGAAGCGAAAGTTTCTTATTATTGCGATATTCAACGAGATCCGAGATAACAATAAAACCGATCCCGCCTGTTATGATCAGCAGCATCGTCACGATATTGACCAAAGGATCATCAACATACTCCGTAAGGCTAACATACGGAACCCCGAACTGGCCGAATAAATCGATGCCCGCATTATTAAAGAATGAAATCGCGTGAAAAATGCCAAAATAAACTGCCTTGCCAAGCGGCATGTCAAACGACCAGCGGATGGCAAAAAGGACAGCGCCGACCAGCTCAATGGTCAACGAGTACAAAATCACTTTGCGTATGAGACGCACAATGCCTTCCATGCTGGTCTGGTTCATCGCCTCCTGCAGAATGAGCCGCTCCTTCAGCGATATACGCTTGCGTAGAACAAGAGCGAACAAAGTGGCCATGGTCATAAAGCCGAGACCGCCAAGCTGAATCAGCATCATAATAATGATTTGGCCGGGAACCGAATAGTGGCTGCCTGTATCCACAGTCACGAGGCCCGTCACACACGTTGCCGTAGTTGCTGTAAATACCGCGTCGATAAATGGCGTCGGCAAGCCCTCCCGCGAGGCGAAGGGCATGGAAAGCAGCAAGCCTCCAAGCAAAATAATGAACGCAAAGCCCGTTACCAATATACGGGGCGGCGACCATCTGTAAACATTGAAAAAAGATAGCATCGTAGGATTTGTCCCACCCCTCCTGGCTGATTTGCGCGCACAAAAAAAGCACTGGGAGCCCAAGTGCCAATGCGTTTGAGTCCTGTTCCACGAAGCCTGCGAGGTTAGCTGACGGATTCGGGCTTGAACAGCTGCCCTATTCACAAGCAGTTCAAAATTACGCTGCTTGTTGAAATTCACCCCGTGCTGTCCTTTAATGAAATCGCATAAGCTTAAGCGACCCGTTCAAGACAGCTGTATGGTTCCCCCGTTTTCATTTCGAAATTCGGCTTTTCATATGCAATTGATACACATTATAGTTGCATTGTTCTGGAAAAAACAAACGACAATTAAGGAGGAAAGCAACCGTTTTCAGGCAAAAAAGACGACCCTCGGGTCCAAATCGGCACATCCTGTTCATTATTGTCCATTTAACTCGACCACAAAACGTATTTGCGAGCATTCGCATGGATATTACCGAGACAACTATGATAAGGTAGATGTATGCGGTTTACTGCTTGTATATTGAGATTAGAGGTGCAAACATGAATGATTATCAGCTGCGGCCCAACTGGAAATTCTATGCATGGTTAGGCGTTATTGGCATTGTTATTTATTTGCTCGTACAAGTTGTACCGCAAACCTCTGAGTCTTTTTTTGACTCGGGCAGCAAGAAGGTAATCGCCAAAAGCAAAGCCGAGCAGATTGCTGAGGATTTTGCCCTGCAGCAATTCAAGCAGCTGCCGGAGAGCATTCATGCGGTCCACCAATCCGATTCGATGCTTTACGGTTATCTGTCCAAGGAGAAGCAGACCGACACCTATGACAAAAAGTATGACAGCCGCTTCCCCACCGACACTTTCCAGGTCACGGCGGCGATGCCTGACGGCAGCCAGATTTTTATTTATGTGCATATGCAGGAAGCCAAGGTCGTCGGCTGGAACCAATACAAGGAGATCCATACCACTATACCGCAAGCAACCCAGATAAGCGACGCTGCCATGAAATATGCCGTCTCCCAAGGATTTAAAGCGAATGAACTAAGCGTGACCAAGGCAGACCCGGAAACAGGCAGGATCTCGTACAAGGTTAACGGCTATACGATCGGAGAATCGCAGCTGATGCTTGCGATGAGAACAGAGAGAACAAGTGATGGAGCGCTCATCATTGCCGAATACAAGCCCGGCTTCACGGTTCCGGCCAGTTATTCGAGCTATGTCCAGGCCCAGCAGAAGCTTGCTTCTTTCCTGTCCCTGCTCGGCAGCATTCTGCTTTCCTTTGTCCTGTTCGTCATTGCAATCGTCTATGCCGCGCTTTACCGCAAGCATTCCTCGTTTACACGCGGTATTGTACTGACTCTGCTGTTCCTCGTTATGTACTTGGCGAATGACTTCAATCTCATGGACGGTCTGCTGGCGAGCGCCGGCGAGGACCCTAATGCGATGGCCTACGCGGCCATTAATGTCGGCATTACCTGTGTCGTCACGATTGTGATGGGCATTGCCGTTTATTTCTCCCTTGTCGGCGGCGACGCCCTGTGGAACTCAATGGGCAAACGTATGTGGCCGCGAATGGGCGAGGAGGGTTATGGCGATCATGTATGGCGCAGCATGTGGCTCGGTTATCTGATTGCTTTCCTGCTGCTGGGACTGCAGACCGTCATCTTCATCGTGCTGGTGAATGTTACCGGCGCATGGTCAACCTCGGATGTCACGCAGTCTCCATACAACCTGGGCATTTTGTGGATCTTCCCCATGCTGGCCTGGTGCGCCGCCATTTCGGAGGAGGCTTTGTACCGTTTTTTCGGAATCGGCCTTTTCAAAAAATGGTTCAACAATACATTCGTCGCTTCGCTTATTCCCACTATCATATGGGCACTTGGCCATGTTACATATCCGATTTTCCCTTCCACCACACGGCTGCTTGAATTGACCGTTATCGGGCTCATCTTCAGCTTCATGTTTCTGCGGTACGGTTTTCTCACGGTCGTATTCGCCCATGCCGTATTCGACAGCATCATGATGGCCATTTCCCTGATCTTCACGGGAACGCCGGGCAATATCATCATGGGCATCGTCTACATCCTGCTGCCTATTCCCATTGCATGGGGACTACGTTACCTGCATGACAAGAAAAAAAGGACGAGACCGCTTATTGCGGCTCCTCCCTCAACGCTTCAATGATTTGTGCGGCGAGCTTCTCGCCGATGGACAGAGGCCGGAAATCTTCAATTCCGGCTTCTTTTATTTTTTTGATCGAGCCAAAATGCTTGAGCAGCAGCTTGCGCCGTTTCTCCCCGATCCCGGGGATGGAGTCCAGCTTGGACGCGATCATGGACTTGCCGCGCTGCTCCCGGTGGAAGGATATGGCAAAACGGTGAACTTCGTCCTGAATGCGCTGCAGCAGATAAAACTCCTGGCTGTCGCGCGCAAGCGGCACAATCTCCGCAGGGTCCCCCATCATCAGCTGAGCCGTCTTATGCTTGACGTCCTTCACCAGGCCGCAGACCGGCACATACAGGCCAAGCTCGTTCTCCAGCACATCAAGCGCCGCCGATATCTGGCCTTTGCCGCCGTCTATAACGATCAGATCGGGAAGCTGCAGCCCTTCCTTGAGCACCCGCTCATAACGCCGCCTGACCACCTCGCGCATCGTTTCGTAATCATCCGGCCCCTGGACCGTTTTCACCTTGTATTTGCGGTATTCCTTCTTATCCGGCTTCCCGTCGGTGAATACGATCATGGCAGAAACCGGATTCGTGCCCTGGATGTTGGAATTGTCGAACGCCTCAATGCGGCGTATCTCGGAAAGTCCAAGCGCGGCGGCCAGACTCTCGGAAGCCTTCAGGGTGCGCTCCTCATCCCGCTCAATCAGCCGGAATTTCTCATCCAGCGTGACCTTGGCATTGTTGACAGCCATCGCGACAACATCGCGCTTGCGCCCGCGCCGGGGAACGAATACTTTGACCTTGAGCCATTTCTGCAGAGAAGAGCCGACCTCATCGGCCACGGTTGCCGGCAGCGCTTCGTTTTCCTCATCCTCTCCCGACGTCTGCAATGAGGTGCCCGTCACATCGCTTACGGATGCCGGCAAAGTCTCATCATTATCATTATCGGCTTTGCCAGTCTGCTCCGGAGCTGTATCAGGCATCTCTCCATCCCCGTTCAGAGTGCCCTGCTCCTGTGGGGCGTCAATCTTGTCAAATTGGGGCTGTTCCTGTATTAGCGCCGCCACTTCCGGTGCGGGCAGCAGGATTTCCTTCGGCAGCGCCGGATTATCGCTGTAATATTGAGTCACGAATGTCATAAAGTCATCATAAGCCTCGCCATAATAAGGAAATGAGGTCGCTCTGCGCTCAATCAGCTTGCCCTGGCGCATATACATGATCTGCACACACATCCAGCCCTTGTCGGTGAAATAACCGAACACATCGCGGTCCATCGCGTCTGCTAATGTGATTTTCTGTTTCTCCATGACCGCATCGATTGCCACCAGCTGATCGCGGAATTCCTTGGCCCGTTCAAACTCCAGCTCCTCGGCGGCTGCGGCCATTTTGGCCTGAAGCGTCTTCTTCACCTCATCGTGGCCGCCGTTCAAAAAACGCGTAATTTCCTGGGTCATCGCCTCATAGGTTCCGGGAGCGATATCGTACTCGCATGGCGCTATGCATTGGCCCAAATGATAATATAAACATACCTTGTCAGGCAGCGTATTGCACTTGCGCAGCGGATACAGCCGGTCAAGCAGCTTCTTCGTTTCCTGCGCGGCATAAGCGTTGGGATACGGCCCGAAATATTTCCCCTTATCCTTCACGACGCGGCGCGTGACTTCAAGCTTGGGATGCTTTTCATTGGTTATTTTAATATAAGGAAAGGTCTTATCATCCTTAAGCAGAACATTATAACGGGGATGATATTGTTTGATTAAATTGCATTCAAGGATAAGAGCTTCCATATTACTGGAAGTCACAATATATTCAAAATCGCGGATTTCCGATACAAGCTTCTGCGTCTTCCCGTCATGGCTGCCGTTAAAATACGAGCGGACGCGGTTTTTGAGCACCTTTGCTTTACCTACATAAATTATGATGCCGTCGGCATTCTTCATCAAATAGCAGCCGGACTGATCCGGCAGCAGCGCAAGCTTGCTGCGGATTCGTTCATCCGCCAGCCGCCGCTCCACGGCAGATTCGGCTTTCAATTGTTCTTCCATCCCGTACTCCTCCTGGCCATTTCTTCACCTCTCTATTGTAGCACATCTGTTCCCACGATGCGGCTATGTTGATTTTCTCCTCCACCGAGCGGTCGTCCCAATCCTGCAAGTTGCCTCACAATTGTCACGAACGGCGGCTTTACAATTATTCTGAAAGTTGGGTATACTAAGAGGAGCAATCGTCGCCCTTCAAGGAGGAGTTACACAAATGGAAAATGTCAGAGATCCGCGCGATCATGTAAACGAAGAACCCCGCGACGACTTTATGGATACCGCAATGGGTTTTGCCGGTTTTTTCGGTGTAATGACCATCATTTTTATCGTTGCGGTCATTATTAAATTCATGATTTCGTAATGGTTAAGGCTTCATGCCGGCGAGCTTCGCCGCATGGAGCCTTTTTACTTGCTATCCTTGACTAATGGCTCGTCTTCACTGTAACATTAACGCCATTGGTATTCATTGCTTGACAACAGCCAGGTCTACACTATAGAATGACAATTACGAAAAAGGAAAGGAGACTGATGTGATATGGTGACTATAATCGTACGAAATGTTCGTTTCCAAGTTGCATGCGCATCAGTCTCTACGGATCCTTATTCAAGTTAACCAGAAGCGTCATCATTGCGGGAAGCCGCGCGCTTTTGTCCAAATATCAGAAATGCGGCATGTCACACATGACTATTCTGATATTTTGCGGGAAGAAACTTGCAGGCGTTAGAAAGACGCGGCCTTTCTTCTTCGGTTTTATTTGAATCAGGCACACAAACCGTTAGAGACCCCGGAGGGTACTGACGGTTTTTTTGTGCTGTTTTTCACTGATGCGCATTGTCCATTGTCCTGTTACACAACTCAACCCAATTGTAAAAACAAAGGAGAACAACCAATTTGAACCTGAATGAAAATGAACAAATGCAGGCATTTGGCTGGAATGAACATTGGCAGACACGATTCCTTGCCGATGAGTATAAGGAAATGATTCCAGCGCGCGTCATTGCGCAGTTCGCCAACCAGTACCGCGTTATTACGCAGCATGGCGAATGTATGGCTGCGGTAAGCGGCAAATTTCAATTTGAGGCAATCAGGCGCAGCGACTTTCCTGGAGTGGGGGATTGGACAGCGGTTCAACCGCTCGCCGGTGAGAAGCGGGTCGTTATTCAAGCCGTTCTGCCCAGAACGACGGTGATGCTGCGAAAAGCGGCTGGAAGCATCCCCGAGGAGCAGGTCATTGGTGCCAATATCGATACGCTGCTGATCGTCAACGCACTGAATGAGGATTTCAATATCCGCAAGATTGAGCGGTATTTGATTGTGGCCTGGGAGAGCGGCGCTGTTCCTGTCGTCCTGCTCACCAAAGCCGATTTATGCGATGACGTAGCCGTGAAGATTGCGGCTGTTGAAGCAGCGGCGCCCGGTGTATTTGTCCATGCAGTCAGCGCCCTGCAGGATATGGGAAGAGATGAGCTCTCTCCCTACCTGCAGCCCGGCTGTACCGTTGCGCTGACCGGATCCTCCGGTGTTGGCAAGTCCACCCTGCTCAACTGGTTGGCCGGCGGGGATCTGCAGCGTGTCCAGGGCATCCGCGAGGATGATGCGCGCGGCCGCCATACGACCACTCACCGCGAATTGTTTCCGTTGCCCGGCGGAGCCGTTATGATGGATACGCCCGGTATGCGGGAGCTCCAGCTGTGGGATGCCGGGGAAGGCAGACAGGAAGCATTTGCGGATATTGAAGCGGTAGCGGCTTCATGCCGGTTTCGTGATTGCCGGCATGAAGCCGAGGACGGCTGTGCCGTGAAGCAGGCTATCGCAGACGGGACGCTTGATGCGCGAAGATTCGCCAGCTACCGCAAAACAGGGCGCGAGCTCGAATACATGAACCGCAAGGAGCAAACGGTCAGCAAACGGCTCAAGAAAAGTGCGGAGAAGCGGCTGGGTACAAACAGCGACAGAAGAAAGTATAGCCAAATGGATGAATAGGTAATTCAAACCCGCACGCATTGTCCATTCCCTTAATCCGTATGAATCTCATATCCGGTCACGATTTGAGCCCCATTCAAATCAATAAACAGCCATTGTCTATTGAGACTGATGTAAGCTCCCTCCTGACCCAATTCATACACCATTTGGTTATCGGCTTGAAAAGGAGATTTCGCACCGGGGAGACCGATCCGTTCAATGACCTCTGCCTTCGTTAAGCCTTGCAGCTCGTTGTGCCGGAGCAAATCGTCAACCATTCTGCCCCGGCTTAGCGGCTGGCTGACCCATATGTTGTAGTCAAAATGAGAGCGGCGCTCATTTCTCTCCAGCTTATATACGCTTAAGGAAGCGACCAATGCGCCGATAATGACCGCGTTAATCATAAACGCCTTGGATATGTATCCAAGCATGCCTTTCCTGTAGCAGATGATAAGAAATAACACCCAGCAGATCATCGGTATCACAGCCAGGATCAGACTTTCTGCCGAAAGCACAATGGCAAAGTAATCGATTCTGAAGTTCATAACCACATAAAGCACAATATAAGCCATCATGCTGGATGCATAAACCATCCCCTGCCATATCGCAGGCACAGGCCGATTTCTCTTTTCCATAATCGTCCCCCCTTTATCTGCGGCAGGTTGAGCTCCTGCTTATAAAGACGGGATAAACCGGAAATAGTTACGCATTTTGGAATTAACAAGTTATCGATAAAAAAAACCGCTATGACTGCAATAGCAATCGTAGCGGCTCCCATTATAGATCAAATGCTTCCAAACTGAGCCCGGTGCAGCCGGCTGTAGACGCCGCCGGCGGTAACCAGCTCCTGATGGCGGCCCTGCTCGCTGATGCCTTCCTCCGTCACGACAACGATCCGGTCCGCATTCTTGATCGTCGCCAGGCGATGGGCAATGATCAGTGTGGTGCGGCCTTCCGATAACTCGGCCAGCGCCTGCTGAATCGCCATTTCCGTTTCGGTATCCAGCGCCGACGTCGCTTCGTCGAGAATCAGGATCGGCGGATTTTTGAGGAACATGCGGGCAATCGCCAGACGCTGCTTCTGACCGCCGGACAGCTTGACGCCGCGCTCCCCGATCATGGTATCCAGCCCGTCAGGCTGAGAACGAATCAGCTCCTCCAGCTTCGCGCGCCTTGCAGCCTCCCAGACTTCCTCTTCGGAGGCACCCAGCTTGCCGTAAGATATATTATCCCGGATCGAGCCGTTAAACAGAAATACATCCTGCTGTACAATGCCGATCTGCCTGCGCAGCGATGCCAGCTTCATATCGCGGATATCGATGCCGTCAATGGAAATGCCGCCCGATTCGATTTCGTAGAAACGCGGCAGCAGGCTGCATAATGTTGTTTTGCCAGCACCTGAAGGCCCGACGAAAGCGATGGTTTCACCTGCGTTAATGTTCAGATCAATATTTTGCAATACCCTGGCCTCATTCTCATAGCCGAAGGTTACCTTGCTGAAACGGATCTCCCCTCGCAGATGCGCAACTTCAATAGCTCCTGGCGTATCCGCGACATCCGGGGCGGTTTCCAGAATTTCAATATAGCGTTTGAAGCCGGCAATACCCTTCGGATAGGATTCAATGACCGAATTGATTTTCTGAATCGGGCTCAGAAACACATTGGAGAGCAGCAAGAAAGCAATAAACTCTCCGTAGGTGAGCTGCTCATGAAGAACGAACCAGGTGCCGCAGATCATCACGAATAAAGAAACCAGCCGCATCAGCAGATAGCTGATCGAGGTATTTTTCGCCATAATTTTGTACGAGAAGAGCTTCGTCAGGCGGTAACGTCCGTTATTGACCGCGAACTGCTCCTTCTCATACTCCTCGTTGGCAAAGGCTTGAACGACGCGGATACCGCCGACATTGTCTTCCACGCGGGCGTTGAAGTCAGCGATGTCCGAGAACATCTGGCGGAAGGCTGATGTCATTTTGCGGTTAAAGTAAATCGCCAGATAGATCATCAAGGGCACAATAATGCATGTCAGCACAGCCAGCTTCCAGTTGATCAGCATCATCATAATGAAAGCCCCGATCAGGGTCATAACCGCGATGAACACATCTTCCGGCCCGTGATGGGCCACTTCGCCGATTTCATTGAGATCATTGGTAATCCGCGACATCAGATGGCCTGTCTTGTTATTGTCGAAGAAACGGAAGGATAGCTTCTGAATATGATTAAACAGCTGCCTGCGCATATCGGTCTCGATATTGATTCCAAGCTTATGTCCCCAATATGTAACGACATATTGAAGCCCCGTATTCAGGCAGTAGATGAACAGGAGTCCGAAGCAGGCAAGGACAATCAAGGTCCAGTCTCCGCTCGGCAGCAGTTTATCGATGAACTGATTGACGACAAGCGGGAATCCCAGCTCCAGCAGCCCCGCAACAACCGCACATGTAAAATCAAGAATAAACAATCCTTTATAAGGCCGATAGTAGGAAAAAAAACGACGCAGCATCTGAAAATGACCTCCTGATTCCTTGCTTGCAAATCGTTATGCTTTGGAACGGGCCAGCAAATACAGAAAATATGGCGCCCCCAGGACGGCTACCACAATGCCCGTCGGGATTTCCGAGGGCTGCACAACCACACGGGCTACCGTGTCGGCTACGACAAGCAGCAGCGCACCGGCAAGCGCCGCGGTCGGCAGCAGCAGCTGATGCTTGGGCCCGACAAGGCGGCGCGCCAGATGGGGAGCAACGAGTCCCACGAAGCCGATACCGCCGCTCACCGCAACGCAGGAACCTGCAAGACCTACAGCCGCGGCCAGCAGCAGCACACGCTCCTTCTCGACGGGAGTACCCAGGCCGGTTGCCATCTGGTCGCCCAGATTCAGCACATTAAGCACTCTGGCCTTCATAATGACATAAGGGAGCAGAACCACAATCCATGGCAGCAGAGCGAGAACAAATTTCCAGTTGGACCCCCAGATACTGCCTGCCATCCAGTTAGCCACAAACTGGTAGTTCTCCGGATCAAGCCGGAGTGTAAGCACGATCGTTACTGCGCTTATCCCTGCGGCAACCGCAATCCCCACCAGCAGGAGCCGTATGGGCGAGATGCCCTCATGCCTTTTAAAGGAAAGCGTATAGATTAAAGCGGCGGTCAAACCCGCCCCGAACAGGGCCAGAAAAGGCAGCAGAAAGATGGGGGCAGCCGTTGTGCTCGGGAAAAACGAAATAAACAGCATGACCATAAGTCCCGCTCCGGCATTAATTCCCAGAATTCCCGGGTCGGCCAGCGCATTCCGGGATAAACCCTGCAGGATGCAGCCCGATACAGCGAGCCCCACACCAACCAGAATCGAGATTACGATACGGGGCAGACGGAAATCAAAGAGAATCAGGCTTTGCTTCGCATCTCCTGCTCCAAACAAAGTCTTGAGAACCTGAATGGGCGTCAGACGCGTATATCCTGTATTCATACTAATAATAAAAGTGGCGATTATCAATATCACAAATATAAAAATTACGAGAACGCCTCGTCTGTTCCTTGCTTGCTCATTGTTCGGCTGCGTTGTTTTCATCTAAAGTTCTCTCCTCTCTTTCCTTGCCAGATAGAGGAAGAACGGAACACCGATCAAGGCGATCAAGGCGCCGATAGGCGTTTCATAAGGCGGATTGATCATCCTCGCCGCAATATCCGCCAGTACGATAAGCAGACTCCCCAGCACGGCGGAGCAGGGAATGATCCAGCGGTAATCAACCCCCACCAGATAGCGGGTCAGATGCGGAATTATCAGTCCGACGAAGCTGACGGCCCCAACAGCCGAAACCGCGGCTCCTGCCAGTACAAGCACAATGATCATGGCGGCGAATTTTACCAAACGGGTGCGCTGACCCAGGCTCGTGGCAATATCCTCGCCCAGACTGAGCAGCGTGATGGATCTGGAAATGATCATGGAACCAACCATTGCTGCTGCAATCCAGGGGAACATAATCTTAATCTGCGACCATTTGACTCCGGCTACTCCGCCTGCCGTCCAGAACGCCAGATCCTGTCCGATTCTGAAGTAGAGCGCAATCCCCTCGCTCAAGGCATACAGCAGGGCCGAGACTGCCGCACCTGCGAGAGCAAGTCTGACAGGCGTGAGCCCGTTCTTCGCCAGCGATCCAACGCCGAACACAAGCAGAGCGCCGACCCCGGCACCAAGGAAGGAATAGAGGATAAGGCTCATGTAGGACATGCCCGGAAAGAAAGCAAAGCATAATGCAAGCACGAAGCCCGCTCCCGCGTTGAGACCGAGCAGACCAGAATCAGCCAGCGGATTGCGGGTCATGCCCTGCATAAGGGCTCCGGAAATGGCGAAACAGGCTCCGACCATGGCCCCCATAATCGCGCGCGGCAGCCGAAGCTCCTGAATAATCTGATGAGGCGTCAAATCGGGATTGAAATGAAAGATTGCATTCCATACGGTAGCCAGCTTAATATCGGCGGCCCCGACAGAGACGGAGACTGCCAGACTGAATGCCAGGGCGACAATCCCTGCTATCAGAATGACAGAAGCTGCCAACGGTCTTGTGCGAATTTTGGTTTCTGTGGTATCGCCGGTTTTCTGGGGGGATGTTGTCGAATTCGTCATTACAGGTCAGACTGCTCCTTTTTTATGTACATCCTGCACATATCATGATAGTGATAATCATTATCAACAATCATAACGTGATTGCTCCAGCAATTCAATAGTTTACATGGATTTTTTTCTGTCATTCTCTCAAATTAAAATTCGCTGGACATGAAAAGACCCCTGCTGCTCCTTTTGCAAAGAGTAAGCACGGGCCAATGGAGTTCATACATCCGGATTCGCTCATCAGTTAACCGTTCACAGCCTTCAGCTTGTCACTGCTGTTCTGCTGCTGTGATTGCTGCTGTTGTGGCTGCTGCGTCTGTCCTGCCTGCTGCTTCGCGCTTGCGGCATCAAACCTCCGCCGCTCGGTGCGGTCGATCTGCACAACACGGCCGTCATGCACAGTGATGAGAACCGAACCATATTCCAAGCCGTTCACCTGTGCTGAAATTCGGTCCAGCCACTCCTGGTCAAGTACGATAGGCTTTGCCATTATCCATTCCTCCTAAATTTTATCTTATTCTTGCACGATCCGCTGCAGGCCGTTAAATATGAACCGGCAGCGGATCAATTTTAAGCGGATTCTCCACCATGACGGCTGAGTGCTCCGAAACGACATATAAACGGTGGATGAGAACAGATACTTCATCTCCGGGCTGAAGCGGCTCCTGATCCAGCGAACGATGGGCAAGCAGCCGGTTGCCGCCTACTTGTACTTCAAGCTCCAGATGCGCCCCGCGGAAGAAAACATGGCGCACGTTTCCTGTCTCCGCCGCAGAAGGAAAAGCGATCTCGCGCTCATATCCGACCTCTACAAATTCCGGGCGGACAATGGCGCGGGAGCCTTCCGGAACCTGCGCCAAATTAAAGCCCCTCAGCAGCGCAGGCTGCTCCACCAAGGTGGAATGCCCGATAAATCCGGCAACAAAAGCAGTCTGCGGGTTCGTATAGATATCGATTGGCGAGCCCTGCTGCTCCAGCCTTCCCTGCTGTACGATCAGCATCTCATCGGCCACCTCGACAGCCTCATCCTGATCATGTGTAACGAAGATCGATGTGATGCCAAGAGTGCTGATCAGCTGCTTGAGCCAGGTGCGCAGTTCCTTGCGCACCTTGGCGTCAATCGCTGCGAAGGGTTCATCAAGCAGCAGCAGCTCCGGCCGCGGTGCCAATGCGCGGGCGAATGCCACCCGCTGCCTCTGGCCCCCTGACAATTGATGGGGATAGCGTTTCTCGAAGCCCCGGAGTCCCGTCAGATCCAGAAGCTCATTGACGCGGCTCTTGATCTGAGCCTTATCGGAACGGCCGATCGTGAGCCCGAACGCAATATTGTCAAACACCGTCATATGCTTGAACAACGCATAGTTCTGAAAGACGAAGCCGATTCCCCGGTTCTGCGGCGCGACATCATTGACCCGCTGTCCGTTGATAAAGATATCGCCGGAATCCGGCGTCTCGAGTCCGGCCAGCATGCGCAGCAGCGTTGATTTGCCGCCGCCGCTTGGTCCCAGCAGACCGATCAGCTTGCCGCGGTTGATCGAGAAGCTGACATTCGATACAGCCTCATAAGAGCCGAAGGTTTTGGTTAAATGGCGGACTTCAATATTCATATCGTACCCTCCCCATCGGACTGCTCTCTGGCTGCTCTCCATTCAATGAAGCTCTTCACGACCAGCGTGACCAGCGCAAGGAGCAGCAGCAGAGACGCAACTGCAAAGGACGCCGAGAATTGGTACTCATTATACAAAATTTCAATATGCAGCGGCAGCGTATTGGTCTCGCCCCGTATATGGCCGGACACGACGGAAACCGCTCCGAATTCGCCCATCGCTCTGGCATTGCAGAGAATGATGCCATACAGCAGCCCCCATTTGATATTGGGCAGCGTAATGCGCCAGAAGATCTGCCAGCCTTTTGCCCCGAGACTCGCCGCCGCTTCCTCCTCCTGCACGCCTTGAGCCTGCATAAGCGGAATCAGCTCTCTGGCCACGAAAGGAAAGGTGACGAACGTTGTCGCAAGAACGATACCCGGCAGTGCGAATATAATCTGCAGGTTATGATCGTCCAGCCATGGGCCGAACCATCCCCTTGCCCCGAACAGCAGGACGAAGATCAATCCGGAAATAACCGGGGAAATCGCAAAGGGCAAATCGATCAGCGTAATCAGCACATTTTTCCCGCGGAAACGGAACTTGCTGATAGCCCATGCCGCAGCGATGCCGAATATCGTGTTAAGCGGTACGGCAATGAGCGCCGTTATGACGGTCAGCCTGATCGCCGACAAGGCGTCCGGATCATTGATGGAAGCGAAATACACCCCGGCGCCTTTTTTGAAGGCCTCAACAAATATCGTGACCAGCGGCAGCAGAACAATAAGAGCCAGAAACAATAATGCGATGCTGATCAGGATCCACCGGACAACCGGCGGCTCGTTGATATGCTTCGGACGAACGGACGCTTTATCCGACAAATGCGCGGTAACGACTCCTGCCATTTTCCCATCCCCCTTATGCTGCCGTAACGTGGCGGTTGCTCCGCCACTGCAGGTAGTTGATCAGCAGCAGCAGCAGGAACGAGGCGACGAGCATCACCAGTGCAATAGCGGTTGCTCCTGTATAATCATGCTGCTCCAGCTTCGTCATGATCAGAAGCGGCGCGATTTCGGTCTTGAGCGGCATATTGCCGGAGATGAATACGACCGACCCATATTCCCCGATGCCTCTTGCAAAGGCCAGCGCAAAGCCCGTCAGCATCGGCGGCACCAATTCAGGCAATATGATCCTTCTGAAGGTTCTGAAGCGGTGGGCGCCCAGCATTACGGCCGCCTCCTCCGTATCCTTCTCCATATCCTGCAATACCGGCTGAACGGTTCTGACGACAAAGGGCAGGCCAATGAAGATCAGCGCAATCGTAATGCCGATCGGCGTGTAGGCCACCTTAATGCCCAAAGGCCCAAGGAGAGAGCCGATCCAGCCGTTCGGAGCATAGATCGTGGTCAGAGCGATGCCCGCAACAGCGGTCGGCAGGGCGAACGGAAGATCCAGGAGGCTGTCGATCAGCTTTTTTCCCGGAAAACGATACCGTACCAGCACCCAGGCCACAAGCAGGCCAAAAACAAGATTAATCAGGGCGGCGAAAAAAGCGGTGAAGAAGCTGATCTTATAGGAAGCAACCACCCTCGGATTCGTCACCGTTTGCCAGAATTCTCCCAAGCTTAGACCCGAAGTCTTGATAAAGATGCTCGCCAGCGGAATCAGCACAATAATGCTTAAGTAAAGGATCGTGAAGCCGAGCGATAGTCCAAAGCCCGGCAGCACGCTTCTCGATTTCGTTCTTCTCCTGGAACCTTTCATGTGAAGTCAGCTCCTGTCATGCGCTTATGAGCCCGGTGTGTATATTTGATCGAATACACCGCCGTCGGCAAAATATTTCTTCTGTGCTTCATCCCATCCGCCGAAATCGTTGTCGATCGTCAGCATTTCAATTGCAGGGAAATTATCCTTGAACTGCTCGGCAACGGAAGCCATGCGAGGGCGATAGTAGTTCTCGGCAACCAGCTTCTGGGCCTCTTCGGTGTACAGATATTTCAGATAGGCCTCCGAAACCTCGCGTGTTCCGTGGTCATCGACTACTTTGTCTACGATGGCGACCGGCGGCTCGGCCAGAATACTGAGAGATGGATAGACGATTTCGAATTTGTCATCGCCGAATTCTTTTTTGGAGAGCTGCGCTTCATTCTCCCAGGCCAGCAGAACGTCTCCGATTTCGCGCTCAACGAAGGTTGTGGTCGATCCGCGGGCGCCGGAATCCAGCACCGGAACATTTTTGAACAATTTGGTTACGAATTCCTTGGCTTTGGTTTCATCGCCATTGTTTTGTTTCAGCGCATAGCCCCATGCTGCAAGGAAGTTCCAGCGTGCGCCGCCGCTTGTTTTCGGGTTCGGTGTGATAACGGAGACGCCGTCCTTAACAAGATCGTTCCAATCCTTGATTCCCTTCGGGTTGCCTTTGCGGACCAGGAATACAATCGTGGAGGTGTATGGTGAGCTGTTTTCTTCGAATTCCTTCTGCCAGTCGGGTTGGATGAGTCCGGCATCCTGAATAGCGGTAATATCATAGCCAAGAGCAAGTGTAACGACATCGGCTTTCAGCCCATCGACTACGGAGCGGCTTTGTGTGCCTGAACCGCCATGCGACTGCTTGATCGTCACGACCTGGCCGGTCTCCTGTTTCCAGTGATCAGCGAATAATTTATTATAAGCTTCATAAAGCTCGCGGGTAGGGTCGTAGGAGACATTCAATAATTCTACAGGCTCTTTGGGCTCAGCAGCCGTGGTGTCTGTATTGCCAGGAGCTGCGCTCGTGTTGTCAGGGGTATTTGCTGCCGGAGTGTTTGTATTATTCTCTGTATTCCCCGTGTTGGAGTTGCCTCCGCAGCCAGCCAGCGCAACCGCCAGAATGACCAAAATAAATAATAGCTGTACCGGTAAACGTTTTTTCTTTGTCATGTTCGTCATGTTAAAGCACTCCCCTTGGTTTCAAACTGACAGATAAATGAAAAAGGCGTTTCACTCCGGTTGTTCCGGTCGCAAAATCAAATCTATTCCTACCTGTTTAGTTGGTTATGAATGAAATGATAACAACGGACACCCTTATGTGTCAAGACTAATTTTCGGTTTTTCTGATATGATCGATAATATTTGCTTATACCTGTCTAACCGTCCAAACTTTTGGTTTCCCTGCCCTAATGGAAACGAAAAAGACTTCAATCACCTGATTAGTCGGGTAATTGAAGTCTCTTCTGGATAATGGAGTTATGGTAGGCTCTCCAGAATCCTGCGTGCTTGTTCCCAAGTATTCAGGCGGGAGCCCTAACGCAAATCCTGACGGTCTCCCCTCTTCCATTCATAGACTGGGACGACCCTGCACTCAGCTGCCGAATCAATGGTATACACAAGATCCTTCAGCGTTCTCTCCTCCAGCCGGTAAATCACCAGTTTCATCCGCTGTATGCTTTGATCCCCCCGGCTGTCCATAGGAATTCGGATCACCCCGCGTCCGACCGCCTCCATAATGGCGTCCTCAATCTCATTGGCGCGGCTGCTTCTGATCCACATCATGCGGGTATACATGGAACGATGCGAGCGCGGATAGGACAGCAGGAATACTACCGCGAACAACAATGCCCAGCCATGATCAAAAAACATTATCTGCAGCTTTGCTGTTATGGCCGTTATACTGATGAATATCCCCACAGCGGCGGCAGTCAGCTGAATGCTGTCCGGCCGGATTGTCTTTCTTTCCCCGCATATCATCGTTACTGTCTCATGTCTCATTCTTGTTTCCTCCCTATTAAGGTGGTTAAGAAAATGTTCACACGGGCAGATTGAAAGATTAACGTGATTGCGTGGTTCTTTTCTTGGTTCTTTCTTTACCCAGGCGAATGCCGAATAGCTTGAACGTCCGTTCCAGCAAGCCGTATATCCATTTGGTTTCTTTCGTCAGAAGCGGTCCCAGCACCGCTAATATCAGCACATATAACGCTGCGAACGGCTGCAGGATGGGCAGCAGTCCCCCTGCCTTCGCCAGATTCGCCATTATAATAGAAAACTCGCCGCGCGCTACAATCGTAAGTCCGATATTCACCGAGGCCTTGGGTGAGAGTCCCGCGCTGTATCCCGCCCACATGCCGGCTGCGAAATTCCCGGCGAGCGTCACCAGAACCGCTCCCAGCGACAACCAGAATGCCCCGCCCAATGTGAGAGGATCAATCGTAAGACCGAAGCTGAAGAAGAAAATGGCGCCAAAGAAATCGCGGAAAGGCAAAATCATGTGCTCTATCCGCTTCATATGCTCCGTCTCTGCAAGCACCAGACCGACAAGCAGTGCGCCGATCGCTTCCGCCACATGGATCGTCTCGGAGAAACCCGCGACCAGGAACAGAATGGCGAAGATAACAAGCAGGAATACCTCATTGGAGCGGATATTCAGCAGCTTGTTCAGCAGCGGAACCGCCTTGCGTCCCGCCACCAGCACAAGCAGCATAAAACCAAGCGCGATCAGCGCGGAGAGTGCAATGCCGCCGATTGAAGACGAGTCGCTGAGTACAAGACCGGATAATATCGAAATATAAATCGCCAGAAAAATATCCTCGAACATAATTATTCCCAGAATCATTTCGGTCTCGGGGTTGGCCGTCCGTTTCAAATCGACCAGCACCTTGGCCACAATGGCGCTGGAGGAAATCGTCGTAATCCCTGCGATTATCAGCACCTCAAGAAGCGGCATACCCGCCGCCCAGCCAAACAGCAGACCAAGCGTAAAGTTGATCAGTATATAGATCGTTCCACCGATTGCAATCGATTTGCCCGATTTAATCAGGCGTCCCACGGAAAATTCAAGCCCCAGGTAAAACAGTAGAAACAGGACGCCGATACGCCCTAAAAATTCAATCAAAGGCGCACTTGAGATAAAGGTTAAATCAATATGCCAGAATTGAATGGCATGGGGGCCGACTGCCATACCCACCAATATATAAAAAGGAATCACCGAGAACCGCAGCTTCGCGGACAATAATCCCGCCGACGCAATGAGCGCAATCGCGACTCCTATCTCAAATACCATATGGTTCATAGGTTCATTCACATCCATTCTTTATCATTTTTTTGAATAATTTCTGCTGCCCCCTCTCTCCTGCCACAACGAGCATGGAATCGGCTTGAAGTACGATATCCGGTCCGGGATTCACATATTTTGCATGGTTTTTCCCGACGATTGCAAGGATGGTCGCACCCGAGTTCTGGCGCACGTTCAGTTCACCTATCGATTTGCCAACACATTTGTAGTCCTGCTCAATCCGGTACCATTCGATGATCAGATCATCCAATGCCATTTCCATCGTCTCTACGGCTGTCGGCTTATAGGTCACCCCGCCGATGATAGCCGCAACCAGTCGCGCTTCGTCATCATCGAGCGTTATCAGGGAATACGCTTCATCCATGTCCTCACCTTGAAAATGGTAACATTCTCTTCGTCCGTCATCGTGCACGATAATAATCATTTGATCTCCGTCACGTGTGGACAATTGAAATTTCTTCCCTATGCCGGGAAGATCGGTTTCACGTATATTCATAATCGATGAGCCCCTCCTGTTAATTTGATCAATATGCGCTTATTGGGAAGCGGCACTCTTGCCGCTGAACGTTATGGTCCTGGTTTTGGGCATGAGCAAACACGCCCCCGGTCACCGTTTTTCAATTAAACGGACAAGCAAACGGAAGAAATTGCTTCGTGTGAAATGGAGTGATTTCCGGACACAGCAAATAATACGGCGTGATGCAGCCATTTTTTCACAAATTAGAATTGGACTGATTGAACAGGCTGAAGATTTCCATTGTTAATAGGGGGAGGTACTTGGGGCTGCCTTACACAATAAGCGATGTCTTTTTGATGGGGAACAGCAGCAAGCGGGTTAAATATCGAGCAATCAGAGGGTGAAAGGAGACATGTGTCCCGATGGGTACGCGAACGGTCGATTTGAGGAACAAGCTCACAGCAAAGAACAAGGCGGATACAAGCGTAGAAAGACGCATTTTCTCCCCCAGGGAGATATGACTGTGGCTGACCGAGATCCGGTTTGTTTTATTCTCCATGCCCGCGGATACAACTGTTCGCGTCGTTTCCCCTGCCGTGGATTCCGTAATGGTGGTAGGCATTGAAAAAATGGTGAAAATAACGAGGAAAATTAGTGAAATCCAGCGTTTCATCGAGATATATTGAGAGAACATACAACTTCACCTCCTTTTATCCAGATTACAGCCTTATTATAGCATAATTCAGTCAAATTTTCAAATTTTGAAGCTTTATTGATATTGATTACTTTTCAAAACTATGCTATATATTTTTCTTATTATCGACAGGTTTTGCCTCCCGATATCGCTATAATAAAAAGCCGGAAAACGGTTTGGCCCGCCTTCCGGCTTACTTAGATTTATTTTGCCCGCTTGTTATGACCCTTGACATGAACAATTTGAACATAATGCCTGATCCGGTCCATGATCCGCTGTCCCTTATGCAGCTCATCGCCATCCTTGTTGGTGAAGCTGAAATGCTGCTCCAGCGCGTCCAGATTATAATTGGAGGTATAGAAAGTCGGCTTTCTGTCCATCCGGTAGTTGAGAATAGCCCCCATCACATGGTCCCTGACCCATGGATTCAGATTCTCCGCCCCGATATCATCGAAGATCAGCAGGTCCGTCTCCTTCATCACGTCGACCGTTTCCTTGAGCTTGCCGGGCTCGTGCATCAGCGACTTCAAATCTTCGACAAATTCAGGCATATAAACGATAACACCGGAGTAGCCCGCCTTGGCTAGCTCATACAGCATGTAGCACATGAGAAAGGTCTTCCCGGTGCCGAACATGCCTGCCAAATATAATCCTTCTTTCTGCAGGCCCTGCTCCTTGGTCAGATCGATATATTTCATCAGCTGGCCGACAGCCTTCATCCGCTCCAGATCATTGGTTAGAATCTCGTCAGCGGAGTAGCCGCGCGACAAGGCTGTCTGGTCCACATAGAAGCTGCGGACCCGGCTGCGGATCAGATCCTGGCTTTGCTTCGACAGCAGCTTCTTGCAGGTTACCTTGCGTTCGTTCAGCTGTACCAGATTCCCGGCTGTTTCGCAGGAAAGCAGTGTATAATGCCCTTCAAAATCGTTGGGGCAGCGTTCAAGTCCCGGGCAATTCGAGCAGTTCCGGTATTCCGTCGTATATTGATATACCTTGTTCAAGTTAAGCCGCAGCACCTCGCGGCTGAGCTCCGGATATTTGCTTTGCAGCCGCTGCACCAGAGGCTCCTCCAGCAGATCGTTCATCAGCCGGTCCGCCTGCTGCAGCGCCTCATTTCCGCCGGGCCACTGGCCCAGAAGGTCGCCTAGCGATTCCATTGCCATTGTCTACTCACCTCTTTACTTACGTTTTGCCGTCCAGCTTCCGCGCAAGCTTCCGCATCTCCTCAAGCTCCTCTTGCGATATAGCCTCAGAATCCGGCGTGTCCTGAATAATCGATATCGAGGGCTTACGCCTTCCCCCTCCGCGTATCCCCGTCTGCGAACCGCCCCGTGCGCCGCCCGAAGGCGCGCCTGCGCCATTATCCCGCCTGCGTTCCTTGTCTGCTTCCAGCTTGATCTGCTCCTGCACGTAACGAACCGCCTTCTCGAACGAATCGACATGTTTCATCAGCATATTCGAAGCGACGGCGTCTATGTAGGTCTTCGTAACCCGCTGGGAATCATTCATTCCCAGTACATAATGAATGAGGACATTAATGACTGAGCCGTGCAGCCGATAATTCAGATCGATTACCTCGAAAACGCGAATAATCCATTCCGGCACCGCCCCGGGGAAGAAGCGGGCAATAAAGCGGGTATGCGGCTCATTACGCATCAGCATATTATATTGATGGATATCGCAGCGTCCTTCCAGCTGCACCGGCACTTCCATATAAAACTCTGCCAGGACGCCGATTTCATCCGGCGGCTCATCCCCAGCCGCATCGTCGCCCGTTTGTCTGCTTTGCTCCGCTTCTGCCGCCTCCGAGGGCTGGGAACGTCCGAAAATACGCTGACGCTCCTCATTGCGCTTGCGGTCCTGGCGGTACATCTGGTTTGCTCGCAGCTGCAGCTCATCAATCATCAATTCGCCGCGTTGGCCGAACACATCGTCCTCATCCAGCAGCCTGCACAGATCTACGACAGTCAAGCCATATTTGTAGGCGATGTAGTTCAGCTGAGCCAGCTTCTCATCATCTCCGCGCAGGCGCTCCACGAAGCCCCTGTTGGAGGAGTTGCGGGGGAATCTCATGATGATTTCGCCGTACTGGATGCCCGCCGTTTCCGGAGCGGCCTTGGGCTGGGCCTGCCGGGTCGGCGCCACTTCCGTAAGCGCCTGCTCCAGCTCCAGATCAATACCCTGTGTATTTAAACGAAACAGCTCGTAAAAGGGAACCGTCAAATTCTCTCTTTGCAGCTCCGTTCCCGCCAGCTCGTCCGCTTCCTTGGCGTAAAACGACTCGCGCAGCGCAATAACGGAATGCTTCCCGACCTTGTCGCGCAGCAGCATCGTCAGATGGGGACTTCCGAAAAACTCATCCGGCGACAAAGGCTTGATCAGCTCATATTCATATACCACATCGTCGTTGTCCACAACGCCCAGCTGAGAGGTTTGAAGAAGTCCGACCGCTTCCAGGCGAGAGGAGTGAATGACCAGTTCCTGGCGTCCGCGTTCATTCATATCCAGCCCCAGGCCCAGAAACAGCTTGCGCTGCGGCTCAAGGGGCGAATAGCCGACGCGATCGTCGGCTACCTGCTGATAGAGCTGTTGATAGAGACCTGCAGCAAATGCGCCGATCATCGGCTGATAGATCAGGCCGATCATTTTGCGATCCACCGCGCTCAGTGAAAAATCGCGAAAAATGTAATAGCGATGATGCTCCGTGAATTGATGTAAGCTTCCCATCCGCATTTTTTTCGACTCCATCCGAGTTATAGTGCGAGTTCAAAATCTTTTTGAACATCACTAGTAGACTTTCATTTATTTTAACACATCTAAGGACCGGTTTAGGGACGCTAAAAAAAGAAAATTCCCCCGAATGAGGGAATTCTAGAACATTTTATATCCGCCCCGCCGCAGCGCCCTGATCGTTGCACCGCTCACATAAGCGCCGATGAGCGCCCCGATTGCGGGCAGGATATCGACGAAGGTAAAGGCGGAAAAGTTGCCTGCAAACGACTTCGTATCATCCCAGGTCTGCCAGATAAAGATCGGAATGAGCACGATCACATACATGTAAATGGGAAACCATGTCGTCTTGAGCAGCATATTTAAAATGAATCCGATTCCGAACATCATCACAAGGAATAATACGGTTGCAATGACGAGCTGAAGAATATCCACATCTGTGTTCATATAAGTCGTCTTCCCCTTTCGCTACGATTAGTGTAGTAGATGGCCCGCAGGAAGTCAATTTGATTCGCCATGTTGTCACAAGTCCGTCATTTGCGCTCCTTTGCTGCGGTACGATACAATGAACACGACTATTTATTGAAGCTATAGACAACCTTTGAGGGAGTGGATAGACGATGAGTGAAGTAGCCCAAACGCTGGAAGGCTGGTATGCGCTGCATGATTTCCGTTCGATCGATTGGACGGCCTGGGAAGCTGCAGATGAGAGCGTGCGCCAAGTGGCAATGGACGAGCTGTATTCGTATATGAAGGAATGGCAGGCTCTGGAGGATGCACAAGCAGGCAGCACCGCTTTCTATTCCGTTATCGGACAGAAGGCCGATCTGGTATTTATGCATCTCCGCGAGACGCTGGAAGAGCTGAACACTATCGAGACGGCGTTCAACAAATCAATTTTTGCCCAGTTTACGTACCCTGCGTATTCGTATGTCAGCGTTGTCGAGCTGAGCAACTACATGGCGCCTCCGGGAACTGATCCTATGCAAAATCCGGACATTATGGCGCGCCTTAAGCCCATTTTGCCCAAATGGAACCACATCTGCTTCTATCCGATGAACAAACGCCGCGAAGGCAATGACAACTGGTACATGCTTGGCATGGATGAGCGGCGTACGATGATGCGCAGCCATGGCATGATCGGCCGCCAGTACGCCGGGAAGGTCAAGCAGATCATTACCGGTTCTGTCGGCTTCGACAACTGGGAATGGGGTGTGACGCTGTTCGCGGAAGATCCGTTGCAGTTCAAGAAGCTGGTCTACGAAATGCGTTTCGACGAGGTTAGCGCGCGCTACGGCGACTTTGGCGATTTCTATGTCGGCAACCTGCTCACTGAAGAGAAACTGGGCCAGCTGCTCAAATAGCTGCCCAGGGGAGCGATAAGAGCAGGCTCCCCAGCCCCTATCGCCTCTGCACCCTTCTCCTTGAACCATTATAAAAGCGGCCAGCTGCATCAAGAAGATGCACTGGCCGCTTTGCTGTTTCCATATTCATCAGACCTCGTACGCTATGCGGCACCCGGGTCAATCCTCGTCATTGTCCTCTTCGAGAATCCGCTTCGCCTCCAGATAAGCCTCTGTCTGCCGGTCGCGTTCCCGCCCCTTCTCCTTCAGCCGCTCAATGGCCGGAAGAATCAGCAGGTCCACTTCCTTCTGCACCGTATAGGACAAATCATGCCGGCTCTGCGATTCCAGAAAAGAACCGACCTCCATCAGCGCGTTGTAACGATCCAGCTCCTCACGCGTCAACAGCCCGCGAACCTGTACGCTGCAGTGGCGCATTACAGAAACTTCCCTTTGCGGAGCACAAGAGGAATTCCGCCGATTATATACAAGTAACGGATATCGATCATCTTTTTCAGCCAAGCTGCATAGGAGCCCTTGTACTTCTTGCCGAAAGCGATGCCGACAGCCTCGCCCTTGCCAAGCGATGCGACAGTTCCCTTGTTCTTGAACTCGAACTTCTTGAGCGGCTGGTTGCGGATGGAGGCAACCAGATTATGCGCGCAGGCAACTCCCTGCTGCATCGCAATTTGGGCGGTTGGCGGATAAGGACGGCCTTCCTCGTTAAATATCAAGGAATTATCGCCGATCACATAAATATTCTCATGGCTCACGACACGCAGGGACTCGTCCACCTTCACGCGCCCGCGCATGGTCTCGATGCCGGCTTCCTCGATCAGCCGGTTGCCTCTTACGCCTGCGGCCCAAATGACCGTTGCCGCACGGATCTCTTCGCCCTCGCCGACAATGACGCCATCAGCCGTACATTCCTTGATCGGCGTACCGATCCGGAAGGTGACCCCTTTCTTCGTCAGCACTTCCATTGCGTACTCCACCAGCTCCGGATCAAAGCCCGGCAGCGCGGTAGGAGCCGCTTCGATATTGTACAGCTTCACAAGCGACGGGTCGACATCGTTCTGCTTGCACAGCTCCGGCAGCCTGTCCGCAAGCTCGCCGACAAATTCGATACCGGTAAAACCCGCTCCGCCGACAACAAACGTCAAATAATCGGTGCGGTGCGGCTCCCGTTTGTAGCGTGCAAACTGATATTCGATATGTTCGCGGATCAGACGAACCGAGTTGATGCTGCGGATATTCATGGCATGCTCAAGCATGCCGGGGATGCCGAAGGTCTCCGGCTCGCCGCCGAGGCCGATGACCAGATAATCGTACGACAAGGTTCCGTCCTCGAGAATCACTTTTTTATCCTGTGTGCGGATTTGCACGACAGTCGATTTTACGAAATCGATCTTGAATTCATCAATAAGCTTGGAGATGCTCACACGCGCGTTCTCCGTTTTGTCCGTTCCGGCAGCCGGCATATGCAGATGCGTTGTAAAATAGTGATAGTCATGCTTGTTCACAAGCGTAACGTCAGCTTCATTATAATTTAATTCTTTCTGAAGACGCAGAGCGGTCAAAATCCCACCATACCCCGCCCCCAGAATCACAATCTTAGGTATGTTACTCATCGCAAAATCCCATCCATTCTTATTTCTCTTTACTTTGTGAAAAATCACACAAACCCAGTCAAAAATTTAAAATTTCATCCTGCTTTAGTTTGCTGACTGAGAGACGCTTTTATGACAGTTATTATGAATTCGACAATTCGTTTATTAATACCTCACATGATACAAATTATTTAACAAGTTTTCAAGGGTAAAATATACGAAAAACTTTAGAATAACATACAATTTTTTTATTTCCATCCTTCTTTACGAAAAGCTATAATGATTGAATGGACAAACTAAATCTGGAGGTGACAAACATTGTCTCAAGCAAATGAAACCGAACAAATGAACGATATAGTCATCATAGGCGGCGGTCCGGCGGGTATGTTCGCAGCGTTCTATGCCGGAATGCGCCAGGCATCAGTCAAAATCATTGAGAGCATGCCACAGCTCGGCGGCCAGCTCGCTGCGCTTTACCCTGAGAAATATATATATGATGTTGCCGGATTTCCCAAAATTACGGCAGGAGAGCTCGTTGAACAGCTCAAAAGGCAAATGAGCCATTTCAGTTCCTCTGTTTGTCTGGAGGAGAAAGTGCTGGAAGTGATCAAACGCGAGGAGCGGCTGTTTGAAATTGTCACGGACAAAACAACCCATTTCGCCAAAGCCGTCATCATTACAGCGGGAGTCGGAGCATTCGAGCCACGCCGGCTGGAACTGCCTGAAGCGGCTAAATATGAAAGAAACAATCTTCATTACTTCATCAGTGACTTAAACCAGTTCAAGGGACATCATGTGCTGATCAGCGGCGGCGGCGACTCCGCTGTGGACTGGTCGCTTATGCTGGAGCCTGTCGCAGCCAGCGTCACGCTCATTCACCGCCGCGACAAATTCCGAGCCCATGAGCATAGTGTGGACAATCTGATGAATTCGACAGTCAAGGTGCTGACTCCTTATGAAATTACCGCTCTGCACGGCGCAGACAGAATTGAGCGCATTACACTGCAGGATGTAAAATCCAAAGAAATCAAAGAACTGCCTGTCGATTCCGTAATTGTCAATTTCGGCTTTATTTCCTCGCTAGGCCCCATTGCAAATTGGGGCATCGACATCGAGGGCGGCTCGATTGTCGTCGATTCCCGCATGGAAACGAGCGTCCCCGGCATCTTTGCCGCAGGCGATGTGACTACCTATCCCGGCAAGCTCAAATTGATCGCGGTAGGCTTCGGAGAAGCTCCCACTGCCATTAACAATGCGAAGGTGTACATTGATCCGAATGCGAAGCTGTCGCCTGGTCACAGCAGCAACATGAAGTTGTAGAGCCTTCAATTCCTTATATAAGGGTATCCAGACTTAAGCGGGCGGCATCGTATGCGATGGTTCCCGGGATAAGAGGGATACCCTTTTTTTGCTGCGTCCGGCCTGCAATAAACGGCTTGCTTGACTTTGTCGTATGCCATGGCTATTAAATAGAGGAGCTTGTTATTTTAAGAAATTGTAGTGTGAGAGTAGCCTCTGAGGTATGGAAAAATGAAATATTTCATTCACGAGGATGTACTGGGACTTTCGGGAAGTCAAGCGGTTATTCGGTATGTTTCAGGATTAATCTGTCTGCGTATCATTTCAACAGTCAACAGCTTGATAAATTCCGGATCTAGGTTGAATTGAATGGCCGAAAGATAGGCATCCACAAGAAGTTCATCAGACAGCATATCCATTGTCCACCCTCCTTTCCTAAATTCTTCCTTGTCATCTTAGCATGTCCCAATAGGCAGAACAAGCGTTCCGATTATCCACAGATAGTTGTGGACAGCATGTGTGTAACTTGTGGGTAAACGTCGAAAAAACAGGAATATCAACGAGGATAATGTGGATAGGGTTATACACAGCCCTCATTCACAAAACCTCAATAAAAAAGTTTGATGGTACTCTATAAACCTATTAACCAATTATATTAAATCCTGTTAACCATTTTGGACAGAAGCAACCGCCCCGAAGGCGATTGATTATTCGGGGCGTGTATTCACTTCAAAAATCCATATTTTACCATTCTTATCAATGCCGTAATCAAAGCCAAGCTGGCCGATTCCTGGAAATTGTCTTTCCAGCACTTCCGTGGACAACCGGGTTAATCTTCTCATTTGCTGCTTCTTGCCTGCTACCGCATTCGAGGAAACGGATAACCGGATTCCTTCCGAGCCATTCAAGCGCGTGCCTCCCCGGCATAAATTGGTCACGAACAGTCCTTGACGCGCCAACCGGCCCACAATAGCGGTAATCGCCCAGCTTCCATCGGCCTGTTTCACATGTTTCACTCTGTAATCAATTGGCCGGCCTTTAATAGTTGCCAGCCGTATCCCCTTCTGAATCAAATATCTGCGGCCTTTACGCATCCCGTTAAGAGAATGATAGAGTCCGTCGAAGGAGCCGAAATGTCTTTTTTTCGCATAATACGTATACGCGTAGCCGCTGCCTTCTCTTGTTACCTTGATGACGCCGTGCCCTCCTGCCCCGACGACGGGCTTGATGACCACCATTCCGTGCGCCTGCAGCATGCTTCTCAGATTGTCGGAAGAAAACATGCGGGTCGGCGGAATATGCGAAGCAATTTCATTGTGCGAGAGCAGTGCCGAAGTCTTGGCCCACTTGCTGGCTAACTGCCTTCCCTGACCTTCACCCATAAAGCCATCTCCTTTTCTGTTGTGAGTCTACTAACACTATATGCCTCAAAGACAGGTCTCTCTTGGATGATTGAACGGGGCAACTCGCCTTATTTAATAGCCTGATAGAAAAAGAGGCTGCCGGGAGGCCCCCTGATAAAGGGATCCTCACGGCAGCCGCAGGTTGATTATAGATAAAGTTCGCGCATATTCGCGAATATTGGCTTCTGCTTTGTACTAAACAGCGGGATTCAGCATCCGCTTCGTATTACCGGAGCAGGCCACCGCAAAATATATGCTCTGCATGATGACATAGATCCCGATTACAGTCCCGGCATAAATCCAGATATCCGCCTGCATCAGCGTACTGAGCGCCTTCATCGCAAAGCACATGTGAATGATGCCGACGATGACGGGCACATAGAAAATAATGCCTACCTGCGTAGCTACGATTCTTCTGATTTCGCCCGCTGTCATTCCTATTCTCGTGAGCGCACGGAATTGGAGCTGATCCTCTTTCATTTCCGTGAACAGCTTGAAGTACAGCACGCTTCCGGAAGCGATAAAGAACAGCAGGCTGACAAACAATCCCACGAATAAGGTCAAGGATGAAGATTGATGGGTCTTAAGGAACGAACTGATGCGATAGGTCATGGCATGATCCGACTCCGATGGCGGTATAAGCTTCTCGATCTTTTCCACCGTCGGCAGCGCGGTTTGCCAGTCCTTGATTTCGAAGCCGTAGTTGACAATTTGCCTGGATTCCGGAGTCGCTGCGAGCAATGTCCCATACTGCGTATCATCCACGACGATCAGTGTAGTGAAATAATCAATCGGGCTAATAATGGCTCCGAACAGATAGCCGTCAACGCTGAACGACTGCTCTGTGCCGTTGACCTGCATGGTTACCGAAGGGCCTTCAAAAGGAGGCAGCGTCTCCTGCTCGATATAGGGGAAAACAACCTTCGCATGACCTGTATCAATGGAAAGCCGCGGCCTGTTCATCAGTCCCGCCACCTGGTTGTAGTCGGATTCGGACACGATAGCGGAGTTGTATTGGACCCGCAATGTCTTATGCCCTTCTGCCGGAGTCACCTCTTCGCCGGGTATACCGACAACTCTGGTCTCATAGGCAAGCTCCCGTCCATCCTGTTTAAGAATGCTTTTGAGCTTGGCCGTATCCAGCACATTATGGGCATTCAGTCCATTCTCCACAAAGCCGATCGTTTGCGGGGTATGGGAAAGAAGCTGCTTCTCCCCTTCCTGCTGGAAGGCGTAGACCGTACCGGAGGCTGTCAGAATAACTGCGCTGAGGAGCGATACCATAAATAGGATACGGGCATTATCCTTCAGCTTGTAAGCAACCTGCGAGAATATAATCATGTTGGTGCGGTTATAAAAAATCGATTTGCTCCGCTGCACCATCCGGACAAGGGCAACACTGCACTGCGTAAACAGAAAATACGTTCCAATAACGACAAGTCCCAGAATCGGGAACATCACGAGCATAAAATTTGACGTATCCATGACATAGGCCAGCATGTAGCCCGAAACAAGGCACAGGACCGACAGAATAGTCAGCCACATGGAATATAAGGGCTGGCGCTTCGGCTGGTTGGCTTCCTTCAGTAGCTCAATGATCTCCGAACGTCCGACGCGAATGCTCGTAAGCCAGGTCAATACATTAAACAAGGCAAAGTAGCCGATAACCGTCAGCAGTACGGCTTTCAGCGGCACAGCGAAACGGATGGGGCTCTCAACGCCAAGCAGCGAGGCCATCGCCATGAAAAAAAGCTTGCTGAGCAGCATTCCGATCCCTAATCCTGCCGCAATTGCGAGGACCGCGATAATGACACTTTCGATGATGAGCATGCGGCGCAGTTGATTTCCCGTCATGCCGAACAGGGTATACAGGCCAAATTCCTTCTTGCGGGTTTTCAGAAAAGCCGAATTGGCGTAAAGCACGAAGAAGAAGGAGAAAATCACGACAATGTACTGGCAGGCCTCCATTCCCGATCTTACCTTCTCCGCTGCCTGAATATGGCCGTTCACAACATCGGGATGAAAGATAAACGCGCCATACATATAAAAGACAATGACCGAAAATACACTGCTTAGAAAGAAGGCATTGTAAGCCCGCCAATTTCCCCGGATGCTGCTAATCGCGAGCGAGCGGAATGTCATCGAAGTTCCCTCCCAGCAGACTGAGCGAGTCCAGAATTTGCTGAAAGAACATCTGGCGGCTGGCGCCGCGCCGGATTTCTGAATAAAATTTGCCGTCCTTGATAAACACAATCCGCCTGCAGTAGCTGGCGGCAAACGGATCATGCGTAACCATCGCAATCGTGGCGCCTGCATTTTCATTCAGATCCTTCAAGGATTCCATGACATCCTTGGCCGCTTTGGAATCGAGGTTTCCCGTTAATTCGTCGGCAAGCAGTATCGAGGGCTGATGAATCATTGCCCGGGCAATAGCCGCCCTCTGCTTCTGGCCTCCTGATATTTCATAAGTCCGTTTGCCAAGAATATCTGTTATGCCTAGAAGCTCAGCATAAGGAGCCAGTGCTTCTTCAATTTTGCGCGGCGCAAGTCCCTCCAGCACAAGCGGCAGAACGATATTTTCCTTGATCGACAAGGTGTCGAGCAGGTTGAAGTCCTGGAACACGAAGCCCAGCTGCCGGCGCCTGAACAAGGCAAGCTCTTTATTCCCAAGACGGGCCGGCTCCGTGCCGTTGATCACAATCCGGCCGGAGGTGGGTTTGTCGATGGTGGCGAGCAGGTTGAGAAGCGTCGTTTTGCCGCTGCCCGAAGGGCCCATAATACCGACAAACTCCCCCTTCGCCACTTCAAAATCAATGTCTTCCAGCGCTTTATAGGTCACGTTTCCTTTGGAGCTGTATGTTTTGCTCAAGTTTTCCGTCTTCAATACACTCATAGCCGTTCCCTCCAAAAACATATTCGATGATAGTCCAAGTATAAAGCTATTGGAGGCAAGTTCCCCATCGATTTCGCTTTCAAAGTCCAGCCTATTCTTACAATAATGTCACTTTCCATTGAACTTGAACAAGCTTTGCGAAGCAAAAGAGATCGTCAGGGTCGTCCCGCCGCCTCCCGGCACGGATTCGACCGCAAGTCCATGTCCAAGCTTTCCGCATACGCTCTTGGCCAAAAACAGCCCCATTCCCGTAGATTCCTCCACCAATCTGCCGTTATCGCCCGTAAAAAAAGGATCGAACACCCGCGGCAAATCATGTGCCGGAATGCCGATGCCCTCATCCTTCACCTTCAGCGCGGTCTTCCCGTTCTCCGTCTCAATGAGCAGCAGCAGCTTCTTTGTACCCTGCTTGTGCTTGCTGTATTTAATCGCGTTCCCTACCAGCTGATTAATGACAAATGCGATCCACTTCTCATCGGTCTGAACAAGCGCTTCCCCCGTAATCTGCGGATAAATGGAATATTTGATGCATAGACGCTTGTAGGAGTTCACGACCCGTCTCGCAATTTCATGAAGCGGCACGGTGCGAATGCGGACATCCAGCTCAAATTTATCCAGTCTTGCCGTGTAGAGCATCATATCAAGCCCTCTGGTCAAACGTTCCGTTTCCTCCCGGATGCTGCTGAGGCTTTGAGTGGACGATGGGCTGTTATTTTCCTCCTGCGCCTGCTCCTCATACTGAATCATCAGATCAATGACTGAAATTGGCGTCTTCATCTGATGCACCCATTGATGGATAAAATGCTGATGAATTTCCTGCTGCTTGCGGTAACGGCTCAGCTCATTCATGTACGCTTCATGCTGTGCCTGCAGGAGACGCTGCACGGCGAGCTGGTCCCCTGTCACGCCCGAGCGGACCCGCAGCGCGGCATCAAGCTCCGAGGCATGCAAGATTGCTTCATCCAGCTGGCGGAAATAGGCACGCTGCCGGATGTAATCCAGCAATAGCCATAAGGACAAGCAGCATAATACAAGCACCCCCGCATAAACGATGGTAGCCGGATCCATATGGGTCGGATAAAAAATTTGACCAAGAACAAGAGCCGCTCCAGCAAGGAATAAAGAAACAATGAAGGCGGCTATATAGGACAAGCGGTCGCGGAAATAACGCAGCGGTGAAGCCGCGGACATTAGAGCGCCGGCAGATTGATAAGAATGCTTCACTTGTTCATGGCCGCTAGTTATCTCTTCCTCCTCATGCATAATGTTATCCCTCATTCCTGGACTGATTCCTGACGGGCGGCTTTCAGCTCGAATTTATAACCCTGTCCCCTGACCGTTTCTATAACGCCAATCAGCCCTAGTTCCTCGAGTTTCTTGCGCAGCCTTGTCACATTGACACTAAGCGTATTATCATCGACAAACTGTACGTCATCCCATAAGGTTTCGAGCAGACGCTCCCGGGCTACAATCCGTCCGGCTTGACCGATCAGAATTTCGGCCAGCTGGCATTCGTTTTTGGTAAGCGGGGACAGCTTCCCCTGCCATTCCAGCTCGCCTCTGCTTATATGCAGCTTTAGTCCTCCGGCTTCCAATTCCATGCTGGGCACGGCCCCCATCGCATATTCGCCATAGGCCCTGCGCAGCAGGCTTTTGATTTTGGCCAGCAGCAGATCCAGCGGAATCGGCTTGGTCACATAATCATCGCCGCCATTCTCGATCGCCATCACCTGGTCCATTTCACCGGCACGGGCAGAGACGAATATGATGGGCGCGCTTGTGACCGTACGGAATTGCCTGCACCAATAATAACCGTCAAAATGAGGGAGATGGATATCAAGCAGAATCAGATCCGGCTGCGCCTCGGCCATTTCCCGCTTTAAATCATGGAAGCGCTCGGCGCGCACCGCACCGAAGCCATATTTTACAAGCGACTGCATGAGCAGGCCGCTGATTTTGTCATCGTCTTCAACAATGAATATATTGTACATTCATGAGCTCCTCCTTCCACCCGGTATTTACTGCAAATCCTATCACAGGCAGGAACATTCGTCATCATGGGTATATATAATGTAAATTCAAAAAGATCAGCTTTTCAGTATCGAGAAGATTGAATAAAGCTAGGGAAAGAGGAGCGGGGCGTAGGCCAAACCTACGTGAGCACCGGAAGTCCCGGCTGAATTCAAGATTCGATGTCGATTATGCTTCTTGAACTGCTTCATGATCAAAATATGGCTTTTTGAACAACCTATATAAAAAAAGCACCACCGACGAGAGATACTATCATCTCTGCCCAGAGGTGCGCTTCTTTAACCGTTTGAGAAATTAATGCGTTTATCTTTAATTGCTGCAGGCTTGCTGAACATTTCAACATTTTTCTTGTGAACTCTCGATACAGGCGCGTTGGGCGCATCCTTGGAGGCCGGGTGCTGCTCGAAAAACACGCAGGACCGCTCTTCATCAAAATATTCGATTTTGTTCATCTGCACGAGATAACCGCGTTCGACTTTCTGGAACCCGTTAGTCATTAAGAAGCGCTCTTGTTCCTCCAGTGTCGAAATCTGGCTGTACGTCTCTTCCTTTGTTTGGTACATCAATGTGCGGTCTTGTATGAAGGTGTAGAGAACGTCTGCCACGTCGATCATTTCAATCTCGTACTCTTTCCTGTTCAACCGCTTTACTACGGGAATTTGCATTTAAACTCCCTTCCTTCTAAGTTCTTCTGGAATTGGCGGGTTGTACAAATAGAAAAGACAGCCCGTAAAAACAAAAAGCGACGCAGCTGAAACAATAATAGCTCCCAATAATTTATAAGCCCGCTTTTTCATTTATTTTTTTCACCCCCTTTAATTGGTAAAAGGATGGACTGGGTCGCAAAGGTGAGAGCAAGCAAATCGGAGCCGATAAAAAAGTTTGATGCCACAATGGCGGAAGCCAATACCTTCAATAGAGGATAATACCGCTCTGGGATTCTGGCGTGCTGATCATAGTTGGAGGGAGCAAATAATACCATCATGACAAATGCCGCTGCAGTAATGAGATAGACCCATAAGCTGGCTACATGAATGTGTGGGATCGCGGCGAGTACGATCGAAGAAGCGGCAATGCAGCCGAGGCTGGTTGGAAGGTGATAACCTCCGGTCAAAAACCGGATGACCGCCAATAAGACAATAACAACCGACGTTTTTGCAGGCTCCCCTGTAACCATTCCCAGTACGGAAGCCAGAAGAATTATTGAAACCGTATTCACTAGAATGTGCAGTACATAAGAAATAACAGGGACCGATGGCGGCTCGTTGCCGCTGGCTGCTATCCGTGCATGCAATTGCTCGGCTGCTTTATGAAGCATCCTCATGATCCTTTCTGAATGAATAATATAAAAATAGGGGTACCGAAATAATAAATATGGCATTGGAGAGTATGATGTAATCCTTGAACTCATTTTTAAATAAGAAGGCGGTTAAACATGCTGCAACAGCGGCAATGACGATAATGACCAGCAGTAAAGCATTCACGCCGGAAATTCTTACATATGCGCGATGTGAAGTCGGAACATAATCAAATCCCCAGTTTTTGATAAATATCAACCGGCTGAACCCGATGACAAGCAGAGCGGATAACGCTTGTGTCGCTGCGCTGGCTAAAGCATTATCTTGTATCGTTCCAAGCGGCGTTCCTGTTTGCCACAGAAATAAGATGACCAGCCCCTGCACCGCAAATCCGAATACAAATCCCGCCCCGTTCATGACGATCGAATAATATAAAGGAACCCGGAACAAAACCCACATCGCGATAATTAATAAAGTAAGCTGAATGTACGAGGACAATTCGCCGATTTCGGGATTAAGCCGTGTAAAATAGGAAACCTGACTCATGATAAAGGATACAAAAACGAGATAAAACATGCGATCTCTGAACCGGAAACGAAACAAGGCAAACATAAAGATGAAATAAGAGAAGTACTCAATTATAGACCCTGCTACAAACAGCGCATAGGACACGCACTAACGCCCCTTTGGATGATAAATTCTACAATGATGAATGATTCATCCCTCATTAAGACGAACCTGAACGTTATTTGTCTATTTTTACCTCAGTATAGCAGAGATTTTCAATATAAAAAATATAAACTTTCATATATAGAAGGCGCCAAAAAAAAGCATTTCCCGCTCCGCGTGTCAGCGTTTTCTTTTGCTATTAAGCCTGCGCTTTAGTAAACCTCAGGTAACTAGGTAATAATAATTTCAGTTCTTCTCCTATTCTATTTGTTTAACTATACTATGTATAAGGAAGCAGGTAGAAACAGCCGTACCTGCCGTTAAGATTGATGACTAATTCAAAGGAGTGACCATTTGTGAAATACCGCAAGTTGGGCAAGAATGGCCCCGACATTTCCGTAATCGGCTTTGGGTCATGGGCAATCGGCGGCGGAGGCTGGGCCAGCGCCTGGGGAAGCCAGGACGATCAGTCTTCCATCGACAGCGTCCGCGCCGCGTTGGATGCAGGGGTCACTTTTTTTGATTCGGCAGCCGTATACGGACTGGGTCATTCGGAGGAAGTGCTGGGTCAAGCGTTGAAATCCGACCGCAGCCGTATTGTTCTCGCGACCAAATGCGGCCTTGTCTGGGATGAGAACCGCAATCCTGCACGGAGCGCGGCCTACGATTCCGTCCTGCAGGAAGCAGAAGCCTCCTTGCGCCGCCTCGGAACCGATTATATCGATTTATATCAGGTTCATTGGCCGGATGCCGACGTTCCCGCCGAAGAGACGATGCGTGCCCTGGACAAGCTTGTACAGGACGGCAAAGTCCGTTATGTCGGTGTAAGCAATTATGATGTTCCCCTGCTCAAGCAGTCGCTTGCCGTCCGTCATGTCGATTCCCTTCAGCCGCCTTATTCCATTCTGCGGCCGGCAGCCGAAAAAGAACTGCTGCCTTTCTGTCTGGAGAACGGCATCGGCGTTGTCGCTTACAGTCCTCTAACCTCGGGGTTGCTGTCAGGCAATTATACGTATGATACGACCTTCGAAGAAGGAGATTGGCGCTCCCGCAATAAAGCCCATACCGGCGAGGGCCTGCGCAGCAACGTGGACAAGGCGGAGAAACTGAAAGCGGTTGCCGAACGCTGCGGGATTACGCTTCCGCAGTTGGCTGTCGCTTACGATCTCGCCCATCCCGCAATTACCAGTGCGATCGTAGGCGTGCGCAAGCCAAGCCATATTCTCGGTGTGCTTCCCGCAGCGGATGTTGCGCTGGATGATGCAACTCTGGCGGAAATTCGCGCTATTGCCTCCGCCGAATCATAATATTTCAATCAGGAAAGGTGACGAGAAGCACATGCAAATTGATTTATCCAATAAAACAGCGCTTGTAACAGGCGCGACCGGAGAGCTCGGAAGAGTGATCGCAGGCACTCTGGCACAATGCGGTGCTGACATCCTTGTTCATTATCATCAAAATTCGGCCAAAGCCGAGCAGCTCAAGCAGCAGATCGAAGCTCTTGGCCGTAGAGCCATTACCGTCCAGGCGGATGTGGCGGATTTGAATTCAGTCAAACAAATGCAGCAAACTGCTCTGGATGCCGGATTCGGCTCCCCCGATATCGTGGTTGCAAACGCTGTGTCCCAATACTCCTGGACATCCGTCCTGGAGCAGGATTCCAGTGATTATGTCGACCAATTTAATTCCTGCGTCCTGCAGGCCGTCCATCTGTCCAAAGTTTTCGTTCCTGCCATGATTGAGCGTAAGGCCGGCCGGGTTGTCGCCATTAATACGGAATGCGCCATGCAGAATTTCCCTAACCAATCGGCTTATGTAGCCGGCAAGCGCGGCATGGATGGCGTCTACCGGGTGCTGGCAAAAGAAATTGGCGAGCACCAAATCACCGTAAATCAGGTCGCACCCGGATGGACTATCAGCGAGAAAGACCGCTTGAACAATACCGAACGCAGCGAAAGCTACGAAAGCACGGTGCCGCTCAAACGCCGGGGCACGGATCAGGAAATCGCCAATGTGGTCGCCTTCCTTGCTTCCGATTTGTCCAGCTTCATCACCGGAGCATATATTCCGGTAGCAGGCGGCAACGTAATGGCGACGATATAATCTTTACCAGCATATAAAAAAAGCCCTGCACGTATTGTGCAGGGCTTTTTTCCCTTGTATTGAAAGTCTTGCTGCAAGCATTATACCTCCGCAGCCATTGTGCTAATGACGCGATTTCCCAAGCTGGATATGCTGGAGATTGGGAAAGCGTGTCAGGCGGAATTTTCCGGTCCGGTGGTTTGGCGGAGTTAACGTATATTCATCGGCGTTTTGCTTTTGCAATTCATCATTTTGCTGGGTTGGAATAGATACGATCCCGCTGGAAATAAATTCGAGCATCCGTTCTTTGTCAAGATCAAGAGCCTGAGCAATATGCAGAATGTCTAATTCAAAAGGTGAATTCACATTAAGAACAGTCAAAGTATATTTCCTCCTTACTCCTATATATCTATACCTAAATTATAGGCGATCAGGCCAGAGGAGGCTGTCGAAACCTGTAACATTAAAGAAATTTTAGAATCCCGGGTTTTAGGGATTCTTTTTATCGATAATTATAAGAAATAAGGAACATTTCTGTAAGGTATTTGTCACTTTTGGAGTCACACTCAAAACCGTCCCAAATGCTTGATAATTCTGAGAAATTGAAGATCGGCCGAATTGAAAAAAATAAAAAATGAGAAAAATGAGAAAGAAAAAGAGGTTGGAGGTGGTATATAGGACAGAAAAATGAAGGATCAGTAACGATCTAGGCGAAGGAGACTAAATTATAACATATCGTAGTCATCAAGCATTAAACGGACCCGGGACCTTTTCTTACAAAAACCTTACAAAAATCACCCCTTCGATACGAAGGATGTCAGCTTGGTATTTGGGAATTTATTACAATCAGTTTTGATTAGAGGATCATATTTCGCATAAAAACCTTCCAGAATTATGTATGGAATCTACATAACTCCAGAAGGTTGATGATAGCTCCTTAAGAAAAATGAACTCAGCTTAGCAATCGCCGGGTTTACCTGCTGCCACAGCCGTGCGGAAAGAAGATCCACAGCCGCATGTAGCCGATGCATTGGGATTGTTGATGGTGAAGCCTCCGCCCATGGCCGACTCCTTGAAGTCGATTTCCAGGCCGTTCAGATATTGCATACTTTCATTATCGACCACAACTTTAAGTCCGCTGTATTCGATCACTTTGTCGTCGTCATGCTGCTCGTCGTCAAAGCCCATGCCGTATGAGAATCCGCTGCAGCCGCCTTCCTTCACACCGATGCGCAGAAACAGATTCGGCGTTTCCTCGGAGCTGAGCATTTCTTTTATTTTTTCATTTGCAGTTTCGCTAATGTTAATCATTCATAATCCCTCCCAATCCAAAATAGTCGGTACAACTCTTGTGTTACTTACTTATTTAGTATACTCCACTTTACGCTGCGGCTCAATATGCTGCCATCCCTTTTAATGAGGCAGAATATAGAGAATGGCGAAAAAATGAAGCACCGATCCGCCTAGTACAAACAAATGCCACACCGCATGGTGATAAGGAAAACTCCGCCACATGTAGAAGATTGTACCGAAGCTGTACAAGAGCCCGCCGATGATCAGCAGATGCAGGCCGCCCGGCGCGAAATGCTCTTTGAGCGGCCCCCAGGCGAATACGATCATCCACCCCATCAGCAAATAGAGAATCGTCGAGGTAAACAGGAATCTGGAAGCGAAAAACGATTTGAATACAACCCCGCAAATCGCTACTCCCCAAATGATGCCAAAAAATGTCCAGCCCTCTGCTCCCTTCACCAGGTGAAGCAGAATGGGGGTATAAGTTCCCGCTATAAATAAATAGATGCAGGCATGATCCATTTTCTCAAAAACATTCTTCGCTCTGCCGGCCGGAAAGCTGTGCAGCAGCGTCGAACAGGTATATAACAGCAGCATCATTGTACCGTAAATCGTGAAACTAACCACATGGGATGCCTGCCCCTTGAGCGCGGCAAAAACAATAAGCAGCACGAGCGCCGCCACACTCAGCACGGCCCCAACACCATGGGTCAGCGCGTTGGCCATTTCTTCCCTGCGTGAATACGTATGCGTATTTGCCAATTCAACACCTCTTTTCCTTCTTCTATTATACCCCAACATCCATCAAGACGATAATAAGACCAAAGCGGTTTGCATGATAAATTAACAACGTCAGGTGTACCTCGCTTGACTTTGTGGTTGCCGCTCGACGGATGTAGGTTTATAATAAGGTCAGTTAATGTTCGAATGGGGTCACTACAGTATGCGTAAGTGACTTTTTTCACAAAGTATCTTTTCATTTCTTACCCATATCATCCGGACCTATGCAAACAGCGCCCAGCGGACTAGGAGGAAGCCGTCATGAATGTAGCCGTACCTACAGAAGACAAGCAGATGCAAGATATTATTGAGAAAGTTCGCTCCGGCGAACGCCTTTCCCGGGAAGATGGGGAATTTCTTTACAGTTCCGATGATCTCTTGACCATTGGGCAGTTGGCGAATGAAGTCAACATGAAGAAAAATGGCCGCAAGGTTTATTTTATTGAGAATATGAGCCTGTACTTCACCAATGTTTGCGAAGCACACTGCGCTTTTTGCAATTTCCGCAAGGATGAAGGCGAAGAAGGCTCGTACACACTTTCCGGGGCCGAAATGATCGCTTATGTGGAGCAGCATTTTCACCCGGGTGTCCGGGAATTTCACATTGTCGGTGGTCATAATCCCCATGTGCCGTTTCAATATTACGTGGATTCGTTAAAAGCATTACATGAGCGTTTTCCAGAAGTGACGCTCAAAGCCTACACGGCCGCCGAAATCGATTTCTTCTCGCGAATCAGCGGACTGAGCTACCGCGATGTACTTGAAGAGCTGATGAAAGCAGGTCTGAAAAGCCTGACCGGCGGCGGAGCGGAAATCCTCTCCGATGAATACCGCAAAAAAATGCGCGTGGAAAAAGCGGATGTATCGCAATATCTTGAGGTTCACCGTACTGCTCACAACCTTGGACTCCGTACACATACAACGATGCTTTACGGCTCCGTTGAGAAGCATGCAGACCGGATCAATCATATGCTGCAAATTCGCGAGCTGCAGGATGAGACGAACGGCTTTTTGGTGTTTATTCCGCTTTCCATGCAGCCCATCAGCCCGCGGGCCGGCATCCGCCGCCGTAACTCGGCTTTTGAGGATTTAAAGACCATCGCGATCAGCCGGCTCATGCTGGATAATTTTCAGCATATAAAAGCTTATTTTATAAATATTGGCACACAGCTGACTCAAGTGTCTCTTACGATGGGCGCTTCGGATGTTCACGGCACGATACTCAAAGAGCGCATCAGTCATGCTGCCGGCGCGCTTACGCCCGAGGGCATCACGCGCGAGGATCTGATCTGGCTGGTTAAAGGGGCTGGACGTATTCCCATTGAACGGGATACTTTCTATAACGAAGTAAAGGTTTATGAGTAAGGAAGAGGACATTCACGCGCATACTAAGCATCATCAGAATTGCAGATGATAAAGAAGGTTGGGGTTGCCAATGAAACGTTTTGTTATCCTCGGCGGCGGCTACGGAGGCTTAACCGTTGCCCATGAATTGTTGGAGGGCGAGCTGCCCGACGACACCATTATTGTTATGATCGACCGCATGCCCTACCAGGGACTTAAGACGGAATATTATTCGCTCGTCGCCGGAACGGCTGCGGACATTGATCTACGGGTCGATTTTCCATCCGATCCGAGATTGCTGGTCATGTACGGCGAAGTGATGTCGGTTGATCTGGAGGCTAAACAGGTCGGTATTGCCGGACAGGATCCGCTCGATTACGAGTGGCTGGTCATTGCTCTTGGCTGTACCGACAAATACCACAGCATCGAAGGGGCCGAGCTGTATTCCAACAGCATCCAAACCTTCGGAGCGGCGCGCAAAACGTACCAGGCTGTCAATGATGTCAAGCCTTACGGTCAGGTGACGATCGTGGGCGGCGGGCTCAGCGGCGTTGAAATCGCCTCAGAGCTGCGAGAAGGCCGGCCCGATATCAACATCCGTATTGTAGACCGGGGACCGAGTATTTTATCAGCCTTTCCCAATAAGCTGCAGCAGTATGTTTCTTCGTGGTTTATTGAGCATGAGGTGGAGATGCGCGGAAATGTGTCCATCCACAAGGTGGAGCAGGGGATCTTGTACGATCAGAACAATACAAGCCCCCTGCTGACGGATGTCATCGTGTGGACTGCCGGAATTCAGCCCATATCGCTGGTCCAGAAGATTAATCTTCCCAAGGATCCCACAGGACGGCTGATTGTGAATGAGTACCATCAGCTGCCTAGCCATACGGATGTATTCATTGTTGGAGATTGCTCTTCCATACCTTTCGCCCCCAGTGCCCAGGCAGCGGAAGCGCAGGGCAAACAGGTTGCGGAGGTCATGCAGGCGCAGTGGAACGACAAGACACCGAAGCTGTCCAAAATCAAGCTCAAGGGCGTTCTTGGTTCGCTTGGCAAAAAATCAGGCTTTGGCCTGATGGGCCGTACACCGATTATGGGCCGTGTGCCGCGTGTGCTCAAAAGCGGCGTGCTATGGATGTCCAAGCATCATCTGGGCTAGCACGCCAAGACTTTTTTTATTTATAAATCGTCAATCAGCCGGTCGAGCGCTTCCCGCTCAGCATCCTGCTCACCAACAGCTTTCATAATTTCATCAAACAATTCATCCGCTGATGGAGCCGCGACGATTTCACCATTAACCATACCGAACGGAAACAGATAACATTCGCCGCAGTTGCCGAGGCAGCCGTATTCAATAATTTCCAGCTCCGGATTCGCTTCAAGCTGTTTCATAACACGATCGGTGCCATGATGCATATTGCTGGCGCAAAATTCAATAATTGGTTTTAACATGATGTTTTCACCTTACCTTGATGATATCGGATGATATCCATTTTCAATTGTTCTACTTTGTATTATAATAGGGGAGAAAGGAGTGGATTGCAATGAGTGATACACAAAGCACCACAATGTATGATGAAGTGTTGGACGTTCTTGATAAGCTTCGCCCTTTCCTCCAGCGCGATGGCGGCGACGTCGAACTCGTTGATGTAGAGGACGGAATCGTTAAGCTTCGCCTGATGGGTGCTTGCGGCAGCTGCCCAAGTTCGACAATCACGCTCAAAGCGGGTATCGAACGTGCCCTGCTTGAAGAAGTTGAAGGCGTACAAGAGGTTATGCAGGTATTCTAAGTTATAACCCAAGCCAAAGTCCTAAAGAAGAACGTCAGCGTTTCTTCTGCAATAAAGAGTCTTGCCGCTATCATCGCCTTATGGGCAGATGAGGGTCCGGCAAGACTCTTTTTCTGACCGAAAGCATAAAGAACTACCGAAAAACCGGCTGCTGCCGGCCAGATCAGCCCGCTTGCCTGGACCTCATCTTTAAATTATGTACTGGGAATACTGTTCTTGATGGGATCGAAACCACCGGTGACATCAATGATATTTCCGGTCAAATAATCCGAAGCCGGCAAACAAAGAAATCCAATGACACGGGCAATATCTTCCCCGCTTCCCGGCCGTCCGCGCGGCGACTCTTCATCGCGCTCATGAAGCACTTCCGCGATGGTACGTTCCTTGTTGAGCCCTTTAATATCGCCGGGACAAATCATATGGACCGTAATTCCGTCTCCTGCCTCCTCAACGGCAAGCGTCTTGGTAAAGGAAACAAGACCTGTCTTGGCAGACGCATACACGGATCTGTGCGGCCAGGCCCTGCCTTCTCCGGCGTGACCGAAGCCAAAATGGATAATACGTCCCCACTGTCTACTTCGCATCCCCGGGAGCAGTTTATGGTCCAGGAGCATTACGCCGAGCAGATTGCCGTTAACCAGATTGATAATATCCTCAACCCCATAATCGGCAAAGCGTTTGCGTTCCCTTATAAAGGGTCCGGCATTATTGATCAAAATATCCACACAGCCGCTGGACGACCAGCTTTGCGCCTGCTCTGCCAGCCGCTCTACATCGCAGCGCAGCGAAATATCAGCCTGAAAAGCTGCAGCGCGCACGCCGAGCAGTTCGATCTCGGCAGCAAGCTGCAGAGCCTCATCCCTGCTGTTGACGTAGTTCAGCACAAGGTCGCAGCCCATGCGGGCCAAAGTTAGTGCGGTCATTTTGCCCAAGCCTTTGGCGCTGCCTGTTATTAAAGCTGTTTTTCCGATAAGATCCATGGGTAACCCTCCCATGTGCAGTATAGCATATTAAATTCGTTTCCTCATATGTTTGCAAGCATGATCAAAAGCAAGCAGCAGGGTATCGTATATTAATTCCATTCCTTGAGTCAAATCATCACAGCGCTCCTGCAAATTTTCCAATCGGTGATGTTCTCCGTATGCCAGATAGCTCTGCTGCAAATCATCCTGCATTTCCGAATTCATGTAATGAATTTCGGTGTTGCGCCGTTTCCGCAGCCTTCCAAGCGGTTCTTTGTATTGTTCTTTTAGGGCGTCAAGCCTGGATATAAGCAAAGGATGAAGATTACGCTGGCGCATGCCGCGCAAAACCGTAAAATAAGAAAAATGTACTTTAATCCGCTCCGTTTGCAGATTAAGAAATTCATTCATCAGGGTCCCCAGCTTGTCAAGCAATGCAAATAAACGGATAAAGGCATTTTTGTCAAAATAAACATGCCGGTGATAATCGAGCAATTCATCCGGTGGCATACTTTCCATGGAAGTGGATTTCACCTTATCTGCGAATTTTCTCGCTGCATATTGGCTCTGCTCCAATTCATCAAGCGATACGATCAGGCCAAGGGTCCATATTTCATATTTCCGCAGCTTTTGCTCGCTGTCTTTGCCTTTGGAAATGGAATCGTGAAGCATTGAAGCAAAGCGCTTCATTAGCTGCATCGATTCGTGAAGCTTTCCCTCCGCTTTCCGTGGAGGGTCATCAAACAGCATTCGCAGCATGATTTGAATCCTCCTAGAGTCGTTCAATTGCCGGAGTCCGTAGGTTTCCCCGAAAATGCTCTGCTCAAGCAGCCAACTTATGAGCGAAAATACTCTTTCCACCTGCGGTCCACGAGCTCCACAATATCCTCGCGCGCCACAAGCTCATCCGGATATCCCGGCTTCATACGAGCATCAATAACGAGCGGCAGCTCATAGCCGACATGATGCCGCCGAACAACTGTCCCGGCGTAGATGTCGTCTGCCGGATTGAAGCGCGTGAATACCGTCCAGAGGAACGGTGTCTGCGCAGAGGCGACAGCGGCATCGTCAGCCAGAATGACAAGGGGCCACCGCGTGCCGCGTTCCTGAAGCCGCCCCAGCAGCCGCTCGGCAAGCTTCGGCTCTTCCACGAAAGACTCGCCTGATACGACCAGGCAGCCACGGCAGTATACCTCAATGCCCTCAATCTCATCCAGAGGACCTTCATCATAGTCCCCGGGCAGTTCCCTTACAGGATCACCAACGCCCAGCATGACGGCTTTACTGCCGTGGTTGAGCTTGCCGCCCGTATAATCCAGCGTATCATGCGAGGTTTTATCGAAGATGTACAAATCCGTCTCCGGCCTGAACCGCTCCAGCACAGTCTCGAGAAGACGGTCGAATTGAGCCAGATCAAGCGGTTGATCCGTTACCATCAGAAATTTGGTCAAAGTAAGCTGTCCTTCTCCGAGTATGCGGAACGCCGTTGTCAGAGCCTCGCGTGAATAACTCTCCCGTACTACCGCTGCAGCCAGCGCATGGAATCCTGTTTCCGCATAGGTCCACAAATCCTTCACGCCCGGCATCGCCAGAGGAAAAGCCGGTGAGAGCAGACGCTGCAGGAAATCACCCAGATAATAATCTTCCTGACGCGGCTTGCCTACAATTGTTGCCGGGTATATGGCATCCTTCCGATGCCACATATGACTGACATCGAATACCGGGAAATCATGGGTCCAGGAATAATAGCCATAATGATCGCCAAACGGCCCCTCCGGCCGTCTGATATGCGGGGCAACGCTTCCACTAATGACAAATTCCGCATTCGCCGGAATACGATGACTGCCGTAAGGATCCTGTACAACCGGCAGCTTGCTCCCGGTAATCAATGAAGCCAGCAGAAGCTCAGGCAAATGCTCGGGCACCGGAGCGATAGCCGACGCAATCAATGCCGGCGGTCCGCCAAGGAAAACAGAGACAGGCAGCGCTTCTCCGCGTTTCTCCGCCTCATGATAATGAAATCCGCCGCCTTTATGAATTTGCCAGTGCATGCCTGTTGTCGAATCATCAAATATTTGCATCCGGTACATACCCAGATTATGCTGCTTGCGATGCTCGGGATGCTCCGTATAGACCAGAGGAAGCGTGACGAAAGGCCCTCCGTCAAGCTGCCAGCTAGTCAACGCCGGCAATCCCTCAAGCGGCCTTTCCCGCCTGCATGCACCCAGCACGGGAGCGGATGATGCCGGAGTCGGCTTGAGACCAACCTTCATCGCATCCCAGATCAGCGAACGTTCGCCCCAGATGGCTTTGGGCGTTGGAGGCAGTATTCGGTCCAAAGCCCCTACGGCCTGCTTCATAAAAGCCTCCGGACGAGGGCCAAAAGCAAGATCCACCCTTCGGATCGTACCGAATAAATTGGTCACAACGGGAAAAGCGCTGCCTTTCACATTTGTGAAAAGCAGCGCTGGACCGCCCTGATCAATCACGCGGCGATGGATTTCAGCAATTTCCAGATAGGGATCAACTGGCGCATCGATCACCGCCAAATCATTTTCTCGGCGCAGCGTCTCAATAAAGCCTCTTAAGTCAGCAAAACTCATTTTTTAGCCACGTCCTTCCCGCCATTTCCAAGCACGAATCATCAAGTCGGCCAATATGCCGAACAAGAAGGAAACAATAATATTATGAAGGATACTCGTAAACACCAATAAATCCGCGTTCGTCAGGGTAACCGTCAATACTGCGCCGCTGACGACTTGCGCGCAAATCAAAACGAAAGCCCATGTAGCCGAACGGCGGAGCTCCGGATTTCTGGAACAAACCTGGCTCACGTACCTCCACAGCCACACAATTAAAATCAGCAGGACGAGTGCTCCCAGGCGGTGGATAAATACAATTCGGGTCGCCCCCTCCATCGCAGGGATAAATTCTCCATTACATAACGGCCAGCCCTGGCAGCCTCCGGAAGAGTCCGTATGCCGGACAAAGGCGCCCAGATACACGACAACATAACTGTAGACAAGCACAGTAAGCACGAACCGGAAAACCAAACGGGGCACCGCTGCAAGCGGCCTGTCCTCAATCGTGCCACGCCGAACTCTGCCTGTCCAAAATACCAGCAGCAGCGTACTGACAAAAGCCAGAATGGAAAATCCGAAATGCATCGCCAGTACGGCTGCGGACTGCTCCCAGACAACCGCAATGGCACCAAGAACAGCCTGCAGCAGCGTAAAGAATCCAGCCAGACTGGCATAAATAACAGCCTCTGTTCTTCGGCGGTAAAGCATCAATGTGGCGATAAAGACGGCCAGCACCAGCATGCCCACCAGACCGCTGATCAGCCGATGTGAATATTCAATTAATGATTCCAATGTATAAGCCGGAATAAACTTGCCGTTGCATAGTGGAAAATCCGTTCCGCAGCCTCTCCCGGAATCCGTATTGGTTACCAAAGAACCTGCGATCAGTACAAGAAACATTCCAATGCACGCCGCGATAGCAATTGCACGGTAACGGTTTGGGGTCAATCTCATCACCTTGCTTCCAAAAGAATTCAATCAACTTCCCAATTATAGCGGACTCATTGGCCAAATACCATGTTGAAAATGTGACCGTTTTGGTCCGACATCATTTATACAAAACCAATTATGTATCGTGTTTCAAAGGGTTATTATTCCCCTTCTGCCGATCGCGCTTCATTAAATGGAATGACAACCAAAATGAAGCTATTAACAGGTTTTACAAAGGTTAGCCAGAATAATCCGAAACAGCACAGCAAGGCGAGAAAACAAATGAGTTACGATTGAGGACGATTCCTCCCACTCTTCCTGTGCCCAAGGAGCAACACTGCTTCCCGTGACGACAGGGGTGAAAGCGGACAAGAAAAAGCCCGCAAGCGGCCGGAATCCGGCTGGCTTGCGGGCAATGTTTGTTACGCTTGGGAGCTATTCAAGGCTCCTGCCACCTGTAGGGCACGGTCCAGAAACTGCTCGATCTCCTCACGCGATTTGCGAAGCTTGTTAACAAAACGCACGAGTTCGCGATTATTCTGAAAAGCGACAAAGCTCGGAATACCAAGAATATTCAATTCCCCGCACAAATCGGGCAGCTCGTCGCGGTCAATCTGTATAAAATGAATGCTGTCCGCATACTTTTGCTCGATATCCGGCATGAAAGGATCAATATAATGGCAATCCGGGCACCAGGTCGTCTTGAACACAGCCACAGTGATCGGGGCTGTTGAAGCAACAGCCTCTCGGAACGCCTCATCGGTTTTTATGATCTCCATTGCACAAGCACACCTTTCTTCATGCAAGCATAACCTTTATGGCTCGCGGTTAATAACCAGCATGTCATTATCTTCGTACCAGCTTTGCCAGCTCAACTCTCCGCCCAAGGCCTTCACAAGATCACGGGCTGATACATAAGTGACCCCTTGGATGACTGTTGCCGGAAAAGCCCATTTTAACGTTTTTCCATTTACGACGGCCTGATTGCTTCCTACTTTCAAAATCACTGTGGTTTGGGTCGCATCGTCGTATACAGTAATTTTACCTGTCGCAGCGTCTTTAGTCAAAGTCGCTCCCAGCTCTGACGCTGTATCGCGCAGTGGTATGATTGTCACACCGGCAGGAGTCCTGATGGCAAGATTATCGCTGTAATCCGGATTGAATTCTACGGTTTGTCTGGTTATATGCGCACTATTGCGAAGCAGATCATACATGACGGACTTGTTGTCAAATTGACGGAGTAACTGATAGCCTTCCATGTTACCAAGGTCCATTTCACTGATTGCAGTATCGGAATCCACAGGAGCAGCAGGCGTTACAGTTCCATTGACATTCCACGTTTCACCCGACATCTTGATCCAGATTCCTTTCAGAGGGGAATCAGCAAGTTCGTCTTCAACGCCAGCAAGCTCGTCGTTATTCTGTGTATCAGCTGTGGCAGAATTGCTAAAATGTGGAACAATGGAAGCCTCCACAGTTGATTTACGGATATCAAGCTTGGTGTCCACGAACAGATCGGTTTTGATATAGGTCTCTTCGCTCAGAATCTCCGCCAGCATTTCCGGATCAGCTTGATCCATCTCATCCTTCAATTCAGTGAGCAGTTCAAGGATACCCGCTGACGCTTCCTCTACAGCCGTTGTCTTCTCATCTTCCTCCGGAAGGCTTCCAAAGATACTTTCTCCGGCTTGCGATTCCAGAAGATCCGTCTGTTCCGCGAGCGTATCCAGCACGCCCGTAATCATCGTGTTCAGACCTTCCTCATCATTCAACAAGGCGTCAACGTAGGATTTAGCCCAGCTCCACAATTCTTTGCCGTTCAATTCGGCGTGGACGCGCATGCCGCTTACGGTTTCGCCATTTACCTGCTCCTGGCCCGGATCTACCGTCAGCGAGCTTGGATTCGGCAAATTATCAATGGCATAACCGCTGAAAATATCAATAATCTGTTTGCCCGTCACTGCCAGAGCCTCTTTGTCAGCCGGAGTGCCGGATACCTGCGAAGCAAGATCAGTGCCGGTAAACTCACTCAGCAGTTCACTATCCAAATGAATGACGAACGGCTGCTTCGCGCCTTCAAGATCCAGTTCAACAAGCTTCTCGTCGGCTTTAAGCGAGAAGCCAATGCTTTTGCTGTTCAGTATAAGCTTACCTTCTGCGGACATATGGCCGTTGTCCGATATTTTTATATCATCCAGTTGAAGATTAATTTGTGAAATCCATTTCAGCAGCTCCGTTTCGTCATGATCCGCCCCATCCAAGGAGCCGTCGGCAAGAAGCAGCTTGAATTCAATATTTTGCTTGCCTTCCATGGTAGAGACTTTGATAGATTGCTTGAGCATTTGATTGAAATCCACACCGCCAAGCGCTTGGCAGCCCGCCACGATGACCAATGTCAGCGCAAGCAGCGCCAAGCCTATTGCTTTCCCACTCCACTTCCACTTTTTCAATTCAAAAAACCCCTCTCCATGGGTAAAAAGACTAATGTCTATTCTACCATGGAGAGGGGAATAATGGAAGATTATTTCACTTGCTTCCAACACTCTTGGAGCGCGCCATTATGCGCATTAGCGGGTTTAACAGCTTGCGCAGCGGCCCAGGAAATTGACGGACATCCTCAGCTGTTACCACACGCAGCAGAACAAGCAAAACAACATAAAGACCGAGCGATACAACTCCTGCGGCTCCAGCCGAAATCAGATACATCAGCTTCGCAGGAAGGGCATCCAGCAGATGTCTGCCGCCGAAATCGACAAGCCACCCCGCTGCTGCCGACAGGACAATCGTGATGCTGTAGCCTGTCCAGCTGCTGCCCAGAACCTTGAGCGGAACATCCTTGCGGATTGCTCTTAGATTGAGATACGCAATCACGACGAAGCATAACGTGGAAGACAGAATCAATCCATACGCCCCCATAAGAGGAGCAAGCAGCAGACTGGCCGCCACCTTCAATGCCAACCCAATCAGGGTGTGACGCATAGGCAGGCGCGGTTTTCCTAGGCCGAATAGGACCGAGTTGCTCGTCATCATCGTAATTTGAAAAATCGTACCCGCTGTCAGAGCCGCTACGAGCCCGCTTCCGCCCGTACCGTCAAACAGAAAGCCTGTTACTGAAATGGATGCTATCGTCAGCATCAGTGCTGCCGGTACGCCGGTAAATACAACAATGCGCATAACCAGTGAGGTTTGACGCTGCACTTCATTCATGTTACGGATGGAGTAGGCCGAGGAGATGACCGGAATAATCGATGAGCTCAGGGCAATGGCAAGAATCGGCGGTATGCCGGCAATCCCTTGCGCCCTGAAGCCCAGCCATTTGCTGGCCAGCTTCCCCACATCATCCGATGCATAGAAAGCATCCGTCAGCCGGCTGAACAACAAAATATCAAAGTTATAAATAAACTGGACGGTCATAGCTGCAATTACGATCGGCACCGAAATCGAAAACAGCTCTTTATAAATGGATCGATAAGACAGCATCGAGCCGTTTGAGGCTTTTCCAGGCTCCTTCCGCGATTGGTTCGACCGGTCTGGACTTTCTGCGGCATCCTGCTTTCTGAGCCTACCGGCGTAAAACAGCATGACCAGAAAAGCCCCTACGCTGCCCAGTACGCTGCCGAAAGTAGCCGCTCCGGCAACCCAGCGGTCGCTCCAGCCCCAAGCCAGCAGCAGCACGACAAGTCCAATTGCCGTCAATACACGCATAAACTGCTCGACGATTTGCGAAATTCCGCCGGCCATCATAAACTGGCGGCCCTGGAAATAACCACGCATCATCGCAATAACAGGAAACAGCAGCAGTGCAGGGGCGATTGCCCGAATGGAAATATCCGCTCCGGGATGCTGTGATATCTGGGTAGCAATAAACGGTGCGAATATATATAGCAGACTGGCTACAACAAGGCCTGTTATGGCCCCGAACCATAGCGCCGCCCGGTATATGCGCTGCGCATCGGCGGGACGCCCCAGAGCATAACGCTCCGACACCATCTTGCTGATGGCGCTAGGTATTCCGCCTGTCGCAATAATAAGAAGCATCAAGTAAATGTTATTGGCGACGTTGAAATAGTTTCCCCCGTCAACAGTGAGCATATTATCCAGCGGGATACGCTGGAATATCCCTAGAAAACGGGCTACCAGCGCAGCGGCCGCCAGGATAATGGTTCCTTTGATCAAGGAGTCTTTTTTAACCATGAGCTGCTCTCAAATCTCCCCGCACGTAAAAATTTATTTCGCTTTAATTTCCTCAAGCGGCTTGTGATTGCCCCGGACCGGCGCTGCTGCATGGGTAGGCGCAGCCCAGCGGACTCCATTCCGGATAACCTGAAGCACATTCTCATTGTAATAGGTCGGATATGTCTCATGCCCAGGACGGAAATAGAAAATCTTGCCTTGTCCGCGGAAAAACGTGCAGCCGCTGCGGAATACTTCTCCGCCCTCGAACCAGCTGACAAGCACCAGCTCATCCGGCGCAGGAATATCGAAATGCTCCCCGTACATCTCTTCGCGTTCAAGCACAAACTGCTCGGGAATTCCGGCAGCGATCGGGTGAGCCGGATTAACGACCCAGATACGCTCTTTCTCGTCGGCTTCACGCCATTTCAGATTGCAGCCTGTTCCCATGAGCTTCTTGAAGATTTTTGAAAAATGTCCGGAATGCAGCACGATCAGTCCCATGCCGCCAAGTACGCGCGCCTGTACACGGTCAACAATGTGATCGGCCACTTGATCATGTCCCTTATGGCCCCACCAGACCAGCACGTCCGTTCCGGCCAACACCTCTTCCGTCAGCCCATGCTCCGGCTGATCCATGGTGGCGGTACGGACTTCGAAGCCGTCCGTTCCAATTCCTTGCGCGATCGCATTATGTATGCCATCCGGATAAACCAACCTTACCTCTTCGCTTTCCTTCTCATGCAGAAACTCATTCCAAACCGTAACTTTCAACATTCCTCTCGCCTCCCAAATGTTTTAGATCCAGATAAAGAACAAGATAATCATGGCAAGCTGCAAAATGATTTTGACAACCATGCTGGAGAACAGCCCCACGACTGCACCGAATCCGACCTTCAAGCTTTTATTGAAGGTGGATCCGACAATCAGCTCTCCAATGACGGCCCCAAGCAAAGGACCAAGAAGCAGTCCGAAAGCCGGAATAACGAAGGGTCCGGCAATAATGCCAATCGTGCTGCCGATGACGGATGCCTTCGAGCCCCCGTATTTCTTCACTCCCCAGGCGCTGACCGCATAATCCGCCAGAATCAATGCGGCCAGAATCAGTGTTTGGATCGTCCAGAACCAGAACCCGAAGGGCTCAAAGGAAAGGAAGAAGCCGTACACGAAAAAAGCGGCATAGATCGCGAGTACGCCAGGCAGGATGGGGAAAATAGCACCGGCCATCCCCACCACAAACAAAATGATTACGATTATCCAACCGGCGATGTCCACCGCTTGTCACCCCTTCAGCACATAATCCCGAATGAGATGCGCTACGGCATGCTCATTGTTAGTCACCGTAACGGCGTCTGCCGCTTCTTTGACAACATCCTGAGCATTTCCCATGGCCACACCCAGACCCGCCTCGCGAATCATGGCAATATCATTCAAGCTATCCCCCATTGCAGCTACCTGCGACATGTCAATGCCCAGCACGCCGCACAGCTCGCGGAGCGCGCTGGCTTTGGTCACGCCTTCCGGATTGAGTTCCCAGTTGGAGGGTGAAGAATTGGTAATCTCCATGCCGCCCCATGAGGAAACCTCCTTATAAATCCGGTCCAGCATTTCCGTATCCTCGGTAAAATAGCCGAATTTGAGCCAATGCTGACTGTCATAGCTGTCCGCCGGTTCGATCCACCGCTCTTTATTGAAAATCCCTTCTACGGCATAGGCCCAAAACCAGGTTTCCTCATGGCGCAGCGCGACTTCATGGAGCTTCCTGATTGTCGCTGCCGGCATAAGCGAGCGCTTGTGAAGCACATGCGGCCTGCGCCATATTTCACCGCCGTTGACCGTAATCATCGGCATATCGAGCTTGAGCTGTTCCGCGTAAGGCAGCGCGCTCTGGAAGCCGCGGCCGGTGGCGAAGCACACCATGATATCCGCATCCAGCGCTTTTTGGATCCATTCCGCATTCTCACTGCTTATTTCCTGCATTTCGTTAAGCAACGTACCGTCCATATCCAGCGCAATCAGTTTGACTGTTCCCATCCTTACCTCCTAAACCATCTGCATCCCAACCATCGGGGAGCCTGCCGGCGCCCCTTGTAAAAATATCCGCAATATTCATTATAACGTGTTCAAGGCATGACTGCGCTATTCATTCTTGTACAGTTGTTGTTGCATCTTGTTAATCTTTTGTTGTATCTGTCGTGTTGCTTTGTTTCTTGGGAACACCATCCAGACCAACCGCTTCATCATACGCGTCAAAAATCTTGCGGGCGATCGGCGCCGCTCCTGCCGACCCGAATCCGCCTTCCGGCACGACGACCGCAACAGCCAGAACAGGATCCTCGGCCGGGGCATAGGCGATAAATACCGCGTTATCGACTACTTTCCCCCCGCTGACCTGCTGCTCGGACGTACCGGTTTTTCTCATGACCTTGTATGGAGTATCCTTGAAGACGGGAACATCGACATTTGCCATGCCCCGTTCCACTTCGTCCCAATACGCTTTAGGAATGTCAATCGTGTTCAACACTTCCGGTTTAAACCCCTGCACCTGGTTGCCTTCGCTGTCAGTGATCTTGTTTACAAACTGCGGCTTCATCCGTTTGCCGTGGCTGGCAAGGGTTGCCGTATACTGTGCCAGCTGCAGCGTTGTGTAACGTCCCATCTGGCCAAAGGAAGCAAAAATCAAAGCCGATTGGGCACTTGCCGCCTCAAGCTCGTGATAATACCCGATAACGCCGGTGTTCTCATTCAGCAATCCGCTTCCTGTAGACACGCCAAGCCCGAACTGCTTCACGTAGCTGTCCCATATATCTACGCCCTTCTTGCCGTCTTTTTCATATAAAGCATTCCCGACCATCTTGGCCATGAAAGGGTTGGAAGATCGGGTGATGGCAAGCGAAGGATCCAGCGTTCCATATGCATGACCGTGGGCATTACCAATTTTCCGCCGGTACTTGCCCTCCTGGCCGTAATAGAATGCCCCTGTATCCTGATAAGTGGATGAGGTCGTAAACAGCTTCTCATTCAGTCCGATCAGGATGGATAACGGTTTCTGGGTGGAACCCAGGAAGACGACCGAGGACGGATGCTTGTTCTGCTCCTTCTTATCCTTGTAAGGCCCGATGACCGGACTGATCGTCCCATTCTGGAGCACTGCGCTGATTTTGTCGTAATCGTCGCTTCCTATCCGTCCGCCCTCCCATATGTTGGGGTCGTAATCCGGCATGCTGGCCATGGAGATGACCTTGCCCGTCTTTACTTCCATCGCCACCGCATAGCCGGTCTTGGCGTTGGCTGCATGTTCAGAGGAAGAAGTTGTTTGAAGATAATGCAGCTGATCCATAATCGCCTGCTCGGTCTTTTCCTGAACGGCCCTGTTGATCGTCAAATAGAGATCGTCGCCTTTCTCAGGCTTGGTAATAGTAGGCGGACCGATAATTCGTCTTGCTGCATTGATGGGATACAGCTTCAAGCCGTTCTTGCCGCGCAGCTCATCCTGGTACATATATTCCAATCCGTCAAAACCAACATCCTCCTGCGGCAGATATTCCAGCAGCGGATCGGTGATGTCTCCTTTGTCTTTGTACAAATTATTTTCCGCTCCGCCGCTGAACTTCTTCAAATAGCCGACAAGCTGAACGGCAAAGGTTGAAGTGTCGTAATGACGGATGCTTTCCTCGAGAATATCGATTCCGGGATACTTGTCTTTATTCTCCAGAAACATAGCGATTTCTTCATTGGTCAAACCGGCTTTAATCCGTCTGGGCACCGCATAGGTGTTCTTCTTGTGGTCCAGGTCCATGTTTTCCTCGATTTGAGCAAGTGTCATGGCCACCTTGGGATCCCCATGTTCATTGAACACCTTCAGCATTTCTTTGGCCGAGGCAATCGCCTTCTCCTTGACCTTCTTCTCATCCCCCGACTCAATGGTGTAGTAGAGCGACTGGGTGGAGGTCGAATAGGCGATAGGCGCTCCGCCGGAATCATAGATATTGCCCCGGATAGGCGGGATTTTGACTTCAGTCGTCTCTCCGCTGGTCTCTACTTCTTTCAGCGAAGGTCCTTCCACAAACTGCAGAATAGCCAACCGCACAATAAGTACACTGAACAGGAAAAAAGTAGCAAAAAAGAATAAGTTCAACCGGAAGGCAAAATGCCTCCGGTTCGAAATCGCCCGCTTCTTCGGATCTTCTTGCATGGCCGTTATGCCTCCTCTCAAGGTTGTTTAAACATCGCGAATATGGGTGCTTGCGAAACCGTCCGGATTAAACCAATCGCCTGACGAGGCCCATGTTGCGTCAAGCGGAATCCATGCACCGCCCTGATCCGCGAGTCTGACCTCATTCCAGGCATGCGGTCCATAGCCTGCGCCGGTAGCGCCCTGACCGGTGACGACATGCACCTCGAGGCCAACTGAGCGGGCCATGACCGCGTACAGACGAGCTACATCGATGCATACCCCGAGACGGCTGTTAAAGGTCTCAACGGGCGTCTGCTCCTTCCATACGCCGTTCTGCTCGTAGTTGTCCGCTTTGTCCCAGTCATAAGCTATCCGCGAGCCAACCCAATCGTATAAGGCCCGTGCCTTGTCCTGGTCCGTCCTGGCCTCCGCGGTGACGGCCGCCGCCGCCTGTTCGATATTGGCCGGTACATTGGAGTCGATTACTTCGTACTTGCGCTGCAGGATACGGCGAAACTCCACCCCTACCGCTTCTGTGAAGACCGGCCCCCTGCGGAGCACATCGCCGGCTACGGGATCAAGCAGCTCGTCTGCGGTCTTGTTATAGAATGCCGACGCGCGGATGGATTCGGTCAGCGGCCCCCCGGGAATCGCGGTTACATATACGAAAAGCGCTGCGATAATAATAAATGCCCGGCCTGCTCCAAGCAGCGTTCCAATCGCCGCTCCCGTGGTACGGCTGGCCGTCTTCGAGAACAGCTTCTCCCCTCTGCCGTCCGGGTGCTCCCGGGAGTCCGAGAGCTTATGGAAAACAAGGCCATATACAGGCTCCAGCCATCCCAGCATCGTGCGGAACACCAGATAGCACACCAGGAAGAGCACGCCAAAGCGCAGCAGTTCAAAATCCCGAAGGCTGGTCACCATGGTGTACCACAGCTGCTTCCAGGAGCTGAGCTCCTCCTGCGGCACCTGAATCCCGCTTTGGACCAACCATTCCTTTACCACGGGAGAGAGCCAGTTGGCAGCCCTCCCGGCGAGCAGTAAAGACAAAACGACAGCCGCCGCCTGCCATATAAAAAAGAAAAGGCGCCTCGCAGAACCGGACGCACCTCTTCTCATACCTTGAATAAGCGAGCCGAGCAAAACGAGCAGAACCATGAGCGCCACCGGTTCCGGTTCCAACAGGGCGTGAACCCATGTGTTCATGAGCTTCCTCCTAAAGCGTTTTGAAACAACGCTGCTTCATAAGCATATTCTAAAGCATCTTGAAAAAACGCAGTTTCATGTGCACCATTCAGCGTTTTTTGCAAATAGCACAAACTCAGTAATCCGGTATGCAGCAAACATGCTAAGCGTTTTTCTTTGCTGTCTCAATTAATGTCTGAATGGTTTCATCGATTTTCCAGGTGCCAAGCGGAGCCCCTCTGAAGGAGACCTTCACTTCATTGTCGCCAGGCTTGCCGTCCATTCTTAAATTCTTCGTGGTGATGGTGAAAGTGCCGTCGCTATTGGACGTATAGGTCGCGTCCTTGGCTTCTCCGGCCATCGCCGTAATGGCTTCCTGCTTGACATTCTCGGTCACTGTCGTGCCAATTGACTTCAGATCCTCCAGCGAATAGCCGCTGTACACGACCAGGCCCACTAAAATCACCACTACAATCAGCCATTTGACAACGGTCTTGACAATACGAACGACGATAAATAATACCACCAGCCCGATCAGAAGAATGACCCAGTTATCCTTCAAAAATTGGATCCATGTATCCGTATCGTAATTAAAATCAAACGCCATACACCGATTCCCCCATTATATACCTTGAAAAGTCCGAACATAAAATATTATACCCTATGCGTATATAGGCGTAAACCTGAGTATTTACAATGGATTTCCCATCATCGGCACGGTTGTTCCATCTTTAGTTTAAGACGAATAACACCGAAAAAAGTTTCAAATCAAGCCCTCCTCCCTGCTTCTGACATAACGAGGCTTATCCAAGCGTACAAGTAGTAACATATGGTTACGCACGCGCGACTCGAAGGAGGGTAACAATTTGAAAACCGCAATATGGCTTTATCTGTTTTTGTTCGTCGCTTTTTTCGATCTGCATGCCCAATATCCAATCCTGACTCCATTCGCTGTATCCATTGGCGCAGCGCCTTCCTTTATCGGGCTGATGATGGGAATGTATTCGCTCACGCATCTCCCGGGGAATGTGATTGCAGGCTATGGCGTTGACCGGTACGGGAGCCGGCTGTTCATTGTATTCAGTCTTGCAGCGGCGGGAGGTATTCTGCTGCTTCAATCGAAGGTCACCGATCCCTGGCAGCTGCTCGTCCTGCGGTCTATAAGCGGTTTTGTGCTGGCGTTTCTTTCACCTGCCTGCATGTCCCTGCTTGCGAGGATTGCAAGCGACCGGGTCAAGCAGGGCAAACTGATGGCCGGCAATGGGCTGGTCCATACACTGGCTTCCGTCATCTCACCGGCAGTGGGGGCATATCTGGTCGCACAAATCGGCTTTACGACCGCCTTTTATGTACTCGGGTGGATCCTGATTGGAACTGCCGCCTGCGCTCTGATTTTCATACGAGAGCTGCCTTCAAGCTGGAAAAAGGCTCCTTCGCCTCTGGATTCCTCTCCTTCTGCAGTCACGGCAGGAACAGATGAACCTCTCATGACGCCGGTCCCCTGGCTGATTTACACACTCCCGGTCGCCATGGCCTGCGCTCAGGGGATTCTTTCATTCGAACTGCCGCTTATGGGGACGACGAAGGAAGCGATGATGACAACAGGCCTGCTGTTCTCCGTTGTGAGTCTGGGGGCGTTGATTACGCTAAGCATGCTTTTTCTGAACCGTTTATCACCGTTTATGCGCTCTTTATGGGGAGCCTTTGCACTGGCTCTGGTTTATTTCGCCATAGCGGCCGGTGCGCCTTTGCCTTTCTTCATGCTGCTTCTGCTGCTGGGAATGGCTAAAGGGGTTATATTTCCGGCCATCTCCTCTCTTCTCATCGAGCTGAGCGGCGGTGTGAGATACGGTCGCACCTTTTCCATTTTGTCGATTGCCTTCTCCGTCGGCGCATTTCTCGGTCCTATGCTTGCCGGTCAGCTTCGGAGCTATGTATCCCCGTATTACATCGCCTTCATTGCCTTGATGATCGCTGTGTCCGTACTGCCTTTCTATACATTGCGAATGGGGAAGAACCCCGCCCATTTTTCAAGAACTGGGTAAAGGCACAGGGCCGGTAATAACCATAGGCATAAGATACATCGTGGCAGATGGCTATAGTCTTTTCACCCAGGCGGAGCCAATCTCCTAAGGATACGAACTGAAAGAGGGGTGACTTCTCAATGTCTGAAAACTTGGAACGTGGATACGTCGGCGGCGCATTTACCTCAACCGGCATTATTCTTGTCCTTTTCATCCTGCTTGTCATTATCATCTGCGGTTCTTGGTACTAGAACTGCCATTGCCCTTCAAATCACTTCTCATTAGAAGAAACGTAACTTCGCCGTCCTTTGGCCCAGCAAGTTTCTTCCATCGGAAGTTTAAGCTAGGTATGATAGAATTTCATGATTTCTTATATGTTAAAAAAGAAGGCATTGCCGGCTGGCAAAGCCTTCTTTTTATTTTCCATCAAGAATCGGTTACAATGTCGGAAGAGGTGATGTTCGCCACATGCATATCGCGATCATTGTAGAAGGAAAAAACGACCGCAGCCGGATCCGCCGGGTGCTCAACCCGGACGTCCCCATATACTGCACCTATGGCACCCCGGGAACCGGTCAATTAGAAAAGCTGCGCCGCCAGGTGGGGGACAAGCAGCCTTATATTTTCACCGATAATGACTCCTCCGGCAAACGTATACGGGGCATGCTGCGGGACGCATTTCCCGATGCCGAACATATTCACACCCGCAGAGGCTACCACGGTGTCGAGAAAACCCCAGAGGAATATTTGATCGAGCAATTCGAAAAAGCGGGATTGGAGGCGTACATTCTGTACCCTGCCCCAAACCCCGCTCCCTGGCGAAAAGAAGACCAATGATTGCATGTATCAAATATGCAGCATAAAGATAACAAATGTCACGGTGATGATGCTCAGGACAGTGGAAACAAACACGACCTGCGAAGCGAACTCCGGCTCATTATCGAATTCGACGGCAAGCAGGACGCTTGAAAGCGAGGTCGGAACAGCCGAGGACACAATGAGCGCCTTTGCCATAATGCCATCTATTCCAATCATCCACACCACCAATAAAGCGAGCAAGGGCCCGATAATCAGCCTTACGCCGCAGGAAAGCAGAACATCCTTAAGCATCAGATCCTTGTAGGACCATCGCATGCTGCCAATCTGAACGCCAAGCGTAATAAGCGCCGTTCCAGTAAACGCGTTAGCCAAGTAATCAAGCGGCGTTTGCAGAAAGCCGGCCAATGGAATATCGAAGCCGCGCATAAGAAAGGCAAGCGGAATCGCATAAATAACCGGCTGCCTGATTATTGTTTTCACGATCTTGCGGCCGCTGCTCCTATGGGCATTAACGCTGTATATCCCCCATGTATTAGGCAGCAGGGACTGCATCATCATAATGAGCACCTGCACCGAGAGGGTAAACGGATTGGCCGCAAAAGCGAGCTGATTCAGCGGAATACCATAATTCGCGCTGTTATAGAACAGAACGCTGTTGCGCATCGCCCCCCGCATGCCGCCCTCAAGCCCCCGAAGACGCACTACGGCCTCCACGACAGCAAACATCAGCGCCATAAAAATGACAAAAAAAAGCAGGACCGTGCCGATAACCCCAAGCGAAATTTCCGTAGTATATAATAATTTGAAGATAATGGCGGGCGAGAACAGATAGAAGTTAAGTCTGGAGAGCGTCTTGATGTCCAAAGAAAAAGCCCGCTGCAGCGTGACGCCAATGGCAATCATGACCGACAGCGGGAGCACATTGTTTCCTAATACGGACCAGAAAATTGTCATGGCGCCTAGCCTTTCACAAGCGCGTTGACAATTTTAACAACATCGTCTGCCTGCGTGTCCGTGATGGATCCCGTAATGGCTTTGCGCACGTTGCCTGTACGGTCCACGAAGGTAATGGCATCCGCATGCGTGAAATAACCGTTCTCATCTTTCACCAGACCAAGACCAAAATCCTTCATCAGCTGCTTGGTATCTTCCTCGCTGTCCTCGCGCAGGAATTTCCAGCCGGCTGCATCCACATCAAATTTACCCGCGAACTTCCTGATGTTCTCCGTCGTGTCCCGCACCGGGTCGAACGTAATCGACAGAAACTCGACATCGCTGCCGAATGTCCCTTTCTCCTTCAGCTCGTTCTGGGCCTCGCTCATGAGATAGGTCGTCGGCGGACAAACATCCGGACAATTGGAGTAAAAGAAATAAATAACCCGCACCTTGCCGTTGGTGTTCTCAAGCGACACTTTATTGCCGTCCAGATCCGTGAGCTCAAAGCTCGGCGCTTTATAGTTCTGATCCAGATTAGGTCCAGCTTCTTTATTAGAAGAGACATATAAATAAATGCCCATCGCCGCGCAAAGCGCCAGCACTGCAATCTTGAAGGCATGTTTTCGTACAAAATCCATCCGCTTACGTTCCCCCTTGTTTACGCAATCCCAGGACGTGTTATCCGATGCCGTTGGTATCCAGGATCATCACAAAAAAGACAATCATTAAATAATTAATGGAAATAAAGAAATTCGTCTTGGCCCACTTCGTGTCATCCTTCGCTGAAAGTCCCATTGCCGTATGCACTGTCCAGAGGACACCACCTGCGATGGAAATAACAAGCAGAAAATAACCGGCGTAATCGTAGGTGTACATCAGAATGCCCGTTGGAATCAGCAGCAGTGTATAAGGAATCATCTGCAGCTTGGTGCGGCGGATTCCCTTCAGAACCGGCAGCAGCGGAAAACCGGCGGCCCGGTATTCGTCAACGCGCCTGATCGCAAGCGACCAGAAATGCGCAGGCTGCCACAGGAACAGCAGGGCAAACAGCAGCCAGGCTCCCGCATCGATCTGCTCCGTAACGGCACAATAGCCGATAACAGGAGGCATAGCCCCGGATATTCCCCCAATGGAGGTACTCCAGGTTGAGGTGCGTTTCAGCCACATAGTGTACACAATCACGTAAACAAAGAACCCAAGCAGCCCAAGCCAGCCGGTAAGCGGATTAACAAGCGTGAACAGCACCGCAATCCCGATAACCCCCAGCACAATCCCATAGATGAGCACCTTGGTCGGATTCATCCGCTGCATGGGAAGTGTCCGGTTCCGGGTACGTTCCATTTTCTTGTCCAGCTCGCGGTCCCAATAATTGTTAATGACACAAGCCGACGCCATCGTGAGCGCCGAGCCGATCAGCATATAAATCAGAAGCAACCAATCAATATGATCCCATTTGGAAGCGACCCAAAAGCCACCGAACGCCGCAAACGCATTAAGGCGAATGATGCCCGGTTTTGTTAAGGCCACATATTCTTTAAGCACAGCCTGCCTCCCCGTTCCGATCCCATTATGGGCGTATACAACCCATCATCTGTGTTTTAAAACCGTCCTAATCATACCGAAAAAACAAGCAGTTGACAATGTTCGCAGCCCTTGTTCATTATATTGACACCGCTTGACAAAACGCCTTATCAATTCTCTCACGGAGGCTTGCCCTTTTCGAAAAAAATGGAACCCTTTCGCCTATTGCTCAATACACTGTCATTGTGGTTAAACGCCCAGCTCTTGCGAAAGGAAGTGGGATGGTTCAGATATGGCAGTCATTAAAACGAATTCCTCGGATGCCAGGCTGCTGGCCCGGCTAATACGCGCAGAAGCGGAGGGTGAAGGCGACCTTGGCATGCTGATGGTCGGCAATGTCGGAGTCAATCGCATTTTAGGCAATTGCATCGATTTTCGAAATATTCGCACAATGTCCCAGATGGTGTACCAAAGTCCGGGGGGATTTGAAGCGACCCAAAAAGGATATTTCTACCAAAAGGCCCGCGACAGCGAAATCAGGCTTGCCCAGCGCGTGATCAACGGGGAACGCCGGTGGCCGGCGACAAATGCCCTCTGGTATTTTCGTCCTGCCGCAGACTGTCCAAACACCTGGTATGATCAGCAACACGTCGGCAGGTTCAAGGCACACTGTTTTTACGCCCCAACTCAGGAGAATTGTCCATCCGTTTATTGATGAAGATTTGATGGAGCGAATGATGCTCCTGAATGGTTTGAAGAAGTGATGAAAGCGAGGAAAATGAGACATGTCCTACGGTTACGACTATAATACTGCTGTAAGTCCCGCCAGCACAGGCGGCTACGGCAGCACGGCGGTTAGTCCCGCCAGCACAGGCGGTTACGGCAGCACGGCGGTTAGCCCCGCCAGCACAGGCGGCTACGGCAGCAACATGGTAAGCCCAGCCAGCACAGGGGGCACAGGCGGCTACCCCGGCTATAACTATAATTATCCTTACCAACCAAGTACACAAACCATGCCGGTTTCCGGCCAAATGCAAATGCCCATGATGCCCATGACTGCAGGTCAGATGCAAATGCCGATGATGCCCATGACCGCCGGCCAAATGCAAATGCCGATGGCTCCCATGACCGCTCAGATGCAAATGGCATCTGCGCCGACGACTCCCAATGTCCCCAGCGGATCAATTGTCACACCCGCCGGAGGTAATATAATAACGGTTCCGATTAATGAGGAATCCTATGTAGAAAACATTATTAGGATGAACCGCGGCAAAATGGCGACCATCTACATGACCTATGAAAACAACTCGGAATGGAACGCTAAGATTTTCAAAGGCATTATTGAGGCGGCTGGCCGCGATCATATCATTATTAGCGATCCCGCAACGGGCATGCGTTACTTGCTGCTGACGCTCAATCTCGACTACGTTACCTTTGACGGTCCCATAAATTATGCCTATACCTTCCAGGGTCAGACCATTACGAACACCACTCCCGCAACGGCTACAAGAATCGAAACATCGTCTGGTACCCTTACAGGCGACCGTTAACTGGCCGAAACGTCCATGCGTGGATACGGGCAGCTCCGCCTTGTACCCATTGCGACATTGTGAACCATGAGGAACGCTCACTGCAGCGTTCTTTTTTTATGGCAAGCGCAGCCTCCTCGTTCGGAGCCTCCCACACTTCCACAAACAGCAGCGGCTGATCCGTACCCTCATACAGCTGAAAATCATTGAATTCCGCTTGTTGAATGGCTGCCCATGACCGGTAGTCCGTAATAAATTCTTCAGAAATTTGATACTCCACGAAACAAATATGCATGAAATTTCGTCCCTTCGTTATAAGAACTACAGATTCAGAAAATACTAATACGTACAATATAGAAGTATACCACTTCTCAAAGAAGGAACAGCCGATTCCCATACTTGGCGGCTAAACCAGGTTTCTTCATTCCATAAATATAAGCGCGTACAGACCAGATCTATACTTTCTTATATTTAAAACGCATCCGCCTTCCGCTGTCGCCCAATTTGCCAGGGGATAGATGCATTTGCTGGAAACTTAGTGTATGCTACAGGGGAGCAGACACCTAGCCTTCTTGTCTGTGGAATTCACAATGACCAATCAATAATGATGAAATGAGTGACCTGGAAATCACGCAGAAACCTTAGTTTATGCTTCCGACGTAGTTTTCTGCTCTTACAAAGACAGAAATCTTAGTTTATGCTTCCGATGCCAGTTTTCTGCTCACAGAGATGAAATGACCTGGAAGTCACGCAGAAACCTTTTAGGAGGAATGTTCATGGATAGTGGGACGCATTTGGTCATGGGACTCGGACTTGCCGGGCTCGCTTCCATCGACCCGGTCGTCGCCTCCGATCATACGATTTATGCCGCCGTTCTCATCGGTACGGTAGTCGGGTCGCAAGCACCGGATTTCGATGGATTTCTCAGACTCAAAAACAACGCCACTTATATTAAAAATCATCGCGGCATGTCCCATTCCCTGCCGGCGATCGCGATTTGGACGATTCTCATTACCCTGTTGATACAATCATTCTTCAGCTTCAACATTCCATGGCTTCATCTGGGAGGCTGGGTGCTGCTGGCTGTTGTAGTCCATGTTTTTGTAGATTTGTTTAATACGTACGGCACGCAGGCGATGCGTCCGTTTACGGAAAAATGGATATCATGGAACATCATCCATATATTCGATCCATTTATTTTCACAACGCATGTCATCGCTATTCTGATCTGGGCGCTGCAGTTGGCCGATCCCGCTTATATTTTCCCCTTTCTTTACGGGGTTCTGATTATTTACTACATTTGGCGTACCGTAGCCCATCGCCTTCTCACGAAACGAATGCGGCAAATCGATACCGATTGTCATGAAGGCGATCGTTTCACCCTGATTCCAACGGTTTCCATACATGAATGGAATGTGGTCAAGGAAAGGGCTGACGGCTGTTACATGATCGGCGACTTCCGCCGCGGCCAGCTCCGTTGGGTTGACCGGGCCAAGGGTACCGAGCATCCGGCGGTTGACGCTTCGCGGAACGATCCGTCCATTGATGCTTTCCTTTACTTCACCTCTTACGCATGTGCAGAGGTGAAGGAGCACTCCTGGGGGTATGAAGTACGCTGGTGCGATGTTCGTTACCGCCATCGCAAACAATATCCTTTTGTCGGCGTTTTGCTGATGGACAATGATTATCGCACACTGGGCTCCTATGTGGGCTGGCTTAGCGAAGAGCGCCTGCAAAAGCGGCTGCGGATGAACACGTATTGACGGGACGGACCCCTTCTTGCACAATAGGAGGGGTCCTTGTTTTGCGGGATACTGATGTGCGAGGAAAGAAACACAAAAGAAAAAGCTCAAGGTTTCCCTTGAGCTTGATACTTGTGGAGATCGAAATCAGCTAAGACCTTTCGGGCTTAGCGGCCTTGACCACCAGACAGTTGTTGTTCAGCGATTTGCACAAGCTTGCGGGTGATGTAACCACCCAGCGAACCAGCGTCACGAGTCGCCATGTTGCCATAGTAACCGTCTTGCGGGATTTGAATGCCAAGCTCTTGCGCTACCTCATATTTCATTTGATCCAAAGCTGCGCTTGCTTGAGGTACGACCAATGTATTGCTGCTGCGAGATTGTCCTGCCATGTGAATTTCTCCTTTCGTCCTCTTACAATGGTGTGTTGCAAACTTATTATGATACGATAGTGAGAAGAATATGCTTACTTTTAAGAATTTCTTTTTTTCCAAGGAGAATGATACAATGCCCAGATCGCTAGCCCTTTTTTTTGCCGTCTTTTCGGTGCTGCTTATGAGCGCTACCGCTATCGCCATCAGCTATAATGGATGGATAGCCGCTCTTTTGTTTGTTCTGATGATTGGCAGTATCGGCCTCGGATTCGTCGTCAGCGCCAAAATGAAACGCCGCAAGCAAGGGTGAGAACCCTGGCTGGCGGCGTTATCTGTCTTTATCTTCTCCCTTAATGCCTGCTTCCTTCAGCGGGGCAGAAGAAAACCCATCCGCTCCTTCACATCGCGCACTGTCTGGTTCGCGATCACCGATACCTGCTCTGCTCCCTGCTTCAGAATATCGTGAATCGCTCCCGAGCTGCGGATCTCCGCATACTTCTTCTGGAGCGGTTCAAGCTTCGCAACCACATGCTCGGCCAGATCCTTCTTGAAGGCTCCATACCCTTGTCCTTCGTAGCGCGTTTCGATATCATCAAGTGAAATGTCCGCACAATAGGAGTAAATCGTCATCAGATTGCTAACTTCCGGCTTCTCGGCCGGGTTGAACTGCACCTCGCGGCCGGAATCCGTTGTAGCCCGGCTGAATTTTTTGCGGATCACATCCGGAGGATCCAGCAAAGCGATATAGCTGGCCGGATTCGGATTGCTCTTGCTCATTTTTTTCGAGACGTCGTCAAGCGACATCACGCGGGCGCCAAGTTTTGGAATATACGGCTCCGGAATCGTAAAATAATCCCCGAAACGCCCATTAAAGCGGTGGGCCAAGTCGCGTGTCAGCTCCAAATGCTGCTTCTGGTCATCGCCAACCGGTACAAGATCGGCATTATACACCAGAATATCGGCCGCCATCAGCGCCGGATAAACAAACAGCCCCGCTCCAACCGATTCCTTGCCGGCCGATTTGTCCTTGAACTGGGTCATCCGCTCCAGCTCGCCCATCGAGACCAGCGTCGTCATCAACCAGCCCAGCTCGGCATGGGCGGGCACTTGCGATTGCGCAAAAATGCTCGCTTTGGACGGATCAATCCCGGCCGCGACAAACAGCGATGCTACGGATTCAATATGCTCGCGAAGCGCAGCAGGCTCCTGCGGAACCGTAATGGCATGCAGATCGACGACCATGAAGAAACATTCATGGGTCTCCTGCAGCTTCACAAAATTTTGTATGGCGCCAATGTAGTTTCCGAGCGTTAATTGGCCGCTCGGCTGAATACCTGATAGGACTCGCGGCATCGTTATACCCTCCTGTTATTTCAAATCAGCGCTGCTATGCGCTCCTTCATTGTTTTATCAACTTATTCATGGGTCGGCAGCCTCAAAATGAACACAAAAAAGACCCTACGCCGAAAGGGACGAAGGACCGTGGTGCCACCCTAATTTGCTTGTAAGCGCCTGAAAATATCCGCGCAGAACAAGCCTTCAAGTTCCCTAACGCGGAACGACACGGAGATGCATACGGACGATCGTACGCTCGCTTTCCTCATCTCGGCTCCAGGACCCATTCGACACAGACGCTTGCACCGGTTCGCACCACCCACCGGCTCTCTGAAGCGCTCATCTCATGCTTACTTGTTCCCTTCATTGCATTTATGATGATTATACTCTTCCCTTAATGAATGTCAATCCCCCCTAAATCCCCCTGAGGGGGACCCCAGAGGGGGCCGCCCCTCTGGACTCCCGGAATGGAATAACGTGGGAGGAGCAGAGGAACGTTGTTTAGCTGCTTTTTGCGTAGGAGCGTTTTCGTCCCTCGCGGGACACACTTCCTTGCCACGCTCGCGTGGTACCAGGTGGACTGCGTCCCTGACTAACGTTGGCGGATCAGAGATCCGTCTTCAGTCACTGCCTGCAACAATATTTGGAAAATGAAGATGCGTTTAAGACGCTTTAAAGTTAAGTGTGTCCCGTAGGGACGAAAACGAGCTTAGCATGAATCAACTAACGCGCGGCTGTGTCCCTCCCACGTTATTCCAGCCCCGAAGGGGTATCTGCTGCCACGGGTGCGTCAGAATTAAAGTGTGTCCCGTAGGGACGAAAACGAGCTTAGCACGAATCAACCAACGCGCGGCTGTGTCCCTCCCACGTTATTCCAGCCCCGAAGGGGCATCTGCTGCCACGGGTGCGCCAGAATTAAAGTGTGTCCCGTAGGGACGAAAACGAGCTTAGCACGAATGAGCTAACACGCTGCTGTGTCCCTCCCACGTTACATATTTCCGGGAGTCCAGAGGGGCGGCCCCCTCTGGGGTCCCTCCTCAGGAGGGATTTAGGGAGGGAGCCGCCATTACTGCAGCTGCTGCAGATACGCAACCAAGGAGTTTATTTCCTTGTCGCTCAGCCCCGATGTCTTACCGTGCTTGTCTCCTGCGCGTTCAATCACATCCTTGAGGGTGGCCGCGCTGCCGTCGTGCAGATAGGGGGCTGTCGCGTAAACACCGCGAAGCGTCGGCGTGTCATAGAAGCCCCGCTCACGTTTATTCGTAAAGGCTGCGCGGGCGTCGCCGGCATAATCGGTGTCCGTTGGACTGACAGTGCCGACATTATGGAGAAAATCCTTATTGTCCGTCGTTAACGCTCCATTGTCATTAACGGCTTTCACGCTGTCAGTCATCACATCTGTTGCATGACAGGTGATGCACTGCGCCTTCCCTTCGAACAACTGCTTGCCTGCCTCGGCCTCGGCCGTGAGCTGACCGTCCTCCGTCCGGTAAGGACTCAAAGGAACCGGGAAAGCATCCGGCATCCGCATATAAGCCTCGAGCGCGTCAAAGAGCTTTTGTATATCCGCCGGATATGGCTTGGCAGGGTCTACATCTGACATTCCGCCCATTTCTCCTTGAATGGTGTGAATGTAATCGCCGAAATCATCGCGGCTGCCGTCCCACATAAACACGCCGGTCTCGAACGCCAGAACATTGCTCGGCACGTTCCGCGGCCCTTTGGAAGTCGTCAGTGTCAATGAATCCACCTCGCCGTCCGAGTGGCAGGACACACAGCTCATCCAGTTGGAGCCGGTTAACGGAAAATCATCCGAATTGGCGCTGTAGAACAAGGTCTTGCCCAGACGCTGCTCGGCAGTCAGACGATTCTGGCGGATTAACTTCGAAGGCTCGCCATCGACGTGCGCTTGCCCGCCCTCTTCGGCTCCGGGAAGCGCAATAGTTGTCATATCATGCGAATTGGCATTATGAACATATAAAATGCGGCCATCCGGGGACATGGTCATGCCGATCGGAAAGTCTCCAGGCAGATGACGGATGATTTGGCTCGCCCGGCCGCCCCGGGACAGATCAAAGACCAGGAGATCCTCGCTTCCTCCCATCAGCACATATGCCTTGTTCCCATCCGGCGAAAACAGGATATCTGTCGGATTGGCAACGATTGTCGACTTGCCGAATTTATCCTGGACGTCAATGGAGTCGAACAGTTCCTTGCGGCCCTTGCCGTTCTCCTTATTCGCGCTCAGATCCAGAACCGACAAGGAGGGGAAAATCACTTCTTCGAACTGTATCGGCGTATCCGTATTGGTTAGCAGATGGGCTTCCCAGGCACTCTTGCCGTCCGGAGACAGACGAATCTGCTCGACAGTGTTCGGCGTTCCCTGGCTTTTCTTGCGGTCCTTCTTATCCGGAGAAGCGCCAAGCCTGATATCTGCTTGCTCAGCCATGGAGGACGTATCGAATACATGGGTTTTGGCACTCAAATATTCAGCTACATAGAGCTTACTGCCATCCCCGCTCAAAGCCAGCGCTCTTGGATTATCGCCAGCGGGCAGCTGCTTGATGATGGTCCGCCTCGCCGAATCAACCACGCTAACCGTGCCCGAACGATAGTTGGTGACATATAGACGCGAACCATCCGGGCTGCTCACGATACCATACGGCTCTATTCCAGTCTTCAGCGAGCCAAGCACCTTGCCCTTATTCATATCGATCCATTCCACACTGTTTGCATAGCGGCAGGTGACATACAAGGTTTCTCCGTCCGGAGACAGTGCCAGCTCACGCGGCTCTTTGCCTACCGGAATTTCCTTCTCCAGCTTGCGGGTTCGCGCATCAACGATGGAGACGGTATTGGTATCGCCATTAGCTACATAGATGGTTCTGCCATCTTCACTCATCACAATGCTGCTGCCTGACTGCGGGCCGGCAGGGACTTCCTTCTCTTCCCCGGAGCATGCGGATAAGAAGAGCAAAACGGCGAGTGCAGATGCACCCGCCGCCAGCCTCCAAGCAGGCGATGGCTTATTTCGAGATTTCAACCGGAAGAAGAACCGGGGAAATGCCATTGTCACCATGTCCCTTCTGAATCTGAGGCACTGTGTCCCCATCGGTATTGCCGGAGTCATCGCCTTCTTTATAGAAGTCGCCCGTATCCCAGAATTCGCTCGCCTGCATCCCTTCCTCAAGCGAAGGTCCATCGATCACCTGACGGTAGAAGTCGACATAACGCTGCTGGATTGCGCTTTGTTCAAGCGCTTTTGGCGCATCGCTTTCGCCGCCCGTGTTTTTCAAGTGCAAAAGTGCGAGACGCAGCATAGAGGATACGCCGCCTGCGGCAAAAGCATCATAAGATGTCTCGTCGCCATTGGTTTTATAAGCTTTGATGCCGTTATCCCACAGCTTGCTGTCCATCGCCGCATAAAGGTGGCGGGCAGCATCGCGGTATTTCTCGTCTTCTGTTGCCAGGAAGGCCGAGGTCAAACCGCGGATCGCGCCCTCTTGGGCAAGCAGCGTGGTGTCTTGTCCTGCTTCATCTTTGGCTGTGTCATAACCGCTCACGGCAAGGCCGTCCTTATTGACAAGCGCGGACAATATGAAATCTGCCTGCCTGATAATCATTTCTTTGGCCTCGGCCCCTGCCGCTGTTTTCAAGCCTTCGGCCGCATCTCCATTCGCGTAGCCTACAGGCAAGCCATCGATCGCACGCTCGAACATGCGCAGCGCCTCTATCGTATAACCCGCCTGGAACGTATCCACAGCCGTTCCCTGCTTGCCGCCGTCGAAGGACGTGACCAGCGTGCCGGCATCATTATTCCAGTGGCGCGTCTTGATATTATCGAATACGGCAAGCAGAACATCGCTGGCAATGGTAAAAGGATCATTGGAGACGACATCGTTGCTTGGATCGCTATCGGTATTGGCTGCAGGCGCCGCAGGGAACGGATCCCCATCAAACACGCGGGCAAATGCCGGATTGCGGTTGGGGTTATCCTTACGCTGATCGGTCATTCCGTAAAATTCCGAGGTCGGCCACAGCATCAGCCATTGATCCTGCAATGAACTGCTTCCATCGTTTACCTTCAAGCCTTTTACATTCGGATAATCCTTATCCCCATTCTCCTCAACGTCAATGGCATGCGGCAGATAGACATTCGTCGAGTTCTTGCTTAACGCTCCCAATCCTTGCGAAGACGGATCATAGAACAGATTGTCGCGCACATACTGGAGCTTGTTCCAGACTTCCTCGGTCAGGATCATCCCCTGCATGCCGTCAACCGAGCTGACGCCCAGCTTCAGCCCCTGATCGGCTTCCGGTCCTTCTGCAGCAGTGGATGCATCCACTTCCTCATCCGACTCCGCATTGTGCAGATTGCCAAGAAAATCGCCGGCCCATAGAGACTGCTTGAGCATCGTTGCGCCATAAGCGGCTGGAACAAACTGCTTCTTCATTTTGTCGCGGTCCCAGCGCAGCGAGCTGAAATCCACTTGGTAATTAGGAATATACGTGCCATTCTCGCCGTCGGCGTATTTGCCGGTATCGACCTTCTGCGCGTAATGGGGATCGCCTGCAGTATATTCAATGAAGGTCGGAAACATATTTTGCTGAATCTGATCCGCCGGCTGTCCTACACTGTCTGCCATCTTCAGGAATCGCGAAGCAAGCAGTTCATTAGGCGATTGGCCGGCTTTCTTGGCCTCGTCCGCTACAGCAGGACCATTTGCCAGATGCAGCCCCATACCGGATTTCTCCACCACCTCGTACATCGCTTCCTCCGAGTACTCGTAGGATTCGATCCCGGCTATATAATCGAATGCCGTTGGCGAATCCGGCTTCCCGGCATCCAGCACATCCAGATCCAGTCCAAGCGATTCGGCCAGAGGCTCACCGGATAACTCGAATTCCGCATAGGCAAACATGTTCCCTGCCGTGTCGAATGAATAATCCTTTACATTAACCTTCACGCCATCGCTGCAGCCGGTAATTGCTAACGCACAGGCAAGCATCGCTGCCGTAATGGTATATCCTGTTTTTTTCATTTTCTTTTTACTCATCATGACCGCTGTTCTCCCCAATCCGATACACTCATTATCATCCACAGAGCAATAATGAGAATCATTATCAACGTTAGTGATTGTACCTCTTTGCTCCTCATTTGGCAATGACTATTTTTGATATAACAGTCAAATCAACTGGGCAGATTTAAATCCGGGCGCAGCCGTGTTTGCAGGCGTGGTGAAATAACTTTGTGAAAGGCTGTCCTTCTGAAGGCCAAGCCTGCATATTGTATAAGAACGGAAGTTTAAGGGGGGAGTTTGTCCTTTGAGAATCATCTATAAATGGGGTACGCCGCTGCTCGCTGCCGGCTGCCTGGTGATACTTGCCCGCATATGGACCAGAGACGGCCTTACGGATCTGATCCTGACCAATCCATCGATACAATCCTTTAAAATATTGTTCATCAGCATCATCCTCGAAGCCTTTCCTTTCATCCTGCTTGGAGTGCTGTTCTCGGCCCTTCTGCAGGTGTTTGTCTCTGACAAAATGATTGCCAGGCTGACGCCTAAAAACCCCGTCGTCGGGGTCTTGTTCGGAAGCCTGCTGGGACTCTTGCTGCCTTTATGCGAATGCGGCATGATTCCGGTAGTTCGCCGTCTCATACGCAAAGGCATGCCTGCCTACATAGGACTTGTATTTATTTTCGCAGGACCGATTATTAATCCGGTCGTATTTACTTCGACCTTCACCGCCTTTCGCTCTGAGCCTATTATGGCCTACTCCCGAATGGGGCTGACCTTTGTTGTCTGTGTACTGCTGGGGCTGCTGCTGTACCGTTTTCTCCGTAAAAACCCGCTTAGGAGCGCTCACCCTTCGTCTATTCACCATCATCATGAACACAGCCATAATCACAGCGAAGGACGAAACGGGCTGCGCGGACGGATCAGCGCTACATTCGCACACGCATCAGATGAATTTTTTGATATCGGCAAATATTTGATTATGGGCGCATTTATTACCGCTGCCATGCAGACTGCGCTGGACCGTCAATTATTGGACTCGATCACCGATCAACCCTTCGTTTCCCATATCTTTATGATGGTTCTTGCTTTCGCCCTGTCCCTCTGCTCCACTTCGGATGCGTTCGTTGCTTCAAGCTTCAGCGGCCTCTTCTCGCCCGGCGCACTGCTGGCCTTCCTTGTATTCGGACCCATGGTCGATCTCAAAAGCACCCTTATGCTCTTCTCCGCCTTCCGCACCAAGGTTGTTCTGACGATTATCGCGTTCTTGTTCGTCGCTGTGCTGATGGGTTCCATGGTTATGGAGAAGCTGGTTTTTTATCCATCCTGATAGTGAAGCAAAGGAGCGTCCCCCATGACAAAGGAAGATAAGATCACGATTATTCACCATCTGCTGCGCGCCATGATCATGACCGGCTTCGCTCTGTATATAATCGATCTTGTACGCAGCGGCAGTATGACGCTGTATATCGCGCCGCGCATGGTGCTCTATGTCAAGCTTTCGGCAATCGGCTTGTATGCAACAGCCATCTATTTGCTCTATTCCGCCGTTCAGGTATGGGTCGGCAATCGGACGGCTGCCCATGACTGCGATCACGAGCCATCTCCTTCGCTTATCAAAAATACGCTCATCTACGGCTTGTTTATACTCCCGCTGATTATGGGATTCCTTCTTCCGGACACGATGCTTGGGAGCACTGCAGCATCCAAAAAAGGTATCAGCCTGAACGGCACAGGAAGTTTTGTGATACCGGAGAATGCGGAGGCGCAGCCGTTCCCTGATGATTCAGCGGACAACACAGATCTGGATGCGCTGTTTCCCGCGGATGAATATACGGCTGCCTATGCCCGGCTCGGCAAAAGACTGTATGGACTGAACGAAATTGTAATCCCCGAGAAGCAGTATATGGAGACGCTGACTACGCTTGACTTGTATCGGGACAATTTTATCGGAAAAACGGTTGAAATCAGCGGGTTTGTCTACAGGCAGGAAGGGATGGGACCGTCGCAGCTGGCCGTCAGCCGGTTTGCGATGAACTGCTGCTCCGCAGACTCCGTGCCATTCGGTCTGATGATCGAGAATCCGCAGGCTGCAGATTACGATGACGATGTCTGGCTGAATGTGCGCGGCACCGTGACTGTGGGCATTTTTGAAGGAAACCCCATCGTTATACTTAAAGCGGCGCAAATCAAAACGATCACTCCTCCTTCCACGCCGTATGTTTACCCGGATTATGAATTTGATCTCTGAGCGCCAGCTGTTTGGCTTGAATTTTAGAGGATTGAAAAAAATCATTTTTATTCTGCATAAAAGATTCCAACAGGAACATAATAAGGCTCAAGAAAGCTTAGGAGGTGAATATAATGGCAGGACAATCCCGCAGCAGCAACCAATTAGTTGTACCTCAAGCAAGTGCAGCTTTGGACCAAATGAAATACGAAGTGGCGCAGGAGCTTGGAATCCAAATTCCGCAAGACGGCTATTACGGTTACATGGCTACCCGCGATACAGGAGCATTGGGTGGATACATCACCCGCAAACTAGTTCAAATCGCGGAACAACAATTGGCAGGAAGCAACATTCGCCATTAGGATTCGCCAATACCGAAAAATGCTGCCCGGCTCAGCGAGGCAGCATTTTTTTTGTGTTTCCGGACTCACTTGCCAGCCTTAGATGTATGCGAAACCGGTATTTTTGAAACATTAAAGCTTATCGTCAACACATGTGGTGAATGATGCACATTGCAAAGGATGGAGATTCATGCTCGTACACAAATATCTGCTGGGGATCGTAAGCCTTTCGATGCTGCTGTTCGCAAATGAAGCTGATGGCGCAGGCGCACCATTCAAGAAGGACCGTTTTTATTATGAGAAAAAAGGAGAAATGATCTGGGAGGTACAGACGAAGCAGAGAGTGATGGCGCTGACCTTCGATGACGGGCCGGATCCCGTTCAGACGCTGGAAATTCTCGATCTGCTCAGGCAGTACGATGCCAAATGCACTTTTTTTGTTGTAGGCAAAAGAGTGAAGCTGTATCCGGATATCTTGAATCAGATTTCCGCTGAAGGGCATGAGATTGCGAACCATACCTATAACCATATTTACTTCAGAATCCCGTCATCGGAAAGAATAGTCCGCCAGGAAATCGAGAGCACGGAAAATGAAATATTCCAGGTAATCGGCCGCAAGTCGGCGTTATTTCGTCCTCCGGGCGGCATGTATGACGATACAATCGTCAAGGTTTCCAATAAAATGGGCCTTTTTCCTGTCATGTGGTCCTGGCATCAGGATACACGGGACTGGAGCCGGCCAGGCGTTCAACGGATTTTGGACAAGGTGCTGGGAAATGCCAGAAACGGGGATATTGTGCTTTTCCATGATCATGTCCAGGGGAAATCGCAAACTGCTGCCGCATTGAGAGTCATTCTTCCGGAGCTCAGAGCCAGAGGCTACCGCCTGATTACCGTTTCCGAATTAATGAAATATTCCGTGGCGGAATCAGACCGCAAACAAGCTGCCATCAAAAATTCCAAATGAAATATTACCAGCATGGTTTTGATGTTCACCGCGAATCCTATCATCAGGAGGTGAAAAAACCAATGTATAGGATATCCGCAATGCTGGTTCTTTCCTTGTTTCTCGTTATGGCCTCGACCGGATGTACCGCGAAGCATGACAAGGTAAAAACAAATAATTATAAAACGCAGTCCACCACGGATAAACGTATGCTGATGAAAGAAACGCAACCGCAGCAAAGACAGCATCCGCGTGCTTCTGCAAACATGACCACTGCCGAGAAAATCGCCAAGCATGTTTCCAGTGTTCATGGCGTGGACAGAGCAACTGTCATTCTTAACAATCGCGACGCCGTTGTCGGTGTCGCTGTCAAAAAAGGTGTCCACACCGAAATGGTGAGTCGGCAAGTGAAGCAAACCGTTGAACGGGCGGAGCCGGGTTATGCCGTTCACGTAACGACGGATGGACAGTTATTTTCCCGCATCAAGGGCCTTCAGAATCAAATGCTGCCTATAGATGGCCATCCTGTCCGTAATTTCTCGGAAGATGTAGGAACCCTTATCCGGGACATGGGACGCACAATAACAGCGCCGCTTCGTTAATGGTTGATGGAGCATCAAATCCCGCATAATTGAAAAAATGCTGCCCACTATATGCGGAGCAGCATTTTCTTAAATGATAAGAAGTCTACAATCGAAGTAGAAACGCCGCCGAAGGTCGACGATAGCCCTTTGTTTGCTGGGGGGCGTCCCCTGAATATATGCTATGGAGCATCACGAAGCGCCTGCTGTGAATATTTCGGCTGGTAGCGAAACATGCCATTGGCCAAATTGTAATTCGATTCAAAAAGAATACTTGCCGACCAAGCGCCCGTGCTCGACCTTACTGAAAAATCATACAAAATTTCACCGTGTGTCCAATTCCGTTTAAGCTTCAGCGAGTCTATTGCCATCTGGCGAAAGGACTGCACCTGGGAAGCGGTCATACCCTGCTCTGTTTGGCCGATTTCACCATTCTTGCTCTCAATGGGATTGTGCCTGACTCCGTATTTGCCGACTGCATTATTCCGAATATGTATAAAAACAGTCCCTGCAACAGCCGAAATCAGCTCTTCTTCCAGCTGTCTGAATACATAATCCACTTGCCGCGCCAATGACATCGTTTCCAAACTCATAGTAAACCCCCTCCTGAATCCTTATTTTCTTGAAGCTTACAAATAATACATTAGGCCTATTATAAGACAGCTTTATGGTTCCTTCAACATATTTTTACAAAATCATTACAACTAAAAGGCTCGATACTGGATTATTACATAATCCTTACTTAATTCTTTCGACTTAGTACGATTGCATTAGACGAATATAGACAAAATTCTCCATTGTGAATATAATGAGATTATTCTAATAAAGAGGAGCCCTGCCTCATGCAATGGTTTTATTCATTGTCCATCCGCAACAAACTTCTGATCGGGTGCTATTCAATCGTCGGCATTTTCTCGATCGCCTTGCTTTTGGGATTGATCATTACAGGCAGCAGCTTACTCCTTGGGCTCATCATCATTTTAGTCGCGGCAGCGATTACGTATCCCCTTGTGAGTGTGATCGAGAGAGCGCTTACTTCATCTATTGACGAAATCTCTTCCATTGCCTTTGGCATCGCCAAGGGAGATTTTACCCAGAAGGTTGACGTATCCTCATCCTCCTCTCTGGGACAGCTGGGCCATTCCTTTAACAGCATGATTGACAAGCTGCGTGAAATTTTGAAGGACACGTCCAATATATCCCGCATCGTGAACGACACCAGCCGGAATATTTTTGACAAGAACAAGGATCTGAAGCTGATCATGGAGCAGGTCGCCTTATCAGCCGGAGAGCTGGCAACCGGAGCTAACGAAATTTCCGGGGATGTGGCTGATATGGCTGAGTCAATCCGGGAAATCGAGGACAAAGTAGCCTCATACGCCCATTCCACCAAGGAAATGAACGAGAAATCCGAACAAACGCTGATCCTGGTCGAGAAAGGCCGGAAAGCTGTAGACAGCCAGACGGTCGGCATGCAGCGCAATGTGGAAGCAACCTCTACAGTTGCGGCTACAATTGAGGAGCTGGCCCGCAATGCGGAGGGCATCTCGTCGATAACGCGCACAATCTCCGATCTGGCAGAGCAGACGAACCTTCTTTCTCTTAATGCTTCAATCGAGGCGGCGCGCGCCGGTGAGCATGGCAGAGGATTCGCAGTTGTCGCACAGGAAGTGCGCAAGCTGGCGGAAGAATCGACCGCCTCGACCAAAGAAGTGTTCAATCTTGTCCGCAGCATCGATTCCGGAGTCAAGCAGGCCATCGAAAATATTAAAATCAACGAAGAAGTTGTTAAGCTGCAAACTCATATGCTTCAGGAATCGGAGCATATCTTCTCCGAGATTGTCGCCAGCGTTGATTTTATAACCAAGCAGATTTATCAATTCTCCAGCGAAAGCGATCAAATGCTGGAGGGCTCCCGTAAGATTTCAGGAGCGATCCAGAATATATCCGCAATCACCGAGCAGTCCGCTGCCGGCACCGAGCAGGTATCCGCCTCCATGAATGAACAGATTGGCTCCGTCCAGGCGGTTGTCGACGAGACCGAAAAAATGCAGCAGATGGTCGTTCAGCTTCAACGTACCGTATCGATTTTCAAAATATAGTCAAAAGCTGCAGTCAAAGCCCCTTCTCTCCGCGAGAAGGGGCTTTTTCGTACTCAGCCGCCTGCTGCTTGAGGGTTCAGGGGACTAGAGGCTGCAGCTTATGCTCCCTGTAATCAAAATACGCTCCTTCGAGCAGCCCCACCAGCGTATTCGTTACGTCCACCTCTATTGTATTGCCTTCCGATCGAAGCTGGGCGGAGCTCGCCCTCCAGCGGTAGGGCGACCAGGATTGTACGCCCAGATCATGACCATTCAGTCTTATCTGAACCGAAAGTGTCGTTTCCCAGTCGGCAAACTGTATATCTATCTCATCCGTCCGGGCAGGCAGGCTCATATCCAGCTGTCGGGTGAACCGCAGGGCGCCTGCATAATACGGGAAGCCCTCAGTGTAGTGATGAGGAAGCGAAGCCGCTGTCCGCGGTACAGCCGTTATCATCGGAAGCGCGGAACCCTGGTTTGGCTGGAGTTCGACCCCAAATGACCCTGCCAGATAAATCGCGTCGAGCAGCCCGTCTTCATCGCTTGATATTCGAACGCTGACTGAAATTTCATTGTCGCCAACGCGCAGCAGCGAAGCAATATCGCTGCTGATGTTCCGGTAATCATACAACTCGGCAGCTCGAAACTGATCACGGCAAAATGACGTTCCATTAACCATCAGCACCCACTCGCCTGAGATTGCCAGCTCATCCATGACAAGCGAGCATTCGGCAGGAAGATCTGTCACAAGCAATCTTGTACGATAGGTTACGTCAAGAGGATAGTCCATTCCTACTTTCATCGGAGTGCCGAAGGATTGCCGGAATGCTACAGGAAGAGCCTGCACGGCGGCCAGATCCTCGCATTGATCGATGAATGTCTTGACCCCGACAAGAATCCCCTCTTCCTCACCAGGCATTTGCAGGGAAAACCGGTCCAGCCTAATCATGTTCGGACCAAGCGGTTCCACAATCCACTGCGCTTCCGAAGTGATGCTGATGCACTCCTGTGCAGGATTATGCGGTTTTCCAGAATTGCATTCCGGGGCTTCCCGCTTCGCGGCAGTATGCTCCTGCGGCCGTTCGAATGCACCGCCTTCCGTTTCCCTCCCCGGACGGGGGTTTCGATTGCCGGCTATCCCGCTCACCCGTTCCTTCTGCACCGCCAGGATCAGCCGTGATTCATAAGGCGCAAGCATAAGCCTAACTGCTGCAGCTCCGCCGCCAGTCTGGGATGATTCGTCCGGCCGCGCATTCCAATCATATTCCGGGTGCGAGAGATAAGGTTCATGGCCCACCTCGCCTGTGATCAAATCTGCCGGAAGCAGAACCATTGCTTCCCCCTGGACATGTCCGCCCCGGTCCGGCAGAAGCTCCGCATCCACCCTTAATATAAACGAAAGCTGACGGCCTTCCTGATTTGTCAGGAAAATCATCCCCGTATCTTCTTCGAGCCAGCGCGTCTGCATGAGCAGCGGAAGATGTTCGTCTGCCGAAGCCGCCTTGACTGTTACCGCTTGCGGGAGACAATCATCCAGCAGCCTGGTCACATGATCCAGCACCAGCTGAAATGGCCCCGAAGTGCCGCACGGGATAAAATATACGGAACCGGCTTGTCCCTTCCGGTATCCAATCCGGCCGGAATCCTGACTCTCTGCCGATCCCGTTCTGTCCGATTCCCAGTAACCGGCGCGCGGGGACTGCTCAACCCCGAAGAAAGCCGCTGCCTCGTCTTCCGCGGAGCTATCCGCTGCGATATGCTCATATGGGAGCAGCCCCATCCCGATCACTATGCCTCCCTGTGCAGCGAAAGTCTTCAGAGCCTTCCATGCTCCCGCCTCCAGATTCGTTACCGGCGGCAGCAGAATCGCTTCATAACGGGCATGACCGATTGTGACGACGCCTTCGTTAATGTCGGCTTCCTGGAGCAGCTCGGGATCAAGATGGTCGAAATCCCGGCGTGTCTCCAGCAGATGCACCGACAGCGCCTTCCAGTCCCCGTGAAGACGTTCCAGTCTCCGTTTTTGCTCCTCATCTTCACCCGCATATTTGAATCCATGCAGAGGATTGCCCATATGCGTCCAGAAGCTTGTTACCGGGTCCAGCACCGCGATCCGAATGTCTGCAGCCCCCTGACTCATCATATAACTGAGTCTGCCTGTATAATCGGCAAGCTGCCGAAAATATGGCCAATAAGGATTTTGCAGAAATTGGGATGGAGGCGCGTCATGCTTGGAGAGGCCATCCAGCGTATAGAAGAAAGCATGAAAATTAAACAGATTTGTTCCCAGCACGGCCAGCCGGTCGATCATCCATTTGGCATCCTGCAGCGTCATGGACCAGCCTACGCTATGAAAGCATTCAATCAGATTCCGCTCCCTTCCCAGCTGACGGGCCAGCGAGCTGACCATCTTCGGGTTATAACGCATCTCCCCCGCATACCTCTCCAGCACCCAGTGCAGCGGCCGTCCCAGCTTTTCATGCGCCGAGTCGCCGCCTGTAATGTGGCTGTACCGCTGTGTCGTCATCCGTACCGATGGCGCCTCGGCCACATAAGCAAGCCCATGCTCCCCGCACCAATCATGAAGCTGCTGATGATAGTTGGAGCGCAGCAGCAGATGAACCGTCTGAAAATAATCGTAACGGATCCGTGCGCCATCCGGACAATCCGGATACAGAAGCGCATGCAAATGATCACGCAAATCATAGTTATGCAGCTCCCTGAAAGCTGCCGGCAGCTGCGGCGACCAAGGGATGCTGCCCAGAAACCCCGTCTCGTCCCCGAAGAACCCCTTAATGGGGTCACCGAACAAGTCGCCTACATGGTCGGCATATTTCTCATGGGTCAGCCGGATGAAGGATTCGACAGCCTGACGGTTGCCGGGATCAACAAATGTCCCGTAATATTTGAAATCCTCCAGTTCCTTCTCCAGAAACAAAATGAGCTCCCATTCTCCGTCCGGAGCGTCCCAGATCAGCTCGTAAGCGGTTCCATAACTAAAGAAGCGCTTGCGGTTATACGCCGTGAGCCCGGCTTTTTGGAAGATGCGTCGTGTCTGCCTGCTGCCTATTGATCCGCGGATATCGACGGCCTCATCCCAATTCAACAGGCCTCCTTCACCAACCGGTACCGCCTGAGCGGACAATATCCGCGCCCAGGGCAGTTCCTCCCGCACGCTGCGCCCGCCCTCTGCTCTGCGGGTAATGGTCTCCAGCGTATAATGCTTCGCTTCCGGATGCAGCAGGGTCACCTCGCCGCCCGCAATACCGCTGGGGTAGGGATATTCATCGTACAGCCATGCCTGAAGCCCAAGGCTTGCGGCATACTCCACTGCCAGACGAACCTTCTGAAACCACTGTTCAGACAAATAAGGCACTTCAAGCCCCTGGCGCGGGCAAATAAAAAATCCCCCTACGCCTTTGTCCGTCATCTCCCCGATCTGCCTCTTGATCTGATCATCCGCCATTTCTCCATTCCAGAACCAGAACGGATGAATCCGGTCTTCCGCATGCGGATGTTTAAAACGGCTCCAATCCATAAATTCAAGCCTCCTTCGTATGAACAATCAGCTTCTTCTAAAGGATCGGTCAAATAACCCGGCTGCGCTTGCGGAAACGTCATCTGGTATTCGCGGGGGTATAAAGCTTATTATGCTTCTCCCGGACTATTTCCGTCTGCACCGCCGATTCATCATCTTCTATGCCCGCCTTCACCCCAGAGAGGCGTATCCATGGCGGTCATAAAAAAACGGTCCCCTCGACCAGGCGCTTGCCAGATGCAGCAGCAGCTCCGTCTTCAGCTGTTCCCGAACCGGCTGGTACTCCGCTTCAGTATAAACATTATACCATTCCTGGGGGTCAGTCCGGAGGTTATACAATTCTCCGTGCGCCTCATCCACCCGCTCGATGGCATCCTCAATCGTACCGGATAAGTAGATGATCAGCTTCCAATCCCGCTTGCGCCACATATAGCAGGGAGCCGAATGAAGTCCTTCCGCTCCTTTGCCGTGAAACTCGCTGAACGTTCCCCGGCGCTTGCGCTCACCCAGAAGATCAAGTCCCGGCAGAATCGGGTTCCGCGGCAGTCCCGCTATTTTACTGAGCGTTGGCACAAGATCAATCAGCTCGGCCTGACGCTCATCGACTGTACCGCGTTTATCCCCGGGTATCACGGAACCGGACAATATGAGCGGCACCCTGACGCTGGAGTCGTACAGACAATACTTGCTGAAGCGGTATCTGCGCTCGCCGAGCATCTCGCCGTGATCCGACAGAAATACGATCAGGGCATTGTCCAATCTTCCCTGGCGCTCCAGCGACTCCATCACCAGGCCAAAATAATGATCCAGCCAGCTGCAATTTGCATAATAACGCAGCGTAGTCCTTCTGCGCTCAAGCGGACTCATCGCTTCCCAGGCCTCGCGTCTCTCCAGATACATTCGCCGGCTGCCTGTATTCACGCCGTCCGTAGCCGACAAGTGCGTTCCCTCCTCGTCCTCCCATGGCGGCTGCGGGATATCGGGAATATCCTCAAGCCGGTACAGATCCTCAAATTCCTGCGGCACATTGAACCCGGCATGCGGCTTCAGAAAGGACAGATAGAGGAACAAGGGACGATCCGGATCGATGCCGCCGTCCAGAAAATTCAGACACTGCCCGGCTACCCAGCCGTCGCGGTGCTGCTCCATCGGTATTCCGCTCGTTCGGCCCATATAGCCTAGCGCATTCTCTTCCCCGCTGCCGTAAAGAGCCGTTTCCTCGCTGTAAGCCCGCAGCCCTTCCGGATCATGGTCTCCCATCATCACAGCTCCGTCCTCATAGTGGCCGCTCTCCCGGGAAAGTCCGACCGAACGCACTTCAAAGCCTCTCGTAGGCGGAACGGGATTCCGGTGTCCATGGTTCCAATGCGTCTTGCCGAATCCTGCCGTCTGGTATCCCGCCTTGCGCATCAATTCGGGCAGCGGCTCGGCAGGAAGCTTGTCTTCGTCGTAGAGACCTCCATGATTCGTCCGCACGCCCAGTTGGGAAGGATACAGACCAAGCATCATGGAACTGCGGCTCGGCACACACATCGGCGCCTGACAAACCGCCTGGTTATAAACAATACCGCTTTCGGCCAGCTTGTCGATGTTCGGTGTCTTAATTGCCGGATTATACAGACCGATGCAATCCCAGCGCTGCTGGTCGGTCATCAAAAAAATGATATCGGGTTTCATATGCTTCATCTCCAAACCTAGCCTTTTATAGAACCAACCATGGCTCCTTTGGCAAAATGCTTTTGCAAAAACGGATAAACCAAAACGATCGGAGCAATCGCCACAACAACGGCAGCCATCTTGAGCGATTCTGAGGGCGGAACCTCCACAAACTCTCCAGGAACGGCCAAATCCGTATTGGAGGCATTCAGCAGCATATTCTGCAGCAGAACCTGGATCGGCCAGCGGGAGGAGTCATTCAAGTACAGCAGGGCGGTAAAAAATTGATTCCAGAAGCCCACTGCATAGAACAGCCCGAATGCCGCCAGAGCAGGAAGCGACAAGGGAAGCATGATCGAGACCCAGGCCCGCGTCTCACCGCAGCCGTCAATGGCAGCCGATTCTCCGAGCTCTTGCGGCAGACTGTCGAAAAAGTTTTTCATTAGCAGTATATTCCACCCGGTTGCCATAGCCGGCAGAATCAAGGACCATAAACTGTCAAGCAGGCCCAATTGGCGAATAAGAATAAAGTTTGGAATAATACCCGGACTGAACAGGATGGTGAGCAGGGTAAGCAGCATCAGCAATCTGCGACCCATCAGCTTTTTCCGGGAAAGGGCATAAGCGAAGGAGGAGGTAACAGCCAGCGAGCATACGGTGCCGACGACCGCCAGAAAGGCGCTGTTCCCGAGCGAGCGCAGGAACGCATCGGTGGATAACAGATAACTATAGGCGTCGAATGACCATTTGGACGGGAACAGGATATAGTCCTTGGTCAGCAGCTCCGTTGAATCCGTGAATGAAATAACAACTACGTAATAAATCGGGAAAAAGGTGAGGAGCGCCATCAATCCCAGCAGCCCCCCGTTAATCAGACGGAAGAGCCGGTCCGACATACTCGGCCTGATCACTTGTTAAAACACCCCTTCCTCGCCGAACTTCCTGGCCACTTTATTTCCAATCAGCACAAGAGCAAGCCCGACGAGAGATTTGAACAGCCCTGCAGCCGTGCTGTAGCTGAATTGGCTTTGCTTGATCCCAAGCCGGTACACGTAGGTGTCGAATACCTCCGCCACATTGGATACGGCACCGTTATACATGAGGAAAATCTGTTCAAAGCCGACATCCATCATGTCGCCGAGCTTCAATATAAATAACACCACGATTACGGAGCGAAGGCCTGGCAGCGTAATATGCCACATTTGTCTCAGACGTCCGGCACCATCCATCTTCACAGCTTCATAAAGACTGGGGTTGATTCCGGCGATTCCCGCCAGAAACAGGATGGTTCCCCATCCGGCCTCTTTCCAGATGGATTGAATGGTCACCATCAGCCAGAAGGCATTCGGGTTCGTAAGAACAGCCAATCGCGGTCTTCCAAGCGCCTCCAGAATATCGTTAACTAGCCCTTCGCCTTTGGCGAACAGGAAGAACGTCAAACCAGCGATAATGACCCAGGACAAGAAGTGGGGCAGGTAGATTACCGTCTGCACGAGACGCTTGAACAAGACGCTTCGCAGCTCGTTCAGCATCAGCGCAATCAGAATAGGCAGCGGGAAAAACAGAAAAAGGCTGAGCAGATTAATGGCAATCGTATTGCGGAACAGCATCCAGAAATCCGGATTGGCAAAAAAACGTTCAAAATGCTTCAAACCCACCCAAGGACTATGCAAAATTCCGGCGAAGGGCGAATAGTCCTGAAAGGCGATGACAATGCCCCACATCGGCACATACTTGAACAAGATCAGAAAAAGAATTCCCGGCAGGGCAAGCAGGTACAGGGATCTGTCCCGATACAGCCTCCTGCCGAGCCTGCCCCATTTTCCTGCCTGGTTCGGTAATTCAGGTCCGGCAGTTTTCATTGCCTTCATGCCGCTATCCTCCTTATGGACCGTCAGCTCAAGGGTGAAGCGGCATCAGCCGTCTTACTGCCCGGTACGCTGCTTATAGGCTGCAGTCATTTCTTCGGTCATCTTCGTTACGCCGGCATCCTGCTTCAGTGCGGCTACAAAATCATCCCAAGCTGTAATCGGCTCGTTGCCCAAGATGATTTTAGCTTTTAAATCCTGGATTTTTTTGTTCAAATCCGGCAGAATTTCATTGGCGGTCTCCGATCCCAACCCGACCGTCGGGTCGGCAGTGCTGCCGGTTTGCGCATCCTGCACCTGTTTGAAGATTTTGAGCGCCTCCGTCTCCTCGGGTGTGGAGCCAACGGTTTCAGCAGGGAGCAGTATATTGACGATCTGATTAAAATCCGACGCATTATCTTTTGTTCTCTGATCGACATCGATAACCTTTTGGCCATCCACCAGATTATAATCACGGCCTTCAATTCCGTACTTCTGAATTTCAAACACTTCAGGATTCATCCACGTATCGATCAGCTTCAAAATCCGTTTCATCTTATCCTCCGGCACGGACTTCGCAATGGCCAGAATCCCGTTAAAGCCCGTACCTTTTGGTGTATAACCGTCAATCGAGGTCACCGGGTAGAAATCGGCGAATGAAAATCCGGGATCGATCTTCTTCAGATCATCCGCATATACATGCAGAGTACCTGTCTTGTCCACAATGATGCCGGCCTTGTTGGACTTGAACAGATCCCGGCTGTCCGTCAGCTTCAGCGACAACAGGTCCTGCGGAATCAGCTTTTCCCGGTAGGCCTTGGCCAGATACTCCAAGGACTCGCGCACCTCCGGCAGAAAAGCGGAGTATACGAGCTGCTGCCCGTCCCATTTCCAGCTGCCGTTCACACCCGTAAAGGAGTTCTCAACCGCCCCAAGCACCGGACCGAGATTGGTATCGTTGGCATCCAGATAAGCCGCGATACCGACCGTATCGGCTTTACCGTTGCCGTCCGGGTCCTGATCCGTGAAAGCTTTGGCCACCTTATACAATTCTTCTGTCGTGGTTGGCACCTGCAGGCCTAAGCGATCCAGCCAATCCTTGCGGACGATAAAGAAGCTCTCTCCCTCTTCCGGACGCGGGCGAGGAATCCCGTAGTTGTTTCCGTCTGCTTGTTTGGTTACATTCCATGCGTTCTTGGAAATGCCGTTTGAGAGATTGGGGTAATCCTTAATATAAGGGGTGATATCCCAGAATGCGCCCTGCACAACAGCTGTACGGAATGCGGTAGAGAACGGATCATTCACCATCAAGAGATCCGGCAAATTTCCGGAAGCCAGCGTCACATTCAGCTTCTCGGTGTAGATGTTGTTGGATACCCATGTAATCGACATTTTCGAATGGGTTGCTGCTTCAATAGCGCGCTTGATCACGTTATCATCTGCCGCGGGCGGCGTGCTTGGCGTAATCGTCTGAATGGTCAGCTCAAGCGGGGCTTCGCCTGTCGTATTCGCGCCCTCAGCGCTTCCGGCATCAGAACCAGTCTTGCCGCTGCTGGAGCAGGCGGAGAGAAGCAGAGAGCCGATTAACGTCAGAGATACCAGCAAAAGCCGAAAATTGCGGTTGCCCCTCGGGGCTTGTTCGTTATACATGTTCATTTCTCCTCGCGATTAATTTCCTGTTGGCCTGACGATCGGAGAATCCTCTCCTTAATCAGGAGATTCGCCGGTTCTTGGCCATTTTTCGGTATTCCCCCGGAGTAGCTCCCACGATTCGCGAGAAGAGGCGGGAGAAGAAGGAGGCATTGGCGAATCCGACGGACTCCGCAACAACCTCCATACTCCGGTTCGTTTCGTGCAGCATTTGCTTGGCGCGTTCGATCCGGATATGCTGCAGCATCTCATTGACGCTTCTGCCTGTCTCCTGTTTGAACACGCGGCCCAAATGCCGCTCGCTCAGATTAAACACCTGAGCCAGATAAGCAAGTGTAAGCTTTTGATGAAAATGATCTTCCAGAAACACGCGGACACGGCGGGTCAGAATTTCGTGGCCGCCGCAGGCATAGGACACCTGCTTTGTCGTCTCCCGTTTTTCATAGAAACGGGATAACAGAACGAGCAATTCCATCAGCTTGAAGCGAATCAGCAGCGGTGAGCCTGAATCCTCATCCTTGGTCTCGGCAATCATATCCTCCAAAATACCGACGATGGCCGATGACTGTTCGGCGCTCAGGGTCATTTTTCGGGGCAGCCTGCCGCTGCCATCCATGAATGGCGTAATAAAAGCAAGCGTCCCGGGCATCTCATGATCACCAGGAAGGCAGCCCGCCAGGGACTGCGGAACAAACAGAACATTGATAATCTCGATCCCGGAACCGTTCAGATGCTCAATGGCATGCCGCTCGCCGGGATGAATGCTGTACATATCGCCCGCCCGCACCTCGTAGGGAAAACGGTCAATGAGATGCAAGCCTTCGCCCTGAACCACATATACCAGCTCGATGAAATCATGCGCGTGCTCATCAAACACGTTGTGCTGTCCATGGGAAGATCGCTGTACCCAGATGCCTTGAGCATTTTTGCGGTATCCCGATAACGTCTTGACGGTCATGCAGATTGCTCCTTCCTGCTGGATGCCCCGGATTAATACCAAGTAATTCACTCGTTTTTATATTATTTATAATAACGCATTATACGGTTCGGTTTCATGCTCTATCGGGACAATATCATGTCTTATTCGGACTTTTTTCCAGCCAATATATTCCTGAAAAAACAAAAAAGCCGCTTTAATCCGCACGGGGGCGGAAGCGGCTTTCGAATTTATCTTTACTGACGGTTTTGAGGAAATCGGTTTATACAAGCCCTTGATTATAGTCGAAGCCAATCCCCTGCAGGAAAGATCTGGCCAGAACGGCATGTCCGGTCTGCGACGGATGGACCCGGTCCCAAGCAAGCGTAGCCGGATACAAATGCTCCAGCAGACGGTTGAATGCCGCCTGGGTGTCGACATAAACCGCATCGTACTTCCCTGCAATCCGCTTCACTGCTTCACCGTAGCGGTCCATCGTTTCACGCATCGCATCGGTTGGATTAGGTTCGATGTAGAACGGAGTCATAAGCACTAATCCCTTCAGAACGGGTCTTGTTCGGGCAACCAGCTCTTCAAGGGTCTGCTCGTATTCCTCCAGATACACATGGGCTTCCGTCATCGCAGGCACGTCGAACTGCCGCCAGACATCATTGGTTCCAATCATGATCGACAGCCAATCCGGCTTGAGGTCAATGACATCGGTTTGCCAGCGGTCCTTCAGGTCCCTTACCGTATTTCCGCTTGTTCCGACATTGACAACCCGAATGCCCAGCTCCGGATATACAGCCGTCAGCAGTGAGTCAACCACGCCGACATATCCTCTGCCAATCGCATTGAACAACCCTTCCCCTACCGGTCTTGCCCGGTCGCAATCCGTGATGGAATCGCCGATCATGACGAGCTTGTCCCGCTTCTCCAGCTTAAGCATTAAGGATTCCTGCCTCTCCTAGTAATTCCCCAAGAAATATTGAAAAATCTTGTCATGGTGTCCAGGCAGCCCTTCATGCCCGAAATCCGGATAAATCTCCAACCGCTTCGGCGCCGTTATCTTGTTGTAAGCCGCAAATTGAGTGGATGGCGGACATATCGTATCCATCAGACCTGTTCCCATCAGTACCTCGCCTTTGATGCGTTCGGCCAAATATTGAATATCAATATAGCCCAGCTTGGTGAAAATTTCATCCTCCCGCTTATGCTGCGGGTCGAAATGACGGAAATAGGTGCGAAGCTCGGCGTAGGCGTCCTTCGCCAGATCCATCTCCCATACGCGCCTGTAATCGCTCAGGAATGGATAGACCGGCGCCAGCTTGCGTATACGCGGCTCCAGCGAAGCGCAGGCAATGGTCAGACCGCCTCCCTGCGACCAGCCTGTTGCGAATACCTGCTCCGGGTCCACATTGGGCATCTGCATGACAATGGAAGCCAGCTGCGCCGTGTCCAGAAAGATATGCCGGAACAGCAGATTATCCGGCTGATCATCCAAGCCGCGGATAATATGGCCGTGATGCGTATTGCCGGTCACACCGCCGACATCCTGTGAAAGTCCGCCCTGTCCTCTGCAGTCCATGGCAAATACCGAGAATCCCAGCGAGACATAACCGAGACGCTCATGCCAATCGCCTACATTCCCGGAATATCCGTGAAAATGCAAAACCGCCGGCCGGGGCATGTCCGCGTGACGGGGACGGGCATATTTAACATGAATCCGCGCTCCCCGCACACCCGTAAAATAAAGATCGAAGCATTCCGCAGCAGGTGTCTGGAAGGAGCTTGGAACAAGCTCGATCTGCGGTTCGGTCTGACGCATTTCATTAAGGGCCCTGTCCCAATAATCATCAAAATCGGCAGGCCGTGGATTTCTTCCTGTATACGCTTGCAATTCGGCAAGCGGCTTATCAATTGTAGGCATTTCTCTAACTCCTTTGCTGTTGTGATTACTTTCCATGTTAGCGGTTTTATTCTTCATCTGTAAAGTTATTTTTGCAGAAAGCTGCCCCGGAACGGACCTTGCCGTCAACGCTGCAGGCAGCTTCGCTTCATGTCATCGACGGTTATCCGCTGCTTCGCATGCATGATCGGAAAACAGAGGGGCACAATGAATAAAGCGCAAGAAAGAAAGGCTTGTCATTTATCAAAATATGGAGGGTTTACATGCTGCGGAATAATCATTGCGTTCGCTTGATACGAAAAACTGTTCTTATCCTCCTCGCAGTCATGATAATCTCCGGCTTACTTGATCCGGTGCGGAGACTTCATGCTGCTCCGCTTGATAAGCTCCCAGCTTCCTTACATATTCAACTTCAGGACGAGCCCGGCATCCTGCCGCTTAACATACCCGGCTTCAGCGAGCCTTCCTTCCAGAGCAGAGAGACAGGCCAGCAGAAGAAAAAGAAAGTTTCGCGCCGTGACGCCACATCCTGGGTAGATCTGCAGCAGCGTTATCCCGGGACCTTCGTTATTGGCGGCCCGCGCAAGGAGAGGAAGGTTGCGCTTACCTTTGACGATGTGCCTGATCCCCGCTACACGTCCAAGGTGCTTGATATATTGGCCCGCCATAAAGTCAGGGCGACTTTTTTTGTAGTCGGATCGCGCGCCGCTTCTTATCCGTCCATAGTCAGGCGCATTGGCAGGGAAGGGCATGTAATCGGCAACCATTCCTATAACCATGCGGTATTCTCGCGTATTTCCCTGTTTGCCTTCCAGCAGCAGATCCGCAATACTGACGCCATATTGCGTCCGCTCGCCGGATATAGTCCCAGATTAATCAGACCGCCCTATGGGGAAGTACTGCCCGGGCAAATTGAGTGGATGAAGCAAAACGGTTATATTGCCGTCAACTGGGATGTCGACTCTGTCGACTGGCGGGGCATCGACAGCAGTACGATATTGTTTAACATCAAGAAAACCCTGCAGCCCGGCTCCATTATTCTTCAGCATGCAGGCGGAGGCATCGGTCAGGATCTATCGGGAACATTAGAGGCGCTGCCCAAACTGATCAAGCTGCTCCGCAGCAAAGGCTATCAAATGGTTACGCTCCCCGAGCTGCTTGGAGAGCCGGCTGCACGAAGCGTAAAGCCCTGAAACCACCAAGCGGCGCCCCTGCAATGGGGCGCCGCTCATTTATGATCGATTATATTGAAGTATTATGATTTGCCAAGAACAAAAACCTTTACATATTGAAACCCGAACTTCTGGGCTTTTTCCTGCGATTGCGGTACGAAGATATCAATGCGATCCCCTTTGATCCCGCTCCCCATATCTGTCGCTACGGCCATCATGCCGCCAACAGGCAAACCGTCATGATCGTAACCGGTGATATACACCTTGCTTCCCATCGGAATACGGTTGGGATCAACTGCGATCGTACCCAGCTTGAGCGGGTTGCCGTAATAGTCAACCGGGCCCCAGCCGTTCTCGGATTCATCAGCTGTATAGGCGCTTGCTTTGGCTTGTACAACATCTGTATAGTTGTAGGCCAGTCCGTTGACTGTCACGGTATTTTTCGGCAGCGCTTTGGCCGTGGATTCCATTTTAATCGCCTTGACCGCCGCGGTTTTCGGAGCTGCTGCCGTTTTTTTCGCTGCCGATCCCGGCACTGTAATGGACAAGCCCGCATAAATATTGGACGGGTCCACGCCTGGATTCGCTTTCACCAGCTGATCAAGCTGCACACCGAATTGCTTGGACAACGTCCAGAAGGTATCATTGTGTTTTGCCTTGTAAACCGCTGCAGCGTTTGCCGCCCCTGCATGGGCAAGAATTGCCAATCCAAGTACAGCTGCTGCCGCGCCTTTTTTCCATTTTGCATTTACCAAAACAAATGTCCTCCTTTTATTTACGGGTTTATAGGCATGTTCTGATACAGAACTGTCTTCAAACTCCGTCATCGCTCAAACAAGGCAGCCTCTCTTCCGATTGGTTAAGTATGCCTGTTTGTGCATGCGGCCTGCGAGGTTAGTTGTCGGATTCGGATTGAGGAGTTCAACCCTACGCCAAAGCGGATATGCCCGCTCCAAAGCGATTCACCCCCAGCGGATTTTCACCCTGCCATTTCGACTGGCTCGGATAATATTCCGCGAGGCAGGAAACAGATTATTGCTTGCTGAAAGCATCTGTTTGCTGCCTCATAAAGATCCCCCGTACGATAAGTTTCGGCTCGCGTTAAAGGATACCATAATTCTATCCCCCAAATACACTGGTAAATAGGTCCAGCCGCGAACAATAACGGGATGAACGCCATTCGTTTATCCCTCTGTCTCCCATTCAAAGGCAGACAGCTCAACTGTGACGGTTGTACCGCTGCTTTCCTCGCTTTCAAATTTCAGCGTACCGCGGTGGGCTTCAATAATGCGCAAGCAAATCATGAGTCCAAGCCCGGTACCGGAGCTTTTGGTCGAGTAGAAGGGGCTGCCTAGACGCTCAAGCTTATCCTTGGGGATTCCCACCCCTTGATCTTGAATGCGGACAATGAGCATACCCGCGTCCCCCTCCTTCAGGGTAATGGATAAATCTCCTCCGCTTGGCATCGCCTCTATGGCATTTTTCATCAAATTGATAAATACCTGCTTGAGCTGATTCTCATCGCAATATACCGTCGGCATCTTCGCGGCAAAATCCTTTTTCATCTCGACATTGTTCATAATCGCCTGCGTTTCCAGCAGCGTAATCACATTCTCCAATATGGAGGCCAGATTATGCTGGCTGAACTGCTTGACCTGGGGCTTGGCCAGCGCCATAAATTCCTGCACGATTGTATTGATCCGGTCCAGCTCCGCAAGCATAATATTGAAATATTCATGATGGTCGCTTACCTTTGTTTTTAGAAACTGCGTAAAACCCTTTAAGGAGGTTAAAGGGTTTCGGATTTCGTGAGCGATTCCCGCCGCCATCTGACCTGCTACCGACAGCTTCTCTGACCGGATAATCGCTTCTTCCTCTCTTTTGCGCTCCGTCAAATCACGAAACACGCTTTGCACAACAAAGGGGCGTCCCTGAAAATTATGAATCCGGATGCCGGAAACCTCTACATCGATGATCCTTCCATCAAGGCTGACGATTTTGGATTTCATAAAGTCCAAAGGTTCATCCGAGGCCAGCAGCAAGCTCATGCGTTCGCTCGTCATTTGCCGGTAATCGGCATGAATCAAATCCATATAGGTAACGGTAAATAATTCCTCAACCCTGGTGGCGCCAAAAAGGAGGAGGCCGGCATTATTCGTATATAAAATCGTTTCCCCGTCATGAACGACGATGGGTTCAGGCAAGTATTTGATCAGGCGCTGATACCTGAGTTCATGCTCGCGTAAAATTTCATCTGCTTTTATCGTACTGGTGACATCCGTCAGCGTACCAACCAGTGCGGGGCGGCCATCATACTCGACCAGTAATCCCTTGGCTTCATAGTAGAACAGACTTCCGTCCTTCCTGAGCCCTCTGAGCCAATTGCGGGCGCCCCTGCCTTCCCCTCTCAACCGACGGCTGATCTTGTCTTTGAAAAATGCCCGGTCTTCCTCGAAGACCAGATCCTTGGGCTGCATACCGATAATTTCCTCACGGGAGTATCCGAACATCTCCGCCAGACACGGATTGACATACGAAATTTGATCTTCATGAAAAAGAAAGACGCCTATCCGCGACTGATCAACCAATTGATGCAGATGAGTGGAAATAAATGACTCGTATTGAGATTGTTGATCCTTCATAAAGCTCATCCCCCGACAGGTTCAAAAGAAGTATCCTTATCAATTCGCTAACATTTTATCATTTCCCTCCATGTCAAAGGACTTATTTACAAAGGCGTTTTAATGCCGGTCTCTTGTTTTTTCATCGATATTAGGCCTTCATACCTGCCACCAATGTTCTTACTCCTTGATTGTAAATGGGGAGCGTCCTCTCCAAAAGTGAATCGATGGATTCCAGACTGCCATTATAGGTGTGGACGAATCCCTGCATGTAATAAAATAAAATGCGCGCACGATTGAGCGCCGCTTCAGCGTCGGCAGCAGAACCCTTGTCATCCACCACATTGTCCAGCGCCTTAATCAGATGGCCGAATATACGGTTGCGGATCTGATTCACTTCGAGCTCGGGCTCCGGCTCATCCACCCTGCCGCTTCCCGATGTGGTCAGAACATTGAAGAAGCTGCCGTTGCTCAGGCAAAACACAGCATATTCCTGGCAGGCGCCAATCAATTTGTCCAGCGGGGCTGCGTTCGCGTCTCCCAGCCTCTCCAGCATCCGGCCTTCCATCTCCGCAAGCGGCGGGATAGCGATCTGCTGCAGCAGATCCTCTTTATTCTTGAAATACAAATAGATCGCGGTATGCGAGCAGCCTGCCTCCTTGGCTATCTCGCGCATCGTTACCGACGGATAGCCTTTCTCTGCAAATAGCCGAGCAGCGGAATGACGGATAGCCTGCTTCATTTCCTCAGTCAGCATTTTTCGTCTTGTCGTCATGACTTTGACACCTCTTGTTTCGTTGTTTGGAGTTTTAAATAACCATTGGTTACATAATAACCGCCGGTTAATTCCGCGTCAAGTCAAACGAAGGGTTGAAAACGGAACCTGTGTGGTTGGTTGGGTCGCTCATAAGAGAAGCTTGAGGAAGCCATCATCAGGAGCTTGAATTCTGTATGCAACAAAAAAAGCGGCCAGCATTGGCCGCCTTTCCATCATAGGTTATTTTAGGAAGTAAATTCTTGCACCCATTCGCCATTGTAATAAGCAACGCCGATTTTTTTGTAATTCGCACCCAGAATGTTGGCTTTGTGGCCTGGGCTGTTCATCCATGCAGTCATAACTTCCTGAGGTGTACGTTGGCCTTTGGCAATGTTTTCACCCGCATAGTTATAAGATACGCCAAATTGTTTCATCATATCAAACGGGGAACCATAGGTTGGCGAGTTGTGATCAAAATAATTGTTGTCATACATGTCTTTCGCTTTGGCAGTCGCCACTTTAGTCAGCAGAGCATCGGATTGCAGTGAAGATAAGCCTGCTTTGCTGCGCTCCTGGTTGACGAGCGTTACAACCTGGGAAGCAAATTCGCTTTGCGATACTGTTCCGGGATCTGTGGTTGAGCCGCCGTTTGCCGGTGCGCTGCCGCCAGTTGAAGGCGTGCCGCTGCCGCCGTTTGCCGGAGTTCCGCTGCCGCCGCCAGTTGAAGGCATACCGCTGCCGCTATTAGCAGGAGCACCTGAACCATTCCCGTATCCGCCATTAACCGGAATTTTAATGATCATGCCGGGGAAAATATTATTGCCGTTACCCAGGGAAGGGTTGGATTGCAGCAGCTTGCCGAGATCGATACCATATTGCTGCGCAAGTTTCGAAAGTGTATCGTTAATGTTTATATTATACGTTTTTGTTGGGGCTGTATTTGCAGAAGCTGCACTGACCTGCTGCAAGCCTGCTCCCCCTCCAAGTACAATTACACTTGCTGCAAGAACACTTGCTATTCCCACTCGAATTGGTCTTATTTTCATGAATTTATTTCCTCCTCGTTGGTTTTGGGTTTTGCCGGTTTCTCCCGACGCCACTCATGTTAACATAGGAAAAATCGTTATTCATGCCTCAAAATTTGGCATCAGCCGCAAATGTCTCTCATAATTCGCTCCCTGATGTAAGCGTATCGCTTGGGACGCCTGAATAAAGCATTTCCCGAATTTCTAATAATAAAAAAAGAAGAGACACATGATTATGCGTCTCTTCTCCCTGTTTTCCGCCGCTATTTGTCCCAAACCGATCATGCCCTTAATTAGCCGCAGAACGCAGAAAGCCGGGCAGACGGATAAAAGCGACTGCAAGACCGATTGCTCCAAACGTGAGCAAAATCAGTACAGCTCCAGCTACATCGCCAATATGTGCGCCATGCGCAATAATGTCCACCAGCGAATGCTGCGCCCAATACTGCGGTGTAAAATGGCCAATGGTCTGGATCGAATCCGGCAGCATGTATGATGGTGTCCACAGACCGCCTACCAGAGCGCCTCCCATGGAAATAAGCTGGGTAATGACCATAGCGGCTCCTTCGCCCGGAACAATGAAGGAAAGGCCAAGTCCAAGACCTGTTCCGGCAATACTAAGTCCCAGTACAATTAATGCGAGTGCCGACAAATCGCCAAGACTCAAGTCATAAACAAAATGGCCGAAGGTAAACAGAACCACGCATTGTGCAGCCACGGTGAGGACAAAGGGAATCCACATTCCAAGCAAATACTGCAGCGGCTTGATACTCGTGCTGCGGATACGCGACAGAAGTCCGGTCTTCTTCTCCTCAAAGAACCGGCGGCTCATCGTAATCATAATAAAGAACACGAACATGACGGTCATCCCCGGAACCACCTGGTCGATATAATTAAAAACATCCGAGGTTGTGGGCACAGCTTCGACTGTTACCGGGGAGGCAAGCGCCTGCTTGGCCTGTTCCTCCGTATCTCCCATCCGGATCAGCGTATCATTTAGCTTCTGTTCCCTGTACTTGCCTGTAAGGTTCTCCAGTATCGCTGTTATCGGGGCATTGGAGATAGCGGATGCGGGATCCTCGTACATCTTAATTCCAGCCGTCTGCCCCTCATTGATAGCCTGCTCGAAGCCTTCGGGCACAACCAGCAGAGCCGTATACTGCCCCTGACGGATCTTGTCAATTCCTTCATTCAGGCTATCCGGATCTTCCGCCGTCACATCCATAATCGTTCCCATCTGCTTCATGAATGTCTGCGAAGCATCGCTCTGATCCAGATCGACGGCGTGGACGGAAACTTGCGAGGAGCTTCCCGAACTGCTGAAGACGGACCCAAACATGACGATAAACAGCGCCGGCATCAGCAGCAGGAAGAAAAAGCTGCGCTTATCCTTGCGGATCAATTTCAATTCCTTCATAATGATGGATTTCATCTGAAAATCTCCCTTCTGTATCCTTACGGCTTCTAGTCTCTCAGCGCGGTGCCGGTGACCGTCAGAAATACGCTCTCCAGCGACGGCCTGACAACCTCAAGCTGCTTGACATCCCACTGGCTCCGTGCCGCTGTACTCAAAAGCCGCTGCATCACTCCCGCCACATGCTCCGTATCCAGTATCCAGCCCGAGCCTTCCTTGCGCGTTTGAGTAACCTGCGGATCAACGGGAGGAGCCGTCAACCCGGCGGCTTCCAGATAAATGGATTTGCGCCCGTATTGCTCGAGAAGCTCGCCAAGCGATCCGCTTGCTTTGACGGCTCCCTGATCCATAATGGCGACCTGATCGCAGAGAACCTCAACCTCCTCCATGTAGTGGGTGGAGTAAATAATTGTTACCCCGTCCTTGTTGAGCTCGCGGATCATTTCGAAAATATGATTGCGGGACTGCGGATCAATGCCTACCGTCGGCTCATCCAGGATCAGCAGCTTCGGCCGGTGCAGCATGGCTGCCGCAATATTAATGCGTCGCTTCATACCGCCGGAGAAGGTCTGCACTTCATCTCTGGCCCGGTCAATCAGCCCGGTTTTCTCGAGGATCTCCTGAATACGGCGTTTAAGCTCATTTCCGTGAACACCATATGCCTGGCCAAAAAACTCAAGATTATCGTAAGCGCTCAGCTTCTCATACAGGGTTATTTCCTGAGGAACATAACCAATGTATTTGGAAACCGCATCAATATCATTGGTAATATCTCTGCCGAACAGGCTCACACTCCCCTTGTCCGCCTTTACGATTCCGGTCAAAATCTTCATGGTGGTCGATTTGCCTGCTCCGTTGGGACCAAGAAACCCGAATGAAGTGCCGGCCTGAAGCGAGAAGGTCACATTCGACAGTGCCTGTTTCTTGCCGTATGCCTTTTGCAGACCTGTGACCTCCAGCAGAAGTTCCCGGCTTTCGGGCCGTTTACTATCGGATGGCCGCCGGTTTTCCGTCATTGTTTCCATCTTCATTTCATTCCCTTCTTTGTTGAATATGTCTTTAGGCTAATTTTCTATCAAGCAGATAGGCGCATAATCGAATGACGAGGTAAGCGGCCGGCAGGCTGACGATCATCGCTGCTAGCACCTCCCATGGAAACGGAAACCAAACCACTGCCGTATCTCCGTTAAGCTGATCAAATACCGGGCCCATTTTGGAGAACAACAGGCCTCCGCCTCCCATGAATATTACCCAGAGCAGAGGAGTAATCGGCCGCCAATGCGTGTATGCAACCGCTGCTGTCAGGAAACCGATGGATAGAACAAAGGGGCCAAATCCAATAATAAGTACAAACCAGTTTAGCCCTACAAGCAGGAATGCGGACAAATCGCTCATGGTATAACTGTTCAAAATCAGCACGATACAAGAAGCATATAGGGATGCTGCTGCATAAAAGCCTGCAATAGCCATCAATGTCCGCAGCGCTGCACCGCTCCACTTGGCGCCAACGAGCGTAAGCCGCGAATACGGAAGCGTCAGCCACCAGCCGCTGGTCTCGTTCTCCCACTCCCGCTTCAGAATGCCATGGCCGGTGAAGAACAGCATATAGGGAAAACCGATAGTGACAAACCATAAACTGAGCAGCTTTAAGGAATGGTCCATTGCAAAATAAGTCAGCGTGCCCAGAACGATGATCAGGACGACTGCGCCGTAGATGCCGGCCCATTTTCTGCTCAGAGGGGAACGGTTCAGGCGCTTGCCGCTTCCCTTTACTTTGAATTCATGACGCATCAGCGCCCAAAAGGTACCGGATGTTTTCAACGTATCCCCTCCTTCTTGTACAATGTGCGAAAAACGTGGTGCAGGGAGCCGTATTCAGCCCGCAGGTCCTCCGTATCGCCTGTCCAGATCGCCTGCCCCTTGTTCATCATGATCGTGTAATCAAACAGGCCCTCGACTTCTTGAATGTCATGCGTGCTGATCAATATGGATTGCTCGCGCTCCTCCAGGTAATCGATAATGCCCGAGATAATCGCCTCTCTGGAGATCACGTCGATACCGGCGAACGGTTCATCCAGAATAATAAGCGGCACCTTGCGCGCCATGCATAGAATAAGCATCACCCTGGCTTCCTGCCCCCGGCTCATGCCGCTGATTCTCATGTCCAGCTCGATGTCCATAAATTCGGCAAAGGATCTGGCAGCGGCCATATCAAATCCTGGCAGGAAGGATTGCCCCCATTCAAAAGCCTTGAGTGTTGTATGAAACGGATACCACCGGGCCCGGTCAGGCAAATAGGCGATATCTTTGTTGATACGCCAGCCGGGTGTTTGTCCAAGCACCCTGATTTCTCCCTGATCGGGCTGTACAAGGCCTGTTATAGTCCGGAACAGGGTGGATTTGCCGCAGCCGTTGGGACCGAGAACTCCAACGATTTTCCCGGCAGGAACCGACAGACTTACGCCGCTCAGCGCCTTCTTGTCGCCGTACTGCTTCGATAACTGCTTGCAGACTATAATCGGCTCACTCATGTCCGGTTCCCTCCTTCCTTGTTGATTTGTTTATTGTGCACATAAGTTTCTATATCCGACCAGCTGAATCCCAGGCTCTCCATCTGAGACAGAAAGGAATCGATATACCTGGCTGAAAGATCCGTCCGAAAGGTCTGCACGCGCTCGGTCGAGGAAGTGACGTAGGTTCCTTGTCCCCGCCGCTTCTCCGTCAAACCGTCCCGCTCCAGCTCCTGATATGCGCGCATCACCGTGTTCGGATTCATCCGCAATTGCTGCGCCAGATCGCGCACCGATGGCATTTTGTCTCCCAATCCAATCTCTCCTTTGGCAATTGAGCTTCGCACCTGATCCAATACCTGTTCATATAGAGGTTGACTAAAATCGATCTGAAACCGCAATGTGCCAACCTGCTGTTCTTCCATGGATGTTCCTCCCTGTCCCTGCCGCCTTCTGCTTTCAATATTAAGTGTATTATATCACTTAATACACTTAATGCAAGTGAGCACATAATCAATACTCAAGAAAGTCGCTTAAAAGCTGAAAAAAAACACTTCCGCAGCTGCCTGTGCGAAAGTGTTTTAAATGCCTTGAAAAGATAAAAGCAGTCCTGCCCCTCAGGAAGAACCGGCTGTCGCCGTCCTTTAGGCGGCTGGGCCAAGCTTCTTCCCTCAGAAATATAAGCAAAGTATGGAGAAACTTTATACTTTCTTATATTTCAAGTAAAGAGACGGGGACTGCTTATTCAGCTCATTTATTGCTGGAATGAAATCACATACGTATGGAAGACTACTTTATTCTCTTCCATAACTGCTGAAGAGGTGAGCAATTTATCGCCCGACGGGCTCCAGCGCAGGGTGCCGGATGCGTTTCTGGAATCGACCGAAATCGGTGTCGTCTTGCCGGATACGCTATCCGCCACGAATACTCCGTTTATGCCGTCGCCCTGGGAGTTAACAATGTATGCAAGCTTCGTCCCATCAGGCGACCAGCTCATGCCGAAAACCTGCGTTGCTTTCACCAGCGTCCATTTCTTTTTGAGGGAAGAATCTGTAATGGTCAGCTCCATCTCCGTCTCCGATGTCCGTTTGACCAGAGCGGTCTGCTTGTTGTCGGGGGTGGGAACGAACCAGATGACTTTGCTGTCGAGCACGGTTTGTTTATCGGTCAGCGTATCATACGCATGCAGCTTATCCTGCATAGAGGTATAATAGACGGTCGATCCGCGCTGGGTCGCATTCATGATGGAGAAATCATCCTTCATCGGCAGGACGGTTGTCGTATTGCCTTTTACATCCGCCGTTACGATGCTGCCGGTAATCAGGGAGAAGATCACCCGTTCGTTGTCGATCCATTCTCCATCATTGGCATGAAGTTCTCCCTCGCCTGTCTGAACCGACTCGCGCGTAGCCATATCCATAATGTAGCCTGTTGCGGTATCCTCGGAATTTTTCTTATAAAACAAATACTTCTTGTCCGCCGACAGCAGCGCGAAGCTTTGATTGTCCTGCTCCTCGGACAGCGCTTCATCCTCCTGGTCCGCCGCAGCCAGATCCCGTATATAGAGATTGCGGGGGTAGCGCTGCTCGCCTTCAATCGTAACCGGCTTCATGTTCAAATTCTCTTTATCGACAATAATCTTGTCTTCGCTGAGCCAGTCCAGGCCATGAATGCCCTTCAGCTCATCGATCTTGGACACTTCCATCTGCTGGTCTGCTCGAGCAGGAGCTTCATCCACAACGGTGATTGTTTTATCCGGTTTCTTGATGACCTCTCGTCCTGCAGCCGTGCTCCCGTCGTATCCCGCTCCGCTGCCGCAGGCGGATAACACAACGAGCATGCCGGCCAAAGTGATCGCAGCCGCAGCCGCCCTTTTTTGTTTCTTCTTGTTTGCAACCATCACAGGGTGCCTCCCATTCAATCATTTAAGAGGAATCGGCCTTCATCAGCCTTTTCCTTTGCATATCCATCGTACAAAATGAATTTCTCGACAATATTCCGGTCTTGTTTCAAGCTTGTAAAGGTTTCACGGTTCCAGGAGACGCGAGCGGAAACTCGACTTTGAATATCGAACCGGACCCGGATGGCGGCTGCTCAAGCGTGATGCTGCCGTGCTGTACCTCGACCAGCCTTTTCACGAGCGACAGTCCAAGTCCGGTTCCCCCTGTAAGGCGCGCCCTGTCTTTGCTGACCGTGAAGAACGGCTCGAACAGCTTCACGACAGCCTCAGGCGGTATGCCGATCCCCGTATCACGAAACATGATGACCGCTTTATCCCCTTCGACACTGCAGGAGACGTGAACCGTGCCTCCCTTTATGTTGTATTTGATTGCATTATCAAGCAGATTCATGAAGATATGCATCAGGCTCTCGCGGTCGACACGAACCTGCGCCGGCTTGATATCCGTTTCTATCCGAATGCCGAATTGAACTGCCTTCCCCCGCATCCGGCTGCATACCTCTTCCAGCGATTCGCGGACATCAAGGCGTTCCGCGTTCAGTCCGAACTCATACTGCTCCAGCGCCGACAGATGCAGCACCTTCTCCACCATTTCCAGCAGCCGGTCGGCTTCCTTGCGGATATTCTCCCTCGCTTCGTCCAGCAGCGCCGGGTCATCCCGGTACATATCCAGCAGATCGGAATAAGCAATGATCGATGTGAGCGGTGTCTTGAATTCGTGGCTGATGTTTCCGATAAATTGTTTCTGCCGCGCGAAGCTTTGCTCGATTTCCCGGCTCATATAGGTAATCCCCTCGCTGAGCTCGCCAAGCTCGTCTCTGCGCCGAACAGGCGAATCTTTAATAAAATGGCCGTCCCTGATCTGATCGGCGGCAGATCTGAGCTTGCGCAGCGAACCGGTGACGCGGGAAACGTACAGAAATCCAATCAGAAAGCTGACTGCCAGCGCTGCAAGTCCAATATTGCGCAGAGAACGCTGCAGCCTGGCGTAATAATCCTGATCGGCCTGCAGGGAGGTCTCCAGCTGTACAATGCCCACCTGGCCGACCGACCAGACTAGCGGCGCCATATAAACAAGCGAATTGCCGGAAACCTGGTAGACGGTCCTGCCTTTCTTCGCATATTCCAGAATATCTTCGATTGAAGGCGTCGTCGACAACGGTTGGGAATTGCCAATTTCCATGCCTTTGGCGTCATACAGCACAATATGCGCATTGCCCAGCAGGCTGCTGAGATCCGAAGCCAGCTCCGGTCCCCTGCGCCGGAAAAAAGTATTCACATCATCCTGCGCGTCCGCACTGAGATACATCTGCCGCACGCGCAAATTAGCCAGGTCACTGCGCTGCTTCATCGTTGCTTCTACCCTGCTCATTTGTTCCTTCTCAATTTCCCGCAGCACAAGCCAGCCAAGCATCAAGACTGTCGCAGCAAGCAGAATGGCCAGGCCGATCGTAAACCGCCATTTCAGGCTGAAAGGGGTTCTTCTTCGCAGCTTCAGCCCCTCCTCCCTGTCTGGCTGCGTCTTCCGTTTCATCAGGACAGCTCCCGCAGCGCTTTATAGCCGATGCCGTACACGGTCTGCAGCAAATTCTGGTAAGGCTCGCCGAGCTTCTTGCGCAACCGCTGCATATGGATATCCACCGTACGGGTTCCCCCCGCGTAATCGATGCTCCAGACGAGATCAAGCAGCTCGTCGCGCGTATATACCCGCTCGGGATGTGTAAGCAGGAGTGCGATCAAATCGAACTCCTTGGGGGTCAGATCGATCGCCTTGCCCTTCAATTGAAGGACTCTGTTCGGAATGTTCATCCGCAGTTCCGCTATCTCGATTTGCTGTGGCTCATCCTCCGTCCGGTTCTCCATACGCCGGATCAATGCTTTGACACGCGCCACCAGCTCGCGCAGATCAAAGGGTTTGGTCATATAATCATCCGCGCCCAGCTCAAGGCCGATGACTTTGTCGACAATATCGTTTTTGACAGTCAGCATAATAATGCCAAGACCGCTGCGGTTCTCCAGCTTGCGGCACACATCGTATCCGTTCAGCTTGGGCATCATGACATCAAGAACCATCACATCCGGTTTGAAGGAAGCAGCTTTCCTGAGCGCCTCTTCGCCGTCATAGGCAATATCCACGTTGTAGCCTTCCCGCCGGAAGGCGTAGGCAATTGCCCCTGCGATGCTTTGTTCGTCGTCCACAACGAGAATTTTCTTCTCCATTTTCCGTATCACCCTATTCTTAATCTATTACAGGCTTATATCCCCGGCATATCTGACATGTTTCCAACTCGTAAACGAAGCATTCACAAATATATGGAAAATGCCATCCCCCGATGCAGGGGATTGGCATTTGTACGGACCATTCAAATAAAGTTCTCAGAAATCATCATATACAAAATCAAGGCTGTCGGCTTTCTTCAAATTACAGTCCGCACAAGCGCACACGCAGTTCAAGGGCGAGGACAATCCTCCCTTGGACTTGGGCATCACATGATCGATGGTATCGCCATAGCGGCCGCAATAACGGCAAACATAATTGTCCCGCTGCAGAACGAGAAGACGAAAATCCGTCTTCGAATACAGCTTGTGAATCTGGCCGGGACTTATGATGCCCGCCGCGCCTTCCTTCACCATTGTTATCGCCATTTCCAGCGGAATGTCCGTCGACCAGCGCTTGCCGGTCTCGCGGCGGCCACGCAGACGGATCAGACCCGTTCCCCTGTCGTTCAGAATCGACGTATCGTATTTGAAGGGGCCTTTGAACGGAACGATTCTTTTACTTGGCGGACGCGGTTCCGCCTGAGGAGAATTAGCGCTCTGGCCCGCTTTGGCTGAGCGGCGGCGGCGTTTGCGTCCGCGCGGTCTTCGTTTGCGTTTGGGCGCAAGCTCATCCACCGCAGCTGCCGGTGCGGGATGAGCTTCAATAATGGGAAGAGCGGAGGAGATACTCTCCTTGCCCAGGACCTGAACCTGGCTTGACCCGTTGACTGAAGTCAGGCTAACTGGAGCGGGATCCGCATGGGTTACGCCAACTGCAGCGGAATCCGCACGCTTTGATGTATGGGTTACGCCAACTGCAGCGGAATCCGCGCGCTCGGATGCCTTCATTCGTCCATCTGCTGCTCGATCAGGACCTGCAGACGCAATTGTCTCAGTGCCTTTATGCCCGCCCGATTTTCGCCGGCCGCGCTTGCGGCGCTTGCGCTTTTGCGGGGGAGCGTCCTCTTCAGCCGCAGATGCGCCGTCACCCGTTTCAAGCTGCAGCGCTTGCATTTGCGGCTCTGCGGGGTAACTGATCTTCTTTTTATCCGGCTGATCAGGCCAGATCACAGCTTTCACAGCGGCAGCGGATGGCGCTTGTTCCGTTATCGTTGTTTTCACTGCTGGTACAATTGCAGGTTCAATTGAGCCGCCTGTCCGGCTGTGCGCCGTCTCCCGCTGGCGCTTGCGCATACAAGAGCGGCAGGTTCCGCGCCGGCTGATGCCGGAGGAGCGCTTGCTATAAGCGGTAAGGGGCTTCTCAACTCCGCATGCCGCGCATTTTTTCACATCCATGGTTGTAAGTTCTCTCCGTTCATCATACAAGAAGAAACGGCCGGCGCCAGTATTTTCAGCGTCATGGCCACGTTCCTTCCATCAGAAATATAAGCAGGGCAAGGCTGGATTCTACACTATCTTATTGTATATGAAGAACGGCTCTCGCCGTCCTTGGCGTTAAGTCAGTGTCAGTTTCTTCAAGACCAGCCGCTGCCGCTTCTCATGTCATATATGTCAATCCCTGCAGCTTGCGGAATTGGTCGGGGGTCATGCCTTCGGTCTTGCCGAAGGCCGATATAAAATGGCTCGGGTCGCGATACCCGGACAGCTGGGCAATTTCTTTGATGGACTTCCGTTCGCTTTTGCTCATCAGCTCTTTGGCTTTGCGGATGCGCAGCCGGATCAGGTAGGCATAGGCGGTAATGCCGAATGCCTGACGGAACAGCGCATTCAAATAACGCGGGCTGATTCCGAGCCGGTCCGCCATGTCCATCAAGCCGATTTCCGGATCGCCGAACTTCTGATCCAGCCAGTTGAGCAGCGGGTCAAGCTTCTCCAGATGCTGAAACAAAGAGGATCTGCCGCCTGTCTGGCCGTATATTTTGACCATCGTCAGAAACCGGTACAGCTGCGCGGAAGCATTCAGCCCTGTACGGTCTTCGTCGTACTGGGTCTGCTCCACCATATCCAGCAGCTGCTCCGTTATCGGCGCATCATCATTCCAATGCAGCCACTCCGTATGGCGGATGCCAAGCTGGGCAAGCATCGAATCCGCCAGCGAGCCGCCGAAGGTCACATACAGGGTTGCCCATTTTTTACCCTTGGCGGCTGAATAGGAATGCGGAACCCCGGGGAAGATCAGGGAACCGTTGCCCTGGGACAACGAGAACCTTCTGCCGCTTAATTCAAATTCCCCTTCGCCTTCAATCGTCTGCAGCCAATGAAAGTACGGATAGCCTTTGCGTCTGACAACGGACTCCTGATCGGGATTGTAGCCGATGCTTTCTACATACAGCGGAAGATCGTTTTTGCCGAGCACAAACATAAAGCGCCGAAGCTGATCCTCCACAACCTTGCGACGGATGATTTGTTCCATATTATCATATCCTGCCTATCTAAATATTATATATCGTTAACGTGAATCATATCATAAAATGAAGCTACAAACATCTTAGGAGCTGATATCTATGGATACGACCAAACTGTCCAAAATGTTATATGGCGGCGACTACAATCCCGAGCAGTGGGACAGCGGCGTCTGGCCGGAGGATATGCGCATGCTGCGGCTGGCCGGCATGGACATCGCCACCGTAAACGTGTTCTCATGGGCTATGCTGCAGCCGAATGAAAGCACTTACAGCTTTGAAACGCTGGATCAAATTATGGACATGCTGCATGAGAATGGCATATACGCCTGCCTTGCCACGTCAACGGGGGCGCATCCCGCCTGGATGGCACGCCAGTTTCCTGATGTGCTGCGCACCGATTTTGACGGCCGCAAGCGAAAATTCGGCGGCAGGCATAATTCCTGTCCCAACAGCCCCTCCTACCGCACATTCTCGGAGCGGATCGCTTCGAAGCTGGCAGAGCGTTACAAGGATCACCCGGCCTTGCTGCTGTGGCATGTGTCCAACGAATACGGGGGCGAATGCTACTGCGAGAACTGCGCCGCCGCCTTCCGCGTCTGGCTGAAGCGGAAATATGTGACGCTGGACAAGCTGAACGAGCAGTGGAATACCCGCTTCTGGGGCCATACTTTCTACGATTGGGAGGAGATTGTCCTCCCTAGCGGCCTGTCTGAGCAGTGGGCTGCCAACCGTACGAATTTTCAGGGCATATCGCTGGATTACGCGCGCTTCAATTCCGACGGCATGCTCGATTGCTACAAGCTGGAATATGAAGCGATCAAGGCGGTCACCCCCGATATTCCGGTGACGACCAACCTGATGGGCACATACAAGCAGCTGGATTATTTCAAATGGGCCAAGCATATGGACATTATCTCCTGGGATAACTACCCTGCTGCCGATACGCCTGTCAGCTACACGGCAATGACGCATGACCTGATGCGCGGACTGAAGGGCGGCGCGCCTTTTCTCCTCATGGAGCAGACGCCGAGCCAGCAGAACTGGCAGGCCTACAATTCACTCAAGCGCCCGGGCGTGATGCGGCTGTGGAGCTATCAGGCTGTGGCGCATGGCGCGGACAGCATTATGTTCTTCCAGCTCCGCCGCTCGGTCGGCGCTTGCGAGAAATATCACGGCGCGCTTATCGAGCATGTCGGCCACGAGCATACCCGGGTCTTCCGCGAGTGCGCCCAGCTCGGCGCAGAACTGGGCCAGCTCGGCGATAAGCTGCTGGGCTCGCGCACGCCAAGCAAGGTGGCGATTATGTATGACTGGGAGAATCGGTGGGCGATCGAGTACTCCAGCGGTCCGAGCGTGGCGCTGCAGTATTTGAATGAAATTCATAAGTATTACGATGCGCTCTATCAGCTGGGCATACAAGCGGACATCATCTCCTTCGACGATGAGCTGCAGGGATACGATGTCGTGCTGGCGCCGGTTATGTACATGGTGAAGCCGGGGATGACACCGCGGATTGAAGCCTATGTCAAGGGGGGCGGTTCGTTCGTCACCACCTTCTTCAGCGGCATTGTCAATGAGAACGATATCGTCACGCTGGGCGGATATCCGGGGGAGCTCAGAGAGCTTCTGGGCATCTGGGCCGAAGAAATCGACGCTTTGTTCCCGGATCAGACTAACCGGATGATCATGAAGGATACTTACGGAACGCTTCAGGGGGAATACAGCTGTTCCTTGCTGTGCGATCTTATTCATACTGAGGGAGCAGACGTTATAGCGGAATATGGCGACGACTTCTATGCGGGAATGCCGGCGCTGACCCGGAATTCTTTCGGCTCAGGCGAAGCCTGGTATGTCGCTACAAGCCCCGATGCCAGCTTCCTGCAGGGCTTCCTGGGATCGCTTTGCGCCGAGCGGGGAATTGAGCCGCTGCCGGGCAAGCAGCCAGGCGTGGAAGTGGCAAGCCGCGACAAAGACGGCCGTTCCTACCTGTTCGTCATGAACCATAATCCGAATGCCGTGACGGTGGAATTTGATCAGAATTACGGCGTTGACCTGCTTACCGGCCAGCCGGCTTCCGGTCCCGCTACTGTCGCTGGCCGCGGCGTAATGATTATTGAAGCGTCATCCTGACCACATATAGATTAAGGAAAAGCCTCCTTGCGGGCTTGCCAGCCTTATTCTTGGCCATGCTGGACGTAAAAAGCGCTGCTGCAGTGAATACCCGCCCGCCAGGCCCGAACGGCGCTCCGGGAACAAAGAGATCCTCTCATTCCCAAACAACATGCAAAAGACGCTTCCGGCGCCACTTTATCAGTGGCGCCAGGAGCGTCTTTTTGCCTCTTCTATGAAAGACGATTATGATTACATTCGACTCAAATATTTGCCTGGGAAGATAACAGCTCCGCCTCTGACGCCCAGAGTCTCGTTTGGGCGACCGCCGTCATGCAACACCGCACCGCGCGCTGGGAGCTGCGCGCGGTGCGAAGAGACCAGCAGGCCAAATGTGCAGCAATTTCGCCCATCCTCTGCTGCGGCGGGATCCATCCCCGTCCCGCACAACTCAAGGAAAAACGGCTGTCGCCTTCACAGAGGCGGAAGTTAGCCTTGCGCGGTGGGGCGGACAATAACCTCGCTCACATCAATATCTGCAGGCTGCTCGATCGCGAACGCAATTGAGCGGGCGATCGCTTCCGGCGGCATCGCGAACTTATCCCGGGACTCCTCCAGTTGGGCTTTGACCTCCGGATTGGTAACAGCAGCACCTACACCATCCGTCCTTGTAAAGCCAGGTGAAATGATCGTCACCCGCAGCTTATCTCCCGCCTCCTGGCGCAGCCCCTCGGAGATGGCGCGCACGGCGAATTTGGTGCCGGCATAGACCGACTGGTTCGGTACGATACGAAATGCTGCTGTAGACGCGGTGTTTACGAAATGCCCGAAGCCCTGCTTGCGGAAGACGGGCAGTGCTGCCGCAATCCCATACAAAACGCCTTTTATGTTGATATCGATCATTGCCTCCCAATCCTCCACCCGCAGGTCATCAAGGGGAGATATCGGCATAACGCCGGCATTGTTGACGAGAACGTCAAGCTTGCCATACCGCTCACATGCCAATTGGACGAGGGTGGACAGATCATCTCGCCGTCTCACATCTATGCTTGCATATGCGGCTTCCCCGCCCGCATTTACGATTCGTGCCGCAAGAGCCTCAAGCCGATCCGAGCGGCGCGCGCCAAGTACGACTTTCGCCCCGCGCTCAGCGAGCAGAAGCGCAGTTGCTTCTCCAATTCCGCTGCTTGCGCCCGTAATGGCTACGACCTTACCTTCGATTCCCGATAACGATATCCCGGTGCTGATGTTCATGTTATCCCTTCCTTCCGTTGATTCGTCTCGCAGGCGGAAGCCTTTCGACGTCCTAACCATAACATTTAATATATTCATTGTAAACAAAATAAATATATATTGTCTATTATATATTAAATGACTATGATGTTAGTACGCATGCATTCTTATTTATCAGGCTTTGTTATATTTTGATATATTTAGTCACCCGGGAATAAGAGAATAGACATCGAATCAGAAAATATTGCTGGTCCCCTTCTTGCCTGTTTACTTTATATAAGACAAACAGTAATCTTCCACGGACGGCTGTCACTTGTTCAAGTAACGGCAGTATTGTTTCATCCTCCTTAAAGAATGTTTTTTTTGCCGAGGCTTATTGTATCCGGTGCTGCGGAACGGACTGGCTGGCTCTCATGCGGAGCCGTCCCGCCCCGGGAGCGGCGAGCATGCAGACCCGTCACCCGCGAGGCATGGAATTGCCCACGATCAGCACATCCATATGCCTGCTCCGCCGCAGAAGAGGAGAAACCACGGAGGAACGGCGAAGACGGACCCAGAACCCGTTCAGCGGCTGGCCCATTATCAGCTGTGTGCTTTTGCAGCCGTTGGCGCGCTCCAGTATAATGCCTGCAACCTTGCTGCGCTTGGGTGCATGCTCCAGCATAAATTCTCCGCCCAGACGCACAGTGAGCTCCTGCAAAGCCTGAATACGCCGCTTGACTTCCTCGGACATCGTCTCTCCCACATGGACATGGACGACATGCCAGTCTGCCTTCAGCCTGTGGGCGATGCGAAACCCGCGCCGGATCAGCCGCTCCGCGCAGTCGCTGGCGCTTACGCTGACGTTGATGCACTCCCTGCGCCGCCAAGGTCCGCGAAGCGATGCTCCTTCCTGCTGCGAGGCCTCAAGCCGCTCGTCCACATCGTCGGCAATTTCCCGCAGCGCGAGCTCCCGCAGGGCAATCAGATTGCCGGTTTTAAAAAAATGGTTCAACGCCTGCTCGACCTTCGTCAAGGCATAGATTTTCCCTTCCCTCAGACGCTGCTGCAGCGCTTTGGGAGCGACATCGATCAGCTCCACTTCATCGGCGAGCCGCAGGATGCTGTCGGGCACCGTCTCTCTGACCCGTACGCCTGTAATATGCTCGACGGCATCGTTAAGACTTTCCAAATGCTGCACATTGACCGTTGTGATCACGGAAATACCCGCATCCAGCACCTCCATGACATCCTCATAGCGTTTCTTGTTTTTGCTTCCGGGGACGTTGGTGTGGGCCAGCTCGTCAATAAGCACGACCTCGGGATTGCGAGCAATAATCGCTGCCACATCCATTTCCTCGAGCGAGGCTCCCCGGTAGTCCATCGCCTTGCGGGGAATGGAAGAGAGCCCGCCCGCCTGCGCCATTGTCTCCTGGCGCCCATGTGTTTCCAGCAGGCCGATAATGACATCGATCCCCTTCTTCAGCAGATCATTCCCTTCGCGAAGCATGATATAGGTTTTGCCCACACCGGGAGCGGCTCCGATATAAACCTTGAATTTGCCGCGCTTGATCCGCTCGATTTTGCGCTCCACCTCCTGCTTGCTCAATCTGCGGTATGGCTCCGAGAACGGCTTGGAAGTCTGGCGATGCGTCGGCAGCACGCGCCCCCCCTCATGGTCGGCGCGGTCGGCCATGAAGAAAATATCAATATCTTTTGTTTTTCTCAGCACGCCGCCCACAATCGAGCCCCGCCAGAACTCCTGCCAGCGGCTTTGCTTGGAGTGGCCCAGCACAATCCTGGTCACATTATGCCTGACCGCATAGTCAACCAAAGCCCCCGGAAGCTTCCTTCTGGCCGGCAGAGGAAGCTCCTCGAACGCCGCCTCCACCTTCTCGGCAAGCTTCCGGATCGAACGCCGGAACGCCGACTCCTCGCGGGTCAGATGCTTGTCCGGAGGAACAAATACGACAACCCTCATATCGCCGCCAAGACGCCTGGCGATTTGCTGGCCGCGTCTGATATAGATCGAGCCGTTCCAATGATATTGGGCCGATACCAGAATCCGTTCTAAAGCGCCTGTCGGTCCGGTCAGCCCCTGCTCCTCGCGGTGCTTGACCAGCGTATCATTCACCCCCTCCGCTACAAGGCGGAGAGCCAGCTCCCTGAGCATGCCCAGATTTCCCCGCTTCAGCAGGACAGAATCCTTCATGCTGCGCAGATGACCTTCATCAAGCCGCTTCAATAACGTCTCCGGCGAGACATCGATCAGACGCACCTCGTCCGCCAGCTCCAGCGTTTCGGCCTTTACGGAATACTCGACCTCAATGCCGGTAAGCTTATGAGCCAGCTGCGAGATGCCATCCAGCTCATAGACATTGACGGTTGTAATGACGCTGATGCCGTGCCCCAGCAGATAGCGGATATCGTCCAGCCTGGAGGGATGCTCCGCTCCAGGACGGTTGCGGTGCGCAAGTCCGTCAACGAGCACCACCTCCGGATTGCGCTTTAGAATCATCTCCATATTCAAGTCCTTCCTGGCAGTGCCGTCCTTCATCCAATGAATGCTCGGGATCCGCTCCAGGTCAGCCAGCTGCTCGCTGGTTTCCGGGCGCTGCATGGTGGACACGGCGCAGACGACCACTTCAATCCCCTGCTGCTTGAGCGCCTGGCCTTCACGCAGCATATGATAGGTTTTGCCGGAGCCGCTGAAGGCCCCGATATAGATCTTCAGCCAGCCCCGGTGAATTTTGGATATGGACAGCAACAATTCCTCCGGCGTCTTCCGGCGAAAGCCTTCCAAGTGAGCCACCCTACTCCTCACTCCCTTCTGGTTCGTGCAAAATACCCCGCCGATCCCGGGAAGGGATGGCAGGGCATGGGAATTACGGCGTCACGAGCGCTTGCAGCGCCATATTGAGCCGGAGCACATTGACGCGGGGTTCGCCGAATAGTCCGAGATCGCGCCCCTCCGTATGCTCGTCCACCAGCTGCTGAAGCTGATTCGAATCCAGACCCGTCAGCTTGCTTATGCGCGGAATTTGCACCGCCGCCGACTGCGGCGTAATATGCGGGTCAAGCCCTGAACCGGAATTGGTGATCAGAGCAATCGGCAGTTGAGAAGCGGGCACATCCGGATTAGCCTGCTTCCAGGCATCGATGGAATCCTGAGTCCGTTTCAGCATATCGGGATTGGAAGGGGCGTAATTGTTCGAGCCCGATGCTTCCGCCTTGTAATCGATGCTTGACACTCTCCCTTGAAAGAATGCCGGATTATCGAACTTCTGGCCGATAAGCTCCGAGCCGATTTTATTGCCCTCTGCATCCTTCACCAGGCTGCCATTGGCATGGCCCGGCATAATGACCTGGGCTATTCCCGTACAGACCAGCGGATAAATAATCCCGCAGAGGATGATGAAGACAATGCCGGCCCGCAGAGCGATCCAGAATAGACTCGCGGTAGGCGTCTCCGAAGAAGGAGAGTCCGGTTTGTTCATGGTTATTCCTGCCTTTCCTGAACTGCTAAAATTAGATTCATATCCAGATATGGACGAGCAGATCGATCAATTTGATCCCGATGAATGGAACGACGACACCGCCCAGACCATAAATCAGGATATTGCGGGACAGCAGCCTCGATGCAATCATCGGCTTGTAGGCCACGCCTCTCATGGCAAGCGGAATCAGCAGCGGAATGATCACGGCATTGAAGATCAATGCCGACAGGATCGCCGACTTCGGCGAACCCAGATGCATCACATTCAGCGACTTCATCTGCGGAATCGCCAGAATGAACATCGCGGGAATAATCGCAAAGTATTTCGCGATATCGTTGGCGATGCTGAAGGTGGTCAAGGCTCCACGGGTCATCAGCAGCTGCTTGCCGATGGAGACGACCTCGATAATCTTGGACGGGTCGGAATCAAGATCGACCATATTGGCGGCTTCTTTGGCGGCGGCTGTACCGCTGTTCATCGCCAGCCCCACATCGGCCTGGGCCAGCGCCGGAGCATCATTGGTTCCGTCGCCGGTCATCGCGACCAGCTTGCCATCCCCCTGTTCGCGGCGGATTACGGCGATTTTGTCCTCCGGCGTACTCTCCGCGATAAAATCATCCACACCAGCCTCACGGGCGATGGTCGCCGCCGTCAGCGGATTGTCGCCGGTACACATGATCGTCTTGATGCCCATCTCGCGAAGCTGCGCGAACCGTTCGCGCATACCGGGCTTAACGGTATCCTTCAGGTAGATGACACCGACGATTTTGTCGTCTATCGCAACAGCCAGCGGCGTACCGCCTTCTTTTGCGATCCGGTTGCTGTTCTCGTCAAGGTCTTCCGGAATCGTGCCCCCCTGCGCCGCTACCCACTTCTTCACGGCATCCACGGCGCCCTTGCGCGCCTTGCGGCCATCCTTCATATCCAGCCCGCTCATTCTGGTCTCCGCTTTGAACTCGATAAACTCCGCGCCTTCGGCTAACTGGCTGTCATAGTCCAGCCCCTGCTTCCTCATCAGCTCAAGCACCGAACGCCCCTCCGGCGTATCGTCTTTGACAGAGCTTACCGCTGCCCATTGCCCGGTGGCCTCCAAACTGGCGCCGCCCACAGGAACGAATTCGCTGGCCATCCGGTTGCCGAAGGTGATGGTCCCGGTCTTGTCCAGTATCATGGTGTTAATATCGCCTGCGGCCTCGACCGCCTTGCCCGACATGGCCAGCACGTTGAACTGCGTCACACGATCCATCCCCGCAATGCCGATGGCGGACAGCAGACCGCCGATTGTCGTCGGGATGAGACAGACCAGAAGCGCGATCAGCACAGGCACTTCCAGCTTGATATTGACGAAGTCCGCAATCGGCGAAAGCGTAACGACCACGATCAGGAAAATCAGCGTCAAGCTCGTCAGCAGCGTATTAAGCGCCAGCTCATTAGGCGTCTTCTGGCGCTTTGCGCCTTCTACAAGCGAGATCATCCGGTCGATGAACGACTCTCCGGGATCATTTGTAATCCGCACCGTAATCCGGTCGCTGACAACGCGCGTTCCTCCGGTCACGGAATTGAAATCGCCGCCGGCCTCCTTGATCACAGGAGCGGACTCGCCGGTAATCGCCGACTCGTCCACGGAAGCGAGGCCTTCGGTCACCTCGCCGTCTCCCGGAATCATCTCGCCCTGAGAGACGACAACAAGGTCGCCTTTTCGCAGCTCGGTTGCGTTTACCGTCTTCGTGCTGCCGCCAACAAGCTTGTTCGCCATAATCTCCTGCTTGGATTTCTTCAGCGAATCCGCCTGAGCCTTGCCCCTGCCTTCAGCCAGCGCTTCTGCAAAGTTGGCGAACAGCAGGGTGAACAACAGGATCAGAAAGACCGTCAGGTTAAAGCCAATTTGATCTCCCGTTCCAAAGTAACCCGGGATAATGGTCATCAGCAGCACGACAACGGTCCCTATTTCAACGACAAACATGACAGGGTTTTTGATCATCACAGCGGGATTCAATTTAATGAAACTCTCTTTGACCGCATTCTGCGTAATGGCAGGGGTCAGCATCGTTTTGCGATTCCTGGCTGCACTCATATTGAATTCACCTTCCGTTAGCGAGCGTCAGCTGCTCTGCAATCGGCCCAAGCACGATCGCAGGCAGGAACGTCAGCGCTCCTATGATCAAAACCGTTCCGATCAAAATACCCGTAAACAGCTTGTTATCCGTGCGGAACGTACCGACCGTCTCGGGAATCCACTGCTTGCGGCATAGCGAGCCGGCAACCGCGAGCATGGCAATCATGGAGATATAGCGGCCCAGAATCATCACAAGACCGGTCGTAATATTCCAGAACGGGGTATTGTCCGCCAGGCCCTCAAACCCGGAGCCGTTGTTGGCAGCAGAAGAGGTATACTCATACAGCACCTGCGAAATCCCGTGAAATCCGGGATTGGTGATGGCTCCTTTTCCAAGGTCGGTTACAAAGGCGATCGCAGTCGTGGCCAGAATGATGAAGGGATGCATCAAAATCGCAATGGCAATCAGCTTCATCTCACGCGGCTCGATCTTGCGGCCCAGAAATTCAGGGGTCCGCCCGACCATGAGGCCTGAGAGGAAAACCCCGAGCAGCGCATACATCAGCATGTTGACAAGACCGACGCCCTTGCCGCCGAATACGCAGTTCAACATCATTTCCGCCATCGGCACCATGCCGCCGAGCGGGGTTAGCGTGTCATGCATATTATTGACGCTTCCTGTCGTTGCCGCTGTTGTGACGGCTGTGAACAGCGTCGACTGCGCGATGCCGAACCGGACCTCCTTGCCTTCCATACTGCCCTGCGAGGCATCGATGTCCAGCCTGTTCAATGCCGGATTGCCGCAGAGCTCGGCGCTATAGACGGTAATCAGGAACACAAGGAACAAGAACATCATGGCGCTGAAGATGACCCAGCCCTGCTTCTTGTTGCGGGCGAAGAGCCCGTATGTGTATGGCAGAGCGGCGGGCAGCAGCCACATGCTCAGGATTTCGATCACATTGGTCAAGCCATTGGGATTCTCGAATGGGTGAGAGGAGTTGACCCCGAAGAAGCCGCCGCCGTTCGTACCCAGATGCTTAATGGACACAAGCGATGCCACAGGTCCAATCGCGATGCTCTGGGCAGCCCCTTCGAGCGAGGTTACGCTCAAGGTCGAATGCAGCGTCTGCGGCACCTGAAGGGCGACGAGCAGCAGCGTGATAATGACCGCAGCCGGCAGGAAAATCCGGGTATGGGCTTTAACGAAATCCTCGAAGAAGTTGCCCATTGTTCGGCCCTTCTGTGTTATCCCGCGGACAAAGGCAACCGCCACCGAAAAGCCGGTAGCCGCAGATGTGAACATCATCATCGTGATGACAGCCATCTGCGAGAAATAGGACAGCCCCGTTTCACCCGAATAATGCTGCAGATTCGTATTGGTGATGAAGCTGATAACCGTATTGAAACTAAGCGTCTGTTCCATATTGCCGATATCATTCGGATTGAGGGGAAGGCTCTGCTGGAGCCGCAGCAGGATGTAACTCACGGCCACCAGCACGATATTGGTCAGCAGCATGCTTGCCGCATACCGCTTCCAGCTCATGCCCGGGCGCTTCCTCAGACCGATTAAAGCATAAATAAATCGCTCGGATGGTCCGAAGATGCGGTCCGTCTTGTTCGGCTCGTTAGAGAATACATAGTACATATAGGTTCCAATCGGCTTGACCAACAGGACAAGCACCAGCAGAACGATAACCAGTTGAACAATTCCCATCGAACTTCCTCCTTTTAAAATTTCTCCGGATGAATCAAGGCATAGATCAGATAGAGGAAAATAAAAGCCGTAAAAATCCACACGACGATCATGATGGATCTCCTCCCGTATCCTCGACTACCCGGTCACACCAGTTCATAAAGCCTGTGAATATGAGAAACATGCAGGCCAGCAGCAAAATCATATATACGTCAAGCATGAAATGAACCTCCTTAGGCATCTGTAACTAAACCCCATGTCTCTTCTTTCCAGGTCGTGATAACGGTAATATGCTCCGCATAGAGAGCAGATATTCTCTCGGATGCCAAATTATTGTTGTACATGGCAGCATAAGGAATGCTCCTTCTTTAAATGTAGACAAAAAGAAGCCGCGATCAGAGCCGCTCTTCTATAGAAGAGAAACTCTGATCGCGGCTGCCTAAAGCACAATATGGGCGTGCAGCGATTGCTGCACGCCCTGGACGGCCTGATGGAAGGTCGTCCATCCCCGCCATATCTCCATCTCCATTTTCATCGCTCACTCTGCGGGAGGGCGCTTACCCCTTTGTCCCGCCCTGAAGTCCGAAGCCTTTGGACATAAACCGCTGCGAGAGGATGTACAAGATAACGGATGGAGTAGCGTAGAGCATGGAGAACGCAGCCAATCTTCCGTAATCGACCATTCCGTATTGCCCGAAAAATTGATACAGCTTCAAGGACGCCGGGAAATTCTCAGGCGTCTGCAGGAGAATATAAGGGACAAAAAAATTGCCCCAGCTCCCCGAGAATGTAAATATCGCTACGGTGCAGATGCCCGGAACCATCAAGGGTGCGACTACTTTCCGGATACCGGCGAAGATGGACGCCCCGTCGACCCATGCCGCTTCTTCCAGATCGCTTGGCACCGAATCCATGAAGTTTTTCAGCATCCAGATTCCATAGGGCATGGAAGATGCCACATAAAACAAGATAACCCCAAAAATATTATCGTATAATTTGATGCTCAGGAACAATTGATAGACCGGGACCATCACGGCTGTAATCGGCAAAGAAGTCATAAATAAAATGGTCAGCATGAAGGGCTTCTTATATTTCATTTGATACCGCGACAACGGATAGGCGGCAAGCAGGGCCAGCAGCACGACGAGAACGGCTTGACCGCCAGACATGATCAGCCCGATGATGTAGGCGCGCTGATTTTCAGGGCTGGTGATGACATCGGCATAATTGGCCCCGGTAATACGATTGGGCAGCTTCAGCGATTGCATCGCGTTGGAATCGACCGACGCTACCAGAACCCACAGAAGAGGCAGGATGAAGCAGATTCCAATCAAGGTAAGAATTGCATACGGCATAATCCGGTAGATGCGCTTACGTTGTTTTGCATTCATAGGAAGTCCCCTTGTCATTTACTCCTTCATCGAGCGAATATAGAACAAGCTGAGCACAACGCCAATGACCAACAGCAGCATGGATATTGCCGTTCCATATCCCAGCTGATAATTGACAAAGGCCTGATTATACATGAAGATCGGCAGGGTCGTGGTGGAATTCCCCGGTCCTCCGCCCGTCATCGCATAAATCAGCCCAAAAACCCCCAGCGTCTGAAGGGTAACAAGCATCGCATTCGTGGTAATGGTATCTTTAATGTATGGAATCGTAATCCGGGTTAAAATCTGCCATTTGGATGCCCCGTCCACAACAGCCGCTTCCTCGATTTCACTTGGCACATCGTCCAGCGCCGCTTGAAACACCAGCATGGAGAAGGCAGTGCCATGCCATATATTCGCAAGGATGATCGTGAGCATGGGGACGGTATACAGCCAGGCGACTTCTGTAATTCCCAGGAAGCCGAGAATAGCGTTGAGTGTGCCATCATCCCCGAAGAAGCTGTACAGACATAAAGCGCACACGATTTCCGGGGTTACCCAGCCTGCCAGCACAATCGTTCCAATGACACGCCGAAAACTCTTTTTTTTATGCTTCATCAGCATCGCAATGAGAAAACCGAGCACCTGCTGGCCGATGACGGCCGAACCGAACAGGAAGATCAACGTATTCCATATGCTGATCTTGACCGTCGGATCTTCAAACATATGAATATAGTTGTCCAGCCCGATGAATTTCAGTTCCTTGGCCGATTCTCCGGTTAAGGCCAGATTGGTGAAGGAATAAAAAAAGGTCAGGACAATGGGATAGATAAAAAACACCAGCATTATCGCGATCGAAGGAAGCAGGAAATACAACCAGGTATAGGTTTTTCTTTTCTTGTAGGGAACATCAACCGTCAGGCTGCTCATGCGCCGTTCTCCTCCCGCACGCCGAATATCAGAAAAAAACGCATGCCCAAGCGCTCCGCGCGTCAGCCCGGCCAGGAGCTGCTTGAGCAAGCTTTTTTGCCGTTATTCCTTGTTTATTTCTCCATCACATGATCCTCGCCGACAATTCGGGTTACATCCTGTGTATATTTATTGAGCGCATCTTCAGGAGATGTACCCGTCGTTACGGATTCAACCATGGTTTGAATTTGTGTGGACACTTCAGGATATTTGTCCTGCGCCGGTCTGAATTCAGCGTTCTGCAAATATTCCGTCGCAAGCTCATTAAACGGCATCTTGGTATATTCGGGATCCTTCGCAACATCGGCCCGGACCGTAATATTGCCTGATGCGATAACAAGCTTCTGCGTGTTCTCTTTGTTAAGCGCAAATTTGATAAAGTTCCATGCTTCATCCTTGTTCTGTGAATTGCTTGGGATCGACAGCGCCCAGCCGCCTGCCAGCGTTATCGATCCCGGCTCCTGGCCTTTGCTGGTCGGCATCGGCGCGAAGCCCAGCACATCCTTATATTCCGGCCAAGGGGAAGCTCCGGTATCAAAATAATTGCCCGTGATCCAGGAACCATCAAGTGAGATGGCAAGCTTGCCTTGCGGCAAATATTCGCGTGAGGATGTATTGCCCGCTTGACCGTTCAACACCTTGGAGAGCGGAGGTCCGAGCTTCTCCTTGTTCACGGTCTCAATAAACTTCAATGCATCCAGAATTCCCTGGCTCCTGGCGATCCATTTTCCGCTCGCATCGTCATAAAGTCTCTCCCCTGTCCCGTAGAGCAGCATCTCATAGGTCTGCATGGAAGTCGCTTCTCCCGTGGCTTTGCCGAGGTTCATCCAAATCGGGACAATATCCTCTCCCGCTTGCTGCTTGATCGTTCTCGCCGCATTCAGGACATCGTCCCAAGACTTCGGCTGCCAATCCTCCGGAAGACCCGCCTGCTTGAAAATCTCCTTGTTGTACCACAGTCCTCTGGAATCCGTATTGTAAGGTACCCCATATACTTTTCCGTCACTTGCCGTGACCCCTTTTTTCATTGCCTCGATAAAAGAGCCGTTGGTCCAATCCTCCCAATCCTTCAGCTTGTCATCCAACGGTTCAAGATACCCTGCACTTGCATCCGAATTCAGAATAAAGGTATCTTCCGTTACAATATCCGGTGCGGTATCCTTGGATTTCAGCGCCAATGCGACCTTGGCAAAATAATCGCCCTCGGACGCTTGTATAGGCGCCGGCTTGATTTCCACGTTCTTATCGGGATAACGGGCTGCCACATCTGTAATCCATTTATAAAGCGTGCCTTTCTCGCCCGTTCCGTCATCCCTGTAGGTAATCGTTATGGTTTTCTTGGCTTCATCACCGTCGCCCGGCTTGCTGGAACAACCAAACAACAAAAATACGCACAAAAAAACGGTTACAACGAGATACAATTTCCTTTGACTGATTGGCATGCTTTGTTCCTCCCTGTTCTTGAGTGCTGATAGCCGCCTCCTGGAATCTGCCTTATGTACGTGCTTACCGGAGGTCTTATAAACATACTTTATCAATGAACTATTTATTCGAACTTTTCATATCAACGTACAACCTTTCCTGAAACTCCCATATACTCTTGAGCTTGCACATGAAAAAAACCGTCAGACCACCTGTAGAAGTGGAATAACGGCTTATTTCTTTACAGCATTTATCATGACTATTCACCTTTGAGCGGGCGGCATTCATCCTTTTATGGAGCCTGCCGTCAGACCATCGACAAAGTACTTATGGCCGACAATGCTCAGCAGCACGAGCACGGGGAGCGACATGAGCAGCGCACCTGTAATCGGAGACGCATAATCGATCTCATAGGGGTTATTCATCGTCGTAAGCCCGACGGCCAGCGTCATCTTCGAGCCTGAGGTCAAATAAATCAAAGGGCCTAAATAATCATTCCAGGCATTCATGAAGGTAAGAAGAGCAACGATCCCGATGGCGCTGGCGCTGAGCGGAAAGGCGATGCGGATGAAGGTGCCAAGCTCCGAGCAGCCGTCAATCCTGGCGCTGTCGAAGATTTCCTTGGGGATGGTTACCATCACCTGACGGATCAGGAAAATCCCGAATGCGCCTACGGCTCCCGGAAGAATGAGAGGCCAGAAGGTATCCAGCCAGCGGAACGCCCGGAACATGATAAAAGAAGGGACGAGCGAGATTTGGCCCGGAATCATCATGGTTGTCAGCATCGCGATGAACAGTCCGTGCTTGTATTTGAAATCAAAGCGGGCAAATCCGTAAGCAACAAGCGAGTTGAATACAATGGCCAGCAGCGTCAGGGAAACCGCGATAATCAGGCTGTTGGCGAGCTGGGTGAAAAACGGCAGCTTCTCGAACAAATGACTGAAATTGCTAAAGGTCAGGTGAAAGGGAATGGGGTTGAGCGGATCCCCCACAATGTCCGCATAGGGTTTAAATGACGTCCCGATCATGAACAGGAAGGGCGTGAGGAACAGCAGGCTCAACACAATCAGCACAACATAGGTCAGAATACGGCCAAGACCGCTCCAGGGATTCGCGGAAGCTTTAACGGCCGGGAACCGGCGGGCGGCTTCGATAGTCGATTTTTGCATCATCATCTCCTTAGTCCCCCTGCTTATTGACATTGAACATTTTCAGCTGCAGGAAGCCGACCACAATCATCAGCAGTGTAAACACATAGCCAAGCGCAGCCGAGTAGGTGAAATCCAGACGGCGGAAAGCCTGGTCGTATAAGTATGTGGTCGGGAAAACAAGCGAATTCTCCGGTCCGAAGCCGCTTCCCGCTAAGATGAACGCTTCGCTGAACATCCCGTAAGAACCAAGCAGGCACTGGAAAACAATAAAGGTCATGATGGGCCGAAGCAGTGGCAGCGTCACATGCCACAGGCGCTGAGACGGCCTTGCCCCGTCGATCTTGGCCGCTTCGATTAACTCGTATGGCACGTTCTGCAGTCCGGCAAGGAAGAACAAAATATTGACGCCAAGAAACTTCCATGTGCACAAAATGATAAGCGCAGGTATCGTCCAGGCCGGATCCTTCAGCCAGCCGACCGGATCTGCTCCGAATACGCCGAGCAGCTTGTTAAGCACTCCGCTGTCGCGCTCCAGCAGCAATTTAAAGATGATTCCGACGGCCACCGCTGACGTGATATTCGGCGTGAAGAAGAAGGTTGCGAAGAACCCCTTCCGCTTGGAAATGTAAGGCCTGCCCAGCATCAAGGCTACTCCGAGGGCAACCGGCAGAATAATGAACAAGCTGCCCAGCGCAAGCTTCGTGCCATTCCACATCGACTTCCAGAAGAAGCCGTCCTTCAGTACGAACATGTAGTTGGAGAAGCCGGCGAATTCATAACCGTCTGTTCCTTTCTGAAAGCTCAGCCATAACCCGTACAAAATCGGATACAGGCCGAAAATGGCATAAGCAATGAAAAAAGGGCTTATAAAGAGCAGCGGAGCCAGCCTCCAGCGGCTTATGGCATTCGAAATCATCGGTCATCCTCCTAACGATTACTAAATAAAACGAACCAAAGATGAACAAAGCATACGGGATCGCCACCTCTACTTTTCTCTGGCCTCTTCCGCATCCATCAGGCTTTGCAGCTCCTCCTCGACCTTGGACAGAAACTCCTCTGGCGTCATCTTCCCTTTCTGATAATCGGGCTCGAATTTATCCCATGCCTTGCCAATCAGCGACCGCCACCACGCCTGGTTCTGGCTTGGCGCCTGCTTGCTGAGATCCGCATACAAGGCTGCCATATCCTGCCCGCCGAAATACTTCGTAATCGCGCTTTCCTTGTGCAGCTCCGGCGATTGGGCTGCGCTGGTCAGTGCCGGAAACAAATTGATGATCTGGAAGCTGTGGACAATATTATCGGTATCCAGATGCGTGTAGCGCAGGAAGTCCCAGGCTTCGTTCTTATTTGGGCTGAACTTCGTCAGGGCGAGTCCGGTGCCTCCGGATACCGTCGTCGGGACTGAATCCGGCCCGCCCAGCGGCATCGGAACCGCTGCCCATTTCCCGGCCAGATCCGGCGAATTCTGGACAAGCTGTCCCGCCCACCAGTCGGGACCGGACGCAGCGATGTACTGCCCATTGGTGTAGCCCTGCCAGAGCTGTGGCCCTTCCGGACTCGTTTTGCTGAGAAGGCCCTGATCCTTCCAATCCTTGATCCGCTTCAGAACTTCGATACCTTCCGGCGTATTGATTCCGATCTTCGCATCCTTGGTCACGACATCGCCGCCCTCCTGCCGCAGCAGCTGCTCGAACAGGCCTTCGTCTTTCTCGGTGCCGCTTAGAATATATTTGTTGTCTCCAGTCAGAGGCTTGGAGGCTTCCATGAATGCGTCCCATGTCTGGAGCTTGGCAACATCGATGCCTGCTGCGTCATAGAGGTCTTTGCGATAATAGAGCGCCGACACGCAGGCCGCGATCTCGATGCCGTAAACCTTGCTGTCCACCGTATAGAGATCGAGTCGTCCTTTTGGAATCGCATCCGAGAGCCCGGCAGAATCGAGATAGCTGTTAAGCGGCTCGAATGGAATATCGCCCTTGATATAGCGGGGAAACGATCCCTGCTCGACGTCGATCAAATCCGGGGACCCCTTGCCGCCGGACTGTGCGATGACGGTGTATTTGTCATAGAGAGCGGCTGCTTCGAGCAGCTCGATTTTGATCGTGATATCGGGATGCTCCTTCTCGTATTTCGCTTTCATTTCGTCATAATATTGTTTATGGGTGTCCGCGAAGGTCCATAAGGTTATCGTCTTCCTTCCTTGGGAATCCCCCGTATTTCCACTGCCGGCACTACCGGAACCACTGCTTCCACTGCATCCAATCAAGGAGATTAGAAGAGATAAGACAAATAGGAAGCTCATTGCTCTTTTCATTTTTATTACCCCCTTGTCAATTGAGATATCACGATTGTAAGCGCTGCCGCGATGTCTTAGACAAGATGGTAACACCTTCTGAAAAGGGCAACAATACCACCAATTGACAGTTTATGAACTGCAATTGATATCTCCTTTTTTGCCTGTCAGGCTGGTTAAACTCCGGTGACCGGCAGGCTGTTCGCTCATTGGTCCTGCCAGGCTTCCTTTCTGATTTCGGATGGAGACATCCCCGTCCTCTGCTTCAGGCATCTGGAGAAGTGGATGGCCGTCTTGAAGCCGCAGCGCAACGAAATTTCCCCGATCGTAAACCCTGTATGAGCCAGCATTTCAATCGCCTGCCTGACCCGGTAATGCCAAAGATATTTAATCGGCGTTGTATTCTCGTGGATGCGGAACAGCCTGATCAGATGCTCCGGCGTCACATTGACATGCGCGGCCAGTCCGTTCAACGTCCAATCCTCGGCATACCGCTCATGAATCATGCTTTTCGCCAATACGACGGATGGATGCACATTATGCAGCCGGCGTTCCCGCGTATGCTCGTGCGCGAACAGGTGCAGGGCGGCGATGCCGATATGCCTCATCTGCCCGCTTTCCGCTGTAACGCCTTCTTTTAAATCCAGCATGAGATCCGTCAGTTTATTCAGCTCTGCGGAAATCGGCCTGCAAAACGGAAGCTGATCCAGCTCCTCCTCTTCCCGCTCCGACAGATCCGGTATATGAACGGCGATCCAGCGGTGCCAGGTCTCCTGGGTCCTGGCGAACTCAAAAAACTCACGATGGCCCGGCTTCAGCAGAATCACATGGCCGGGTGATACCGAATGCTCTGATGTGTCAATCGTGACATTCATATGACCTGTATGCAGGAGCACAAGCTGAATATCATTCTGGTAACGCGGCCCGTATTGTCCTCCTGGCGAATAGACAATCGTTCCGCAGTCCGCACTGCTCGCTCTGTCAATCCCCAGCGGCTCGGTTTCCTTATGCATAAGCAGACCCTCCCTGAACCTATCCTAGCAATATCAGGAAGGAATAAGTAGAAGCTTTCGGTCCGCTCACTACGCTGCTTGAACGGTGCGGAACACTACCTTCATATTCTTATGATCAACATTGATCCGGTCTGGTCTTTTTGAAATAAAAATGTATAAAAATTACATGAGTACGCAAGCTAAAAAGCGCTAAATCATATACCCTAATGCATACATTGAAGATTGAAGACAGGGTAAGAAAAGATGTGAATGAAATGGAATTTTTCAAAAGTCAAGAATCATTGACAACCGCAGAATGGGTCTTAAGAAGCTTGGTCAGCTTTATTTTCTTACTGCTTGCAACCAAAGTGATGGGGCAGCGTTCCATTTCTCAATTAAGGTTCCTCGATTTCATTATCGCTCTTGTGCTCGGCAATATTATTGCCCATCCACTTTCGGATGAGAACCTGGGATTAAAAGGGTCCGTTATCACGACGATCGTTCTGATCGTTCTATATGTTGCTGCGACCTGGCTGAGCTTGAAGTGGCCATTATTAAAGCGGTATCTCGATCCGCCGCCGATCACGCTTATTGCCAATGGTCAAATCCAGTTTCACAGCCTGTCTATTGCAAGAATCTCGGTTGATTATTTATTTTCCGAGCTTCGAAAAGAAAAAGTGGATGATATACAAAAAGTATCCCTTGCGGTTTGGGAGCCGGGAGGAACAATATCCGTTTTTATGAAAACCCAATACCAACCGCTTACACCCGCTGATATGAAAATTGAAACCCCGCCATTTACCATCACCAGGCCGATAATCTTTGAAGGAAAAATAGATATGCCGGTGCTTAAAGAGATCGGAAAAGACCCTGCATGGCTTGAAAAAAAGATAGCGCCTGCGGATTTGAAAATCCGCGATGTGATCTTGGCGACTGTCGATGATAACGAGAACGTGAGAGTCTATACGAATCTGAACCAAAATGGAGAAGTCGCCCAGAAAGACTAAATACGATCCGGGAGTTTGTCATCAAAATGAAACGGAGGTTTTTTTATGCCAGTTTTCAAGCCTTCCCAAATTGTGCGGTCCCTTTATGATATTGACGGAGACGCGCTGCATCAGGCAGGAATTAAAGGAATAATCATTAACTGGAACAATACATTAGTTCCGAAGAATTCTGTATTTGCATCGGATTCGATAAAAAAGTGGCTAAAAGACTTTAAGTCTCAATATGGGATCAAAATAATTATCGTCTCGAACAGTAAGCCTCCTGTGCAGGAGAGCGATCTGGTTAATGAGATTCCGGCTTTGTTCGAGGCGGGTAAACCGAAGAGAAAAGCATTTATGGCTGCTTTGGATATACTCGGGACCCGCAAAAATGAGACAGCCGTCATTGGCGACGGCATTATTACTGATTTATGGGGAGGAAATCGGCTGGGAATGTATACGGTCTTTGTTTCGCCTCCCTGGAGAAAACCCCGGTTTATCGGTGCAATAAAACGGTTGATGGTAAAAGTCCTTCGGGTGTAACGGCAGCTGTGAGCTGAAACTTTTGTTATACTGGAGCTATCATGATGATATACTCTTTCATATAGTGAAAGAGTAACAGCGTCTAAAAGCAGCAGCAAAAAAATATACCGGGAATGTGATAAGGATATGGTTAAAGCAGTCAAGTAAACCTCCTAAAAGAAAATACGAAAATTTTAGGAGGTTATAAAAATGATTTTCAATCCGATCGACCTTGATACTTGGAGTAGAAAACCCTATTTTGATCATTATGTAAACAATGTCAGATGTACCTACAGCATGACGGCCAACATTGATATTACCCGGCTGTTGGAAGCCATCAAGAAAAAGGGGATTAAGCTGTACCCGGCATTGGTTCATATGATAACTGCAGTGGTAAACCGTCACCGTGAATTTCGCACTTGTCTTGATGCCCGGAACAGGCTAGGTTACTGGGACAGCATGTCTCCCAGCTTTACCATTTTCCATGATGATGATAAGACTTTTTCATCCGTCTGGACCCCCTACTGCGAAGATTATAAAGAGTTCTACCTCCGCTATCTGGATGATATGGAAAAGTATGGATGTATTAAGCAGTTTGCCGCTAAAACGAACGAGCCGCCAAACACCTTCCCTGTTTCCAGCATTCCGTGGGTCAGCTTCACGGGCTTTAACCTGAACGTCTATACCGAAGGGACCTATTTCCTGCCCATCTTTACAATGGGAAAATATTTTAAACAAGATGAAAAAATACTTCTGCCCTTATCGGTGCAGCTACACCACGCCGTATGCGACGGCTATCATGCCGGCCTGATGTTTAATGAGCTGCAAGCACGGGCAGATACCTGCAAGGAATGGCTGCCAAACTAATAATCAAGCAGCAGGGGACGCCTCCGGCTGCCCTCAGATTCCAAAGAGAAAGACTATTGATCCATTCAATAGTCTTTCTTTTGTTAACTTTATGAGGTTTTACGGCGGATGTATTCGTTTACGGGTTTTGACGATGGCACTCTTCCATAACGGCAATTTGCCGGCGCACCTGCTGCGGCGTCACCTCCAGCGCTTTTCCGTGAACGATCGTATCATAGAGCATGCTGTAGAAGCTTTGAGCCATGGAATGGAACAGATCCTTTTTCTGCTCCTCGGGAATATCCCAGCTTTCTTCATACCAGTTCAACTGCTCGCGGCAGTAGGCTGGCTCGTTTTTGTCATTGACCAATGGCGTCTCCACCAGAGTCAGCTCTCCGGCCTCCTCCTGCTTGAAATACTTCCAATCCAGATGGCTGGTGCTTCCTTTGATGCCGCCTCTGGTTCCCTGCACGTTATAGGTAAAGCTCGGATAGGCGCAGCAGGAGGAAATCTCCACATCAATGACGGGATGCCCCTGGCCATGCAAAATCAGCTTCACGAAGTCTTCGGCATCTCCTGCCGTGTTTGCGCGGTCCATGATGGAAGTAATATTCGGCATGGACTCGCCGCCAAAGAACTGGAGAGCCTGATCCACCGGATGCGGCCCGGTATTCAGCAGATTGCCGCCGTTATTGGCCCGCAAGGTCTGCCAATCCCATCTTCTGGCGAAATTATTGTAAGCGATGCTGACCTGAACCACTCTGCCGATGCTCCCGGAAGCGATAATTTCCTCGATTTTATTAAAAGCCGGCGCATACCGCGATTGCTGATATACCGTAAGCAATTTCCCCGTTCGCCCGGCAGTCTCGATCAGAATGTCCACCTCGGCTGCCGTCCGGGCCAGCGGCTTCTCGCAGAGCACATTGAACCCGTGCTCCAAAATCTCCTTGGAGATGGAGAAATGGTAGTTACTGGGGGAAGCATTGATGATTAAATCAAGATCGGTTCTCTTAAACAGATCGCGATAATCACTGTACACGTCGACATTCAGCTCACGCCTGGCTCTCTCCAGCCGTTCCTCCAGCGTATCGGATACCGCAACAATTTCGAATTTATCCTTTAATTGGCTTAATGAATGGGCATGTATATCCCGGCCGCTGCGCCCCTGGCCAATAATGGCCGCTCTGACTCTGCTCATACGGTCACCTCCGAAGCTAATTTGCGCATGTATTGAACGTATTGCGGAAAAGCGATTTCCGGATTTTCCAATTCCGGATGCCACTTTTTCTCCCACTCCAAGGTGAAATAGCCCTGGTAGCCTTCCCGGACCAACAACTTATAGATCTCTTTCAGGGGAATATCCCCTTCTCCGGTTAAACAATACTGGAAGCCGTCCGGGCTGCCTTCTGCCGTACGCGAGTCTTTGACATGCGTATAGTCGATCCATTTGCCCAAGGCGCTCCAGCTATCCTCGGGCTGTTCCCCTATCATCCGGTACGGATGGTGCACATCCCACAGCACGCCCACAGCCTCCTGATCCACCTGCTCCATGACCTTCCTCATATCCGTGCAGGAGATCCAGTCATCATGCGTTTCTATCAGAATTTTGACGCCATGCTCCCTGGCGACAGCCGCCATAGCGCTCACATGCTGAGCGACCTTCTGAACCGCGGTATCCCGGTCGGCACCGCTGATCTTACCGCCGAAGACACGAATATAACGTGTGCCGAAAAGGCTGCAAAGCTTCGAGAATTCGGTAATCTCCTGCAGATTCTTCTCAAAGTTCTCATCCGGGAATAAATGCACGGAGCTGGAGAAGCAGGATACGCGAAGCCCGGCATCGGTGATTTGGCTCAAGGTTTGGTGGACCTGCTCCGAAAATTCCGGAAGCTTATAGATATCCATTTCGCCCGTTAACCCTCTAAAGTCAATCGCATCAAAGCCGTATTCGACAGCCTTGGCAATAATTTTGTCCAGGGGCCAGTCAGGGCACCCTAAAGTGGTGAAGGATAATTTCATGCCGTTTCACTCCAATGTAATTAGGATGGGTCAATCCAAATCGTCTAGCCGTTTTTCTTCTTGTAGGATTCGTTCATTTCCTGAATGATTTGATTAAAATTGGTGTCCGCCTTTAACTGCTCGACAAACTTGTCGTAGCTCTCCGGGGTTTCCTTGCCGACGATCATTTTGACCTTCATATCAATGATTTTCTTCTGGTACTCAGGCCAATATTTGATCCAGGCATCAGAATCAACGCCGATGGAAGGATCCAGAACTGCATACTTCGTCCGTTCGTCGATGATTTTGGCGTGGCGGTCGTAATCCTCTTTGGGAATGCCGGCCTTGAAGGCTTTCTGGTATTTGTCGAATTTCAGGAAAATCTGTCCCATCGCCTGCTGGGAGACGTTGTCTGTCTTGGCTTGCTCCGTTGGGACTTTGAAGCCGTCCTGCTCGGTAAAATGGACATCCTTGAAGCCGTAATTCGCCAAATCGGAGCCTTCATCCGAAGCGCCGAAGTTCATGAACTCCATGATTTTCTTCACCTTCGCCTCAGACACCTTCTTGGGAATCATGAACATGCCGAAAGAGCCGGGGTCGGTAACCGTTGTGCCGTTCAGGGATACAAGCGGCATCACATAAGCTTCTGGGGTTTGCTTCCTGAGCTCAGCCGTCGATTCCCAGGCCTGATCCATAGGAACGGCATCCACACCTCCTTTGCCTGCCTTCATCATATCGAGTGTCTGTGTCTGCTTCAAGATGCTAAAGTCCTCCGGGATCAGCTTCTCTGCATAGAGCTTATTCAGATACATCAGTGCCTCTTTTTGCGACGGCAGGAAAATCGTAGGGGTCAGTACCCCGTCCTCCAGCTTCCAATCTCCGACGGTTTTCGTAAAGGCCGTCTCGATGACATTGAATTTCCCTACGCCGGTCGGGTCCGTATAACCCAGAAAACCGTAAGTATCGTCTTTCCCATTGCCGTCAGGATCCTTGGTTGCAAATGCTTTCATGACTTCGTACAGCTCATCGGTCGTAGCCGGCTCCTTGAGCCCCAGCTTATCCAGCCAATCCTTGCGGATATTCAACCCGGTTTGGCCATATACGGGTCTTACACGCGGAATGCCGTAGTTTCGGCCATCGCCGAATGCGAGGTTCTTCCAGGTAAGCTCAGGAAATTTGGCGAGATTGGGATAACTCTTGTACATATCCGTCAAATCCCAGAAAGCCCCCTGCTGCGACATGCTTTTAACGAGCGGATACCGCTGCGGATAATCTGCAAGAATCATATCCGGCAGATCGCCTGAGGCCAAGGTTACGTTCAGCTTGTCAGCGTAGTTATTCGGCGATACCCAGGTGATTTTAAGCTTCGTGTTGGTGCGCTTCTCGATCTCCTTCACAATTACATTGTCTTCGTCCGGAGGCTCCTGCGAGAAGAATGTGGTCATAATGCTGATTTCTGTGGGCTCCTCTTTCTGGTCGCCTGTGCTTTTGCCTGTTGATCCCGGATTTGAACCGCAAGCCGCTGTAATAAACAATAATACAGATGCAAGCATGAACGGTATCGTCCTCATGGCCGATTTTCTTTTGAATATCAACGCTGCGCCCTCCTTTTCAATCGTTGTTTATATATCATTCCTTGACAGAGCCGACCATCACGCCTTTGGCGAAATGCTTCTGCAGGAATGGATATACCAGGATAATGGGTACTGTGGCAACGACGACGGCTGCCATCTTCAAGGTTTCCTTGGGCATTTCCTGTTCGGATGCGATTTGTCCGGCAAGATCGCCGCCGCTGGTCGAGGAATCGATCAGCATATTTTGCAGCAGCACCTGCAGCGGCCATTTGTCAAAGTCATTGATGTACAAAATCGCGTGAAAAAACACATTCCAATAGCTTACCGCATAAAACAGCCCGAACGCCGCCAGAGAAGGCAGCGACAACGGGAGAATGATTTTCACCCAGATCCCCATATCGTTGCAGCCGTCGATGCTTGCCGCCTCCTCCAGGCTGGCAGGAATACTGTCATAGAAGCTCTTCATCAGAAAGATATACCAGCCGCTGGTTAAGGCGGGAATGATTAAGGACCAGATGCTGTTGATCAGCCCGAGGCTTTTTACAACCAGGTACGGCGGAATAATGCCGGGATTAAACAAAATCGAGATCAAGACGAGCAGCAGCAGCACCTTTCTCCCCCGGAGCCGTCTTCGGGATAAGGAATAAGCGAAGCTTGAGGTAACCGCAAGGCTCAGCAGCGTTCCGACAATGGCGAGAAAGGCGCTGTTCCCCGCTGCCTTGATGAATGTGCCTGTGGACAGCAGATACTTGTAATTGACCAGTGTCCATTCGGACGGAAAGACGAACACGCCCGCTTTTTGAATGTACTCCGATGGCGTTGCAAAGGAGACCACAATGATATATAGAAAGGGGATAATGGTAATGACGCCCGCAAAAACAAGTATTAGCGTGACCACGAGATCAAATGAGAATCCCCGGAACGTTCTTGTCACAATCCCGCCTCCTCAATATAAGCCGTCTTCGCCGAATTTCTTGGCCAGCCAGTTGGTTGTGATGACCAGAATGAGCGCCACAACCGATTTGAACAGCCCAACGGCTGTTGTAAAGCTGAATTGGCCGTTCTTGACCCCCATGCGGAACACATAGGTTTCAAACACATCCGATACACTGGAAACCGCGCTGCTGGTCATTAGATAAACCTGCTCGAAGCCGACATCCATCACCTGCCCCAGCCGCAGAATCAATAAGGTAATGACAACATTCTTGATGGCAGGCAGGGTTACATGCCACATTTGGCGCAGCCGGTTGGCGCCGTCCATTTTGGCCGCTTCGTAAAGAGCCGGATCCGTGCCGGCAATGGCCGCCAGAAAGATAACGGTTCCCCATCCGGCTTCCTTCCATATGGATTGAAGCGTAAGCATAATCCAGAAATAATTGGGATTCGTCAGGAAGTCGATTTTCTCAAAGCCCATCATGGCAACTACGTTATTGACGATTCCGCCGGTACGGGAAAACAGTAAGAAGGTCATCCCCGCGATAATTACCCATGAGAAAAAGTGGGGTAGATAGACAACACTTTGAATCGTCGATTTAAATTTTCTGCTTCGGACCTCATTTAATAGAAGAGACACAATAATCGGGACCGGGAAGAAGAAAACGAGATTGAGCAGGCTGATCATCATCGTATTCCGAAACAGATTCCAGAATTCGCTGCCCAGGAAGAAACGTTCAAAATTTTCAAACCCTACCCATTTGCTGTGCAAGAAGCCTTGATAAGGGGAGTAATCCTGGAACGCAATCAAAATCCCGCCCATGGGCACATACTTGAAAATAAGAAAATAGAGAATTCCCGGCAGAGCCAAAATATATAAATATTTGTCTCTCAGGATGTCCTTCATCACCGGCTGAAATTTGCTTTTGTTTGGTGCCTGTCCGGCTCTCTTGTTCAATTCCGTTAACGCGTTTGGCATTCCCCACCCACCTTTCCTCTGCTCAAGTGAATTCATGCTCTGAATGTACCCGATGGCCCCATTTCTCACAATCCGACTTTTTCCCAATTCCATTAACCGGGATTGTACTTTTTCCCATTTGCCCGTTTTCAAGACCATACAGGCATAAAAAAAGGGCTGAATGCCCAAGCATTACAGCCTCAAAACAGATTCCCGATATTCCCCTGGCGTAATCCCTTCTGTTTTTTTAAATATTTTATTTAGATAGGAAGGCTGGTAGCCTACTCTGGCAGCAATCTCGGTAACCTTCAAATCCGTATTTCTTAAAAGCTGCTTCGTTTTATCCAAACGGATCCCGGTGACATAGTCAATGAAATTCTGATTGGTCACCTGCACAAAGATGGCGCTCAGCCGTTTGGGCAGAATTCCGATGCGATCGGATAGATACTCCAGGGAAATATCCTTCATATATTCCTGATCGATAATATCCTTGGCCTTGCGGATCGTCTGCTTCATTTCGATGCCCTGCTTCTCGGACAATGCGATGAGAAAGGGATGAATGACTTTATTTACGAACCACTTGTTGATTTCATCGATTTCCTTGAGCCTGAACAGCTGCTCGTAGAGATTTATGCCTTGGCTGGCGCTTGAATGCACTACCCCAAGCTGCATCATCGCCCGTAACACACTGCCCAGCAGCTGAGCCATATATTGTTGAATTTGAAACGCCTTTCCCGCATTTTGCCTTAATACCAGAATAAACTCGTTCCATTTCTGAAGGGTTTCTTCCCCGGCTCTCATTTGAAGCGCGTGAATGAATTCCTTTTCGATCTGAAACGGATAATCCGGATTATCCTTCACATAGGGAATGAAATCATCTGTGCTGAGGATTTGCCCATGCTCCCCGATATTTCGAAAATGCAGGCATTGCTTGACCTCCTCGAGCGCTGTCGGCAGATCCTTGAGCTCATGAATCGTCCTGCTTACCCCTACGGCCACATGGACACCCAATAATTTGGTAATTATGGTGATCACTTCATTTGAAAATCTGAACAATTCACTCTTGATTTGTTCCTTGGGCTTATCCTCCGCAAACCAGACAAGCTGCGCAACGGTTAAGTTATGGAGATTGACAGCCTCCATATTCTCCTTGTCGCCGGAGAGCTCCTCCATAATATTGGCTGCAGCGAAGGTGACGAGCTGCTCGTCCCCTTCCACGAATCTTTTGCTTAATTCGGAAAACGGGGATAATTGGATGAGCAGGAGAGCAAATCTCTTGTTTTCCGTATTCCAGCCATGCTCCTCCATCCGCCTCCGCAGCTCATTTTCAGAAAAGAAATAAAGCTGGCCCTGAATCAGCTGCAGCAAAAATCCTTTCTTCATACTGTACCGGTTCTCTTCCAGCAGAGATTGAAATAACCGGCTTTCCCGGGTAATATGGAGCCATTTGTTCTCTATATACTTGATTTCATCCGACCTGTCCTCCTCCTGCAGCTTGCTGCCGATACTCCCGCCAAACATTTGAACCAGCCGCTTGATGGGCCTGTACATGCGCTGCGAAGCAAACCAGGACAGCAAGGCCGCAATCACAACGCCCAGCAAACTCGCACCAAGCATAAACTTTGACGTCAGGGTGATCGGTTCCATTAACTGGGACAGCGGCGTAGCAATCACATAACGCCAGCCTGTACGGGAAAGAGTCGCATTGGCAACCGAATATTCCGCCCCCTCCCACTTTACGGTGAAGGAATCGGCGTTCCTGTCCTCCTTGATCACTTTGCCTCTTATGTAATCCTTCAGATCTTGCTTGTCCGGGTCTGTTTCTGTTTCTTTACCGGATGTTATCCAATCACCATTGGGCTTGATGATGAAAGAAATTCCGTTCTCATACGGATTCATCTGCGTTATTTCTTTATCGAGCAGGCTCTTGTCCAAATAAACCAGCAGCGCTCCATAAGGCCTTGTACTTACAAAGGGAAGCTTATGGACCAAGACCAGGGGAAACAATTCGCCGCCGTTTGGAGAATAGGTTTCCGTATCGCTCCAGTACATCAGATCCTCTGATTTCAATATCATGTCGTATACAGCCTTGTTCGGCTCATCTTTGAGCTTGATCGCCCCCCTGTCATTGGAAACCAGCAGCTGCTGGTTTTCCAGATACAGATCAATCCGCAAAATCATATCGTCAGAGCTTTGGGTGACCGCCAGCAAACTGTAAATATCCTGCATGACCCGAAATTCATCGATAAAATTCGTATTTCTGAGCTTTTCATCGAATATCGAATTGGCCGCACCCTTGTCCACCGTCAGCTCAAATTGAGAGAACAATTCGTCAAACCGCTTGAACACCTGGTCAAGCTGGTAGTGGTTTTTCTGGTAAACCTCCTTTTCCACTTGATTGACTCCAATAAAATAACTGCAGATTCCAATAATAGCCATGGGCACGCTGGTCATGATTAAAGCATAAATCAGGCTTTTGCGAAAATAATTGCCTCTTGACATCAAACATTCTCCTTAGCTGATGAGATTCAAATCAAATGTAAGCACTTTCAAAAATTGCTGCCATAATAGGACACAATATCCTGTTTCTATACTAAAATTCGACATGATTTATTTTCTTCCTTCCAGCCGCATGATTGAAGAAAAGAGGCGCAGGTCCGCGGAACAGCTTAGCTTTGTACAAAAACAAGATAGTTTTGTGTATATTCTTTTTGATTGATAACCACTATGATCTTACTGTAAATCCTGATTTATCCACTCCACGGCCCCTGGATTTGAATGCGCTTACAATTCATTTGGTTTTCTAATCCTGTGAAGGGTGGTTCCGATGAATAAAACGTGGCTGCACAAAATGATTTGGTCCTACCTGCCGATATTTTTCATTATTTTCTCCTTTGTTTTCTTCCTGTTTTTTCAAACGCTGGTCGAGCAAAACAACAAAAATACAAGAGAATCAAGCAAGGTATTCATCCGGCAGCTGCTGCAATCCGTCGACGTGTCCCTGAAGTCGGTCGATTATATGATGATCAGAGAAATAATGAACAACAAGCTGATTGCCGATTTTTTTGACGAGAAGGATGACAGCAATGTTTTTCTGAACTACGAGGTGGTCAAAAAACTGACGGCATTGAAACAGGAAGTGCCGCTCATCGATTCCTTTTACCTGGTAAGATACAGCGATGGGCTGGTCTATAACGGGAATGTGATCAGAGACCTGGATGAATTTGAAGACGCTGCTTTTATACGGGATATGCAGAGCAGCGGGACAGCATCCCCATGGACCGATGTCAGGACCTATCGCGAGTTTGGTTTTCAGAAAAGTAAAGAAGTCGTAAGTCTCGTTCATCCGGTTCCCCTGAGTCTCGGCTCGCAAGGACTGTTCGTCATCAACGTCAGCCTCTCTTCCCTCCAGGAAATGATTATGGATATGTACGATTCGCAAACGGCATTCGTAAACCTGTACGGTCTGAACGGCGGACCTCTCTTTATACAGGAAGATTCCGCGGGGACCAGGAAGGTTCTCGCCGATATATCCTCGGAATATACCGGCTGGAAGGCGGAAAGCGGGGTAACCAACGGCAAGCTGCTCAATACGGTTTCCAGCTTCTCAAGCGTTTGGCTGGTGCTGAGCTTTATTGTTTTTATTGCCGGTATCCTGTGCATCATTTATGTCTCCAGGCAGAACTATAAGCCGCTCGAAGAGCTTGTCTTGCGCATCAACGACGATCTCTTTCAGGAGAAGCATTCACTGGGAAGGGTGGCCGCTAACGAATTTGCTTTTATTGAATCGGCGATCGACAATTTCTCCGAGCAATCGAAGGCTTTCAGGAAGGAATTCGAACAAGCGGCGCTGCATAGGAAGAAAACCTTCTTTACAGAGCTGATCACGGGTCAGTATGCAGGGAATGCGCATCGGGACAATCTGCCGCTGCCCTCCCACGAGCCGCTGAATGTGCTGATTATCGAGATTGACAACCCCGAGCAATCCTTCTTCCGGTTTCAAGCCCGCGATCAGTCCCTGTTCAAATTTGTGCTCAGCAGCGTGACGCATGAAATGTTCAGCCCACATGCCTCCAGCATATGGCTTGAATGGACCTCCTCGTTGCAGCTGACCGGCATTGTCTTCCTCCATGAACCGAATACCGGAATGGGGGATATTTGTCAGAGCATTGTCGCATGGGTCCATAAAAATCTTAAATTTACCGTTACGCTTGGAATGGGTGAACAGGCCGAGTCGCTGGAGGATACCGCAGAAGCGTACAAGGAGGCTTTGGAAGCCTTGAAATTCAAAGCCGTTTTGGGCAGTAACCGGATCATCCTCCACCAGGAAGCGCAAAATGCCACAATAAAGGAAAACAATAAGCATCTTAAAGCGATTCACAGTCTGGTTCAGACCTTCCGTTGCAATGAGGAGGGTTGGCGCGACAGCTTCCGGCACTGGTTCGACGGAATCCGGACATGCCGCTTGTCCAAGAACGAGATCATTGAGCTTGGCCGCTACTTTATTGCCCATATGGATCTTCAAATCTCTTCCGTTTCCAACGATCATTATGAGATTTGGACAAACTCCTCCCTGCTGCCCGCACGGCAAATAATCGGGGACTTTGATACGCTTGATGAGCTTCAGCAGACCCTGTACCGGATTCTGGAGGATTTCGCGGAACGGCTGGCGGCGCTTCGCGGAGGGCGTCAATACCATCATCTGATGAGACAGGTAAGGAAATACATCGAAGAGCATTATACCAATCCGGAGCTTTCGCTTGATTTTTTGAGTGACCGGTTCTCCATTAACGCCAAATATTTGAGCCAGCTGTTCAAAGAGGAATTCGGGGAAAACTTTCTCGATTTCCTGGCCGATGTCAGAATACGGCACGCCAAACGATGGCTGCTGGAACAATCCGGTTCCATCCAGAACGTTGGCGAACGCGTCGGTTACGCCAATGCGGCCACTTTCAGGAGGGCGTTCCGGAGAGTCGAGGGCATCTCGCCCGTCGATTACCGCAAGCGCAACACGAATGAACAAACCGGTTGAGCAGCCCGCTCAAGGTATAGAGTCTAGTTTAAGGAGGGGAGCCTCATTGAAATCGAAAATGACTGGGATTGCCGTTATGCTCCTGATTGGCTGTGCGCTTGTCTGGGCTGCCGGGTCCACGTACCGGTCAAGCCCTGCTGTAGACAGCAAAAAAGAATCCGATAGCGAGATACGGCCGGCAGACCAGTTCCCCATAGCGGACAACCAGATCCTGCTCCCCGTATACGCGGCACCGCCCGTGGAAGTCGAGGATCTCAACACCAATGCCTTTACAAAATACCTCGAAGAGAAATTGAATATCAAATTTGAATTTGTTACCGCCGGCGCCTCCGCCAAAAAAGAAAGAAGACAAATGCTTCTCGCCAGCGGGGACTATCCGGCTGTCATGCTGGGCGGCGATTTCACGCCGGATGAACAAATCAAATACGGCATGTCAGGCGTCTTAAGGCCGCTGGATGACTTAATCGACCGTTACGGAAGCAATATCAAGCGGATCTTCGCCGAGCATCCTGAGCACCGCAAAGCGGTCACGGCCCCTGATGGACATATTTACTCCCTTGCTTCGATTAACGAATGCTTTCATTGCTGGTATGCCCAGAAGCTCTGGGTGAACTCGACCTGGCTGCAAAAGCTTAATCTGAAGCCTCCCCAAACAACGGAAGAGTTTTACCGGATGCTCAAAGCCTTTAAAACGCAGGATCCAAACGGCAACGGCAAGCAGGATGAAGTCCCCTTATCCGGAGCAATCGGCTCCTTTCATGCCAAAATAACCGGATTTCTGATGAGCGCGTTTATCTATAACACGGATGACAATTATTTTTATGTGAAAGACGGCAAAGTGGGGATGGCTGCAGTGCAGCCGGAGTGGAAGGACGGTCTTGCCTATATTCACCGGCTCTACAGCGAAGGGCTGGTGGACCCGTCCTCCTTCACCCAGACTCTTGACGGGATAATCCAGCTGGCAAGCCACCAGGACGATAACATACTCGGCAGCGCCACATTGGGTCATATCCGGATGGCATTCAGCGGACTGGATAATGCAAGAAACCAGGAATATGACACCATTCCTCCGTTAATCGGTCCGGACGGCTACCAGGCAGCCGGGTATTTCAATATGGGGGATAACGGCCAGTTTGCGATTACGGACAAAGCAACCGAGACACAGGCGGCAGCGGCCATCCGGCTGGCGGACTATTTGTATTCCGAAGAGGCGGCCATTCTCAATGAATTCGGGCCGGAGAACGTGTGGTGGCGGAAGGGTCTGCCGGGAGAGGTTGACGAGCACGGAAGACCCGCCAGATTCAGGTTAAACCCTGAATACTGGGAGCATTTGACCCAAAATGACGGCTGGAGCCAGATGGGCATCCTGTATCGCAACAGAGATCTTCGCGAATCGTGGGCGGTGCCCGGGGATCTGTACTCCAAGGAAGGCTACGAGCACCGTTTGTACGCGGAAACGGCAAAAAACTATTTCGGCAAAGAGCCGGATGAAGTTTTTCCGGCCAATATTTATGTGCAGCCGGAAGATGCATTCGAGGCGGTTCGCCTGCGGGTGCAAATCAATGATTATATTGAATCCAACATGGTGCAGTTTATAACCGGCACGAAGGATCTGGACCAGGAATGGGATGCTTATTGTGACGGTTTTACCGGACTCAAGCTTGAGCGGTATTTGACGATTTACCAAAATGCCTATAACAAGTACAAGAACGGCCAATAAGAAGATAAGGCCAGCCCCTCCTTTGGCGGTGCAGCAGCTTCTTCGTATTGAAAATATATGTTAAGTATAGAGCATATTTTTTACCTGCCTATTTTAAAAAAAAAGATCGTTCAATCCCGGCTTCCGGCTTCAACGGAAATCGGGATTTTTTTGTCCTGCATGGATCTCGCGCGGGCTGATCTGAGGCAGACGCAGCTGGCGACCTTGACTCTCGTATGTATCGCGGGTTCCCTGTGCGAGACTGCGGAATTATGCGCGCCAGCAGAAAATCGCGCGCCCGCCACCGCCCACGATTAGTAAGCGGTTGCAGAATTTCGTCCGTTCGTTGAATACTGGCCGTTGACCGTGCCGGAACAGCTCCCTTATCGTTAACACCAATCCGTCACCGATCACTATGGAAAAGGAGTGAGGTTACTAACATGCAGTCAACAGGAGCGCTGGAAGCAAAAAAATTGGACTCATCGGGAAGCGGCAGACGGCTTCTATGGAAAAACTCATCAAGAAAGGTCAAGCGGCATTGGCAGCTGTATCTGCTGGTGCTTCTGCCGCTGGCGTACATCGTTATATTCAAATATATTCCGATGTACGGCGCGCAGATTGCTTTCCGCGACTTTAGTCCGGTCAAGGGATTTTCGGGGAGCGACTGGGTGGGACTCCAAAATTTCTCCGATTTCTTCAACTCGCCGAATTTTTGGCTGCTCATCAAGAATACGCTGGTCATCAGCTTGTACTCGCTTGTCATCGGATTTCCGGCGCCGATCATTCTGGCGCTCGCCTTGAATGAGATTCGAAATGCGAGATTCAAGAAAACGGTGCAGATGGTAACGTTCGCCCCCTACTTTATTTCTACCGTCGTCATGGTCTCGATGATTATCCTCTTCTTGTCTCCGCGGCTCGGATTTATTGATTCCATCGTGCAGCTGCTGGGAATCGAATCGATTAATTTCATGGGCGTGCCCAAGTATTTCAGCAGCATCTTCGTCTGGTCCAATGTCTGGCAGGGCATCGGCTACGGAGCAGTCATTTATCTTGCCGCGCTTGCCGGCGTCAATTCGGAGTTATACGAAGCAGCCAAGGTCGACGGAGCTTCCCGGTTCCAGAAGGTGATTCATATCGATCTGCCAGGCATCATGCCTGCCGCCATCATTCTGCTTATTCTCAATGTCGGGCAGATCATGAATGTCGGTTTCGAGAAGATTTATTTGATGCAGAACCCGTTGAATACCGGCACCTCTGAGGTCATCTCCACTTATGTGTACAAAATCGGACTGATTGGGGCGAACTTCAGCTTCTCCGCAGCTGTTGATTTGTTTAACTCGGTCATCAATCTTATCCTGCTGCTAACGGTGAACTTTGTCGCCAGACGCATATCGGACAGCAGTCTATGGTAACGGAGAGGAGAATTTCTACTATGAACAAATCTGCAGCTATTAAGGAATCGGCAGGCGACAAAATATTTCTGTTCATCGTTTATGCTTTTCTGTTATTCATTCTTATCATCGTGCTTTATCCGCTCATCTATATTCTAAGCTCTTCCTTCAGCTCGCCGCAGGCCGTCATCAGCGGACGGGTCTGGCTGCTCCCGGTAGAACCGAGCCTTGCAGGGTACAAGGCGATCTTTTCCAACCCGCAGGTGCTGACAGGCTATGCCAATTCGCTCTTTTATACGTTCTTCGGCGTGCTGATCAATGTAACCATGACCGTGATGCTGGCTTATCCGCTGTCCAAGAGCACCTTCTTCGGGCGCAGTCCGATCATGGTCATTCTGGTCATAACCATGATGTTCAGCGGCGGATTGATTCCTTATTACCTGACCGTCAAAATGGTCGGAATTCTGGACACCAGATGGGCCATGCTGCTTCCCGGCGCTCTGGCCGTGTGGCAGGTCATTATCGCCCGCACCTTCTTCCAGTCGACCATTCCCAAAGAGCTCGGAGAGGCAGCCGAACTGGACGGCGCAAGCGATCTGGGCTTTCTGTGGCGGATTGTACTGCCGTTGTCCAAGCCGATTCTGGCTGTGCTGGTTCTGATGTATGCGGTAGGGCATTGGAACGCTTATTTCGATGCGCTGATCTTCCTGAAATCGCAGAACCTGTTTCCCTTGCAGATCATCCTGCGCAACATCCTCATCCTGAATTCGATTGACGCGAGCATGATGGTGGACGCGAACCAAATGGCCGCTATGCAGGGCTTGCGGGATCTATTGAAATTCTCGCTCATTGTTGTAGCCACGCTGCCCATACTGATTCTCTATCCATTCGTGCAAAAATATTTCGTCCAGGGCATAATGATCGGCTCGCTGAAAGGCTGATCGAAACCGGAAGTGTTCCATAATAATTTCGATTTTCCGGGAGGTGATGCCGTCTTTGATTGGAAGACTGTGCTTCGTCAAACGAAGCATAGGCTTCCGAAGCCAGTTTTGCTGCGGAGTTAAGACAGGAAGCTATGCTTCACAAAACTTTTAAGGAGGAGTCTGCTTGAGAAAAAAAACAGGTTCGGTCGTGTTAGCTCTGACTCTCGTCATTTCCATGCTTTTATCCGCCTGCAGCGGCGGGAATGATGCCGGGGGCAATAACGGAGCCGGCACGGGAACGAATTCACCGGCTCAAGATGGAAACAGCGAACCCCCCGTTACGCTGAATACCTTTATTACAGTCCCGCCCCGTATCGAAGATGTCAGTACAAACACCGTGACGACCTTTATTGAGGATAAGCTGAATATCAAATTCAAGTTCGATGCCACTCCTCAGGCGAATGCAAAGGATAAGAAGAAATTGATTATGGCCAGCGGCGATTATCCGGCCGTCTTTCTCTCCGGCGATTTCACGCAAGCCGAGCAGATCGACTACGGCAAGCAGGGCATCCTGATGCCCCTGAACGATTTGATTGAGAAATACGGAAATGAGATCAAGAAGGCGTTCGAGGAGGATGCGGACTTGAAGGCAGCCATCACAGCCCCGGACGGAAACATCTACGCCCTGCCTCATATTAACGACTGCTTCCACTGCTGGTATGCCCAAAAATTATGGATCAACAAGAGTTGGCTCGACAAACTGAGTCTTGAAATGCCAACAACGACCGATGAATATTTCGAGGTATTAAAAGCCTTCAAGGAAAAGGATCCGAACGGCAACGGTAAGCAGGACGAAATACCGTTATCCGGTTCGTTTAATTCCTGGCATGGCATTCCATCCAACTTTCTGATGAACTCTTTCATCTATGATAATGATGAGGATTTCTTCTTCATCAAGGACGGCAAGGTCCAATTAGCCGCGAATCAGCCGGAATGGCGGCAGGGACTGGAGTATGTGAATAAACTGTTCAGCGAGGGTTTGATCGATAAGGAAGCTTTCACGCAAAATATCGACCAGATGGCGCAGGTAGGCAACAAACAAGGCGACAACGTGAGCGGCAGCGTCACGGCCGGACATATCGGCATGTATTTCAGCCTGGCAGAAGGACAAGACCGTCATAAAGAATATGTATCCGTCCCTCCTCTGAAGGGGCCGGGCGGCATCGCTTATGCGGGATATTACAAGGCATACGGCAACGGCCAGTTCGCCATTACGAACAAGGCTTCGGAGAAGGAGGCCATTGCAGCCATCAAACTGGCGGATTACCTGTACTCCGAAGAGCATGCGATTACCAATGAATATGGATTGGAAGGAACGTACTGGGAGGCAGCCAAAGAAGGCCAGAAGGATGTGCACGGCAACCAGGCCAAGTACAGTCTTAAGCCGGAATACTGGAATATCGGGACGACACTGAACGATATATGGGATCAAATGGGCATCACCAGAAGGACGCGTGAAATCCGTGAATCATGGGCCATCCCGGAAGATCCGTTCTCCCAGGTAGGCTATGAGTATCGCCTGTATCTCGAGACGGCGAACAACTACGAGAACAAGCAGCCGGAGGAAACGTTTCCGCTGACCATCTTCATGGAGTCCGACGATGCGAAGGAAGCGATTCAGCAGCGCACGCAAATCAATGATTACGTGCGCTCGAATATGGCTCAATTCATAACGGGCGCCAGAAAATTAAACGACTCCGAATGGGACAGCTACGTGAAGGGCTTTGACGGCCTGAATCTGACCCGTTATCTCGAAATCTATCAGCATGCATATGACAGCAAGAAATGACGGGATTGCCTGTGTGCAGGAAGAAGCAGGGGCTGCTGATCAGCCCCTGCTTCTTCGCTTTTGAACACCATTAATCCACATCATGTATCGGACCAATCATCATTAGGCCAATACCATTCCGTAACAAACACACAATCGCCATGGGGCAGGCATGCATAACTTACAGAGTACCCAAAACACAAGGAGGTGCTTCAGAATGTCTGGTTTAGTTGGCGGTGTTGGCTATGGCGGATTTGGCGCAGGAATTGGATTCATACTCGTGCTCTTTATTTTGCTGGTCATTATCACCCGCGGTTGCGGATTCGGCTACTAATTAAAGCTTCGGAACGTTAACCTCCGATCACGTTCCTGACTAGCAAATAATCCCTGAACAGGCCCGCACTGCGGGCCTATTTTCCATTTTCTCTCCACCGCTGCACCATCGCCGCTGCAGTCATGCCGGATTCCTTTTGGACTTGTAGGTGAGAAAATAAATGTCCTGTATATGAAAAATAAAAAAAACCTCGATTACCAAGGGTTTTTGGGAAGTGTAAGGTTGGTGCGGTCGGCGGGATTTGAACCCGCACGCCTTGTGAGCGCCACCCCCTCAAAGTGGAAATCTGCTAGTTCTGTATCATCTGATACCATAAAAACCCTTGATTTATAAGGGTTTTTTTTTTATATTTGTCTATAAATTTCTATAAAAACATCATCCGTCAACAACTCGTCAACATCCTTGGAGTTATTTTCCCGGGAATTACCTACCTTATGTTTATGTATTGAAACATATTACAACCACAGACCGGTTAGCCAGTCATACATTAAAAGAAGAAATAAAATATGTGAAAAAGCTCTCACCAATTCCTGGCGGTAAAGCGTTACTAACGAAAATAGACTGAACCGCAGCGAAAAGGTTCAGTCTAAAAACAATCCGTTAAGTAAGTTTCGGACGAGTGAACCTTAGCTATAACGAAAAGTTTCGTTATTACGTATTTCCTGTTAAATGACGTAATATTCTAGTCAATTTTCTTTAATTCACGAAAGTCTTAACGTCAATTTTCGTATTCAATTCCTCTTCCCCCGTAGGAGGAATTTTTTTATCCTAAGAACAAAAACAACCTCGTCAGCGAACTGGTCAAGCCCCAAATTTGTAGACAATGAAAAAAGCCCTAGGCTATGAGCTGGCGTCGGTACTCAACCGGCGTCAGTTTGTTTAATTTTAATTGAATCCGTTCTTCGTTAT
>NZ_JBWDNU010000017.1:0-125960 GCF_056269365.1 Paenibacillus sp. JT22N12 | reverse complement strand
AATGCTTCCGTAATGACAGCCTCGGGAGCAAGCTTCTCGTTCGTCACCGATCCCGCTGCCAGCTTTGTCGCCGTAACTGCGCCTTCCGCGAGCTTCGCTTCCGTTACCGCGTCTGCTTGCAGCTGTTCCTGACCGACCGCTTCAGCCGCCAGCTTCTCGCTTGTAACTGCTCCTGCTGACAATGCTTCCGTAATGACAGCCTCGGGAGCAAGCTTCTCGTTCGTCACCGATCCCGCTGCCAGCTTTGTCGCCGTAACTGCGCCTTCCGCGAGCTTCGCTTCCGTTACCGCGCCGTCTCTCAGCACATCGGTGCCCACTGCCTTTGCGGCCAGCTTCACTCCCGTCACCGCGCCGTCTATCAGCTTGTCGGAGCCCACTGCCTTTGCGGCCAGTTTCACTCCCGTCACCGCGCCGTCTATCAGCTTGTCGGTGCCCACCGCCTTAGCAGCCAGCTTCGCTCCCGTCACCGCGCCGTCTATCAGCTTGTCGGTGCCCACCGCCTTCGCTGTCAACTTCGCTTCGGTCACCGCACCATCCACCAGCGCTTCGGTGCCCACTGCCTTGGCGGCCAGCTTTGTTCCCGTCACTGCACCATCTGTCAGCGCTTCGGTGCCAATTGCTCCTGCTGCCAGCTTCGCTCCCGTCACCGCACCATCTGTCAGCGCTTCGGTGCCAATTGCTCCTGCTGCCAGTTTCGCTCCCGTCACCGCGCCATCTATCAGCGCTTTGGTGCCTACTGCTTTTGCAGCCAGCTTCACTCCAGTCACTGCGCCATCCACCAGTGAATAGGTACCCACTGCTTCTGCTGCCAGCTTTGCTCCCGTCACCGAACCATCCACAAGCGAATAGGTACCCACTGCCTCTGCTGCCAGCTTCGCTTCGGTCACCGCACCATCTACCAGCGCATCGGTGCCCACTGCTCCTGCTGCCAGCTTCGCTCCCGTCACTGCGCCATCTATCAGCTTATCGGTGCCTACTGCCTTCACTGCCAGCTTCGCTTCGGTCACCGCACCATCCACCAGCGCATCAGTGCGCACTGCTTCTGCTGCCAGCTTCACTCCCGTCACCGCACCATCTACCAGCGCTTCGGTGCCTACTGCTCCTGCTGCCAGCTTCACTCCCGTCACCGCGCCATCAATCAGCGCATCGGTGCCCACTGCTCCTGCTGCCAGCTTCACTCCCGTCACCGCACCGTCAATCAGCTTGTCGGTGCCTACTGCCTTCACTGCCAGCTTCGCTTCGGTCACTGCGCCATCCACCAGCGTATCGGTGCCCACTGCTCCTGCGGCCAGCTTTGCTCCCGTCACTGCACCATCTGTCAGCGCTTCGGTGCCCACTGCTCCTGCGGCCAGCTTTGCTCCCGTCACCGCGCCATTTATCAGCGCATCGGTGCCCACTGCTTCTGCTGCCAGCTTTGGTCCCGTCACCGCGCCGTCTTTCAATGCTTCTCTGCCGACAGCTTCAGCTGTCAGATGCTCCGCTGCAATGCTGTCCTTCTCCAGATGAGCGGAGCCGATCGTCCCAAGCTTGATTTTACTGCCTGGCAGAATGCCATCAGGCGCCTTTTCGAAGGATAACAGCTCCGTAGACAGATGACTTTGCGTGATGGACCCTTTCCGCAGATGATAGCCCTGAATGGACTCTGCCTTCAAATGCTTGCCGGCAATGCTCTCTAACTGGATATGCTCACTATTGACCGATACAAGAGCCAGTTTATCCGCGCTTACCGCACCATCAGCCAGCTGATCCATTCCTACGGTTTGAGGAGCCAGATGCTGCTGCTTGATGCTGCCTTTCTTCAGATGCGTGCTTCCGATAAGCGAACCCGCCAGGTGAACGGATTCAATAGCGCCTTTCCCCACATGTCGGCTGAGCACCGCCCCATCCTTCAAAGCCTGTGAACTGACAACGCCGTCCTGCAAATGATGGCTTCCGATACTTCCTGCGGCCAGCTTCTCCTCCGTCACCGCATCTTTGCCAAGATGACGCTCACGAACACTCTCGTTGCCCAGATGAACGCCAAGCACGGACTCCTCAGCCAAATGCCTGCTTCTTATCGCTTCGTTGGACAGATGATCGCTTTCAACCGCCCCGGCAGCCAGCTTTTTACCGGTTACTGCGCCTTCAGCAAGCGTATCGCTGGCAATAATGGCTTTTCCCAGATGAAAATCCTGCACGGCCCCCGTGCTGATATGCTCGGCTCCGATAAGGCCCGGGACGAGATGGGCGCTGCCGATGGATTGCAGGGTAATCTTCTCACCAGTCAATGCATGCGGCGCCAGCTTCGCTGCGGTGACGCTGTTGTCCGCGAGCTTTGCCGATGTCACTGCCCCATCCGTCAGTTTATCCGTCGAAACACTCTCGGGAGAAAGCTTGAGCGCGTTCACCACATGATCGGCCAGATGATGCGAGAATACGGACCCGGCGGCAAGATGCTTACCCGACACCGCTCCGCCGGCAAGCTTCGTTGAAATGACCGCGCCATCCCGCAGAGCTTCAGCGGCAACGGATTGCTCCGATATATGCTCCGCCCGTATTAATCCGGGCTGCAGATGAGCCGAGCCAACCGCCCCTGCCGATATCGCTTCTTCCGATACAGAGCTCTGCGACATATGATGAGCGCGGACAGCCTCCGGCGCGATCTTGTCGAAGCTGACCGACTCATCGTTCAGATGCCGGGTATCCACCGCCAAATCGGCAATTTTTCCGCCGCTGACACTGGCTGCGGCCAGCTTGCTCCCGCTTACCGAGCCGGCAGCCAGATGCTCTCCGCTTACCGCCTCATTGCTGATATGGCTATGCTGAACGGCCTTGGCCGCCAGCTTCTGCTTCGTCACCGAGCCATCCGCCAAGTGAGCCGAGGCCACACTTCCCTCAATAAGCTGCTTGCCTCCAACCGTATTGGCTGACAGATGATGCTCCTCTATACTGCCCGTTGCGATTTTATCCGAGCTGACGCTTGAGCGCCCGAGATGACGGCCATGAACGGCATCATCCGATAATTTGGGGGCTGTAATGCTTTGATCGGCGAGCTTGGATGCTGTTATTGAATGATCGACCAGCTTTATAGTGGAAATGGACATATCGGCAATTTTCGGAGACGTCACCGCCAAATCAGCAATATGCTGTGAACCGACCTCATTATCCCCGATGTGGACGGCGCTTACGGCGCCTTCCTGCAGCTGGAGCGGTCCCACCGCGCCTGACGCGATTGCCTGTTCGGTTACGGCTCCTTGCCCCAGTTGTTTGGATTCCACCGCGCCTTCGGCTATGTGGTTTGCGTCGATTTCTCCCGGGGCCAGATGCTTTCCCAGCAATACACCTGCCGCTACATGCTCAGCGAGCAGCAGCCCAGGCTTGAGATGCACCGATTCAACGGCGCCCAACGCGATTTTCTCGCTCGTAACCGCCTGGTCGCGAAGCTTGGATCTGGTAACGGACCCATCGGCTATTTTGGATGTATGAATGGCATCGTTCGCTATGCTCTCCGTCCGGATGGCTCCGCTTCTAAGCTTGCTTGACGTTACGGATTGATCATCCAGAAGCTCGGTTGTAATGACGAACGGCTTCAGATGCTTGGCCTCGATGGATCCTTCCGCCAGCTTGTCGGCACTGATTGTCCGGTCACCAAGTTTTACAGAGGTTACGCTGCCGTCACGTAATTTTTCACCGGTGATGGAACGATCCCGTATTTTAGAGCCGGATATGGCATTGCGTGTGAGATGATCGCTCAAGATGGATTCCGGAGCGATCTTGGAGCCTACAATCGCCCCATCGGCGATTTTAATGCTTTCCACGGCAAAATCTGCAATCGATTGTGTTTGAACAGCGCCCGATTTTATCCGGGTTGCTTCAACAGCTCCGGGTGCAAGCTTATCCGTGGTGATTGCCTCATCAGCAAGATCGTCGGTAAAGATGAAGGGAGTCGAGGAATCCGGAAGCCGCTTCTCTTCCACCCGCTCCTCCTTGCTGAGTATACCGGCCAGGCTGGCCTGCTCAGCCTCCACGGCCGCGGTGACCTCTGCGGCTTTGGCTTTGTCTGCGTCTTTGGCTGCCGGTTCCGGGATATCCGCCACCACTGCCGGTGCCGGTTGGCCCCCGGTATCGGCTGCCTTCTTCTCCTGCTCTACGGCAATTTCCGATTCAGGAGCCGGCTCCAGGACAGGTCGCTGCTCCTCTGCTGCGATTTCACTTGTTCCAGCCGGTACCGGACCATCTGCCGTCACGGCTTCCAGTTCCTCCACAGCCATAGAATTGACCTTAACAATTTTCTTCTCTGGCTCCGCTGGCGTATGCGGCTTGTTTTTCCTCAATTTTTCGATCCATTTCAATTCCGAAGTGTTCGGATTATCAACATAAAATAACGGTTTTCGTCCCTTGGGACTCTTTCCCTTGCTGTTCTTAGCCATAGCCCTCTCCTTCTTCCACCTGAAATGTCATAGGTATCATATGCATTCACCCATAGGCAGGTCACTTGATTGGAGACATTATCAGCCAAAAGCAGCAGGAACCAGGTTATAGAATCGCAAAAACAGGAAGAACCGGCTGTCGCCGTGAAACAAAAAAGCGGCTAACGCCCAGGTTCAGGCGCGCCGCTCGTTCACAAATTCCAAATTTTCCGTGTCCTATTCTATGGCGGCCAGCACTGGCACCTGGCTCCTAGGTTTGCATCATTTGAACACCTTTGGAGAGCGTCGCCATATATAGCTCCGTCCCCAGCCAGTCAATATCGGTAACCGGCACCCCCGGTCTGACCGAGTAAAGCGTTAATCGCTCTCCCAGACGGCCAATACGGTAAAGCCCCCGGTCCGTGCAGACATAGACATAAGATTGCCTGGATATGACCGAGAAAATAAAAATATCGGGAAACTTAACCGTGCTGAATCCCCCGCGGCCATTGCTCACAACCAGCTCGCCCTTCTCGGTTGCGCCAAACAGATTATTGCGGTTGGCAGCCAGCGCTGTGACTCCAAAGCCAAGCTCGAAATCGGCCCAGCGGTCCGTCATCCGGTCATACATGCTGATGCCATGGTCGAGCCCGATATATAAATACTGCGGGGTAAATAAAAAATCATAGACAATTGAATGGCCGTAGGCGGATTCTTTCCACTTATCCGACGACTTATAATAAAGGCCGGACTGAGTAGCTGCGAAGCCGTATCCCCATTCTTCTTTATACTGATAGCAGGGATGACCGACTTCTTCGTATTCCCACTGCTTGAGCTTAAGCCGGTATAACCCTTTATTCGTGCAGGCATAGGTGACGCCCGCAGACATCTGCAGCCGGTTAACCGTCGTATCTTCCGGAAGGCCGTCCGAGAGAAGGCGCCAATCTTCGTTCGCGGGTTTCAGGTAAATCCCCTGCCCGGGCGATGCCGCTACGACGGTCCGGTCGCTGCGCACCTTGACCGAGGAGAAATGCAGCGGGAAGGGCTGCCTGTTTATATAGGAATCGGGCAACATGGATACTTTCAGCTCCTTGCCTCTTTTTAATATGTAAAGGAATACCTCTATATTAATTGATAATGATTATCAGTGTCAACCTGTGCCTGTTTTTATTTGAGCCAGAATTGAAGAACGACTTCGCCGGCATCATAAAACTCCAGGCATCTTCTACAATGCCGGCGTCAAGATTCCTTTATCCAGACAGGTCTGGAGCGATAATGCCTTGACGCCTGTTCCAAACTCAATATGAACGCGCTCATCCGTCAGCTTCATAATTTCCCCTCGGCCAAATACCCGGTGCTCGACCAGCCTGCCGATCACCAGCTCCTTCCGCTCTCTGAGCGCATTGGGGTCCACCGGAGACTGCGGCTCCTCTGTCCGCACCGTCAGCTTGGCCGGATTCTGAAGCGTACGAACCTCGCCGACGAACAACGACTCGTCCATCTTCACCCCGTCCCGGTACTTGTAGGTAATCAGCTCCAGATGCCGCTTGGCCCTCGTCATGCCGACATAGAACAACCGGACGGCTTCTTCCATCGGCCCGGTATTGCCTTCCGTTTGCTGCTTGATATCTTCGGCGGAGGGGATGACCCCCATGACCAGATCGATCATATAGACAACCTTGAACTCCAGTCCTTTGGCGCTGTGAAAGGTAGAGAAGGTCACGACATTTTGATTCTTGTTGAAGCTGGAAGCTTTCATCACCGCCTCCAGATGCTTGAGCCTTTTGGCAAAGTCCTCCATGCTCTCAAGCGTGCTTGCGATCTCTTCCAGCGTATTCAGATTGCCGAGCAAATAATCCTTCCTGAAGCCGAGCCGCTCCACCATCTTGTCAATCGCCTTATCGTAACCCAGCTTGGTGCGGATCACGCGGATTGCTTCGAGCGGCGGCATGCCCTTCATCTGCTGCAGCGTTTCCTTGCATTCCAGAATCGGCTTGCGCTGATATTCCTGCAGATCCACATAGCTCAGCAAATTGTCGAAAACCGACTCATTATTCTGAATCTCCCGCAGCACGCCCATCTGATGCTTCGTAATATAGCCGTTAAGCTTCGTGTACACCTGTTCCAGAAGATCGTAGCGCTTGTCCGTATAAGACATCCGCATCATATTCAGCATGTCCTTGACGATCCAGTGGGAGAAGAACCGGTTGTCCGAATCCTTCATATAAAAGGGCACTCCGGCCCGTTCGCATTCATTCATCAGCATGATGGAGGAGGAGCTGTTCCGGTAAAGCACCGCCACCTCGCGAAGATCAGCAAGCTGCTGGATATGCTCCACCACATACTTGGATTGATGATTATAATCGGTAAAATTGCGGATCGCGATCGGCTCATGCGCTTCATTGTCCGTAAACATATTTTTGTCATAGCGGTTCTTGTTCCGTTTGATGAAACCGTTTGCGATATCCACAATATCCCGTGAAGACCGGTAATTTTGTTCCATGTACAGGATCACGGCATTCGGATATACGTCTTTGAAATGCAGCAAATAGGAAGGCTCTGCGCCCCTCCAGCTGTAAATCGACTGGTCGTCGTCGGCTACCACGCATATATTGCCATGCTCTCTTGCCAACTCCTCGATAATGGCATGCTGAACAAGCGAGGTATCCTGGCTTTCATCCGTCAGCAGGACATCGTATCTTTGCTGATATTTATGCAGCAGCTCCCGGTTCATCTTCAACACTTCGTTTGCCGTCGTGAGCATATCGTCAAAATCCAGCAGGAGCTTGCCGGAGCCGGAGCGCTTGAACTCCTCGTAGGCAATCAGAATACGATCAGCCTGCTTCACCTCACATGGCACCTGTGCCCATTTGTCGCTGGGAATCATTTTATTTTTGATGTAGCTGATATAGGTAGTCAACTCTTCCATTTGATCCTCCGTTATCGTATTGCCGGCAATCGACTGATACAGATTGCGCAGGATCAGCTTCTTATGCAGCTGATGGGGATCAAAATCCTCTCCGCCCTGTTCCCTGCCTCCTTGATTGCCCTCGATAATAAGATAAGCGGTTCGGGTCTGCTGAAAATGCTCCCGGACAATCTCAAATGCGAGACTGTGAATGGTAGAGAAATCGACTGGCGCAAGCTCCGGGAAAAACCGCTTGAACCGCTCCTTCATATCCAGCGCCGACGCCCTGCTGAACGTGACCGCCTTGATGCGCGACGGAGCGATCCCTTTCTGCTGGATCAGATAGCCGATCTTCATGATGACGGTAGTCGTTTTCCCGGAGCCGGGAGAAGCAAGCAGAAGCAGCGCGCCTTCAGTTTGAAGGACCGCCTGCCGCTGAATCGCATTCAGCTCGACGCCCGTTTCCTTGGCCTTGCGCGTAAAAAAATCCTCTTTGGTTATCATAGACAGTCCCTCTATCGTTTATCGTTAATCCTTTATAGACAGCGGCAAATGAAGAAGCGCCGGCAGATTCTTCCCGAAGCCGGTTGCAACCCGCAGGCACATATGGTAATCATTGATGATCATATGAAGCTCTCTATCATTGGCGGAAACCATTTCTTCCTCCCTCAGACGACTGCGCACCACCTGGATGTAACTTTCGTCCGAGACTCCCAATGTTACTAGCATTCGGGGAGGCAGCGCAAGCATGGAGATCGGAATCCATCGCCGCTGCTTGGCGGTCAGCACGAAATGAGCCGTTCCTCCGATGGCAAAAGTGAAATTATCGTAGACTTTATCCAGCTTAAAATCAAACATGTCCTGCAGCCGCTCCCGGAATGCCTTCACATGTTCGACGGGAAATCCGACCTCGCGCATATAAAGAACACGAAGAGCGCCGGAGGGGGCTACGACATCCTCCTTGATATAAGGATGGGCAATCAGTTCGAGCAAATTTCCATCCCCATCGCGAAAGTAAATATTTTGTCCCGTTCCAAAATGATCCACTTCTCTGCCGTCCGGCCATTTCTCGATCATGACCTGCCGACTCTTCAGGAAGGCGACAAGAGCGTCGAATTCCGAGAACGGAACTTCAAACGCCAGATGCGCCGGAGCAACAGGCTCGTAAGCCTCCTGAAATACAATCGTACAGTGCTCCGTGATCCGGAATTCAATGCGGCTCTCGGATTCTTCCACGATAGGCAGCAGCAGACGTTCATGATAATACTGCCTCACGCTTGGAATCGATACCGTGTTCAGCTGCAGCCCCGCATAGTGTGTAATCATGGTTTTCCACCATCCTTATTGTGGTTGTCTGCTCTTTATAAACCTTCCCGCCAGAAACGGCTTTCCCCGTCCTTATTGCAGTAGAGTAAATGTCTGCACGTCAAAGATGTACGGAATCCGGTAGACAAAGACCGCCGGAACTGATTCCGGCGGCACTGACCTGCTTATCGTTTATGCTCCAGAAACCATTGATACAGCTCGGGATTGCCGTACGTCTCCTCCCAGATCTGATGATCAAGTTCAGGGTAGGCGGTGTACCTGACAGACCCTCCCAGGCTCCTGATCGCGTGAACCATCTCGGTTGTTCTCCCGGGAATGACTACATCATCCTTCTCCCCATGGAAAGCCCAGACCGGTATACCCTTCAGCAGGCTGGCATCTTCGGGCTGGTAGTAGCCGGCCAGAGGAGCAATAGCTGCGAAGCGCCCGGGGACATTCGCCGCCAGGTCCCATGTTCCGTTCCCGCCCATGCTGAATCCGGTCAGATATACCCTCTCCGGGTCAACACGGTGGCTGCGGGCTATTTCGTCCAAAAGAGATGACAGGGCATTCCGCTGCTGCGGCCAATCCGAATGCTCCGGACATTGCGGCGTTGCGACGATAAATCCGAAGTCCTCCCTTTCTTCAGCGAAACGCGCAACCCCATACTGATGGAGCAAGGCCAGATCATCGCCCCGCTTCTTGATGCCATGCAGGAACAGGATGAGCGGCCATTTCTTCCCGGTATTCCTCTCGTAATCCGAAGGAAGAAACAATTGATAGCCGATCCGTACAGGTTCAGGAGTCTCTTGGCGAAGAAGATGTGAGGTGACGGGCATGGAGCAGCAGCATCCTTTCTCAAGAGCGATTTTTCATTATTATAACGCTATCGTTCAATATTTTACCAGCCGCTTTGATATAAACTGAAGCCGCCCGGCGCGTCTATAGGCGGCATGGCAGGGGTGGCAGGGACGGTCTGCATGGCGTTTTGGACGAAGTCAATCAGCATCGCAAAAAGAAGGAACGCCGCCAACTAAAGCTGTGCTTCAAATCCTGTCCGGTTTGCGTTATCTTCTCCTTCCAAGTCCCGCACAGCCTGCTCGCGGATATCCTGTGTGATTCGCATGCTGCAAAATTTCGGACCGCACATCGAGCAAAAATGGGCCGATTTGGCCGCATCTGCAGGAAGCGTCTCATCGTGATAGGACATCGCCCGTTCCGGATCAAGCGAGAGATGAAACTGATCACGCCAGCGAAAATCGAACCTCGCTTTGGAAAGCGCATGGTCCCGTATTTGCGCGTTCGCATGCCCCTTCGCCAGATCAGCGGCATGCGCCGCGATTTTGTACGCAATCACGCCTTCCTTCACATCCTCTTTATTGGGCAGTCCCAGATGCTCCTTCGGTGTGACATAACAGAGCATCGCCGTACCGAGCCAGCCTATCATCGCCGCCCCGATAGCCGAAGTGATATGGTCGTAGCCTGGAGCAATATCCGTCGTCAGCGGACCCAGTGTATAGAATGGCGCCTCCCGGCATACCTTCAATTGACGCTCCATATTCTCCTGGATCAGATGCATCGGAACATGGCCGGGGCCTTCGATCATCACCTGCACATCATGCTTCCATGCTGCTTGAGCCAGCTCGCCAAGAGTATCCAGCTCCCCGAATTGAGCCTCGTCATTGGCATCTGCAATGGAGCCGGGACGCAGCCCGTCACCAAGAGAGAATGAAACATCATATTGTTTCATAATTTCGCAAATTTCTTCAAAGTGCGTATACAGAAAATTCTCGCGTTGATGCGCCAGGCACCATGCCGCCATAATCGACCCGCCCCGCGAAACAATCCCCGTTACCCGCTTGGCTGTAAGCGGAATATAACGCAGCAGCACACCCGCATGAATGGTAAAATAATCAACCCCTTGCTCGGCCTGCTCGATCAGAGTATCGCGGTACACCTCCCAGCTCAGATCCTCCGCCTTTCCGTTCACCTTTTCCAGCGCCTGATAGATAGGCACTGTGCCGACCGGAACCGGCGAGTTTCGCACGATCCATTCGCGGGTTGTATGAATGTTCCTGCCCGTGGAGAGATCCATGACCGTATCGGCGCCCCAGCGGGTAGCCCATGTCATTTTCTCCACTTCCTCCTCGATGGACGAAGCAACGGCTGAATTACCGATGTTGGCATTGATCTTGACGTGGAAGCGGCGCCCGATAATCATCGGTTCGCTCTCCGGATGATTGATATTCGCCGGTATAATAGCTCTTCCTGCCGCTACCTCGCTTCGCACAAGCTCTGCCGCTACCCCTTCACGAACAGCAATAAACGCCATCTCCGGCGTAATGATTCCCCTGCGGGCATAAAATAATTGAGTCACATTGCACCCGCGGACAGCTCTTAGCGGTGTGTGATTTAAAGCCGGGTACGGTTCTGCTCCTTGGCTGCCTGCCGCTTTCTCCGAGTGGAAACCGTTATCAAGCGGCTGAATCACACGCCCTTCATAGCGCTCCACATCTCCCCGATCTTCAATCCATGACCGGCGAAGAGCCGGCAGACCCTTGCGCACATCGGCCCGATAGGCGGAATCCGTGTACGGACCGCTGGAATCATATACCCGAACCGGTTCGTTCATCTGCACCTCGCCGCTTCTACTGATACTTGGCGACAGTTCAATCTCCCGCATCGGCACCCGTACATCCGAACGGCTTCCTTGCACATACACTTTGCGACTGCCCGGCAATGCTCCAGCCATGATCGTCATATCAAAAAACCTCCCAAGGTAATTTGGATAATCCCCTAGGAGGCTCGCAAGGACAGCGGCATAGACGGTGCGGAAAAATTGGAACGAGCCAAGGGCAGGCAGTTCCCTGTCCCATTAGTTCCCGGTATGAGCAGGCTTCAGCCCGTTCACCGACAGCATTCCTTGACACACTATCATGCTGGAGCGAACCGGGAAGAATCCGTTTTGCCGTCCTTTGCGGCTGAGCAAATTTCTTCCCTTGGACCGTATAGAAATTTATAGGAGTGAAGCTTATAAATTCTATAAAGTTAAAAAAACCGCTCCGGCATGGGAGCGGTTTGAATGCGGCAATTTCCATCCGGCATATGAAGACTATGCTTCATTGTCCGAATAAGTGAGGCATCCTGTCTATGCGAAAAGACAATAGCATAGATCCAGCCCATAATCGCACAGACAAGCCCACTTTCCTACGCTGGCATAACCCAGATCAGGTTCAAAGGGACCAAAGCGATCAGCGCTTTATCTCAGCCCATGCGGGCGCCCCTAGTGGATTTCCTAGTACGACTATATCGCGTGAACGCACACGCAGTCAACTTATAATGTTCAATTTCTTCGATGAATGCCAACCGTCTGCTGCACATTGCCTGCAACCGTGACAGTTACGTAGTCTGTCTTCACGGTCCCGTTGTTGTAAGTAGAGGTGAACGTAAACGTCAGCGGCCCATCCTCCAGCTTCTCGAAGCTTTCATCCCACATACTGCCGCTCCAGCTGGTACGCCGCGCGTTCGCGGCATCCAGATGAGCCGTGAAGCCGTTCATCGTCACCTCAACAGTATCCGCTTGGGTAGTTGTTACCGTGTCGGTCGTTTGGGCATGCAGCACAAACTTCTCACCTGCCCAAAAGACCTCATAACCGCGCGGGCTGTCTGCATCGCCGTTTTGATTCATATTGTATTCTCTGCGGCGCTGGTCCCACAAATCCGTATGCAGCACCTGACCCTTGACGTCAAGCGGCAGCACCGGTATGTCTTTGCGCACCACTACCGGCGGCGCTTCACCGTCCTGGACCGTAAGCTCGACTTTATAGATCCCTGCCTTGTCTCCTCTGAAACCTGGCCCGGTGTGACCATAGGGACTATTAAGAAAGGAGCTGAAGGTTTGTGAGCCTCCCTCCGGATCCTTGACAATATAGACAACCTGTAAGGTATCCAGGTCGGAATCGTCAATGGTATGGCCGATCCGGATCGAATCCCCTTCATACACCGGTTTGGGTGTCCAGTCAAAATCGGCTGTAGGCGGCCGGTTCGTTTCGATATAGAAGTATTTCGGATCGCTCCAATTGCTCCAGTCATAGCCGTCATACACACGGACTATGACATACATGTACACATGCTCAGGCAGGTCGACAGTTGGCCGCCAAGAGAGTTCCCGGCCCGGCTTGATATCCGTATCCCGATACAGCTCTCCGCCATATTTGAAAATCTGAAGCTGGTATCGGGTTTGCAAATCTCCGTCAGCATCCGCATAATTCCATTGAAACGCCGGCCGGAATTCCGTTAGCTTCGCCGGATTATTCTGATCCGTGCTTTCAGGTACTGTGATCCGGGCTTGCGGTATCTGGTTGTATATCGTGACCTGCCCGTTATACTGCGCCTCGGCTCCTGCCGAATCCTGCACGACCTGACGGATATTGAAGGTGCCAAGTGTGTTGAACACCTTGCTCCAGAATGTCCGTGACGTGCTCTGCAATAATTCCCCATCGCCAGTTGTTATATTGCGAATGTAGTACGCATGCGGCAGGTTCTCCCGTCCACCATCCTCGGCGTCATATGCCCTAGAGTCAATAACAACCGGGACGTTGCGGAAGGTATTTACATAGCTCGTCGTGAAGCCGGGAACCGGAGGCATATTGGGTGTCGGTATTGTGGAGATATCCAGGGATACGATGGTGTAATCCGACCATGCGCCATATTCGTCCTTCACAGCCATGCCAATTTCATATAAACCCCGTTCCTGCGGAGTTACAAGCTTTTCGTAAACAATGCTCCCCGACGGGGTGGCGTAGTAGAACTTCTTCTCCAGGATTCCCCGGGTGGCCCGGTAATCAATGGTGGACGGTTCAGTGGAGTAATTGTCAGAACTGGCATACCGGTCAGGGTCATAGCTGCTGTCGGTCCAGATCAGTTTGCCGTCCGCTGCAGGAACGACCATAAACTGAGAGACCGGCCTGCGGTGAACGGTGACTCTTTTCGCAAACGGATTCGAGTTTTTACGGTATTCATCAAAGGTCATATCCGAATAGAGATAGCTTGGGTGCGGATCGTCCTTCGCCTGCAGCGTTACGATGTAATCCCCGACCTTATCGAAGGTCAGCCGCTCGGAGCTGAATGTTTGACCGTTCATGGCCGACACGCCCTGATTGTTGATGAAACGGGGCGTATGCTGAATGCTCCACTGGTAGGAGCCCGCCTTGGGATCACCCTCCGGATCCAGAAACTGAATGTTATGGTAAGCGGCCTCCGCCGTGGCTGTGCCTGCATCCCATATCGCGTAGCTGTCCGACCATTCAATTTTATTCTGGATCGCTTTGTACGTGAAGGCGCTGAACACGACATAGGCTTTGTCGCTGAAATAGCCAAAACGCCCTTCTGCATAGCTGCCATCCGCCGCGGTCAGAATCGGGATATTATTAAGGAACACATCGATCTGACTCCCGACCGTCTTGATCCTCAGGGCATAGCTTTTGTTTGATTCAAATGGATACGAGCCAGCTTTCAGCACTGTTGGTGCCCCGTTCATGTATTTCACCAGATTGAACACATGGCCATCGGTTTCCACCGCGTACCGGTTGCGTGTGTCCTGCATCCGGAAGGAGAAGCCGGCCATCTCCCGGTCGTAGTCTATATCCTCCATTCGGAGGCTGAACTTCATCTCCACATCGTTGAGTGAAAGGTCCGATACATATTGACCGTTCGTAAACGTCTTTTTAACAAGCGGCGTGTTGGTGGGCGTGCCTATCGCTACGCCTAACGATGGTTGATCCCTGGCGGCTTCATATTGAACATAGAAGAACGCTCCATCTCCAAAATATTCCCCCATGATCTGACCGCCATTACCCCAGTTACACCCTGAACCGTTTTGGGCAATCAGTGCGCCGTTTTGATCGTAAATGTTGATTGGCTTGGTGCCGCAATCGCCGATTCCTTTATTGATCCCAAAATCGGTTGTATACCCGTCTGCAGTCATGGATTTATTGGCACCTGCTACATAGTTCCCGCTCCAATCCATGGTATAGGGGGTATCGCCATCCGTTCCAAATCGGTAGGTTGGTATTGTCATGCCGTTCTGAGCCATTCGACTTTTTGGCGTGCCGTCACTTGCATTCAAGACGGTGAAGTACGTATTGGGATATTCGTAATTGCTTGCGGTTATTTCATTATTGAAGGGGTTCATGGCAAATCCGCTATAGCGCGTGATACTGCTGCCGCCTCCATTGATATCTTGGCCGGTATAGCCGGGCTCTCCTGCAGCCGTCAAGTATTGTCTCCAGGCTAAGCTCATATCCGGATTGTACTTTGTGACGCTCATATCGCGGAAATAAGTATTGCTGGGGCCCGTTGAGGCATAGCCTTGATACGTATATATGGCACCTGCAGGGTCGGTATAGATCGGCAATAATACTTTATACACCAAGTTTAGCCCCTGAATGGAAGAACGCGAAGCCGGAATCTGCCAGTCAGGTTTTTCAGTAACCGACAGATCCGGGCCAACTTCTCTCCATTGGGTAGTCCAGGTCGCATTTTGATTACTATTATTGTCCCGGCGGACCATAATTTTGTTTCCGTTGGCATGGCTCACGGTCCAGTTGCTGACTCCGTTGGCCGTATTACTCAGTCCCATATCGGCTGCATTCTTCGTTGCCACTTCTATACCCGTTCTTGCATCCAGCACGGTAAATGCATCGTTATTCTGGATGTAAATATACTGATCAGCCAATTCCCATTTGTCTATTAAGTAGGTTCCCGGCAAGGTCTTCGTGAAAACGTAAGGGGAACCATTGGTGTAACGGTAGAGCAAATTAAAATTGCTGCTGTCCATATACGATTCTTGCGGAGATACTTTTTTGGGGTCCAACGCATAGAGTGTCGTTATGACTTTTCCATTCAAGTATTGCTTTTCATCAAAATAAAGAAATTTTTTGTTTGACCTGATTTGGGATGTCCCATGATCGAACTGTACATGTGTCCCGTTTTTGTTAATGAGAAGGTCCGTCATACCAGTATTAAAACGGGTTGCGGCTCGCCAAGGTGAAAGACGATTATTCCCGAATCCATTATTGTTCATATCAAATGTCTTCAGGAAGGTGTCGAAGTTGCTGGTCTCCGAGTATGTGTAGGTCCGTGAGCTGCCAAAGTTTCGGCCTTCTCCGCTCACAAGGCTGCCGCCCACCGCTTGCCATAAGTAATTCTTGTTGTATACCTCCTTTGTATCGTTGGTGATATAGACCGGCCAGTTGATCATTACTTCCGGACGAATGGTAGTGGAGGGATTCAAATCCGGCTGAGGATTCTTCCCTTCAACCTCAAATGAAACCTCCGGCGCATTATTGACAATATCCAGCGTCAGTGATGTCTGTGCAGTACCCTGGGTATCTCCCCACCGGCCAAATTCCTCGGTCACCTTAACGTAAAAGAGATACTTGCCCACCTTGTCCGGATTGATCGTGAGCTTGTCCAGGCGTCCGATAACCGTCTGCCAGCTATCGTCAGCAAAGCCGTTGTTTCTCGCATCGTATTTGTACTGATACTCTGCTTTGACAATTTCATCGCCATCGGGACTGTACGACTTATTAAGAATGACTGTAGGCTCGTTCCTTATCCCAAGCGGCGGCACATCGAGCTTAGCCACCGGAGGCAGATCGGGTTTAACAATAATCGTACAGGTGGACTGGTTTAAAGACTTGAGCCCTTTGGTATCGTACACATGCAAGGACACTTGAACGGTAATATCATGGTCCGTGCCGTTCGTGTAGGAAGTGAGCTTGTTGGTCCACTCATCCCGGCCATGATTGATCGATCTTCCCGATACGGGACTATAGCTGCCGCTGGCATCGAAGGCAGAAACCGGAACCGCGTGATTCTCGATGACGGTTGCCGGACATCTGGCTACAGGTATCGGATTTTCCGGTCTAACTTGAATATAGGTGGATGCCTGGGCCGACAATCCCCACACATCGTGGATCTGAGCGCTGATATTATGAACGCCGCTTGTATCCATTTTGATGCTGTACATGCCCCACGGGACGGGTGTGTACTTTCCCGGCAATGATTGGATCCATTGCGAATCGCTGGACGCGAAGAAAAACTCATCAAAGTACAGGTTATCCCCATCCGGGTCGGTTGGTGTAGGAACAGATGGATCCTGAATAACCACAAGGTTTAGAATCGCACCTTCGATAGCTTCATGTACGGGAACGGTAGGCCGTGCCGGATCGACAAAAGCAATCGTGAATTCTGGCGGGTTGTTGAGGGATGGTCCTGTTACCGTCAATGTTTTGGGTCCCACCCATTGTTCGCCGCAGCTTGTTTTAATTTTCATAGAGACATTATGTGTGCCTACCCCAATAATCGAGGGATAGGTGCTGTACGTATAGACGGAGTCCGTGGTTTGCCCATACACATCAGGCCCTATCCACGTTATGCCCCGTTCGATTTTGAAAGAATGCGATATGTATGTGCAGCCCTGCAGCTCGAAATCCCTGGGATGCAGCGTAAAGCTGTCTCGGTAGGATATCGTCGTAGGGATGACGTCGAAATCGCCGGTTATCGATTGACTTTTTTGATAAAAAAATGAGACATACGCTTTGGTTTGGGTAGACGTTAAGCTTACTTGAGCTGATCCCGTTTTTGGGGTTACTGTATTGGAATAACTTACGTAAGACACGTTGCTGCCGACTAAAGTTCCATAGCTGCTGACTGGGCTATGAGAGGAATTGTTTGGTAGCGTCGTTATCGGTACGGTTGTTTCTCCTGCTAGACTGTATAACCCCGAAGAGCTTGTTTTCACCATATGCCTTACTTTTACTTCCCCAGCTAAAGAATCAACCTTGTAGTAATAATAAAGATATAAGGTTCCAAAACTTCCGTCATATGTACCTAAATTATATTCTCCTATCGTAGGTAATCCAGATGAGGGTGGTGTCCCACTTGTCGTTATCTTGTACCCTTTGTAGGTGTATCCATGTTTATCCGTATGCGTAAAGCTGTATGGCTTTGTTTTTTCTAAAGGTTGCTCCCGGTCGTTAAAGACGGAATCCAAGCTATTTCCATTCTCATCGAAGTGTTTAATGATGGCTTTTCCATCTGCGGGAACAGTAACTGCATCATAATATAAATTCAAAGTATAAGTATCAAACAAGGCATCATACGTAAACGGCGGTAATTTCCCATTAATTATACTCCCTGTTGGCGCATCCCCCGTTGTACTTTTTTTGTATCCCTCGTACTTGTAAGACGCATTCGTTTCAGGGTCTACTTTAGGGTAGGTCTCTCCAGATAGCATATGATAGGTTTTTTGAGGGAAAACCGAACTAAGGTTTGTTCCATCCGTTTTGTAGTGATTGACTACCAACTGGCCATCTAGTTCGAATTCCAACAAAACAGGGAAATAAAACCTGTAGCCTTGTACTTTTGGTCCGCAACTAGCACAACTTGTAGGGTCCTCTGCACGTAGATCCATTAAAATTTCTGAATCTAGTTTGGCGTTTATTTCTACTCTGAAATCTATTGTACTCGTTCCATTACCTTTTTTAGCCGTTGATTTAGCGCCAGTTATATCCTTACTTATCCTGTCTAAGTATCTATCATAAGAATCTCCGGGTCTCGTTTGGTCAAAATAAAATTTGTGTTTTGAATTTACTATTTCGAACTTATAGACATCAACATCTCTGACAGACCTCCCGGCAAATGTGAACGAATAATTCCAGCCTATGTCCACGTAATCATTTAACCCTTTGCCTTCAGGAAAGGTTCCATCATTCTCCGACCAAATATCATAAGAAAAGAAAGCTACACCGTACCATTTATGCGTAGTTGTATCATAGACCGGTTGAATGGAATTGGTCGGTGTCGGTAGAGCAGCTTCGGATGTGTTTGACGGAACAATCGGGATAATCCCCAACAAAATTGATAAAATCAATACTGTAAAAGTTAATCGTCTAAAGAATTTCATTTATTGTCTCCATAGATTTTTTATGACAGCTAAATAATCATCATTCGCAATACCTATATAAGCTGGCGTTTTAATAGAATAAGATTCAGGGTTTTTATGACCAGACCTTTGATCATAAGACGATTGTACAATTGGCATATATAAATTTTTATGAGTTTTATCGAGTCTCTCCCTAAAAACAGTCTGCTCATATCTCCTCCTTACAGCTTCCTTATCAGACAGCATGTAAAATGAGCCTCCTATATTAGCGCTAAAGCTAGATTGCCAAACAACATATTTTTCTTGTTTCTGGTTTTCAGCCAAATCCATTCTATAATAGGCTACTTCGTCGATAATTACGGGCAAGTCAGATTCCGATAGCACTCGGATATCTCGACGCTTACCGTCATAACCTACTAATCTATCTTCATACCCACCAAAGTACTTCTTATAATTATCAGAATTCTCCAACTCAGTAACATCTTCAATTTTGGGTATATCCATACTCCCGATCCACACAAATTGAGACAGGCTATCCCACTGTACTGTCTCTTTAAATGTTTCACTAATAAAGCGAACTGGCACCATCGTACGGTTGTTGGATATATAAGACGCAGTTCCAAAACTCACTTTTTTTCCTCCAACCGCAGCCGTTGTCGATCCTATAGTAAGAGTGATCGTAACAGTACCCTTGGAAATCGTAATATTTTTTTTGACAGCATTCACATTTGCACCAAGTCCATCAGAAACAGCCCTCAACGGGATAAATACCGTATTGTTTTTTATTTCAGCCTTTACTCCGTCCAGCGGAATCTGCCGAGCATTATAAAGCACTTTTATGGGCATGTCCTTTTTGAAACTAATTTCAGCGTTTTTGGAGGCAGCAAAAGCCTTCGAAGAAGAAAAACTGATTCCGGAAAATACCACTGCAAGACAAGTCAACGCAATTACAAATTTTTTCATATACATCTCTCCCTCTTGTATCATCCTATGATTTTCATTGGATTATCAGTCTCTCTTCAATCCAACATAATCCAATCTTTAGCACATTCTACCACCTTCCCCTATCATCCGACGACATTTTTCCAATTCCTGAGACAAAAAAAGACAATAAAAAAGCACCCGCCTGCAAGCTTAAAAACAGCTTGCAAGCAGGTGCTTCCTGCTCGTGCATACTATACACCGATCACTTTATTATTTTCTATAATACCGATATGCCCGGCGTTTGACAAGTATAAAATTCGTCAGAATTCGCTCTCATTCAGCAATTCCAGCCAACGGGCAGCGGAATGGCGCCATGTGAAGTGCTGCTCGACCCGATCCCTGCTCCTGACCCCCATCGCCATTCTCAAATGGTCGTTGCGAAGCAGCGTAAGCAGTCTGTCGCGCATCTGCTGCTCTACCTCTGACGGCTCCACAAGAAAGCCAGTGACGCCATCCTCGATAATTTCCTTTATGCCTCCCGCCCTGGTCGCCACCACCGGCAGGCCGCAGGACATTGCCTCCACATTCACCAGACCGAATGCCTCGCGGTTGCCGGAAGGCACAACAGCTACATCTGCACTCAGAAACCAGTCCGGAACCTCCGAGTAAGGAACATAAGGGATAAACTGCACATGCCCCCGCAGGTGCTTGCCCATTCGATGAAGTTCCCGTACGTAAGACGTTTGCCTGGTCGACCCATAGAAAGCCCCGCCCACAATGACCAGCAGTGCGGAAGGGTGCTGCCGAACGAGTTCCGGCATCATCCGCAGCAGATGATGGACACCCTTCATTGGGATTAGCCGCCCCATGAACAGAATCACGCTGCGCCCGTTCCATCCCCGTGCGGTGCGCAGCTGGTTCCGGTGAAAGGCTCCGTTCAAGGTGAACTGGGACTGGAAGCGTTCCGTATCCACTCCCGGATAGATGACTCTCAGCTTATGCGCGTAAGCCGGCGCACGGGCTGCCACCACCTCACGCAAATATTCGCTGTTCACAAGAATCTTATCCACCGTCTGGAAGCTGCGAAAAAGCACGGATGGCCGGATCGCCTTCTGCCCGATAAAGGTTGACGAATGCAGATGGAGCCAATACCGGCCGGATGGCCGGAGCCTCTTGAGCTTCAGCACCAATCCCGGACGGTTCTCAACCTCGGTAATATCCGGCTTAAACCGCCTGATCGACTGTCCGACCTGCTGTGCATAATGGCCTCTATTGACCGCCGGGAACCGTTCGCACATTACGCCGTTGAAACTCCCCAGACGAGGCAGGTTCCGGCTGCTCCGACCATATATTCGTGCCTGCACTGACGTTCCGACCAGCGGCACAAGCTTCTCGACAACGCGTTCAACCGAGCTGCTGTTCGGTGATGGCAGCGGAAATGTACCTGGAGTTACAAATGCGATTTTGGGGCTTCTCATCCTGACAATCAGCTCCTCCCTTAAGAAGCCTCAACTTTGGTTTTCCGATAGTTCAGCATACGTTTCTCGTACCTTCCGTGAACCCGGCATTGTCCTATTTAGGGACATGACCGATGAAGCGGCCTATCGGCGCAGCAGCTTCTGAATAAGCAGACTTAATCCGTAGGGTCCCAGATAAGCGCCGCAGGTGTGAAAAACCGGATCCTGCAGAAACTCATGTACCTGCGTCATGAATACCGTATCATCCAAATACGTCCGTACCGCACTTGCCGCAGTCAAAGAGAAGAATCCCATATAAGCCACCAATGCGATCGCATCAATCGTCTTTTCCAGCCCGCGCTTCCACTCGCTCAAACCGTACAGCAGGCAGCCTCCAATAACCAGGCCTACAGGGATTAAAATCACCATCAGCTTTCACCTCATTAGCCAGCATTTGCAACAATGGCAAGCCTTAAACCTGCCTGCAAGCGTCCGCTGTTGATAAATAAGAGGCGATATGTCACACTTATATCCGAAGAGTCCGAAAAAACGATCATAAAAGGCTAGGCAAACGCTTAGCCTTTCTGCTATTTTATAGTAAGTGCAAGTGAGAGAGGACGTGAATTCCCGGCATGACCCAATGGCTGCTTCGATCGATGACCGAGCTGAGCTCGCGCAAATGGATTTCGCGATTAACCGGTCGATTTGCCCAGTCGCCCGCAAGCCGGCGCTTTATTCCCAGATTTGCCCGCATGTATGGGATCCGCGTAGAAGAAGCCGAGAAAAGGCTTGATGAATACAGCACACTCAATGAATTTTTCACAAGAAGATTAAAGCCGGGCATGCGTAATGTCCATGAGGACACGGATGCCGTTGTCAGTCCGGTCGATGCTTTGATCACGGGATGCGGGCCGATCAAGGCTGGCACGATTCTCAATGTCAAAGGCCAGGATTACACGGTAGAAGAGCTGCTGAACCGTTCCCCCCGAGTGGAGAATTACAAGAATGGCTACTATATTGTGCTTTACTTGAGCCCTACCGACTATCATAGGATTCATACCCCTGTGGGAGGCACCATTGTTGAAAGGGAGCATGTTCCCGGAAAAGTATATCCCGTCAACGACTTCGGCCTGCGCAATATGCGCAGGGTACTGAGCCGCAACGAACGGCTGATCACGTATATCCGCCATGCTCGTGCTGAAACAGCGGTCGTCAAAGTGGGGGCCATGAATGTCAGCAGCATTAAATATGTGGAGCCTCTCCACAATAAAGTGGAGAAGGGGGAAGAGCTTGCTTACTTCGAATTCGGCTCAACCGTCGTTCTCCTGACCGAAGAGGATACCTTCACAGCTCGTGACGATTTGCAGGCAGGCCTTAAGGTAAAAGTAGGCGAAAAGCTTGGCATCCTGCTGGAAAAGTAGCAGCCCGTAGCGTAAGCGAATTAGGGTCGATCCCTTTTGGCTTCTCAAAAGTATAAGCTGGTTTTGGAGAGCGTTTTTAATTTCTTATAAGTAAACAAGCGTCCTGCGCCTGACAGAATCATTCCGATGATCGCTGCCAACCCGCATGACGCTTTTTTTTCAAACGGCTACCCTGCCACCCATGTTATGCTCCATCCGCATTGCCCTGTACCGGACGCATTTCGTCTCCCCCATAACAATCCGGCAAGTCCCAAGCTCAAGCGCCTTACAGCACACTCGCGGCCTGCTCCATTCGCCGAACTCCCAAATCGAGCAGTTCCTCCGGCAAATGGGCAAAGCCGAACATGCCTGCCCGGCCCTGCGGCGCGTTCAGCCATAGGCTGCTGTCATCCGTGAAATGCACCCCCGCGCCTTCGCAGGCCTCTCTGAAGCGCTCATAGTCACGCCCTTCACCCCGCCACTCTGCGTACAGATGCAGCCCCGCATCGACAGGAACGATCCGGAACCAACGGTTAAGCCGTCCGTTCATCTGCTCGCGCAGCCGGATCAGCCTTCTCCCGCATACGCGCTTCATCCTTCGCAGATGTCTGGCATAGCTGCCGCTGTTCATAAAGTTCGCGAGCGCCCGCTGTTCCGTCAGTCCTGCAGGCCGCGGCTCGATTAAAGCCTTTGCCAGACTGAACGGTTCCGCAAGCGATTCCGGCACCACGACATAACCGATTCTCAGGTCGTTGAACATCGTCTTGGAGAAGGTGCCGACATAAACCACACACCCCTTCCGATCCAATGCCTTCAGCGGTTCGGTGGGACGTCCGCCCCAGCGAAGCTCGCTGTCGTAGTCATCCTCAATAATGACGGCCTGCTGTTTCACCGCCCAGTCCAGCAGCTTCTTCCTCCGCTCAGCAGACAGGACGGCGCCGCTTGGAAAATGCCGCGTCGGCGTAACGAACAGCAGCTTGGCCGGCCAATCGTCTGGCTGGATCCCTTCGTCATCGACCGCTGCGGGAATAATGACGCCGCTGGCGGCGCGGACAGCCAATGCCATCCCGGAATAACCGGGATTCTCGAGGACTACCGGCGTTCCCGGAGTAACAAGCAGCATGCTCAGCAGGGTGATCGCCTGTGCGGAGCCGCTGGTCAGAAATACCTGCGAAACGGATGCATGAATGCCCCTTTCCCTCCTCAACTCCTGAACAATGGCCTCGCGCAGCGGCAGATAGCCTTCTACCGGTACGGCAGGATTGGGCCAATCCCCCGTCATCTCCCGGACCTCCGCATATAACGAAGCTCTCCATTCGGCAACGGGAAAGAGCTCCGGGTCCACTTGACCAATGCCAAAGTCGATCATGGGAGGGTCAGGCTCTCCCCGAAACATTGCCCATTCACTGGCCTGCATGCACTCTCCAGACTCAGCTTGTCCGCTTGCCTCCTGCTGACCATTTGGACGGTTTCTCTCCCTGCGGGGCCTCTCTTCCCTCTCGGCTCTGGCAGCCATATCCCGTACAAGCCGCTGCGCCCACTCCGAAAGCGGAATATTCGCCGCCTGCTCTCCCCGCACGTGGCCTGATCCGGACAAATCCGGGGCAGAGGAAGAACGATAGGCAGCGAACGTCCCGCTGCCGGCTTCAGTCCGCAAATATCCCTCGGCAAGCAGCGTATCGTAAGCCAGATTGACTGCCCCCCGCGACAGACCATACAGCTCCGCAAGCTTGCGGCTCGATGGCAGCCGCAAGCCCTCGGCCAGAGATCCGGCAATAATGGCTTCCCGAAGCGCCTGATAGAGGGCTTCCGTTTTCTTTCCCAATTCCCTGTAGTAGCGGTCGTACGCAATCCGCAGGTCCACCTTCTTCAGCTCCCAACCAAGTGGTATATTAAAATCACTCTAAATTGGATCTTTTTAATTGTCAATAAGTGCAGTACGCTGGTCTGGAAGAAACGAGTGCCGCCGCCATAGGCGATAACAGGATTTCAAGCATATGGGGAAGAACGAAAGGGGTATCCTATGCGTCGACAGGAATTTGAAATGAACGATCAGGTTAACCAGGAGGAGCTGGACAGCTTTTTGCATGAAATGAGCTTCGGATTTCTCGGTACCGTCGATCCGGACGGCTCGCCCTGCGTCACACCGCTAAATTACGTATACCACAACGGGAGCCTGTATTTTCACGGCAGCCGGGCCGGCGAGAAGATGAGCAATCTGAAGAAGGAGGCATCCGTCACCTTCGCGGTCGCCAAGGAATTTGCCATCATCCCTTCTTATTTCTCGGATCCGCTTATGGCCTGTCCGGCAACCTCCTATTTCAAATCCGTCCGCATTGACGGCCAAGCCGTAGTCGTCAACGATCTTCAGGAGAAAGCGGAGGTGCTGGAGGCGCTAATGCGCAAGCTTCAGCCTGAAGGAGGGTATAAAACAATCGATGCCCGCGATAGCGATTATATCCCCCGCCTGAAGGGCGTTTCCCTGGTCCGTATTGATGCTTCGAAGGTGGTAGGGAAATTCAAATTCGGCCAAAACCTCAAATCCAAGGACCGCGAAGCGCTGACGGAGGGTCTGCAGAAACGCGGACTTCCGACGGATGCCGAAACGATCGAACTGATGCGGCGCTATTGTCCTCATCATACGGGGGACTAGCGGTATATTACGGCCTGCCGGACTTAACCATAACGCTGATCCGCAAACAAACAAGGCTTCATCCGCAGCATAACTGCAGATGAAGCCTTGTTTGTTTCGCATATCGCCGACCTTACCGGATTTCGGAGGGATTTTTCCCGGTATATTGTTTGAACTGACGGCTGAAAAAGAAAATATCCCGGTACCCCAGCGCGTCGGCCACCTCCGTCACATTCATGCCCGCGTGCATAAGCAGATGCTGGGCCCGCTCAATTCGGGTCCGGATCATATAGGATTGCACCGAGGAGCCGATCATTTCTTTAAACTTGATGGAGAAATACCGCGGGGACAGCTGCGCGCGCTGCGCCAAGTCCTCCACGCGATGGGCAATGCCTGGATTTTGCCTGACATAATTGGCGATCTCGTGAATCGCTTCCGTCAATTGGTTGCTCGCTTTGCGCTCAACCGGTCCCTCGTGATCCTCGCGCAGCAGATGGATCATCAACTGCTTGAGAATAAGCTGAGCCTCTTCCTCCGCTGCGTAAGTCTTGACCAGGAAGAGCCTCACATAACGGGAAAGCATATGCTCAAAATCAACCGTTTCATTCAGCACCCGGTAAGACTGTGGAATGATATCGATGGATTCCTTGACAGCAAAATGAATATAGGTCAGAACGAGCGGCATTTGCGGGTTATGCGTAGCGCTCGTATAATCTCCGGGGCGGAACAGAAAACAGCTGCCTTTGGAGATGGGGTAGGTTTTTCCGTTCAATTCCAGTTCCCCTTGGCCGCTCCATATATAGAACAAATCAAAATTGGGAATAGGCCTCTCGCGTTTCTGCCATTTCCAGCCGGGCTCGCAGACGATCTTGGCAAATGAGGGCAGCAGTACGAAGGACGAGGCATTACAATGCAGCATACAAACTCCTCCTAGGCGAACAAGTACAGCAGCAATAAGGCATACCGTTGTCATCATACACCAGCGCAAAAACGCTTCGCAAGCCGGGACAAAAAAATCCTGTTCATGATGGCCTACCACAGCTTAAAAGTGATATAATATCAGCTAAAAGACTTCCGTTGTCCCTTGAACGGTTGAATGATCTATTTTGGAAGGATGAATGAATTCCATGAACCCACTTGCCCAGCAGTTGAACGAGACGATTGAGCGAGAAAATGTTAACATTTATGCAATGCTGTCCTCACTTGGCAAAGCAATCTATTTCCCAAAGGAAGGCATTTTGAGCCAGTCGGCCGAAGCAAAAGCGAAGGCGAAGAAATTCAATGCAACGATCGGCATCGCCATTGAAGGCGGACAGCCGATGCATTTGAAGGTGATCCAAGACACATTGTCCGCGTATAATCCGAAGGACATTTATGAATATGCTCCCCCCGCAGGCAAGCCCGAGCTGCGCACGGCATGGAGAAACAAGATGGTGGTGGAGAATCCGTCGCTTGCAAACAAATCCTTCAGCAATCCAATCGTGACAAACGCCCTTACTCATGGCCTGAGTATTGTCGCTGACCTGTTCGCGGATCCTGGCGACGCGGTTATTATTCCGGACAAAAACTGGGAGAACTACGAATTGACTTTCGGCATCCGCCGCGGAGCGGTTATGGTGGAATATCCTCTATATAATGAACAGGACCGGTTCAACAGCGAAGGGCTAAGGCAAGCGCTGCTGGATCAGAAGAACAAAGGCAAAGCGATCGTTGTCCTGAATTTCCCGAACAATCCGACCGGCTATACGCCAGGCGCTGCGGAAGGCGCAGAAATTGTCGCTGCGATCCGCGATGCCGCCGAGGCGGGCGTTAACGTTGTCGTGGTGACGGACGATGCCTACTTCGGACTCTTCTTCGAAGACTCCATGCACGAATCGCTGTTCGGCCAATTATCCGATCTGCACCCGCGAGTGCTGGCTGTTAAAGTGGACGGGGCAACGAAGGAAGAATATGTATGGGGCTTCCGCGTAGGGTTCATTACGTACGCATCCCAATCGGCAGCTCTGCTTGCGGCTTTGGAACAAAAGACGCTGGGAATCATCCGCGCGACGATTTCAAGCGGCCCGCATCCATCGCAAACCTTCGTGCTGCGTGCGCTGCAGTCGCCGGAATTCGATGTGCAGAAGGCCGAGAAGGCTGCCATCATGAAAGGCCGTGCCAACCGCGTAAAGGAACTGCTCGACAGCGGACGCTATGGCAATGTGTGGTCTTACTATCCGTTTAATTCCGGTTATTTCATGTGCCTCAAGCTGACCGGCATAAGCGCCGAGTCAGTGCGGACCCGGCTGCTGGACGAATACGGCGTGGGCACAATCGCGCTTGGAGAAACGGATTTGCGCGTTGCCTTCTCCTGCATTGAGCAGCCGGACCTGGAGGAACTGTTCGATACCATCTATAAAGCGGTAAAGGACATTGCCGTAGCCAGCAAATAAACAGCACTATCTGCAAGCAGGACCGGGAAACCGGCCCTGCTTTTTTTTAATAGAAGTAAGAGCGGTCAATCATCAGATTCGCCCAAAAAGCTGCGCTTCGTGCGGGCCGGCCGCAAGCCAAACACGTACAAGATAATGAGCAGAACCGCAGCTGCGGCTGGAATCGGATATCCGCGAATGGGCAGAAGTATCGCTTGCGGCAGCCAGATCAGCGCCCCGCACAGCAGCAATCCGGTGCGGTCCACCTTGATCAGCGCCGACAAACGCGATTCATCCGGCAGCGGATAAAGATGGCGCCAGACGGAATGGCGGTGCGACTGCACGAGCGAGCTGAGCTGTATGCCCGCAAGCCACAGCAGCAGGAGACACACACCGGCAGAACCCCAGCCCGACCATAGCGCTGAATTAGCGGCAAGAAAACTGGCGAAGATGCCGAAAACAGTCAGCCTCAGCACGATTGAACCAAGCTCGGTACGAATGAGTGTATGCGCATATAAATAAGCGAAGGCGTTCTTCTTGCTGAAAGTCAGCCGCGCCGGGAGCCATGACATGTACCTCCTCGCGGATACCTGGGCATTCTCTGCCGGCACATCCGCAAAAGCGCTGAAGAACGTATTGAACCGCCGCCGCGTGGCATTCTCATCCGCGATCAGCGTAAGCCAGGGCATCGGATAGCTTCGCAATCCGCGGTAGATCAGAGCCATTACACCAACAGCCGCGATCATATAGACAGCTCCCAGCCAAGGCTCAGCCTTCAATAATACGGCCACACCCACCGCCGTGACAATCCACCGCAGAACCCGCATGCCGCGCCTCGAGCCAATCCAGGCAAGCTGCCGCTCTCTCCAGGCCGCTCTCGCATTCAGCAGCTTCATGACAAGAACCGCAAGCAGCAGCAGCTGCCAGACAAGCAGGCCCGGACCTTTCACATAAAGGAGGCTGTACACCAGGCAAACGACGGCCGCCCCGATCAGCCCTGTAATTCCGTTATAAAGGAAAGATCGCCTGAGATATCGGCCCATCTGCGCTTCGCGGGGCACGAGAAACACTGTATCGGCTTCCCGCAGCCACGTCCGCAAAGGATTCCAGCACACAACAGGCGTCAGTACAATCACGCCGACCCATGCAAAAGGGAAGGATAGGCTCACCTGGTGAATCAGCGTGGTGTAGCCGGCAAAGCCCGCAATGAGCAGAAACGAGGTCACCAGCGGCACGCCGCTCTGGACCATAGAGCTTATGTATGGCATCGACTCTTTCCAAAAAGCTCGAGCACGCGTGCTCCACAATGTCTCAACTGACCGGTCCATGGGATCCCCCATCCGCGACAAGCCGGTAGAAAGCTTCCTCCAGCGATTCGCCGCCCCTTGCCAGACCTGCCGCCGCACAAACGTCCTCAAGCGTCCCCTGGGCAATAATTCTGCCTTGATGGAGGACGATAAAACGATGGCAGTAGCTCTCGACCGTAGACAAAATATGCGAGCTCATAAATACAGAAGATCCCTGCCGGGTGACCTCGACCAGCTGATCCAGCAGGGAACGGATACCGAGCGGATCCAGGCCCAGAAAGGGCTCATCGATGATATAGAGCGGCGGACGGGCCAGCAAGGCGTTCATAATCATGACCTTCTGGCGCATTCCCTTGGACAAATGCGCGGCGAATGCGCGCCTTTTGCCCGTCATGTAGAAATCATCCAGCAGGCTTTCCGTACGTTCCTTATAGATGGATTCCTCCATCCCGTAAGCCATTCCGGTCAGACGCAGATGCTCCTCCACCGTCAATTCGTCAAACAGCAGCGGCGTCTCCGGGACAAAAGCAAGCGCGCTGCGGTAATGCTCCGGCTGCTCCGCAAGCGTATGGCCCTGAATGCGGACCTCGCCCTTATGCGGCTGCATCAGCCCCAGAATATGCTTGATAGCTGTGCTTTTACCAGCACCATTGAGCCCAATCAGGCCAATCATTTCCCCGGGGCGCACCTCAAAGGAAAGATCATGCAGCACAGGCTTTCGCGGACTATATCCGCCTGTTAAATGTTGTACGTGCAACACCGGTTCCATCACTACTCACCTCAATTGCTATTATACCGAAAAATAACATCCAAGCGAAATCCGCCAGGGATCCGCCCGGATGCCATTATTGTCATTCACGATAACCAGTCAAGAGCCCTCTGTCTTCATCAGGCGGAAGAAGTGGTTGTGATAATAGCCGCGGAGGTTGCCTCCATGTCCCGGATCGCTTTTTTTATCTGCTCAATGGCTCTCCAGTTGCCGCTTTGCTCGGTATGCAGGTTCTCAAGCTTCCTGCTCAGCTCCATTTGCTCGTATTCGGAGAAAAATCTCCTTAACTGCTTGCTGACATCCAGAAGCATGGCAAGGGCTGCGGTCTGCTCATCGACCTGTCCATCCTCCAGCAGCTCATATCTGAGCCGGCGGATAATCGCATCTTTGACTGGCGAGCTGACGATATATCGTCTGGAAGTAAAGATCAGCATCACTTTGATCTTCTCCTCACGGAGCTGCCCGTCTATCAATAGAGGCTCTACAAGCTTTTCGAACGTATTCTCGCGGATTTTGGTCCGGTAAGCAAAATAGCTCATCCAGGCTCTCATCGTTTTGAGCTTCCGGGTACTCCGGATCAGCTCCAGAATCTGGGATTTGCCGCTGCACTGGCAGGCGCAGGGCGTTTCCTCAATCAGCTGTTCCCTTTTATTCCAGGTAATGTGGCCGTCCAGCAGCATTTCAATAATTGCTCCGCCGATGGAATAGATCTGCAAGTAGGAACGGTACAGACGGCTTCTGTTGTTCGGCTGAACCTGGACAGCCATTAAGACGAACTCTTGCGCCAGTGTCAACTCTCCACCCATAACAAATCCCCCTTCCAGCTTTTGCATCTGTATCTTTTCTTACACTTACTCCTCCACAGAAGAAACGCCTCACCTGCAATTAAGGCGAATGCCCATGACACTGCCAGTTAAGAGAAAAAGGGCTGACGCCGTACCTTTGGCGGTAAAGTCAGTTTCAGCTCATAAAAATATCTGAAAAAGGATAAGACTTTTTATAGATTCTGATCGTTCAAAAAGCCAGTCCGCCGTCATAAGTTTATGACGGCGGACTGGCCAAGAAGCATCCGGTTATTTCTTAGGCAAGATTGATGGCTTTTATAATTTGCGGATCAATTTTTGGCTCGCGGTCGATATTCATCAAGCCGTTGACCTCCTGCTGAACGTCGGTGATCTGGGTATAGCAGAAGCCGCATGCATAGGGCAGCTGCTTGATCGCCGTTGTAATGCTGCGGAAGCGCTCGATAAACTGCTCCTCCGTCTTCACCTGGTTGCCGTAGCCCCAGCCTTCCTCCGAATTGAAGGCAATCCCGCCATATTCGCTGATCAGGATGGGCTGGCCTTTGTACGCATAGCCTCCGGCCATGGCGAACTTGCTTCGGTTGAACGCTTTGTCAAAAATCGCGTCCTTGTCCGCGTACCATGCCGCGAATGCTTCTCCCCGCTCCTCATAATCGTGAAGGGTGATAATATCCGATACCGTATGCTCCCATCCGTCATTGACGATAACCGGGCGCATGGCGTCGAATGCTTTGGTCAGATGATAAATCGCCACGGTGAACTGCTGCTGTTTGTAGTCGCTGGCAATACTGCCGACGCCCCATGATTCGTTGAACGGCACCCAGGTGACGATGCTTGGATGATTATAATTCTGGCGCACCGCGTCCATCCATTCCCGGGTAAAACGCTGCACAGCGTCGTCGTTGAACTCATAAGCAGCCGGCATTTCCGACCAGACGAGCAGACCTTTCCGGTCACACCAGTAAAGGAACCTTGCATCCTCCACTTTCTGGTGCTTGCGCACGCCATTATAGCCGAAGGCCATCGCTTTGTCGATATCCTCGATCAGCGCGTCGGCTGAAGGCGCCGTCAGATGCGAATCCTTCCAATAGCCCTGGTCCAGGAGCAGGCGCTGATAGAGCGGCGTTCCATTGAGCAGCACCTGGGCATTCTGAATCGATATTTTGCGGACGCCGAAGTATGACTGCACATGATCCACCGGTGCACCGTTTCGGAGCAGGGTGAATTCGACCTCATACAGATTGGGACGCTCGGGCGACCACAGATGCGCCGATTTCCATTCCCCGACATTTTCGCTCAGCAGGTCCATCTCCACGCTCGTCTGGGCACGGTCGACCGTCTGCTGCAGCTCGCGGATGAAGGCTCCCTTGAAGGTGACCCTTGTTTTCAGGCTCAACCCCTCCGCCAAGTCGCTGCCGCGCACATCATACTCAAATTTTATTGTCCCTTTGTCGGCATCCGGCGTCATCTTCACCGAATCGATATACTGCGGCTCAACGGCCTCCAGCCAGACACTTTGCCAAATTCCGGTCGTCTGCACATACCAGCAGCCAAAATTCTCTGGTACCCACCGCTGCTTGCCGCGGGGATTATTGCAGCTGTTGCTGTCCTCGACACGGACGGTCAGCTTATTGGCGCCTTCTTCTCTCAATGCTTCAGTAATATCGAAGGAAAAAGCGGTGTAACCGCCTTCATGCCAGCCCACAGCCGTTCCATTGACCCACACCTTCGTCAGATAGTCGGAAGCCTGAAAGTTCAGTCTGATCCGCTTCCCGGTCCACTCCCCCGGAATCTCCAGATCGCGTTCATACCATACGACAGGATGAAACTTCTCCTCGCCGATTCCGCTTGCCTTCGTCTCATACGTAAAAGGAACAATAATTCGGCGGTCACCCGGAACATCCTTATGCCAGCCCGCACGCTCCCCTTCAGATTCATCGTCGAAACGGAACTCCCAAACTCCGTTCAGACTCATCCAGGATTGACGATAAAACTGCGGCCTCGGGTATTCTTTGTCCACTTCAAATTGCAGCATCATTTGACCTCCTGTAGCTTTTTTTTGAGTATAGCATATTATCTATGAACTTCAAACATTTAATATATTAAGAGTGTTATGAAAAAATAATTGAAAATAAAAGCTCCCTTTCTCTTACTCTTTTATGACGTTTTTGTTAAATCATCCGAAAAACGGTCCCGCTTCCCTGCCCTGCTATCTTTTTTATGCTAAAATATAGATTCGTAAGAAGAATCCGCTAACGCCGTTCAAAAAAACATGCAACTTTTCCCTGCCCTGCCAGCGTCTCTATTCTATGGAAAGAAGATTAAGAGGAGATTGATGTAATGAATACCGACATCCAGACAACTACATACAACCGGCAAGAGCAGTCGGTACCGCGCAAAAGAAGATCGACATTTCTGCTTTTTGTATCGGTATGGATCATTCTGATAGCCGGCGGCGTCACCGGAGCCATCTGGTATACCGACCAGATCAAAGAACAGATGACGCTGGAGATCAGCCAGCAGACCGCCCGGCAGATCTCCGCCATGCAGACCGATTACCAGAACCGGATCAAGCAGCTTCAGACGGATTTCTCCGGTCAAATAACCAAGGTTCAAGGCAAAGTGGACGCCCTTAACGAGCTTCTGGAATTCACCAAGGATAATGCCAGCAACAAGACGGATAACAGCAACAAGCTGTATACGCAAATGAGCGAGGTCAAGAAAGAGCTGGACGAGCTGAAAAAAAGTCTGGATGTCTTGAAATGACCATGACCATTAAACAATTCAACCGTTTCTGTCTGCTGACATGCGCGCCTTTTATCGGCCTGTTTATATGGCTGCTGTATTCCAATATGTCGATTACGCTGTCCGGCACCGCTTATCCCAAGGATGCCGCAGCCGTTCCCGCAGTTTCGAAGCAGACCGGCCAGCTTCTGGGCGATCTGGATCTAGCCAAGAAGACAGCCACCGCGACGGCCCAAACGCTGAAAAAATCAATCGCGCTTTATCAAGCTACCAATGCGAGCATGAACAGCATCGCCAAGACGGCATCCGCCCAGGTAGGCCGTCCGGCTAAAATATATGATAGACGCATTACGAGAAAAATCGGCACTCCGATGCAAACCATCCAATCCGATAATTTGCAGGCCCAGCTGTTTGCCGTGCATGCGCAGAATTTCAGCGGCTATGCGCTTAAGGTGAAGCTCAAGACGGACAAAGGCATGAAGATGGTGCTCGGTCAGGACAAATATGGCAGCGCCGAAACCACCCTGTCTGCGGTCAGGCGCTATAAGGCGGTTGCCGGCGTAAATGCAGGCGGCTTTGCGGATGACCGGGGCAAACGCTATCCGCTCAGCACAACGGTCATCAACGGGGAGTACCTGAGCGGATTCCAGCCGACCTACAAGGACTTGTTCTTCGTTGGCCTGAACGACCAAATGGAGCTGATCGGCGGCAAATACGCGGATAAATCGCAGCTCGACAAGGAGAAGCCGAAGTTCGGCGCCTCTTTCGTGCCTGTTCTGCTGAAGAACGGGTTTACGCAGACAATCCCGGACAAATGGAAAAGCAGTCCGCTGCGCGCTCCCCGCACGGCCATCGCCAATTATAAGGATAATCAGCTGCTGTTCCTTGTCGTCGATGGCCGCAATGAGAACGGCAGCTCGGGTGCGACGCTTGCGGAGATGCAAATTCTGCTGTCCCGTTTCGGCGCCATTGACGGATACAATCTGGACGGCGGGGGTTCTTCCTCGCTGGTCTTCAACGGCAGAGTAGTGAACCATCCCTCGGATGGGGCGCTGCGGGCGCTCCCGACGAACTTCCTGTTTTTCGAATAATAGATGCAATAGTAGAGAAGCCCCGGTGCGATGCGGCCGGGGCTTCTCTATGATCCTTGGCTTAACGAATCGATGATTTTACAATAGGATCTCCATGCCGCAGAAGGCTGTCCCGATCGGTCCTTCATAGTTCTCGGCAACCTCCGCGGCAAGCTGATCGATGGGCCCAAAATGCGGCAGATGAGTCAGAACAATGCTTTTGACACGCGCCTGATTGGCCAGTCTTCCGACCTCTCCGCTGTTCATATGGCCGTATTTACAGGCGTCTGCGATCTCCTTGTGGAAGGAGGTTTCCGCGATCAGCACATCGGCCTCCGCACAATGCGCGATCAACGATTCATCATAATAGGTATCCGCGGTATACACCAGCTTGCGGTCCCCAATATTGATAATCATGCCCACACAGTAAGCCTCATGAAAGGTTTTGAAGAAGGTGAAATCAAGTCCGAGCAAGCTCAGCTTCTCTCCCGCTTCGATCCGGTGGATCTCCGTGCCCATCATCGGTGGATAAGTCAGGTCCTTATCCGCCTCAGCGGCAAAATAAACAGGCAGCGGCTGGCTCCGGTTGCCCAGATCGGTATCGATCAGGCAGGCATACTGCAGGCAGCCCAAATCGGCAACATGATCGTGATGCTTATGCGAGATTATAACCGCATCCAGCCTGTTCAGCGGGATATAACGCTGCACCTGCGCCAGTACGCCGCTGCCGCAGTCAATCAGAAGGGAATATCCCTCATGTTCCAGCAAATAACCGGCTGTCGCTTCTCCGGCTTTGGGGTACGCGCCCCAAGGTCCCAGTACCGTTATTTTCATTTTCTTTTCCCTCCCAATTCATAAAGCAATGCGAGATTGTAAGCATCCTGCGCCATATAGTTGCTAGCGAGCTCATGCTTGCCCGATTGAAAAAACATCCGGACAAGTGAGCTGTTGGTCTGCATATGCTGCGTATAAGGGGATAAATAGACCGTTTCCGCTTCCGTCGTATTGCGGATATACTGCTCCAGCTGGAGCTCATACTCCAGATCCGTTGCGTTGCGGATTCCCCTGATCACCGCGCCGATTCCGTGGGCATTGATATAATCGGCCACAATCCCTTCATAAGGGGCAATGACCGTCCGTGCCGCATACGACTCCGGAATGGAGCTTTGCACGAGCTCCGTCCGCTGCTCCAGGGAGAACAAATGACTCTTCGAGCGGTTGTTCGCGACTACGATATGTATCGTTTTGAATAATTTAAACGCACGTTCAATGACAGATACATGCCCAAGCGTAATAGGATCAAAGCTCCCTGCATAGACAGCCTTCATGATCATTCTCCCTTTACCTGCGCCGCCGAGCGCGGCGACAGCCGATTCTCCTTGCATTGTAACATTAGAACAAGCAACAACCAAGAGGCCGCCAGGCCCGCATTCTATGAATGCGCCCCCGACAGCCTCTATTTGCAGCCTGTACTGCGTCTATTATCCGTTCAATGATCCGCCTACCGTTACGATTTCCGCCCGGCCGACCGGCAGCGGGCTCCCGCTTTCCGGCAGAGACTCTACCACCTCTTCAATCACATTGCTTTTATACCAGCGGGCAGCCTGGCTGCTGCTCCATGAGAGTTCGGCCGGCTGATTCGTGGTATTAAACCAGCGCAGAATCAGATCGCCCGTCGCTTTGGCAATCTTCACCGTCGACAGCGCCATATTCGTCCCTGACCACTCCACAAACTGGTGTTCCGCAGGCAATGTTCCCTCCTGCACTGCAGTCTGAACCGACATCCACGGCACCTGCTCCTGATAGGCCATCGCATAGGATTTCTCTCGTCCCTCTCCGCCTTCATGGGGGATGAACAAATACTCGGCGGAATGTTCGCCTATACACTGCGCTTCCGGTGTCGGGAACACGCCCCAATCCCCCAGCTCGCCAACAGCGCGCAGCAGGGTAACGGCGATCGTATTGCGTCCGTCGCGCAGAATTTCATATTCGTTCAGACCCAGATTGGCAACGGTTATGCCGCCATTCCCGTCGCTTACGTTCACGAACGCCTGCTGATGCTGGGCATTGCTTGGATTGAGCCATTCCTCTGCCGGCTGAAGCTCGCGGACAGCCACTTCGAAGATGGAGTCAACCTGGTGAACGGACGCATCAACATCAGAAGGGAACAATACACGCAGACGGTGGTCCGCAGCCTGATTGTCAAAGCGCGTATGGAAGCGGACAAAAGGATTGCCCTGCTCCAGCGTAACCAGCGTGCTCAATCGCAGGATAACCGTCTTGTCGGAGCGCTGTGCCTTGCGCTGCAGAAAAGGAACGAATTCAGCCATTTCCTGAGCCAGTCTCTCATCCGCTCCCGCCGGAATTTCCCATTCATGAACAATTTCGTAGCTGGTGTGAAATTCCGTTTTCTCATGAAGCGAGATCACGGCCGGATGGCCGAAGGTAGTCAGCGTCTGTTCGCCTTCGGGCTGCTTATAAATATATTCGTTGCCGATATCTCCCGTGTTGTCGAAGGCGCCCAAATCCTTATACACCCGTCCATTGCGCTTGTCGACAACATGAAGGGTGCCGTCTTCTTGAATGCTCACGGCCAGAAATTCATTTTCCATCGTGCGCGAGTCTTCCGCTCCGGCTTCGGCAGCCGCAGAAGAACCTGCGGACCCTGCTCCGCCTTGCGCATAAGCGAGCGCATAGGAACGGTATCCGAGCGCCGGCACAGCATCTGCATGAAGCGTAATCCGCACCGAGCGGGCCATGTAAGGCTGGCGGAACTTATCCTTGGGCAAATCATAGCCGAAGGTGACGCCCAAATCCTCGATACTGGCAGGTACGGAAAGTCCTTTATCATCAATGACCTTGTAATCGTTCAAATTAATCCGCTTCAATTCATCGATCAGAGCTTCTCTGTCCTTCGAGCCCATTGGCAGCCGCTGAATATCGACTTTGGTATGTACGACGCCGCTCCGCTGCCAGCCGGTCGTATTGAACAGCACAAAAGGAACTGCGCCCTTGCCGCTAAAGGCATCCGCCGTATTGATCCTGGAAATAATCGCCTTCAAGCTTTCCTCGGCGATTTCCTCCGCCACCCGGTAGCTCTTGGCGAACCGGGTCATCATCTCGCGGTGCACTTCATCGACGCTGCAGCCGCAGATGCTGTCATGCGGGTGATTCTGCATCAAAGTCTTCCACGCATAAGTGAACAGATGATGCGGGTAAGGCTTGCCGGTCAGCGCGGCGAGCGCAGCCAGCGGTTCCGCCACCTTCTCCAGCATCGTCTGGCCGCGCTGGTTCTCCTGCTTGATATAAACGCGGGCGGATGCGGTATTCGCAAGCGTAAACCAGCCGTCGGTCTGCTGGCTCCGCAGCTCGCCATGAATAACGGCCAGGTCATCCGGAATCGCAGCTTTGACACTGGCGATATAGTCATCGAAGTTGGAGTGGACAAAGTTCACATCAGGCCGGATTCCGCGTGCCGTATTCAGTGCCGCAGACAGGTCCGTCTGCACGGGCTGATGGTCGCAGCCGTTCATGAACAGCAGATGCGGGGTTGATGCGAACTGCTCCGCGTCGTTCAGCTTTCTTTTCCAATAGAGCTCCGCTTCTTCGGGATCCGTAGGGATTTCCATGCCGTTATGATACCAGTTGGCAAATAAAATACCGAGCACCTTCGAACCGTCCGGCGATTCCCAGTGCATTTCCGAGAACGTTGAGGAGTAGCTGCCCGAGGATTCATTATTGAAGCCGGTCGGCTTCACGCCCCTGCCGAATATCGCGGTATCGATTCCTGCCTGGCGCAGAATTTGCGGAGCCTGCCCCATATTGCCGAACGAATCGGGAAAATAGCCGATCTTGGACACCTTGTCATACTGACTGGCATCCTGAAGACCAATCAACAGATTACGGATATTCGCCTCGCTGCTGGTCAGGAATTCATCCTGAAGAATATACCAGGGACCGATCTGGATTTGACCATTGCGGATAAAATGCTCCAGCCGGTCCTTCATTTCCGGTCTGACCTGCAAATAATCCTCAAGAATTATCGTCTGCCCATCCAGATGAAAGCTGCGGAATTCGGGGTCTCTCTCCATCAGCCCCAGCAGCGTATCCATCAGCTCGATCAAGCGCACGTGATGCTTCTCATAAGGCATATACCATTCGCGGTCCCAATGGGAATGGGAGATTACATGAACCGTTTTAGCGGAATCAGACATAAACACTCTCCTTTTATATAACAAATATACAAATAATAAATGGTCTATTGATTCTAATCTAACTTATCACTCTGTTATTTCCCCGTCAATCGTTTTATTTTCCTTGCACAGTATAGCTTTGAAACGGATTTTTAAACATTTACAAAGACCGTGTATACTTGTATATTTGTTATATAAATTCAGGCTGGAGATGAATCGCTTGACCCAATCCGAAAAACGCATCCCTTTATATATTCAGCTTCGTTCCTTCGTGCTGGAGCAGATCCGGCTGGGGGTCTGGAACAAGGACGACCGGCTGCCGACCGAGCATGAGCTGGCCGCCACGTTTAATGTGAGCCGTATTACCGTCAAAAATGCGCTCCAACAGCTTGTCAAGGAAGGCTTGATTTACCGCATTCAAGGGAAGGGAACCTTTCTCTCCGCCCCTGGAATCGGGGAAAAGCCGATTTATACCGGCGAAGGCAGCGATGCTGACGCACCTGCCGGTACCCGAAAAACGATCGCCTATCTGATGCCCCGTTTGCAGAACGCTTTTACTGCCCATATCCTTGGCGGGATCGAGGAGGTGCTCGTACAGGCGGGCTACAACCTGCTGTTTTTCAAAACGAATGACTCCCAGGAAACAGAGAGAGAACGGATTCGGCAGGCGGTACGGCTGGGCGTAAAAGGCCTGATCGTCTTCCCAGTGGACGGCGAGCATTATAACGAGGAGCTGGTTCAGCTGACCTTGTCGCGTTTTCCCCTTGTCCTGATCGACCGGGACATGCCGGGAATCGCCGCAAATTGCGTATACTCCGACCACAGCGGAGGTGCATATGAAGCGACCACGCATCTTATTCGTATGGGGCATCGCCGCATTGCTTATATCGCAACCGGAAAAAGCGGGACGACAAGCGTAGAGGAGCGGATGAACGGATATGAGAAGGCCCTGTTCGATAACGGGCTCCCCTCCCCTCACAGCCACCGGTTAACAGGAGCGGCTGCGGCCGGGATCGAAGCCTTCCTGGATACGCATCGGGAGACGACGGCCATCTTCGCTGAGAACTCCGGGACCGGCTATGAGGTGATGAGAACGGCCGCCAGACTGGGTATCGCAATACCGGAGCAGTTGTCCCTGGCCTTCTTCGATGATGTGGAGTATGGCGATATGTGGTCTGTTCCCCCTACTGTGGTCATCCAGCAGGACAAGCTGATCGGTCAGGAAGCAGCCCGGCTGCTGCTGTCCGTGATGGCCAATCCCATGCAGGAGCGGCGCAAAATCGTGCTTCCTGCCGAACTGCTTGTCCGTGAATCGACCAGGGCTTGTGCAGAAGAACAGGAATAGCATGAAATAAGCTCAAACGATCCTGTTCCTTACGGGATATTGTCTTACATGCGGCCTATTACAGCCGGGGAAAGATACAGGCTTTCGATTATTTAAAAGCCTGATGAATTAAAACAGGCTGTGCATGCATAGCCTGTTCATCACCGGTCTATTAAAGTCGACCATCTTAAATACTGCGCCGTACTGCGCAGGCGAGAGAGCTCCTCGCGGTACGACGGACAAAGAAAGGAGCCAGGCTATGCCGGCAGGACCCCAGCTTATTCTGGATGCGGGAGGCGTACTTGTTACTAATCTTTCCCCCTTGTTATGGAAGCAGTTGGCTGCTGAAGCAGCAGTCTCTCACGATCAGTTGGTTGAGAGCTATAAACGGAGCATACGGGAGGATTTATGGAATGGAAAAGCCGAGGAAGCATCTTTTTGGAACTGGCTGCAGGTTCAATTTCCCACTCTGCGGGAGGATCGGGCGCGTGAGCTCCTCATCGCGAATTTACAGCCCTTGCCCGCCTTGCAGCTGATACCGTATTGGAGTAAATTCTTCGATATTCATCTGCTCAGCAATCATCGGGCCGAATGGCTGCTGCCTGTTCTGTCACATGTCAGGCATTGTCTGACGAGCATGACGATATCAAGCGAATTCGGCTCTTCCAAGCCGGGTCACGCCATCTTCACGCAAGCCGCCTCTCATCTGCCGCCCGGCAGTCCGACGCTTTATGTCGATGATCAGCAGGACAACCTGCAGCAGGCCTCGGCCATGGGCTGGCAGACGCTCCGGGCAGACAACAGCGGGAGCTGGGCACGTCAGGTCATCCCTCTCCTATTGCTCTAACAAGAAGAAACGGCTGTCGTCGTCCCCTTGCCGGTGCAGTTAGTTTCCTTGGAACTTAGAAATTTACAGGAGTGAATCTTATACATCCCGTCAGATTAGGTTAAGAAGAAACGACTGAAGCCGTGCTTGGCGGCACAGTTAGTTTCTTCCCATAAAACTATCAGAAAAGGATAAGACACATTTTCTGATAGTTCGGGAGGAAGCCTGATGTTCTTTGGCGGCACAGCAGGTTTTTTCATCCAGACCTTACCGGCATTTATAAGAGTAAAAAGCCCGGCCCCGATGAATAATCGGTGTCGGGCTTTCTCGTTTAAGACCAGTCAACGCATTAGCTCACGCTCTGCGGATGATTATCGGCGACCAGGTCAAGGCTTGCCGCTCTGGCGTTGGTCTCCACCTGCTCAGGACTTTTGCATCCGGGGATAACGCAAGTCACGGCTGGATGCTTCAGACACCAAGCCAAGGCCCATTCCGCCATATTGACGTTTGCGGGAACCTCTGTCCTGCTGATTTCCTCCACCCGGCGCAGCCTGGACGCGGTTAGCTCCTTGTCATGGTTCGAGCGCACGTCGTTAGCTGCAAATACGGCTCCCGGCTTGTATTTGCCGCTCAGATAACCGCTTGCGAGCGGAACCCGCGCAAGTACGCCCAGATCTTGCTCGATACAGGAAGGGAATACACGATTCTCCGGAGTCGTATCCAGACGATTATAGACCACCTGGATGGCTTTTGCGTTGACCTTCGAGGCCGCGCCCGTCTGGTGCAAATTATCGTTGCTGCCGATCGAGATGCCAAGGTTGCGTATTTTGCCGGCCTGCACCTGCTTGTCCAGCATCGTCCACAGCTCGTCGTTGTCAAACACCGAATCCGGTCCCGAGTGGAACTGGTACAGATCGATGTAGTCGGTCCGCAGCGACTTCAGGGATTCCTCCAGCTGAGTGCGGACTTCATCGGCCGCCCAGTAGGAGGAATTATTTTTATCCAGAGCGCTGTGCCCGAACTTGGTCGCGATAATCCACTTATCGCGGCTGCCTCTGCGTTCCACGTAATTGCCGATGAAGCTCTCCGACAGATGATGCCCGTAGCATTCCGCCGTATCGAGCAGATTGATGCCGACCTCCTGGGCTTTATCCAGAATGGCATCCACCTCGTCCTGGGTAAAGTCCTTGCCCCATGCGCCTCCGAACTGCCATGTTCCCACGCCGACGACCGATACCTTAAGCTCCGTTTTTCCGAGCGTCCTGTACTTCAAGAATATCATCTCCTTTGTTTAAAATATAAGAAAGTATAACACCATTTGCTTCTATTTCTGAGGGAAGAAACTTGTTGCGCCCCCAGAGGACGGCGTTAGCCGCTGCTTCTTGACGGATAAACAAATCATATTTTTAATTATAGAAAAGCGGGTAAGCGATTACAAGAACTGAAAAGAAGTTGCCTTACTTACCTCCATGTTATCCATGTGAACCAAACCCGTCCCGATGTTCCAGTTAAGCGAAAGCTTCAGGGCTAAGCTTTCACTTTCATATATTTCAACAGATAATCGATGCTGCCGGTGCGTTGCATCGTTCCATGGCGGAGGTCGAAACCGATAACAATTTGCTGTTGACTCCCCGCATTACATCCATTATATTTAACGAGTGAAACGTTTCATTTTATGATAATTTCGGGTCCCGGCTTTTCGGACTGCGATCTTCTGCACGTTTCTAACACTTTTCTGACCGGGAGAAATCCCTCTAGGCTTGCTTTATAAATGTTTTGAGAAAAGGGAATGGTGGCTTATTTCCGCAACGATTAAAGATGTAGCGGCGGCGGCGGGCGTTTCTGTCGGAACCGTATCCAAACTGATTAACAAGTCGGGTTATGTGAGCGACAAAATCAGAGAACGGGTTCTGCTTGCCATAACTCTGCTCAACTATCAGCCCAATGCCGTCGCCAGAAGCCTGAAGCAGTCCAAAACGCATCTGCTGGGTCTCATCGTCGACGACATTTCCAATCCTTCCATCACGAAGATGATGAAGTCGATCGAGGACGCGGCCAGAAATAAAAGCTACAATCTTATTATTTGCTCCCACAATAATGATTCTGATCAAGAGATGAAAGCGTTCCAGTGGCTTCAGGAAAAACGGGTCGACGGCATCATCGCGATACCCACGGGAGCCGAACTGGATGAGCTCCAGCTGCCAAGCTCCATTCCCATCATGACCGTGGAACGGAAAGTGAAGTACAACCGGTTTTATTCCGTTGTCCATGAGAATATCCATTCTTCCTTCTCGCTTGTGCAGCATCTGTACATCCATGGCTGCCGCCGTCTGCTGTTCATCCATGGGCCGCTTCTGGACCATGTGGAACAAGAGCGGCACCAAGGCATCCGCCAAGCGATCGGGCAGCTGGGTCTGGACCCTGAATTGCAGATATTCCTTGAGGCAGGCACTGACATTGAATCTATTTCCGGCGCAGTGAGCAGTCATCTGGGGAGCTCCGGTCTTCCGGAGGGAATCTATGCCACGAATCGGCTGTCTCTGGCCGGTACAATTCAAGCCTTATGGAGCATGGATATTAAAGTGCCCGGGGACGTTGCAGTCGCAGGCTTTGGCGATATTGATCCTTACGGGATTCTCAGACCGACTTTAACGGCAGCCAAGGAAGACTTCTACGAGGTCGGAAAAATCGCTGCCGAAATTCTTTTTGAACGAATCGAAAATAAAATGCGCTATAACCAACCGAAGGAATTTATCGTAGTGCCCCGGCTGTTCATTGGAACTTCCTGCGGTTCTCATAGTCACTCCTGATGAAGAGAGCTCCGGAAGTTTTTTTATAAATCCAGTGAAACGTTTCATTGACTAAATAAACGGAGGTTATATTCATGAGCGAACAAAAAGCTGTCATGAAAAAATTGATCAACGACCCTGAGAACGTGGCGGTGGAGATGTTGGAAGGGCTGCTGCTGGCCCATTCCGACCAGTTGAGGAGTGTCCGCAGCGACAACCGCGCTCTTGTCCGGACTGAAGCTCCGGTCGAAGGCAAAGTGGGGATTGCGACAGGCGGCGGCTCCGGACATTTGCCCCTGTTTCTCGGTTACGTCGGCAAAGGAATGCTGGACGGCGTTGCAGTCGGCGATATTTTCGCCTCCCCGAGCTCGCAGCAGATGCTTGATGTCACCCGTGCAATTAACTGCGGAAAAGGCGTTCTCTATATCTACGGCAACTACGGCGGCGATGTCATGAATTTCGATATGGCCATGGAATTGGCGGATCTTGAGGGCATTCAGGTTGAGCGGGTCGTCGCTACGGATGATGTGGCGTCGATGCCGAAGGGCCATGAAGAACAGCGCCGCGGCGTTGCCGGGATGTTCTATCTGTACAAGCTGGCAGCAGCCAAAGCGGAGCTTGGCGGCAGCCTGGGGGAAGTCAAACGGATTGCCGAGAAGGCCAACGACAATGTGAGAACGATGGGCGTTGCCATGACGCCGTGCATCCTGCCGGCGGTAGGCCGTCCCACTTTTGAAATTGGGGACGGAGAAATGGAAATCGGTATGGGAATCCACGGCGAGCCGGGCATTCACCGCGGTGAGATGAGAACGGCCGATTCCGTGGCGGAGACCCTTGTAGCCTCCATCCTGGACGATATGCCGGTTGAAAAAGGCGGCAGCGTTTCCGTTCTCATCAACGGTCTGGGCGCCACTCCCCTGGAGGAATTGTACATTGTCTACCGGGCCGTTCATCAATTGTTGAAGCAAAGAGATATTACGATCTACAGCCATTATATTGGCGAATATGCCACCTCCCTGGAGATGGCCGGGATGTCCATATCAATTTTGCGTGTCGATGATGAATTCCGCGAGCTGCTCAAATTCCCGTTCACCACACCGTTCCGCATTCAAAATTAAACGAATCGTTGTCCTTTTACTATTCAAGGAGGTAAACCTCATGAAAAACACGCTGAATTTGGAAGACATCCGCAATATTTTGCGGGAAATCGGCAAATTGATGGACGAAAACAAAGAATACTTATGCAAACTCGACGGTGCGCTGGGAGACGGGGATATCGGGCTTACCATGTCCAAAGGCTTCCGGGCGGTCGTCGATAATCTGCCCAACATCCAGGAGGAGAATGCAGGTGTGCTGCTGATGAGAAGTGCGATGGTCATGGGTGAAACCGTTGCCTCGACGATGGGGACCTTAATGGCCACTGCGCTGATTCGCGGAGGTAAAGCCGTCCAGGGCAAAACGGAATTGAGTGTCGAGGATCTCTCATCCCTGACCCGGGCGATGGCGGAGGGCCTGATGGAGCGCGGCAAAGCCAAAGTAGGCGATAAAACCATTCTGGATTCGATCTTTCCAGCGGTGGAAGCGATTGAGTCGGCCCAGCGGGATGGAAAATCGCTGAAGGAAGCCATCAGTTCAGCCTATGAAGCTGCCGCAAAGGGAACGCAGGCGACCATCGACATGCAATCCCGGCACGGCAGAGCAGGGCGTTATCTCGAACGCTCGATCGGTCACCAGGACCCGGGAGCAACAGTCGGCTCTCTCTTCTTCAAGGGGTTCGATAACTATATCCAATCCCTCGCTTAAAGCTAATCACAGCAAAATCCGGCCCTCGTCCAAATACGGGGGCTTTCTTCTGCTCCACAAGAAGTGCGTGAGAACTTCAAAAGTCAAAAAAAAGCCAGGCTCCGATAAATAACCGGAGCCTGGCTCATCTGCAACCCCAAAAAAAGTTGCAGGTTTTATGCTTTTGCAATTGGCACTTGCACTTGCACTTGCACTTGCACTTGCACTTGCACTTGCACTTGCACTTGGCACTTGCACTTGCACTTGCACTTGGCACTTGCAGTATATTTAGCGCGGAGCGAGCGGAATCGTTCTGGAGAAACGATAGTGGTCGCCTTTGTCTCCGGATTTCTACAGCTGAGTGTTTTATACAATCAGGAAATCCGGGGACAACAGCGATCGTAAGAATGATCCGAACGCGCAGCGTGCCTTTGTTCTTAGCTTTTGCTCTTAGCTTTGTTCTTAGCTTTGTTCTTAGCTTTGTTCTTAGCTTTGTTCTTAGCTTTGTTCTTAGCTTTGTTCTTAGCTTTTACGCATAAGTCCCTTATTCTTAATCCCTTGCACTTGAAATCAAGCTTTTAAAAAGTAAAACCTACAAACTGACCACCGTACCATTGGCCTGCGACTCAAAAGCGGCCAAAATGACAGCCAGCGACTTGCGGCCTTCTTCACCGGAGATTACCGGCGGCGTATTCGTCACGATGCTTTCAATGAAAGCCTCGATAACTCCGCTTGTCTCCTGCTTTTCATTCGTCGAGATCGCGCCGACTTTATAACGCTCAACCGTGCCGTCCCGCAGCTCCAGAATAATTTGATCCTCCGGGTCGGTTCCGATCTTGATAACGCCATTCTCGCACCACAGCACCGTGCTGTTGTCTTCGCCTTTATAGTACGTCCAGCTGGCAACCAGCGTACCGATTGCGCCGCTTTTCATACGAAGCAGCACCGTGGCGTTGTCATCCACTTTCGTATTCTTCTTGTCCAGAGTTCCGATGAACGCCGTCACCTGAGCGACCTCGTCGTCCAGCAAATAGCGGATCAGGTCGGACTTGTGCACGCCAAGATCGCCCATCGCGCCCATAATAGCCTCTTCCTTGCGGAAGAACCAGCTGCCGGGGCCGTCGATGCTCCAGAATTCCGGTCCAGGGTGTCCGAAAGAGGTGCGGAAAGTCAAAACGCGTCCGAGTCCTGCAGTCTCCAGCAGTTCCTTCGCTTTCACATGCGGCGGCATCAACCGCTGATTGTGTCCCACCATCAAAAACACGTTATTTTGGCTGGCCGCATCAATCATCGCCGCAGCTTCCTCATCGGTTACAGCCATGGGCTTCTCAACAAGTACGTGAGCGCCGGCATTGGCCGCCGCAATCGCTACTGTGGCATGCAGGTAGTTGGGCGTACAGACGCTGACTGCATCCGGTTTGATCTCGGCAAGCATGTCCTCATAGTTTGCAAACGCTTTGGCGCCGTATTGGTCGGCATATTTCTGCGCACGCTCCGTTACGGGATCACAGAATGCAACAAGCTCCACATTCGGGTTTGGCGCATATTCGATGATATGCCTTTTCTCGGCGATGGATCCGCAGCCAACGACTGCCACTCTGATTTTACTCATAATATGAACAACTCTCCTCTTTCATGAATGTGAATGTTTATTTGGACTTACGCTTTATAACCGTTTTCCTTCAACCAGTTCATGCTGGTTTGCACCGATTCCAGCGGCGGGTTCGCACAAGTGTCCTGCTCGACTACAAGCCATTCCACATCAGCCTGCTTGGCTGCTGCGATGATGTCGTTAAGGGCCAGATCGCCTTGTCCCAGCTCGACGGTGTCAATCGGCTTGCCTTCACTCTTGCGGAAATCCTTCAAGTGCAGGAGCGGCAGTCTGCCTTTGTACTTCGCGATATAAGCAAGCGGGTCCTGCTTCGCATACTGCACCCAGCCGATATCCATCTCGACCTTCAGCAGATCGGCATCAACATGGCTGTACATGGCATCGAATACGAACTCGCCATCGATTTTGCTGGCGAATTCAAAATCATGATTATGATAAGCAAATTCAAGGCCTTCCTCTTTCAAACGCTTGCCGATAGCGGCAAATTTCTTGAACAGATCCTGCCAGAACGCTTCGCCGCCGCTAAGCAGATCCGCCGAAAGGTATGGACAAATTACATAGCTTGCCCCCACTGTTTTCAAAAAAGCTATTTCTTCTTCCAGATTCTCCGTCAGACGCTGCAGGCTGACATGGCTTCCGAAAGCCTCAATGCCCAGCTCCTTCAGCAGATCGCGCATATCTTCAGCGGAAGCGCCTCCATAACCGGCGAACTCTACGCCTTCATATCCCATTTCGGCAACCTGACGCAGCGTTCCGTTAAAATCCGAAGCCATAACGTCGCGCAGCGTATATAATTGCAAGCCGATTTTCATATTTGCCATCCTCCTTCTTCTGTTTACCGATCTGACAATCATTATAGTGGAAAAGCTTCCGCAAGGAGATGTAGAATATACTTATGACATGAACAATAATGCTACTAAATGAGGTTAGCCGTTATGTATAACGATGTGATGCTTTGCAGCTATTCCTATCATTCGCATCCGTTCCAGGTCGAATATTCCGAAGGCCTGTCCACTTATCTGTTCCGCCTTCAGACTGAAGGCTCCTGCGAGGCGCTGGTAAATGGCCGTATGGAGCGGATTGAGGCCGGTGATCTGCTGCTGTTCAAGCCCGGAGATCCCTATGAGCTTAACATCGTGGCCGGAAGCCAAACAACCGAAGCCGATAAACCGCAGGCGTCGAGCGGCGATTATTTCGTCATTTGCAACGGACCGTGGCTGGACGAATGGTGGGCCAGGAAGGAACGCCCACAGAAGACGAAAATCGTTTCCGATGAGCGGCTGTTGTCCATATGGAGGGCGCTTGTCCTTGAGAAACGGCGGTTTGAGCAGGAAGACCGGGAAATGGCCGATTATTTGCTGCGCTCCTTATGCCTGGGGCTGGACCGCGCAGTCGCCACACAGTCCGTGCTTCACGGCAAATCCTTTATCGCCACACGCATGAAAAATTTCATCGACGAACAGGCCGGTGGGCCTTTTCTTATTCAGGATGTCGCCAGCCATGTCGGGCTTAGCGTTTCCCGCACGGTTCATTTATTCAAGGAATGCTTCGGCGTTACCATTATTCAGTATACCCAGGATGTCCGCTTATCCATGGCGATGGAGCGGATGAAATTCAGCACCATGCCGCTCGAACAAATTGCCGAGACCTGCGGATTCGGCAGCTACTCCTATTTTTATCGTATTTTCCGCCGGCAGTTTGGCATGTCACCCGCTGTATATAGAGAGCAGCAGATCTAGACCGAGCCTTGGCAGAGGCACACTTGCGCTAAAATAGCGCTGACCTCCCCAGATGGAGAGATCAGCGCTTTCTTTAAAAGCGTAACGCCCTTAATATGCGGCGACGCCCAGCATCTTGATGGTTTCTTCAATAAAATACGGTTCATCCTCCGGCGTTCGCGAGGTAATCAGATTCTCATCCACTACCACCGCGTTGTCAATAAAACGGCCGCCCGCATCATTTATTTCTTCATGCAGCTCCGGATAGGCAGTAATATTCCTGCCCTCCAGAAGCTTCGCCCTTACCAGCAGCTGCGGACCATGACAAATCGCCGCAATGACCTTGTGGTCTTTGTCCATTTGCTTGATAAACTCGATGACCGGCTCGCTGTCGATCAGATGGGAAGGTGATTTGCCTCCCGGTATGATGACTGCATCATAATGAGCCGCATCGGCTTCATCTGCTGACAGATGCGACGTGTAGGTGACCGTTCCGTTTTTACCGGTCAGTTCCGCACCTTTTTCCAGACTGATGATGACCGCTTCATGGCCATTTTTAACTATAGCTTCATAAGGGTTTTTCATCTCGGAATCTTCAAAGTCATTAGCCAATAAGAAAGCTACCCTCTTCGCATGCTCCATCATAAGGACCACTTCCCCTCTCGAGTGATAAGAAGAACCTGCAATAGCAGGCATATGGTCTATTACCCACTATGTGAAGACCTGAGACGCTTCGTCTGCAAAACAGCAATCAGCCTCATTAGATCTGATTGATTATTGCAATCAACATGATCATTTCATGTATTTCGATCACTCGGTAGGCCGCAAAAAAAAGAGCAGCGGTCCGTCCACTGCTCAGTTTTGCATTCCTTATTTTCTGATTTTAAGCTTGCCCGTTTTCCCGTTTCGCCTTCAGCCACTTGGGAGCCCCTTTATTCTTGCGGTCATGCTCAATTTCTTTCTTCGATTTGACCGGTTGAATGGTTTTCTCCGCTTTTCCCTTGCCTTGCTTTTTGCCGCCTTTACCCTTTGTTGCAGCGTTCTTCGAAGTTAAGGGCTTGGCTGCCCTGCCAAGCGGCTTTCGCTCGCCTGCTCCTGCTGATGCCCTGTCCGTTCTTGACGCAAGCTCGGCTGCTCCATCCGAAGATGAACTTGTTGCACGGCGAGACAGCTCTCCACCACCTGCCTGCGGCTTTCTCGATGCAATCCGGGGCAGACTTCCCGCTGCCGACCTGGAGCTCGCCGTGGCAGCAAGCTGCTCCTGCTGATTCCCATTCACAGCTTGTTTCGGCCTGTTCGCAGGTAACTGACTCTCATTCTCCGGAGCGTTTGCGGTATCTTTTGTCGTATTGGCAGAGGTTCCAGCCCTTTGGAGCGTTTTCTTCATGGGCTCGCGACCTGCCCGCCTCTGGGCCGCAGCCGCTTCGTCCAGCTGCCTGCCATACGATTTGCTGCCGCGGACCGCCCCATTGTCTCCCAGGTCGACCAGCTTGCCGCGGTACATAACCTTCTCCCGCAAATCAATGCCCAGCTGCTTGCGGAACTTATCCATTATAAACAGCTGCTGCGTTGTGACGATGGATACTACAGTTCCCGGCTTGCCCATCCGGCCTGTCCGGCCGGACCGGTGAACATAATGATCCGCATCAAGAGCAGGGTCCAGATGGACTACGAGCGGCAAATCCACAATATCAAGTCCCCGTGCCGCGATATCCGTTGCCAGCATCAACTGGATTCGGCCTTCGCGAAATCGCTGTAGCGTACCGGCTCTCCGCTGCTTGTCCGAATCTCCGTAGAGCGTTTCAATCTGGAAGCCTTCATAACCGAATTTTGCCTCATAGTTGGCAATTTCATCCGTTTCATTGATGAACAGAAGCGCTGTTTTGGGCTCCAGCAGGCGAATGAGACGTCTTGCCGTGTCAACCTTATCCCTCTTGTCGCAGACAAGAAAATAATGGTTTACATTTTCCAGCGCCTGGCTGTTTCCCGTGGCATCAACCCGCTCCGGCTCGCGCATCCATCTTGCTTCCACCTTCTCCATCTCCACCGGGCGCGTTGCCGAGAAGAACGCAATCTGCCGGTCGCGCTTCATCGCCTTCAGAAGGGTCTCTACCTCTCTGGTCGATCCCAGATTAAACACCTGATCCGCTTCATCGATCACGACCAATTTAATATTATGAAGCTTCAGCTTGCCTGCAGCCATAATTTCATGAATCCGGCCCGGCGTACCCACGACAATATGCGGATGCAGCCTGAGCTTGTCCACTTGACGCTGCATCGCAGCGCCTCCAATAAGCTGCTGTGTCTTGATGCCAAGCGGCTCCCCGTAATGCTCTGCAACCCGAAATATTTGCATGGCCAATTCCTGCGTAGGCGCGAGCACCATGACCTGCACGCCGGAATTTTCCGTATCTACCCGCTGCAGGGCAGGCAGCATATAGGCCAATGTCTTTCCCGTCCCCGTTTGCGACTTCGCCGATACATCGCGGCCTTCGAGCAGCAGCGGAATAGCTGCTTCCTGCACGGCCGTCGGTGTTTCAATATGATTCGCTGCGAGCGCTGCCACAAGCAGCGGATTCAGCTCAAAAGATTCCCATGTTCCGTTCATCATGTCCCTCATTCCTTCTATAATAAGCACTTCTATTTCCGGTTGAGCCAGCGCCCGGCAACACGATCCGCCAGACGCGGAAACAAACCGTACAAGCGAATACCGATCGCAGCGGATAATGGCATATCCACTTCAAGCGTCTTCCGCTCAATAATCTTTACAATTGCATCTGCCACCTGCTGCGGAGTCATCATAAAGCGCCTTACGTTGTTGAAATAAGTCCCTCCCGGATCAGCAGCCTGCAAAAAAGGCGTGTCGATCGGACCAGGATTAACGGCCGATACCGTAATGCCCATTGGTGCCAGCTCAGCCCGCATAGCATTCGTCAGCCCCAGCACAGCATGCTTCGTGGCTGCATACCCCGAAGCTTTTGGCGTGCTTATTTTACCAGCCATGGAGGCCACATTGATAATATGGCCAAAACCCTGATGACGCATATAGGGCAGTACAGCTTTTGCGCATCTTACCGTACCCATATAATTGGTATCCATCATGCTTTCGAAGCGCTCCACTTCCGCTTCGGCGAAAGTCTCGAACAGGCCGAAGCCTGCATTGTTAAGAAGCACATCAATGGTGCCAAACTCCTCATATATACGCCGGATGACCTGCTGAATCTCATTATTATCCGTAACATCCATCCGGTAGCATCCATGTCTGCCATCAAGTGCCGCCGATGTTTCCTTCAACCGGCTTTCATGACGTCCTGTTATAACTGGAATCGCCCCGCGCTTAGCCAGCTTTTTAGCCGTCTCAGCACCTATACCGCTTGTTCCTCCGGTAATTATAACAACCTTATTACGAATCAACGTTCATCACCCGAACTTCAGTTTACTTCAAGCTGGGCATTTAGGCAAAAAAAACAAGTCGCATCTGGATCTTTTGATATATTTATGCAACAAAAAAGCTCCCGCAGGAGCTTAAAACATGTTACGATGCAATTAGGACCTGTATGTCCAGTTCGCCAATTCCTTCCATAATAAGAGGGATTGTGAGAGCTTTCTGGGCCTTGAATCCAGCCGCCTGCGCCGAATGCAAGACTTTAGGAGGGGTAATATCCACCCGGACACCCTGGTTATACAGCATGGTGCTCGCATTGCCGCTTATCATGTTGCCCAGCTCAGATATTGCGCTTTTGCCCATCTCGTCAATTTCCGATATTACATAGCCGCCCATCATCGCCGAGATCATTTTCATGGCAACCTCTTCACTTAAGCCGAATACAATATCGCCTGTCATTTGACCATTAAGGCCGATTTGAATCCAGATGTAATTCTCAACGAACTTAACGTCCTTAATCCCCAGCTGCCCGGCTGCAGGACGGATCTGGGCAACTTGTTCGATGACAATAATTGCGGATTCCAAGAAGGGATTAATATATTCAGCCTTCATCGTGAAGTAGCGCCCCTTTTCGACTAGATTCATTTGTCTTACTTTATCTAGTATTATACTAAATTAATTAGGACAAGTATACTACTCCCATACCCATTTTCATAAATTATGTAATATTTTGTCGAACGATAGTCCCAGGGAGGAATATTATGCCGAATGTATGGACACATTTCATATTTGGGCAGAAAGTATTGGAATCAATCGGTGAAGAAGCGCTGATCGCCTCGCCTTCCCGGAAACGGATGTTCAATATGGGCTGCCAAGGGCCGGATTTCTTATTTTACCATCATTTTCTCCCTTGGCAGCAGGAGAAACTCATGAATCTGCTCGGCAACGAAATGCATAAACGCCACTGCGGACCGGTTATCATGGATCTGCTTGATGCGGTTAGCACCCAATCGGCAGAGGATGCCGGGTATGATGATGCTCTGGTCTATGCACTGGGATTCGTGCTGCATCATATTCTCGACTGCAATATGCATCCTTATGTATTCAGCCGTTCCGGCTTCCGCAAGTGGGACCATCAGCGATTTGAGGTCATGATGGACACGCTCATTGTCCGCAAGCTCCTCGGCATTGAAACATGGAATACCCCCGTTTGGCGGGAAATCGACAATGAAGGCCAACTGCCCGCTGTCATCGTCGATGCCTTCGAACAAGTAGCCGCCGTCCATTATCCGGAGCTTGCGCCGCATATCAGACGTCATAACTGGACTTCTGCGATGCGGGACATGATTCGTGCGCAGCGTCTCTTCTATGATCCCACCGGAATCCGCACCATTCTTACCTTCCGCAAGATTGAACCGCTTGTCTATAAACGAAACCTGCCTCCCCTTGATATCCTGAACGAGTCCCATCGTCCCTGGCTGGATCCTACCGACGGCAATCGGATGAATACAGACAGCATTTGGGATATGTGGGATCATGCCATGGAGGAGGCCAAGCAGATTACAGCCACTGTTATCCAATGGCTACGGGAGGTTCAGCGGATGACGAAGCAGCCTCAATATGACGACGGGTTGTTCCAGTCCTGTCCGCTCCGTGAAGAAACTGCCGCTCTCATTGGAAGCCGCTCCTACGAAACGGGACTACCCTGCGACAGCGGCGCCTCCATCCTGCACGCAGATCCAATCTGGCCGGATTCACAGGCCGGCAAGACATGATCCCGTATAGTCTGCTCCATATTATCTGCTCTGTCAGTCTTCCGGAAACTTTTTATATCGCCTCTTCCTTAATACGGCGGTAGCGCAGCCTTATCAAGCGTAAACGGTCATAGAGAAGATCCACCGGCTTGCCTTTAACCGTATCTTCCCCATAAACCTTGAATAAAACCGGCTTCAAATAACGGTCGCCCTCACTGAGCAGAGCCTCCCATACCAGCTGCTGCTCGGATTGCGGCACATGCTCCAGCTCGCGCTCAATCAACGGTTCAATATCATAGCCTTCCGTCTCCAGCTTTTCGATCCGCTCCATTAAATCACGTCGGGGCAGCTCAAGCTCAGCCTGCATCTGATCCAATGTTTTTCCTTCCGCAATTCCTCTCAGCAGAAGATGCTTCTCATTTTGCCTGTCCATTTGCATCTTGAATTTATTCTCCTTTTGCTTATACAGCCATTGGGTATACACCTTCTGATCCAATGAATCCGCAACCCATTCCAATGGAAAAACGGCCGTTTGCTCAAAAGTTCTCGTGATCCCGACAACCTCTTCGCCAAACGCGGCCTGCTTGCTTTCTCCCCAACCGGGAATTTGGGCCAGCTCGTCCAGCTGATGAGGGACGAATGCGCTGATCATCCAGAGCATCCGGTTGGTGGCGATCAAATAAGCCGATTTCTTATCGGCAATTGCCCTGGACCGGCGCCACTCGCGGAGCTGATCAAACAATTCGCTGTTGGCATTGATTTCCCCGTAACACTGCAGCATCGCAATCAGACTGCTCTTACCTGGTGCAGCCTGACGATCATCAAGCAAGCCGTCAATGAGTGGTATGTAGCCTTTTCCCATCTGGACAGCAACCCCATGACGAAAAGCCGTCATCATTTCCTCCCAGGAACTTCCCTCGAACCAGACAGCCGGACCATCCGGCTCCTTTGCTTCGTCATCTGTCCACATAACCGACCATATCCCCTCCTGCTCACAAATTGACAGCTGGGCTTGCGAGCTCAGGCCGCTCTCTTCCAATTTCTCAAAAGTGTTTAAAAAAACGATTTGCATATGGCAGACCTCCATCAGATTGTTCATCAATCGAGAACGCTGTACTGGCACAAAAAAAAAGCACCTCTCCTGCCTGTTAGGGCTGAAGAGGTGCTTCCTCACGTTGCAACGATTTGATTGTTCAAAGCATAGCATATGTGCGAGTCTTCTTGCAATAGGCAGTTCTCTCAAGCTTGCGGCACGGACACTCAGCCGGCATGGATATCAGTCTCCATTCCATATTGCCCCGCTGACTCATCGGATGCTATGATATAGCGAGCACACAAAGGACACCAGTTGAACGGTAAAGGTCCTATAGTGAAGGAGGTTTTTCTAAATGCTGCTGCCTGATTATGATTTTATGTCTGATATGACAGAAGATACTTCCACGCGTTTTGTTACATTCATAACACCGAATTATAAACGTTTTGATCTTGCCATTATGTCGACAAGCCGTTTCTACGGCAAGAAACTGGTGACGGACCTGCAGAGCGGCCGCACTGCAATTATGGGCCAGGATGACCTGGAACAGGAAGGTTATCTGGAGCATGTATTCAAGCTTACCGAGGAAGAAGCCGGCGATCTCAGCCAATTTCTTGAGCTTGTCGTTGGAAGTGTGAATTTTACCGACTGATCCGGACACACTAATGGGGTATTAAACAAGTGTTACATCAGGAGGGAATCACCATGAGCAGTGGATTCGAGAAGGAAAATCGTCAGCCGAGCGCGGATTTGTCCACGGTTGAATCCCAGCGCAATGACCTCACAGCAGAAGAATTCCCCGAGGGGCCTTACGGCTCTGACCTGATCGCCCGGTCACTGGGCAAAAGTACGCCGTGGCGGATCGATCAGCGGCCCTCAAACCGTTTCAGTTACGAGAATCGCGAGCTGCACGCCGGTATGGATCGAGAGTATCCCGGAGACGACGATGCCGCTCCGGCCGTGCCGGATGTTCAGGACGAGCCCTGAACCATATAGAAGAGCCGGGACCCTCTTTTAAGGGTCCCGGCTTTTTTTTGGAAATACAAGACGTATAAAATTTCAAGCCAGCTAACCTACCATTTAAGATGCTCTCCGAACAGAAGAGCATTACTGAGCTCGCGTCCCGGCGCAGTCACTGTCCTGCCTTTGTACCACAGACCCGATGAGGCGCCGCCGTCGAGATTCATGGCCTGCTGGGCGCCCAGTTGAATCATGATCTGAGCCCACTGCTTCATGGTCGCGCCCGAAACGGTAGCGACTATGACCGATCCGTCTTTGCGGATGGCAATGCCGCTCCTTGCCCCGCCGCCGCTGATGATTTTCGGATCCCGGAAACCTTCGTCTGCGGCATTCAGAGATACTTTCCCGTCCTTCACAAGTCTCGGCCCAGCACCTACAGCCGTCTGAACCTGGCTCCAGTCCAGCTTCTTGCCGTCCATATCCTGATACTCGACTCTGTAAGTTACCTTATCGCCCACTTTAAATTTGGCAGCCTGCCCTTTCTCTGCGCCCATAAATACAAGAATATATCCATCTTTGGGTATCGCGGCATTTTCCCCGTATGCAATACGGTTCACCTTGCCATTCTGTACAATAACAGCCAATGCAGCAGCAAATCCCAGCCTGGCTCCGCGTGCGGGCGTGAATAACGTAGCTGCCGATCCGGAAGTCGGTTTGCGGTTGATAAAATAAGCATACCAGCCGCTCGTGCGCCCGCTGCCCTCAACCTCTCCGAAAATCTTGATCCGCAGCGAATCCATCACCGCGCTTCCATCCCATTTGAACCCGATCGTCGTCCCAAGATTGCCAATATGCTCCGGCAGTCCATCACGGATCAGGTTGCCGTAAGGATCGGGAACGCCGCTGTATGCATCAAAGAAAGTCCCGTTAATCGCGATTTCGGTGTTGTAGGTTTTGGCAATTGACGCAAGCGGCTGGACAGAGCCTACGCTTCGGCCTGCAATCCCCGCTGTCACCGGCATCCCCTTCGGAATCGTGACCGTGCTTATGGAGAATGATTTGCCTCCGGCCGATACTTTGCGCATTTCCAGCTTAGGCTGGAATGCAAGCTTAAGCGGCTGCGCGGTGGAGACATGAACCGGCAGCTTAAGCTGACCGCTATAGCCTGTGGAGACCACGTTAATTGTCAGTGTCGTCCTGCCCGCTCCTACCGCTGTAATTACCCCTGCCGTATTCACCTTGGCTACCGCCGGATTGCCTGTTTGATAAGTTAATGCAACCTCTTTGGAAACTGTAAGCCTAGTGCCAAGGAACAGACGGGTGCCTGCCGCAAGTTCAACCGCGGCCTTCGGATAAGCGAGCGTCACCTTGCCCTGCGTCTGTTCAGGGACAGCAGCCTGCGCCATAACTGACGCTGTCCGGTTTATTCCTGATTGATTGAAACCATTGCCGGATATGGCTGCGGCCGTTTCCGTCAATGGTCCTCCCAGAGCTGCCGCTACCATCATGACGCCAAGACCGGCGGTCCTCCAATTGTGCCTGTACATTCTTTTATTCTGCTTTCTGCCTTTGTGCACCTTGCCCCAATCCCTTCCTCATCCTAATAGGTATCACCTTATACAATTGTCGGACAAGGAACTTCGAATATGAATATCTGCTTAGATATTCTTGCAGAAAAAAAGAGATTCCTTACGTGAAGGAATCTCTATCGTCCGCTGCTATATGAATAATGTTTAACTTATGAGTGCCATCAGGCTTTTGAATTCAAGCTCTTCGAATTTGCCAACGACCCGCTGCCGCTGCCGGTCAATTTCCCAGCCGCATAAATCAAATTCCAGCTCCACCGGTACGTCAAGGCGGATACGGGCCAATTCCCTTGAGAGATGAAGCATCTCCAGATCGGCTTCAATCTTGGCGCGAACCGTCTTGGATAAGCTGTCCAGGTTTTCCAGTATGCCATCGACGGAACCATATTCCTGAATGAGCTTATGAGCTGTTTTCTCCCCAATTCCACGCACCCCGGGATAATTATCGCTCGTATCCCCCATCAGCCCTTTAACACAAATCACCTGCTCCGATGTAAGCTGCCGTTCTTCCAGCAGGAACTCCGGCGTGTATACCGCATAGTTGCCTTGGCCTTTTTTCATTATGACAACCGAGATCCGCTCATCCACCAGCTGCAGCAAATCATGATCTCCTGAAAGTACATAGACATGCGCGTCTCCGCTGTGGCGTTTGGCCAGCGTCCCGATGCAGTCATCCGCTTCAAAACCGGCAATGCCGACATTGGGAACGCCAAAGCTTGCAACAACATCCTTCACCAGATCGAACTGGGGAATCAGATCCTCCGGCGCGGAGGGCCGGTTGGCCTTGTAGCCGTCATATTGAGAGGTACGGAAGGTTTGACTGCCCATATCCCAACAGCATACGACATGCGTTGGCTTGAAGCGCTGCACGGCATCCATAAAATACTTCACGAACCCGTAAATGGCGTTAACCGGAACGCCGCTGCTCGTTCGCCTTACTGTTCCCCCATAGGAGTTGGCAAAAAAAGCGCGGAACAGCAACGCCATTCCATCGACAAGCAGCAGCTTGTTCTCACTATTCTCCTTGATATCCTGGCTCTCCAGGTCCTCAAACATTGCCATTTGATCGTAAACACTCATATTCATCCACCCGCTCCCTTCGTCCGCCCCGTTTACTCTCCCCGAATAAAATGACCTATACGGCGCGCCGCTTCAACAAGACGCTGCCTGCTCTCCACAAGCGCAATGCGAATAAATCCTTCCCCTTGCGCGCCAAACGCGTCGCCGGGAATAACAGCCACGCCGCAGCGGCTTAGCATTTCCCGGGAAATGCTCCGGGAGTCCCACGGACTAGCCAGATTCCAGCGCATTGTAGGCAGCTGGGCCCAGACGAACATTGTCGCTTTAGGCTTCGCTACCTCCCAGCCTTCTTCGCGCAAAGCATCCAGAAACGCATCCCGCCGCTCTTCATAGACAGCGCCTACCGACGGGATTGCTCCCTCCATATCCTGCTGCAAAGCGGCAATTCCAGCCTCCTGCACCGGCAGAAACACGCCATAGTCGATATTCGCCTTAAGCGCTCCCAGAGCGCCCACTGCTTCTCTGTTTCCTGCCAGAAAACCGATCCGGCAGCCTGCCATGTTGAAGCTTTTGGATAAGGAATGAAATTCGACCGCAACCTCGCCCGCACCCTCCACCTGCAGTATGCTGGGCGGCTTGTAGCCGTCGAAGGCCATTTCGGAATAGGCCAGATCATGAACGATCAGAATCTGATGCTGCTTGGCGAACGCGACCGCCGCGGCAAAAAAGGACAAATCGGCTACAGCCGATACCGGATTGCCGGGATAGTTCAGCAGCATGAATTTGGTTTTGGCCAGCACCTCAGCCGGTATCGAGGCCAGATCCGGAAGATAGCCGTTCTCTGCAAGCAGCGGCATATGATATGGTGTTACTCCAGCCAGGGCGAGCCCTGCAGCGTAAACGGGATAGCCCGGATCCGGCACCAACGCGATGTCGCCGGGATTGCACAGAGCGAGCGCCAGATGGCCAAGACCGTCTTGCGAGCCCATAAGAGAGAGCATCTCGGTTTCGGGGTCAACCGAAATGCCGAAGCGGAATGCCAGCCAATCTGCCGCCTGCTCCAGAAAAGCTGCGCTTCCTCTCGATCCCGGATATTGATAGGCCCCGTCTCTGAGCACAGCCTCGCTTAATACCTGCCGAACCCGCTGCGAAGGAGGCAGGTCCGGACTGCCAATACTTAAATCGATTACATCAAGCCCCTGTTTGCGCGCCTTGCTCTTCCAATATCCCACCTCTGCGAATATGGAAGAACCCAGCATGGACAGCCGCTCGGCCTGCCATTTCTTCGTCACCAGCCAGTTCCCTCCAACGTTGTCAACTACCCCAGACACGATCATAGTCGTCGTCCTTGAAACCTACCGTTACCTTTATACCGTCTGTTACGACCGGCCTTTTGATTAATCTGCCATTGGAAGCCAGCAGCTCTATTTTTTCCTTATCTGATAAAGTGGGGAGCTTATCTTTCAGATTCAATTCTTTATAAGCCTCTCCCGAGGTATTAAAAAATTTCTTCACCTCAAGTCCGCTCCGCCCGATCAGCTCTGTTAATACTTCAGCGGATGGCGCCTGTTCGAACAGATTATGCGAGTCCAGCTCATAGCCTTTGCCTTCCAGCGATTTAACGGCATCGCGGCAGGTACCGCATTTGGGATAACCATAGAATGTCAATTTCTTCATGGAAGCTTCCTTTCGTTACAGCCAAAATAAAGCCAAAATCTTCACTATACCCGTTGACCGGCAAGAAGCAGCTTCTCCAGCTGCTGCAAATCCTGCGGAAGAGCTGCTTCAAATTCCATATATTTATGCGTCATGGGATGGGTAAAGCCGAGCGTTGCGGCATGAAGCGTCTGACGCTCCACAGCTGCTTCCAGCTCGGCTGAACCGCCGCTGCTTCTACCGGACGATGCATAACCATAGAGCTTATCGCCGATAAGAGGACAGCCAATATGCTTCATATGTACCCGAATTTGATGCGTACGTCCTGTCTCAAGCTTCAGCTTGATCTTCGCTGCTCCGCCGCTCCGATAAACAGCTTCGGTCTCGTAATGGGTGATCGAAGCATACCCGCCTGGAATAACCGCGCGCAGATGCGGTTCTTCGGGATTGCGGTCAATCGGGGCATCCACCGTTCCGGATGCCGGATCCGGAGAGTTATAGACAAACGCACGGTAGCGCTTGTCGATCTCGCCAGCCTGCATCTGCTCCGACAACTGCTGATGGATATAGGGATTTTTGGCGATTGCGACAAGTCCTGAGGTCTCTTCATCCAGCCGATGAATCGGTCTGAAACGGACCGTTTCTCCCTTCTCCAGCCAGTGATGGACAACTCCGTTGGCGAGCGTACCCGTGTAATGTCCGTGCGTGGGATGAACGATGATTCCAGGAAGCTTGTTCACAATCAGCAGCTCGCGGTCTTCGTATACAATATCGAGGGGCATTGGCTCAGGCAATATATCATCGGATTGCTCCTGTTCCATACGCACAGCCAGACAATCGCCCTGCTTGACCCGCTCATTCGTAAACACGCGTTTCCCGTTCAGGGTCAGTCCCTGCTCCGTCAGCTTCAGCCGCGACATCAGCTTGCGGGAGACGCCCAGCCGCTTCTCAAGCACCGTCCGGACCATCCTGCCCTCATCTTCGGCGGATATCTCAAGCACCAGCGGGTCATAATAGAGGCCGCTCATTTCTTTTTGCGGAATACTTCGGCGCTGCGCACATACTCCGTATCGGGAACACCCAGTCTGGCATTGGCAAAACGGGCAGCTGCGAAAAAATAATCAGAGAGCCGGTTGATATATTTCTGTGCCTCGGGATTGACGGGAAGCTCCGCCGATAATGTAACAACGCGGCGCTCCGCTCTGCGGCATACAGTCCGGCAAACATGCAGCAGGGCCGACACTTCACTTCCTCCCGGCAGAATAAAGCGGGTCACTTCCGGAGCCGCCTCCACATGAGCGTCTATCCACCCCTCAAGTCTAACCGCCGGCTCCGCATCCATTTTCATCTGACGGCTCTTAGGATCAGCAAAAGCAAGATCAGAACCGCAATCGAATAATTCCTGCTGGATCTGGGCCAACTGCACCACCAGCTCATCCAGCCCGCCTGCTGCCGCTGCGACAGCCGCCGCCTGGCCAACGAATGAGTTCAGCTCATCAATCGTACCGTAAGCTTCAACACGTTCATCATCCTTGCGGACACGTCCGCCCTTTACCGACGTTTGCCCATCGTCTCCCGTTCGGGTATATAATCTCATGGCTTGACGAGCTCCTTCATGACTTCAATGGATAAATCCTGATCCGGCGCATTTGCCGGAATAATCATCAGCATATTGGGTTCGTTATAGCCCGCATCCTTGAATATCGTCTTTTCGACGGGAATCGCGAACAAGCCCTTGACGAGCTTCGGATTCTTCGAATCGCCGAGGTCGCTCTCAAGCACACCTTCCGGATAGGCGGAAGCGTCGAACCACTTGTCCAGCTGAATCGCCGGGCCCTGAGTAATCATACTCATCAAGGTATCCTTGGGGAGGATCAGAATTCCGTTTCCTCCGGCAGCAATCTCCACAATCAGCTTCTGCTCGTTGTACATTGGAGAAGCGTTTACTTCAATCGTCTTCTCTTCGCCAAATTTGGCTTTGAGCTGCTCCTCAACCTTGGCGGCCACACCATCCGGCAAATATTCCTTGGGCATAATAAATACAGTCAGATCGGCATTGGATCCGCAGCCCGAAAGAGTCATACACAATACCAGTAACGCAAAACCTGCAAATAAAGCTCGAAACCTTGTCGGCAAACGCAGCAACATAATCCCTCCACATCGAATATCTACGTCAAATATAGCATAAATAAGACTATAAAAAAAATAAAAGAAGCCCTCGTAGGGGCTTCCCGGGTAAGAGAATCCGCATTATGATGATTTCGACTTTTTTCTCATGACATGCATATACTCATTAATCTTCAAATCCAGCTTCCGGCTGAGATCAATCACGATATCGGAATTAAATGTCGTTTCTTCCGTATAGGATTGCTCCATCTTCGTTCGGAGCGCATAAATCTCAGCTTCTAGTGATTGTATCGAGGAAGACAACTGTCTAGCTGACACGGTGCCCGGCTCATTATTGAACGATAGGCCATAATCCGCAAAAGCCATTGCCATCCCTCCTTGTCGTCGATCTAATGCTGTTGTTTCGTGGAATTTACCCCACAATACTTTAAGGATATAGCAACGGAAGATGTTATTTGTTCATTTATTCTTCTTCGTTGTTCCTAGGTTCCTTGCAGTTTTACTAAATTATAACAAACAATTACAATTATGAATATCATTATTTGCGGCCAAAATGGACTTATTCTGCCGTATATTTGCGGACAAAATTGCCTATCCGCTCAATCGCCTCAGTCAGTTGGCTGACAGATGTAGCATAGGAGCAGCGCAGATGGCCTTCCCCACCAAGACCGAACACATCTCCGGGCACGGCGGCAACACTTTGCTCAAGCAGCAGGGCGGTGGCGAACTCTTCGGAGCTGAGTCCGGTTGCCTTAATAGAAGGAAAGGCGTAGAACGCTCCTTGGGGTTCATGGCATTCAAGGCCGATTTCGCGGAACCCGTGAACCACGAGACGGCGGCGCTGGTTATAAGCCTCCACCATGCGGTCTTTTTCCTCCAGTCCGTTTTTGAGAGCTTCCAGAGCTGCGACCTGAGCCATTACAGGTGCGCACATGACGGTATACTGGTGAATTTTCAACATAGCCGCTATAAGATCGCGGTGCCCGCAGGCATATCCGATCCGCCAGCCGGTCATGGCGAACGCCTTGGAGAAGCCGCTGACCAGAATAGTCCGGTCCTTCATGCCCGGAAGCGAGGCAAAGCTGACATGCTTGGTGCCGTACGTAAGCTCCGCGTAAATTTCATCCGAAATGACGATCAGGTCATTTTCCTCGACCACTTTTGCAATCGGCAGCCAGTCTTCACGAGTCATGATACCGCCCGTCGGATTGCTGGGATAGCATAAAATAAGTACTTTGGACCGTGGTGTAATGACAGCCTGCAGCGACTCGGCCGTCAGTTTGAACTGATCCTTGGCATAGGTTTCAATTCCGACCGGCACGCCTCCGCTCAGGGAGGTGATTGGCGAATAGGAAATATAACAAGGCTCAGGCACAAGAATCTCATCCCCTGGGGCAATAAGCGCACGCAGCGCCAGATCGATCGCTTCGCTTCCGCCTACCGTCACCAGTATTTCATTGCCGGGTTCATAGGAAACATCGAATTGGCGGTTCAGATAATGACCGATCTCCTCGCGCAGCTCCGGCGTGCCGGCATTGGAGGTATACTGGGTTTTGCCCATTTCCAGCGAGTACACACAGGCCTCGCGGACATGCCATGGCGTAACAAAATCAGGCTCGCCCACGCCAAGCGTAATAATGTCCTTGCGGCCGCTTGCCAAATCAAAAAATCGGCGGATTCCCGATGGCTTCATAACCCGTGCCTGCGGCGACAGATAGTCAGCCATGGAAGTCCGGCTTGTCAGGGTGCTCTGCTGAAGTTCTTCGTCTTTTATCATGATCGGTCACCCTTTACGGTGAGATAAGAAGACGGTGATCGTCTTCATGCTCTTCGAATATAATGCCGTCCTGTTTATACTTCTTCAAAATAAAAAATGTTTTGGTGGATAGAACCGCGTCAATGGGTGACAGCTTGTTGGAAACGAAGGATGCAACGTCTTTCAGCGTCTTGCCTTGAACCTCTACCAGCAGGTCATAAGCGCCTGACATCAAATATACCGATTTCACTTCGGGATATAAATAAATCCGCTCCGCGATGCCCTCGAAGCCCCGGCCGCGTTCCGGTGTAATCTGCACCTCAATCAAAGCCGTTACCTTCTCGTCCTCCACTTTGCTCCAGTTGACGACAGTTGCGTATTTGACGATGATATGGTCTTCTTCCATTTCTGCAATCTCCTGCTTTACTTCCGCCACCGGTTCATCCAGCATGGTCGCGATCAGATCCGCACTGCGGCGCGCATCTTCTTTTAGCAGCTCTAATATTTTCATCTTGCGCTCATTCATCGTCATACCCTCCCAAAGCATTATTAATCAACCGCAGGCAGTACCGGCCTCCCAAAGGACTACAATGGTGGACAGTCCTGCCTTCGCGTCATTAGTTATAATGAATATATTACAACGAATCCAAGCTTCCTGCAAAGCGCAAAGATGTGAGGCTTGCAAACAGGAAAGAGCCCCATCAGGGGGCTCTTCCGAAAAAAACGGCCCAAAGGGCTGTTTAAGCTACATATAATACTGGCCGTTTTGCTGCGGCATTTGCTGCTGCTGCTGATAAGCCTGGTGCTGCCCGGAAGGCTGCTGCGTTTGTTGGCTTGACTGACTTTGCTGAAGCTTTTGCAGATGCTGTTCCGTCTTGACCAGGGTTTGCTGATTTTGCTGGAGCTGCTTGGTCAGATCCTGACGGAGCGCAGGCGATGAGACGCTGTACATATTGGCCTGCTTCATCGCGTTGAACAATTCTCCCTGCATATGAAGCGTATTATTCAGCAAATGGGTGAACATCCCGCGGATTTCCGGACAGCTTGATTCTGTTGCCGCTGTCGCGTACTCCCGAACCACACGTTTCAGATCGGCCAGGACGGTATAAGCCATATCCTCTTCCGGCATGAGCATTTGAACTTGTCCATTTTGCATATTTTGCTGCTGATACATATCGGATTCCTCCCGTTCCTCTAATTTTGCGGCTGTGTTGGTGCCAATTGCTGATGCTGCTGGAGTGAATTCATTAATGTCTGCGTGTTCTGATGGTGCATCGATATCATTTGCGAACATACCTGTTTAATACCCTGGGTCTGCGCAGCAACGGCTACAGCAGCGCATTGCTTCATCAATAGATCCTCATTGGATATGGAATCGACGATATATTCCATTTCCTTGGATGAGATAGGCTGCATCATGTGAAAACTCCCTCCTTTTTTCCAATTCATTGAACCTTCCGTATTATGTCCTCCGCCTGAAATATATATGTATCCGAATTCCTCCTTTTCAGGAAGAATTCAATCTTTCCGGATTAAGGAAGATGGATTGTTTTTACATGGTCAAAATGCAGATAAATGGATTTGCCATCCGCGTTCGACAGCTCGATCATGCTCTGATCAATACTTTTGAGGACTCCGATTTTATTTGGGTTCTCGCCGAGATCCAGGATGACGAATTCACCAAGCAGTTTATTCATTTGCTGATCAAACGTACGGGCCAGCGTAATGGGAGAAGGCTTGAGCGGAAACTGCTCCGGCGTCAAGGTATACGGCGTGACATTGGGGTTATATGGTATCAAATATTTCAGATGCTTCAGGGAAACCATGACCGAATGATAAACCGGCGAGTAAAAAACAAAGAAATCGTTCATCACACTCGTTAAATAGCCATGGATCGACTGATGGCCGGTAATATACAGTTCGGAAAACATGCCTTTTGCGTTCATCAATACTTTTCGATATGAAATAAGATCATTTTGCTGCTCAAAATGAGGCTCCGGCACTTCGATATCCTGAAACTCATTAACGATTAACCGCATCTGCTGCAGATGAACAAATGGTATATACAAAAATTGTCTCCCATTGTGCACGACTAATATGTCTTGGCCCAAATCGATCAGTTTTCCCTTTATAGGTAGAGAAGCGCCGGAAACGTCAAGCTCAACATACTGGTCTAATAAAGGATGACGACTTTTCAATGAGAACAACCTCCTTTCATCCTGAGATTTGCATCCAGATATTATTGAGGCGAATTTGATATAAATCGGTTAATGATAGATTTTAATTGCAGCTGGCAAAGCTGCTGCCAGCGCCGGCTTGATATGCCGGCACCGGCATGAATTCAGCCCTGATTCCAATCTTTGTGAAAGGTTCACGGTCACAATTGGCGCGATTGATGCTGCTCGTGCGGTAATTATCCTTTTCTTCCTGATTTTTTGCTGCTGCTGTTTCTGCTTCCTTGATTGCTGCGGGATTTGCCCTTCCCGCTTCCTCCCGTACTGTTTCTTTTGCTGCCGGATTTATTGCCCTGGCTGCCTCCAGTTCTGCTTCCCTGAGCTCCTCCGGATTTGCCGCCGCTTCCGCTACCTTGAGTTCCTCCGGATTTGCCGCCGCTTCCACTTCCTTGAGTTCCTCCGGATTTGCCGCCGCTTCCGCTTCCTTGAGTTCCTCCGGATTTGCTGCTGCCGCTTCCGCTTCCTTGAGTTCCTCCGGATTTGCTGCCGCTTCCCGATTTGTTGCCCTTGCTTCCGCTGCTGGCATATTTGCCGGAAGATTTAACGGTTTTGATATGGTAGAGCGGGATACGCATCAAATCTTGTCCGTTGACAACAAGGAGCAGCGACTGATTTCCCACTTCGGCTATGAAGCCCTCCACTTTCTCAGGACCGCCCCAGTTTACTTGAGCAAAGGATTTAACCATTTTGTGTAAAACGCCAACAAAATCAGATGCGACAATATAGTTGGGCGTCCAGCTTCCTTGGCTTTTGCTGCCTTCAAGCTCGGTAATGCTTTTTACGTGACTTGAATTGATATACACAGTACCTTCTTTAGCGTACAAGGCAACATAATCGCTTTGTACCCCAACCAGTCTGCCGACAAGAGACTCAGGACCGCCGCGGTTAATTTTTATTTGTTTGCCGATCAGACTGTTCAGATAGTTGTCATAGTGGCTGCCGCCGCCCATTGAAGGGGACGCATCGGATGCATTACTTGTATAGCTTTTATGTCCTTTGGTGCCAGGACTGGCATTGCTGCTTAAGCTAACTGTTTTTTTGGTATGGCTTGCTTTTTGAATATGTTCCATTGAAGAATCCCTCCATGAATGAATAGATTATAAGCGGTTTGATACTTTCAACTATTAGAAGAGAAGCTGGTGGAAGCTGATCGATGACAAGTTCTTTCTTCTAATAGCTGCAATAATGACGATCATCAGATCCGAGGCCGCATAGTCGAAAGTTGCGGATAATGGACACCAGAGCACTTTTCATTCCTTCGCGACTAATTCCAAGGTTCAACCTTCAAAAACTTCAGCTGCTGACAATCCGGTACAACCGACTCGTTTCGTCTTTCATCCCTCCAATACTTGCCTCCATGAAATCCATCATGTTAAGCAATTTGTAATATATCTATATGTATCTCGCATTAATCCGGTACTAGATTTATATCTATTTTTAATCAAGTTGGATTGCAACCCAGCACGATAGGTAGATTCATATCTATTTTTGTTCAAGTTGGATTGTAACCTAGCGCGATAGATAGATTATTTTCATAGCCTGTATAAATATGATATAAGGAGGAAATTATTCATGAGCGGTACAAATGGCAAAGGTTATAAACGCAGCAAAAAAACATCAAAGAAGTCATGGAAATCTACGAAATGCACTCCAAAGAATCAAGATGAACAGAGTACGCAAGAAGATACGAATGGTATTCCGAGCGCAGAGGGCGAGGATAATGTAACAAAAGGTAACAAGCACAGATCCGGCGATGTTCAAAGCACGCAAGGCGAGAACCGTTCCGGTGGACTAGGCGGTACACAGGGCTCCAGAGGAACAAAGGACTCCAGAGGCGTTCAGGGTACACAAGGCTCCAGAGGCGCTCAGGGTACACAAGGCTCCAGAGGCGCTCAGGGTACACAGGGCTCCAGAGGCGCTCAGGGTACACAAGGCTCCAGAGGGGCTCAAGGTACACAAGGCTCCAGAGGGGCTAAGGGTACACAAGGCTCCAGAGGGGCTAAGGGTACACAAGGCTCCAGAGGGGCTAAGGGTACACAAGGCTCCAGAGGGGCTAAGGGTACACAAGGCTCTCACGGCGGAAAGCGCTAATAAGGTGCAGCCTTTCACCCTGCAGACTTTGTAAATCATGGCATACCAGCAGTGACCATTAGGCTGATGCCTGCATAATGTAAAGAATCATAAAAAAAAGCCTATCGTCTTTACCGATAGGCTTTATCTTTTGGTTAAGGAGATGGTCCAATGTCCGGGGAAGGACTGCCGACCCGCAAAATAACGATCAATGAGGACGATTTGTCAAGGCTCCAGGCTGATGTATGGAGCAATGAATTCGCTCCCGTTAAGCTTGAAATGGACGGAGAATCCTATGAGGCGCAGCTTCGCTTCCGCGGGGGCCATACTCGCAATTATCCCAAAAAATCTTACGAGCTGCGGTATGGTAATAATAAGACCATGCATTGGAATGCTGAATTCGACGACCCGTCGATGATGCGCAATGCCCTTTCCTTTCATTTTTTCAACTCCATCCAGGTACCGGCACCCTCAACCCGTCATTTCTGGCTGGAATGGAATGATCAGCCCCACGGCGTTTATCTGGATATCGAAGCCGTGGACCAGACCTTCTTCAGAAAGCGGAAAATCGGCTCCAGGGCTCTCATCTACGCGGTTAATGACAATGCCAACTTCAGTCTCGTCGACCCGGATACGAATCAGCATAAAGCTACACTTTTTTCCGGTTACCGCGTGATGAAGGGGACAAAAGAGACACCAGTCCGCCTGACCCGCTTCGTTAGACGGATTAACCGCGCCGCCGGCGAGGCTCTCCGCTCCTATCTCGTCAAGCGGCTCGACATCGGGCTTTACTTAAAGTGGCTTGCCGGCGCCGTGCTGACCGGAAATTATGACGGTTTTGATCAGAACTATGCCCTGTATGAGCATGCAACAAGCGGCAAGTACCGGATTATACCCTGGGATTATGAAGGCACTTGGGGAAGAAACTGCTATGGCAAATTATGCGGCAGCGATCTGGTCCGGGTAAAGGGGTACAACATCCTGACGCGCAAAATATTATCCTACCGTTCCTGCCGGCAGGCTTATCGCCGTATTCTGAACCAGCTGTTGGCTGATAAATTTACTTTACAGCGGCTGGAGCCCGTCCTGATGAAGCTGCACGGGGAGCTGACGCCAGCGATCAGAGACGATTTCACGAGAAAATGGCCCTTCCACACTTTTCAGGAAGAGCCAGAGGTATTCAAGAACTACATCAATGAAAGACGGCTTATTGTCAAGGAAGCCTTGAGCAGCTGGAAAAATTAAACCGCCATGCGTCCTCATCTTCTTCTTTCAATATAGATCCATACTTAAATAACGCTCGCCGCTGTCCGGGGCCATGCAGAGCACACGCCCGCCTTTTCCAATCCGGGAGGCAACCTGCATGGCTGCCCAGACAGCCGCTCCGGAGGACGGGCCCAGAAGCAGTCCTTCCAGTCTGGACAGATCACGCATAGTGCGGATAGCATCATCATCGGACACGCGGATAATTTCATCATACACAGAGGTGTTGAGAATAACCGGGACGAAGCCGGGACTGGTGCCCACAAGCTTATGCGGCCCAGGCTGGCCGCCAGAGAGGACTGGCGATCCCAATGGCTCGACGACAGCTATATGCAGACCGGGAATGGCCGCCTTCAAGGCTTCGCCTGTACCGGTTATTGTGCCTCCTGTTCCCGAAGTAGCGATAAAAGCGTCAAGTCGGCCTTCCGTTTGTTCAATAATTTCCAGCGCCGTTGTTACCCGGTGAATATCGGGGTTCGCAGGGTTCTCGAATTGATTGGGAATATAGCTGCCTGGCCGTTCAGCCTGCAGCTCCATTGCTTTGCGGATCGCGCCGGGCATCCGCTCCGCCGCCGGCGTCAGAACTACTGTTGCACCATAGGCCTTAAGCAGCGAGATTCTCTCCTGCGACATATTGTCGGGCATAACCAGAATCAGCTTGTAGCCTTTGGCTGCGGCATTCATCGCCAGACCTATTCCGGTATTCCCGCTTGTTGGTTCAATAATCGTATCCCCCGGCTGAATCTTGCCTCTTCGCTCAGCATCCAGAATCAAGGAAGACGCCGCGCGGTCCTTCACGCTGCCGCTGGGGTTGAATCTCTCCAGCTTTACAATCACCTCCGCGTCTTCCGGCTGCGTCAATCGCTGCAGACAAACCGCGGGTGTATCTCCGATAAGCTCCGTTATGCTGTTTACAATACGCCCCATTATATCCTCCCTACTTTCACTTTCTTTGCTCTATGGCCTCTTCGAACCGGTCACATAAGCCCATAATTTCTTCAAGCCTTGCCAGCTGTATGATCCAGCTCTTGCGGATACCGTCAAGTCCATACATCAGACCGGCCAATCCACCTGTAACAGCTCCGGTCGTATCTGTATCCTCGCCCAGATTGATTGCTTTCAATGCCGCTTCCTCATAGCTTCCGGAATTCATCAGACACCACAGACTGGCTTCCAGCGTATGAACCACATAACCGGAGGACTGAATCTCATTCCTGCCCAGCCGCTTCAAATCCCCCTGCATAACGCGATCGAAGGCCGAAAGCTCCGGACTGAGGGCATAATGCCGGGCAACAGCTTCCTTAGCCTGATTCAGACTTTCCTCTAAATGCTTCCCTTCTATCAGGGAAATAGCAATTTCCACATAGATTACACAAGCAATAATCGAAATCGGATGCCTATGGGTAAGAGAAGATATCCGCGTTACGGCATGTATGCGCTCTTCAAAGGAATGACCCTCCAAGTAATAGGCAAGCGGAAGAATCCTCATTAAAGAACCGTTGCCATTGCTGAATTCATCTGATCCGCCTGCAAGCTGCGGAGGCAGCGCCGCATCTTCCAGTCTGATGATCGCCTCCCGGGTGGCAATGCCGATATCAAATACTTCGTCATGCGGCGTCCATTTGGCTCTCCAGCACCATTCGCCGAACTTGCCTGCCAGATCAACCAAATCAATTTCTCCGCATTCCGCCAAGCTGTCCATCAGGCAGAAGGTAAGAGAGCTGTCATCCGACCAGGTTCCGGCAGGCTGATTATGCGAGCCGAAGCTTGTCATATCCGTCAGCGGCGACTGCTCCAATGCTTGTCTCGACCGAAATTCGACAGGAACGCCCAAAGCGTCTCCAACGCATAAACCGATGATGCCGTCCTTCACTTTAGCCATGATCCCAATCCTCTTCCGTTTTTTCATTAGCTTCCAATCCTGCTGCTCGCCGGATCAGCGTACGCTTGTTGTTCCACCATCAATTATAATGGATCTAACGCCCTGCAGCTAATGAATATATATCGTTTCGTCAATACAGAGTAAAGCAAGGACGCATGAAAAAGGGACCGCCGCGGCAGCCCCTTATTTTTTGCTTCATTATATACAGGTTATACGGGTCGTCATGCCTATCCTCTCAATTTGCCGGATAGATAGGAAGCAGAGTTATCCGCACCGGATCACCCGTTCATTACAGCTGCATCGATAGCCGGCACTTTTGTCTTCTTGCGGTAGACGGCACGGGACAGCCAGACGCTGATTTCATAAAGAACAACCAGAGGGATAAAGACCATCAAATGTGAAATGAGTTCAGGCGGTGAGATCAGACTGGCCAAAATGACAAGTCCCAGGTAGGCATAACGGCGCATGCTGTTCAATACCTTGGGCGTAAGCACACCGATTTTTGTCAAAAACATAATAACGACCGGCAGTTCAAAAGCCAGGGACATGGGTATTACGATGCTGAGCATGAAACCGAAGTATTGCGCGATGCCGTACGTCTGGGTGAGATCCAGCTGGTCGGATATCCGGGAAGTAAAACTGAAGCTCATCGGAAATACGACAAAATACGCGAATCCAATTCCGATCAGGAAACATAGGACCGAGTAGGGAATGTAGCGCAGCGTAGCCTCCTGCTCCTCCTTCTTTAGCCCGACTTTCATAAAGCTCCAGAGCTGGTACAGGATATAGGGGAGAGTGACGGCTGCCGAAATCACAAAGGCAACCTGCATATAGATACGCAGCGCGTCCCAGGGCGAGAAAACATTCCATGTAATTCCGGAAGCCGGCGGGATGCCTTTCAGATAGAGAAGTACTTTTGGCGAAAGGATCAAGCCCCCGATCATGGTCAGAAATAGAACGACAATTACCCCGATAATCCGTTTTCGAAGCTCTGCAAGATGTTCAATTAAGGTCATCTTCTTTTCTTCAATCATCACGGTTTCCCCTTTCGTATTTGAATTATGCCTGGCCTCTTCCGTGCAGACGTTTGTTCAGCATGCCTTTCAGCTCAAACGTCCGAAAACCGTCCTTTATATTCCGGTTGATCTCACGGATATTATCCACGTCCTCGAATGAATATTTTCGAACTCCTCCTTTGGTCCTAACGGGAAAAACCAGCTTTCTTTCCTCGTAATAACGAATCTGCCTTTCAGATAATCCTGTAAGCTCACACACCATCCCTATATACATCACTTTCTCTTCCATAACGCTTAGCCTCCTTTGGTGTTTGAATGCTCCAACATCAATTCAGTAAGTAAAATAACTTCAAATGTTAAGAAACATGACGTTAATCAAGGGGGTTGGGACGGATTATAGCAAGCGCTTTAAATCTTTGCAAGTCTATTATAAATATTTATTAAATGTGATCCGCACATAAAAATAATTTATGTTAGATAATCTAACATTTTTGATTCGCCACGGCAAGCGGTGTGATACATTTTCCTTGCAAGGTTGAATCTACTTTGAGAAGGAGATGTCGCGCCGTGGAGACTAAAGAGAAACCGAACGAAATTACCCGCAGGCAGTTCTTAACGACCGTTGGAAAAGTCGGAGGATCGGCGGCCGTATTCAGTGTTATGGGAACACTCGGCCTGCTTTCGCCTGAAACCGTAAAAGCAGCAGATTTCACACCTCCCCGAAGTGGCGATTTAACGGCAACCAACCGCAATGGCAAGAAAGTCATTATTCTCGGAGCTGGTATCGGCGGTATGACAGCGGCCTACGAGCTCGGTAAAGCCGGCTACGACGTTACCATTCTTGAAGCCAGGGAACGAGCGGGCGGACGGAACTGGTCGGTCAGGAAGGGCACGACAGAAGCTGAGGTGGGCGCTTCCAAGCAGATCGCCCGGTTCGATGACGGCATGTACCTGAACGCAGGTCCAATGCGCATTCCGCAGTTTCATGTGACCATGGATTACTGCCGTGAGTTTGGCGTGGAGATGGAGCCCTTCAACAACGTGAATGACAGCGCTTATTATTATAACGAGAATGTGGGCGCGCTTTCCGGCCAGAAGATCCGCAAACGGGCTGCCAAAGCCGATATGAGAGGTTATGTTTCCGAGATGATGGCGAAAGCCGTTAATCAGAAAGCGCTCGATCTCCCGATTACGGCAGACGAGAAAATTAAACTGGTCAACTATCTCAAGGCGGAAGGGAATCTTGAAGAGGATTTGTTTTACCGGGGCTCTGAACGCGGCGGCTATAAGGACGAACCGGGAAGCAGACTGGACGCCGGGGTGCTGAGAGACCCATTTGACATGAAAGCGATCATCAATTCCGGCTTCGGCAATTTCTTCAGCAGCGAATACAGCTATGATATGCAAATGATGATGTTCCACCCTGTCGGAGGCATGGATATGATCTCCAAAGCCTTTGAGAAAAGGGTAGGACACCAGATCAAATACAAGGCGGAGGTTAAAGAAATCCGTCAGTCCTCCTCGGGAGTGCGGATTGTCTATACGGATCTGCAGAAGAATGTCGACAGAGAAGTAACAGGCGATTTCTGCATCTGCACAATCCCTCTATCTGTCCTCAAGGGCATCCCGGCAGACTTCTCGCCTAATATGGCCAAAGCGATTTCCAGCGTCGGATATGCCTCCGCAGGGAAAATGGGGCTTCAGTTCAAACGCCGCTTCTGGGAAGAGGATGAGCAAATCTACGGCGGCAATACCATGACCAATATGGATATCACCCAAATGTACTACCCGCCTACGAAATATTTTTCCAAGAAAGGCATTCTGCTCGGTTACTATGTCTTTGGCTCCAACGCCGACAAGCTGGGCAAAATGTCCTATCAGGAACGCGAAAAGCATGCCATGATGCAGGGGGCCAAAATTCATCCGCAATTCTATGATGAGTTCCAGACCTCCTTCTCGATCGACTGGAAAAAAATAAAATACAATCTCGGAGGCTGGGTATCTTATTCCGGAGACGACCGGAAGACTTACTATCCTACACTTTGCAAGCCGGACGGACGAATCTACCTTGCCGGGGAGCATATCAGCTACATCACGGCTTGGCAGGCCGGGGCGATTGAATCCGCCCGTTCGGTTGTAACGGACATCCATCAGCGCGTGTTGAAAGACTAATAGACCATAAGGAGGAATATTATTGAGCCTGCCGAAAAAAGTCAAATTATTGATGGGCACAGCCGTCATATCCAGCTTTCTTTGTGTGAGCGCATTTGCTGCACAGGGGGATCCCGAGACCCCGAACAGATATTTGAAGGAGCCTATTAATGAAGTGGAATACTACGGAAGCCCCACTTCTTCCATTTCCAGCTCGGTCGCAATCCCTGCCGGTTCAGCCACTTTTTCGACAAGCGGTACTGTACCGCCTGTGCTCAACAAGGATGGGAAAACCGTGTATGAACGATACGGCGATACCAAGACCCAGGGTATCGGCATTCTGAAGGAAATTGAAAAGCAGTTGAAGGAGCAGGATCTGACGCTTGCCGATGTCGCCTATCTGCGCGTATACATCGCCCAGGATGCTCTGAAAGAAGGCAAATTTGATTTTGACGGCTGGTTCGAAGCCTATGCGCAATTTTTCAACACACCGGAAAATCCCGTTAAACCGGCCCGCTCCACACTTGGAGTCGCCGCCCTGGTCAATGCTGATTGGCTCATTGAAATTGAAGCTGTTGCCGTCTATCCCAAGCGCTACAATCAAGATTAAAAATAGAGGAGTGATCCTATGCTGCAAAATATCGGACTGCCCGGACTTATGATGATTCTCGTTGTCGTTTTGATTGTTTTCGGCCCTACCAAGCTGCCGGAGCTCGGACGTGCAGTAGGACGCACGCTTCATGAGTTCAAATCATCAGCCAAGGATCTCGTTGCCGATCATAAAGAGGAAGATAAGCAAGTATAGTCTGCAAATATACCTTACCAAAAAAAAAGGAGAAGCCCCGCTATTTCAGGGCTTCTCTTTTTGCTCTGTTTATTTCTCCAATGAAGCATCGTCTGATCCACGCAAGGGCCACCCGGATATTTGTCCAGCCGCTTGGGTCAGACCGGTTCCTTCCTTCCGGCAGGACTTCTGTTCACATAGCCCCGTACCAGGAACCAGCACGCTAACGGAAATGCGCCAATGATCAGCATCAGCCAAGGAATAGCCTGCGGTGTGGAATTGGCCTGGGGCAGTACGAGCAAATAAGCGGCAATCCCAACTAGGCGTCCAATTGTCAGGGAGGTTTCCCGCAGGACAACGAATTCTTCCCGCCGTTTGACGCTTTCCTCATTGCGCCCGATCAAATCGAAGACCACCGATGTCATGGGAATAATAAAAAGCGGCATAAAAAGCGCCGTTCCAATCCCGAATATCAGCAGCGTTTCATAGCGCTGCGGCCAAAACAGCGGCAGTATGGCCGCCGTCACCGCTGCAGCCCCAAACAGCATCGCCCGGCTCCTCAAGTGCGGCCTGAGCAGCCTGCCGATCAGCCAGAAGCTGATAAGAGCAAGCAGCGAAGTGATCAGCGAGAAGCTGCCAAGCTTCTGTTCATTTCTTGTCGCCATAAAGACCAGCAGCCCGACAAGAAACATAAATACCCCGTCGCGTATGCCCTGCGCCACAATCGCAAGCGCAACGCGGCGCCAAGGGTCACCGGGAGTTTTGAGCTGCCTGAAGCCATACAGCCATTCATAGCGGCCGGCAGCCTCTCTCTTTTTGAGCCAAAAACTGAGAATCGTGGCAATGCCAAATATGATGGCCGATGCGGTATAGATTATACTGTAGCCCTGGTTACCCTGAGAAGCCGTAATAATAAATCCTGATATCCAGGGAACGACAATACCTGCACCGGAGGCAATCAGCCCTGTCCAGCCGTTGAAGCGGTCCCGGTTGGCCGGCTCGGTGATTTCAAAATAAACCACATTGTAGGCCAGCCAGAAAAATCCTTGCCCAAGTCCTCCAAGCACACCAAGCGGGATTGCATATGTAACCGCCCGGGTACCAAGCAGAAGGATAACAAAATAAAATACCCCCGACATTACAATCCCCAGCCGGAGGCTGTTCATCTTGTTATGCTCCTTGACCCATTTGCCGGCAATCCAGAACGTAAGTCCGCTAACCGTATACAAGGTGAAATGAAACCACCCGATCAGCGCTAACGATTGGCTTGCCTTCCACAGATAAATAGGCAGGAAAGTACCCGACAAGGCTGTGGCAATCGCAATAAGCCCCTGTACCGCAAGAAGCAGCACAGCCTGCTTGTCCAAAGCCGGTCCACTGCCGGAGCGTCCGTCTCCTGTGAGGGATTCTGTCCGCAGTTTGCCTGGGGCGGCGGATGGAGCGGACCCCCTTGAGCGGACGGCATGCTTGCTATGCTCCAAACCTATCCCTCCCGCATGTTTGCTTTTTGAGCGTTTACCTGACGTAAGGTACCCTCAAAAGCTCCAATGCATGCCGGATTGAATAACTTCCCATTATTTTCCGTTCTCGACCTCATTTGATAATAGCTGGATCAGCCGTTCCTGCTCCTGAACCCCAAGACGCTGCTCGGTATGAAAGCAGGAAGGGCAGACGTACAACACAATCTGGAACGGCGGCGTCAGAAGCGGCTCCGTCATGGTTGCCGGGGTCCGCGGCTTGAACTGCGCTTCCGTTATGGTTTGGGTCCCTGCCTCAAGCATGAATTCCCGGCAGGATGGACACTCCGGTGCTTCAAGCTGATCGTCGAGCAGCTGGTCCATTGCTTCTTTGAGCACCAGTTGGTCCCGGTTGTAATGGCGAAGCTCCGACAAATCAGGCGCCAGGCTTATTCCGCTCGCCTCCGCACGATCATTGCGCTCCTCCCAGTCTTCTTCTTCCCCAATCTCCTCTTCATCTTCGTCTTCGTCTTCGTCAATCCCGTCCAGGCCGATCTGCAGCGTCCGGTATCCGGACAGCTCATTCTCGCAATGCGGGCAATGCCGCTCCGGCCCTATTTCTTCATCCCAGACGATTTCCGTTTGGCACCACGGACAAATCGTATTTTCAACTTCCGCCATCCATTTCTCCTCCACCCTTTTATTTCGTTAAATAAAATACGCCAAGCACGACAAACAGCAACGCAAGCGCAAATAAAGTTCCCCATAAATATTTCATTAGCGTTAAGGCCCTCTCCGAAGTTTGTTGGTCTGGTACTGATCGCAATCGGCAATCAGGCAATCAGGCAAGCGTAGCGCCGATTATATAGGAGATGGACACCGAGATAATCATTGCAATAAAGCCGACAGCCCGGTTGTCCTTCTTGATCTCGTCATCGATCCGGAATACGGGGGTAAGGAATTCAAACAGAAAATAAGCGACGATAAGCAGCAGGAAGCCGAATGTCCCCCACAATAAACTTAGATACACCGTATCGTTGGCTTGAATCGAGAACCGGAATATATTGCAGATTCCGAAAATTTTGCCTCCCGTTGCCATGGCGACGGCCATGTTCCCCTGTTTAATTTCATGCCAGCATTTGTACCGGGTTACGTACTCAAAGAAATAAAGGAAAACGACCAGTGCCAGAATGGCGACTGAAACGCAAGCAAGTGACGCCGCATAAGGATTGCTGAGCAGCGTGTCGATTTCGTTTTCCATTAAGAGCCTCCCTTTTATCCAAAAAATAGGAAACGCATACTGTTTGTTGGCATGAAGCTGAATTAACGCATTTCCGCAACGGTGACGCCGACTCCACCCTCTCCGTAATTGCCCAGTCTATAAGTCTTGACATGCTTGTGACGGCGCAGAAACTCACTGATACCCGTTCGCAGAACGCCGGTTCCCTTACCGTGAATAATGTAAACCTGGCCAAGGCCGGCAAGGAAGGATTCATCCAGGAACCGATCAACCTCCACAATCGCTTCTTCAAGATTTGCCCCGCGCAAGTCAAGCTCCATACGCACATTCTCGTCGCGGGTCCGCTTAAGACTTGCAGCAAGCTTAGGCTGCTGGGTCTTGGCGGTTTCAGCCCGTTTCACCAGCTCCAAATCGCCCGTAGCCACCTTCATCTTCAGAATGCCGAGCTGCACCAGGGCATCGCTGCCGTTGATCTCAATGACATGGCCGCGCTGACCCAGGCTGTAAACCATGACCTCGTCGCCGGGTTCGATCCGCTGCGGCTTTGCAGCGTTCTTTGGCTTGTTGGATTTTGATTTTTTCAGCTCCGGAGCAGCTTCATCCAGCTTGCGGCGCGCGTCGATCAGCTTATGCTCCTTGACTGACGCTCCTTCCTCCATGGCAAGCTTGCGCAAATCGGAGATAATTTGCTCGGCTTCCTTTCTTGCCTTGGCAATCGCCTCATGAGCTTCCTCTTGAGCTTTGGCAAGCAGCTTGTCGCGCTGCTCGTCAAATTTGCTGCGCTCCGCTTCATGCTTCGCCTGCTGAGCTTCCAGATCCTTGCGCAATCTCTCTGCCAAGTTCCGTTCGGCTTCGGCCGCCAGCCGGTTCTCCTCCAGCGAGGCAATCATATTCTCGACCCTCATATCCTCTTCACTGACCTCGCCGCGCGCCACATCGATGATCGACCGCTGAAGGCCCAACCGCTCGGCGATAGCAAACGCATTACTTCGTCCCGGCACACCGATCAACAGACGATAAGTGGGGCTGAGTGTCTGCACATCAAACTCCATGCTCGCATTGATGATACCTTTGCGGTTATAGGCATATGCCTTAAGCTCGCTGTAGTGCGTGGTCGCAATAATGCGGCAGCCCAGCTTGTGCATATGCTCCAGTATGGCAATCGCCAGAGCGGAGCCTTCCGCAGGATCGGTTCCCGCACCCAGCTCATCCAGCAGCACCAGACTCTTGGGCGTCATATTGCCCAGTATGCGAATGATGTTGGTCAGGTGACTGGAGAACGTGCTAAGATTTTGCTCAATGCTTTGCTCGTCGCCGATATCGGCGTAAATCGCGTCAAATACACATAGCTGGCTGTTGTCTTCGGCGGGCACGAACATGCCGGACATGGCCATCAGGCTGAGCAGCCCAACTGTCTTGAGCGACACGGTCTTGCCTCCCGTATTCGGTCCTGTGACGATGATCGTCGAATACGAATTGCCGAGCTCCACGTCGGTCGGGACGACATTCTCACGGGCGATAAGCGGATGCCTGCCGCGGCGCAGCTTCAAATAACCGCGGTCGTTCATACGGGGCAGCGTCGCCCCCATCTGGTGGGCGAGCCTTCCCTTGGCAAAAGCAAAATCAAGCTCGCCAAGCACTTCCAGATCCAGCTGCAGCTCTTCTGCGTATTCCGCTGTTTGCGCGGTCAGCTTTTGCAGTATTTTCTCAATTTCGCGGGTCTCGGATAACCGCAGCTCACGAAGCTTGTTGTTCATGGCAACGATCGCTTCCGGTTCAATAAACAATGTCGCTCCCGATCCCGACTGGTCATGTACGATACCGCCAAAATGGGAACGGTACTCTTGTTTTACGGGAATGACGTACCGATCGTTTCGAATAGTTACGATGGCGTCCTGCAGCATCTTCTGCACGGATGAGGAACGGACCATTTGCTCCAGTTTTTCACGGACCCGCGCCTCCCCGCCCCGCAGCTCTCTGCGGATGCCGGCAAGCTCATTACTTGCGCTGTCCATGACCTCCGCCTGTTCGTCGATGCAATTGAGAATGGCATCTTCCAATACCTTATGCTCGGTCAGCTGCTGCGCCATATCGGCCAGCATGGGAACCGGATCATCATCATGGAGCTGAAGGACATGACGCTTTACCCGCCGCGAGCCGCGTATCGTCTCTGCGATTTCCAGCAGCTCGGCAGGGTTCAGCGTTCCACCTATAATGGAGCGCAGCAAGGCCGGACGAATGTTTACGATTCCGCCGAAGGGAGCATTGCCCTTCAGACGGTCCGCTTTATACGCCTCATCCGTAGCCTGAAGCGTCAGTTTGACCGCTTCCAGATCGGAGCTCGGACGAATGGCATCGGCCACCGCTTTACCGAGCGAGGTCGACGCGTGCTGCGATAATTTATTTACTATTTTTGAAAATTCTAGTGTGTGTAAGATTTTATTGTCCAAAACGAGCACAACTCCCCTCGATTCTTATTATAGCCGATGCGTACAACGTATGCCATGACGGATGCTGCCATGAATGACAGCAGCAAAGCGGGAGACAATAATGATGCATCCCATGAAGTTAAACTATACTTCCGAAAACTACTCATTATTGATGAGTGCGGGAGTATTGCTAAAAACACGGAGGAGGTTTGCACATGCATTTTCTGGGTCATGTCGTTCGTTTCGTCGTTTCAGCCATCGTGCTGATGATTGTTGGCTACATCGTGCCTCAGTTCAGTGTCGGCGGATTTTGGAGCGCGTTATTGCTGGCGCTCGTCATCGCAGCTCTTGGCTGGATTATCGAAGGCATCTTCGGCAAACGGGTTACCCCATTCGGCCGCGGCATTGTCGGTTTTATCGCCAGTGTCGTTGTCATCTGGATTGCCCAGTTTATCGTTGGCGGGGTGGATGTTACCTGGCTGGGTGCTATTCTGGCCGCTCTTGTCATCGGGATCATCGACTTGTTCATTCCGGTGGCCACACCGTATGATGCAGGACGGGACCGCGATAAACAGCACGCTTAAAGTTTATGGAATTCCTGGCAACAAGACCGGGTATGACGGATCGTCGTTATACCCGGTTTTGCTGTCTGGATAGAAATGGATTACTGCTAACCGCGATAACTAACGGTTACAGTGATTTTATTTGAAATGTTCATCATTTGTTCATCAGCCATTCATATGTTTGACACTGCAATTTCCAACTATTCCAGTTATAATGGAATATGCATGCTTGGCCTATAGAATAAATGGAGGGAGTTTACTTAGATGAAAAAATTATTGCTGGTGTCCGCAGTTACCGTTCTTGTGCTGATCATGGCCGCTTGCGGTTCAAACAACAGTGCCAATAACAACGCACCTGAGAACGGCGCCACAACAGAGACAAGCGCAGCCGCCGCGAATGAAGTCGTGATCAAGGCAAGCAACTGGGAATTTGATAAAGAGGTCTACACCATTAAAAAAGGTGAAGCCACTACCATCACCCTGGATGCAGACGGGGTTCACGGCATAGAAATACCAGCTCTGAATGTTAAGCTGACCAATGGCAAATCGCAGGATGTAACGATTGCGGATGCAGGCGAGTATGAGCTTCACTGCAACATTCCATGCGGTAATGGCCACACCAAAATGGTTGCCAAAATCAAAGTCGAATAGATGAACGGAATTAACCTGGAACTGAAAAATCGCTCCATGCTCTTGTTGACACCATAGAGCGTGGAGCTTTTTTTGTCGATAGTTAGACCCGTTTCAGCCGAAAAATGCCGGAAGGACGTAATCGTCCCTTCGGCATTTTTGCTTTAGCTTTCCTCGATCAGTTCAATCCATTCATTGTATTCCGTCTGCAGCTTGGAGTACTCTGTCTTCAGTTTCCCATGTTCTATCTGCAGACGCTCATGCTCGGTTTGCAGATCGATACCGGACATGCTTGTCTCCGACGCCAGCGCCTCCAGCTCTGTGATTCTGTCCAGCAGCTGCTGCATCCGGAGCCTGGCTTCGCTGGTCTCCTCTTCACTTTGGAGCAGCTGCTCGTACAAACCGGCTTCCGCTTCGGCATGCGCGGCAGCTTCCTGCTTCGCACGCTCAAGCTCAGAGACAGCGATGCGTTCTCTTGCCTTTGCCTCCGCTGCTGTTTCCTCGGCGATGCGCTCGGCCTCTGCCATCTGCATTCTGGCTTCATTCATCATCTCGGCAGCACGTTCCTCTGCCGTCTGCAGTTTCTGGCGAAGATCCTGTTCCTGAACGCTATGTTTCTCAAGCTCTTCCTTCAGAAGCTCCTGCTGCTCTGTCAGCTGGGCTAGCCGGTTATCCGCTTCATCTGCTGTATGCTGCGCTATGGTCAGCTGGTCACGCAGCTCCGCGAGCTGCATCTCCTGCTGCTGCAGGGCTTGAGAGCGGCGGATATCCTGCTGCTGCAGTTCGGCGAATTGACGCTGCAGCTCTTCATAGCCGATCTCGTGCTCCAGCAGATCCCGCTCGAGAATATCTACAGTCGTACGCTGCGATTCCTCGCGTTCAGCAGCCTCCATTGCAAGGCGTTCCACTTCCTGCTGCTGCTCGGATAATGCAGCTTGCGCTTCATTATAGTCGCGACGTACCTGCGCCAGTTTGCCGGTAAGCTGCTCACGTTCCTGCTGCCACTCCAGCGCCAGACGGTCCAGTTCCTCTGTAAGCCTGTGTTCAAGCTTCTCACGCTCGGACACAAGCTCCTCTCTGATAATTTCAGCTTGCTCTTCACCTTCGCGAATCGCTTGCTCCAGCATTGCCTGAGAGGTTTCACGCTCCTCAAGGAGGTCTGCACGAGCGGCCGCAGCGGCTCGCTCCGCTTCTTCCAGCTTGGCCAGCGCCGACTCGTTTGCCGCTCGTAGTGTCTCCTCTGACTCTGCCCGCTCTTGTTCTAGCTTGAACTGGGCTGTTTCCCGGACTCGAACCAGCTGCTCCTCCAGCTCTGCTCTTACTGCCGCAGCTGCCTGCTCTGCTTCCTCCAGCATCGCCTGCGCCAACTCGCGTTCATCCCGCAGCGCGGACTCGGCCGCCGCACGCTCACGCTCAAGCTCCAGACGCGACGACCCTCTCGCCTCGGCCAACTGCTTCTCCAGCTCCGCCTTCACTGCTGCCGCAGCCTGCTCCGCTTCCTCAAGCTCCTGCTTCGCCGCGGACGCAGCCTGCTCCGCCTCCTCAATCATCGCTTGCGCCAACTCGCGCTCTTCCCGGATGGTTTCCTCGGCAGCCGACCGCTCACGCTCAAGCTCCAGACGAGCCGCTTCCCGCACTTGAGCCAGCTGTTTTTCCATCTCCGCTTTCACTGCCGCTGCTGCCTGCTCTGCTTCCGTAAGCTCCTGCTTCACCGCAGACACTGCCTGCTCCGCTTCCTCAATCATCGCTTGCGCCAACTCGCGCTCTTCCCGAATGGTTTCCTCTGCAGCTGCATGCTCACGCTCAAGCTCCAAGCGCGACGATTCTCTAGCTTCGGCCAACTGCTTCTCCAGCTCCGTCTTCACCATCGCCGCGGCCTGAGCCGCTTCCGCTAGCTCCTGTTTCACCGCAGACGCAGCCAGCTCTGCTTCTTCAATCATCGCCTGCGCCAGCTCGCGCTCTTCCCGAATGGATTCCTCGGCAGCTGACCGCTCATGCTCAAGCTCCAGACGAGCCGCTTCCCGCACTTGTGCCAACTGCATCTCCAGCTCCGCCCTCACTGCCGCCGCAGCCCGCTCCGCTTCCGCAAGCTCTTGCCTCGCCGCAGACTCTGCCTGCTCCGCTTCCGCAACCATCGCTTGCGCCAACTCGCGCTCTTCTCGAATGGTTTCCTCGGCAGCTGACCGCCCATGCTCAAGCTCCAGACGAGCCGCTTCCCGCACTTGCTCAAGCTGTTCCTCCAGCTCTGCTTTAGCCGCCGCAGCAGCCTGCTCCGCTTCCGCAAGCTCTTGTTTCACCGCAGACGCTGCCTGCTCTGCTTCCATCACCATCGCCTGCGCGAACTCGCGCTCTTCTCGAATGGTTTCCTGGGCTGCTGACCGCTCACGCTCAAGCTCCAGATGAGCCGCTTCCCGCACTTGCTCAAGCTGCTTCTCCAGCTCCGCTTTCGCCGCCGCAGCAGCTTGCTCCGCTTCCGCAACCATCGCCTGCGCGAGCTCGCGCTCTTCCCGCAGCTCCGTCTCCGCGGCTGCCCGCTCACGCTCAACTTCCAACCGGGACGATTCCTTCGTCTCGGCCAGCTGCTCCTCCAGCTCCGCTTTCATAACCGTAAACGCCTGCTCCGCCTCCGCAAGCTTCGCCTGACCAGCAGCGGCCGCCGCTGCGGCTGCGGCGGCTGTCCGCTCCGCCTCTTCCAGCATCGCTTGCCCAATTTCGCGTTCCTCGCTTAATGCCGCGGCTGAAGCCGCGCGCTCCTGCTCCAATTCGGCAGCGGCCTCTTCACGGACCTGCCTTAGCTGCTCCTCAGCAGCCAGGGCTGCCGCAGCTGCTGCGCGGTCGGCATCCGCCCGCAAACGTTCAATGCGTTCTCGCGAGGCAAGCCGCACCCGCTCCAGTTCGGCTTCAGCCGCTGCCTTGGCTTCCGCGAGCTCTGCCTGCAGCTCGGAGCGCAGCCGCGCAAATTCCAGCTGCGCTGTTTCACCTGCGGCTATCTGCTCCTCCCGCAGCTGCGCCAGCTGCTCGTCATGTACAGCCTGGGTAAGCTCAAGCTCCGCTTGGGCCGCTTCCGCTGCCGCTGCCTGATCGGCGTGCAGCCGCGCCAGCGTCACGCCCCATTCAGCAGCCGCCCGTTGTGCTTCCTTGCGCGCGGCTTCGCGCTCACGCTCAAGCTCCTCGCCATGAATGGCATGGACAAGCGCAAGCTCATCCCGGGCATCGGACTGCGCTTTCTCCAGCTGACGTGCAAGCTCTGTCCGCTCCTGTTCCAGTTCTGCAGCTGCCAAAGCCGCCGCTTGCGCATGCGCCTCCCGCTCCAGCGCAAGCTCCGAGCTGAGCGAATCCTTCACATGATTAAGCTCGATATTCGCAGCCTCGCGCTGCTGATCCGCTTCCATTGCATGGGTCTCTTGCAGGCGTTCAAGCTCCGCCTGTGCGGATTCCCGCATGTTCGTCAGCTCACTGTCATGCGCGGCGAGCAGCTGCTCCGCTTCCAGACGGGCGATCTCCCTCTCCGTCTTCAACTCTTCCAGGTGGGCGTCGCGCTGCGCGGCAAGCTCCTTATCGGCCTGCTGAGCGGCATGCTCCAGCCGGCCCTGCAGAACAGAGCTTATCCGCTCCAATTCCTCGTGGGCGATTTCCTGGGCCATGGCAAGCTCCGCCTCGGCTTCAGCGAGCTCTGCAGCCGCTTTCTCCCTTACGGAATCAAGCAGCAGCTTGTTTTCCTCAAGCTCGGCAACCGCCGCGTCCCGCCGCGCCTCGATTTCCTGCATGCGCTCGTTCTCGCGGCTGAGCCGGAAAACGTCTTCCGCCATATGCACAGCAACAAGAACGGCAATTTTGGGCAAATCCAGCCTTGGATACCCTTTCGCCAATTTATGCATATTCTCATCAACCAGAGCGGCTATCCGCTTGATATATTCAGGGTTGGTGTGACCGGTAAATTTAAATTGATTTCCATATATGTCAACTGTTACACGTGCGCGTTCGGCAGCGTCCATGAGGGCATGTCCTCCTAAAAAGTTCTCGAAGCATCTGATCTTCGAAAGCGTAAGCTAAACCAATTCGATCTATTGCCTTACAAGCTGCACACGATGCCTTTCGTCCAAAACCCGCTGTTTGCCCGGACACGATCCATCCGCTGGCCGTTCTTCTTAACCAAAGCTTAACAAACGAATAACAGACGAAGCCGCATCGATATCGGTTCGCAATGAACTAATTCGATGCGGCTTCGCTTATCTCCTGCCTATTTACGCAATTCTGCCCCAAAAGAATCTTCTAATTTTGTGACAACGCGCTGATGGAGATCCGTTACTTCTTCATCCGTGAGCGTTCGCTCGCCGTGGCGGTAAATCAGCGAGATGGCAACGCTCTTCTTATCTGCTCCTAGCCTCTCGCCTGTGTACACATCGAACACATTCACGGACTCCAGCAGCTCGCCCGCGGTATCGCGCGCAGCTTCAAGCAGCTTGCCGGCCGGTAGCGCGCGGTCGATCACTACGGCGATATCCCGCTCGATCGAAGGGAAGCGCGGGAGAACCTTGTACGCAATTTTGAATGCTGCCTCATCGTACAGCGGACCAAGCTCAACCTCCAGCACATAAACATCTGCCAGATCATGTTCATGCTGCAGCGTTGGATGAAGCTGGCCGATGTACCCGATCGTCTCGGGTCCGCGCTCGGTTGTCAGCACGACTGCTGCCGTGCGACCGGGGTGCATATGCTCAGGCTGTGCAGACTCATAATGGATCAGTCCGCCAATGCCAAGTATATGAGTGACGGTTTCCATTACACCCTTCACATCGTAGAAATCCACGGCTGCCGGCTTCCGATTCCAGCCTGCCTCATTCCGGCTGCCGGTAAGAAGAACGGCCAAGCGGTGCTTCTCATGCGGGAGGCGTGTCAGCAGCTCTTCATCGGTATGGAAGACGCTGCCGATTTCGAAGATCGCCAGATTGTCGTTCTTGCGGTTGCGGTTATAGGCCGCCACCTCCAGCATTTGCGGAAGCAGGGCGGTCCGCAGCACGCTCCGGTCTTCACTCATGGGCAAGGACAATCTGACCGGCTGAGCGCCCTTGTCCGAGAGGGCAGGGAACAGCCGCGTCCGGTCCGGATGCGTGAAGGAATAGGTCATAACCTCATTCAATCCGGCATCGGTCAGACGCCTGCGCAGCTCACGGCGGATTGCCTGCGGCTTGGTCAGCGCGCCGGGAGTGGATGGGCCTTCGATCGCGGTAGTCGGGATTTCGTCATAGCCGTGCAGACGCGCGACTTCTTCAATAATATCCACGTCGCGGGTAATATCTCCCCGTCTGGACGGCACATTTACCGTGAACACGCCATTGGGCCCGAACTCAAACGGAAACTGCAGGCGACCGAAAATAATCTCGGTCTCCAGCTTCGAAAGTTCTGTGCCCAGATAACGGTTGATCTTATCCAGCGTCATCGTGACAACCACTTCCTCCGGCGAATCGGCTAGCTCTTCGACAATCCCTTCAAGCACAAGTCCTTGCGCATATTTCGCCATGAGCGAAGCAGCGCGGTCGAGCGCGGGAATAACACGCGCAGGATCCACGCCCTTCTCGAAACGGATGCTGGATTCCGAGCGAAGCCCTACCTGACGCGAGGTTTTGCGGATGGTTGCGCCGTTGAAGCGGGCAGATTCCAGCAAAATATTGACTGTGCTGGCGGTTACCTCCGAGGATGCGCCTCCCATGACGCCGGCAAGGGCAAGAGGCCGCTCCCCGTCTGTGATGAGCAGCATATGCGGCTCCAGTTTGCGCTCCTGGTCATCAAGCGTGACAATGGTTTCCCCTTCGCGGGCAAGGCGTACGACAATGCTGCCGCTTTCCACCTTGTCGGCATCGAAAGCATGCAGCGGCTGTCCATACTCCAGCAGCACGAAATTGGTTATATCGACCACATTATTGATTGGCCGGACACCGGCCGCTATCAAACGATTTTGCATCCACTGCGGCGACGGACCGATCTTCACGCCCTTGATGTACCGGGCGGCATAATGCGTACAGTGCTCCTCCGCCTCAATGTTCACCGTGATATAGGAGGAAGCTTCCTCCGCCGCATCGCTGACCTTCGTGTCCGGCAGCTGAACCGGTCTCCCTGTCAGCGCTCCGACCTCATAAGCCACGCCCAGCATGCTCAGACAATCGGAACGGTTAGGCGTCAGGTCAAGCTCCAGCACTTCATCTTCAATGGCAAGCACATCCAGTATGGATTTGCCGACTGCCGTTCCTTCCGGCAGCACCATGATCCCTTCCTGCTGATCCTTGGGGAGCAGCTTCTCATTCAGGCCAAGCTCCTTCGCCGAACAGATCATGCCCTGCGATTCCACGCCGCGCAGCTTGGCCCGTTTGATGGCAAAGTCGCCTGGAAGCTTCGCTCCAACCACAGCCACGGGAACAAGCTGCCCGGCTGCAACATTCTTCGCGCCGCATACAATCTGCAGCGGTTCCCCTTGACCGACATCCACCGTGCACACGCTCAGCTTATCCGCATCCGGGTGCTTCTCGCGGGTCAGCACATGACCGACCACCACGCCGGTGATCCCTTTGTTGCGTTTCTCGACAACATCGATTTCGATGCCCCCGCGCGTCATGAGCTCTGCCAGCTGTTCCCCGTCAAAGCCCGACAGATCGATATATTCACTTAACCATTTATAAGATACGTTCATCTGTTTGACCCCCCCGTTACATTCGCACAAACTGGCTTAAGAAGCGCAGATCGTTCGTGTAGAAATGACGAATATCATCGATTTCATATTTCAGCAATGCAATACGCTCTACGCCCATTCCGAATGCAAAGCCGCTCACTTCATCCGGATCGTAGCCGCCCATTTCCAGAACGCGCGGATGAACCATTCCGCAGCCGAGTATTTCCAGCCAACCGGTGTGCTTGCACATCCGGCAGCCGCGGCCGCCGCATTGGGCGCAGGTCACATCGACCTCGGCGCTTGGCTCCGTGAACGGGAAGAAGCTGGGACGCAGACGGATCTGCGTCTGCATGCCGAACATCTGCTGTGCGAACTGAAGCAGCGTCCCCTTTAAGTCACTCATGCGGATGTTAGGTCCGATCACGAGCCCTTCAATCTGAATAAATTGGAACGAATGCGTCGCGTCATCGTCGTCGCGGCGGTACACCTTCCCCGGACATATCACTTTAACGGGCGTTTTGCCGTTCATCGCCTTCATCGTCCGGATCTGCACCGGCGAAGTATGGGTACGCATCAGAATTTCATCCGTAACGTAGAACGAATCCTGCATATCCCTTGCCGGGTGATCCTTGGGCAGATTCAAGGCTTCAAAATTATAGAAGTCCGTCTCCACCTCAGGGCCTTCCGCGATCGTATAGCCCATCCCGATAAAGACGTCTTCAATTTCCTGCGCGACCTTATTCAAGGGATGCACCGCGCCGGCCGGAAGACGTTTGCCGGGAAGCGTAACATCAATCGTCTCCGCGCGAAGGCGATTTTCTGTTTCTGCCTGCTGGAACACAGCCTGCTTCTCCTCAATTACAGCTTCGATCGCAGCGCGGACATCATTGCCCACCTGTCCGATAACGGGACGCTCTTCAGCGCTCAGGCCGCCCATTCCCCGTAAAATCTCGGTTAATGCACCCTTTTTCCCCAAATATTTAACCCGCAGGTCGTTCAACTGCTGTGGATTCGCGACATGCCCCAGCTCCTGCAGCGCCTCCGTACGCAAGGCTTCCAATCTTTCCTTCATTACTCTCATTCCCTTCAACAATAGTCAATAGTCGATCGATATATCCGTTTTAAGAAAAACAAAAAAAGGCCCTCTCTCCCCGTAAGGGACGAAAGAACCGTGTTACCACCCTAATTCGGATTGCCCTTCATCTAATTCATGCACGGCAATCCCTCATACCGGCTTTAACGGGCCGGGCCCGGACTTCCCTACTGCAACACCAAAAAGGTGCGCGGTTCAAGCAGTCTGCTCTGGAGTGAACTTGGGCGGCGTTTGATCTGCAAAGACGCTCTCAATCATGGCGTCTTCTCCCTGTGCGCGAACCGCGGCTTACTTTTCTCCATCATCGCATCATGTTTATGGCTTCGTTTAGAAAGCTATCCATTTACCTGATCAACTAATTATAAGCAAAGCGCGGCCTCTTCGCAAGGCCGCGCTCCCCTGGTTCCCCAATGAAATTCAACTTCGGGCTCTGAGCCTAAGCTTTTCTGCGTCTGGCCAGGACGAAAATCAACGCAATGACCGAAACTGCAAGCGCGGCTATCGCCAGCCACAAGGTTACCGCATCTGTGCTGCTGTCGGAATCAGACGGAACCGCTGCATTATCACTGGACACAGCCGCGGCCGCTCCGTGAGCATCCCCCTCAGCCGTACCTGCCAATACCGTCGTGACAGATGCAGGGTGATCGGAACCATCAGTGCCGACCCATTCCACTACGGTGTTATCGCTGTAGGTCTGGTAAGCTTTCCACACCAGCTCCTTGGCATCGTCGGCCACTCTTCCCTGGATGCGGAATTCATCGAACTCGGTCTGTGCCAGACCTTCGCCCTCTGCCGTCCATGTAATGGAAGTAATAGCATTCTCCGCCGTTTTCTCAAGCTCGACCTTCCAGCCCGGCTTAGGTTGGACACGGCTTACCGCCGCGCCCTCAGGCACCTTGACCTGAACCGATTTGGTCGTCACATTCTCCTCTTCGCTCGGAACGCGAACTGTAAATACTTCATAAGTACCCTGCGTTGTTTCAGCAGGCTGTACCGTTACATGGGCGCTGGCGATACCGGCGAACAAAAACAGCGATAGCATTGTCATCATAACTGTTGACCATGTTTTCTTCTTACTCATCTTCTCGTAATCCCCCTAATCCATCTTCGGCAAGTTCAACGGTTTCGTATTTCAGCGGCATTTGCCCCTGATACCTGCCTATTATATCCTGGCGGAGGGGGAGACGCATGACTCGATAGGGCTATACAAATGTGATTAATCCATGACATCGCCGCTGCGCGGCAGCAGCCCTTTTTCCATAGCATAGCGCGTGAGCTGTACACGATTATCAAGATGAAGCTTCTGTAAAATATTTTTGAGGTGATTTTTCACCGTATTCTCAGAAATCCCGCAATCCTCGGCAATTTGGCGGTTCGAGCTGCCGGAAGCAACCCGTTCGAGCACTTCTCTTTCCCGTACAGTCAGCGGCGTTTTGCCGTCCGGCTTCCCGATGACCTGCTGCTGCTCATCAGTCTGACGTCCTCGTGCTGAGTTGTTTGTTGCCGCTCCCGCTCTCGATTTCATGACTCCTGCAGCGCCTTCGGCGTCTTCGGGCAATCTTGGCCGCTCTTGGCCGCCCGTTGCGGAAGCGCCGCTGAATTCCTGCAGCAGTCTGTATGCCAGCTCTTTGGAGAGAGGAACTTCATCAATGACGATCGCCCGCAAATATTCCATCCAGGCGGAGGGAGAGAGATTTTTGAGCAAATAGCCCTGTGCGCCCCGTTTGATCGCTTCGAACAAATCGGCTATGTCGTCCGAGACGGTAACCATCACAATCTTGATCCGCGGATCGATTGTTTTGATGGACTGCGTCGCCTCCATGCCATTCATGACCGGCATATTGATATCCATCAGAACAAGATCGGGCCCGAGCTCTGCGGCAAGCAAAACGGCCTGTTCGCCATTCACTGCTTCTCCGATAATTTCGAACGAATCGTCTGCGCTCACAATATCGCGGATTCCTTCCCGGCCATGCGGATGGTCATCTGCCAGCAGCACACGTATTTTTTTCGATTCCGGCATCCGGTATCCTCCTTCCTTCACCGTCTCTATTCCTTCTCCACCGTGATCAGGGTTCCGTTCTGCTGTACATCCGCCGATGCAAAGCTGCTGCTGACTCTGAAGGCCCAGCCCATAGCCGCTGCGCGGTCCTGCATCATGCGGATGCCGTATCTTCCTTTGGCGTAGAGCTGGCCCTCGGAGGCTCCAATACCGTTATCCTCCACCGTGCAGTGAAAGCCGCCCGTCTTCCCTGCCGCATCTGTCGGCTTGGCCTGTACGATCAACAGCGTCGCAGCTGCATGCTTCCGGACATTGAGCATCGCTTCGCGCACGATTGCGAGCAGCTCTACCTTTTCCTTGCTGCTCAAAGCACTTTCGGTCAGCTGCCAGTCAAGCTTCACGGCAAGTCCTCCAAGCCGAAGCTCCTCCGCCATCGCGGACACGGACTCCATCCACTGGACATCCGTTATAGACGGCTGGCTCCGCAAGCCTGCTATAGACTGGCGAACATCCTCATAGACATGCCTCACCGTCTGCCTGATTTGCTCCTTGGTTTCCTGAATGCGCTCATTATCCTGCGCATGCTCCAGCTTATCGAGCTTGACCGACAGCAGGAAAAGCGACTGGGATATGCCATCATGAAGCTCTCGTGCCAACTGTTCACGCTCCATGAATGCGGCTTTGGCCATTTTCTCCTTCTGCAGCGATTCGCTCGTCTGCTCCAGCATCTGGAACAGCTTGCGCCCGAGCGTCGCCGTAACGGTCAAAACTATGACCGGCGCCAGTAAATTGCCCAAATCCATGGACAGATAGGGAAGAAGGAGAGTGTGCCGGAAATATTCCCACATCGCGATCGTCAGGGTCGGCATCCAGAGAATCAGCCATTTAATCCGTTTGTAAGGCAAGCCCGCTTCATGTTGACCGCTTGCCTTCCCGGCATCGGCATCCGTTTGGCTGTTTTCCGCAATACCCGATTCCTTTATATCCTCCTTGATCATTTTCCGCTCCCCTCCGCCTTTTCCCCCATTGCAGCTTTCGGCCCGATCGGCTTTAATAATTGCGGAACTCATACGTTCTGACGATTTCATTATCTTCCTTGTCCATGACCCGGACCTCGGCGATCCAGCGGCCCGCAAAAGGAATGAAGGGCCCTTCGGCCTTATAGGATGTTTTGATATAGCCGTCGAAGGTAGTCAGCTCCTTGTCCACAAAGGACTGTATAGGCACATCGATCGGCCCCAGCTCTTCATGGTCGGCTGACCGCAGGCGCAGCAGCACCGACTTGGGCTCCCCCACCTTATCCGGCAGCCAGACTCTTACGATTAACTGGTTAACGCCGGGCTTGTTGGGATTGATCTGCAGCGTCAGATGCATATCCTCGCCCATCTTGTGATAATAGACCGGCTCATTTGCAGGAAGCGGACTGACATACGTAAATAGTGCGGCGACTGCGATAATGACGGCCATCAGACCGGCATCGACCCGCAGCAGCGTGGTGGTGGGCAACTCGCCTCTGCGCGTTCGCAGATGAAGAATGCCCCCCGTAACGATGACTAGCAGCACAACACCTGTCTTGATGAGCAGCAGAGTACCCCAAGATGTATAAAACAAATATTTTAATGATGGCAGAAAAAGCAGTGTCATCCCTACGCCGGAGAGCACGAGCAATGAAATGGAAAGAAGCGCGGCCCGGGAGAAGGTCAGCGCGAAACGCCCCGCCTCCTTGCGGTCGCTGAACCAGAGCGCAAGCACCAGCACAAGCCCCCCCGCCCACACGGCTGCTGCAGCCAGATGGATGAAATCGAGGAGCACAGTCAGCAGCTTCGGCTTGAAAACCACAGCATGCCCGCTCCAGCTCTCCACACCGAGAATGGCCGCCGCCCAAATCACCTTGATGGGACGGCTGAACCGCAATACGGCAAATCCAATCACAGCAAGCACCAGCAACCCAATCCATAGATGCCCTATAGAAGTGGACAGGAACAAGCGGCTGTATTCGCTGGACGGGTAGTCCTTAAGAATCTCGCGCGAGTGAATAAACACATAGAGCAGAGCGGAGACGAGCAAAGCGCGCATCGCCAGCTGCTCCCATTTCTTCATGGTCTCCTCGAGCAGCGTACTGTGCTTGCGTATCAGGACTGACCATAATGCCATGCCGACAGCAAACAGCAGGGCGGCATAATAAGCGATACGGACGGCGTAAAGAATAAACTGTCCGGTAGACAGCTGCGTGGACGCGCTGTGTCCCTCGTGCCCGAGAGCCTGATGCGGATCAAAAGCCGAAGCGTCCACGCCTTCCGGAGGATTACCGATCATGAATACATAGGAACCGCTGATCGGATGCCCGTCCGCTGAAATGACTTGATAAGCAACCGTATATACGCCCTCGCCAAGCTTCGGCAGCTGAAGCTTGAGTGATTTGCGGTCCTGGCTGGTTACAGGTTCATTGGAGGTTACGGAATTGGACCTGGAATCCAGAACCTCAAGCGACCCTACCTGGGACTCAATCGATTCATTAAAGGTAAGCTCCACATCCTCAGGGGTTCCATCCAGCCGGGTGTTGGCTTCCGGCGAAGCTCGTTCGAGCTCCGCATGGGCTTCTGCTTTCCCCGGTATGCCAAGAAGCATAACCGCTATCATCATAAAAACAGTAAGGAGGGTGAAGAAGGATTTGCATATTGTGGTAATCGAGCGTCTTGTTTCTGTCATGGCCGGCAACCTCACGTCCTCTCGCTGGGCAACAAAATATCTAACTTCCAGTTTACTAAACGATTCCGCCGAACACCAATCTGCAAATCTGAACATTTGGTGATAAATGTTGGCCCGCTTAGAATGTTCAACTATTTCGCATTTCCAAATCCTTCAATTTGTTGCCCAAAAAAACGCGCAGCCGTACGTTTTCATCCATTTTCAGGCCGGTTTCGGAGAGGTTTCGGAACCCTTATTGTCGAATCATATTCCTTGACAAACCACAATATATTGGTGTAATTTTGTTTAATATTATCAACATATTGTGTATATAGGGGTTGTAACCAAAGCCCTTCGACAAGGAGTGACTTGCGCTCGTGGATATTATTAAAAGGAACGGCCAGAAAGAAGAACTGATTTTCTCCAAGCTTAAAAAGGTCATCGATTTCTCATGCGTCGGATACAGTGACTGCGATCCGCTGGAACTCGAAACCGCTCTGCTCCCTTATTTCCGCAACAATATTACCACCAAGGAAATTCAACGTACGCTTACACAGGTGGCAGTCGAGAAGACAAGCATCGAACAGCCGAACTGGCAATACGTTGCAGCCAAGCTGCTGATGTACGATCTTTATAAAGAATCCGCAATCAACCGCAAGTATGGCTACTTCGGCTACGGGGATTTCTACTCCCTGATTACCTATCTGACGGATAAAGGATTATACGGCAAATACATACTTGAGCATTACACCCGCGAAGAAATCCGCGAATTGGGCAATTACATCGTGCCGGAGCGCGATTATTTGTTCAATTATATCGGGCTCAAGACGCTTGCCGACCGTTATCTGATCAAGAGCTTCAGCGGCGATGTGCTTGAGCTTCCCCAGGAGCTCTTCATGGGAGTCGCGATGCATCTGGCCATGAAAGAAGATGACAAGCTCGCCTGGGCCCGCAAGTTTTACGATGTGCTCAGCCGTCTGCAAATGACGGTTGCCACTCCGACGCTTGCCAATGCCCGCAAACCGTTCCATCAGCTGTCAAGCTGCTTCATCGATACGGTGCCGGACAATCTGTGGGGGATTTACAATGTCGATTCCAGCTTCGCGCAGGTATCCAAATTCGGCGGCGGCATGGGGATCTACATCGGCAAGGTGCGCAGCCGCGGCTCCAATATCCGAGGCTTCAAGGGCGTTGCCGGCGGAGTTGTGCCATGGATCAAGAACTATAACAATACCGCAATCGCGGTGGACCAGCTTGGCGTCCGTTCCGGCGCGGTAGCAGTCTATCTGGATATCTGGCACAAGGACATTCTGGACTTCCTCAACCTCAAGACAAACAACGGAGACGACCGGATGAAGGCGCATGATATTTTCCCCGGCGTATGCATTCCCGATCTGTTTATGCGTAAGGTGAAGGACCGCGAGAATTTCTATCTGTTCGATCCGCATGAGGTCCGTTCCATGATGGGCTGGTCGCTTGAGGATTCATGGGGCGAAGAGTGGGAGAGCCGTTATGAGGAATGTGTGAGCAATCCGAATCTTTCCCGCGATGAAGTGCCTGCCATTGACATCATGAAACGTATTTTGACCAGCTCGTTTGAGACCGGCACTCCGTTCGTCTTTTTCCGCGATGCGGTTAACCGCGCCAATCCGAACAAGCATAAAGGCGTAATCTACTGCTCCAACCTATGTACGGAAATTTGCCAGAACATGAGTCCTACTGAATACGAATCATCGACGCATGAAGACGGCATGATCACAACCAGGGTCAAAAGCGGAGATTACGTCGTGTGCAACCTCTCCTCCCTGAATCTCGGCCGAACCCGGTCGCGTGAAGAAATCGAAGAGGTTGTCACCTGCCAGATGCGGATGATGGACAATGTTATCGACATTAACCACTACCCGATCCCACAGGCGGAAATTACCAATCAGAAGTACCGCGCTGTCGGACTTGGGACAAGCGGCTATCATCAGTGGCTGGCGCTCAATGGAATCGCGTGGGAATCCGAAGAACATCTGGAGAAAGCCGATGAGCTCTACGAGTGGATTAATTATTGCGCCATCAAGGCATCCATGGAGATCGCCAAGGAGAAAGGCGCATATAAAGTATTTGAAGGCAGCGAATGGCAAACAGGAGAATTTTTCGACCGCCGCGGTTACGATAGCCCGGACTGGCAGAAACTAAGGGCAGAGATAGCCGAGCATGGTGTCCGCAACGCCTGGATGTTCGCCATTGCGCCAACCGCCTCCACATCGCTCATTGCCGGCTCAACCGCTGGTATTGATCCGATATTCAGCAAATTCTTCGTCGAGGAGAAGAAGAACGCGGTCATCCCGCAAACAGCGCCTAACCTTAATGAGGAGACGTTCTGGTTCTACAAGGAAGCGCACCATATCGATCAGCACTGGAGCATCAAGGCTGCGGGCCGCAGACAGCGCCATATCGATCAGGCTCAATCGTTCAATCTGTACATCACGCCGGAATACACGGCGAAGGAATTCCTTGATCTATACATGGCCGCTTGGGAGAATGGTCTCAAAACGGTCTACTATTGCCGCAACAAAAGCCTTGAAGTAGAGGATTGCGAAAGCTGCAGCGCGTAAAGCGCTGCAGCTTTCCTGCCCACAACCCTTGAGTTGTCCAATGCGGCAAATAATGGTGACTTGAGTATGATTTCGCCGGGCAAGGTTTCTTAGTAATAAAGGAGGCAGCAAGCCAATGGATTTGCAGAAAAAGAAGCTGTTTAACGAAGATGGCGACCGTGACTGGGGCAAGCGCCGCATGATCGGCGGCAATACCACAAACCTGATTGAATTGAATAATGTGAAATACGACTGGGCGACCAAGATGTACCGCACCATGATGAACAACTTCTGGATTCCCGAGGAGATTCCCCTTGCCCAGGATGCCAAGGACTATAAGAATTTAACGCTTTCCGAGCGGAACAGCTATGATAAAATTATCAGCTTCCTGATCTTCCTGGACTCCCTGCAAACAGCCAACCTGCCTAACGTCAATGAGTATGTAACGGCGCCTGAGGTGAATCTGTGCCTGACCGTCCATACCTTCCAGGAAGCTGTCCACAGTCAATCCTATTCCTATATTCTGGACAGCGTCTGTTCGGCTGAAGCGCGCGACCAGATCTACAATCTGTGGCGCGAGGACAAGCATCTGCTCAAACGCAACCGGTTCATTACCGATCTGTATGAGAATTTCATTTCCAACCCGTCCTCCCAGAACCTGATCAAGACCATTATGGCCAACTATATACTCGAGGGTATCTATTTCTACAGCGGCTTCAGCTTCTTCTATGCCCTGGGTCGACAAGGAAAAATGCTCGGAACCGTTTCCGAGATCAAATATATTCAGCGTGACGAGCTGACCCATCTGGCATTATTCCAAGGGATTTTCCGCGAAGTCCGCAGAGAAAATCCGGAGTTGTTCACACCTGTACTGATCGAAGAGCTGCGGCAGATGATGAAGACTGCCGTTGAGCATGAGATCGAGTGGGGCCAGTATATCACCAATAATCAGATTGCCGGTATCACCAACGAGATCATCGATCAATATATCCGTTTCCTGTCGAATGAACGTCTGCGCAAGCTTGGACTCGAAGTTCTCTACCCTGAGGTTGTCGAGCATCCGATGCGATGGGTGGAAAGCTTCAGCAATATGAACGGAATGAAAACCGACTTCTTCGAGCAGAAAGTAACCAATTACAGCAAGTCGTCCAATCTCAACTGGGGCGATCTGTAGAAAGCCTGTCAGTTTCCAGTGAGATGCGGTATAAAACAGCAACCCCAAGCGTCTTCACACAAGCTTGGGGTTTTAATATGGCTTATCATCCATAAAATCACAACATGATTGCCGAACTCTGACTGGACCAGAGGGCCTAGACCCAAACATTGACAAGCTAGACAATCAAGAGTATGCTGACCGGACCATTAACTATGCTCAACCGGTTGTTTCGACGGCCAGCCCAGCTAACAGTAACGCGAATACATGGCGGCGCTAAACCTCATCGTTTAAGATCTTTTATGTAACTTCTCAAGAGTAAGCTCGCGGTCTGACTGGCATGCTCGACTAAAGTCCAGCAACAGTCTGGTCCATGGGACGATAACAATTGTTTCTATCCCCTGTAAGATTAAAGCAGAGAATAGAACGGGGGAATTCATGATGTCTGAATCTATATTGGGTATCAATGCGATACTCGCCATCGTATATCTGCTCGTTGCTCTGCTGGCGGGTTATGGAACCGGCAGCATTGCTTTTCGCCATACCATTGCCGACATGCAGCGCAGCGCGAAGCTGAGTCTGGGGCTGCTGGCCCTGCTGGCATTGCTCGCCTCCGGGCAGATCGCCTTATTCCTGTTCTTCTCCACCTACAGCTGGTGGTTTGTATGGGATAAAGCGCTGCTGTTTGTTCCGATGGTAGCCATGCCGCTCACGGCATGTGCGATATACTCCAGACCCAAGCTGATGGAGATCATTCGTCTGAAGGCGGATGAGCCGGAGCTCCCGGCCAACCGGACCAAACGGCGCAGCGCGGCGCAGGCGCGGCTTGTTGTTCCGATCCAGACCTTGACGGTGGGCGCCATCATCCATGCGTCAATGATTTTATATCCGCTGCCCGTTCAGTTTCAGAATGAGCTGATGATCCTGATCGCAGCGCTTGCAGGTGCAGCCGCCCTGCTGATTTGGCGGCAAAATGCCCGCAGAAGACGGATTCACCGGGATGATGGAACCTCTGCGATCCACTGGATGAAGCGCGTCGGCGTCTATACATCGGTATGCCTGCTCTTTTCTTTCGCAGTCATATTCTCGGTCTCAACGGCTAGATCCAAAGCCATTGTTCCTGTACCGGAATCTTTATCGCGGCATACGAACTGGACCGAATTCTCAAATATCCTCTCTTCGTACCGGCCCAAAGATAGAATCAATAAAGCAAACAGCGGCACCAATTTGAGCCCTAAGCCAGCCGGAACCATCAGCAGAATGAGCAGCCAATGAACGTCCACCTCATGGCAGGCTCCTATGTATGGTTTCCGTACGGCATTAAGTGCAGACGCGCATCCTCCGGTTCACAGCAGTTTAGCGGATATCACAAACCAAACAGGGCTGTCCTGGAATGACCTAAGAAATCACTGGTCAACCAGGCAGCCCTGTTCGTTTGGAAATAGGATTTCAAATTCGTGAATGATTTTCAGAGTCAAGCCGTCTGACTGCGGTGACGATACCAATTCTCGAACAGGCTTGCGGGAATTGGCTTGGTGAAGTAATAGCCCTGCGCTTCCTCGCATTGGCGTTCCCGCAGAAGACGGATCTGCTCGTCGTTCTCCACCCCTTCAGCAGTCACTCTCAGCTTCAGATTCTTGGCCATGGACGTAATCGTCGTTACAATTGCAGCGTCGCTGCCGCCATTGGTCAGATCGCTAACGAATGAACGGTCGATTTTCAGCTTGTCTATCGGAAACCGTTTCAGATAAACCAAAGAGCTGTAGCCCGTTCCAAAGTCGTCAATGCTGATCTGCACGCCTAGCTTCTTCAGGCTGGTGAGCGTCTCGGTAGCGAATTCCACGTCGCTGGTCATGCTCTCGGTAATCTCCAGCTCCAGATATTGGGAGGCCATTCCCGTCTGCTCCAGAATCGATTTGATCCGCTCGGCCAGCTGATGCTGACGGAATTGGCGCATGGACAGGTTGACCGACATCATCATTGGCGGCATCCCCGCGTCCTGCCAAGCTTTATTTTGCAAACACGCGGAGCGCAGCACCCACTCGCCCAGCTGCAGAATAAGGCCGTTCTCTTCCGTCAGCGGAATGAATTCCCCTGGCGGCAGCAGACCGCGCTGCGGATGAAGCCATCTGACCAAAGCCTCCACTCCGACGACCTTATTCGTAGCCAAATTGACAAGCGGCTGATAGGCAAGGGTGAACTGCTCCTGCTCCAGCGCTCGGCGCAGATCGCTTTCCAGGCGCAGCCGGTCATGAGCCTTCATATTCATATCCGGCATGTAGCTGGAGAATTCATTGCGGTGAATTTTGGCGTTGTACATGGCCGTGTCGGCATTTTTCATCAGCACATCCACACTTTTTCCATCCTGGGGATAAAAAGAAATGCCCACACTGATGGTTACATGATATTCAGCCTGGTCCAGCAGGAAAGGCTGGTTGAATAGCGCCATCAGCGTTTGCGCCTGCTGCTCCGCCGCCCAGCTCTCAGTCAGGTCCGGCAGCAGGATGACGAATTCATCTCCTCCCATCCGAAACACATGCTCCGGCATTGCTGCAGCCGCGCGCAGCCGCTCAGACACGGCCTGCAGCATCTGATCGCCAAAGGAATGGCCCAGCGCATCGTTAATGGTTTTGAAGCGGTCAATGTCCAGCAGCAGTACCGCCAATCGATTCTTGCTGAGCTGCGCACGCTCAATCTCGATATTCAACCGTTCCGTCAGCAGTCTCCGGTTCGACAAGCCTGTCAGTTCGTCATGATAAGCCAAATAATTGATACGCGCCTCTGAACGCTCCTGTTCCTTGAACGGCTCCTCAATGGTGACATAATAGATGCCCTTGAGAAGATAATAGTAGCCGGCAAACTTATAAATATGACCTACCAGCATATCGGTGTCATGCAGGTTTTTGCTGAGGAAGAACTGCAGGTTGGCAAACAGGAAGAAAACAAGCGACAGGATGATCGTAAGAAGCGCTTGCGGCCGCTCGTTGTGGTTGCGGTAGAGAATCATCCCGATGCTGGCGCTGTAAGCGGCGAAAACAACCGTCCAGACAATGGCCTGCACAACAACCAGCGACGTACCGGAAAACATGCCGATATCCGTCCACTTGGTGAAAGAATAAAAAAGAACGGCCAGGAGCAAGCCGAAGCCAAGCGTAAACAAAAAGACCGGACGCCTGATCAGGGCCGGTATAGGGGCATCATTGCGCCGGAAAATAACAAACAGGCCGACCGATCCGATTAACTGCGCCGAAGCCGCATAAATCTGGGACAATGTCGTATCTCCCACAAAATGAAAGAAAGGCATCCCTTCCATTGTGAGAGCGTGCAGCATATCGAACAGGCCTACGATACTGAACAGGGCTCCGGTAAACAACCTCTGGCGCGATAATGATTTTACGAAAAACAGCCACCCTAATACCAGGATCGTGAAGCTGATCGCGAAGTTGATAAACTCCATGATGGAATGGACAAGCAAATTCAGATGGTCGGGAATCTGGTAATACAGCTCACCATGAACAAGTTGTATTAGAATAAAGCTGATAACGGCAGCAAGAGCTGTGCCTAAAGTTATTTTTTCCGCCCGGTTTATCGACATGGTGACCCCTTTCATAAAAAAGCCAGGAAGCGCTGAAATATAAGCAAAGCATGGAAAAAGTGTCGGCTTTCTTATATTGCAATATGTATCGGATCCATAGAAAATCAATACACAATTATCCCCCCTTTTCAATCCATGCCGGGTTAAACGGATATGCAGCTTCTTCGGTGGGCGTGCTTGGCTTCCCCCGGCTTAAACTTGACTTGTCCTGTTATAATGGAGCAAATGCCTGCTTTTTAGGATAAACCATTCCATAATAGTTTGTACTATAAAGGTTCATCTTGTCCAGCACCTTTCGCCGCTGGCAATCCCAAAACTTTTTACGCCATGCATTCGTCGATTGGGCAGGAGGAGGAGCTTCGATGCTAACGGCCGACCATTTAGGGAAAAAATATAAAAAAAGCTGGGCGCTTGAACCGTTATCCATGGAGTTTACCAAAGGACTGTATGGACTTCTCGGCCCTAACGGGGCCGGAAAATCGACGCTTATGCGCCTGCTGGCCGGCCTGCTCGTCCCGTCAACCGGGGACGCCACCATCCGGGGAGTGTCGGTCCGCAGCGGCGTATCCGCCAGACGCCTGATCGGCTATGTTCCGCAAACCTTTCAAATGTACCCGCAACTGACCGCACGGGAATTGCTGAGGCATGTGGCCCGGCTGAAAAATACCGGAACCAGGCATGAGCAGGATGCTGAGGTGGACCGGCTGCTGCATGCCGTGCATTTGGAAGAGCAGGCTGACCGTGCCGCCCGGACCTACTCCAGCGGAATGGTGAAGCGCCTCGGCATTGCCCAGGCGCTCGTCGGCAGCCCGCAGGCAGTTATTGTAGATGAGCCGACAGCAGGCCTTGATCCCGAGGAGCGTATCCGGCTGCGCAATGTACTTGCAGAGCTCGCCCAGAGAAGCACAGTCCTGCTTTCCACGCATGTGCTCAATGATGTGGCGGCGGGCTGCCGCAGTGTAATCGTGCTGGGTAAAGGCCAGCTGCATTACGAAGGACCGCTTGCCGGACTCGTCCGTTTCGCCGAGGGCAAACTGTGGGAGTGGGAAGCATCCGAGCACGAATGGCGGACGATGTCGTTGGAATGGCTGATGACCGCCCGGAAAACAGAGGACGGCATATACTGCCGGGCGATTGGCGATACGCCCCCTTCACCGTACGCTTCTGCTGCTGCTCCCACCGTTGAGGAAGGCTATACGGCTCTGATATCAAGCTTGCCGTCGGAGGATGGGCAATGAGGACGCTGGTTCTGCAAATCCGGCTTGAACTGCAGCTGTTGTACAAGCGGCGCTGGCCGCTGCTGCTTCCTCCAGCAGCAGGTGTATGGATGCTGCTCCAATGCTTTAATTCGCGGCAGAATCAGCTCTTAAATCTTAATCTCAAGGCCGCAGAAGCACATGGCACCATCATGATGTTCGTCACACTCGTTCCGATCCTGCTTGGCGTGCTGCTTATCCGGCGGGATACGCTCCATGCCTCCTTTGAATGGAGTCTTGGATTGCCGGTCACCAATCGCGTCATTATTGCCAGCAAGTGGACAGCAGGTTTTGTTTATATGAGCGTATTCACCCTGCTGATTCAAGCCAGTTATGCAGCCGCAGCCTGGCATTATGACCTTGCCTCGGCATCGGCTCTCCGTGAGATAATCTGGTACTCGCTTTTTTACGAGATGTCATTCGCAGCAGGGACTGCGCTTGGGATTCTTCTGGGGGCGCTCATGCCTCTGCGCTTCTCGCTGCCGATCGGGTTCTGCGGGTGGGTGTTCGGTGCGCTGTTCGTACCAAGCCTGCTGGTGGAAGGCCTTCATTGGTATCCTGTGAAAGTCTTCAGTCTCAACCAGCTCATGGGCATCTCCAGTTATGCAAACAATGAAATCTGGACGTTTGAGCTGATAAGCCGGGAATACATGATGATTGGAATTTTTGGGGCGGTATTCAGTCTGTTCATGCTGACGGCCGCCGGTGCGCTCTTTGCCCGGGAAAGGCCGGTATACAAGGCCAAAACCCCCTTCATCATCATGATGGCTTGTCTGCTCCTGTCTGCTGCCGCTTATGTTCCGTACAGCCAGCTTTGGTCCAAGCGGTATGACCAGCAGCGCATCATGCATGCTGCCGCGAAGCCTGATGCCAACATTAATCAGCATATCCCTTACCAGTTTCAAATCAGCAGCGTGGCCCTGGATATAGTCCGTCACTCTGATAACTCACTTGAAATGAGGGCACGAATTGTACTTCCGACCAGGGATGGCCAGCTTATTCCTGCATCGGGTCAGGCCAGGCAGGTGGCTGTTCATTATCAGGGACAGATTTCCTTCCTGCTCGATCCTCTTCTTCAGGTTCTATCCCTCAAGGTGGACGGCAATCCGGCCCGATGGAGGCGTGATGGCGATTTGATCTCATTCGACAAAAATCTGCTGGAGCGCGGCAGGGATGATCATGTCATCGAGATTGCTTACGGAGGCATTCTGAATGAATGGAGGGCGGACGGGGGCACTGAAACGCGGTTTGCTTTTGTGCAAGGCCGCAATGTGCTGCTGCCCGCCCATCTGGGCTGGTTCCCGATTCCCGGCGGGGATACGCTCAAAATGATAAATGGCAGCTTTATATCGGACCGTGTGGACGTTATAACTGGCTGGCGTACGAATTTTGACATTAAGCTTCATGGATTTGCCGGACCCATTTATGCATCGATAGCACAAGCGCCGGATGACAATCCGGACGTCCGGCATTTCGTCCAAAAATCCGCCGAAGCTCCATTTATATTTGGCGGCGACTTCACAGAGGTGCGTATACCGGGTGAGCCAGTAACGGTCATCACAACACCGGGAAGCATAAAGGACAGCCGCTTGTTCCTGAGCCAGTTGAATCAGAAGCGCAGCTATTATTCCAGTTGGTCAGGGATGCCGCTCGACAATCTGAAGCAGGTTTTATATTTTCCAATGGGCGGCCTGTTTCCCTTCTTTGCTAATGCGAGCGGTATTGTTCAAGGCAATATGTTCCTTATTCAAGCCAATCGATACAGCAGCTTGACAACTTCCGGGTTGGAGAAGATCATGAGCACTCTCCTGTTCGGCGATAATACCGAGGTCTATATGAATGTAAACAATTGGGACGATTATCCGAATCCAGAGAGCAGCTACTCGATTGTGCAGGAGATCCGCTCGGCTATTCTATCCCTTGATCAGAAGGAAGCCTATTCCGGGACGGATCCGGCCTTCAGCATCCAGATCATGGGTGATTCTCCCCCGTCCCGGCTGATGGCCGCCATGATTAACGATGCCTTCTCAAACGGCGAGGCTGATCTCGTGAAGCGCGTTCTGCTGCGGTTTTTGCATCAGGGACTGCAGGTGAGGGACCTCTTCCTCAACCTGCCTTATTACAACAGTGATATAGACAGGAATCCTTTCCGGTATCCCCTTATCACGTGGAATGATTGGCTTCGTATCTGGAATGAGGAGAAAGGCAGGTGAATGAGTCATGACGGATGAGGAATTGCTTCAGGGCATGTTGACTGGCAATCAGGCAAGCTTCGAAGCGCTTGTGCATCGGTATCATGCTCCGTTATCCGGTTTTTTGCAGCGGCAGCTTCGTGACGCGGAACGTGCGGAAGACTTTGCACAGGAAACCTTTCTCAAGCTGATCAAGCAGCTTCAGCTTAAAAAACCGCCGGACAATGTCCAGGCCTGGCTCTACCGGGTAGCTCTCAATATGTGCCGCGATTACTGGAAAAGCTCCCAATTCAAAACCGATCAATTTCCCTTTGCCGATCCTCCCGAGCAGCGTGATTCAAGTCCTTCCGTGGTGGAACTGGCGGAGCGCCAGGAGACCAGAAAAGAAGTGCTTCATTCGCTTCAGACGCTCCCGGAGGTGCAGCGTGAGATTATCACCCTGCGTTTCTATCAGGACTTGAAGCTGCAGGATATCGCCGATATTGTCAGTCTGCCGCTCGGTTCAGTCAAAACTCATTTGTACAGCGGATTACGGAAATTAAAGGCCCGGCTGGGTCAAGGGCGGACCGGCAGGGAAGAAAGCGATGAAGGAGGCCAACGGTATGAACGCACCAAAAGATGATGAATTAAAGCAGATGGAAGAAGAAATGCGGATGCCGCTTTCCCAAATCATGACGAACACGATTTCGTCCCATGATACAGCCATGCTCATCCGGACTCTGCAGCCCGCCTTCAATGAATTGCGGGAGTCTTATGAGAATGCCCGTTTCTCGCACAGCGGGAAACCCATTGTCAAACGACCGTCTCTGCTGCGGCTGCTGCGTTCCCAGCTGTCTTCCTACTCCCGCGTTTACTGGGGCTCAAGCTTCGTCGTATTCGTGATGCTGCTGTGGCTTCTGCCCACACACGATGATGTCTCTCTGGAAAAGACCGGAAGCATGTTTACACTGGCCCTTCCCGCACTTCTGCTGGCTTCTCTTGCCTACAGCTTCCGTTCCTGGAATAAGGAAATGCGGATGATCGAGAGCATCACGCCTTATCCGCCGGCACTGCTGCTTGTGGTAAGAACGATGATTGTCATCGGCCTCAATCTGATTTTTGGAATTGCCGGATCCATCTACATGAATGTTCATGTAGCATCTTTTCCGATGCTGCCCTTCATGCTGCAATGGCTGTCGCTTCTTCTGCTGCTCAGCGGTGCAGCCGCTTATGTGCTGATGTGGAAAGGATTCAAGGCCGCATTCGCATGCTCGTTTATCCTCTGGGCAGGATGGAATGGCGCCCAGCAGCGTGCAATGCCCATAATCGATCAGACGCTCAGCCACCACTTTGTTGCCCTTCATGCGATTGTGCTTGCTGCCGGTCTGCTGCTGCTGGTGCTTGCATATCGCCGCAGCTTCGGCACGAGGCTGCTCCCGAATTGACGGCCGGAAGCTGCTCATTTGCTCAGAGAACTCTACTTTATCAAAGGAGGAATCAAGATGCTGGAGCTCCAGCAAGTCATCTGGCGCGCGGCCGGTGCGGATTTCCAGCTGCGGATTCCCAGATTGGCCGTTAAGCCTGGCATTACGCTGCTGGTCGGCCGCAACGGCGCAGGGAAATCCTCTTTGCTGAAGCTGCTGGCTACCGCCCAGTTCCCTGCTGCCGGTGAAATCCGCTACGACGGGCTGACCGCTGAACGGGATTTGCCCGTTATAAGGTCCATGATCGGATTTGTGCCTACCGGGATTGAGCTTTACGAGGAGATGAAAGCCGCCAGGCTGCTGCATTATCTGGCAGAGCTCAAGGGAGGCGCGGACGAGCTTCATCTGGATTATTTGATGAATGCTTTTCATATCGCGCCCTATAAGACCCGCAAAATCAAAACGCTTGCACAAGGCATCCGGCAGCGGATTGCACTTGCACAAGCGTGGATTGGATCACCTGCCTATATTTTTCTGGATGAGCCGCTCAATGCGCTTGATTCTCTGGAAAGGCTGCGGTTCATCCGTTTTATGGCCTCGCATGCCCGCAACCAGACGATTATCGTCTCCACGCATGAGCTTAATGAATGGGAGGCGTGGGCAGACCAGGTGATCTGGCTGGATAACGGGCGGATCCGCTATTACGGCTCAATCGGGGACTGGCACAGCGGCCTGCCCTTATCGGTCTGGGAGGGGCAGCTTGATCATAACGCATACAGCAAGCTTGATCCTGACGTCATTCTCCAGGTGAGTACAGAGGAACAGGTTTACACGGTCCGTTGTATCGGCGATACGCCTCCAGCTGCTCATTTCATGAAACAAACGACTACAATCGAGGATGCTTATTTCATTCGCTGCCGCTGTTTTGACCCGATTCACAATATCGGTTAATCACGTCCACCAACAGATTATTCAGCGCTTTGACTTCATACTCCCCCACTGCCGGCTCCAGATGATCGCCCCCGATTCCGCTGTGGTCTGTAAGAAAAATATACGTCCCTCCTGTGGATACGGCCATGAAACGCATCAAATATTCCGTGTTCACGTCAACGCCGCTGGAGGCAATGGGTATGATCCGGATGCCTTGGCTTGCCGCCTCCTGGGCCAATTTCTGCATTCGCTTCACAATGGAGCTGTCGTGATGAGGAGGCGCATCCAGTACTAGAAACAGCAGCCTTGCCCGCGCCTCTTCGCTCCACTCATGGTCATTAATGGAGCTGTCCAGCGCCTGGTCCACCGCTTCCGGAAAATCCCCGCCGCCATTTGCCCGCTGCTCCGAAATTTGCTTTACGGCCTTCTCGACATCCTCGGTGAACGGGTAGGGCTTCACGACATAATCGTCGCCTTCATCACGGTAAAAGTTCGTGCTGACCCTTATTCCGAGCTGCTGCCCGTTATCGTCCTCGACCTGCTGAACGACATCCTTCAGCTCGGTTTTCAAATAATTCAGCTCATCGCCCATTGAACCGGTTGTATCCACAACCAGCATCAGATCAAGCGCATTCGAGACCGGCACACCCTGATCCAGCTTGATTTCAAGGGCGCTGTTCCGGCTCCGTGGAATATCCACATTTTCAAAACGCTTCGTTTGGCCCCCTGCCTTCACTTCAACCAGATAATTGTCCCGATTTCCCTGCTGCTCGAATAAATCGGCAAATAGGGACGTTGTGCCGTTCGCATCGGTCCGGGCTTCCCAGACGGATTGCCCGTTATGGCCTATCACGGCGACTTCCGCATCCGGGACCGGACGGCCATCGCCGGTTACCTTTACCTGCAATCGTTCAAATTGAAAAAAAGACCAGTATCTGCGGTTATCCGCGCCTTCAGAGGTGTCCAGAAGCTCCTCCCACTCGCTCCAGCGGTCAAGATCATTCCATTCGCCCGCGGTCAGCATGCCCGCCTGGGGCTCGGGTGTCTGGCGCCGATCCGGTTCTTCAAACGGCCTGCTGCTGTCTGAATGCTCCTCGGAAGAACTCACAGCGCGGTCGCCCGCCGCCGGCTCGGACATGCTGTCCGTTGTCGCATTTCCGGCTGCAGCCTCCTTCCCCTCCTGCGAATGATCAGCTGATGAAGCCGTGTTCATACTGTCATTCCGGCTGCTGTCGCTCTCATTGGACGAACAGGCGGCGCCGAGCACCAGTACTCCAATGAAGAGACCAACTACCCCCAGTAATCTCATTGCAGATAAAGCTGCATTCTCTGTTTTCTTCGGCATCCCAACTTCCCCCTTGTCAACTGGATAAACTTCCTCGAAAACCAACCTCTGTATATTTATGGATGGCTTTGAACTAATCGACGTTTCCAGATTGGGAATTGTTGCAAAGATAGCAGGAGTGTGAAAATTTTAAGTCCATGATTTATGGAATGAGCGTATAAATATCGAAACAAACGTATTTTTTTCGACATTTATCCTGTAGTATAAGAAGAAAAGGTAAAGGCCAGGTTTATGGCCTGACTTTTCTTCTGAAAGAAAAGGTAAAGGCCAGGTTTATGGCCTGACTTTTCTTCTGAAAGAAAAGGTAAAGGCCAGGTTCATGGCCTGCTTTTTCTTCTGAAAGAAAAGGTAAAGGCCATCTAAAAGAATCATAAGGGTTTAAGGAGGCAGCATCTTGGAGACTTATATGCTGGCGGAACTTACTATTGCGCGCAATGGCGCATCAACCAGACTCGTATTTACCTCCGCACAGCTTGTTATTGTCACGGAAGCCGGATTCCGGCTGTGGTATATTGATCTCGATGGCATAACCCAAACCTCTCTACTGCGCGAATTTGAGCAGAGTGAGGATATTCGTGTGGATTTAAGCGGCGTCACCCTGGGAGGGCGGGCCTTCAAGGCCGTCGGATACCTTCATCCCAATACGAAGCATCATGCGGCGGCCATTCGCGGTGACGGCGTTCTTCCCGGTTTTTGACAGCAGCGCCGCCGCCTGAACTGATTGTTTCCCTTACATCATCGACAGCCTTTTCATTCATATCCTAAAACCCCGGAGGAATCTTATGAATCACAATGAAATAAAAATATTTGCCGGCAGCTCAGGACAAGCCTTTGCCCAAAAAATGTGCCGCTATATAGGGGTAGAGCTTGGTCATTCCGAAGCGCTGACCTTCTCCGATGGCAACACGTTTGTCCGAATTGGTGAAACCGTCAGGGATAAGGATGTCTATCTGGTGCAATCCATCGGTGTAAAGCCGAATGACGAATTTGTGGAAATTTTGTTCTGGATCGATGCGTTCAAACGCGCCAGCGCCAATTCCGTGACGGTGATCATGCCCTATTTCAGCTATGCCAAGGGCGACAAGAAGGATGAGCCGAGGGTATCGATAAGAGCAAGAGTATGCGCGGAATCCATAGAGCTTGCCGGGGCCGACCGGGTGGTGGCCATGGATCTGCACAGCCACCAGATTCAGGGCTTTTTCAAAAAGCCGGTGGATCATCTGTTCGCCCTGCCGGTTCTGTGCGAAGCTGTGAAGCAGATGAAGCTGCAGGATATGGTCGTTGTCTCTCCCGATGCCGGCTTTGCCAAGCAGGCCAGGAAATTTGCCAATAATCTTGGCACTTCGATCGCAATCGGCGACAAGACGAGACATGATCATAATGAAGCAGCCGAAATGATGGAGATTATCGGGGATGTTCAAGGCAAGACCGCTTTGATCGTGGACGACTTCTCCTTGTCGGGAGGCACTTTAATTGAGCTCGCCAAATGGCTGAAAATCAAGGGAGCCACCCGCATCGTCGCCTGTCTTTCCCATCTTGCCTTCACCGAGGCGGCTGTCCGCAAGCTGGAAGAAAGCCCGATCGAATTTGTTATCGGAACGGACTCGGTTGAGAATCCGAATCTGGCTTGCTCCAGCAAAATCAAAATTGTCTCCGTCGCGCCTCTGTTTGGCGAAGCCATTGGCCGTATTCACCGGAGCGAATCGGTCAGTCCGTTATTTGAAAAGGTGCCCCTTACCGTCATTCCCTCATCCTTTGAATAATAAGCACCCTGAAGAAAAATAAGATGCAAGCCTATATTGGCAGCAAAAGGCCCCGCCGGCATGAATCATAAACCGGCGGGGCTTTTGCTGTCGGAGGAAATTATCCTGCAATTCCTTTGAAAAACAAATCGAAGGTGAGCGCCATCTGCTCGTCAATCGGCTCATCGTCGTCGGACATGGACCACATGACCAGTGTTCCAAAATACGTCTGCAGCGCAAGCCGCCCCATCATTGCGGCAGGCATATCCTGGCGCAGCTCCCCGCTTTCCTGACCGAGAACAATCGTCGGAACAATGACCTCAAGCATTTCCTCCACCATGCAGTTGTGCTTGACTAGCGCGGCTCCTCCCGCCAAATCCGCTTGAAACATCGCCCTCGTCAACGATTTATTAAGGGGGAATTGCTGGACCATCTGAAAGATCAGCATTCTCAGGCGAGGTATAAGCGGACCTGGCTTCGCTTTCAGCTTCGCGATTTCCGTCATGACGAATACACCCTGCAGCTCATGTATAAGATCCTCCTTGGAGGCAAAATAATTAAAGAACGTACCCTTGGCGACACCTGCGAGCCTGGCAACCTGCTCTATGGTCGTATGTTCGTAGCCCTGCTCGGAAAACAGCGAATATGCAGCATCCTGTATCCGTATTCGCGTTTGTTCCTTTTTTAGTTCCCGATTCATGTCAGCTGGTTCTCCTCGCTTCGTGTTCTGGATAGCAACATGCTAGCCTTAGTTTACCATACTTGACTTGATAGCGTAAACATTTATGACCTTCGGTTCATTTATTCATCTTTTTTCCTGATATCTATTATTAAAACAAAGACAAACCCTATTATTATCAAAGAAATTTCACATAATAAAATTATGACCGTAAGTACAATATTATTGATTTTATTTTTAATATCGGCTATAACTATTCATATGGATCGTGAATTTGTGAATAAGACTGAATGTGAGACAGATGGGGAGGAACTAACATGACAGAACGCTTTGTCCGCGGTCTGGCCCGTGCGAAGTGGATCGTATTGATCGCTTGGCTGGTCATAACGGTGGTCGCCATGCTCGGACTGCCAGACCTGCAGTCGATCGTGCGCAAGACCGAACAGAAATTCATACCGGCGGACTCCGAATCGGTAGTGGCCAAACAAATGCTGGAACAGATTGCTCCGGAATCAACGACGAAGTCCAGCGCCATTGTCGTTTATTCACGGGAAACGGGCCTGACCAAGGACGATCAGGCCTGGCTCGAGAAGAAAGCCGCCGAGCTTCGCGAATTAAGCGGAAAGGAAGGGTTCAAGTCGGTTCAGTCCGCTTACGATACCCCTGAACTCGCCACTAAATTCCGCAGCAAAGACGGAACCACAGAGATGTTTATCGTCGGCTTCGACCGGGTCGAGAACGATACAATCACCCAGGAAGCCGTAGACAAGCTGAACGGGAAAGTGCAGGGCGCGCCTGCCGGAAGCCAGGTTTCTCTGACAGGCAGCGCTCCTATCGCCAAGGACTTTCAGAAAAGCTCGGAGGAAGGCTTGAAGAAGACAGAGCTTCTTACCGTAGGACTGGTGCTCATTATCCTGTTCATCGTCTTCCGCTCGCCCGTGACCCCATTTATTCCGCTGCTGACCATCGGCATGTCGCTTGTAATCACACGCGGCCTGGTGGCACTGGCAACCGATTACGGAATGCCTGTCTCCTCCTTCACGGAATCCTTCCTTATTGCTGTGCTTTTTGGAGCCGGAACGGATTATTGCATCCTTCTCATCCAGCGGTTCCGCGAGGAGCTCAGCCGCGACGGGGAAAAAGTCGAAGCGCTGGTGCGCACCATGAAGAGCGTTGGCAGAACGGTGGCTTTCTCCGCCAGCACGGTATTCGTCGCCTTCTTCCTGATCGGCTTCGCCCAGTTCGGACTGTATCAGTCCGCAGTGGGCGTATCCATCGGGGTAGCCGTAACCCTGATCGCGGGCCTCACTTTGACCCCCGCGCTGCTGATGATCTTCGGCAGCGCCACGTTCTGGCCATCGAAAGTAAAGAGCGGTCAGGGGCATGGCGAATCCAGACTGTGGACCGCAATGGCTTCCCTTGCCGCGCGGAGGCCGGTAGCCGTACTGCTCGTCACGGTTATTGTGCTTGCGCCGGTTACGCTGTTGTTCGAGGGCAAACGCTCCTTCGACGATATCGCCGAGATCGACCCCAGCCACAGCTCGGTGCAGGGCTTCCGCCAGGTTGAGCACGCATTCGGCTCCGGAGAGGTATTCCCGGTGTCGATCGCGCTTACCTCTTCCGGTTCCATGCGGACGCCGGAAGCGCTGGCTGCGATTGAAACCGCGAGCGCAAGCCTATCTCAGCTGGAGGGTGTTCAAGAGGTGCGCAGCGCCATCCGGCCGCTCGGCGAGCAGCTCGCCGACTTAACCGTACCCAATCAGCTGACCCAGGCTACAGAAGCGCTGGATGAGATGAAGAACGGGGTCGATAAGATTGCGGATGGCTTAACGAGCGCAAGCGGCTCCATTACAAACGGTCAGGGCGATATCGGCAAGCTGGCGAGCGGACTTCGAACGATGGCGGCCCAGACAACCAAAGCCAAGGAAGGGCTGGACCAAATCTATGGCGGCTTGAGGGATACAGCCAAGGGCTCCGATCAGGTGGCTGGAGGGTTATCGCAGAGCGCCAAGCTTGCCGATTCCATGAGCGGGGATCTTCAAAAGCTGCTTAAAGCGCATCCCGAGCTTGCAGAGGATGCCAATGTGAAGGCGCTGCTCGGCAAGCAGCAGGGATTGAGCGGAGGCTTGAAGAATTTGACCAAGGGAGCCTCAGCCATCCAGCAGGGCTTCAGCCAATTGAACCCCGGTGTCGCAGGCGTCTCCGGCGGACTTGGGCAGCTGGCAGAGGGACAATCGCAGGCGGCCGATGGCGCCGCCAGGCTGAAGGGCGGCTTAAGCGAGCTAACCAGCGGTCTGAATGACGGCGCCAAGGGACTTTCCGACATCTCAACGGGATTGACGCAGGTCAAGGATGCCCAGACGGTGATCGGCGGCAGCCAGATTCCGGGCTGGAATTTGCCCAAGGAAGCGCTGGACAGTCCCGAACTGCAGCAGGCGCTCGAATATTACATGTCCGAAGACGGCAGGACGACGAAGGTAGACGTGATCCTCTCGGTTAATCCTTACTCGGAGGAAGCGCTTGTTACCGTGGATAGTCTGCGTGATACCTTGCGGCAGAGTCTGGCTAAAAGCGCCATCGCCGACCCGCAAATACGGGTAAGCGGCACCTCTGCGCAGATCGAGGAGCTGAAGGGCATTTCGCAAAATGATTTCACGCGTACAGGAACGCTTGTCCTGCTCGGCATTTTCATCCTGCTGATGATTCAGCTCCGCTCCTTCCTTGCGCCGCTTTATGTGCTGCTCTCGCTGGGCTTCAACTATTTCGTCACGATGGGCCTCGTTGAATTCATCTTTGTCCGGCTGCTCGGGCAGACGGGCTTGTCCTGGAGCGCTTCGTTCTTTATCTTCCTCATCATCGTTGCGCTCGGAGTCGATTACAGCATCTTCCTGATGGCGCGCTTCAAGGAAGAATACCGCCCCGGCGGAATAGCTTATGCGGTGTCCCGGGCCATGTCCACGACCGGGGGAGTCATTATTTCCGCAGCGGTCATTATGGGTGGCACCTTCGCCGCGCTGATGCTCTCCGGCGTGAATACGCTGCTGCAGATCGGGGCAGGCATCGTGATCGGTCTGGTGCTTTATTCCACCGTCTTCATGGGGCTTGTGGTGCCGGCTCTGGCTAATCTCGTCGGCGAAGCCAACTGGTGGCCGTTCAATAGACGCCGCCGTGAATCCGCACCGGCCGTATCCGGAGACGCAGCCAAAGCGCACAACGTTCGTACGGAATAATCCTGCAGGAATGAAGAAACGGCTGTCGCAAGTCCCTCTGCGGGGGCAGAAGCTTTCTTCCCTCAGAAAAAGCAGCAAACTAAGGCAGATTTATTTCATATTTAAGAAGAACTAACTTCGCCGTCCTATGGAGGCAAAGTTAGTTTCTTTCTCAAAAATAAAAGATAAGGCACATTTTATACTTTCTTCTTACACATCATTTAAGAAAAGCCTTGGCTCCAACCCTTTATGCGGGGTGAGCCAAGGCTTTTGCGTCTGGTTAAGGAGAGAGGTTATTATTTGGTTGCAGCTGTCACAGTGAAAGCAAGCAGCTCTGAGAGCTCAATCCGCTGAATCATTTCCAGCACCTTTCGCGTCTCTTCCTGCTCCCTGCCGCGCTCCTGGGCTGCGATGGCATCGGTCAGCACCTGTGCCCGCCAGACCTGCGCGTCCCTGATTGCCTTCAATGCCTCACGCACGGCCCCTTGCGGCAGCTTCTCCAGATCAACGTCGGTCCGCAAATAATCGCTTACCCTGACCTGTATATTCGCCTGCGACAAATGTGCCCCGGCGCGGTGAAACCAGTAGCTGGCATTCGAATAATCGCCTTCCATCCGGTGCATGATGCCATGCCAGTAACTGCCCGTACTGTCATCTTCTATTTCCTGCGAATAGGAATGCGACTCGTCCAAACTGTCATTGCACAAATGAAGGCCCGCCTTCAGCGCAATCATCGCCTTGTCCACGGCCGCATGGGCTGTGGGGGTGGTGAAATCCAGGCTCTCGATCTCAGCGCTCAGCGCCGGGTCCCACACCGATGCGGGGGAAAGCTTCTGCGGCTCCTGACGCGACTGAATACGATCGGTAATGCGCTTCAATTGTTCATGATTGGACATAATAATCGCTCCTCTTTATTGAATGATAATCGCGTACACGCTGCCCGGCCCGTGTATGCCAATGGTCAAATCGTTCTCGATATCGGCGCTCCGGCTTGGTCCCGTGATCAGATTCAGGGAAGATGGCATCGCCGCCGCGTCCGGATGAAGCGCACGGAAGAGCTGGAACGCATCTCCCATGCGGGTCACGATCTGGTCTGCCCGGAAGACCGCGAACAGAACCTCTGTCAGCAGGCTGACCGAACGGCCTTTGCCGCCTTCGCTGAACAAGGCGAGCGTGCCGGTATTGGCGATCACGCTGTCCGGCCAGACAATCCCGAGGCGGCTTTGCTCGGCTGCCTGCAGCAGTCCGCTGCGCTTTGCCCAGTTGCCGTCGGGCCCGGTCGGCAGGTCGCGCGGCTTCACATCAGCTTCGCCGCCTTCGCGCCAGATCAGGGATTCAATGCCCCCTCCGCGCAGCGTCTCATCCAGTCCAAGGGCATTCAGGCCGTCATGATTCCAGCGCACGGTGCGGGTAATATCATGATCCTGGCAAACCTGCAGCAAATACTGGCCGATGGTATGCGGTGCATCCTCTTCGTCTACGAGCAGAACCTTGCCGCTCAGCGCCGTCCAGTTGGCGATAAATGCATCCAGGCGCTCTTCCGCCGTCAGCTCGACTGCCCGATAGTGATCGGGCACGCCGCGGATCGGCTTCACAGGCGGCGTACTCATCGGGCTCTTGCGCCCGAGATTATTGGCGATCCGCTTCATAAACTCTTCTTTACCATGCATTATACCATTAGTTGGCGCCATGGCTACCGCCTCCTTTGCGGTTTTTCTGCTGAATCGCTTCAGCTCTTGCTTGGGCTCCTGCAGCATCCGCCTTCACCGGTGCTTTGCCGCTTTGCAAGTCAGCCTTGGCTTTGGCGGCAAGCTCAGCCTGCAGCGCGGCCCATTTGTCGCGGAATTTCTGCTTGGGCAGCATCGGCATGAAGCGTGACTGGGTCCAGCCAGACAGCGGCGGCGGCCCGCTCTTGATGAAGCCATTGCGGACAAGCGGCTTCTGCAGATAATAGCCGGCTTTGGTCGCCAGCTTGAAAAGCGTGACATTGCCGAACATCGTTTCGTATGCTTTGAAGGCCACACGCTCCGGCAGTCCGGTCAGCTTCATCTTCACCTTGCGGTGACGGAGGTGCACCAGCATGTCATGCAGCGGAATCTTCACCGGGCATGCTTCGTAACAAGCGCCGCAAAGGCTAGATGCATAGGCGAGAGTTCCCGCTTCCTTCATATCCTGCTGCAGGAGCGGCGTCAGAACGGCGCCGATCGGGCCGCTGTAAACGGACCCGTACGTATGTCCGCCGACGTTGCGGTAGACCGGACATACATTCAGGCAGGCTGCGCAGCGGATGCAGTTCAGCACATCCTGGAAGATGGGATCGCCCAGCTGGCCCGAGCGGCCATTGTCCAGAATAATAACATGCAGCTCCTCAGGGCCGTCCAGGTCCTGCGGTCCTTTCTTGCCCGTCAGAATCGACGTATATGCGGTCAGCTTCTGCCCGGTCGCACTGCGCGCCAGCAGGTTGAGCACCACCTCAAGATCCTCGAAGTTCGGCACCAGACGCTCCATCCCCATCACCACGACATGCACCTTCGGGATCGTCGTAACCATCCGTCCGTTCCCTTCATTGGAAACGAGCGAGATCGAGCCTGTCTCCGCTACGCCGAAGTTGCAGCCTGTAAGGCCAATATCCGCCTCAAGGAAGTAATTGCGCAGCTTCTTCTTGGCATATTGGGCCAAAATCTTCGTTTCCGGCTCGAAGGGATGTCCGGAATCCGCCTCGAACAGATTGGCGATCTGCTGTTTGTTCTTATGAATGGCGGGAATAATCAGATGGGAAGGCGTTTCTTTCGCCAGCTGCAATATATATTCGCCAAGATCCGTCTCAATCGCTTCGATACCTTCATCCTCAAGAGCGTGATTCAAATGCATTTCTTCCGATACCATCGATTTCCCTTTGGCAACGAGCTTGGCATTACGGCTCTTGGCAATATCCATGAAGGTGCTGACAGCCTCATCGCCGGTCTTGCAGAAATACACGTTGCCGCCGTTCTTCACGACATTGTCGGAGAACTGGCCCAGATAATAATCCAGGTGCGAAATCGTATGCTCGCGGATAGCGCGTCCGCGTTCCCTCCATGCTTCCCAATCTCCTAATACATCAGCGGCGCCCAGCCGTCCGTTGCGGAGCTTATCGGTTGTGAAGGCCACGGCTTTGCGCAAAAAATCATCCTTGAGCGCTGCGCGTGTCCGCTTCTTCAGCTCGGAGCCGATTGGCGACAGCACATGCTCATGATGCCCCTTGCCGGGGGTGGTAGGTGATTGCGGCTTTTCCCGATCCTCAGTCAATTGATCCGTTGTCCGACTCATTATGCGCGTCTCCCTTCGTCCAGCAGCTGCGCCAGATGCATGACCCGCACAGGCTTGCCTTCCTTGTTCAGCCGGCCTCCGATGTTCATCAGGCAGCCCATATCCGTACCCACCAGCACCTCTGCGCCGGTCTGGGATACGCAGGCGGCTTTATCGCACACCATCGCCTCCGACATGTCGGCCATCTTGACCGCGAAGGTACCGCCGAACCCGCAGCAATCCTGCTTGCGCGGAAGCTCGGTAAAGGCGATATCCTTAACGGCGCCGATAAGTTGAAGCGGTTCCTCGCTTACGCCGAGCAATCGCATGGCATGACAGGACGGGTGGTAAGTGACCGTATGCGGGAACGAAGCGCCGACATCGGTTACGCCCAGCACGCTGACAAGGAACTGCGAGAATTCATAGGTCTTCTCCACGAGAGCAGCCGCCTTCGCCTTCCACTCCGGTTCGTTCTCGAACAGGTACGGATAATAATGATGCACCATTCCGGTGCAGGAGCCAGACGGAGAAACCACGTAGTCGCTGTGCTCGAATGCCCGGATCAATCCTCGTGCGACCTCGCGCGCTTCATCCTGATATCCGCTGTTGAAGGCCGGCTGGCCGCAGCACAGCTGGGCTTCGGGAAAATCAACCTCGCAGCCGTAATCGCTGAGCACACGAACGACGCTTTCCCCCACTTCCGGGTATAGCGTGTCGGCAAGACAGGTTATGAATAAGGATACTTTCATCTGTAGACGAGTCCCCTCTCGTTGTATGCGTTTTATTTTCTAATATCAGCTTATCAGACATGTGGATAAAAATAAAGGGCAAATTATTAAGCCCGTTAACCTCTTTGAGCTTCCCAATTGCCTTCATTCTTGACCCTCTGCCGTATCTTCTCCCAAATATGCGCGGAGCACCCGCTCGACATGGGTAAGATGCGTGCGCATCCCTTTCTCCGCTCCTGCCGGATCGCGATCCTCCATGGCCTTGTAGATGGCCTCATGCTCCTCCCAGAGCTGAACGGAGACCTGCCTGCTGCCATAGATCTGAATCCGCCGCGCTTCGCGGATGGCCGCTTCCATCTGCGAGGATATCGTATCCAGCAGCCGCATCATAATCGAATTATGCGTTGCTTTGGCCAGCAGCCGGTGAAATTCGATATCGGCGGCTTCCCCTAATGCTTCGTCGCCCAGATGCTCCTGCATCGATTGCAGCAGCTGCCGGAATGCGGCGAGATCCTCATCCGTCCGGCGGTTAGCGGCAATTGACGCATTGCCCGCTTCCAGGGCAATACGGGCCTCCATCAGCTCGAAAATCGCTTCCCTGCTCAGCAGCAGCGAATCAAAGCTTGGCATCTTGATATCGGCCGATTCCACTGTCCGTACGTAACAGCCCTCACCCTGCCGGATATCAATGAGCCCCATCGCCCTGAGGGCGCTAAGCGCTTCCCGCATTGTCGAGCGCCCCACCTGGAATTGCTCCGACAGCTCCTTCGTGGAAGGGAGCTTCTCTCCGCTCTTCCATCCGCCCTCCAGAATAAACTGCTTTAATTGATCGGCGATCTGCTCATAGATCTTGCGGGTGGATATTTTGGCGAATGACATTTTACTCCCCCTGTCCATCAATTTATAGACCGCCCATTACAGCAAAAGGCTGCCCCGTCGAACAGAGCTGCCACATACGCTCTATTCGGACAGGACAGCCCTCGCTGGTCTTGATGCTTCCGGGACGTCGGGAATCTGCTTATTTGCTGTGCAGAACTTCCGGCGTCGTCAGCTTGTCGTAGAAATCCACGGCTTTGTCTTTGTCGGCCGAATCCCGCAGAGCCATTGCCGAGCGCGGATGCTCATCCAGCATGCCGGTAATCATGTAAGGAATGATATAACCCCACTCTTCCTTCTCGCGAAGCGGGATCATATAATTCTCGATCATATCCAGTACCGGACGCACATTGTATTTAACGTTTTTCAAGTGGGCAACCAACAGCTCTGTCGGGCAGTTGCCCGCCGCGCGGCCCATTCCGTAGACGGATGCGTCAAGCAGCTCGACGCCCTTCTCGGCGGAGATCAGCGTATTCGCAAAGGCCAGCTGCATATTGTTATGCGTATGCACGCCAAGGCGTTTGCTTAACAGATGCTTTTGGAATTTCTCAATCAGGTAACTGAAATCATTCGGATCCAGGCTGCCGTAGGAATCAACCACGTAAACCACGTCTACTACGCTGGCTTCAATCAGCTCAAAAGCTTCGAGCAGCTGGTTCTCCATAACATTGGAGAGGGCCATAATGTTAATCGTTGTCTCATAACCGCGTTCGTGGAACACATTCACCAGTTCAAGCGCCTTTTCTACATCCTGGATGTAGCAGGCGACGCGGATCAGATCAAGCATGCTTTGCTCGCGAGGCAAAATATCGTTCTCGTCCACGCGGCCGATATCGACAAGCGCCGACAGCTTCGTGTTCAGCTTCTGTGGAATAACCTTGTGCAGGAATTCGTCGTCCAGAAAACGCCAAGGTCCCGCAGATTCCGCGCCTTTCAGCAGCTTGGGCGAGTTTTTGTAGCCAACTTCCATATAATCAACGCCCGCTTCATTCAAGCTGTTATACAGATGCTGAACGAATTCGACACTGAAATCCCAGTTATTAACGAGTCCGCCGTCGCGAATGGTACAGTCGACGATTTTGCAATGATTTGTTTTAGCATTCATATACATATGTGGCTCCTTTAGCGTAGCTTGTCTTTTCTATTCATGATACTTGAAAACGATCATGAACGCAAAGCCAAATTGTCCAAAATAACCGGCTGTCAGGATTCCTTTACGCGGGAAACGCTGTCGTCATTTGTCATGATAACATGGCGGGTGCCGCTCCATTTCTCGTAAAAAAGCTGTTTGTCGCCCCTGAACATTTTCAACAGGACATGGATCGCCAGCACAATATCAACTACAACGGCAGCCCCTATGTACAGAAGCGTCGGAAGCCATCCCTGGTCCGTTATGGCACCGCTGATGATAACCGCATTCATACCGCCAAGCAGCGCATACAGCAGACCGTAACGGACAAGCAATTCACTCAGCCTCGGCCTGCCTCCTCTGCCTTGAAGCCGAATCCGGACAATCCATTTGCCAAATGTCCGTCCTCCTGTAAGGAAAGGCATCATTATATAGTAAGCAAGCAGAAGCAAAATCGTGACCGCAGGCTTCCCGCTGTGCAGAGATGCAAGCAGAAACGGGAGCAGGACAATCCCGTCCAGCTGGAGCGCCACCCATCGATGGATATAGCCCACCTGCTTGGCCGCCAAATCGATATTTTCGTCCAATCGGGACAGATCCGGGAGAAATCTTGTCAATAACGGGGCAATGCTGTAGCCGAGCATCCCGCCGGCCGTATTCAGCATCAAGTCATCCACATCAAAAAGCCGGTAAGGACAATCGTAGATGCCATACAAGCCCGTAACCTGGGTGATCTCGAAAAAAAGCGACAGCGTAAAAGAAAGAATCAGCGCAGCAGCAGCGTGACGGCGAAAATAATACCGCAGAAACAGTCCAAATGGAACAAGCAGCGCAATATTCAAAGCCGCCTCCAAAAACGCCCGCTCCGTAACCAGCCTCCAATAGCTCAGCGGCATGCCGGCTACAGCCTGCGTCTCCCTCAGCATGTCCCGGATGAACTGAAAAGGAACGAACGACGCTGCCGGACCTGCTGCTCCGGAGCAGATATGCCGGTTGGCCGGAAGCGGCAAAATAACCAGGTACAACGCGGTCAGCATGTACAAAAGCAGCAAATAAAGGACAACCAGACGGATTTTATTAATATAGCCGTATCTCCTGTATTGCACAATCAGAAAAGGCAGTGTAAAGAAGAATGCCAGTACAGGGAAGCTGATCAGCGCATATCGAACAGGCAGTAAGTAATTGTCCAGCGCGAAATGGATGGTGGCTCACCTCCTTGCATCGGAGCGACTTTATTCGCCATGCACCTATGATACTACGATGCGCATATCCGGCGAATTGATTCTTCTTACAATCAAGCCGCGAAGCTTGCAGGAATGTAAGAAACCTGCAGATGCCAGTCCCTGTAATTGTTCCCAAAGAGCAAGCATCTTGTCTGAAGCTGCAAAATAAGAAGAACCGTCTGTCGCCGTACTCTGGAGGCAAAGTTAGCCTCTTCCTCAAAACGATCAGAAAAAGACAAGACACCCCTTCTACTTTCTGAATATCTTCAAAAAGGCAGAGCCTCAAAGAAGCGCTCTACCTTCATTAATCAACCGGTCCATGATCAAATCATATCTTCAGCGCGGACGACCTCGTCAAACTTCTCGGCGGTGATCAGACCGCTGCGGACAGCGGCTTCCCGCAGGGTAAGCCCTTCTTTGTGCGCAGACTTGGCGATGGTCGCCGCATTCTCGTAACCGATATGCGGGTTAAGGGCTGTGACCAGCATAAGCGATTTGTTCAGATTGTTTGCGATGGCGTCGCGGTTGGCCTCGATTCCCACAGCGCAGTGCTCATCGAAGGAACGGATCGCGTCTGCGAGCAGCCGTGCGGACTGCAGGAAGTTGTGGATTATAACAGGCTTGAACACGTTCAGCTCAAAATTGCCCTGACTGGCGGCAAAGCCGATCGCCGCGTCATTGCCCATGACCTGGCATACCACCATGGTCAAGGCTTCGGCCTGGGTAGGGTTGACTTTACCCGGCATGATCGAGCTGCCCGGCTCATTCTCGGGAATGCTGATTTCGCCGATTCCGCAGCGGGGACCGCTTGCGAGCCAGCGCACGTCATTGGCGATCTTCATCAGATCCGCGGCCAGCGCCTTGAATGCGCCATGCACAAATACCAGCTCGTCATGGCTGGTCAGGGCATGGAATTTGTTCGGAGCGCTCTTGAATTTCTTGCCGGTGAGACGGCTGAGTTCCAGAGCGGCAAGCTCCCCGAACCGCGGGTCCGCATTCAAACCGGTGCCAACCGCAGTTCCGCCAATCGCCAGCTCGCGAAGCTCCTCGCTGCTGGTTCTGACATTGCGCTCCCCTTTCTCCAGCATCCGCACCCAACCGCTTATTTCCTGGCCAAGCGTCAGCGGCGTCGCGTCCTGAAGATGGGTCCGCCCGATTTTGATCACATCGGCGAACGCCTCGCTTTTGGCTTGGAGGGTTGCCTTGAGCCGGGCGATGGCGGGAAGCACGGTATCTTCCACCGTAATCAGCGCCGCAAGATGCATGGCCGTCGGAAAAGTGTCGTTGGAGCTCTGAGAACGGTTCACATCGTCATTAGGATGAATCTTCACATCGCCAGCGGCATCCTGCTGTGCCAGGAGCTGTCCGGCCCGGCGCGCTATCACCTCATTGACGTTCATGTTCGACTGTGTGCCGCTGCCGGTCTGCCAGACCGCCAGAGGAAATTCCCCAGTCCATTTGCCGGCAATAATTTCGTCGGCGGCATCCGAAATGGCCAAGGCCTTCGCTGCATCCAGCTTGCCAAGCTCCTTGTTTACGAGTGCGGCTCCTTTCTTCAAATAGGCAAAAGCGCTTATCAGCTCAACGGGCATTTTCTCCGTACCGATCTTGAAATTATTCAGGCTGCGCTCTGTTTGCGCTCCCCATAAACGGTCCGCGGGAACCTGAATCTCGCCCATCGAATCCTTTTCCGTTCTGAATTCCATTCTCGTCACCTTCTTTTTTAATTTGTACATGTCCATAATTATTTTACCTTAAAGCTGCCCGATAATCGATTTTTGCCGGACTTGCCTGTTTATCGCCGAGCAAAAAGGGCTAAATAAAGAGACAAGCCTAAACCGGAAGGAGGAACCCTTATGCCTTGGACCAAAGAGGATTACCCCGATTCCCTGAAAAACTTCATGGCTCCCGTGAGGGAGAAAGCGATCGAGATCGCCAATGCCCTGCTGAAGGACGGTTATGAAGAGGGCCGGGCGATTTCCATCGCCACCGCGCAGGCGAAGGAGTGGGCGGAGGACCATGACAAGCAGGTGCGGAAAAAAGGGCATTAGCCGCCCCTCCTGCATGCCGTTTCGCTTATTGGGCGATTCCGGTTCGAATGAATGTCTTGGGAAATTTAACTGCTGTCTCAAAGACAAAAGGGTGTCCTCCGGCATTTCGGAGGACACCCTTTTGTCTGACCGACGGGAGAGAGACTCGCAGCTCTCCTGCCTCTTAAGCTGTATGCCGGAGGCTCAGCGGTTCATCCAGCCGCCGTCCACGCACATCACATGGCCGTTCATATAGTCCGATGCGGCAGAAGCAAGCAGCACAACCGGCCCCTTCAGATCCTCGGCGCGGCCCCATCGACCCGCAGGGATACGCTCCAGAATCTGTCTGCTGCGGTCAGGGTCCTGGCGCAGCTGCTCCGTGTTGTCCGTGGCGATATAGCCAGGGGCAATGGCATTTACCTGCACGCCTTTGGAGGCCCATTCATTGGCTAAGGCCTTCGTTACACCCGCGACGGCGTGCTTGCTGGCTGTATAGCCCGGTACATTGATTCCTCCCTGGAACGAGAGCATGGAGGCGATGTTAATGATTTTTCCCGAACCCTGCCGGATCATTTCCCTTCCGGCCAGCTGGCTGAGGAAGAAAACCGCGTTCAGATTCACATTGATGACATCATGCCAATCGGCAGCCGCATGATCGGCAGCCGGCGTGCGCCGGATAATGCCGGAGTTGTTGACCAGAATATCGATTTTGCCGAAGGCGTCCATCGTTTGGTTTATGACGTCAGGCAGCCTGCTTTCGTCGGACAGATCTGCCTTGATGACAACGGATTTCCGGTTCAATGCCGCAATTTCCTGTACAATATCGGCCGGATTGGTCTGATTGGTTACAAGCGCCACATCGGCCCCGGCTTCCGCCAGCGCCATTGCAATGGCTTTGCCAATTCCCCGGGATGCGCCGGTGACGATAGCGGATTTGCCGGTCAAATCAAATAATGTACTCACTCATTCCCACTCCTGTCTGCCTGCTCAATATTTACCTGCAGAGCATGATATTTGCCCATTATGGAGCTATCCAGCCCGTCATCCGTAATAATCCGTTCCACTTCCGTCAGGGCGGCGAAGGTGAACAGCGCCCCCTTGTCGAATTTGCTGTGGTCGGCAACGCAGATCACCCGTCTGGAAGCCTCGATGAACATCCGCTTGATCGGTGCCAGCTCCGGCGTAAACACACTGAAGCCGTATTCCTCATGAATGCCAGTCGTGGACAGGAAAAATTTATGAATATTCATCCTGCTCACCCACTCCAGCGATTCCGGATGCAGCAGCAGGTTATGCTGCCGGTATCCCCCTGGAACGACAAGCCTGATCTGGTCGCGCAGCGCGAGCTCGCGGATAATCATGACATCGTTCGTAACGACCGTGAGCGGCTTGTTCTCAAGCCGCCTGGCCATCGCCAGCGTCGTGCTGCCGCCATCCAGAGCGATGATGTCGCCTGGCTCGATCTGCTTCAGCGCGGCAGCTGCAATGGATTCCTTGGCCTTCTCCAGCTTGTTGTTCGGATATACCAGCGGATAGATGTTCTCTTCGCTGGGCTCAAGCGGAACGGCGCCTCCATGCGTTCTCTTGAGCAGCCCTTTGGCTTCAAGCTTCTCCAGATCATCGCGGATCGTCTTCTCCGTGACATGCAGCGATGCGCTGAGCTCGGCCACTTTTACCGCTCCGCTTTGCTGCAGCTCGTCTATGATTTTTCGTTGTCTGGTTGCGGCCAGCATGAATTTGACGCTCCTTCCCAGTGGCTCCTACTTCAATGTATTCATCTGCACAATGTCCATATCCTTAAAGGTGTAATTCTCCCCGGCCATCGCCCAGATGAAGGAATAGTTCGAGGTGCCTGCGCCAGAATGAATCGACCAGGGCGGAGAAATAACCCCCTGCTCATTGGCAACCACAATATGACGCGTCTCTTCCGCCTGCCCCATCATGTGGAACACACGGGCATCCGCGTTCAGGTCAAAATACAGATAGGCTTCCATTCTCCGGTCATGCAGATGCGCAGGCATGGTGTTCCAGATGCTGCCCGGCTTGAGAATCGTAATGCCCAGCATCAGCTGGCAGCTCTGCAGGCCGCCTTCATGAATAAATTGATAGATCGTACGCTCATTCGATGTTTCCAGTGAACCCAGATGATTGGGATTGGCCTTGTCGATGGCCATTTTGCTTGCCGGCAGCTGATGGTGGGCATTGGCGGAGCAGAAATACAGCTTGGCCGGTTCTGCGGCATTCTCGCTTGCAAGCAGAACTTCTTTCGTCCCTTTTCCTACATAAAGAGCGTCTAGCCGGGCCAGGGAGTGCTTCTCCCCGTCGACGGTGATGACAGCGGGTCCGCCAAGATTAACGAAGCCCGCTTCGCGGCGCTCAAAGAAATACTCGGTCTTGAGCGTTTGCGGGGCCTCGAGCGCAAGCGGCTGCTCCGTGGGAACCGCGCCCCCGATAACCAAACGGTCATAATGGGTATAAGTCATATGAATATGTCCGGCTTCAAATAAGTTCTCAATGAGGAAATGCTTCCTCAGCGCTTCCGTATCATACCTTTTAACATCGTCCGGGTGTGAGGCATGGCGAATATCCATTTCCGTTTTCATTACTTATTTCCTCCTATAATGTTCGTTTTGGTTTGTTTATTATCATTATAGTATAGAAAGCGCTTTTTTGAAAGTGTTTTATATCAGCTGCCAGCCCTGTCCGGCAAAATAAAAAAACCTCCACGGCCACACTGAAGTGCACCCCTTAGAATAGACATTGGAAAAACCCCCTGGTTATTCCGATGAATTCTAAGGGGTGCATTTTTATGGCGATTAAAGGACAAAAGTATCAATACTATCCA
>NZ_JBWDNU010000018.1:0-125917 GCF_056269365.1 Paenibacillus sp. JT22N12 | reverse complement strand
TTCGAGGGCGAGTCGCTCGGGGTCTAATAATTCCTCGGGCTTCCAATCGGCTGCACCAGTAAATGATACGAATGCGGCGCCTGTCTTTTCGACAGCTTCCTTGAATATGGAGCCTGTAATAATAGTCACCTTATGACCGCGGCGTATAAGGTCTTTTGTTATGGACAGCATAGGAGCGACGTGTCCATATACAGGTGTAATGGGAATGATAATTTTTGTCATAATAAAACCTCTTTTAGAGCAAATTATTTGGTTAAAAAGTCACCTTTTGCTAAGTAACCGTTAAAATAAACGGGCAGATCAAGTTTTGACCGATCTGTTTCTTCCATCTTATATTGGTTTAGAACAGCGTAACTGTCGTTAGATATGCTAAGGGAGTTCGCTAATTTTCTCATGGACTCTCCATTACCTACATAGCCATTAAAACAACGTAAATGGGGATATGTTTTGACTCATTAGCGTCTAGCTCCATTCATCATATATTTCAAAAAGGTCAACGAGGATCTCTATTCGGATACTCGCCATATATGCTTGGAACATATTGATACGGTACAAAATCGAGCGCTAAAGATAAAAAGCCGTCCCTTCTTGAAGATTTTAAAGGCCAGGATAACTAATATTATATTTTTGGGATACCTGTATTAATTTCTGAATCGTCTCAGGAGTAGGCGGCTCCATGTGGGCTTCCATTCCTTCCACGTAAGGAACGCCCAGCTCCTTTACGAATGAATCGAATCCTGCAGGGTAAGCCGTAACCAGGAAATTAGCTTTTTTTGACCTTACCTTAAAGGTATGTGGAATGCCGCGAGGAGCGAAGACATAATCTCCACTTTTAACCAGAAGAGTTTCATTGCCAAGTGTCATTTCTAATTCTCCATCCAACACGTAAAAAGATTCGTCTTCATCTCTATGGATATGGAGTGGCGGACCATCATTTTCATTGACCGAACAATGCACGACACAAAACTCCCCGTTTGTGTCCTCACCACTTACCAATATTGAATTAATGTCTGTAAGGAATAAGAATGTATTTTCTTTGTTGGGATTCCGATGCATCATACCGGCTTTGCTTGGGTTGCTCTTCATCATTTTGTTTGTCTCCTCTTGGTGCGATTTAAATGTCTAATACCTGATCAGGATATTAAATCGACCGTTCTCATATTAATAACTCATTCCGAATTTGTCAACTTACCAAATATAAAATTAATAATTCGTGGCTTATGTTATTAAAACAATAAACCTAAGGTAACTTAGAGGTCGTTGAAAATTCTCCCAACATCTTTTACCGATTTTTCTCATTATGATAAGATTATCCCGGAGGGGTGAAAACGATGCCAAGGCATAAAGAATTCGAGGAAAGCGAAGTACTCCTTAAGGCCATGAATTTATTCTGGGAACAAGGCTATGAAAAGACCTCGCTTCAGGACCTTGTAAAGCATATGGGCATTCATCGCAGAAGCTTGTACGATACTTTCGGCGACAAGCATACACTATTTTTAAAAGCAATGGAGAAATACCAAGAGTTTACGAAAAACATTAAAGCCGAAGCACAACGCGGTCGTACGGCTAAAGAAGCCATTCGATTCATCTTCGATTGTGTGATAGAAGGTAACGTTGATCGACCGGTAGGCTGCTTATTCGTGAATTCAGCCACCGAGCTTGCTTCCAGAGATTCAGTAGTATGTAAAAAAACAAACGAAAGCTTTAGTAGAGAAGAGCAATTTCTGGTAGATCTCATTCAAAAAGGTCAGCAAGCTGGAGACTTTCCGGCTCACAAGGACGCAAAAATTCTTGCGGCAAGTCTCCAAACAACAATGATTGGAATAAGAGTATTAACACGAACATCCGCAGATAAAAAGAGACTCCACCAAATAGCCGATGCATCCATAGCTATGCTTTGTGCGTAATCGTTTTTAGAACGAACGCCTCTCCCCCGCATCAGATGGGTACTTGTTCTTATGCCGAAGCGTCTTGAGCGCGCCGCTCCAGGCAAGCACCTGATCGAGCATCGCGTTCAGGTTCACAAGATGCAGATCGGTCGGCTTGAAGACGGCCCCATTTTCGAAATCGGTGAATAGCGACAAGGCAACCTGTACGCGGATGTCCGCCACCGATACTTCTCCTAGAATGCCGCGGGGATGCTCGACGGCACGGGCACCTCCCACGGAGTCGCAGCCGCTTTATTATTCCATGCCTCGCGTGCGTCCTTGATCGGAGTGTAGGAATGCCTCCGTATGAATCGTTCCTTTCAATGGCTCTGTAAGTTGTTGAAGTGTCCGTTCGACAATCGGTAGTTCGAGCGTGGATGCCACACAGCCGGCCAGGATATGCCTAGTGGTGCAGCTGAGCGTTTTAAGCTCTTTCAACTTATGGGTCAAGTTCAGAACTGAATGAGCCTTCTTTTAGCTGCCACCGGCAAACTGCTTCTTGTTTAAGCTATCGTACCCGTTTCGTATTATGAGGTCACCAAAATTTACTGGTCGACCTCATTTTTATATGGTCGTAAGATAGCCATAGCCGGGGATTGAACGTTCGTGCCCGTGGGACTGGGATCCCGAGAGCTATACTGTTCATCCCCCCTACTTGTTTGCGTTGGGCCTATTTTCCAGAAACATTTTTAAAACAACTCTCGTTTGAGAATCGTAGTACAAAATTGATATTGATAAGCACTTATCATCGAGTGCTAGAAAACAGGAGGAATCATCATGAATAATAAACAATCTGCAAAAAATATAACTGCGGCATTTTTGATCTCGGGTGCTGCAATTCTCGGAATCGTTGGGATAACGAACAGCCTGACACCAGCATCTGCTGCTGCAACGCAAGCAGCGACTTCAACTGCGACACAATCTAAAGCTCTTCAAACAGTTAACAGCTTCTTGAACAGCTTCTATAAGCCAGCTCTTAAAGGTCAATTCCCTGGAGATGTACAAGGACTTGTAAAAGGACTAACAATTGGAAAAACTACACGTCAAGATGTTATCAAAAAATTCGGTCAGCCAATTCAAGTTGGCACTGGCGCTAATGCATTTGATGAATATGAAGGGTCGATGGGTCAACCAGGATTTTCCTTTTCCTACAAATCGAACAAAATTCAAGAAATGCGCTATTTTGGTACGAGCGTAGAGCGCCAAAACAATCTTGGTGGCATTACTCAAAACATGTTGATGAAGCAATGGGGTATGCCAAACTCTACTACAACTATAAAAGCCGGTAAAATCGCTCAGAAAAAATTTGTTTATATCCGTGGGAATTACCAACTTGAATTTATTTTTAACAGCAGCACTGACCTTCATCATGTCAATTTGACTTACAAAGGTTCTAAGTAACACTTATAAGCAAACAAATGGGAGAGGCCATCAATTGGTTTCTCCCATTTGTTCGTTTATAAAAAGTAGGTGCTTTTAATCAATGAGGCGGTTCTTCCGCGTAGAAACTAATCAATCCGAGTTACGCTCTTTAAACGTGACAAATTAATTATCACTGCCAATATCCAAAGCGATTTGTAAGCGTCACATAACCTCCAACTAGATCATGCCTATCCCATTACACGACAAGTAATCGGAAGCGATTATGACCATGGCAAATAAGGCTCGAGGGCCTCTGGATTTTATGGATCCCCGGAAGCTGGGGAAGCTGCTCGAACAGGCACTTTAAATATTGGAACGGAAGAAGTCCGTTTTCCTTCGCCGTCTCGATGACACTGTAGATCGCCGCACTTGCCTTCGCGCCGCGGGGCGTGTTCGCAAATAACCAGTTCTTTCGTACCCCATTGTGGTCCCTCCCCTCAAAAAATTATAAAACGAATTTTTACGCGAATTTCCTCCGATGCGGTCCCGTAGAAAAAAAGATTTTAAAGATCTTGCCCCCCTGGGGGTCCAGCCGGTTGAGAAAGGCGCGTTCCTTCAAATCTTCCGTATATCGACGCATCGACAATCAAATCCTTATCCGGAAAAAACAAAAAGCCACCCGGCAAGTGAGTGGCTTTCATGAAAAGATATACGTTATTTTTTGATTGGGTAGGGCCACGTTCCCGCGGAAGGTAAGAAACGCAACTCAACTAATGAGCTGCGCATTATTGTTTAGTAATTAGCCGGCTTAACGTTAATATAGGTCCAATAATTCTTGGTCGTACTGAAATCACCTGAAGTATGTGGTACGACCTTCCATAAAAGCATATCTCCATTTGTTACATGATAACTAACAGAATCAGTTTTACCCAATGAGCCCTGATCGGTTCCAAATATATCACCGTAGTAATCAATTACCGCTACATCATAGTTCTTGTAATAAGGCGAAACCAAATGCATATTAACAATAACGTTAGTACCTGTATTATTTGTCCATAAATAATAATCAGCATCATCGGATGAATCTAAATAGTCTGAATAAAATCCATTTAAATTTACTCGTGTAGCTGTTTTCCAATTGTCACTCCATTCATCGTCTGAGTATGTTGACAGATGATTTTCGCTGTCAGCAAAAACAGACTGGGAGGATAACAATAAACACATACAAACAAATGTTAAGAAAAACCATTTTTTAATTTTCAATTTTATCAGCTCCCCGTTTTTGAATTAAGCATGCCAATGGTTTCCATAATAGCTCTTTCATTTTCATAAATGGACCTCCCTAATTGGTTTTACCGCCTACCTAGATCATGGCACAGATTACTATGTGATTTAAGAGTCCTTATCCTTATTTACATGTCGAATCGTGTTTGATCGGATCATATCCCACAAGCTCCTTGTTACTTGTGTACCTGCAAAGCCGTCATCCCGGGCGGAAGCCATCTTTGTTCATTTCTCCTGTGATCAAATTAATAACAAATAAGCCGCTCATGTGAGCGACCTATCAAATCCGTCATCTTCTCGGACTGTCTTGGAGTCGTGATGTGATGCATTTAACCGGCTGCAGCTTTATATGATCAATCTTCTTAATTGCCTTAAAATACCGCACCCGTCATGCCCCCTTTCAACAAAAAAAGCCGCAAGAGCGGCTCATGATAAAGTGATCTACAACAAGGCGCGATGGCTCACGCCCTCTTGTAAAAAACTTTGGGGCATCAAACCCCACCTCACACCACACTCTTGACGACTAGCGTCTAAGGTCTCCATGACCCACAGCATGACCGAGTCCTACATATGATAAAGGTACAGTAGGTATAACCCGGAGCGCCTCGCTCCTTTTATGATCCAACTGTACCTCTTAGGTATAGACAGCTTGTGGACACTACTTTGACATAAAGTGGACATTTTCATTTAAAGATAAAGCAATGAGTTTGCTACAGACTCAATACCTTCTATAATTTTCCGATCAATGGTCTTATTGCAATAATCCCAACCGGAGAATCGTAGAATGGTAGCAGCTCGTGAGTTCCCTCTTAGAAAACGGTATTCGATGACACTTTTCACATCAAAATCAACAATTTGATTGACTGCCCTCTCAACATTCCTGGTGCATTGTCGGGCACTTTTATAAGCAGCCACCTGTTTATCTGTTTCAGGAGGAGTGCTTTCAAAGTAATCAACAATACCCTTCAAACGTCTATACCTTGAAAGTAACGACTTAGCCATATCTATATCTTGTTTTGTGGCAAAAGGAAAAAGCTCCATTTGATCATAAAATGATACTATTGCCATCATTCCCCTCATCCTCTCTGTTATAATAGAAGATGAGGTTTGCTTGAATCCCCGGGTACCGTTCCCCAACGTGCCGGGGGTTTTTCTATTTCACAGTTTGCTTCATAGCCAGCTTATAACCCGAACCTTAGGCCAACACCATTCCGTAACAAACATCCAATCATGTTGAGTTAGGCATGCATAATTTAAAGCGTACCCAAACTCAAGGAGGTGATCTTAATGAGTTGTGGTGGCGTAGTTGGTGGTGTCGGTACTGGCTCTGGAATCGGATTTATCCTCGTTCTCTTTATCTTACTGGTCATTATCGCTTGCAGTTGTGGCAGATTCGGTTATTAAATAAGCTTCGGAGCGTATCCGCCTATACATTCCGGACTTGTGAAACTCCTCCTTAAAAGACCCGGATTACGGGTCTTTTGCCATGTTGATTATCATCCGCACTATTGGTGGTGTGGCTTATGTTGTTCGATATTTATTGTGTTGTATGGAACAATTCATTTCCTAATCCAGCCGAATGGCATAATCATAGTCGTCATCTTCGCTTGACGGCGGCCCCGCAAACGATGGCTTATACCCGTAATGCGCCTCGAACGCGGCAATTACCAGCTGCGCCCGAAACTCAGAACCGGAACCATCAAAGGCTGATGCAGTCAATCAGCTCGACGGTACCGAATACCTGCTTGGTGCCACTCTTGATAATCCCGAAGATTCCCCGGTGTTTGGTCTGACTGCCCCGTATCTCCCATGTCTTTTCGCCAGATAAGATCAGATCCGCCCATTTAGGCTTTATGATGAGTCCTTTCACGATTTAAGCCTCCTTTTTTATTTTTGAAACCCACGCGAAGTCTTTATATCTATCTTCAATCAGATATGAATAGCCTTTAGGTATATACTCGCCTGTCCATAATCGCAGCTGGCCGTATTTGGTTTGACTGCTTTCCTGTTCTGCAACGCGAGAGTGAGGACAAACTACCAACTTAATATGTTCAATCCTGCAACCGCGTCAAATCATGGGGTTTAATGCATCATGGATCATTTGCAATGCTTGTGAATTCATTGCAATAATCGCCTCTCACTGAATCTTAGTGATTTAAAATAATAGCTGTTGCCCAACTGCTCCGGCAGCTACCGGGTTGATCCAAAGGACTTCGGTTCGAGTCCTTCCAGCTTCTGCCTTGACTTATGTATGAGCGATGCATTTTTTTCTATATTCTTCCTCAATAATATTTCCGCAAATACATCTTTGTATCTGTAGCAATCTCGACAATGCGGTTAAAATTTCGGCAAGCTTAAGTGTGGCCTGCTCTTGTTTGATGGTAAATGAATCTCTCTGAGCATATACAAAGCAGCGAAGCGTAGAGGTCAAGGCTACAAATGGATTTGTATCAAGACGGACCTCCCAATCCGGTAACAGGAAAGAGAAATCAGATCGAGCGCCGCGGCGATACCAAGAAAGAAGCTGAAGGGCGTGTTGATGAGGCAATCGATTTGCTGCTTCCATTTGCGAAAGTCGCTGAGGAATGGCTAGAAACCTATATCTCGCAGTGGTGTAAAGAAGGGAACCATACGCCTATGAAAAAATTCTATCGCTACGCTAAACGAGCATATCGCCCAAACCAATATTGAACGGACCACTCACAAAACACATCAGAATATCCTGAACAAACTGCATGATGAAGGTTATTCAAAGTCGACGATCGAAGGTGTTCATGTCACGGGCAACTTAATTTATAAACATGCCATCAAGGAGAAGTATCGTAAGGACAACCCGGCCACTCTCAAGGAAACGGATTTTGATTTTGAAATCAATAAAATGCGGATTACGAAGACGCTATATAACCCAAACAATAACATGTCCAAATACGAACTGATTCCTCCAAAAACGAAAGGATCAATCCGGACGATTGAACTCGATGAGAGCATCATGAAAATGGTCAAGGTCCTTATAAAACGTCAGACCAAGCTGCGAATGGTGGCTAAGAATTTTGACCCCGAGTATCATGATAAAAAATTCATCTTCTGCAACGATAAGGGTTACCCCTTTGTTCAGAAATTTGTTCAGACACGAATGGATAGAATCTTAAGAAGTACGGACATTCGTAAAAAGGCCACTCCTCATATCTTCTGACACACACATGTAAGCATGTTAGCTGAAGCTGGCGTCGATCTTCCTACAATCATGAAACGCGTTGACCATGATGATTCCAAGACGACGTTGAAAATCTACATGCATATTACGGAGAGGATGCAAAGGAACGCATCTGAAAAGGTGAATGTTCACTTCTCGGAACTTCTCAAGGGAGCTGTTTTGCAAGGAATGTGACCTTTTCGTGCCCTTATAAAAAAACGGGACCCCGAAAGGTCCCGTTTTCCTTGATATATAAGGGTTTTTGGTCGGATGATTACATCATGCCGCCCATGCCACCCATACCACCCATGCCGCCCATGTCAGGCATGCCTGGTTTGTCTTTCTCCGGTTTGTCGGCAACAACCGCTTCGGTTGTCAGGAACATCGCTGCAACGGAAGCTGCGTTTTGCAGAGCGGAACGCGTTACTTTCGCAGGGTCAACGATACCGGCTGAGAACATATCAACCCACTCGCCAGTAGCAGCGTTATAACCAACGCCCACTTTCTCGCCTTTCAGACGCTCAACGATAACGGAGCCTTCTTGGCCTGCGTTCGCTGCAATCGTGCGTACAGGCTCTTCCAGAGCGCGCAGAACGATGTTAACGCCTGTTTTTTCGTCGCCCACCGCATTAACGGCTGCAACTGCTTTATATACGTTCACGAGTGCAGTACCGCCTCCAGATACGATACCTTCTTCAACCGCTGCGCGGGTGGAGTTAAGAGCATCTTCGATGCGCAGTTTGCGCTCTTTTAATTCGGTTTCTGTTGCTGCGCCGACTTTGATTACGGCTACGCCGCCGGACAGCTTGGCAAGACGCTCTTGCAGCTTCTCACGGTCGAAGTCGGAAGTTGTTTCTTCCAATTGAGTGCGGATTTGATTGATGCGAACATCAATATCCGATTTTTCGCCGCTGCCGTCAACAATGATCGTGTTTTCTTTCGTCACACGAATCTGGCGAGCGGAACCGAGCTGCTCAATCGTTGTGGATTTCAGATCAAGACCAAGCTCTTCCGTGATCACTTGACCACCTGTCAGAGCGGCAATGTCGCCCAGCATCGATTTGCGGCGGTCGCCGAAGCCTGGAGCTTTTACGCCTACGCAAGTGAATGTTCCGCGCAGCTTGTTGAGAACCAGAGTTGCCATTGCTTCGCCTTCGATATCTTCAGCAATAATCAGAAGCTGTTTGCCGGATTGGACCACTTTCTCCAGAACCGGTAAAATTTCTTGGATGTTCGTAATTTTTTTATCGGTAATCAGGATATATGGGTTATCGAGTACAGCTTCCATTTTATCCGTATCGGTAATCATATACGCGGAAACATATCCACGGTCGAACTGCATACCTTCAACCACTTCAAGCTCCGTTACGAAGCCTTTGGATTCTTCAACCGTGATAACGCCGTCGTTGCCGACTTTTTCCATAGCTTCTGCAATCAGCTGGCCGACTTCTTCGTCACTGGACGAGATAGAAGCAACCTGAGCGATCGACTGTTGTCCTTCGATTGGTTTCGCGATGGATTTCAGTTCTTCAACAGCTGCGCGAACCGCTTTTTCGATACCTTTGCGGATAACCATCGGGTTAGCGCCCGCCGTTACGTTTTTGAGACCTTCGCGGATCATTGCTTGCGCAAGAACCGTAGCAGTCGTTGTTCCGTCACCGGCAACATCATTGGTTTTGGTCGCTACTTCTTTAACAAGCTGTGCGCCCATGTTTTCGAAAGCATCTTCCAATTCGATTTCTTTGGCAATGGATACACCGTCATTGGTGATCAGTGGGCTGCCGAATTTTTTCTCCAGAACCACGTTGCGGCCCTTAGGACCAAGTGTAACTTTAACCGCATTTGCAAGAGCGTCGACTCCGCGCAGCATTGCGCGACGAGCGTCTTCGCCAAACTTAATTTCCTTAGCCATTGTCAAATTACCTCCTAATTAATGATCGTTCCAGTTCGTCCAAGCGGCACTACGCCGCCTTCCATGCTGTGACAAGCCAAGGGAGGCTTGCCCCAAAAAATATGAAGTAAAAACCATGTATGTTTGAGTCAAAGCACGCGGCTTATCCCAGGATTGCGTGGATGTCGCTTTCTTTCATAATCAACAATTCTTTACCTTCGTATTTCACTTCGGTGCCGGCATACTTGGAGAACAACACGCGATCGCCTTCTTTTACTTCAAGAGCGATGCGGGCGCCGTCTTTAAGCGTACCGCTTCCTACAGCAATAACTCTGCCTTCTTGCGGCTTTTCTTTCGCCGTGTCTGGCAGCACAATTCCGCTAGCTGTTGTTTCTTCTTTCGCGATTGGCTCAACCAATACGCGCTCACCCAAAGGTCTGATCATGAAAATAGCCTCCTTTTGATTTTGTTGCTCATTTCATATTAGCACTCGCAACTGTTAAGTGCTAACAACCATTTTTAATAATACCGATTTTGCTTCTGAATTTCAAGTGCCTAAAGGACAATTTGCGGGAAATTTACAGTTCATGATGCAGGGCCTCTTCACAAATGCTCATGAATAAGCAGAAAAGCGCCCGTTTACTCTAAAAAAGAGCGGGTTTTTCCATCATCCGGCTGGAATTAGAAATGAATACGGTTAGGGATTACATCAAGCAAAAGAAAAAAAGGCCATCACCGCGCTCTGTCAGAGATGCTGGTCTCTGCCCTATAGATCTTATAGCCATGGATAGAGATTAAACTTACACGCCTATAAAGTAAAAAAAGACAGGCTCAAGAATGCTTGAACCTGCCTTTTAGTTATTGGGGCCTGGTGATAATAAAGTCCATGTCCGCATATAAGCGGAAAGAGCCTCTTAGGTTGCTCCGAACTCCTCTTCCCACTGACGGTCGCGTTCCAGCTGTTTCCGGTAAACGACGCTCGAGAGCAGCACGCTCGCTTCATAAAGAAGAATCAGGGGAATTGCTACCAGCAAATCCGAAATGAAGTCCGGAGGCGTGATGACAATACCGATCAAGATGAGAATAAAGTAAGCAAGACGCCGCATTTTGCGCAGACGCTTGGGATTCAGAATACGCAGCTTGGTCAGAAACATAATGACAAGGGGCAGTTCAAAAAGCAGCGATATCGGGAGTAAAATATTGAACATAAACGCAAAATATTGTGTAACCCCGTAAGTCTCCTCCAGATTCAAATGCTTCGCCACATTCGTTGTAAATGTAAACGCCATTGGAAATACAACGAAATAGGAGAACGCGAGCCCGATCAGAAACATAATGAGCGCAAAGGGGACAAACATAAGCGCAGACTTCTGTTCCTTGATTCCCAAAGCGGGTTTCACGAAAGCCCAAGCCTGATAAAAGATAAACGGAAGCACAAGAACAAGCGCGATTACCAGCGCAAACTTCATATACATGCCAATTCCATCCCACAGGGAAAACGCATGCAGCGTCATTCCATTGACGGGCTCCTGACTCATCAGATAATCATAAGCGGGATTGGCCACCAGCAATCCGATAATCATGCCAAGCACCAGCACAAGAATAATATAGATCAGCCTGCGTCGAAGCTCGCCGATATGTTCAAACAGCGTCATCAGCTGCACTTCGCGGGAAGGCTGCTTATCGGATTCTGTCACCGCGCCTGCACCTCTCTTTCTCACTTCGTTCTTAATGGGAGGGAATCCGTCTCACAAAAAAAGCGAGCCCCTACTCCGGGAGTCGCTTATTGTCCGTTTGATCTTCGACTTTACGGTTGACGTCGCTCCGGCTCACTTCTTTACGGTCCTTATCGTCATCATCCATCAAATCTCTGGCACCGGCCTTGAATTCCTTCAATGTCCGGCCAAACGCGCGGCCAAGCTCCGGCAGTTTGTTCGGTCCAAACAGGAGCAGGGCAACGAGCACAAGAAGAATAAATCCTGTAACACCAATTCCGCTAAACATGTTTTCTTAACCTCCTAAAAGCTTTACGAAGTAAAGCTCACTCCGTAAGCATAAGCCAAGCTTTACGAAGTAAAGCTCACTCCGTAAGCATAAGCCAAGCTTTATGAAGTAAAGCTTATTCCGTAAGCATAAGCCAGACTTGCAAGCAAAACATGCTCCGCATGCGCCGGGCTTTACAAAGTAATGCTTATTCCGCATGCATCAAATGCACAATTCAGGTAGAGCTGACAGGCTTCACCCTTACTCAGCCCGTTATAAAATCTGCTTCAACAGTTAACGTTTCTTCCAAGTCCTAAGTCTCTTGCCTCGCGCTGGCGGCGTTTCAGCAGTTGTATAGCCCGCCGTAACCCATCTGCACGATATCTTCTTTGGTTATCATGTCGCCCGCAAGAACGCGCGGCAGCAGGACATCAAAGGAAGTATACGGATCATGCATGACACAGCCGGGCAAGCCCATAATCGGCACACCGTTGATGTAACCGACAAGCAGCATGGATCCCGGAAGCATGGGGGTTCCGTAGCTGACGACTTCTGCTCCCGCTTCTTTGATGGCGGCTGGCGTGCGATCATCAGGATCCACGGACATTCCGCCTGTTACCACTATCATATCATACCCCTGTGCCAGCAAATAGTGTATTTCCTTGACAATTGTATGGCGGTCATCAGGGGCAAAGCGCTGCTCCGCGATCTCGGAGCCCAAGCGCTCCACAATGCGCCGGACAGCCGGACCGAATTTATCTTCAATCCGGCCTGAGAAGACCTCGCCGCCGGTTGTAAGCATACCGATCCGGAAGCTGCGAAGCGGCCTGACGCGAACCGGCCCGCGGCCTTCATGCAGCGTGCGGTAATTGTCGACGAGAGCCTCGACACGTTCAATCTTGGCCTTCGGAACCACGAGCGGGATCACCCTGGTAGCCGCCAACTGCCCGCCGGGCATTACGACCGAATGTGTTTTCAGGGTAGCAAGAGCAATCTCGCCCAGTTCATTAATGGCGTGAACAAGCGACGCATCAATGACAGCAAGAGCAGGGGAGGTCAGGCTTGACTTGATGGAGACCTTGCCTTCATGAGGCTCTGACAAGGCCGTTCCATCTCCCTGAAGGGCAAGCGCCATACGCTGGGCGGCATCATCTTCATGAAGCTCGCCTTCGCCCAGCTCTATAATATAGATATGTTCTTTGCCAATATCGAGAAGCTTAGGAATATCCGCTTCCGTGATGACATGCCCTTTTTTAAACAATCGTCCCTTGAACTGCCCTGGTATGATCTGCGTCAGATCATGCGCCAAGCGCAGTCCAACAGCCTGCTCGACCGGCACTTCCTTAAGCTGTGTGCCGTTTATTGGAAAATTCACTCGTTATGGTCCCCCGTTCGCCCTGATAAAATGCTAAGGGCATGAGGAAGCTGGTCCATGATCGCCATCAAATTCTCATGAACACCCTTAGGACTTCCAGGCAAATTGATAATTAATGAGCGGCCGCGGATTCCGCAAACGCCCCTGGAGAGCATGGCACTTCTCGTACGCTGCATAGCCCCCAGCCTCATGGCCTCGGCAAGGCCCGGAACGATACGCTCAATGACCTTCATGGTTGCTTCTGGTGTCAGGTCCCTCGGAGCAAGACCTGTTCCGCCGGTCGTGATGACCAGATCCGCTTGATAATAATCCGTCATTTCAATAAGCGCAGCCATAATTTCATCCTGCTCATCGGGAACGATACGGTAATCGATAATTTCCCCGCCCAATTCCTCTTCAACCAGTTCCCGGATCACCTGCGCGCTCGTATCCTCCCGCTCGCCGCGCGATCCTTTGTCGCTTGCCGTCAACAACGCCACTTTCCACCGCATGTGCTTCTCCCCCGATCGATCCGATGCTACCGATTAGAAAACACCTGTATTTTATCATTTTGCATGAATGTAGTCGCCATTCTTCCCTCCGCTTTTGGAGACCAGATACGTCGCCCCGATGACCATATCCTTCTGCAAGGCCTTGCACATATCGTAGACCGTAAGGGCAGCAGCCGACACTGCCGTTAAAGCTTCCATTTCGACGCCGGTTTTGCCCGTTGTTTTCACAGTTCCTTCTATATATAACTCGTCCACTCCATTATCGGCAAACGCGAGGTTGACGCCGGTTAACGGAAGAGGATGGCACATCGGAATGATATCCGATGTTTTCTTGGCTGCCATGATACCTGCAACCTGTGCAACGGACAGCACGTCGCCTTTGCCGATTGTTCCAGCCTTGATGCGTGAGAGAGTCTCAGGCGCCATAGCCACACTTGTTCGCGCAACCGCGACACGGGCCGTAACGTCTTTATCTGATACATCGACCATGCGGGCCCTGCCTTGTTCGTTAAAATGGGTCAAATCCATCGTTTGCTCCTTTCCAGCTGCTCATGGACAAGAATTTGTCAGCGGTTAATGATGCACATGCCCTGCTCGGTGATCATGGCCCCAATACGGGCATCATGCACCTCCATCGGTACTTCCTCCTGCAGCTGCGACTCAAAGCCAAGTCCGATCCAGGGCGGAAGCGGTTTGCCAGCCCGCAGCGCCTGCTCCGTCAACTGTTCCCGGTAGCGGTCATAATAACCTCCGCCATACCCGAGTCTGCCGCCCTGCAGGTCAAAAGCCAGTCCCGGAACAAATATCGCATCCGGAATGAAATCCGGCCCGCAGCGCTCCGCCTGACTCACACCAGGCTCGAGAATGCCATAGGCTCCGGGAGCAAGTTCCTCCCAGCTCTTGAGCAGATAAAGCTCCATAGAACGGTCAGATGGCTCACAGCGCGGTACAATAACGGACAGCCCGGTCTGCCAGCCCCATTCGATCAGTTCACGGGTATCAAGCTCGGAACGGAATGGAACATAAATCATAAAGCTGGCGATTGTATCCGACCATTGACTCAACCAGTCAATTGCGCTTCTGCAGGCCTGACTGGACCACTGTGTCCGAAGCTCCTCTGGCAGAAGGCTGCGGCTTGCGGCCGCCGCCTTTCGGACTGCTTTCTTTTGTCCCAAAATCCCTGCTGCGTCCTCACCTTTCGCCATTACAGCCGCCTTGCCTTTCTGAAGAAACGCCATGATCCTGAAGAGCTGATTATGTAAGAAGAATCGGCTGCACCAATCTAAGGCGGCAGAGGTTAGCTTCTTCACTCAAAGGCCATTTCTTGATGTCATAGTTGTTTCTTAGTTTACCACTGTTGACCAGTTTTCGCCAATGGTCAGAAGAGCTGCTTTTACTCAAGCCAACATGACCCGAATATGTCGCGTCGGCAGCAATTTTCATGTAAACTAACAATGTAGATACAGCAAGTTTACGATTCTGGAGGTTTATTCATTTATGCTTCTTCAAATATCGGATATTTCCAAAAGTTACGGGGTAACCAGCATCCTCTCCCAAATCACCTTCCAGGTCCTTCCGCGCGAGCGGGTTGGGCTGGTAGGAGTCAATGGCGCAGGCAAGTCGACGCTGCTGCGTATCATTGCCGGGGAAATCTCAGCCGATTCCGGCTCCGTCTACAAAGCGAAGGAGACAACCATCGGTTATCTCGCCCAATCGAGCGGACTCAATTCCGAACGTACCATCGAAGCGGAAATGCGCGCCGTTTTTGCCCATTTGACTGATGCGGAGCGGGAGCTCCGTTCCTTGGAGCTGCAAATCGCGGATCCGGAGCTTCAATCGAATCCCAAGCTGTATGAGCAGACACTTGAACGCTACTCCAAATTGTCGGATTGGTTCCTGGAACAGGGCGGGTTTGTGATGGAGACCCGAATCCGCAGCATATTGCATGGCATGGGCTTCAGCCAGTTTCCACCGGATACGGTTATTTCGACATTAAGCGGCGGGCAGAAAACAAGGCTGGCACTGGCCCGCATTTTATTGCAGGCTCCTGACCTGCTCATGCTGGACGAGCCAACCAATTATCTGGATATTGAAACATTGACATGGCTTGAGGATTACTTGCGCGGTTATGACGGCGGAATTCTCGTTGTTTCTCATGACCGCTACTTCCTGGACGCAGTGGTGCAGACCATCGTGGAAATTGAGCGCCACACAGCCAAGCGGTATACAGGCAATTACAGCCGCTATATTGATATCAAGGCTGCAGAGTATGAAGCTCAGATGAAGCAGTTCGACAAGCAGCAGGATGAAATTTCGCGTCTTGAGGATTTTGTCCAGCGCAATATTGTACGTGCTTCGACAACCAAACGGGCGCAAAGCCGGCGTAAAGCGCTCGACAAGATGGAACGACTCGACAAGCCGCTCGGAGACCTGAAGAAAGCTCATTTTTCTTTTGAAATCGACCGCCATAGCGGCAACGACGTGCTTGATGTGACGGATCTTGCAATACGTTTCACTGAACGGGACCAGCCTCTTTTCCAGCATGTCACATTCCGCTTGGAGCGGGGAGAAAATGTCGCGCTGATCGGTCCGAACGGTATCGGCAAATCGACACTGCTGAAGGCGCTTGTCGATCAACAGCCTATTGCCGGAGGCTCAATCCGCTGGGGCACCAATATCAAAATCGGTTATTACGATCAAGAGCACAAGGAGCTTAATCCTGCCAACACGGTGCTGGAGGAGCTTTGGAATGCATATCCGGGCATTGAGGAAGCCCGCATACGCACAGTGCTGGGCAATTTCCTCTTTAGCGGGGACGATGTCAAGAAACGCGTCGGTTCTCTCAGCGGTGGCGAAAGAGCGCGCGTATCGCTGTCCAAGCTTATGCTGGCACGAGCCAATATGCTTATTCTGGACGAGCCCACGAACCATCTTGACCTGTACAGCAAAGAGGTTTTGGAGTCTGCGCTGCTCGATTATGACGGCACCTTGCTCTTCATTTCCCATGACCGGTATTTCCTTAACAAGATGGCGGAGCGCATTGTCGAACTGACTCCAGGCGGCACCCAACATTTCCTGGGAAATTACGACGAAATGATTGAGAAAAAACAGGAAACCAGTGAACTGCTCATGGAATCGCTATCATTTTCACAGGGAAAAGTCGGAAAAGCGTCTGAAGCTTACGAAATATCGGCGCCTACCTCCTACGAAACCGACAAACAAGCCAAACGCGAGGAGCGGAGCCGACAAAGAAAGCAGGAGCAGCTGGAGCAGGATATCGCAAGGCTGGAGGGGGAAATCACAGAGCTGGAGCATCAGCTTGTCGATCCCGCCATATTCAATGATTATGTGAAGGTTCAGAGCATTCAGTCCGACATGGACAGCAGAAGAGAAAAGCTTCAGGCAGCCTATGATGCTTGGGAGGAACTGCTTGGTTAACAGGCAGCAGCTTAACATAATGAAGCCCCCGCAGCGCCGGCAAAGCGAAGCGGGGGCTTTCCTTTATTTGCATGGCGCACACCTGTAATCTGCGTATGCAGCGCAGCTTGTGCCCACATCAGGATATTCTGTTAGATTTTGATCTATCCACTTATTCCACAGGTTTATCCACAGCTGCTGGCGAATTGTTCAGCAATTCTGCCATTAATGATGTTAACTACAAGCAATAAACCCGCTATTTTTCTTTATCTGCCCACATGTGGATAGAAAACTGAAACTTTTACACACATTATCCACATTATCCACAATCGGGTTGTGAAAAACTTATCCCGCTTTTGTGCACATTGTAAACGCCCTGTAAATGCCGCTTTGCGCTGTTTATTCACATCTATGCACATTTTCTGTGGATAACAATGTGTATAACCAAAAACAGCCTGAATAAACGCTTTGTTTATCCCCGTAACGTCCCCAAATCATGTTCGTCTTCCTATATATAAGAGGTGAGACGACGAACCCAGAATAGAAGGATCCCTGCCGCTTCCAGAAGCATGCGGTTCAATTGACGGCAGGCTTCATCAACAGGCTCGCGGTCTCGCCTTCCCCATTCATCAAAAGAGCTGTAATAGCTGATCACCGGGTCCACCCGTCTTCACCTCCCGATTACTCCGCTTTGGTGCGCAGCTCCGGATTCGATTGACCGCCAAGCAGCTGCTGGTTGCATGCCGCCACATAGGCCTGGGCTGCAGCGAGAATGATGTCGTTATGAACGGCGGTTCCGCGATAACGGCGATTGTTATGCAGCATGCTCACAATCGCTTCTCCGCGTGCGTCCTCACCTGTGGATAAGGAATGCAGCTCCAGATCCTCGAACTCGCCTGCGACCGGGATCGCCTGTTGAATGCAGTGGATAACCGCTTCGAGCGGACCGGTTCCCGTTCCGGTATACGTCCGCTCCTCCTGCGAATCGCGCTCGCGAATCGTAACCGAAGCGATGCGGGAGCGCTGGGTGCCTGCCAGCACCTGCAGATCCACCAGCACAAAAGGATCATGCTGGATGTCCGTCGTTTCGCTGGCCAGGCGGATCAGGACATCATCGGGAACCAGCTTGATTTCGTCCGCTTTTTCGACAAAGCGGTTATACAGCTCCAGCAGCTCCGTTTCATTCAATGTGATGCCGTATTCAGCCAAACGGTGCTTCAGGGCATGGCGTCCGGAATGCTTGCCAAGCACAATCATGCTGCGCGGAATGCCCATGGCTTCCGGATCCATAATTTCATAGGTATTTCGGTTTTTGAGCAGGCCGTCCTGATGAATCCCCGACTCGTGCTGAAAAGCGTTGCGGCCGACAATCGGCTTATTGTAGGCAATCGGAAAATTCATCGCCCGGCTGACCATCCGCGAGGTCTCAAAAATCTCGCTTTGTACAATGCCCGTCTCAGCGCCGATAACAGTTTTGCGTGTCTCAATCGCCATCACAAGCTCCTCCAGCGAACAGTTGCCGGCGCGTTCGCCGATTCCGTTGACCGTAACCTCGATCTGCGTTGCCCCCGCCTGGATGGCTGCCAGGCTGTTAGCGACCGCAAGACCCAAATCATTGTGGCAATGCGCGCTGTAGCTCACATTTTCGCCGCCCCGCGCCTGCTTGCGCACACTGCGGAACAGCTCGCCGTATTCCTCCGGCATCGCATAGCCAAGCGTGTCGGGTAAATTAATAATCGTCGCGCCCTCCGCAATAACAGCCTCCACCATCTCAATGACAAAATCCCTGTCCGAGCGGCTGGCATCCATACAGGAGAATTCAATCTCGTTCACAAACTGCTTGCCATAGGCGACCATCTCCCGGGCGATTTGTACGACCTCTTCCTTCGATTTGCGCAGCTGGTAGGCAAGATGAATGTCCGAGGAGGACAGAAACAGATGAAGCCGGCGCCTTGCGGCATCCTGGGTCGCGCGGACAGCGGAATCGATATCGGCTTTCACCGCACGGGCGAAGCCGACAATTTCGACATTTTGCAGCTCGCGGGATACCTGCTGGACCGCGGCAAAGTCGCCGGGGCTGGAAATCGGGAAGCCCGGTTCAATCACGTCGATGCCAAGCTTCGCCAGCTGGCGGGCGAGGATGATTTTTTGCTCCGGCGCAAGGGATGCTCCAGGGGACTGCTCCCCGTCACGCAGCGTCGTATCGAATATGCGGATACGTTTCATAACGGATTCAGACGTTTGATTGGGGTTGATCGGTTGATTTGTCATAGGATTAGCCTCCTTAAATGTTTAACGCATTATTTCTGGTAATGAACTGCTAAGAAACGGCTGTCGCTGTCCTCTGACTGCTAAGCCAAGTTTCTTCCCTCCGACTGGAAGCAAAGCATAATGGAGTGGTATACTTTCTTATTTTTCAAAAAAAACAGCCTATCGTCTCTTGTTGATCAAGAGACGACAGGCTGTTTGTGCAGCTTGCCGCGGTACCACTCCAGTTGTCCAGACCTTGGTCCGAACCCGCTTATGCAGCCTTCAAGGAAGAAACCGGCTTCGCCGTTTATTTCAGTCGGCAAAGCTGGCTTCTTCCCTCAATGAGAAAACATCCATCATGCAGTCAGCAGCTGAATATAGCAGCAGACTGTACGTGATTGCTCTCCTAAAGGCTGCACCCGATGACAGGGGTCAACTGTGCCGGCGTACGATACTTGGCTCCCTCGCCTGACCGTAATGGTCAAGCGTGAGCTCCTTTATTTTCCGCCGGTCCGCTTCCAGGCGAGTTCGGATATCCATCGGCTGCCTCGCACCAATCAAGCAGCTCTCTGCTGCCGCCTCCAGCCGCACCCGATAAGACGAGTGCATGACTTGGGCAACGTGTTCCCGGATACTGGTTCCTACTACTCCTGTTCATTGCGTTTGTGTTATGTCGGTTATGTTATTCTCATCGATTGATTGAATTTCAAGGGACAGGTTCCTAAGTACATTGCTTATTGCTTGGGATGGACTTACTTCACATTTCAACTTCGCACATACCGCTAGACAACAGAAAAAGCCTGCCGTCTCTATTGCAAGAGACGACAGGCTGTTATGAACAGTCCGCGCGGTACCACCCTTGTTGACGCCCTCGTCTCCCCAAAGGAGAGTGCCGGAACGCCCACTTATGCACGTCCCCCGACTCTAGAAATCGAAGGCCGTACACCCGATTACGGGGGTTAGCCGTTACATCGTACACCCTCAGCAGGTCAGCCTTGGCCTTCGGCCGTAACCATCCTGAGGTTTCCGATGTTCCGCTCCCAGGCGAGTTTCTGGTCTGCCTTCGACTGCGTTGCACCAAATCCGCAGCTCTCTAAACCCGGCACTGCCTTACTGCTCCTGTTCTTCGCGTTTAAGAAGTATGACTGCCTGCATGGCAGTGTGAAGTATTGCTGCTTATTATAATTCCCTTGGAATCGTCTGTCAATTCCAAATTAATAATTAATGGCGAACCGACCAATTTTCCAGTGAAAGACCCGGCTCTGCCTTCATGTCAAGCGGAGTGAATTCGCCGCTTTTCCATTTGAGATGGGCCGCAGCGCCTATCATGGCGGCATTATCCGTACATAGCCCAAGCGGCGGTATGAGCAGCGGGACTCCCTCTGCCTCGCAGCGTGCTGTAAGAGCCGCCCGCAGGCCTTTATTAGCCGCAACGCCGCCGCATAACAAGAGCTGCCTGGCACCCTGCTCACGAACGGCGCGGAGCGCTTTTTCCACCAGCACATGAATGACCGAGGACTGGAAGCCTCTCGCCAATGCGCCGCGGTTCAGCACCTCGCCCTTCATTTTGGTCTGGTTGATCACAGCAAGCACCGCCGACTTCAACCCGCTGAAGCTAAAATCATAGGAATCCGGCTCCAGCCAGGAGCGGGGCAGATCGATTTCTTCCTCCGCTTCAAGCGCCAAGCGGTCGATATGGGGGCCGCCCGGATAAGGAAACTGGAGCGCGCGCGCGACTTTGTCATAGGCTTCGCCTACGGCATCGTCCCGCGTCTGGCCGATAATCCGAAACTCCCCCTCGCGCTCCAGCACGACCAGCTCCGTGTGCCCGCCGGAGACTACAAGCGCAACCGACGGATACACGATATCATGCACCAACTGGTTGGCATAGATATGGCCCGCGATATGATGGGTGGCAATGAGCGGCAAATCCAGAGCCATGGACAGACTTTTGGCTGCCACGATGCCGACCAGGAGCGCTCCGACAAGCCCTGGCCCCTGCGTGACTGCAATGGCCGATATATCCCGGAACGTCGCACCCGCTTCGGAGAGCGCCTGTTCCATGATCAGCGTGATGGATTCCACATGCTGGCGCGAAGCGATTTCCGGAACGACGCCGCCAAACTGCTCATGCGTTTGAATCTGGCTTGCTATGACGCTGGATATAATTTCGCGGCCTCCGCGCACGACGGCGACGGCTGTTTCATCGCAGCTCGTCTCGATGGCGAGCAGCAATTCATTGGTTGTCATGTTTCACTTCCCTGCTTAAGCTCCGCCCACATGATGAGCGCATCTTCCATATTGTCCGAATAATAATTCGGCCGGAGGCCGGAGGGCTCGAAGCCGAGCTTGCTGTACAGCCGCTGGGCGATCTCATTGCTCACACGAACCTCCAGTGTCATCCTGTTCGTCCCGAAAATGACTGCCGTCTTCATGATCTCCCGCAGCAGCCGCTCGCCGAGGCCCAGCCCGCGGTAGCCCTCACGGACAGCAATATTCGTCACATGCGCCTCATCCATAATGGTCCACATGCCGCCGTAGCCGATGACCTTCTGCTCATAGACCATGACCATGTACCGCGCAAAGTGATTGTTCGTAATCTCGTTCACAAAAGCCTCTTTCGACCATGGACAGGTGAAAGCCTCCTGCTCGATTTCAACAATATCCGGAATGTCGGAAAGTGTCATAACGCGAAAAACAAGACGATCTGCATCAATCTCCGTCATTAAGCACCAGCCCCTTTCTCCCTGGACTCCTTCAGCTTCACTTCCGCCTCTGTCAGCTGTGTATAGTTGGGCACAAAAGCGTGCACATCATCCCGCTCCCCCGCTGCAAGGCGGACAGCGCCCAGAGCTGCAACCGATGCGCCTTCCATCGTAAAAGGATACATCCGGACTTCGCATACAGACCCTCTCCCGCAGCAAAGCGCGCGAAGGCGCTCGCACTGCGCTTCATGCAAGGTCAAATCGCCAACAAACCAGATCCGCACAGGAGCTGCTTCCTGAGGCAGACTGCGGAGCCTCTTGTCAAGCTCCGAAACCCACTCCTCCATAAGCCGAACGCCATCCTCGGCCTGCCGGTTCCAGCTGCCGCCCGCTGAAGCTTCAAAAGCGGATGTATACACCTGCCCGCGCCTTGCATCCATGATCGGAATAAACCATTCAGGGCGGTTAAGCAGAGGAGAATTATCGTCTGCAATGCGAGTATGCCAAGCCCCATAGGCCAGCGCCTCCAGACTTGAAATGCCCACAAGGGGTTTGTTCCATACCCATGCAAGCGTCTTGCCCACCGACACGGCAATACGCATCCCCGTATAGGAGCCTGGTCCCCGGCCGATTGCGATTCCGTCCAGCTCGTCCGGCTTGATGCCGGTCTCATCCAGCAGAGCCTTCAGCTGCGATACGGTTGCCAGCGAATGATTGCGTTCCGCGAGTGACTGGACCGAGGCAAGAATTTCGCCGCCTCTTGTCAGCGCCGCTGCCAGCGATGCCGTTGACGTGTCAAGGGCAAGCACCACCAGCTTGTCCGCCGCGCCGTTTTCCTCTATCTGTTCCTTCATGTGCCGCTTGCTCCCATCGCTTCAAGTTGCGAGCACCACCCGGCATAAGGGGCGCCAATTCCGCTCAAAGAAATACGGCGCTTCTCTCCACCGAGATGCTCGATATACAGCTGCATCCGCTCAGGCGGAAGCAAATCCGTAATTAAGCTGGCCCATTCCACAATCGTGACGCCGTCTCCGTAAAAATAATCATCGAGCCCCAGCTCATCCGCTTCCTCCAGGGACAAGCGATAGACATCCATATGATAAAGAGGCAGCTCCGCGCCTTCATATTCTTTGATAATGGTAAACGTAGGGCTGTTCACAATCCCCTTGATGCCGATCGATTTGGCAAAAGCCTGCGAGAAGCGCGTTTTGCCCGCTCCGAGATCGCCGTCAAGCGCCAGCACCATTCCCGGCACCGCCCAGGCAGCCAACTGCTCTGCAAGAGCAACGGTATCCTGCTCGCTTTCGGCTATCCAATCGGTTTGCTGCGTTTCACTCACACTCATTTTGATTCCACCTAAAGTTTTCTGTGAAACTTCTTGTTATACTTCCTTGGAACAGAAAACACTTCGGAAGCATAGACCTAAGTTTTCTGTGAAACTTCATGTTATACTTCCTCGGGAAACAGAAAACACTTCGAAAGCGTAGACTAAAGTTTTCTGTGAAACTTCTTTGAAATACTTCCTTGTGAAACATAGACTATATTTTTTCCTGTGATTGTCAGTCCGTAAAATGATTGTATCCCCGCTTCTCGATCCGTGTCAGCTGCTTGGGATACTGGCGGTTTGGGTCAATACCAGCTTTGCCCTCTGTAATCATTTCCACACTCGCTTGTCCTGCTTCCACCTCTCCGATGAGGTACAGCGGAAGCCCCGCTTCCATAAGCTCAGCTTTGGCCGCAGCCGCATCGCTGCCCGAAATAGTGCCAAGGAGCACATAATCCTCGCCGCCATTCAGGATCCACTCCAGTGGTCGTATGCCTGCACCGCTGGCATACGAGGCCATGCTGCCGCTGACAGGCAGCTGCCCTTCGCGCAGCAGGATCTTGACCCCGGAGGCCTCGGCGATTTCCCAGGCCTCACTGGCGAGACCGTCGCTGATATCATTCAGCGACGATACCGTTCCGCGCGCGGCAAGCATCCGCGCCGCGCGCACCGAGGGCGCCGGCCGGCGGTGCGCCTGCACAAGCGCCGCCGTGCCGGCGGCCTCTGCCGCGGCCAGCGGCACGAACTGCCCGCCGCCCGCCCCGGCTGCGGCGAGCAAATAATGAAGACCGGCCGCGGCCATGCCGACCGGGCCGGTCACAAACACGGCATCGCCGGGCTGCGCCCCGGACCGGCGGATAGCCTTGCCGGCCTCGACGGTGCCCACCACCGTCACGGCCACAACAAGCTGCCCCGGCGACGAAGTCGTGTCGCCGCCAACCACCGCGACGCCGTAATGCTCGGCGCACGCGTACAGCCCGTCATAGAGCCGGCGTACCCGCGCCGGCTCCCAGGTCTTTGGCGCGCTCACCGAGATTAGCGCATGCCGGGGCTCGCCGCCCATGGCCGCGATATCGCTTATATTCGCGGCCAGCGCCTTCCAGCCGACATCGGCTTCCGCCATCGTCGCCCCATTGAAATGGACAGTCTCCACCATCGTGTCGACCGCGAGCAGCCACTGCAGAGCGCCGCCTGATCCCGGCGGCGCTTCCACCACAGCAGCGTCGTCGCCAATGCCCAGGACGACCCCCTGCTCCTTCAGCCGCTCCATGGTTTGGCGGCCATCCGTCCAGTGGCGGATACTCATGAACTCATCCAGCCAGGCCGCCTCCCGTCGCTTTCCCTCATATATCGCTGCAGTCAGCCGCTGACAGCGATGTCTTAACGTTTACCCGGGCTGTCCGCCCGTCAATGACCTTATTATATCGGTCCGTTCTCCAGCCCGCAACAACGGCGGCGAGCTTTTATTCCAGGAGAAAACGTCTGCAGCCGCTCTTTGGCGGCTTAGCCAGGTTCTTTCCCCAGAAGTAGAAGCAAAGAACAGGCCGCATTTTAAACCTTCTTGACTATCATCAAAAAAACAGCATCCGCTTGCCCGTGGAATCCGGACAGCAGACACTGCTGACTGTAGGTTTTCTGTTAAATTATGATCTCAAAACATAATGGGGATGGGTCTAATGGATATCCCGCTTCTTGAAGCGCCCGCCCTTGACATCGTGAATGTTGCCGACAGCCAGGAATGCCGAAGGATCAAGCTCCTGGACAATCGATTTCATCTTGGCTTCCTCGAGGCGGGTGATGACGCAGAAGATCACGCGCTTGGAGCCGCCGGTGAAGCCGCCTTCGCCATTCAGGTACGTAACTCCGCGGCCCAGACGGCTCATGATCGCTTCGCCGACTTCTTTGGCCTCTTCGCTGATAATCCAGACCGATTTGGACTCGTCGAAGCCCTCAATCGTAATATCAATCATCTTGAAGGCGATATAGTAAGCAATTAATGAGTACATCGCGCTATCCCATGAGAATACGAATCCCGCACTGCCGAGAATAAACAGATTGAGGAACATCACCACTTCGCCTACGGAGAATGGAACCCGCTTATTGAACACAATCGCGACGATTTCCGTACCGTCGAGCGATCCCCCGAACCGGATGACGAGTCCCACGCCAATCCCGAGAATAACGCCGCCGACCACCGGTGCAAGAAATGTGCTGTAGGTTAGAGGATTGACAGGATGCAGCAGCTGCGTGCCGATAGACATGACAGCAACGCCGTACAAGGTTGACAAAGCGAAGGTCTTGCCGATTTGCTTATAGCCAAGGATAAGAAAAGGTACGTTAAGCAAGAATAGAAACAGTCCGAGCGGCAGTCCCGTCAAATGGGCAACCATGATGGATATGCCCACAATGCCCCCGTCAATAATATTGTTCGGAACCAGAAAAATTTCAAGTGCCACCGATACGAGTCCGGCACCGATCGTGATGAAGATAATCCGTATCAGAATTTCGAGCTTCGTTGACTTATAATGCTGTTTGCCCATGCCTTACCCCCTTATGATGATGTCCAACCCCATGCCCCAAGACTTAATTTGATTCTTCAAATTTCCCCTTGTTCCTTCATTATACCTGAATTTTGACCGAATTCAAAACCTTTTCGCTCATTATCATCGTTTTTCTGCCATTATTATAATTCCGTTTCCGTTTTCTATACGTTTCTGATCACAAAAACAGCCCCGGCATATGCCGGGGCTGCTCCTTCCGATAAAAAGCTTAAAGCTTGGGAAATACATATTGAACAAGGAAGTATAGTGCTCCAAAGAAGATAATGATGTAAGCTGCATATTTGATAAATGTAGCGGCGACAAGGCTGGAATCGGATTTCTTCTCCACATGACGCTCTTCAATATCCACGTTGCGATCCACCATTTTTATCATCTCCTGATCGTTGTCGATATGTTCTTTAATACCCAGAATTGCACAGGCACCAAACACATATCCAAACGGACCGGAGATTCATATCCCGTGAAAACATTTGTTAATCCTTGGTCTCCGGTTCCATCGTGTCCGTTGTCGATTCCTCGATCTTGCCGTTATGCAGGGTAACCTGCCCTCCGCCAAGCCCTTCATTGACCATCCGGTCGATATCCATAAAGTAATCTTCCCGGCCTTCGCATATTTTGTCCGTCAATGGATCCTCTTCCTGGCTATTATTGATTTTGGCCATGCCAATCCCTCTTTTCCGGCTAGAGAATAAGTGCATGATGAAAATATGCCCGGTTCGATTGTCTTTCATGCATTCGGGCAATACTGAAATCATACGCTTTAAAAGCACATGTTTGCGGTTTGGAGCCATAAAAAAGGTTGAAAATTCGTCATTTAGGGAGGTTGTCTAATCTTGCATACCGTCTGGAAAGGCGCGATCAGCTTCGGTCTTGTTCATGTTCCGGTTAAAATGTTCTCTGCCACCGAAGACAAGGATATCTCCATGCGGCTTATTCACCGCGATTGCGGCAGCACGGTGTCCTATATCCGCAAATGTCCGACCTGCGAAATTGAAGTGGACTGGAATGCCATTGTGAAGGGCTACGAATATGAGAAGGGCCGCTTTGTATTGTTTGAGAAGGAGGAGCTTGAACAGCTAAGCGACGATGCCACCAAGACGATCCACATTCTTGATTTCGTGGCGCTGGAAGAGATCGATCCGATTTATTTTCAAAAAACATATTACCTGTCTCCCGATCAGGCCGGAGGAAACGCCTATAATTTGCTGCTGGAAGCGATGAGGCAGTCGGGGCGGATCGGCATCGCCAACATCTCCATCCGGTCCAAAAGCTCGCTTGCCGCTATTCGCGTCATCGACGACTGTCTGGCGATGGAGACGATTTTCTATCCCGATGAAATCCGCTCGGTTTCGCAGGTGCCCGGCTTGCCCGAAACGGTCAACGTCAATGACAAAGAGCTGACGATGGCGCGGATGCTGATCGAGCAGCTCTCCACGCCATTCGAACCGGAGAAATACACGGACGAATACCGCGCACGGTTGATGGACGCCATACAGCATAAAATCGCCGGCGAGGATGTGCGTGTGGCTCCTGAGCAGCAGCGGACGAACGTGATCGATCTGATGGCAGCCCTGCAGGCCAGTCTCGAAGCCGTGAAGCTGCCGCCTGACGCTCCAGGCAGCCTGGACAGCAATCCGGCATCAGGCGCGGCCAAGGCCGACGATTCCGATACCGGATCAGATGAAACAGCCAAAGATGACATGGCCGGGAAGACACCAAGACCGCGCAAAGCAAAAGGCAAGGACTCCTCATCGAAGGAGACTGTATCTTAGCAAAAATCAGCATTAGCCAAGAAGGAGGGGAGGAGCAGCGGGATGGATCATTCAATGGCAGACCAGCACAGGGACGAACTGAAGAGCCTGTTGAAACGTGAAAACACTGCCGGTCCTTCACTGCCGGTTCTCCCCCAACAGCCGATGGCCCCCATTTCAGAGCCCAGGCTCCCTGTTGGAGAAGAGTGGCGGTACCAGTTGAAATGGGACGGCGTGCGCATACTTGCACGTCTGAGCGACAGCCGCGGCGTTGAGCTTTTTTCCCGCAATCTGCTGAATAAAAATGCCACATACCCGGAGATAGCCGCTTTACTGGAAGGACTAAGAGAAAAGCTCGGAAGCTGCCTTCTCGACGGGGAAGTGATTTGGTGGGATGGCATACGTCCCCATTTTCAAAAGGTGCTGCAGAGGGAACGCAGTTCGGCCGCCGGCACGGGCGGCAAACGCTCAGCCGCCGCTGGCACAGCAATGCCCGCCTTCGCCAAGTCCGGTGACGGGGCGCTTATTTACGTGCTGTTTGACCTGCTTGCGGACGAAAGCGGCGATCTTCGACATTTGCCTTGCAATGAGAGATACCTTCGGCTGCAGCGGTTATGTCATGGCCTAAGTCCGGGCCTTCTCGTGGCCGATGTGTTTTCCGATGGGGAAGCGCTGTGGAATTGGGTGGAGACGAACCATTGGGAGGGCATTGTAAGCAAACGCTGGTCGAGCGCTTATGGAGAGGGCAAAAAACACAGGGACTGGCTTAAAAAGAAAACCTCCCTGCTGCTTGATGTCGATATTGTTGGTCTGAAATGGCGCAGCGGGGTCCTGGCCAGCCTGGTCATGTCACAGGAGAACACCTACATCGGTTCCGTGTCGCTTGGTTTGAATGACGCTCTGAGAAGTACCCTGGCTGCTGCCTTTCACGGAGAGCCCGCCCATTTTGCTGCATCGTCATGTCCTTTTCCAGCGATGCCGGACGATCTCAGGTATGAACAGGTGCAGTGGCTGCCGAATCCATTCCGATGCCGCGTTACCGGTCTTGAAATCACATCGGCCGGCCAGCTCCGCCATCCCAAGCTGGTAACTTTTCTGCCGAAGGAGCCTTCAGCATGAGCCGTACAGTGAAAGGGACGATTGTCGTAGAGGGTGTTGAGCTGTCCGTCAGCAATCCCGACAAGCTGCTTTGGCCCGAGATGGGTATTACGAAGGCGGTCTATTTGCAGCGCCTGGCTGCTTTGTCTCCATGGCTGATCAAGCACTGCGCTGACCGGCATTTGACCACGATCCGGTTCCCTAACGGAGTAAGCGGAAAATCCTTTTATCAGAAAAATAGCCCTACGCCTGCTCCTGACTTTGTCCGGACCCGCGAGCATGAGAACATTCAATATGTTGTGCTGGATTCATTGCCCGTGCTGTTGTGGCTTGGCAATCTGGCCTGCCTGGAGTTTCATGCTTCCTTCGACCGGATCAGCAATCCCCTGCAGCCTACAGAGTGGGTGCTTGATCTGGATCCATCCCTGGAGGAAGAACCGAGAATTATGGAGGCGGCCGCATTGACAGGGGATCTGCTGCAATCGCTTGGCATCCAATCCACGCCCAAAACTTCGGGAGCCACAGGCGTCCAGATCATTACTCCCGTTATTCCCGATTTGACCTTTGACGAGCTGCGCAAAATCGGAGAATTTGTAGGCAGCTATCTATCCGATAAGCATCCAGGATTGTTTACGGTTGAACGGATGAAAAAAAACCGCGGCGATCTTATCTATATCGACTATCTGCAGCATTATAGGGGAAAGACCATCATTGCACCTTATTCCCCGCGTGCAAGATTGGGCGCAACCGTTTCTACTCCGCTTCATTGGACTGAGGTGCGCCGCAATGCTTCCATTCTTGATTATAACCTGCTGAATATTGAGAGCCGATTGCGTCAGGAAGGGGATCTGCTTGATCGGGTCCCTGCACAATCCCTGCGTCCGATCCTCAGCTTTATCGGCTCTGCCCGAAAGTAAAAAGGACGGCGCCGATGAAATTCGGCGCCGTCCTTTTTACTTGTATCCTCTATAGCCCATCGTCCAATAACCGAATTTAATTGGGCTTACAGAATTGTTTCCGCACCGGATCTGCGGAACACGGCTTCCGCAATTCCTCCGCGCGAGAGATCCGGTCCGCCGTCGGAGGGCTTGTCTCCGTCTGTCTCTGCCGTTACGACGATAGCGCCTTCGGCAATCGCATCGCGGCATTTTTCCGCGTCGCTTCCCTCGATGCCAAGCGCGTGCAGAGCATCCTCCATATCTGTATCATTATCAAGAAAGCCGCCGCCCACCAGAATACCCGCCCCGTACGGAGCGGCTGCTCCGCCGGAATTGATTCCGACACCGCCTGCCGACCCCACTCCAGCCCCGATCACGCCGATGGCGGGAATACCAAGACCATCCTCCATATGCTCGCGCGTATCGGCAAGCTCCTGTATTTCATCCGTATGCACATCCGTCTCCGACTCCAGCCGGCGGGAATGCTCCCGGTCCTTGGCTATCACCTTAAGCTCGGTTTTGGAAAAACCCTCCTGCTCCAAGCCCTTTACCGCATCCAGCGCCTGCTGCTGCATTTTGAAGATTCCGATTTTTATGGCCATTAATAACGCCTCCTATTATGATGTAATTCGTCAATTCCCGTTGATTCTTCCCTTAACCTGTGTTACCTGTCTTTACAGGTTTGTTTTACCCTCTTTTGGCCCAATTCAATCGGCGGCGGCAAGCAGATTTTTCCTCCTCCGCTTTTTTGTTTCAAGCGCAATGGGCAGGGGTATAAATAGAGAAGAATTAATAATGAATGAAGTTATTTAGGGGTTTGGGCCTGTGGTATGATGAAAGGACGGCAGGTTCTATTTTGGGTACAGGAGAGGTTATATGAAGCAAATCGACAAGCTGTTTTTACGTACCGAAAATAAAGAAGGCAAATGTATCGTTTATGTCGGAGGCGAGCTTGATCTCGAATCCGCTGCCCAGATGCGGGCAGCCATGTCTCCGCTCGTTGAACTGTCGGATCGCGAGCTTATCTTGAATCTCAGAGAGCTTCGTTATGTGGACAGTACAGGAATCGGCATACTGGTCTCCGTCCTGAAGGCACGCCACGCGAATAATGCACCTTTCGCGGTAGAAGCCATACCGCCAAATATCCGCAAATTGTTTGATATGACGGGAATAACGCCTTTTCTCCTTAAACAGACCGGGCAAGCATGATTGTTATTAGGAAAGGAACGAGAACACGCCATGAAAGCGAATGAAGAGATTGTAACTTTACAAGTGCCGGCTTCTGCGGAATATATTGACCTGGTCCGTTTGACTCTATACGGCCTTGCGGTCAAGATCGGATTTTCCTACGAGGAAATCGAAGATATGAAGGTTGCCGTTTCGGAAGCCTGCAACAATGCCGTGCTGTATGCCTACGGCGATTTGCCTCATGGCTCTACTTCCCTGCCGCAAAACGGAGGCCCTCATATAGAGGTCCGTTTTGTAAAGAAGCCCGATGCGCTTTCCATCATTGTCAAGGATGACGGACGCAGCTTTGACGCCGCTTCCGCAGCCAAACGGGCTGAGCCCATGCACGGAAAATCGGTTGAAGAGCTGCAGGCTGGAGGATTGGGGCTTTATCTGATGCAGGCCCTCATGGATCAGGTAGAAGTAAATAGTGAAACCGGAACCGAAGTGGTTCTGACCAAACGACTTGTTAAAAGTGGTGAAATGGTATGAATCTGCAACCGGCCAAGCAGCCACAGTTATCCAATGCGGAACTCATTCTGAGCTACCAGGATAACCCGGACAATGAGACGGCAACGACGCTTATTGTCCAATATGAGCCGATGGTTCGAATGGCGGCCGGTAAAATTTCGCGTAATCGGCCCGATTTGTATGAAGATTTGATGCAAGTAGGGCAAATCGCTTTGCTTCGTTTATTCAAGCAATTTGATGTGTCACTTGGCGTTCAATTCGAGCCTTATGCGATGAAGAGCATCATCGGCCATATGAAGAACTATTTGCGTGATAAATCCTGGTATGTGCAGGTCCCCCGCAGAATCAAGGAAAAAGGAATCGCGGTTCAGCAGGCGGTCGATAATCTCACCGTGTCGCTGGAACGCTCGCCCCGTATCGAGGAAATCGCCCAATACATGGAGCTTTCCGTCGAGGAAACGACCGAAATTCTGGCCGGACGGGAATTGTATCACTATGTTTCGCTGGATACTCCGATTTCGGAGGAAGAAAATACAACGACGCTGGGAGATCTGATCGGGTCGCCTGCGGATGACTTCGATTCCGTTGACAAGAAGCTGGATCTTCAGTCCGCGATGTCCCGGCTGAAGCCTCAGGAGCAGCAGGTGCTGCTGCTTGTCTATCAGGAAGGGCTGCCGCAGCGGAACATCGCGGATAAGCTTGGGGTTTCGCAGATGAGCATTTCGCGTATTCAACGGCGCGCCATCGAGAAGCTCAAACAATATCTCAACGAGAATGACGCGGATCAAACAGATGAATAGATTTCTTCCGACGATAAAACAATGATGCCGCCGCAACCGGGTAATCCGCGCGGCGGTATTTTTATTGGCTTTTTAGCCTTTTTCCAGCATTGTCCGGTTACTATCTTATCCTTCCGCAGTTGTGCATGCAGCGCGTTCACGTTATGATGGTAACAATAAAATGCATGAACGGATCAGCAGGAGGCTCGTATATGATGATGCATCGGATGCTCCAGTTTCCAGCCAATTGGGAATGGCACGTGCTTCACAAACAGCGACCGGACGGAGCGGCCGGTCTCGGCCGAAGAGGCAGCAAGTCCCCCTCCCATCACAGAACGAATTCCGAGCCGCACGCAGATGGCAGCAGCTCCATTTCCATAGAAAATTCCTTTTTCAGCAATCAGAATTCAAATGCCCAGGAGGATGAACAAATCCTTAGGGAATTCAAGCAGGCTCATCCCGAGATGGGGAATTGGGTCAATGAGACTTTGCAGCGTTCCGATCATAACCATGTGATGGTTTCTGAACTGGAGGATGGCAGGCCGATTCTCTGCGGGACTTTGATGTTTCAGATTACAGAGGATTATGAAGATATTAAGCCTCTTCACTTCTGGATGACGAATCAGAAGCTGGTTACCCTGCACGGCGATTACCGCTTGGCCATCCGGATGCAGCTGGAGCCGTGGTCGGAGAAGCTTGAACGCTGCCAGTCCGCCCCCGAAGCCTTCTTCGTGATGCTTACATATATTGGCGAAATCCTTCACAGGGGACTCGATACCTTCGAAACCCGTTTGGGGGAGCTCGAGCAGACGATGCGCCACAACAACCGGACAGGACTGATGAATTCAATCTTTGAGCGGCGCTTTGATCTCCTCCACTGGAGCCATTTATTCATCCCGATTGAAGAAATTTATGGCGCTGCCAAAGAGGCTTTCCTCGATGAGGTCATGGAGAAGGAAGAATTCAAGCGTTTTGAATTCAAGGTGCTGCGGATTCGCCAGCTGCTTGAGCATTACGCCGTTGAAATCGACACGCTGCTCATGATGGATGATTCCATCTCGACCTTCCGCGGCAATGATATTATGAAAACCTTGACGATCTTTACCACGCTGTTCGCCCCTGCCACTGTAATTGGGGCGATCTGGGGGATGAATTTCGATATCATACCCTACGCCCATCATACCTGGGGATTCATTGGAGCCAGCCTCCTGATTGCCATTATGACTCTGCTGGTATACTGGTGGCTGTGGCATAAGGGCTGGACCGGCGATCTTCTGTATGCCCGCAAGCCCAGGCAGATTATCAAATCCTCCGGCGGAACCTTGACGGAAACGAGAAGCGGGAGCCAGGGAGGAACAGAAACGCTGCGGCGCAGTTCAACACCTTCCAGATCCTCCCATCGGACAAAGAATTAAGATCCTTGTGTATATCCTATAGGCAAAACAAACAAACCCGGTTATGCTAACCGGGTTTGTTTGTTCACTACTGATTATTACAGGATTGGCGAAACCTCTTTATTTGATATCAACCAGAACAAGGCAGCGGTCATCGGACCGGTTGGAGTCATTATCCCGCTGGAAGAGAATCTCTTCCACTTTCTCCAACGGCACCGTACTTCCGAAGGGTTGAAGAGCCTCCTTCAGACGTCCCATCTGGTCGTCATCTTCCTCTCCTACCAGATCCAGCATGCCATCGGTATACAAAATCATCCGGTCACCTGCCGTGATGTCCAGAACATGCTTCGTAACCTCGATTTCATCGAATAATCCGATTGCCAGACCTCCCTGCCGGAAGGCTTCGACCTGTCCGCCGCCGCGAACGATCATACCCGGCGGATGGCCGGCGTTCACATATTCAATGGTTCCCTTCTCCAAATCAACCAGCGCGTACAGCGCGGTAAAATAATACTGGATCAGCTGGTCGGCAAACTGCAGCTGCTGCGACCGCCGGTTCAGCTCCTGAATGACTTGCTCCGGCTCTACGAGCTTCGTCATAGCCTCCTGCATGACGGAAGCAATGAACATGCATACAAGGGATGAGGAAATGCCGTGACCCATGGCGTCGATGACAGCGATGCCATACCTTTTGTCATCAATCCGGTTCCATGCATACAAATCGCCGGAAAGCTCTTCGGAAGGCCTGAAAATGGCGTTAATCGCAATACGGTCATCCTCTACCCGCTGGGGCAGCGCAGCGCTCTGAACCTCTCTGGCCAGCTGCAATTCTTCCCTGACTCTGCGGTCGCGCTCTTTATGCCAATCCTTCTGCTCCTTGAGCCTGAGCGCTACCCGGATACGGGCGAGCAGTTCAATCCTGTTGATCGGTTTGGTGACATAATCAATGGCTCCGGCATCAAGCGCCTCCGCCAGTTTCTTGGAATCGCCGATCGCCGTTACCATAATAATCGGAATATCCCGAAGCCGCGGTGACTGTGATATGGCATGGCAGGCGGTGATTCCATCCACCCCCGGCATCATCATATCCAGAAGAATCAGATCGATTCCGTTATCGTCGGCAGCGGAATCCTCCGGCTCCTGGCCCTGCGCGTTCAAGCCCAATAAGCCAAATAACTCTGTTCCGGAAGCCGCCGCCCACACATTGGTGTAGCCGGCACGCTTGAGAATTTCCTGTACAACCGTAATATTCATCGGATTATCGTCAACGACAACAATTCGCATCTTCCATCTCCTAGCAGAACGTTCATCTTTGTTCCGTTCATTATCCTACTTACGTCCTTGTCTTATCATAACCCCTGGAGCTTACTTCCGCCACTAACGCCTGGCAATCAGTTTGGCTACGTGAACTCCCGTTTCCATCCATGCCAGCCAGGCCGGTGTAGATTGCGGCTCTGCGGTTGTATGGATATACCCGCTCTTATCCAGCGGAGCCTCCTCCATCCAATTCGTTGATGCTCCTTCTGCTGTCACGGCAGTCTGCATGCCTGCTGTCTCCCCGCCTGTAAGCCCGGCGCCGGTACTCACGGCACTATACGCCGCATTGCGTTTGGCCTCTGCATCCCGGGCCGCCTTGGCGGCATCCTTCACAGCAGCGGCCTCCGCCCGTCTGCGCAGCTTTGCAGACCAGAGGGAAGAGAAGTTGTGGGCGACCCCCGCCACTTCATGAAGCGCCTCTCCCGTCTCGCGGACAGTAGCCATCAGCGGCTCAATGGAGTCGATCTGTTCATCCACGCGGTCTGTCAACTTCCGTGCGCTGCCGACAAGCTCTCCGATGTCATCCTTCCATCCATGAACCGCCAGCTGGACCTCCTGCAGCGTTTTGCCTGCCGCATCGAGGGAGGTCTGGACCTTCTTGAGGGTCTGGACCAGAAAGATAGCCAAAACAGCTACAGACAACCCTATTAAAATCATCGCAATATCAGTTCCGCTCATACACTTATTCCTCCTAATTGTTCACGAAAATCATCCGTGATTGTTCACGAAAATCATCCGTGCTTTTTGCAGCTGATCCGGTTTTCTGCATCTTTAGCTATGGGGGATCTGCGGCGCAGCATGCAACCGCTTGTTACATTCGTTTACCCCCGCCTATCTGATTTGAATCTTATGTTTCAACTCTCATACAAGGCGGTTAAAGTCCGATCAGACATGGACGAGCCAGGCTCTTGCCAGCAGCAGAGAATGGACAAGCAGCCCCTTGGCTCCCATGGAACCTGCTCAATGAGTGCGATCAAAAATAGGAAAGGATTGGTGTTTCATATGTTGCGATATGCAGCCATCTTCTTCATTGTTGCGATAATAGCGGCTATCTTCGGATTTGGGGGAATTGTTGAATCCGCAGCTGGAATCGCTAAGGTCCTGTTCTTTATTTTCATCGTCCTGTTCGTCATCTCCCTCATCACGGGAAGAAGAAACACATCTGTCTGATACGCTGAATGATTATCGGCCAAAGTCGATATTCAGGACGATAATCAGCAAGAAGAAACGGCTGCCTCCGTCCTTTTGGCGGTACAGCAAGTTTCTTCCCTTAGAAATATAAGAAAAGGATCGAGAAGTTTTATACTTTCTTATATTTGAACAGAGATCTCTCCTTGTGTTCATGGAAGCTCCATTCAACCATGACACCAAGGAGAGATCTCTTTTTGTCCAATTATATTAAGAAAGGATAACTTCCCGGCTTCTCTATTCCTCCACTGCCTGATCGTCTGCATCCGCATAAACCTATCGGCCTGTATGGGCATACACTACGGTAGGGAGAGTGAAAGGCAATGGACTATAACGGAGAGATGAATCTTCACACCGCTATCTTTCTGGCAGCCGTCTGCGGACAGACCTATATGCAGTATGAGAATCCTCAGGAGCTTTTTCTGGTTCCCGCCACCTACCGTGTGGTGGGCTCCTTCAATGCCGCTGTATTTAGCGATATCGGGGAGCCGTTCGGGTTTCTTATTGAATCCGATCATGCCGCCGTGCTCGCTTTTCGCGGCACCAGCTCCGCAACGGACTGGGTAACCGATTTGATTGCGCAGCAGACGGTGTTCAAGCCCGTCAATGAAGAGTGTCTCACCCACAAAGGATTTACGGACGTTTATATGTCCGCCAGAGATCAAATTTTCAGCCTGCTTGATCGTCTTCAGGACAGTAAACCGCTTTTCATAACGGGACACAGCCTTGGAGGAGCGCTCGCCACCTTGGCAGCTCTGGACATCGTCACCAACCGTTCCCATAATCAGCTGGTTGTATATACCTTCGGAGCTCCGCGCGTCGGTTCGCCTTCATTCGCCGTCTACTACAACAAGCACGTCCCCATTAACATCCGCATCCAAAATGTATTTGATATTGTCCCGCATCTCCCCCCGCTCATTTACCAGCCTCCCAAATCAGAAAATATCTATTACTATCTTCATGTGAAAGGTGAGTCCAGACGCAGCTTCCGTAACGGTTCCGTGAGCGGCAACCATATTTTAACCAGTTATTTTGCCAATCTGGCCGCTGAGGATCCGGTGTTTGCCTCTTCCCTGTGCAGCGCTCCTCCTGGCTTGTGTCCTGTATTTATTTGAATAAGCTCCTGACAAATCACCAACGCAAATATTTACCAATAAATTACACTATTGATTATTTCAATTGCTTCTTTTTTTAATTAGAAAAATGAGATACAATTAACCTGATGCTGTCAAAATAAAGCATATTTTATCGATTTCCAGCTCCAGAATTAGGAAATAAGAACTACTTATAATAGTATCCCTCCATCCTTTCTATTCCCATACTTGCAGCTGAAATAATTATTATTTGCGAATTATGCAATGACTTCATTCTATATTACGCCTATTAATTCCATTTAATATTTTAATAATGCCATATTTCTATTTTATTTTTTTATAATTACTATTATTCCCAATGCGATGGAGGCAACATGAAAATTATTTTACTTTCCGGCGGCTCCGGAAAAAGACTATGGCCTCTTTCATCCGAGAGCAGATCCAAGCAATTTTTACAGCTCCTTCAGGACCAGGATGGCCAGCAAATCTCCATGGTCCAGCATACGATGAACCACCTCAGGCAGCTTGGACTCGACCATGAGGTCGTTGTCGCAGCATCCGCCCGGCAAGTGGAGCTTCTGCACAAGCAGCTCGGGACACATATTCAATCCACTGTTGAACCGGAAAGAAAAGATACATATCCTGCCATTTTGCTCAGCTGCGCTTATTTGGCCACAGAAATGAAAACATCCCCGGATGAGACGGTTATCGTCCTCCCCGTTGATCATCATACGGAACTGACTTTTTATCAGAAGCTGTTTGAGCTGGATAAGCTGATTCAATCGGAATCTGCCCGGCTGGGCTTGATCGGCATTCGTCCGTCCACTCCTTCCGGCAAGTTCGGCTACATCATGCCGGAGGAACAGACAGGGGAGCCGGGAGAACCTGTTGCCATCCGGGAATTCATCGAAAAGCCTGAAGAGGCTCATGCCCTTGCATTGATCAACCAGGGCGCCCTGTGGAACTGCGGCGTATTCGCATTCAGGCTGTCCTCCATGATCAAGGAAATCAGCAAACGCGGCCTTCCAACGGATTATGGCGAGCTGCGCGGGCAGTATGCTCTTCTTCCCGCCATCAGCTTCGATTATGAAGTTGTGGAGCGCGAGACGAGCCTCTCCGCTCTCGTATACGATGGGATCTGGTCGGATATGGGGACCTGGGATGCGCTGTCCCATTCGATGGATAATGCGATATATGGAGCAGGCTTGCTGGATCACAACTGCTTGAATACGAATGTGATCAACGAGCTGCCTGTTCCGGTGCTGGTTACCGGAGTGAATGATGCAGTTGTTGTTGCGGGCCACGATGGCATTCTTGTGGCCGGCAAACATGCGTCCGGCGGGCTCAAGCCGCTTCTCGAGCTTATGCAGGGACAAGCTCGGGATGCCGGCGGAGATACCAGCTATGGCTGGACCCGGACAGTGGATATGATCGTTGCCGATGGGCACATCGCCGCGCGGACACAACGCCTTCATGTTATAGCAGGCGGTCAGATAGACTGTACAGCGCCGGAGACGGCAGCCATCACATGGGTGCTGCTGACAGGCAATGGCTCTTATCTTTATTGCGGGGAAAACCGGGCTCTTTCGGAAGGACAGAATTTCCAGCCGCTGCCGGGCGGTGTCTTCCAGGCTGACACCAGCTGTGATCTGCTCGAAATCAGGGTGACCCCGGCCTGATGCCGGACTTGCCGCTGTTATCTTTCCGGGAATCAAATGATGTGTATACAATGCTCTTTTATGCCTCATGTGAGGAAGAGCTTTAGGAGGTTCAAATGAAATACCGCCGGTCCCTGTTTGGCTATCGTCCTGAAGATGTCCAGCGTCAGCTGGAACTATATAGGCTTGAACAGGAAATTACGCAAGATCTGCATGAAAAAGAGCGGATTGATTACGAGATTCTTTTTGCAGCGAAGCAAGTTGAGGTGGAACGGCTGCGGGCCGGGCTGGCGGATGCGCTCGCCCTGGAACGTCAGCTGATCGAAGGGAATGAGCCGCTATGATACGGCTGAGGACCCAGTGGACAGGCGTTAACAGAAGCTTCGCCAAGCATATTCTTGCGCGTGAAAAGGCAGCCATGGATGAGAAGAAGCTGCTGCTGTCCAGTCAGCGCGAAGCACAGGCATTGGCTGTCAGGCGGCTTGAACTGGAAGCCGATGAGCTGGCCAAACGGCTGGAGCTGACCCATGCCCGCATTGAGGATTTGAGAGCTGTTCAAGCTGCCAGGCAGTCCCGTCCGTCTGCAGCAGAGGATGCTTACTCACAGCAGGCGGCATCATCGGATAAGCCGGCGGCAGTGCTTCGCATGGGCGATCAGCTTGTCCGCGACGGGCTGATCAGCGCAGCCCAGCTCCAGGCGGCCATGGCCTCGCAGAGAAGTCATGGCGGACGGCTTGGCGATATTCTCATTGATATGGGATTCATTGCTGAAGCGCAGCTTCAGCAGACCTTCCACGAGCAGCCGCGCAAAGGCAAGCTCGGGGACCTGCTGATCGAGGCGGGTCTTATTACGCCAGAAAATCTCGAGAAAGCGCTGGCCTTCCAGATCAAAAGCGGAGGACTGCTGGGTGATATTCTGCTTTCGCTTCAGCTGATCGAGCCGGAGACGCTCTACAGGGCGATCGCCACGCAAAATAATATCGGCCGGATCGGCAGCGAGCTCAGCATCAACACGCCCGTACGTTTATCGGAGGCGCTTGCCCGAAGCTATGAGGTTATCGTCATTCACCAATATATGAACCGGTTCCTCGTTGCGGTCAGCGGACCGTTGACTGCGGATCAGAGTGCCGAGGTACAGCGGCTGCTTGGCCTGCCGATCGAGCAGGTCTTGGCCACCAAGGATGAGATGGAACGCTTCTGGCTGCAGGTCTACGGCTCCGAGATGCTTCACGAGAGTACCTCGAAGCTTGCCGATGAGCAGCCGCATAATTCGGCGATTACCACCTTTACAAGGACGCAGATCGGCGGCTTTATTGTCATTGGCCTGATTGCTGCCATCGGTCTGATCTTCCGTTTCTGGGCAACGCTGCTCACGCTTAATCTGATCGTCCAGCTCTTCTATTTTGTGATGTCCATCTTCAAATTCACGGTGATTATGTACGGTTCCCGCCGCGGCTCCCAGTTCCGCTTCACGCCCGAGGATATTGCGGCCATCGATGAGCGGGAGCTGCCGGTCTATACGATTCTGGTTCCCATGTACAGGGAAGCCCGGGTATTACCGCATCTGCTGCATAATCTGGAGCAGCTTGATTATCCGAAAGCCAAGCTCGATGTGCGCCTCCTGATCGAGGAAGATGATGCTGAGATGCGCACGATTCTGCAGGAGATGAAGCTGCCAGCCTATTATACGGTATTGGTCGTGCCTGACGGCTTGCCCAAAACCAAGCCGAAGGCGTGCAACTATGGACTTATTCGCGCCCGCGGCGAATATGTCGTTATTTTCGATGCCGAGGACCAGCCGGATCCCGATCAGCTGAAGAAGGTTTTTCTGACCTTCAAGCAATGCCCGGACAATTATGCCTGCATTCAAGCCAAGCTGAACTATTTCAACAGTGACCAGAATCTGCTGACACGCTGGTTCACGCAGGAATACAGCATGTGGTTCGAGCTGCTGCTTCCCGGCATCATGCAGCTGGATGTGCCGATTCCGCTCGGCGGAACATCCAATCATTTCAAGATGTCCGTACTGAAGGAACTGGGTGCCTGGGACCCGTTCAATGTAACGGAGGATGCCGATCTTGGCATCCGATTGTACAAGCATGGCTACAAAACCGCTATCGTGGATTCACGGACCTGGGAGGAAGCAAACAGCAGAACAGGCGGCTGGATTCGTCAACGATCCCGATGGATCAAAGGTTATATGCAGACCTGGCTTGTGCATATGCGCAATCCGGTCAAGCTTTTTCGCGAGATCGGCTTTAAAGGGTTCATCGGCTTCCAGGTGATGATACTGGCTACGCCGCTGCTGCCGCTCCTGAATCCGATATTCTGGCTAATGCTCATACTCTGGTTTGGCTGGGAGCTTTCGGTCATTGGCGATTTTTTCCCAGGCTTCATCTATTATCTGGCCAGCATCGAATTTTATATCGGCAACTTCCTGTTTATCTTCAGCAATGTGGCCGGCGTGTACTGGGTCATCCATGAGCTGGAGAGCAACGAAGAGCGGATCTTCTCGTACAAGCTTGTTCGGTACGCTCTGCTGACACCGGTTTACTGGGTGTTCATGAGTATCGCTGCGCTCAAGGCAGCCTGGCAGCTGGTAACCAACCCTTTTTACTGGGAAAAGACAGAGCACGGGCTGACCGGGTCCCCCGCTCCCTCCGAAACAGGCAAGTCTTTGGATTCGACGGGCTAGATGCCATTCATTATGATTTGCAAATCTACCAGCCGCCTGATTGCAAGGCGAGAGAGGAAGCATAACCGACGTGAAACGATCCCTGCCCGAGTTGTCCGTCATCGTACCCGTCTATAATGAAGCCGCTCATATCGCCCGTTCGCTCCGGATCATCGCCGATACGCTAAAGTCCATTGCCGCAAGCTTTGAACTGATTGTGGTTGATGACGGTTCGAGGGACCGGACCTGGGAGCAGCTGGTCAAACTGTCGGCGGATCTGCCCCAGCTGACGACGATCCGGCTCAGCCGGAATTTTGGCAAGGAGCTGGCGCTCTGTGCAGGAATGGAGCATGCCAGGGGCGCCGCGGTCATTGTGATGGACGGCGACCTGCAGCATCCTCCTGAGCTCATCCCCCAGATGGTGCGCTTGTGGCGAGAGGAGGGCTTTGAAGTCATCGAATGCGTCAAGGAAAACCGGGGCGAAGAAGCAGCAGGCAAAAAACTAGGCGCGCAGGTCTTCTATGGCTTGCTGAGCTACCTATCCGGTTATAAGCTGCAGGGCGCCTCCGATTTCAAGCTGCTGGACGCCAAAGTGGTGGAGTCCTGGCGTGAGATGCCCGAGAGGGTAACCTTCTTCCGGGGCATGACCGCCTGGCTGGGCTACAAACGGACAACAGTTTCCTTCTCGGTGCCCGCCAGGGAAGAAGGAGCAAGCCGCTGGAATCTGTTCAATCTGATCAAGCTCGCCGTTCAGGCGATTGTATCCTTCTCCACGATTCCGCTTCGTCTGGTCAGCATTATCGGGGCACTGTTTCTGGTCGGGTCCATCGCGCTTGGAATCAACACCATTGTCCAGAAGCTGCAGGGAACAGCCGTCACAGGCTTTACGACCGTTATTCTGCTGCTGCTGCTGATCGGCAGCTTTCTGATGATCTCCCTTGGCATTATCGGAGAATATATTGCCGCTATCTATCATGAGGTGAAGGGCCGTCCCCGCTACCTCATCGCTGATAAACACGAGAACGCGCTTGCCTATACGAGGGACGAAACGGGGGACTCAGGCGATGCGTTCGCTGCTGCAGCACTCGATCGTTAAATACGCCGTTGTGGGCCTGCTGGGAACAGCGCTTCATTTCGCTCTGCTTGCAGCTCTGGTGGAATGGGCAGGCTTCCATCCCGTTGCGGGATCGGTACTGGGCTTCACAGTCGTGCTGGCTGTCTCCTTTGTGCTGAACAAGCAGTGGACCTTCCAGCAAACGGAGAACGGCAAAGAAGCCGGTTACCGGCAGTTCATGCGTTACAGCATTGTTTCCGGCTCCGGCCTGTGTCTGAATACGCTTATTATGTATGCCGCCGTAGAGTGGCTTCACCTGCCCTATTTGCTTGGTCAGGTATTGGTTACGGTTGTCGTACCCGTACAAAATTATCTGTTCAACCGGAACTGGACCTTCCGTTAGTTCCGAATATGCCTGCAGAAGGCAGCAGACCGGACGAGAAAACAAAATTGAAATACCACCTGACAACCTGACCGAAGGGAGGCTGCCGCCTGTGATCCGCTCCAAGCGCGCGCTACCGCTGCCGCTGCTGCTGTTCGTTCTTATTTTCGGCGCTGAATTTGCGCTTGGCTATTATATAACCGCCATAATAGGCTATATGCATTCCGATGCGATCAGCCGGGTAGCCAATGCATTTTATGTGCTCTACAGCCGCGATCCCCATTTGGGTGCGATCGGATTCGTGTGGAATCCGCTGCCCAGCCTGCTGGAGGTCGGCATGCTGACGCTATATCCTATATTTCCGGCGCTCGCCACCGTCGGTATTGCTGCTGTGATTCAGTCCTCGGTATTCGCGGGCCTTACGGCGACACTGCTCTACAACGCCGGTCGGCGCTTCGGGCTGTCCGCTCTCATGAGCATGATGTTCGCGCTTCTGTACAGCCTGAACCCCTTTATCTTTCTGTTCGGCGCCAACGGGCTCAGCGATGCGCCTTATGTCTATTTCCTCATGATGACCGTGATCCAGTTCTCCCTATGGCTCAAGAACCGTCAGACCAGCGCCTTGATCGTTGCCGGCTTCGCGCTTTCTCTGGCCTTCTGGACCCGTTATGAAGCCGTACCCTTCGGGGTCTCGCTTGCACTTGGAGTGGTTATTGCTGTCTTGTGGATGCGGGTATCCGCAGTGGAGAAACGCGGGCCGCTGAAAGAAAAGCTTTATAAGGTCGAGGCGACCTGGATTCTGCTGCTGCTCCCCGCCTTGTTCTCAGGACTGCTGTGGATCTTCTTCAACTATATTATTATGGGGAACCCGCTTTATTTTCTGAATTCGGAGTATTCCAACGTGGCGCAATCCGGAGCGCTCCAGAATGATGCCGCCTTCCAGGAAATCTTCCACAGCCCTCTTCTTGCTCTGGGGTTTGTGCTGAAGAAGACGCTCTGGTTCGCCATTCCCCTGCTGTCGATCATGCTGCTGCGGCTGTTCAGCGGCCGGCTGTTTCGCTGGGATATGCTTATTCTGCTGCTGCTGTTCGCAGCTGTCCCAGCTTTGCAATACCTCCTGCTGCTGCGGGAATCATCATTTGGCTGGTTCCGTTACTTCATGTATGTGTTTCCCGTCACCGTCGCCTGGATTCCTTATGAGCTCCAGCACTTTGGCAAGGGCGCAAGGCAGCGTCTGGCGTTCACAGTTATGACTGCCGCTATGCTCGGCACGGCAGTGCTGCTTTCCTATGCCATGACCGATCCCGAGATTGCACCGGACGAGAACACCTTCCTCCATATCAAAACCGGCAACGAGCATTATGCCGCGCAGACCTTTGAACGTCAGATCGCCGATTATATGGATGAGCATTATCCGGATGCGACGGTTCTGGCGGACTCCTACTCCGCTTACAATATCATCGTGAGCAGCCGGTATCCGCGCAAATATTTGATCACCAGCGATTACTTGTTCAAGCAGGCCGTGAAAGACCCGCCGGGCAATGATATCGACTATATTCTTATTCCCCGGCCGAAGGAGAATATTCCCACCAGCGCCGTGAATGCGGAATTTCCGACCTTGTATGACGGAGGCATTGATTGGGCCACGCTTGTGCATGACTTTGACGGACAATGGCGCTTGTTTAAAGTGAAAAAATGGATGGGACCGGACTCGGCCGAGGAAGAATAAATAAACGGATAGTCCCCCTCTGACAGCAAAAGTGGAAACAGGACCAACCTGCTTCCACTTTCCGCACGATCCGCTATTCCCTAACCAAAAAGTTCATTTCCCTCTCGAACCCATCTGCTCCCGCGCCGCTTTGGGCAGGCCCTTGTATACCAGCTCGTAAGAATGATCGATCATGGACTTGATCTCTTCACTGGTGAGCGATCCATCCACGCGGATCGAATTCCAATGCTTCTTATTCAAATGATATCCCGGCGTCACCGCCTCATGCTGTTCACGCAGATTCTCCGCTATGACCGGATCGCATTTGAGCGAAATCGCTTGTCCCGAGAGAAACGCGAAAATTTTGCCTCCCACCTTGACCACCATGGTCCCCGGACCGAACGGGTACTCCTTGACCGCACCCGGTTTGTCCAAACAATAATCCGTCAGCATTTCCATCGTCGGAGCGCGCCCTCCCTGCTTGTCGAATTCTTCCCGCCAGATCAGCTCGGATTGTGATTCTTCAATCCAATATATCATAAGCTTTTCTCGTCTTCGCTGATTTTGATGCATAATATACAGCATAATCGACAATACAATGGCAGCGACAAGCGCCGTTAATGGATGAACGCCTCCCGTCCAATACATAAATTGCTTTCCTCCCCTGAATAATCCCAAGCCTGTATTCATATTACATGAACTATTTCCTTATTCTAGCGGTTATTTTAATCATTTTCAAGACATAATAACATGTATCGTGAACAAACCCCTTCCTTCGCCAATAAATGGGGTTATCCGTGTACAATTAAAGATAATGATGACGACCATTTCAATTAAAAGAGTTGATAACAATGATCGGCAAGCGTTTACGTGAGCTGCGCAAGGCCCAGTCCATGACGCAGGAACAGCTCGCTTCCTTTTTGAAGACCGCCAAATCGACCATTTCCCAATATGAAAATAATATTAATGAACCTGATCTCGGGACGCTTATCCGGATCGCGGATTTTTTTGCGGTGACTCTCGACGATTTGGTTGGCCGGGAGATGACTTACCCCATGGCCAAGGACCGCGGCTCCGGCAGCGTGTTTAAAGAATCTCTAACCGAGGACGAATCCAATTATTTGCTGGACAGCTTGACGATATACCGCAAATGGATAGCCGGGGGAAAAGAATAGAGCTTGCTGTCCAATTCCGGCGCTGTACGAACTCAGCCGGGACTTAAGCCATTCAATGAAGAGGGACTGACGCGATGTCCGCAAACGTCAGCCCCCCTTTTTAAACTTATAGAATTTATAGCCTTTCACATCAAGATAGATTTCTATAAGTTCTGAGGGTTGGTTATAGCGGGTTATTTCTGTGGTTCTTAAAGCTCAAGTCCAACACATACACTGACTGCCGGCTGATGCCAGAACCCCATGTGCGGGCAAGACAAGACTCTGACTCCGGTACAGGCAGGCGGGTTGTAAACGCTGCCACGCTCGAAAACTTTGCGCCATTTCCCTCCTTCATCTGTGATACTGCTTCTGCTGCCGCCAATTTCAACTCCTCTATCAAAAGATGATGATGCTCTTAGTATATACGATGTTGATTTTATCAACCATATGAAGTTTTTCAGCACCCATGAATCCATGACGATCATCAAGAGGAACCGGTTTCGCCATCCTTTGTCGGCAGAGTTAGTTCCTTCCCTCAACCTTATAGAAATTTACAGGCATGCAGCTTGAAAAGGCTATAAGGTCAAAAAGAAACCGGGGCAACAAATTGCCCCGGTTTCTTCCGGTGTTTCTTATACACCCATTTTCTTGCGCTGGTTGTTCACTTTTTTTGTATTTTGGCTTCTCATTACTTGTTGGTCTCCGCCTGGGCCAAACTTCTGTTTGCCGCCGTTTGCCTGTTCAAGCTTCTTCTGGGCCAGCTTCTGCTTCACGGCATCAGCCAGCGATACTTTCTTGGGCTCCTGCTTCTCTTCAGCATTCGGTGTTGTTTGTTCCTCTGACACGATATCACCTCATCTGTTGTGTACTGGTTATATTGTAGCTCTTTTTCAGCTTTCTTTCCAGTTTATTAATGGATTTGGGCATAGCATGTCTACAAGGTTCTCCATGGAGCCGCGAATTATTCTCTCAATGCATCCTTCAGTTTCGAGGACATGGCATCCTGCTGCCTCAGTCGAAGCAGGCCACGCAGTTTGGCGACTTCACGCTCAAGCCGCTGCTTGTCCTCCGCTAATGCCGCAATTTCCCGCTGCGCTTGCTCCAGGCGCTCCGTTAACAAAGTCTCATCCATCCTGTCCCCTCCTATCTCGTTCGCCATACAGACCGTTGTCCTCTATTGTAGCCCGAAATAAACCCGGAGAACAACTCCTGCTCCCGGGTATAATTTGATTTCACAATGTTGATATACCAGCCGGCAAGCCCTCCTCCAGCCTTCCATGATTTTTAAATAAAGGATATTGTTAGGTATTATGGACTAGGTTATACTCAATTAAGAAGGACCAGAAAGTACAAAAAATCATTCATAGGGTTGTGGTCGCAAAGATGAACTGGAAAACGTCGTTTAATGGGGAACTTGCGGTTGTATTCGAGAATGCCGAAGCAGTTGTCTCCGCTTTCCCGGAGCCGCTGGCGGCACGCGGGCTGGATTATTTGGGCCAATACAACCCCCTGGTGCCGGAAAGCACCAAAAATTATATTTGCTATCTGCTGCCTTTCTGGCTGCAGGAAGCAACCGGCGCGGACACGGAAATATGCCGCAGGCTCTCTTTGGCCAATGTGTATATTATGCTCTATTTCTTTGTCCAGGATGATTTGATGGACACCTCTCCAGCCGACTGGAAGGAACAGCTCGCGCTTGGCAATCTGCTGTATGTAGCCTTCCTCGACATTTATCGCGAAACTTTTCCGCCAACCTCACCGTTCTGGCACTATTTTCGCAGTTATATTGAGGATTGGGCGGTTGCCGTGGCCACCGAAGGACAAGCTCCCTATTCCGACCGGGCATTGGCGATGAAGGCGAGCCCCGTCAAGCTGGCCAGTACCGGAGCACTGCTTCTGACAGGCCGTGAGTCACTTATCCCCGCCGTGTCGGATACAATCGACAGGGTGCTTACAACGCTCCAGATGGTAGATGACTGGGCCGATTGGGAGAACGATCTTGCCGAAGGCAGCGGCAATAGCCTGCTATCCTTTATCCGCAGGGAGCAGCAGCTGGCAGCCGATTCCCCGATTGCCGCGCTTGAGGTGAAACAGGCGATCAGCCTGAACGGCGCTCTAGGCCGCTTTGCCCAGATGGCATCAGAGCGTCATACGGACCTTCAGCAGGGTCCTTTTCAAGCGCCTTTTCTGCTTGCCTTCCATGAATCGCTTGTTGAGCAGCTGATACGGGCTGACAACGGCTTCTCAGCGCGCAAACGCTCATTGGTAAGAGGGGGCTTTGTCGACTGGCTCTCTAAACCTATTAAACAGTAGTAGTATTTTCCTATCTCTAATGGTAATATAAGGATTGTAATCAACTATTTTAAAAAAAAAGGGTGATTCTATGACTACAATGGTCGAAAAAGGAGTTCTACAGGAACAAATTATCGAAAGAGCTTGGAACGATGCAGAATTTAAACGGAAGCTGCTCGCTGATCCGCGTACAGCGATTCAGGAAGCTTTCAATCTGGATGTTCCGGTTGCCATTCAGTTAACGACATTGGAAGAAACCCAAAGCCATTTTTATCTTATCATCCCACCGAATCCGGCTGACAGCATCAACCAGCAGCCTCTTACCGAAGAAGTTTGGTAGGACAGGCCCTTAACTTCTGATTTGTTTTACCTAACAGTTTCTCATAAGCCCGCGTGCCGGATGGATCCGGCATGCGGGCTTTTTGTACAGGGTGACAGGGCGATGTGAAAGCGGGATTTTCCAACCGCATCGCTGCTTCGGAAGAGAATTTTCTGCCCCTCATTCTTCCAATTTCCTGTATAATATTGAAGGGTAATACACGATCATCACGGGGAGAGGGATGAGGTTATGTTTAAACGAGTTGCGGCCGATCTGCTGGGAATCAGCGACATTGGAGCTGTCATCAAGCCAGAGGATTACGACAAAGTGGATTCCGACGATTATGTGCTGCATGAGGAAAACGAGAAAATATACTTTTTGATCAAATCGAAAACAGATGAATATTGTTTTACCAATCTTGCACTGATCCATCTGGACGGAACGAGCGCCATCAGCAAGAAGCGCACGCTTCGCCGCTACCCGTACAGCATTCATAAATTTACTCATGTGCTGCTGGAGACCGCCGGCACGGTGGATCTTGATGTGGAGATCAAATTCACGCTTGGCTCACAACACTTCTCCATCGATGTGAACAAGAAGCATATTGAAGAGCTGAAGGACCTGTACAAAGCACTGATCAAAATCGAGGAAGTCACCTACGAGAATGACATCATTGCGGGCTACGCCAATAGAAGTCTGGATATGACTTCAGGCACGCTGAGCCGGATCGCCAATGTGCAGGGCAATCTCGTGGAGCAGTTCAAGGAAATCAACCAGACTGCCTTCATGTGGCTTGTTGAAACCCATAAGGATTACAAGGAAAAGGATTTCGGCTACGTATTTGAGAAATTCATTAACCAGTAACAGCAAAAGCGCCATATCCTGCTTTAGGACATGGCGCTTTCCATTTTTTCGGAGGCCGCTGGAAACCGGATGATCGCTTCGGTCCCCACGCCCTTTTCGCTTTTGAATTCCAGTTTGCCCTCCATCAGCTCAATGATCCGGAAGGTGACCATCAGACCAAGCCCGGTGCCCTTAGACTTGTTGGAGAAATACGGCTCTCCAAGCCGTTTGAGCATATTCTCCTCCATCCCTTCCCCGTTATCGCGGATATGGATGATGATTTCCCCTTTTTTCTCATAAGCCCAAAGATGAATCCGTCCATTGCCGCGCAGCGATTCAATGCTGTTCTTAATCAGATTGATGACCGCCTGCTTCAATTTCGATGAATTCCCGCAGACATACAAGTTGGCGGGGACATTGATCTCGATTTTGCCGCCCTGCAGATTGGCCAGAGGCACCAGTATTCCTTCTACATGCGAGAGCTCTTCTGCCAAATTAAGCACTTTAATTTGCTCCAGCTGCGGCTTGGCAAAGGTCAAATAATTCGTAATGATCGTTGCGGCACGATCCAGCTCTTCAATCGCCAGCTTTAAATAGCTCCGTTCCTTCTCGTTCTGGTTGGAGCTGCTCAGCAGCTGCAGGAAGCCGCGGGTTACCTGCAGCGGATTGCGGACCTCATGGGCCACGGACGCGGCCAGCTGGCTGATGACCTCCATTTTCTCCGAACGCTGAAGCTGATAGTTGTACATCTCCAGCTCTTTGGAATATCTGACGATCTGTTCATGATTCTGCGTGAATCTTTTCCCCAGAAGGACAATGAGCGAGAAGATGAAAGCGACAACTCCCCATTTCCATAAATATAAGGTGTACTGGCTGTCCCTGGTGTAATAGAATATAAGATCGGAGACTGCCAAAGCCGCAAACAGCGAGAATCCCGTCGATATGATGATCGCATCTTTGTTCCCTTTCACCACATACACGATGGTCATCCCGACGATGAGAATGAACTGGATGATGAGCGATATGCCCAGCAGGGTCCCGGTGAAGATATGATAGAACGGGTAGAAGACGTTGGGGTAGAGATCGTACAAAGCGATAGAGAACAGGCTTACGAGCGAATAAACGACCTGGGCTCTTCGGAATTTGCGGATAATCCCGTACGGTCCGCTGCCAAACATGCACTCAAAATAGTAGGTCAATGCCGGCATAAAGATAATCATCGCGACATCGAAAAGAAAGATATATGCAGTACCGTAGGCGCCGTAATAGGTGTACATGAACGGTGAATAAATGATGATGAACAATCCGATGGAAATGATCACGGTACTGAGGGAATACCATGCCGGCAGCAGCTGCCTGCTTAGAAAGAAGGAACAGGTCAGCATGACAATGGACACAAACAGGAATGAGCTGCCCAATACAACATCCAGAATATCTACCTTAAAAAAACGGCTGGTCAGCTGCTGATAGTCTCCAATGACAACCTCCTCGGAGATTCCCAGAGATTTCATCGTCGTCTCCGTATGGATAAGCAGGCTCCTCCGCGTGTCCTCCGCACTCAGTGGAAGCAGCAGCCGGTAATCATCGTATCTGTAGGAGCGTTTGTTGTCATAGATCTGCTTGGAGTCCAGATAGACCTGCACATTCTGGCCGAACATCTTCTTAATATAAATCCCGGAACGATCAGCGATTTCCGGCAAATCGATCTTGATCCAGGCTCCTGTAGCCTCATCGGGCTTGACCGTTACAGGATCATCCGCCTGAATGGGCAGCCAGCCATCTTCTCCGAGCACAGTCTCCGGTGAATAATGGCTTGCATCACTCTCCCATTTCATTTCCCATACCTGGATAGTGATTCGATCTGCTTTCGCTTCACCGTACGCTTTTGGAGGTATAAGTGAAAGCAAAGATAAGAGGACAATAACAATCACCATCGCTTTAGGCATGGCCTTCATGGGGGAAGCACCTCATGTCTCCGAGTCGTTGTTTGCTTGTATTCGACAGCATTTCCATAATAGCCTGCTTGATAGACTTCCATTCTTGCGTTTTGTTTACAAGTCGGAAACAGTCCGCACATTGTCTCGATATATTAACCGTCTACTATGGATATCAGCTGAACATTGTAGGAGGAAATGAAATGAAAACGAATAAAAGGGTATTATCCTTTATATTACTTGGTACACTGGGTGGCGCGCTAGTGTTTTCCGCTCTTGGCCAGTCTAAAAGTTATGCAAGCTCAGATGCTGCATCTGCCAAAACGGCTTCCGCAGCAAGCGGTTACGGAGGTTACCCGACCTTCAACAGCTATATGCATGCCAACGCGCCCAGTCTGACGATCAAGAAGAATGCCTCCGGACAAAGCGTCATCACCAACTCAAGCAGCATCGTGGAACTGGTAAACAAGTACCGGAACCTGCCATCCTCCTATGTGCCTGTTGATCTGGTCATACCCAAGGTTGCTTTCTCCTTCTCTGGAAACAACCCCAAGAAACAAATGCGCAAGGTCGCAGCCACCGCGCTTGAGAAGCTGTTCGCAGGCGCCAAGAAGGATGGCATCACATTAAAGGCCGTTTCCGGCTACAGATCGTATGCGACCCAAAAAGCGATCTTCGACCGCAATGCGGATCTTAAAGGCGAGAAGGAGGCCAATAAAACAAGCGCCCATCCCGGCCAGAGCGAGCACCAGACCGGTCTTGCCATGGATGTATCCAGCGCCAGCGTCGGCTACGGCCTTGAAGAAAGCTTCGGCACCACCAAGGAAGGCAAGTGGCTTAAGGCTCACGCTGCTGAATACGGCTTTATCATCCGTTATCAGAAGGACAAGGAAAAGCTTACCGGCTACTCCTATGAGCCTTGGCATATCCGCTATGTGGGTGTTTTTATTGCTTCAGAAATCACCAAAGCCGATGTGACGCTCGAAGAATACTTGAAGCGTTTCTAATTTGTGACAAAACACACATAGGACTGCGCCTGCCAGCGGAATAGGAACCGCCGGGCGCAGTTTTTATTGTGTCCTGTTTGTTTCTGCCGTCCGGCTGCAAGGAAACAGCCTTCAAAATCAGGTTTATCCTGCCGATAAAGGAAGAAACAGACTATTGAGCAATAATACGGCAGGAGCATGATAGAATGGCAAGGATAGAATGGTTTGATCAAATGCTGACGGCTACGACCGATCTTTTTTTCAATCTGGAAATGGAACTTCTGCTGCATCAGTACGGCGGATCCGAAACGCTCAGGCTGCTTGATGTAGGCTGCGGCAATGGGGAATATTTGTCCCGTCTGAGCCGGCATTATCCGGGCTGGCAATGCACCGGCCTGGAAATGGACGAGGGCATCTACCAATATGCCGTGCTTAAGGAGACACCGAACCTGTCGTTCGTCCACAGCTCTTATGAAAACTATGAAAGCGATCACCGCTACGATCTGGTGCTTGTGAGACTGGTAGCCGCCCATCTGCAGGATCAGGGCCATTTCATGCGGTGGCTGCGGGATCGGACGCATCCGCATTCCACGATCATCATCATCGACATCGAGGATACCGAAGAAACCCGCTGGTCGGAAAGTCTGCCGCTGTTCAGCTCTCTTTACAGTCAGATGCGCCGGCCGCTCCGCCGTACGAGACTGCTGCGGCTGAAGGACTCACTTGCGCTGGAGGCCAGGTTTCATGGATTCGCCAGCCAGCATCTCTTCCGCTACCGTGCGGCTGCAGATGCTTTGGATACCAAGCGTTTGATGTACCGTTATATGCAGCTCGTGACCGGATACCATTATGGCCATCCCTTGCCCGCTGATCGCGAAGATGAGCTTGTACAATGGTTTATGAGCCCGGACCAAACGTTCGAGGTGCATATGTTCGCCATCCTATTAAAGACTGTTGATATATAAGGAAAATAGTCAAATATGTTCATAATTTAGTAGAATATGTCGAACAAGTATGGTACAATTTTCCTGAGTCTTTTATACCAACGAAAAGGATGATGAACATGTCGGCTGAACAAGAATTGTTGAACCAAATTATTGAGAAAGCCTGGAAAGATCCGGCTTTCAAGGAAAAATTGCTTGCAGATCCGAAAGCAGCCATTCAGGAATCCTTCAACATTGACGTACCTGACGATATCCAAGTCAGCGTCGTGGAAGAAACACCGAAATCATTCTATCTGGTCATCCCTCCCGCTCCTGCAGAAGGCGAAGAGGACGATGCCGCCTCGATGTGGTAAAGAGTAGAGAGACTGCTCTATAACGGATAAGAACCCCTGCGTCATAGCATTCACTATGACGCTTTTTGTTATTTGGCGGATGCGCTTGGCAGCTTGATAATTGCTTCTGTCCCCAGCCCTTTCTTGCTGTTGAAGTGCAGCTCCCCGCCCATATGGTCGATCAGCTGGAAGGTTACCATCATCCCGAGCCCGGTTCCTTTGGACTTGTTCGTCAGGTAGGGCTCGCCGATTCTCGCCAGCATCATCTCATCCATGCCTTCTCCGTTATCCTCCAGATGAATGAAGACCGTTCCTTTTTTCTCATATGCCCAAAGCTTGATAAGCCCGTCCTCACCCGTAGCTTCAATGCTGTTCTTGATCAGATTCACAAAGATCTGCATGAGTTTTCCCGCGTTTCCCGTTACATACAGCTCCGGCCCCACCTGGATCTCCAGTCGTCCTCCCTGCAAGTCGGCCAGCGGAAACAGCATTCCCTCCACATGCTTCAATTGCTCGGATAAATTAAGGATTTCAACCGTATCCAGCTGAGGCTTCGCAAAGGAGAGATAATTGGTAATGATGACGGATGCGCGATCCAGCTCCTCAATGGCCAAGTTCATATAGCCCTGCTCCCTGATATTGTCCGAACGCTCCTGCAGCAGCTGCAGAAAACCGCGGGAAACCTGAAGCGGATTGCGCACCTCATGGGCGACCGATGCCGCGAGCTGGCTGATGACCTCTGTCTTTTCCGAGAGCTGCAGCTTCTGGCTGTAGATCTCCAGTTCTTTGGAATACTGCACCGTTTTATTGTGGGTATGGGCCATTTTGCGGCCAAGCAGAATAATCAGCGAGCATACAAAAGCGACAACGCCAAACCTCCAGAACTTGAAATCGTAAAATTCGGTAATCAGATAGAACCACAGCAGCTCACCGATGCCGACTACAGCAAATATTCCAATTCCAACGGAAAGGATCAGAGCTTCTTTACTGCCTTTCACAGCATAAATGATGGTCGAGATCACAATGGCCAGGAAATGAACAACCATAATCAGACCCAGCACCTGGACCGAAAAGAAGAAATAAATTGAATGAAACCGCAAATCGGTCGCAAGATCAATAGCCAGACAAATCATCACAAAGAGGGAGTAAGCCATTTGAAATTTTCGCAGCTTGCTGAATATGCTGTAGTAGCCCGGTCCGAACATATTTTCAAAAAAGCTGATCAAGGAAGGCAGAAACAGCAGCAGGGCGACATCAAACGAGCTTACGAACAGCATGCCGTATTGTCCGTAGAAGGTGTACAGAAACGGCTCATAGCAAATCATCAGAATACCGATAGACAGAATCATAATGCTCAAGGAAAGCCAGTTTTTGCGCTGCTGCCGGCTCAGAAAGATAGCTGTTACCATCATGATCAGCGAGACGAAGATAAATGCGCAGCCGAGAAATAAATCGAATAGATTTTCCCGCACATAGCTTTCTTCGAGTTTCTGATAATCGCCAACAATAATTTTCGATGCAGCGCCTATCCGTTCGGAATCCGATTCCGCCCGGATCTGAATGAATTTGTCTGAGCTCTGCGGGCTCAGGGGCAGCAGGATTCGATTGACGTCATATACAAAATCATAATCCGATGTATAGATGAGATGGCCGCCCTCGTAGATCCGGATCCGATTGGCATAAAATTTATCTATGTATAAGCCGTCATGCTTTCCCAGCGCAGGCAGCTTGATGTTCATCATAATACTGCTATCATCCCTGGAGTGGACCGACAGGTTATTGTCAGCCAGATGGACCTGTCTCCATTCTCCCTCCGTATTCGCGTCTGCGGCCTTGATTGTATTAGACGGATCGCTTGATGCGAAGCCGCGCCCCCATTTTTGATCCCATGAGGTAATAATGGTGAACGGCTGCTTCTTCATCTCCTTCCCAGCCGCTGTAACAATAGAAATCAGCGGAATCAGGAAAGTGACAAGAACCAAGGCAATAAGCACCCGTTTCAATATAGGTTTCATCCTGCACCTCGCTTAGTTACTATGTACCTAATTTATTCGACAATTTTCGATATTGTCCCCCCCTGAATATCCAATTATTTTTCCAGAAATGATTCCGCTTTGCTGAGGTCGAAAAAAAGACCCGTAAGACGCGATGTATTCGCACCGTACGGCCCATTTTTCTTCAGGGCTCACCCTTTTCGTTCAAAAACAGGCAGGTTACACACAGGGCAGTCCATTGATATAGTACTCATTCTCCCGATATACCCGAAAGGCGATTTCCAGCTCCGGGATACCAAGAGATTGAACATGGCGGGTCACGGCCCTGGCCAGCTGATCCCTCACTTGCGTACCCCGATCGAACCAGGCCACCTCAATGAACGGGTAAGTGGGCACAACCTCCCCGCCCCACACCGAGGTGATCTGCAGACAATCAATCGTGAAATTATTGGTATCGCACTGGCAAATAACAGCCAGTTCCTCGACCAAACGCCCGCTGACAAGCGCCATGGACTGCGGCTCTATTCCTCTTACGGATAACTGGGGCAAAAGATTCTTTCCTTTCCTGGGCTTTTTCTCTAGTTTACTAGAAGCACGTCCAAATTAATACAGCGCCGTGAGCTCATCGTCCTGCTTTTTAGCAGGGGAAGAGCGCACGGCGCTGGGGCAGACAGGAAGGCTATAATGGATAAGCATCGCAATACCTGCCGGGTGTGAAGCTCACCCCGGGCTTATTTGGCTGCTGCCATTATCTTTTCTTTCATTTCATTACGCTCACCGCTTGTGAGACGCGGGCAGGTATAACACATTTGGCCATCTTCCTGACAGTAGTACATGCAGCACGAAGAACGCATCATTATCTGTTCTCCGGGCTTGTAAGGACTTTCGATATACCGGGGGATATGATAAAACGGATTGCGCCGGAGGTTGAATACCTCAGCGCCCAGCAGCTCGGTCTGAAGCTTGTAATCATGGTTGAAGCGGGCAAGCACCTCCGGGCGCGTCTCCATCTTCAGGATATATTCCTGCATATAGACATTGCGGGCTCCGAACTGATTCCAGATCAGCTCGGGCTTGCCCCCTGTGGCTGCGGCGATCGCCTTGATGAAGGGATTAACGGTTTGCTGATAATAGGCCGTTAATTCACGAATCAGGAAGTCCTCACGCTGCTGTCCCGGCTCCGGGACATCAATCCAGCGGGGTTCCTTGATCTTATAGGAGACGGAGGCATACTCCTGATTGGACATCTGGAAGGTCAGATTATCCAGCGACAAATCAAGCAGCCGATTATACTGGGCCAGGAACAGCTGAATTGTCGAGCAAAGGCCAAAGACACTCAATCCGATGAAAGACGCGGTCAGAGCAGGCTTGGTGGCACGAACAAGCCTGCCGCCAACCTCAATCATCTCTTGCATCCGTTCCGGTATGAGCAGCTCGGCGGCATCCATGGAAACTTCCGGATGGTCCGCACCCTCAGGTGAAATATGGAAATAAGCTTTCGCCAGTGAAAAGTCCATTGCATGCTCCAATGAGAAGAGCCTCCTCCTGCGTGTTAACAGCACCCTTGATACTGGATGAACTTAACAACCGATTGTGAGAATGATTATCATAATCATAAGGAAATCGGCTGCCAATGTCAATGGTTTCAGGATAAAAGTCGCCTATTCGATGATGAACTCATATTGGCCCGAGTCCACCTTCAACATCATCTGCTTACCGCGTTTGTCGCAGCTGAGGATGCCGGGAACCCCGGAAGCGAACCTGCCTTCCTCCCATACGATGCCTTCACTCTCCCGAATGCTGTCAAGACCGCCATCTGCTTCAGCATCCCATTCAATCTCGGCTGTCATGGCCGGCGGTATATCCGCAATAAGCCGGATTCCCTTATTCAGACGCTCCCACCGCACCCTGACTTTTCCCCGTATCGTAGGAACAGAGGCCTCAGCATAGGTTAACTCCGGCGCCAGATATGGCTTGATCCGAACACGCGCGAAACCTGGCTCCGCGGGCTGAATGCCTGCCACATACTCCTGCAGCAGACGCGCCGGATATCCGTTCCAGGCATGCGAATGGGATTCGATATCCTCCCAGCCCTCCCACATCGTCCTGGCTCCCTGGCTGATCATATAGCCCCAGCCCGGATATTCCGGGTTATCAATGATTCCGTATGCGGCTTCCTGCCGGCCGTTCTCGAACAGGGCCCGCAGCAGCGGCAGACCAAGCACCGTTCTGAATTCCCGCTTCTCTGCGGCAATGGCTTCAATCAGAGCAGCCTTGTCTTCCTCCGGGACAAGCTCCAGATATATCCCGAGACCGTTTACGCCTTGATGCGTACTCTGCGACCCCAACGCATCCCTGAACCGCCGCTTGCCGCGGTCATACAAGTACTCCAGGATATTGAGCTTCAGGCGCTCCGCCTGCCCGCTATAATAGATGCCGTCTTCTTCCCGGCCGATCAGGCAAGCAGTGTCCGCAAGTACCTTGAGGGCCGCGTACAGCTTCATATTCTGCACGGTCAGCACCTCCGATTCATGATCGACTGTGGGATAAGGCCAGTCGCTGATATGCCAGCCCTTGTCAACCGGAACCAGACCAAGCCCCCGGTCCAGAATGCCCAGGTAATAATCCGCCATCCGCTCAGCCGTTCCATAATACTTCGCCAGTACGCGTTCGTCCCCATAAATGAAATAGATCTTCCACAGCAGTGTGTTATAGTGCAGATCCCACTCCGGTATTTGCAGATTAAAATCCGGATGCCCGTTATTGGAAGGATACACGAACGGGAATGTGCCGTCGGCAAACTGTGAATCGGCAAAATCGCCTGCCACCTTCTCGAGAATGTGGCGGGCGTCGAAATTGAACAACAGCGCCTCGGCCTGAAGGTCCGAATCGGCAAGATATTGCGCCTGCTCCCGGTGCGGGCAATCCACGACCTGGCCCAGCACATTATTCTTCTGCGTGCGGATGCAGGCCTCGTACATGGCGTTCAACAGGGAGCTTGAGCTGTCAAAGCTCCCTTCATATTGAAGATCCGTATGGGCGGACACGGCCCAAAGATTCTCGCCTGCGGCAATCTCCCCGGGATATCCGCTCACCTCCAGGTACCGGAAAGCCTTGTAGGAGAAATCCGGCTGCCAGCTTTCCTCTTCGTCTCCGCGCATCGTATATTGATCGTAATAATAAGCTGATTTTTCATTGGACACATTGTGTTTGACATAGCCCTGTTCGTCCAGATCCTCCGAATACCGGATGCGAAGCGTAACACCAGCAATGCCTCTGAGCCGGATAAGAGGCCAGCCGGAGATAATGCGCCCGACATCGAATACTTGTGCCTTCTCTTGCTCGCGGATATGTGAGGGCTGGACCATTGCAGGAACCAGCAGCTCCTCGACCGCTCCTTCGGGGATTTCCTGCCATTGACGGACCCACCGCTGCACGGAAGCGGGAGCTGGCTTGGCTTTCAACCAAGCCTCACTGCCGCCCCCTCCCGCCGTGCTCCACCGTGGCGGCAGCTTGCGGGCATCCACATCCTCAATCGCGCTTATCCGGCGGTTCTGCTGATAATTCGTCCCCGCCCGGTGCGGCGGATCGGCCAGAACCAGCCAGGAAGCGTCAGTCTTGAAGGTTTGCGAGGTGCCGTCGATATAATCCACCTCCAGCTGCAGACAGAAGCCAGGCAGCCCATTGACGTAATTCTGGCCGTCTCCGCCGAGGTAATGAGCAATGGCTCCCAGGCAATTCCTTCCCTTGTGCAGCAAATGAGAGGCATCATAGGCCAATACATATTTGCGCTTGCCGGGATTGGTCGGAGCCGGAGATCCGCTGCCGCCGATTCGTTCTCCGTTCACAAACAGCTGGGCTGCGTTATGCGCGGTGGCGAATATTTTGGCGCAGGCCACCGCCTTGCGAAGATTGATCTCCTTGCGGAAGTAGACAAAATCATTGATCATCCGCTTGCCCGGACGCCAAATCCATTTGGCCTTCCACTGCTCCTGACGGAGCCCGGTATCGAAGAAGGCGATTTCAGATTGTGCCGAAATGCCTTGTCTGTCGGTTACCGCCACCCGCCACCAGTACCGTCTGCGTCCTTCGAGGGAAGGACCGCTGTAGTCCATCTGCAGCCTGTTGCTGTCCTGGATTTCCTCTTCCCATATATCTCCCGAACCGCTGAGCAGCCGTTCATAGCTTGCTGCCACATATAGTCGTACGGATTCCGATCCCGCACCTCTCGAATCGCTGCCCAGACGCCATGAGAACCGGATTGCACCATTATCGATCCCAAGCGGCTCCTTATGTCCATTCACTCTCAAATGATGTACAGTCAGCATAGATGGGTAATCCTCCTGACGGGTTCCTGTTTGGATTTTGCTTATCATTATATAGCAGCGGAGGAAGCGGACATACCGGCGATTATGCTACAATTAGGGGTAGATTCCATCCTGCTTAAGGAGATGCGTGCGGCATGACAGGCACACCGGCGATCCTGAACGGCTCCTTTTATTGGAGAGATCAGCTCCCTCTATTCATTGCCAGAGAAAGGGAATCCTTCACGCTGCCCCTGCACGTCCATGACTTTGTAGAGATTGCCTATATTGCCGAAGGCAGAGGGGTCCATTACATCGGGAACGAGCGGCTTGATGTTGAACGCGGCGATATTTTTGTGATTGCGATCGGCACTCCCCATGTATTCCGCCCTATTTCCAAGGAGCAGGATCAGCGGCTGATTGTCTATAACTGCCTGTTCGAGCGGTCCTTTATCCGCCGGTTTCTGGATTCCATTCCCTCCACCATCGGGCTTGAGCGGATGTTTCATCTCGATCCATACCGCTATTACTATTACAAAGACAATCAGGATGAGATTCTTTCCATGATGGAAAAGCTGTTTATGGAATACTCGCTGCGCCTCTGCGGCAGTGAAATGATTTTGAGCGCACAGGTGCTTGAGCTGCTGTCTGTGCTTTACCGCTGCGAGCAGCAGGGAAGACTCCCTTCGTCAACCGTGAGCAAGCTGGAGCCCGTTTTCAAGCATATCCATTCGCATTATCACGGGAATGTGAAGCTGGAGGAGCTTGCCGCCCTGATTCATGTGAGCGTCAGCCATCTTCAGCGGTTGTTCAAGCAGTCCGTCAGCCAGTCTTTTACGGAATATATGCAGTCGCTGCGGATCGCCAAAAGCTGTGAGCTGCTGAGAATCGCAGCGTCTGTCCGTGAAGTTTCCATACAGGTAGGTTATAATGATATTAAATTTTTTCAGACCCTGTTCAAGAAAAAAACAGGAATGACGCCACGTCAATACCGCAGCAAATACATTTCGAAGTAGCTGCATGCCGTCTTCCTGCTCATATAGCCGTATATCTGCCTGTTTAAATTTAATCGTTTGGAGTGAAGCATCTTGTCAAAACCGGGAAGAAATGATCCCTGCCACTGCGGAAGCGGACAAAAGTATAAACGCTGCTGCCTGGAGAAGGACCAGCTCGCGGATCGCGCGGGACTGGAGGCGGCCCTCCCGGAGCCGGATCTTGATTATCACCTGTCCGTAGCCGAAATCCATTCGCTCATAGATGAAGACATGGTATGGCATAATGCCTTGTACCCCATGCTGGCCCATCATCTGACGGACGGGATGGAGCCGTATTTTGAGGAGCAGCACATTATTGAAGCCGTCAGTCTATGGAACGAATTCTCCAATGTGCAGAAGCCCCTTTTCCGCAAATTCGGAGCCTACTGCGCTGCGCTGGAATACCTGGTCTGCGAGGCGCACGGGATTATAATCACCCAAGCAGAGCTCGCGAAAAAATATCAGGTATCGGTTGCAACAATCTCCAAGCGGTTCCAGGAGCTGAGCGAGTTTGCCGAGAACCATTATGGCGATATGTTGGATGAATACGAGAATGGGGACCATGAAGACCTTGATCATGAGGTATTCCAGCTTCCGCCGCTTTCGCAGAAATCCAGAGATGCATTGCCGCTGAAATCGATCAAGCTGGCGGACGAGCTTCTCCAAAGGGCCGAACTGCAGCCGAATCGCAGGCAGCGCCTGGATCTTATTCAGCATCTGCTGGAACTGAACCCGTATTGTGCCGACGCTTATTTGCTGTTGGCGGGGGCGACTTCCGATCCGGAGCAGGCTTATCTTTATTTGAGGCATGGCCTACAAGCAGCGGAGCTTGACCTGGGTGAAGGATTTATCGCGGAGAACCGGGGAAATTTCTGGCTTATTCACGAGACGCGCCCCTATATCCGGATCAAATTCGCCTATGCCGAGCTGTGCTGGGAGTTGGAGAATCAGACAGAAGCGGTCTATCATCTGGAAGATCTGCTTTCGCTGTCCCCGGACGATAATGTGGGAGCCAGATATCTGCTGCTAGCCGTTTATCTGGACACGAAGTGTCTGGATGATGCAGAGAGGCTGCTGGAGACCTATGAGGACGATGTCGATGCTTCTTTCGCCTATGACCGCGTCATTCTGGAGTTTCTGCGCCATGGCAAGTCAGCCAGGCTGAAGATGCTCTACCGGAATGCGCGGAAAGCAAACAGGCATGTGCCGGATTATTTGCTTGGCTTGATGCCTTTGCCGGAGACGATGCCCGATCTGTACAGTCCGGGAGATTCCTATGAAGCCGCACTATATGTAAACAGCCACTTTCAGCTGTGGATCAAGCTGCCGCGGCTGCTCGAGTGGATGGCTGGCCAATAGGACGGCCAGGAGGACGGCTCAAAGCGGAATCCTTTTCGCTTTGAGCCGGTCCTTTTTTACATTGACTTTCTTCGTGTGCGAACCTCCTTGATCTTGGGCTCGGACTCCTCGCGGATCAACCAGTACATGGCATACTGCAGGACGGCCATGCTGACGAGCACAATCGGCAGCCAGACGGAATCCAGATCCTTGGATAATACAATCAGCAGCGTAATCGAGACCACCCGTCCGGCGTTCAAAAAAGCCTCCCTCATCACCACGGATTCAACGCGCAGCTGACCCTTGAGCGGCAGCTTGCCGATCAGCCGGTAATAATAGGAGGTCAGCGAATTGCCCACCAGCGGATTGCAGATAGAGAACATGATCATGAACAGCATAACGGTCCAGAGATGCACCTCAAACAGCAGGAAGGAAGCGCCGATGAGCACGCCCGTCGAGGTCATGAGCACATATTTGCGGGCCTGCTCCTTCTTCGCCTTTTTCGAAATGATATAACCGGTAATGACCGTCAGCGATGAGAAAAACACCCCTAAATAGCCGACCCAATCTTCCCTGCCTACGGTTTGCAGCAGTAATATATTCGGCAAAAACAGCATGATCCCCTGGAATAGGCCCATGATGAAAAACGCGATCAGCCCCTGCAGCCACAGTCTTTCCTTGCGCATCAAGAGGCCCATCAGACGCAAATGATAAGCCTTGTGATGCGAGGGAGACGCCTTGATGCGGAAGCTGACAATGGCAGCCACAACGAACATGATGGAAGCGATGAGGAACGTCAGGATATAGCCTTGAAGCCCCTCGTTCATTTGTATAATAAAGCCTGCGAGCGCAGGTCCGATCAGTCCTGCGGTGCTGAACACGACCATGTTGATGGCCAGAAAGCGCAGTCGGTTGCTCTCGTTCGACACGTCATACATCAGTACCAGATACCCCGTCCAATAAAACCCTCCCGCAATACCGTTGAAGATCGCGAACAGGATGTAATATTCCGCGACTTTCTCCTGTGCGATAACCACAAGCAGATAGAATACGGCGATCGTCGCAATGCCGAGGCGGTAAGTGACCATTCTATCCTTGCGTTTGGCAATCCATCCGCCTGCTGCGAACGCAAGCGGCGTAAACAGGTAGACCACGATGTTGTATGTGCCGTTAACCGTCAGGTCCTGTGTCAGGCGCCATAGGTATAGATTCAGGAACAACCCCGACATCGAGGCCCCGAACTGGAAGCAGCCGTGTACGAACAGAGCGGTAATCGCTTCATTATTCAGCCTGTACTGGGGCTCGATACCTGTACCTCTTGAGAAATTCAATCTGAACCGCGTGCTCGGCTGCATCAGCATTCGCCCTCTCCAATGTAAACAATACCTAATATTGTATCACAGCGGAAAGCGCTTTTATTTCCTTTCTCCAATTGATTTTTGCCGGGAAAAAGGCTTACATCCCGATATGGACCGGAATATGCGGGAAAACAGGCTGTTTTTGCGGCGGCAGAGTTAAATACGTCTCCTATTTGTGATCCCATTCATCGCATTTTTATTTTCTCTCCTTGCCGCATCTTATTCATAGAGCTATATGGCCTTTCATGTTACAATAGCCGATAGATTCCATGTCACTGACCTAACTTGTTCGGATCGCCGCTTATACACCGGAATTATCAATCATGGATGATGGAGGCTGCTTCGTGAATTCAGAAGAATCCAGAACACAGCCAGCCAAGCGCTGGAACAGCCTGTTGCTGCTGCTCGTTGTCTTTGTCGGCTTCCTGGTCTTCGGTTTCTCGGAGAACAGCAAGGGACCCGCTCTCCCCGGAATGCAGGAGGATTTCGCTCTCGATGAATGGCAAATCGGGCTGCTGCTTTCCTTGAACTCGCTCGGCTATTTGCTGGCCTGCAGCTTTACGATTGTGCTGACGAATAAACTCGGACTGCGCTTTGCGATGCTTCTGGCCTTCGGTTCCATGGCCGTGTCCGGCGTCTTCATGTTTCTCTCCCACAGCTATGCGGCATTGTCCGCCTCTTATTTTCTGATGTATATCGGCAACGGCATACTGGAGATCGGCCTTGCTCTTTTAACAGCGCGCATATTCATTAAAAATACCGGCATGATGATGAATCTCTCGCATTTCTTCTACGGTCTCAGCTCCGTGGTGGCTCCACTATTCGCATCCATGCTGATGGGATTGCATCTGTTCGATATGACCTTGAGCTGGGGCGGCATGTATCTGGTCATGATGTCTTTGTCCATCATCCCGATGATACCCGCTTTGTTCGCGGCCTTTCCCAGGGACACCGTAGCGGTGGAGGATAGAGTCTCCTACGCCTCCTACATGAAAGATCCCGCAGCCTGGCTGATTGTCGGCATCCTCTCGTTCGGGGTCATCTCGGAGCTTGCCGTCGGCGGCTGGCTGGTTAATTTCCTGGAGAAAGCCTACGACTGGACCCCTACGGCCGCTGCCGGCATGCTGTCCGCCTTCTTTATCTGTTTTACGGCGGCGCGGCTTGTGCTTGGGCCTGTAACCGACAAGATCGGCTTCATACGATCGCTCATCATTTTCTCCGGCAGCTCCGGAATCTGCACCATTGCGGCCATTGCGGCCGGTGAGCCTGGCGCGTTCCTGTTCGCGCTGGCCGGCGCCGGCATCGCCCCGATCTATCCGACAGTTATGGCTTACCTGGCCCGGTACTACTCCCGCAGCAGCGATACGGCCATTACCTTCACCGTCACGATGATGGGCATCGCCAGCATCATTGGCAATCTCCTGATCGGTGGAATCACGGAATGGACCAAGGACCTGTTCACGCAGGAGGACGGCTCCGGCATGGGACTGCTGCGCGGCCTGCAGGCCGGATATCTGTTCATCGCCCTCTGCGCGCTGCTGTGTATGCTGATCAGCGTGCTTCTGTACCGGTATCTGCATAAACGCGGCGGCGCGATTTAAGCGGGAATTATTTCAGACTCCGCTTTGATTGGGCAAAGGCCTGATCTGTACCTCGAAGCTCTGCTTGCCCGGCTGTATCAGATAAGCGTCCAGTGTCGGCGCGTAACCGCAGCTGTGGTTGCCGATTCCGCTCTGCGCCATATCCAGCTTGACGACCGTCTCATCCAGCCTTGTCAGCAGATGAACATGCCGGGTCCGGGTCAGGTCTTCCGTGGAATAATGATGCGCGCTCATATCCAAATAGCCCGGACTGCTGAAGTGCAGGCCGCTTCCCCCGGCACTGGTCAATGCCGCCCAGCGCACCTCGGACTTGTTTCCGTTCTCCTGCGGTTTGATATGGGGGACGAACTGCTCCTCTACCGTGCCTGCAAATAGGCCAAGCTTGCCGCTCTCCTTGCGGTCGGAGTAGCATTCATGCGGTCCCCTGCCAAGCCATGATAACTGATCATACCCGCCGGGCATTCTCAGCTCCAGCCCGAACCTTGGAAGCGGCGGTAGCCCTTCCTTCTTCGGCTCAATTGCACCCTCCAGATGAACTTCCCCGCTGCTAAAGAGGGTATAAACAAGCATCGAGTGAAAAGCAGGCGGCTCTCCCCTTGCGCCAACCACGCCCTCAACTTGAATGCGGACCGTCCCGTCTTCCCGGATTTGCACCTCCGTGCCGCGCCCCCACGTAATGAGCCTGTCGTAGCCCGCCTTGACCCATTCTTTTGCCAAGTGCACATCATTATCGACCGGCGCACGCCAGAAATTAAACTTCGGACCAGCCAGCAGCAGCGCATGTCCGTCGTAATCCCATGACTGGATGGAACCATCCAGCTTGCTGAGGCTCCAAGTGAAATTCTCCCCTTCCACAGTCACAGACCCGGGAGTTTCGCTGACAGAGAGCAGCCTGTTTGCCGCAGGAGCAGCTGATAAGGCGGATTGCGGCTTTGCGGTGACCGCCTGCACAGGTGCGGAGCCGGATTGCGGCCTGCCGTCGGTTACCTTGACAGATGCAGCGGCTGTGAGCTTGGCCGCTTTTGGCCCGATGGGCAGGTCTGACCAGGCAATTTCATGTCCCGCCGGTGCCCAGGAAGTATCGCTGCGCAGGGTGAAACGGACATGGAGCCAATATTCAGAAGCGGGGTCGAAGTCGGTCCAAGCCAGGGGGAGAACAGCCTGCTCCTCCGCGCCCGCCGCCGTTTGCAGACGGGGAAGCTCGCCTTGTTCCAGGACAACGCCGCTGCGCAGCAGCATCCATTCGCCCTGCAAATGCTCCAGAGTAAGGAAATCGTACCGGTTGTGAATCAGGATGAGGCCCGCCGCCGCGTCCACTGCTTTGATTTTGACCGGCTCAATGACCTTCTTGTATTCCAGAATGGAAGCCTTCGGGCTCCGATCCGGAAACAGCAGCCCGTCCAGGCAGAAAGAGCCGCTGTGCGGCTCATCCCCGAAATCGCCGCCATAAGCGTACCACTCCTCTCCATTCTCGCCGCTCCGCAAGACCGCCATATCCGCCCACTCCCAGATCAGCCCTCCGATCAGCCGCGGATAGGTGTAGACCGCCTCCCAGTATTCCTTCAGATTGCCTGTTGAATTGCCCATTGCGTGACCGTATTCGCACATGAGAAAAGGACGGCTGTCGCTCTTGCGCCCTTCTTCAATCAATGTCCCTACCGCCGGATACATGGAGCTTACAATATCGACGACAGGAGCTTCATAAGCGCGTTCATAATGAATCAGCCGGGTGGGATCGTAGGCCCTGATCCATTCCGCCATCGCATCGTGATTCGGCCCGTAGCCGGACTCATTGCCGAGCGACCAGATGATGACGGACGGATGATTTTTGTCACGCTCGACCATCCTTTTGGCACGGCTAATGAAGGCTTCCTTCCATTCCGGCTGCTGCGCCAGGAAGCTTTCATTGCCGATAAAATGAAACCCGTGCGTCTCCAGATCCGTCTCATCGATGGCATAAAGGCCATATTGATCGCATAGATCCAGCCACCTTGTGTCGTTGGGATAGTGCGAGAGGCGGACGGCGTTCATATTATGCTGCTTCATCAACGTAATATCCTGAATCATCGATTCCATTGAGGTCACATAACCCCGGCGGGAATCAAACTCATTGCGGTTGACGCCTTTGATGATTACCGATTGTCCATTCACAAGCAGCCTGCCGTCCTTAATCCTGATATCGCGAAAACCGACCGCAATCCGCTTCACTTCCTGCAGCAGTCCGCCAGCATCGAATAAGGATAGCAGCAGGGTATACAGATACGGCGTTTCGGCCGTCCAAGTCCTGGGCGCAGAGACCGGTTCGCTGACCGGGATGATCAGCTCCTTCTCTCCGTCCGGGAACTGAACAGCCTCGCTGCGTGACACGACTGGATGATGTTCGGCGTCAAGCAGTGCCAGCTGCAGCGTCCAGCCGCTTGTGCTATATTCGCTGCCAGCCGCAAGTTCGGCCACATTCAGCCTTATGGTCAGCTCCGCCTCCTCCAGAGATTCATCCAGCCGGGTTTGGACGAAGGCGTCACGAACAGTCACACTAGGCAAAGCAAATAGGTACACGTCGCGAAATATCCCGCTCAGCCGCCATTTATCCTGTGATTCGAGATAGCTTCCATCGCACCATTGATAGACCTGCACGGCAAGAATATTGTCGCCGGGAACGAGAAAGCGCGTAATATCGAACTCGCTGTGAAAATGGCTTCCCTGGCTGTATCCCGCCGCCTCTCCATTGATCCACAAATGAAAGGCTGAATCCACGCCTTCGAACATAAGACGGATCTTCCTGTCCGCCCAACTGTCTTTCACCTGAAAAGCCGTGCGGTAGCAGCCAACCGGATTATTCGCCGGCACATGCGGGGGATCCACGGGAAACGGGTACGGGCAGCTGCTGTAATGCGGAATCCCCCAGCCATGCATTTGCCAGTTACCCGGTACCGGAATTTCGGACCAGCCGTTATCGGAATAAGTCCGGGCCATAAAATCCTCCGGCGCCATATCAGGAGACTCCGCATAATGAAACCGCCAGTTCCCGTTCAACAATTGAAAATAAGCGGAAGCCTCGCGTTTCCCCTGAAGCGCCGTATCAAGCGACTCGTAAGGAATCAAATCCGCATGCGGCTCCACCCTGCCGCGCTGCTGCACGGCCAGATTCGCCCAGTCCGGCAGCGGTTTCTTCGTCATATCCATCCTAAATCCGTCCTTTCATAGCAGAGATGTTCTTCACAACGGTGACAAGCAGACAATCGGCTACCGCCGTCCTCTGCCGGCGAAGCGAGCTTCTTCCGGACTATCAGATAAAGGGCCGATAGCCCCTCCTTGTGCGGGAGGCGTCTAGTCGGCCCTTCATTAAACCGTCATTAACGACCATGCAGAACCTGCTCGAAAAATCGCTCGCCGCCGACCTGACCGCCCTTCAGCACCAGCTCCAGCCCGTCATAGACCGGATCCGCCGAGTAAGCCCGGCACAGCGGCCCGCCCGGCGTCAGCGCGGCCATACATTCAAGAGCGGAGATGTTTAATTCGCGCATGACATAGCCCGAGGTGTCGCCCCCGGCGATCAACAGACGGGTCAATCCTGTTTCGGCGATCAGCCGCTTGGCCAGCACGCCCAGCTCCATTCCGAGCAGGCGGCTGCTCTCCTCGGAGCGAATCCCAAGCTCCGCCAGCGTCTCCCGCAGTTCGCCGATGCTGCCGTCGCTTGGGCCCATAGCGGAGTAAAGCACGACGCTGCCGCCGCCTGCAAGCAGGCTGCGGGCCTCCTCCATCAGTTGTTCCCGCGCCGCTTTAGCCCGTCCGGGATGGATCAGTTCATGCACGGGTACGCGGATTCCGGCAAAACCCGCCCCCAGCGCGTGCTTGATCTGCGTTTCCGTTACAGGCGAGCAGCTGCCCGATACAACGAGCAGCTTGTCGACCGGCTGCGCGCAGTCCTCTCTGGATGCCTGCTCCGGAAGCAGTCCCTCCGCCTTCCAGCATGCGCCAAGCGCGTATTCCACGCCGGAGGAACCGATCACAAAAAGACTTTCATCGGCCGGCAGCCTGCCTGCTTCTTCCCAGATCAGCCTGCCTGCTGTTTCCAGCCGCCGCTCATCCAGCACATCGAAGAGAAGAAGGGCTGGCTGCCCGTCTGCTAGCTTGCCTTCCATATTCTCGCGCACTTGCGGCAGCGGGCCTTCAAGCTCAGTTATGTCCATCAGCGCCATGGGAAGCTCCGTTTGCCGGCGCAAATGCAGGCGAAGATCGGCTTCGTCCATCGGTGTTACCGGATGCCGAGACATCGTGGGATGCCGGTCCAGCCGATGGACCGTCCCGCCCCCCGCCGCATAATGATGGCCGAACAAGGTATATCGCTTCAAATAAGGAACGCCCACAAGCAGCGGAATATAACGGCCGCCGAATACCCCGCGCCCGATTTCGGCCGCTTTGCCGATGCTCCCGGCATGCGGCGAGGAATCGAAGGTGGAGCAAACCTTGTAATGCACGACGGCTGCTCCCGCAGCTTTCAGCGTCTGGAAGATCGGGTTCAGTTCCCGCTCCATCTCATCCGGCGTGAGCGACCTTCCCACCCCCGCAACGCCAAAAGCATCCATCTTCGCAAAGCGCCCGTCTTCCAGCTGCCCAGACGTGGGCGGTTCCAGAAACAGCACAGCCTCGAGGCCCGCCCGGAACAGCGATTCCAGTACATCCGTCGATCCGGTAAAATCATCGCCGTAATAACAGAGAAGCCGGCGGCGCTGTTTCCCGCCGGCATCGATGGACATACCGGCTGTCCATGCCTCATGAGGTGTGACCGTTGTCTGCATCCGCGAGGATGCATCCGCAATCCGGGCGTCCCGGGATGCGTCCATCATCCGGGCATCCCGGAAATTGTCTGTCGTGCGCGTTTCCAGAAAGGTATCCGTCGTCTGCGATTCCCCGGACGCTTCCAACATCCGGACATCCCCGAACTTGTCTGCCGTCCGCGTTCCCAGAAAGGTATCCGTCGTCTGCGATTCCCCGGATATGCCTGTAGTCCTTCTCCCTTGTGTATCCCGTCGTAATTCCTGCGCCTCCAGCTGCCTGGTGCGCTCCTGACCACTACGTTGCTTCTGACGCCCATCATGGACCTTCTCTTCGTTCATACGCTCAAGGCCGCCTCCTTGCTGCCGCTGCACCATACGGCTGCTTCAGCTTCTTCCGTATTTCTCGATTGCCCGCTTAAGCGCCGGATGCTTCAGCGCATACTCATTCAATCCGATGCCCTGCACCGCCGCTTCCCAGCCAAGCTTCATGCTCTGGAATCCGGCTGCCGGACCATCGGGATGAGCCAGCATGCCTCCCCCGGCCAGATGCATAACATCAACGGACCGGATCGCTTCATAGGTTGCCGGAGCGCTGCCCGCCCACTGGGCAGAGGAGACGACAGGCATGGTTTCATAACCGCCCAGAAGAGGGGCCGCGCAGGCTTGAATCGAACGGACAACCGACTCATTGCTCTCATAGAATTTGCTGTTCAATCCGTTGACGTGAAGGTGATCGGCCCCGGCCAGCCGGCACAGCTTCTGGAATGCTATAAATTCCATCCCCAGAAGCGGCGAGCGGGTCATTAAGCCCCACTGATTGCGGTGGCCATGGATCGGCACTTCACTGTAGCTGCTTAGATGCGCCAGACCCGCAAGCCCGACACTCATGATGCTGACCATGACACAGCTGCCGCCTGCTTCCACCACGACCTCGTGGTGGCGGCGCATCTCCTCGATATCCCCGGTGATGTTAAAGGCATACATCAATTTGCGGCCCGTCTTGTCGGCAGCGCGCTCCACTGATTCCATGACTGCCTTCACCTTCACTGCAAGCGGAGCATAGGGCGGATTGGCATTCAGCTCATCGTCCTTGATAAAATCCATCCCTGCCAAGGCCATGTCGCCGACAAGCTGCTGCAGGTCCTCCATGGCAAGGCCAATGCTCGGCTTCACAATCGTGCCGAGGATCGGCCTGTCATAGACGCCGGCAAGCGTGCGGGTTCCGGCTATGCCGAATTTCGGCCCCGGATAGCGGTCCGCGAACGCCTGCGGCAGCTCCAGATCCATCAGCCTCAGGCCGGACAGCTCCTGCAGCTCATACAGATTGCCCGCAACCGCCGACATCAGGTTCGGGATTGAAGGCCCAAAGTTATGCAGCGGAAAGGATACGCTGATGAGGCCGCGATTATACCTGCCGTCATGTCCGGCAGGCAGCTTGGCCCCGGGCAGCGATGGCTGAGCGCTCTCGCCCTGCGGCTCTATACGCTCGATTCTTGCTCCATGCAGCTCCTTGAGCCGCGCGGTTTCTCCCGGCACTGCCGTGAAGGTGCCTGTCGACTGCTCGCCTGCGATCACTTCGGCTGCCCGTTCCAGCGAATAAGGCGTCTCGACCAGATAGACTGCCGTGACACGGTCGCTGTTTACATGATGTTCCTTCATATCCTCAGACATGGCGCTCTTCCTCGTCCAAGCGGTCAAGCACCTCTTTCACCTGCTGGACACCCAGGCGCGGGCTGGTCAGCACCGGTTTGCCCGTAGCATCCGCGAGCGCCTTCTCCATTCTGGCCATCGAGCCCTGCGCCAGCACCAGCACATCGGCTTCATTGCATACCCGAATGGCGGTCTCAAGCAAAATGCGGTCATGCTCCTCGGGCTGTCCGCCAACCAGAGCATCGAAGGCTCCCTCGGCGAGTCCGCTGATAAGCATGACGGACCGGCCTGCGAGCTCCGCCTGCTTGCCGATCAGGCGAAGCGTCGGGTCCAGGGTGGAAGGCAGCGTCGCCAGCACCGCAATCCGGTCATAACCTGCGGCGGCAGTTGCCGCCATCGACTCGTCGATTTTGACAATTGGCACTCCGATCAGCTTGCGGGCATCATCCGCGATTTCACCGACGGATGAGCAGGTGTTCAGAATCACGTCCGCGCCCAGTTCTTCCCCGTTATGATAATACTGTACCAGCCTCCGGGCGACGCCGGGCGGGACATGTCCCGCCTTCACCACATCGCCGATCAGACTGTCGTCGATAATGTTAACCAGCCGGCAATCCGGCAGCATTTCCTTGAAAACCGCCTTCAGCGGCTCGGCCAGACCCTGGCCTGTATAAATAGCTACAACCGTTCTCATCCCTGTCGTTCCCCTCTCCTGATGCAGCGGATTTCCTGCTGCCCGTGTCCGCGCATGAGGCGGACCTCCGGGCATAACCGGGTCCTGGCCTCGGCGGCTCATATTTGTTACTGTCCGGTCAGAAAGATACTAAATTCAGTCAGCATTATCTCAGACGAATCGCCCCAGCCTGTCGCTGCACCGGGCAATCCGTCCCCTTACACTTGGACCATTCCTGCCAGTCTCCATCGCACTGGGCTAACAGACGATTTCTCCAATACCGCAGCGTCCCGGTCGGGCCGCATCGCCGGCATCTCCGTCAAAGCGCCATTATCCTTTGACCAACACCCTTACCAGACAAACTCCCGCTCCAGACGGCGGTAATCGCCCTCCTTCAGCGGCGCCTCATCGTATACCTTGCGGCCGCTGTAGAACGGATGCTGGGTTCCCTTCGGCGAAATATTCACGACATCGTCGCCCCGCCAATGCGTCTCGAAGGTTTGGCCAATGGCATTCTCAATCGTTGTGCGCGAGGACAGCGGGAACGTAACCGTAATCGTCTCGCCGGCCTGCGCGGCCCCCAGCGTTAGAAAATGCTCATTGACCCACATGCTGGAATCGCTGCCGCGGCCGCTGACAGCCTCGCTGCCTTCACGCTCGCGCACGTAGCTCACCTTGGCATAACCTGCCCATTCCGGAATCCGTATCTGGAGCCTAGGAAGATCGCGGTGAATATGCAGCACAACCTTTCCCTCATGCGGCAAATAGCTGTCCACATCCAGCCATACCGAGCCGCGGTTCAAGAGAAAATTGACGCTGATAACACCGTTCTTCTCGGTAATCGTATTGCTCCAGCCCATAAACAAGCCGCGCGTACCGGAGCCGAGGCAGCAAATTTGCAAGTCATTCGTATGCCCCCGGCCATGGCTCACATCGCAGCAGAAATCATTTGGCGCCGAATAGCCGGCGAACGCGCCGCGCGTACGCTGGGCGATATTATGATGCGTAAGCCATCCCGGAACATCGCCGGATCGATCGTCGGTTTCCTTCACCCAATCCATCTCCAGCAGCTGCGACTCGGTCAGGTGGTTGCGGATAAAACGCTCAACCGTTCCCCAATATTTGGTGTAACCGCTCTTGGCGAGTGTGATGCCCGTTGCGATCAGATCGACCAGCGAGCAGGTCTCATGCTCATAGGCCTGCTCTTTCAGGTCCCCAGGGGTCCATCCAAAAGCCGTGCATTTGGTCAATGCCCATTCATAGCTTTTGTTGACCCAGCCGATCAGCGCGGCATCGCCGGTAAACACGCCAAATCGCGCGATGGCATCCAGCGTGCCAAGACGCGTATGAAAATGTCCGCTGCGATAGGCAAGCGCATCATTAAAGCTTCCGTCCTCGTTGAACACGCCGCTGCGCTGAACAATAAGAGCGGTAAAGTACTGGCACAGCTCAAAGGCATCCTGGTTGCCGGTCAGCTCATGATATTTTAGAAGAGGCATGACAAGCCTGCCGCAGAATGCCGCCGGATCGGGCGCAAGCCGCAGCAGCATGGCGTTTTTGGACGGCCAGCCATCCTCCTTGTACTCGGAGGCCGGATAGTACCACACATCCCGTTCCTTGATCGCGATGCGCTTCAGCGCCTCCACATGCTTATCCGCCACTTCCTTGACCTTGGGATCGCCTGTTTCCATGAACCAGGTGGTGAGGGATAAAATGACGGCGCGCTGATCGATCAGATTGGCATTGGGCTCCCAGTTTCGATTGGGATTCATCTGCCTGTAGCTGAGGCCGTCCTCATGGAAGAAAGAGAGAAAATTAGCGCGGTACTGCGCCTCCTGTTCTGCGCCGATCGTCTCGCCGGACATATGCCGGGCCAGAATAAATCCATCGATCATGCGGCCGTGGGAGGATCCATAATCCCAATCCCCGTGTGTCAGGTTGGCAGGATCGGTCATTAGATTGGCGGCAAAAAAAGGTATGCCGTTAAAGTCCTCGTCCGCCATCCCCATAATGGCATTCAGGGCATGGCCGGCGCGTTCCTCCAGCATCAGCGTATCCGGTATTTGGCGTGTTTTCATCATTGCTGCCTCCTTGTCGTTAATGGGAGCCCGAGTGGCGGTAATCGCCAATGGTTTTGCCCGTCTTCTTCTTGAAGATCTGGCTGAAATAACGGTAATCCTCGTAGCCGACCAGCTGTGCGATTTCATAGTTTTTGTAGCCGGGGATTTGCAGCAGCTCGATCGATTTGCGGATACGGGTATCCGTGAGATAGTCGACAAAATTGCTGCCTGTCGTTTTTTTGAACAGCCTACTCAAATAATCCGGGTTCAGGTAGCGGCTTTCGGCAATCTGCTGCAGTGAAAGCGTTTGGTCATAATGGGTCTGAATCAGCCTCTCCACCTCGCGGACAATCTTCTCCCCCTGGTTGTCGCCCTGCTGCTCATAATAATGCAGTACCGCCGGTATAATCTCCCGGGTGAACACGGCTTTCACCGATGCAGCGTCATTGCGGTTTAGGAACAATTCGGACAACGCAAGCGAATAGCTGCCGCACAGCTCAGCCAGGCTCTTCTCCGCCGTTTGCAGCTGCTTCTCAAGGGAATGAATCAGAATGGATGCTCCCCGCTGCAGCTGCCCGACCGTCATCTCCGGTCCAGACAAGGCGGCGAAAAGCTTCTCGAATTCCTGCCGGGCGGCTTCTCCGTTGCCGATCTGCAGCGCGAGGAGAAAGCTCTGCTCCAGGTGATGCGGGTAAACGAAGGCTCCGGCGGCTGCGGTCTCCCGCGTCGGAAGTACAACGCCGCAATCGCCAAGCCTTTTGTCCGCCAGCGCTTTTCGCGCCTGCAGGTAAGCCTGCCGAAGCTGCTGCGGACGGTCCGTCTTCCCGCTGACGCCGAAGCTTACGCTGATTCCGCAGGCTTGCTTCAGCCTGCTCTGCACATCCGCAAGCAGCACAGACAGCTCCGGCTGAGACAGCCGGCCGGCGGCTATTGTGGCCACGAGCTCCCCGCTTCCTCCCGCAGACCGGGTCAGGGCAAAGGCCCACTGGCCGCCGAAGAAGAAAGCGCGCGATTGAGCAAGCTTTTCCTCCATACAGGCAAGAAGACGATGCGGGTCAGTGTTATCATCCGCATAGCGGTCCGGCTTGCCCACCCAGACGGCAAATTCCCCTTCCCTCCAGCAGGCGGGAATCCCCTCATCCGTCTCTTCCTCTCTGGCTTGCTCCTGCGCGGCTGTCGCATCCTCATGGAACAGCGCATGCGACAGCCAGGTTTCAAGCTGCCCGTCTGTTGCCCTGCGCTGCATCTGCTCCTGCCGGTCAAGCTGCTCCAGCTGCGTCAGAGCCTTCTCCAGCACGCCTGCAAGCTCATCCTTTTTCACCGGCTTCAGCAAATAATCAAAGGCCTTGTGGCGGATCGCTTCTTTGGTATATTCAAAATCCGAATAGCCGCTGACCACAATCGTGAGCAGCCTGGGCAGGGCGCGGCTCAGCATGCCAAGCAGCTCTTTGCCGTCCAATCCCGGCATCCGCATATCCAGAAACAGGAGGTCAGGCGCAAGCTCAAGCGCCATCTGATAGGCATCCTCGCCGTCGCCCGCTTCTCCGGCCAGTTCAAGACCCAGCCGCTCCCAAGGAATGGACTGGATCAGGCCCCGGCGAATCCAACGTTCGTCATCCACAACCATTACACTGCGCATGTCCTGCTCCTCCCTTGACGGCTAGCCTTTCAATGACCCGGCTGTCAGTCCGTCGATAATAAAACGCTGCAGCAGCAAATAAATAATCAGCACCGGCGCAACAACGATGACCATAAAAGCAAACACAATGCCCCAGTTCGTGCTGTATAAGGAGACAAAGTTGTATATTTGCAGGACGATCGTCCACTTGGTGCTGTCCGTTACGAGATAGAACGGCCCGAAGAAATCATTCCACACCGAGACCATGACCACGATGGTGACCGTGACCAGAATCGTCACCAGCAGCGGCAGGATGATTTGGAAATAAAGCCGGAAAAATCCGCAGCCCTCCAGGAGCGCCGCCTCATCCAGCTCCCGGGGAATCGACTTCATGAAGCCGACCAAGAGAAACACAGAGAAGGGCAGCAGGACAGCCGTATAATACATAATGATGCTGAAATACGTGCCTTTGATATGCAGATCGCCCATCAGCTTGATGGTCGGGATGATCGATACCGGGACGATGAGGCCCATAATAAAAGCGTAATAGACGCCCTGCAGAAACCGGCTGTTGCGCCGCTGAATCACAAACGCCGCCATCGAAGCACACAGGTTCACGCAGACAATGACGAGACCGGAGATCAGCACGCTGTTCTTGAAGCCCCGCAGAATATTCGCCTGGTCATAGACATCCGCATAGTTCTTAAACACCCATTTGCCCGGCAGGTTGAAGCCAAACAGCGCGGACTCGCGGATATCCTTGACCGAATTAATCAGAATCATGATAAAGGGAAGCAAAATAACGAGCGCCAGCAGGATGGCCACAACCTCAAGCGCGATCAGCCTTCCGCTTCTTTGCATCACAGTTCAACCTCCCTTTTCTTCATCGCCATCAGCACGGGAACACCGATCGCGGTTACGAGGACGAACAGCAGAAGATTAGCCGCCGTTGCCGATCCCAATTCACCGAGACTGAACATTCTGCGGATATACGTGTTGAATACCTCCGTCGAGTAGCCCGGACCGCCGTCCGTGAGCACCATCACCATCTCGAACACCTTCATGGAACCGATCAGCGACAGCAGCACATTCACCGTAAACGCAGGCGCCAGCAGCGGAAATACAATATGCCGGAAGCGGCTCCAGTAGTTCGCCCCGTCAATCGAGGCCGATTCGGTCAGATCCTTCGGAATAAACTGCAAACCGGCCAGATATACCACCATCGAGAACCCGGCAACGCGCCACAGATCGGTGGCAACAACGGAGAACAAGGCATATTTGGGATCATTAAGCCAATCCTGCATGAGAAAATCCAGGCCAACCGCATCCAGTATCTGATTGATGATCCCATGCTCCGGGTGGTAAATCGCGCGGAAAATATATCCGATAATTAGCGGCGCAATCACATACGGCATGAAGAATACCATCCGCAGCAGATTGCGCAGAGCCAGCTTCTCGTTCATGACGAGTGCGAGCGCAATGCCCAGCACATTCTGCAGCACCGTCACCGCAGCCGCAAATATAAGCGTATTGAGCAGCGCCGTCTTCAGCCGGGGCTCATGAAACAGCGCCGCGTAGTTGTCAAAGCCGATGAACTTGATCGTATCCGCATTGATATTCCAATCGGTAAAGCTGTAATACACGCCTGACAGAGTAGGCAGGATAAAGAAAATCAGAAAGATGACAAGCGCCGGATATACAAAATAAAGCGGGTATTTGCGTCTCTCCATGCCACCCCCTCCTTTGCTTTCATTAGGCTGAGGCAGACTTGGGCTTTTTAGCTTGCACAGCTTCCGGCCCAAGCCGCCTCTGTTCCTTTTATGTTTGGGGACGTTAATTTGCTCTAGGGTGAAGCTTATTCGAAGCCTGCCAGACGTTTGGCTTTGCCATCCTTCTGATAATTGTCGGAGAACTCATTGATCGCTGCGTCCACATCGCCGCTCAGGAAGAAATTTTGCAGCGTTTTGGCGAAATCACCGAAGGAGGCGGTCAGACGGTTCTGTACATTCACCTTCGATTTTCCGTCATCGATGAACTTTTGCACCGTTTCCTGCACCGGGTACAAGACGCTTGTCGCATCCTTGAAGATCGGAATGCCCGGGTGGTTCGCATAGAACATATTGACGCTATCCTTCTCAATCATGAACTTCACCAGATCCACAGCCGCATCGTAATGCTTGGACTTCGTCGGAACCATCAGCTGGTTCGGAGGCGTAATCATGGCAGTGCCTTCATCCGTATCCGAAGGGAACGGGAAGAAGCCCAATTTGTCCGTAACGAACTCTTTGCCGAATTTCTTCTCCATTTGCGGCACGATGCCGTCAAGCATGAACGCCATCGCAACCTTGCCGTCGCCCATTTCATTCTGCAGCTCATCGTAAGTGCCGGCCATGACATTCTTCTGGAACAGATCCAGATCCTTCAATTCCTTCTGTTTCTCGAACAGCGTCTTCAGCTCGGGAATCTCATTGAGCTTAAGCGCATTGGCGTTCAGCTTGTTGACACCCTCGTCGCCAACGGCCGGATCCACATCCGACACCCAGCCTGTAAAATAAAAGACCTGCGACGGCCAGCCGTCTTTGACCCCTTCATAGAAAGGCGTAATGCCCGCCGCTTTGATTTTCTTGGCGATTTCAATCAGATCGGCGTAGTTCTTCGGCGGCGCAACGCCCACTTTGGCAAAAACATCTTTATTGTAAAATACACCCATCATGCCGGTATTGCCGAACGGCACGCCGTAAACCTTGCCATTCGTGTCCGTCTGGAACTCCTTGATCGACTCGATAACGTTGTCCCACACGCCCGCTTCGCCCGACCAGTCCTTCAAGGTCTCGTCAGCTCTGAGCTTGACATACTGCTTCGTTCCCGGCTGCATGAGAAACAGATCGGGGAAGTCGCCAGTGGAGAAGCGCGTCTTGATCAGGTTGTCATAATCGCCTCCGGGCAGGGCCTGCAGCTCCACCTTGTTGCCAGTCTTCTGCTCGTAAGCCTCGAAAATCTTCGTATACGGTACCGTATCCTCCGTGTTGGAGATTACAAAGGACAGCGTAACCGGATCCTTCGCCTTCTCTCCTTCATCCGCTCCTGCCGCATTGTTTGCCGGTGCATTGGAAGCGTTTGCCGAATTGCCATTGTTTTGCTGGTTGTTATTGCTGCTTCCGCAAGCGGCCAGCGACAAGACAACAAGGCAAATCGTCAATAATGCTGCTGCAGTCTTCATTTTTCTCAATTTGGACACCCTCTCGATAGTTGAGATCGCTTACATCCTCATTATAAGGAAGCGCTTTCCCCCGCCCTATCCACGATTTTGACCCAAAATGTTGATTATTCTTACTTTTGCCGGAGGCCGGCCGCTGTTTATTTCCCCGATGCCTCTGTCAAGCCTCGGGGAATAACAGAGTAATCGCTGTCCCTGTCCCCTTCCTGCTCTCGATCGAGAACTCGAAATGAGCGCCATAACGGATCGCATATCTGGCGTATACATTGCCGATTCCGATTCCTCCTTCAGCCGCCGAGGCTGTGAACGGCTCCTGATGAAGCGGGTAGCCCAGCCTGGTGCGAAGCTCGCCCAGCCGCTTCTCGGATATGCCGACCCCGTCGTCGCTGACCGTGAGGCGGAGCCGCTCCCCCGCAGCAGCTGCACAGATGCGGATGGTGCCTTTGCCCCGCTTGCGCTCGATGCCGTGGAAGACGGCGTTTTCCACCAGCGGCTGCAGGGTCATTTTCAGCAGGGGGAAACGGTAAGCATCCTCTTCGATATCCAGCTCGTAAGCAATCTTGTCCTCGAAGCGGATGCCCTGGATTTTCATATAGGCGTCAATCTGCACCAGCTCCTCCTGGAGCGTGACGATTTCGTCGCCGGTCTTCGTGTTGTAGCGGAACATATCCGCGAGCGCCTGGGCCATCTCGCCGATATCATTGACTTTATAGTAATCGGACATGGCCCGAATGCTGTCCAGCGTGTTATACAGGAAGTGGGGATTAATCTGCGAATAGAGCATCGCCAGCTCCACTTCCTGAAGCTTGATCTGGTTCATGTATTTGGTCTCAATCAGATGCTGCAGCTCATCCTGCATCGCGTTGAAATTGCTGGCGATTCTGCCGATTTCGTCATTGCGCCCCACCTCCAGTCGGATGGAGAAGTCCCCCCGCTTGATCCGGTTTACGGTTTTGTAGACATTCAGGATCGGCCTTGTTATGCTGCGCCCGAACAGCAGCGAGATCAGAAAGGTAACGACAAATGCGATAATGGCAGTAGCGATAACGGTTGTCTTGATCCGGTTGAGCGGACCGGTAATGTCACTGCGCGGCATGACCAGCACGGCTTTCCAGTCCGAGTAGGCCGAACGGGTATACGAGACGAGCATGTCGTCCTTGCCGTTTTTTTTATACCAGAACTTCCCCGTATCATCGTTCATCCGGCTGAGAAGAGCGGTATCGGACTCATATTGCGAGCTGTCAGCCGAGGCGTACACGAGCTTGTTATTTTCATCCAGAATCAGAATGCTGCTGTGCGGCGAAAGCCCGTCATTCTGCCCGATACTGCTGAACAGATCAGCGGCATATTCCACACGGACCACAATGAACCGGTCGGGATTGGAGAAGTCGCGAATGAGAATGGATGAAGAGTATGCGGTTTGCTTGGCGGCGCCCGGCGCGCTGTCTCCGACCTCTCCGCTGAAGAACACCTCTCCGTCCTTCATCACGGTGCGCAGATACCATTCCGAATTCCGAACCTGTGCGGCGCTTTCCGGCTTGAAATCATCCGAAGCTCCCATCAGCTCGCCCCCGCTGTAATAGATCTGGAAGCGGATGAAATCACGGATCGGCGTAATGTTAAAGCTCTTGAGGAATAAATTGCCCAGCTCCTGGCGGAAAAGAAACTTGTCTTCCTCGCTCATTTCCCGGTAGGCGTTAATGCCGTCGATGTATTCCTGCGTGTAATAAGGAGCCAGCAATATATTGCGTTTGCTGTGAAAATCATTATCCATATTGTTCTCGATTTGGCGAATAATCTGCAGACTGGCCGACTCCACCCGCTCCGCCATCGTTTGATAGGAGATATAGAAGGACACCGCGCCCACCAGGGCAATACATAATAAAATGATGACAAAATAACTAAGCAGCAGGCGCGTGCGGAGCTGGGAAAAGAAGGGGCGGATTCGACCCGACAGCCACCGTTCCCGCTTTAGATTCAGCATGGGGGGAAGCCTCCTTCAAAAAAAGAAACCGCTGTCACAACGATCTGGAAGAAACGGCTGTCGCCGTCCTCTGAAACTTATACATTCCGAAAAAAACAGCCAGAGCCCAAACAGGCGGCGCAGCTTACGCTTGCGATCCTCTTTATAAGACTCTGGCTTGTTTCAAACTATTCTGCCTTAAATGCTGTTCAGCTCGCTTAAAAAAGTAAATTGTCCCGAGCCGATATGATATTCCGAGCCGGTTTCGGATTCGGCTACAAGCTCGCATCCAACCAGACTGTTGCTTACGGCATCCGGTCCGCGGTCAGCCGTTGCCAATCCAAGCGCTTGTCCGCCAAGCGCCGGAGCGCCAATGGCATCGGGAGCGTCCACCAGACGGATATTGCGGCCCGGCACATGAACGGATGCCGTTGTGTTGGCCGGTATCCGCACGGACAAGCGGAAATGCCCTTCCTCGTTCAAATGCCATTCTGTCGCAACTGTACCGTACAGGGATTCGTATTGGGCATTGACCCGGGTAAGCTTCCCGCCCGGCTGCGGACGTATGATCGTGTGGCGGAAGGCCGGCCTGCCGGGATCGGCTTCAATGCCTCCCATATACCGGAACATCCACTCGCCGACGGAGCCAAGCGAATAATGGTTGAACGAATTCATCCCCGGAGTCTGGAAGCCGTTCTCCTCCGTCCATCCGTCCCAGCGCTCCCAAATCGTCGTTGCGCCATGCTTGATGGAATACATCCAGGATGGAAAAGCTTCCTGCTGCAGCAGCGTATAAGCCGTATCCAGCTGGCCGTTATCCGTCAATGCCGGCAGCAGGTAACCGACTCCGAGGAAGCCCGTCGACAGACGGTCGCCGTTGCTCCGGATATTATCGACCAGATGGCGGACCGCCTTCTGCCGCAGCTCCTCCGTCAGCAGGCCAAACTGCAGCGCCAGCACGTATACCGTCTGCGTTTCGCCGTGAATGCGGCCTTCCTCATCCACGAATGCGCCGCGGAAGGCTTCGCCGATATCCGCGAAAAGCCCGCTGTAGCGTCTCTCGTCCCCGTGCTTGCCAAGCACGCCGGCAATGTTCGCAAGCAGTCTGGTACTATACGCGAAGTAAGCCGTAGCCAGCACCTCGTTCGGCGTGTCCGCCTTGATCGAGAGCCAATCGCCGTAATTCGCATAATCCGGCCGGATCAGGTTATCCGTGCTCTGGCGCAAATATTCCACCCAGCGCACCATGGCGTCATAGTGGGTTTCCAGAATGCGGACATCCCCGTACATCAGATAAAGCGTCCATGGAATAACGACTCCGGCGTCTCCCCAACCGGCATTATCCGGCGCAAACCAGTTCAGACGGGTATTCCACATTTTATGGCGGATCCAGCCCGCATCCGGAGCGACATCCGTAAATGCGCCCGACGGCTGCTGGGAATCGATCATATCCCCGATAAACTTGGTGAAAAAGCGCGAGACATCCATATTGTACGAAGCCGTCCGGGCAAAAATCTGGGCATCGCCCGTCCAGCCCAGCCGCTCGTCGCGCTGCGGACAATCCGTCGGCACCGACAGAAAATTGCCGCGCTGGCCCCAGGTAATATTGGAATATAATTTATTGATCATGGGGTCTGACGTCTCCAGACGTCCATTCTCCGGTGTATCGGAATGGATGACTTTCCCGATAATCGTATCTTCCCCAGGCTCTCCGGGATAACCGATCAGCTCTACATAGCGGAAACCGTGAAAAGTAAAGTGCGGCTCATAACGCTCTTCGCCTTCTCCCTTGAGAATATAATGATCCTGCTGCACCGCCACGCGAAGGTTATCGAGATACAGGGTTCCATCCGGATTCAGCATCTCGGCATGGCTGAGCGTGATTTTCGTGCCCCGTTTGCCCTTCACCTTCACTTCTGTCCAGCCGACCATATTCTGACCCATATCATAAATGTAAGTACCGGCTGCCGTTTTGCAGATATCAACCGGCTTGATCGTCTTGGTGATCCGAATGGGAGGTTCTACAGCCGATACGAGCAGTCCATTGTAGCCGGAGCGCACATCCGGCTGCTCCCACATCGCATCGTTATAATCCGCATAGCTCCAGCCCTGCAGCTCCTGGCGGGCATCGTAGGTTTCACCTTTGATCATATCGGAGTAGGCAATGGGACCACTCGAGGTTTTCCAGGTGCCGTCCGTTGCGATGCTCTCCCGTGTGCCGTCCTCATATTCAATATTAATTTGCAGCAGGCCAAAAGGCCGCTCGCCGTAAACATGCTTGCCAAGAAAGCCAACCGTGCCGGCATACCAGCCGTCGCCGAGAATGACGCCTGCGGCATTGGGTCCTTCCTCAAGCAGATGAGTGACGTCATAGGTCTGAACCTGAACGCGGGTATCGTAATCCGTCCAGCCCGGCGCGAACAGCGAGCTGACTCGTTCCCCGTTGATGAACAGCTCGTATACGCCAAGCGCTGTCGCATAGGCGGATGCGCGGCGCACCTTGCCCCGCAGCGTAAAGGTTTTGCGCAAATAGGGCGAAGGCTGGAACTCCAGATCAGGCTGCGCTTTGCGGCCGATCCATTTGGCTTTCCAGGCATCACGCGACAGCAGACCCATCGTCCAGAAGGAGATTACACTCCACTCTGAAGGCTGATCCTTGCCGTCCCAAACGCGGACCTTCCAGTAATAACGGCCTTCCTCCTGAAGCGGCTTGCCTTTGTAGACAATATGGATAGATTCGCTGGAGGCCACCTTGCCGCTGTCCCACATCGAACCCTGATCCTGATTCAGGCTATCTTCCGATTCGGCGACCAGCACCTGATAAGCGCTTTGAACCGTGGCATTCTGAGTGGCGGCTACACGCCAGAACAGACGCGGCTCCATAACATCAAGCCCAAGGGGGTTGATGGCATATTCCGTTTTGCAAACTGTAACCCGAATGGGCATAATAGAAAGTCCTCCTTAAGCGTTCAGCTTGTTGTACCGATGAAACAATTCCAGCTTGGCATACAGATCCTCAAGGGTGAAACGGGCATCCACATAACGGTAGACACGAATGTCCCTGCCGCCATGGCCGAATTCATAACGCATATTCGGCAGAATACGCGGTGATTCCCGCAGATCATATTCGAAGGCATGATCATCCAACAGCAGCGACACAGCAGGGGAATCGCCCAGCATCCACATCTCGCCTTTGGGCCAGGAGGGATTGTCTCCCCACTTCATATTAAACTCTACCAGCTGCTGAAACAAATAAGCGCCCAATTCTCCATGCGGCATGACCTTCACGGCAAGCTCCGCCAGACTGACACGGATCATGGAATATACATTTTTCGGCACCTGCCACAGCGGGATCGGCGATTGGAAAACCACATTGGCCGCCGCAATATCATTGCCCAAATTAAATTCATCCGATCCCTCGGGATAGACGCCCCCTCCGATCCACACCGCAGTCAGTCGCCCGGCAATCTGCGGCTCCTGGAGGTAGGCAGAGGCCATATCGGTCAGTGGGCCCAGAAAAATCACAAACAGCGGAGCGGGATCATCCTTCATGGCCTCCCGTATGATCAGCTCGGAGCCTTCGGAGGGAAGCGCTGTCACTTCATCCGGAAGAGCGCCTTCCGCCCCTTTGTACACGCCGACTTGCTGCTCCATTTGCATGATCTTCAGCATCTTCTGAATCTCCTCATAGGAATCCTCCATGGAGGTTGCGCTCCGGGTGCCGAAATGCGCGCCAATCAGGCCGGCAATCCGGAATCTCGGCGTCAGCAGCGCATGGGCTATCGCGTATTGGTCATCGGCTTCATTGCAAGCATCGGTATTGACGATCAGGCGGATTTTCTTGGACTCCGGAACCTCGTACGGAAAGTTCATCATGATCCATTCCCCTCTTCACAATTCTGGCCTTCAATTGTAAAATTCATAACGGCAGCTGTAACCAAACAAATGTCGTAACAGTGGCAATATTTATGAAAAACCAGCGAGCATTGGTGCGCGTGCGGAAGCTTCTTCCAAAATTTCGCATGTGCTGCAAGCAGGTGAATAGCTTGTCACTTGTCGGTGATCGCTGTTGTCCCCAGAATTCCTTGATCCGTTTGAAACCATTAAACCTTGCTGCGCATGCGGAAGCTTCTTCCGATCGCTGTTGTCCCCAGATTTCCCTGAATGTATGAATCCTCTAATGGTGGAAATCCCGTGGACAAAGGCGAACACTTCGTTTCTCCAGAATGCTTCCGCCCGCTCCGCCTTTTAATCATTGTAAAAATCAACATCAAAACAGATGTTGGACAATATCGACGTTCAGAACTTAGATGAGGGGAACTGGCTGCAATGACAGTAGTCGCAAAGCTCAAATTGCTGCTCTAATAAGGAATATCCTTCTTATGTGCACCTCAGCCCTCGGGATATCCCGTGTAAGAAGAAAAAACCTTGCTGCATCTGGCATATAGTGCTTGAAAGATGCAAAAGGCTGCTCCAGCAAGGAAAATCCTCCCTGCAGCCACTGTACCTCTGCAATCTCCACCGCAAGAAGTAAAAACCGTGTTGTGGCGAATACTCCCCACTATTATCCAAGCTTGCTCGCTTGAGTGGATTCTCCAGCAGATCGGGACTTCATCCCGATCTGCGCTTACCCGACTTACCGGGCAAACAGCTGGCTTCGTATCGCATTCAAGAATACAAGCTAATAAATCATCTAGACAAAAGCTATTTTTCTCCACCACAGTGTTGTGCGCCGCCTGGCTTGCTTCTTCGGCCGTCAGTACGCCAACTACTGCGGCGTTTCAACGTTTACCGGCCACTTACTCAGCCTCCAGAAGGCGCTTCAACGTTCTAGCAAGTTTTTGCGGCTGCCAGCATACCTCTTACTGCGGCAGTCCGCCGCTACGGCTTGTTTCTTCAGCTGCCAGCAGGCCAGCCAGTGGGGCGGCAGGCCGCTACGCACTACGGTCTGCTTCTTCGGCTGCCAGCGCTCCAGCTACCGCTGAAGTCCGCTGCTACGGCCTGCTTCTTCGGCCGCCAGTACCCCCGCAACTGCGGCGTTCCAGCCGCCCATCAGCTCCCGGCGCTTATCGGCTTCCATCCGCGGAGCAAAGACTTGATTTTGCCGGTAGAAGCCGGCTATCTCATCGGAACCGGACCAGAACCCGAGAGCAAGGCCGCCCATATAGGCAGAGCCCAGAGCGGATAATTCCGCCGCCTCCGGAAGAGCGACAGGGGCATCCAGCAGATCCGCCTGAAGCTGCATCAAGAGACCGTTGGCAGTAGCGCCGCCATCCACACGCAGCTCGCTGAGCGGCATTCCCGTCTCCTCCTCAAGCAGCCGGACCGCGCCTGCCACCTGATACGCGATGCTCTCCAGAGCAGCCCTTAGAATATGCCGCCGGTCTGTCGAGCGGTTCATCCCCATAATCGCGGCCCTGGCATGCGGATTCCAATGCGGCGCTCCAAGCCCGACAAAAGCCGGCACCAGGTACACGCCGCCTGCCCCGTCTACAGAAGTGATGGCTTGCTCCAGCTCTTCAAAGGTCTGATAAAGCCCCATCTGGTCGCGGGCCCAGTTCAGGCAGTCGCCCGTTGAATGAATTACCGCTTCCAGCGCGTATTCAATGCTGCCGTTCAATCCCCAGGCAACAGCCAGTACCAGGCCTCTGCCCGGCATAATCGGCTGCGTGCCGATATGCATCAGGACAGATGTTCCTGTGCCATAGGTTCCCTTCGCCATTCCCGGCTTTGTACACTGCTGTCCGAACAACGCCGCCTGCGAGTCACCGATCACACCTGCAATAGGCATTTCTACTTCAAGCGGCAACAAAGCCGCATCGGCAATGAATCCATATCCGCTGTCACTCATACGCACCTCGGGCAGCATACCGAGCGGGATGCCGAACAATGCAGCCAGCTCCGCATCCCAGCTCAACGTATGAATGTTGAACAGCTGCGTGCGGCTCGCATTGGTATAATCCGTTGCGTGGACACGTCCTCCAGTCAGCTTCCAGATCAACCAGCTGTCCACCGTGCCGGCCAGAAGCCGTTCCTTTGGAATAGCAGGATCGGCATGCTCCAGCAGCCACCGCCATTTGCTGGCGGAGAAATACGGGTCCAGCGGCAGTCCCGTCTTGGCCTGCACAAGAGCTTCATGCCCTTCACGCTTCAAGCGGTCGCAGTAATCGGCCGTTCGCCGGCACTGCCAGACGATGGCATTGCCGACCGGGAGTCCGCTCACACGGTCCCATATCAACGCGGTTTCCCGCTGGTTGGTGATGGTGATGCCGGCAATCAGATGAAGCGGGACCTCCGCTTCCTCCACCACTCCCCGGATCGACGCTTTCACATTCTCATACAGCTCCAGCGGATCATGCTCCACCCAGCCTTCGCGCGGATAGATTTGCCTGTGAGTCTTCGAGCAGCGGCCGACAATTCTTCCACCGCGATCCGTTACGATCGCCTTGGTCGCTGTTGTGCTCTGATCCACGGTCAGCAGGTACAAGGGCTTTCCCGCCTGTTCATACTCAGCCGGACTAACCGTCATCCCTGGCTCACCATGGCCTGAACCATCTCCTGGGCGATCGATCTTACATTACCGGCACTGAGGCCATAGTGGTCGAAAATTTCCGACGTCTTGCCCGCAATCGCCGGTTCATCGGGAATTCCCAGAATCCGGACCGGAACAGGTCTGCTGCCCGCGGTTACTTCCGCAACGGCGGCACCGAGTCCGCCGAAGATGCTGTGCTCCTCCAGCGTAATAATGGCACCCGTCTCTGAAGCTGCCGCCACAATAGCCGCCTCATCAAGCGGTTTAATCGTGTGCATGTTGAGCACGCGTGCATGAATGCCGTCCTTCTCCAGCAGCGCAGCGGCATCCAGCGCAATGCGCACGGTTTCGCCTACGGCAATCAGCGTAATATCGCTGCCTGCCTTCATCTGCACGGCTTTGCCGAGCTGGAACTCATAATCGTCCGATTCATAAACATCTTCAACGGGGTTGCGCCCGATACGCACATAAGCTCCGCCCTCATGGCCGGCTAATGCCTTGGTCATCACTTTCGTCTCGTGACGGTCAGCCGGAACCACAACTGTGAGTCCCGGTATCGCCCGCATGACCGCGAAATCCTGCAGGGAATGATGGGACATGCCAAGCGCTCCGTAGCTGACGCCGCCGCTAATGCCGACAAGCTTGACGTTCGTGGCCGAATAAGCCACGTCAACCTTCACCTGCTCGATGCTTCTCATGCTGAGGAAGCAGGCAGGCGAAGTAACGAAAGGCTTTTTGCCGCTGTGCGCGAGACCTGCCGCGATGCCGACAATATTTTGCTCGGCGATGCCTGTTTCCACAAACTGCTCGGGGAAGGCCTTGGCGAACGGCGCCATAGCAGCCGATCCGCGCGAATCGCTGGCCAGCACCATAATATCCCGATCCTCTTGGGCAAGCTCCAGCAGCGTTTCGCACATAATCTGCCGATTAGGAATGGTTTGCATGGGCTCCGCTCCTTTCTGTTTCCGGTGCCAGCGCGCCAAGCGCCGCCTCCAGCTCTTCAATAGCCAGCCGCAGCTGCTCGTCATTCGGCACATGGTGATGCCATTCCGGGCGGTTCTCGGCGAAGGAAATCCCTTTGCCTTTGACCGTGTTGAGAATTAGCATGGTTGGCTTGCCCTTCTCCTGCGGTGCTTGGGAAAGCGAACGCTGCAGCTGTCCGAAATCATGGCCGTCAATTTGCTCCACCCGCCAGCCGAAAGCCTCCCACTTGCTGTCCAGCGGATCCATCCCCATCACATCCTCCGTGCTGCCGCTGATCTGCAGACGGTTGCGGTCCACCATACCGATCAAATTATCCAGCCCGTAATGCGCGCCTGCCATAGCCGCCTCCCACACGGAGCCTTCCGCCTGCTCGCCGTCGCCCATCAGACAGAACACCCGGTAATCAAGGTGGTCCTTCTTGCCTGCCAGCGCCATGCCGACGGAGACGGATAAGCCATGCCCCAGCGCGCCGGTGTTCATCTCGATACCCGGCACTTTGTTGTTGGGATGCCCGATCAGCCGCGTGCCGAACTGGCAGTAAGTTTCAAGCTCCTCTTTTGGAAAATAGCCCAGATCGGCCAGTATGCACCACAATGATTCCACCGAGTGGCCTTTGCTGGCAATAAAACGGTCGCGGCCTTGCCATTTCGGATTCTTCGGATCATGCCGCATGACGCTGTAATAAAGCGTTGTCAGCACATCCGTGTTGCTGAGCGAGCCGCCTGTGTGCCCCATCTTGGCCCGATGGATGATGCGGAGCAGGTCCATGCGGATCTGCAGCGATTTGCGTTTGAGCTCCACTGTTGCTGTCATGTTTTAGACACTTCCTCTCAGCCACGCCCGGATTTGCGCTTCCGTCGGATCCACCGGATCAGGCGTCAGACCTGGAATATAATTGCATGCCTCATACAGAGGCGGGATGACGTTCGCATGAATGCCTACGGAATGATGAACATAAGGACCGGTAACCAGCTTCTCTTCCCACAGCGGCCAATCGTTGACTTCCACCCAGACATAGGAGCCCCGTGTAAAAGGACCCTGAATGCCGCGCGCCTTGCCCAGAAACAGCGAATATTCGCCATGGTCGCCGTCGAAGCGGGCAAGCGTCATATCGCCGCCGCGGATCTCGCCCTCATGAGTCCCCGGAGAATGATCGTCGAACAGAAAATGCTTGCGCAGCTTCGGTTTCTCCTCCACGGACAGCGAGACCGGGAAGTTGCCGCAGTGGAACAGCAGCTCGCCGTTGGCATTCTCCGGATGGCGGATCGTCAGATCGGCGAAAAAGGTCGGCGCCTCGTTCATCGCTGCGGATTGCACCATGATGGAGGTAATCGCACCGTGAATATCCGTTTCGCAGGTAACCGGGATCTGCTCATCGGTGAGCAGCGCATTGGCCAGACACGGCATGATGCCGATCGCTTCCTGCAGAGAAGACCAGCACTGGATCGCAATCGCGCTGCTGCCGGTTTCGACGGCAAACTGCTTCATCGCCACCTTCAGCGCAGCCACGCGCCGCACATCATCATCAGTCACCTCGGTAATATCCATCCGGGAGCGGATGAAGTCCACAGCCTCCAGCATTTCGCTGCTGTTCTTCTTCTCCTGACGCTGCGCGGCTCTTGTGATATCCACCAGTGTAATGGGATGGATCTCGATGCCAAAGCGCTCCAGCAGCTCGCCTTCATTGACCATCATCGTCCAGAACGATGCGGGTCGCGGGGCAATCTGCAGAATCCGCAGCGAGCGGAAATGCCGGACCACGTTAGAGGCGGCGACGAAATTTTTGAAGCCCCGCTCAAATACCGGATCATCCACCCGGCTGTTGGTCACATAGGTGTAAGGGACATTGAAGCGGCGCAAAATCTTGCCTGTCGCGAACAGACCGCACTGGGTATCGCGCAGACGCATGCCATCCTCCAGCGGAGCCTCGTCACGCGGTCCCCAGAGCAGCGCCGGCTTGCCAAGCGCCTTGGCCACACGGGCAACCGTATCCTCGGTCCCGAAATTGCAGTGCGGGAAAAATACCGCATCCACCTTCTCCTGGCGGAACCGGTCAGTTATCAGATCGGCCCCGATATTATCGTTGTACAGAAGCCCTTCCTCATTCAGCCCCTCAAGATCGACAATCTCGATATCCATGCCGAAGGATTGTATTTTCTCGCGGATAAGCACCTTATACTTGAAGGCATCCTCGGCGCTAAACACGAAACGGCGGGTAGGCGCGTAACCCAGCTTTAATTTTTTCATTAATGGCGGTCTCCTTCTGCTTATGATGCCATGCAGTAACCTTGGCGCGGAGAAAGATTCATCTCCAGTAAACTTCAGAACATTACAAGTACGGAATGCTCTCTGAGGTATCCAATAACTCTCCTGCCTCAGATCTACTAAACAAAATTAAATAATCAAGAAAAGTAACTAAATAATTTAACTGAACACAGTCATATTTCTTACTCTACAGATTCAGCAAAACCACTTTCACTTTCTCCTCAAACTCATCCTATCACCCGTTTTTAGCTCCGTCAATACGATTATTTAGTAAATTTGATCATTTATTAAACTATATCGACTAAACAACACTCGATTAGTTTAGTTCCATCTTGCAAAGTAGTCATAAAACGTTGTACACTAAACTCAACTAAATCTTCATAAACGAAAGCTTAATCAGGAATGGAGTAACCTGTTGTGAAAATGGAAGATATCGCCAAGCTGGCCCAGGTATCCAAATCCGCCGTTTCTCTCGCGCTGAGCGGCAAGCCCGGCATCGGTCCGGAGACCCGCGAGAGAATTCTTCAAATCGCCCGGGACCAAGGCTACACCCTCAAAGCAAAAAGCCAGCCGGCGGATCGAAGCGGCCGATCCCTGCTGTTCCTTGTATTCTCCAATTCCGGAATCGTCCTGGAGAAATATTACCAGCAGCCTTTCTTTCGGGAATTGATTCATTTTATCGAAGAGCGCTGCCGCCAGAAGGGATATTCGCTGGTATTTTCCTCTGTGGATATGGAATCCTTCGACAGCGACGTCCAGTCGATTGCGGATGAGAACCAGACCAGCGGCGTCATCCTGCTGGGTACGAATCTGGACCGCCACAGCGTTGAGAATCTGGCGGACAAATGGCCCAATCTCGTTGTGCTTGATACCTGCTTCGAGACACTGCCTGTTCATTTTCTGGAAATCAATAATGTGATGGGCGCTTATCAGGCGGGAACTTACTTGTGCGACATCGGCCACCGCGAAATCGGGTATGTGGCTTCGGATGTGCGCATTCATAATTTTGATGCGCGCAGGAGAGGGTTTATGGCATCGCTGGCCGAGCGCGGGCTCAGGGTGGCGGAGGATCATACCTTCTATGTCGCGCCTACGATACTTTCTTCTCAGGAAGCAATGCGCAAGCAGCTGGAAGGCTATATTCAGGAGGGCGGCAAGCTGCCGACAGCCTTGTTCTGCGAATGCGATTATATTGCGATCAGCGCAATGAAGACGCTGACCGAGCTTGGCTTCCGGATTCCGGAGGATATCTCTGTGATCGGCTTTGACAACATTAGCGAGTCCGTTATTGTCACGCCGGAGCTGACGACCATTCATGTCGACAAGGAGCAGCTGGCCCGCATGGCCGTAGATCTGCTTATTGATTCCATTGACGGCATTCGCGGGGTCAAAATCAAGACGGCGGTGGATACAAAGTTCATTGAGCGGCTGTCCTGCAGTGCGCCGGCGGTTCTCTCGGAAACCAAAGCCTAGAAAGTCCTGCGAACCAATAGACAGGCTGCGCATGCGAAACGTCTTGTCGAGACTCGCAAGTGTTGCAAGCAGGTTTACTGCTAGTCACTTTTCGAGACTCGCAAGTGTTACAAGCAGGTTTACTGCTAGTCACTTTTCGAGACTCGCAAGTGTTACAAGCAGGTTTACTGCTAGTCACTTGTCGAGAGTCGCAAGTAAGTGTTGCAAGCAGGTTCGACGACGCTTGTCACTTGTCGGGATTCGCAAGTGTTGCAAGCAGGTTCGACGCTTGTCACTTGTCGAGACTCGCAAAGTGTTGCAAGCAGGTCTGACGCTTGTCACTTGTCGATATCCGCAGAGTGTTGCACAGGCGAGCGGATAAACATGAAAAGGGCCGTGATTTCCAAAAGTGTATTTTGGAAGTCACGGCCCTTAAAATGCAATCGGTCAGTTATAGCAACAATCAATCGAAATAATCTTCAATTCCCTCGGCGATCGCGGCTGCCGCTTTCTGCTGATAGCCGGATTTGCGGACAAGGGACTCGTCCTTCTTGTTGGACAGGAATCCCAGCTCAATCAGAGCGGAGGGAGTACCATTCTCGCGCAGCACATGGTAGTCGCCAAACGAAATCCCGTTGCTGTCCAGCTCCATACCGTCGGCAAGCCGGGATTCGATTGATCTCGCCAGAGGCCTGTCCTTGGACTCCGAATAATAAAAGCTGAGCGTTCCCGATGCTTTGGTTTCGGAAGAATTATAATGAATGCTGATGAATGCGTCTGCATGGGCGGATCCGCTAATTTGAACCCTCTCTCCGAGACTCGGCTTTTCCTTGTCTTTCGTTCTCGTCATGACGACGCTTGCCCCGCGGGCGCGGAGCTCTTGCTCCAGATAGATCGAGGTGCTCAGTGTCAGATCCTTCTCCATCGTTTTCTGCGTCGTGCCGATCATTCCCGGATCATCTCCGCCATGCCCGGGATCCACGACAATCGTTTTTCCGTGAAGCCCGTTTGAACTCTTGGAGGAATGGCTCGTGGACACGACCGAATTGACGGAGCCTCCGCTGATATATCGGTCAGATACCCATCCTGCCTGTCCATTCGAAGTCTGGATCTTCACCCAGCCGCTCTGGCTGCCCATAATGGCAACCTGCTGGCCTTTGGCGAGACCGCCCACAACCTCGTACTTCGTTCCTGCACCCGAGCGGATTCGTAACGAATCGGCAGTAACAGTAGCTTCTGTTTGCTTGGCAGGTTTCTTCGGTTCTGTCTTCAGTTGTATCTTGGACGCTACTGAAGTTTGGACCGTGCCGTCAACCTTCTTCAAATAATAGCCTGCCACCCAGCCCGAAACCTTGCCGGAATTGATCTGCAGCCAGCCATACTCGTCTTCCTTGGAGACACTCACCAGCTGGCCGTTCTTCAAGGCGCCTACAATGTTCCCTTTCAGAGAAGCCTCGCTGCGTACGTTAAGTAAATTAATGACGACCTTGGCCGTGTAGCTTTCATCAGCTTTCGCCGAAGCCGGGATGATGGATGAAATACTAAACAGCACACAGATCAAAATTGCCAGATATCCAATTTTTTTCATAGAGGTCCCCTTTAGTATTCGTTTTAATAGAGCCGTAGGATTATTAGTATACCAGCATTTACCGGATTCTTGGAGACTAAATCTTTACAATTCCTGATTCTGATAGAGAAAAATAAGAGAATCACAGGCAAACAGCCCCTATATTAAGCGCTTTCAGGCCACCTTTCTTCATCCGTTTGTCAAACGCAGCAGCCTGTCATCCTGACCGGCAGGATTTCCGCGGCCATCCGTGTTGTTGGTAATCACGTAGACAGCCCCATCATGGATTTTGACATCTCTCAGACGGCCCTCGCTTCTCACAACCACTTCGTTCGTGGACGCATCAGGCGAGAATTTGAGCAGCGATTCGCCGCGAAGTCCCGTCACCAGCCACTCACCCTGAGCATTCGCCGTCATCCCGGAGGGAGCAAGCGTACTGTCTCCGGTATGATAGACGGGTGGTGTCATTCCTTCCTTAGTCTCATCGCCAATAATCTCAGGCCAGCCGTAATTAAGACCGGGCTCAATCCGGTTCAATTCATCATGGCCGCCCGGAACCGCGGACGGACCATGCTCAGAGCTGTACAGCTCCCCTTGATCATTCCAGGCAAGCCCCTGCGGATTGCGGTGACCATAGCTGTATACATAGGAATTCTCAAAAGGGTTATCCTCCGGCACGGAACCGTCCGTCTTCATCCGCAATATTTTACCTGCCAGACTGTTCAGATCCTGGGCATTCTCTTCATGCTGCGCGTCGCCTGTCGTGATATACAGATGGTTGTCCGGTCCGACTGCCAGCCGGCCCCCGTCATGGTTTGACGCGCCGGGTATCCGGTCAAGCAATATACGCTCCTCCAGCCAGCCGTCCTCCCCATTCTCCCGGATTACGGCTACCCGGTTGAATAATTCACTATTTTGCTCATAGGTATAATAAATGTAGGCCTGCTTCGTGGATGCGAAATCAGCGGCCAGCACAAAGCCCAGCAGTCCTCCCTCGCCCTCCTGCTTCACGGGATTGCTCAGCTGCAGCTTCTGCCTTGTCACCTGACCGTCCTTGATCTGTACGATAGCGCCATCGCGCTCGCTGACGAAGATGAGATCCCCGCTAAAATCAATTGCCCACGGCGACTGCAGCCCCTCCGCCAGCACCTCATAGCCTGCTCCCCCATCCCCTTCGGACCGGCTCGTCTGCCGATCCACATCGATAGGCTCCGCCGGATTCGTGGCGCGGTTCGATTCATTCCCGCAAGCTGTAAGCATCATCGTCAACAGGACACCGCACATCATCGTCTTTGCTTTTAACATAATTGATACCTCCGTTTGTTGGTGTTATGGACGTTACACTTCTCCCTTCAGCAGCTAATTGTTTGCAAAACTGATCATACGGGTATAAATTTGCGTTTGGACGATAGGCTAATGTGCAATAATAGGAGAAACATCATAGAGATGAAATAACATGATGTTATTAACGGAAGAAGAGGGGAATTGGTTGCATGCCGGAGCGTTCGCGTGTTTGGTCGGAGCGGTTTCGCTATTTATTCTTGAATAACCGCTTTGTGCTATTTTTATTTGTTCTATTGTTAATTGGACTCAACATTATGATCTTTAATCACGTGTCCTACATCTTCAACCCGCTCATTGCGCTAATCAAGACCGTTGTGCTGCCCCTGATTCTTTCCGGCGTCGTCTACTATCTGGTCAATCCGTTGGTCGACGACATGGAGCGCAGAGGAATCAAACGGATTTACGGGATTCTGATTCTTTACCTGCTGATTATCAGTTTGATTGTCATCGCGGTTGTGGCTGTTATTCCGCTTATCCGCAACCAAATTACGAGCTTGATAGAAAATATACCAGACTACAGCGAAGATGCCCAGCAAAAAATCAAACAGTGGACCGGCAGCGACTTTTTCAGCGAAGTCCAGGCAACACTTGGTTTCCATACTGCAGATTTGACGAAAACCATTACTTCGCGGGCCTCCGATTTCTTCGCCAACGCCTGGACCCGGATCGGCGGGGTTTTGGGTGTGGTGACCGAGGTTGTGCTTGCGGCTGTGACGCTTCCTTTCATCTTGTTTTACCTGCTCAAGAACGGCCGCGATCTCCCCCGTTTCATTCTGCAGTTCATTCCTACAGGACTGCGCAAGGAAACCCGGCGTGTCATGGTGGAGATGAATGATCAGATCGCCTCCTATATTCGGGGACAGATTATTGTCAGCTTCTGTATCGGCGGTCTTTTGTACATCGGCTACCTGATTATCGGGCTGGAATATTCACTGGTGCTTGCGATTATGGCTGCCTGTACGAGCATCGTTCCTTATCTGGGGCCCGTCATCGCGATAACCCCGGCGCTTATTGTGGCAACGGTCACATCGCCGGCCATGCTGCTCAAGATGGTCGTCGTCTGGACCATAGTTCAGCTGGTTGAAGGCAAATTCATCTCGCCGCAAATTATGGGGAAGACGCTGCGTATTCATCCGGTCACCATCATCTTCGTCATTCTGACAGCCGGCAATCTGTTCGGCATCCTCGGCATTATCGTTGCCGTTCCCGGATATGCCGTGCTCAAAGTAATCTGCACCCATTTCTTCCACTGGATCCAGCTGCGCTCCGGCTTGTATCCACCTGACGATCTTCAGGAATCCACCACCAAAGGCGGCATTATGCTGAGCGAAAACAGCTCCTCGCCTGAATCCGGGCAGCAAGAATAACCCGAAACGGCTGAAATTATTTTTCTTAGCGGAAGTTCCCTGACACCCTGTTGTCAGGGGTCTTCGTCTATAATGAAGCAGACAAGTGAGAGATGGCAAAAAGAATAAAGAAATCTTAAGATGAGTGAGGCGTTCAAAGAAAATGACAACAACAGCGCAAGGAAACAAGGTGGGGATCGTTCTTGCCGGTCTGCTGCTCGGTATTCTCATGGCTTCCATGGACAACACGATTGTCGCTACGGCTATGGGAACGATTGTCGGGGAGCTGGGCGGCCTGGACAAATTCGTATGGGTCACATCGGCTTATATGGTTGCCGAAATGGCCGGCATGCCGATATTCGGTAAATTATCGGATATGTACGGACGCAAGAAATTCTTTATTTTCGGTATTCTGGTCTTCATGCTGGGCTCTATTCTATGCGGTACAGCCACAACGATTGTAGAGCTCAGTATCTACCGCGCGATTCAGGGCATCGGAGGCGGCGCGCTTATCCCGATCGCTTTCACCATCATGTTCGATGCCGTGCCTCTTGAGAAACGGGGCAAGCTGGGCGGATTGTTCGGTGCGGTATTTGGCCTCTCCAGCATCTTCGGGCCGCTTCTGGGCGCTTACATAACGGACTATATCGCCTGGGAATGGGTTTTCTATATTAATCTGCCGATTGGCATTATCGCCTTCCTGATGGTTGCTTTATTCTACAAGGAATCGCACGAGCATTCACAGCAAAAAATCGACTGGCTTGGCGCATTTACGCTTGTCGGCGGCATCGTCTGCCTGATGTTCGCCCTTGAGCTCGGTGGCAAGCAATACGCCTGGGATTCCGCAATGATACTTGGTTTGTTCGCTGTGTTCGTCGTGCTGGCCCTGCTGTTTCTGTTCGCCGAGACGCGCGCCAAGGAGCCGATTATCTCCTTTGCCATGTTCAAAGACAAGCTGTATGCTTCCAGCAATGTAATGGCCCTGCTCAGCGGAGCGGCGTTCATTACAGCCTCCGTCTATATTCCGATCTTCATCCAGGGCGTTCTGGGAGGCAAAGCAACCAACTCCGGTCTGGTTCTTCTCCCTATGATGGTAGGTTCTGTCGTAACGGCAACCCTTGGCGGTACGCTGCTGACCAAAACCAGCTACCGTTCCATTATGCTGCCGACTCTGGCACTGCTTGCAGCCGGTGTGGCGCTGCTCACGACGATCGGCCCCGATTCCTCCAAGCTGATTATCCGTGTGTATATGGTGCTTGTAGGTCTTGGCATAGGCGCTTCCTTCTCCGTGCTGAGCAATGCGGCGATTCATTCCGTGAGCGCCCGGCAGCGCGGCTCCGCAAGCGCCACGCTGAATTTCCTCCGTTCGCTTGGCATGACGCTCGGCATCACGGTCTTTGGCATTATTCAGAGCCATTTGTTTATGAACAGGATGAGTGAATCCTTTGCCGGGGGAAGCGGCAGCGGCGGGGCTCAGATACCGGAAGGCATAGACTTGAGCGACCCTCATGCCCTCTTGTCGCCGGAGCTGCGGGCCAATATCCCGGAGCAGGTGCTGGATAAAATATCGATTGCGCTCTCGTCCTCGATCACGCATACTTTCGCCTGGGCAATCATTCCGGCCGCCCTCGCCTTCTTCGCAGCCTTTGCCATGGGTCGGGACAAAATGGATCCCGCAAGCGAAGGCCAAGGCTCCAGCGCAACGCATTAGAAGCTGGCGTTATCGCCGGCTCGCTGCAGAAGGCAGCTCAAAAAGAATTGAAAAAGAAAGTGGTTGAACAAGGCGATCGCCTGTTCAGCCACTTTTTCTTTGTGGTCCATTTCAATGAGAAGATTCACTTTATTCTTCATGAATAATGTATACCATACAAAAACCCTCCCAATATATGTATAATTAATATACTTCAATAGAAAATTTCTGGTGATAAAGATTATTTATATTTAACACTATCACCTGATGAGTCTAATAGATTACAGTATAATATAGTCATCACAATGACTGACTTGCATCATGGAGGAACGATGATTTCCGAAACCATTTTACTGAAAACCAAGACAAGCCTTCCCGCATCCCGGGACAAGCAATTGCTGCGGATCCGGCTCATGGATGCCATAACACATAATCTTGACGGCAAACTGACGACAGTCATCGCTCCGGCCGGCTTCGGCAAAACAACGCTGCTCACGCAGACGATTCACCATCATCAGCTTTCCGCAGCATGGGTATCATTGGATGACCGGGATAACGACTCCATACGATTCTGGCGTTATGTCATGCAGGCCGTGATCACTGCCGGTTCTCCCCTGACGTCCGAAAGAATCTCCTCGTTGGCGCAGCTGCTGCCGGGAATGACAATTTATACCTTCCTGGATGCTTTCATTAACGAACTGATCGATATTCCCGGGCCCCTTGTCATCGTGCTGGATGATTACCATCGTATAGCCGATGAACGAATTCATGAAGGGCTGTCCTATTTCATAGATTATCTGCCCGGCCACATTCATGTGATTATCTCGAGCCGCGCAGAGCTTCCCTTTGCTACCTCCAAGTGGAGGGTCCGGGCACAGTTCGACGAACTGGCAATCGGGCAGCTTCAGTTTACTCTGGAGGAAACGCAAGCCTTCTACCGCGAGGTATCCCGTTTGCCGCTTTCGCCAGGACAGATTAAGCGATTGTTTGAACGTACCGAGGGCTGGGTGGCCGGACTCCAGCTGGTATCCATCTCGCTGCGCTCCACCATGGACTATGACCGCTATATCGACAGCTTCAGCGGCCTTCACCGCAATGTCGCCGATTATTTATTCAATGAGGTCATGGCTAATTTGCCTTCTGCCGTCCACAGCTTTCTGCTGCAAACGTCTGTACTGGAGCGGATAAATGCAGCTGTATGCAACGATGTGACGGGCCGAACGGACGGTCAGGACATGCTGACCAAGCTCAGGACCATGAATTTATTTCTCATCTCGCTGGATCCAGCCGATACGTGGTTTCGCTACCATCATTTATTCTCCGAATTTCTGCGCAGTCTGATCAAACGGAACCACCCTCTGCTGTGGAGCCAGGGAAACCGCGCGGCGAGCAGATCCTTCATGGCACAGGGGATGACGGATGAAGCAATCAATCACGCGATTCTGGGCGAGGATTATGAATATGCCATACAACTGCTGGGCGAGCATGCCCCGGTTCTGTTCCAACGCGGGGAATTCTCCACCCTGCTGCGCTGGTTTGAAGCGATAGAACAGCGCGCGGAGCTGCCCTCCGGCCTGTCCCTTCTGCATTCCTTCATGCTTGTTGTAACAGGTCAGTTAGTCCGTGCGGCTTTAGCTCTGGCGCGCATTGAAGAGCGCCATCTGCCGAAAGCCGATGCCGGCGAGCGCCGTCAAATCCGCAGCGGACTGCTTTTTGTCAAATCGAATCTGGTCTTCTACAATTATGATTTTGCCGGCTGGTACCGGTTTTCCGAGGAGATTACCGGTGAAGTTCTGCCTGAGAATCCGATCTTTTATAATTTTAATTACAATATGTCCGATCCGCTCGTCCGACGCACGGCAATGGGACTGAAGGGGGTATTGTCTCCTGATACGGAAGCGATCGCCTGTCAGTTCATGGGCTTGATTGAATCCCATGGCTGGAAGGATTCGCTGATTAACCTCTATGTGAATCAGTCCCTTGCCGAGGGCTTGTATGAATGGAACCGGTTGGACGAGTCGCTGGCCTGCCTGCATAAAGGGGAACAGTCGCTGCGTTTTGAGGAAATTGCCGGATTGTATGTCCCTGGGCAGATTACCCTGGCTGGCCTCCAAGCGGTAAGGGGCAGCATGGAGCAGGCGATCGACACGATCCATCATGCTGTGGAACATGTGGCGTCGCGGTCGGAGTTTCAGTGGATTCGTCCACTGCGCGTTTTTCTAGCCTGCCTGTATGTCCGGAACGGACAATTGAACAAGGCCAAGCAGGAGCTGAACGGGCTTCATCTCTCCGCTTTGGACCGGCCGACGCCTGACCGGCTGTTCGAGTTTCTGGCGCTCGCCCGCTATCTGGGAGCCAAGCGCAAGGAAGCCGAGGCGCTCCGGCTTCTCGGTATCATGAAGCCGCAGGCCGAGCGGGAAAAATGCCTGATGAGCCTGACGGAAATCTCCATCCGGCAGGCGCTTTTGGAGGCGCAAAGAGGACAGCGCTCCGCCGCTCTGCAATATTTGCGCGAGGCGCTGATAGTTGGGGAAGCAAACGGTTATATCCGCAGCTTTGTGGACGAGGGCAAAGCCATGGCGGCTTTGCTGCGGGCCTGCCAGATTGAACGCAGCCGCTGCGCTGACGTTAGCCAGGGCGTACCGGAAGCTTACTTAGCCCAGCTGCTGGGCTTGTTCCCGGAGAACCGGGAGCCGGGACTTGCCAAGGGATCGCTGATCGAGCCGCTGACACAGCAGGAGCTGGTCATTATCCAGCTGATAAAGAACGGGTCAGCGAATAAATCCATCGCAAGAGAGCTGTCTTTGACCGAGGGCACGATCAAAGTCTATCTCTCCCGGATCTACGGCAAGCTCGGCGTCTCTTCACGAACCCAAGCCCTGGTCATTGCAGAGGAGCTGCAGCTGCTTGAGCCGCTTGATGCAGATCACAAAGCCCGCGGCGGCTGACAATTGGGTCCGCCTTCTTGAATATGTCGGGTCAGCTGTCAAGCAGCACAGCGCCATACCGCTCAATCAGCGTGCGGCTCCGCTCTCACGGATCGCAACCGCACGCTGCTGCCCTTTCAATTTATAGATCATGGCGCAGAGTATCAGAGCGCTGCCGTTGATGATAAACACCCAGCGGATCGGCATCCAGGTCCCCAGCAAGCCGCCGATAATAGGTCCGGCCATGGTTGCAATTTGCGACGCCGACTGGTTCAAGCTGAAGGCTCTGCCGCGGAAGGCTGCGTCCGTATTCTGAACGATCATTGCGTTAATAGACGGATAGACTGCCGCGAAGAACAGACCGTAGCCGAACCGCAGTATGCCGAAGCCGATATAATTGGTCACGAAAAACTGCAGCAGATTGCCGATTCCGCCCCCCAGCAGGCCGATGAACAGCATTTTTCCATATCCCATGCGGTTGCCCCATTTGCCCCATCTTGGCGACATGAGCACAGTCGCGATGCCGACGGCCGAGAAGATGATGCCCGAGCTTAGCGAGGCGCTGGTCTTCGACACCCCCATCTCCAGCACATATACCGTAATAAGCGGCTCCAGAATCATGACGGAAAAGGTGCTGATGGCTACCATTCCCAGAAGCGTCATGAAGGCGCGGTTCGCCCATGCCATCTTCAGATCGTCAAGAACATGCGAACGCGCGGCGGAGCGGTTGAAATTTTGTTCCTTTGCAAATACCAATGCGATAATGGCAGATAGAAGCACCACCACGCAGGAGAACAGAAACGCACTGCGGTTGCCGTAATAATGGCTGACCACGCCGCCGATAAGCGGACCGACAATACTCCCGGTAGCTCCGGCTGTCGCCATGATGCCCAGCGCATAGCCTGTTTTTTCCTCCGGCGTATTCGTTGCCACAAGCGCGATCGCTGCGGGCACGAAGCCCGCCAGCAAGCCCTGAAATATCCGGACAACCAGAAACCAGTAGGGATCATGAATAAAATAATTAATCAGATACAGCGCAGCCAGACTGAAGCCTGAGCGGATCAGCATCGGCTTGCGTCCGTATTTGTCAGCCAGCGATCCCCAGAAGGGAGAGATCAGGGCGCTCGCCAGGAAGGTAATGCCAAAAGCGAACCCCGACCAGATTTCCAGATGCTCCGTCACACCAAGATCGGTATTCAGGAATATTGGGAGAAACGGAATGGAAATGGAGTAAGCCGTGCTGCAAAAGAAAACCCCGATCCACAGTACCATCAGATTGCGTTCCCATGAGAATTTCATTGATCGACACGTCCTTTCAGGGAAAAAAGATTACGAATAAAGTGCTGCCCCAGGAATCTGTCCGACGATAGATTGCAACAAAAAGCCAACCCGGCATCTCCTAAAATGACAAGAGACACTGATTGGCTTCCTTCTTATAAAACATTCGCTTTATGTTTGTTTGAACGCATGGCTTGCGACGTAAACGAATCGCTCCGCCCTTGCCAGAACATGAGCTTTCTGAGTTGGAAAATGCTTGTAGAGGTAGTCGATGAAGTAACCCGGATTCTCCGCGTTGCCTGTGAAAATATCGTAATGCAGCGGGATCACCGTGTCGGCTCCGGTGAGGGCTGAGAATTCGGCTGCCTCCCGGTAATCCATATTGCCTATAATCCCCCTGCTGGTCCGAAAGTAATCCCGCCCGTTAATAGGCAGCATGGCCAGGTCAACCTGATGGCCGCGTATTTTCTCCACCAGCCCCGGATAAACAATCGTATCGCCGGCATGGTAGAGGGTTACGCCATTGAGCTCAATCAAATAGCCGACATAGCGGTGGTTGCCCTGCGCATCCTCTTCAAGCTGCTCGTGGGCGGCTGGAACAGGCAGAATCCGCAGCTTGGAATGGATGGTTTGCCAGTTCGCCGGATGAGCGGCATGCAGCTGTTCCGGGGCTGCCCCAAGCTCCAGAAGCTGCGTCCTGCAAGCCTCTGGCGCGACGATGACGGCGTTGGGATTATTCGCTGCCAGATGCGGAATGGTCCCCTTGTCCAGATGATCCCCATGTTCGTGGGTGATAAGACATACATCCGCATTCGTAATGTGAGCCGGTTCAATCGGGGCGGGATACGTGCGGTCAAGTCCTGAATGTACCGCCAGATAGTCCGATACATAAGGATCGACATAGACCGTTATGCCATCGCCTTTGATGATGACGCTTTCCTGACCAAGGAACCATACGGCCAGGCAGCCGTAAGGCACCTGTGTTTCATTGACTTCCTGAATGAACGCTTCTCCGCTTCGAACGCTTTGTTTCTCCATCTCTTCTGTCATGCCTCCCAGACGACGGCTGCACCATCTTTTTACGACTTATTATGTTTAAAAGGTAAACATCATAGTTATATTCTACTCCTATTTCCCCTGAATTTCTAACCTATTTCTGTTATCCGATAATAATTTTTCCCTCGGGATGGCGGTAAAGCTCCTTGCGAATCCGCGGTTGAAGGGCATAGGCGAGCGTCAAAGCCCCCATCCTTCCGATAAACATCATGATGATGATCACTATTTTACCGCTGGCGGTAAGCTCCGGAGTAAGCCCCAAGCTTAACCCCACCGTACCAAAAGCGGAGGTGGTCTCGAACAGCAGCTTCAGGAAAGAATGCGATTGTGTGGTCGACATGATCATCGCGCCGGATACGACCAGGGCGATAGCGATGAACGTAATCATGATGGCTTTGTAGGTATGCTCCTTGGACAGCCGGTTGCGGAACAGGACCACATCCTCGCGTCCGCGCATCATCGTTATGACGGAGCCGATCAGAATAACGAAGGTGGTTACTTTAATGCCGCCTCCCGTGGAACCCGGCGCCGCTCCGATGAACATCAGAATGATCATAAAGAACTGCGTGCTCTCGCGAAGTCCGGTAATATCGATGGTGCTTGTCCCGGCGGAGCGCAGGCTGACAGACTGATAGATGGAGGCCAGCACCTTCCCTCCGGCGTTCAGAGGCCCAAGCGTCAGCGAATTGCTGAATTCCATCATGAAAATAACGAGTCCTCCGAAGACGACCAGGATTCCCGAAGCCGACAGCACCACCTTGCTATGTAAAGAAAGCCGGCGTGTCCTGCGGTATTCAATCAAATCGGACAGGACAATAAAGCCGATCCCTCCAAGAACGATCAGAATCATCGTGATCACATTGATATAAATATCATTGGTATAGGCGATGAAGCTGCCGTTGATCAATACGAAACCGGCATTGTTAAAGATGGATATGGAATGAAAAACACCATAATAAAGGGCCTTGCCCAGCGGCATTTCGCTTGCCCAGCGCAGTGCGAGCAGAACGGCGGCAGCGGCTTCCACCGTAAGCGAATAGATGATGACTCTCCGGGAGAGCCGGACAATTCCCTCCATATAGTTCTGATTCATCGCTTCCTTGAGAATAAGGCGCTCCTTCAAGGAAACCCTTTTGCCCCATGCCAGTGCGAACCAGGTTGCCATCGTCATGAAGCCGAGTCCCCCAAGCTGAACCATAACAAGAATCACAATATGGCCGAACAAGGTAAAATGAGTGCTTGTATCCACGACCGAGAGCCCGGTAACGCAGGCAGCCGAGGCCGCCATAAACAGCGCATCCAGAAGCCCCAGCCGCTGACCGGGAATAGACGCGACAGGCAGCGATAACAGCAGTGTACCGATGACAATGATCATGGTGAACCCCATCGCCAGAAACTGGGGAGGTGATATTTTCAGCTTTTTCTGCACCGAACTCAACCGATTCATCTCCGCTCCGATTATTTGCACATCCGGGTGCAACATTTGGTTTACTTTGTTTACCCTCTACAGTGTATCAAAGTCCCCGCTGCGGGACAAAACTTTCATTCCCTCCGATCTGAAAAAAATCCAGGGCTGACAGCCTTAGACGGTTCGCCGGATGGATAATAGGGTATTATATCTTCTGGGCATTCCCCCAAAATTTAGAACCGATGAGGAGCGATGAGACCATGGCAGTCATTGAGAAGCAGAAGTTGGAGCAGCGCATTACCGCTGCATTGGACAAGCATAAATTCGGCTCTCTGGCCACTGTTGAGAATAACAAACCGAAATCACGCTACATGGCCATATTTCACGATGGCTTGAACGTGTATCTGGCGACCGACCGCAAAACGCATAAGGTGGAAGAGCTGCAGCATAACAGCAATATCTCGCTGCTGCTTGGATTTGACGGGAAATCGTCGCCGGAAATTGTAGAAATTGAGGGGACTGCTTCGATCACCAAGGATGATTCTCTTCGGCACAAGCTGTGGAATCCTGAGATGAAACGGTGGTTCAATGGCCCCGAAGATCCTGATTATGTGATTCTCGACATTCACGCAGCGCGGATACAATATTCGGATGAGGAAGGCCAGACACAGGTTTGGGAGAAGTAAGTCACAAGAGTCACATAAAAGAACCTCCGGATCCACTGGCATAAGTGGAGGCGGAGGTTCTTTTGGCAAATGAGATGCAGCTCCAAGCGGGGATGAAAAATTATGAATTGATTTTCGGGACGCCCCCTAACAGGAATGTAGCTATGAACTGTGGTTAGCGGTCTTGAAGGCTATTGACGAATCATGACCGTATAGACTTCCCCAGGCTCCGTGTCAAATTCTGCGGCAGAAGCCCCGACAGTCGGAGCATTTTCCTTGCCGCTCACCGTAAACAGCTGCCCGCTGCCGATCCGGACCCGGCAGGGGCCGCCCAGACGGGAGATGATCCTGGCCGATTCCAGCATGCCGTCACGCCAGCCCATGCTGATCTCGAAGCCCCCGCGGGCGCACAGCCCCCTTACGCTGCCTTCCTTCCAGGCATCCGGCAGCGCGGGGAGCAAATGTAGTTCGCCTGCGTGCGATTGCAAGAGCATCTCCGCGATTCCGGCAGTCACGCCAAAATTGCCGTCGATCTGAAAAGGAGGATGGGCGTCGAACAGATTGGCATATACGCCGCCGCGATGAAAATCGATTCGTCCATCGTCCTCGACTAGCTTCAGCAGATTTCCGATCAGACCCAGTGCCCGGTTGCCGTCCCTGAATCTCGCCCATAGATTCACCTTCCACCCGAGACTCCAGCCGGTTCCGCCATCTCCTCGGCGTTCCAGAGAATTACGGGCAGCCGCGAACAGCTCGGGCGTACCCTCAGGCGTCCAGCCATTTCCCGGATAGATGTCATACAGATGCGACACATGCCGGTGATGCACGTCCTCGTCCCCGTAATCCTGCGACCACTCCTGAATTCCGCCACGACTTCCAATCTGCGGCGGCAGCAATCGGGAGCTTGCCTCCTGCAGCGTCAGCTTCAAATCGTCATCGATGTCCAATTCATCTGCCGCCTGCATGCAGTGGCTGAACAGCTCGCGGATCAAGCTCATATCCATCGTCGAGGCTTGACTGAGCGCTGGCGTCCGCCCATCCTCCAGCCGGAAGCGGTGCTCGGGCGAGGTGGACGGCGAGGTAATCAGCCCTCCCCGGCCATCATCGATCAGCCAGTCCAGGCAGAACAAGGCGGCCGATTTCATGACAGGATAAGCCTGCTCCCGCAAATAATCGCGATTCCCGCCAAAGCGGTAATGCTCCCACAAATGCTGGCACAGCCAAACGCCGCCCATCGGCCAATTGGCCCATAGCGGATTGCCGTGTCCGTAATCGCCAGGCGGTGCGGATTGCCGCCATAGATCAGAATTATGATGCGCCGTCCAGCCTCTTGCGCCATAATGAACCGCCGCCGTCTTCTTCCCGCTCTCGGCAAGCTCGCCGATGAAGCCCAGCAGCGGCTCGTGGCATTCGCCCAGATTGCACACTTCGGCAGGCCAATAATTCATTTGCGCATTAATATTCAACGTGTAGTTGCAGCTCCATACCGGCCGCGCATCCTGATTCCAGATGCCCTGCAGATTGGCCGGCTGCGTGCCCGGACGGGAGCTGGCAATCATCAGATAACGCCCATAGTGAAACAGTAATTCAACCAGATGCGGATCATCCGCACCGTATTCCGCGATACGGCGGTCAGTCGGCAGCTCTTCCGGAGCCGGAGACGGCCCCAGCTTGAAATCCACCCGTCCGAACAAGGCTCCGTGATCCCTCTTATGGGCTTCGAAAAGCTCATCCGCCGGTTTGCCAACCGCCGCGTCCAACGTATTTCTTGAAGCTTCCCGCGGATCGCGCCCTTCTGTTCCCGGGCTGCGGTCATAGCCGTTATAGCTTGTGGCGGCTGCAAAATACAGGACGGCGCTGGTCGCGCCTTCGACATGCAGTCCATCCTGTTCTGTCTTCGATGTCCCCCCGTCTTCCAGACGCACAACAAGCCTTCCTTCAAAACGCATGGCGGTTGTCGTGTCTTCCTGTCCGTAACGCAGAGGCACATCCGTCTCGTAGTAGTTGGGCAGAACGTCCTCCGGACAATAGCCCTGCAGAACGAGCGCATCCAGATCAGGCAGCTGCCTGGATTTCAGGGGACTGCTTAGAGATGCTTTGAACGTCAGCATGCCGGGCCGGCTGGCCGTTAAACGAACGGCTATGACCTGATCGGGATGGGATGCGATTATTTCTCTCGTATAGACGGTCTGTCCGATACGGTAGGTTACCTTTGCCATGCCTTCCGCCAGATTCAGCTCCCTCTCGTATTCCTCCGTCAGCTGGCCGTGATAGAAGTGGAGATGCAAATTTCCAAAGGGCATGTATGACTGCGTATACGGCCCCATCATGGCGGATTTGCTGAGGGCTTCGGCTTCCTCATAGCGCCCGTCTGCTACCAGCTGGCGAATCTCGTCCAGCGCCTCCCGGGCAAGCGGGTTATTCCAGTCCCGTGGGCCGCCCGACCAGAGCGTGTCCTCGTTGAGTCCGATCCGCTCCGTATCCACGCCTCCGAACACCATGGCCCCAAGCCTGCCATTCCCTACAGGCAGCGCCTCGGTCCACAGCCGGGCCGGGATGTCATAGGTCAATTTCATCATTTGCAGCCTCCTTCAAGACTGTTGCTCCAGCCCGAATTCTTTCTTGATATCGCTGACCTTGACAAGCTGGCCACTCGCATTGATACTTCGTTCCATGGCGACCATTAGCGCAAGGGTATGAACAGCCTCCTGCGCGTCAGGCAGCGGTGTGATCCCCGCGTCCAGACAATCGGCAAAATATTCGATATAGTTCTGATATTCCCCGGCATGATGAGTGTTTCCTTCAAAACGGAAATAATAGAAATGCTTATAATCAAAGGAATGCGAGACCGCTCCTTCACCGGCAAAATGAGTATGGTACCTCATATTGGAGTATTCCGCCCGGCTGGTTCCTTCCGTTCCCCGGATAACACATCCGATTGAAGGCTCGACCTCCTGCCCGAGCGACGGCTGGGTGTAGCTCCCGGCAATCTGGGCCATGCGTCCTTCTCCGTCCCGAAGGAGGAAGCGCATGGTATCCCAGCTGGCAAGGCCCAGCTTGCTGCTGGAATCGCTCGTACGGCCAAATCCGGTTACCTCGGTAATGCCGGGCAAATACCAGCGGACCAGGTCAACCGCATGAATCATAAAGCCGTACATCCAGCTGAAGCCCTTCTGACGGCTCCAGTCCTTTTCCAGAAACCATCTTCCATCCGTAATGTAGTGGGACTCCACGATCTGAATGTCGCCGTGGCGCCCTTTATCGTAATCCTCGCGCTGACGGATCATCGGCTCGAAGAACCGGGAGCTTTGGCCGACAAATACTTGTTTCCCCGTCCGCCCGATTACCTCCATCAGCTCGCCCGCCCCTTCCAGCGAAGGCAGCAGCGGCTTCGTGCAGATGACATGCTTGCCGGCTTCAAGAGCCTGGCAAACATGCGTAAAATGCAGCTGATCCGGGGTATAGATGGCAATGACCTCGATATCGGGGTGGTCCAGCAAATCCTGGTATTCCGTTGTCCAGCGGGAGAAGCCGAATTCTTCGGCGCGCCTTACGCAGATTTCGGGATTTTTGTCGCAGATGAGCTGAAGATCCCACCGTTTGCTGTTCAGGGTTGCGGACATAATACTGCGGCCTTCCCCAAGTCCGATGACGCCAAGCTTGTATTTTTTCTGTGTCATGATCATCGCTTCCTTCACCTACAATTGAATAGTCAACGCCGAGCCTTCATATTCGACCGTCTGTCGGGCCGGTATGCCAGCTTCATCCAGATAGCCCATGCCTTCCGTCATTACTTTCACCTGAAAGCTCCTCTTGGCGTTCATCCCGACGTACGATCCCTGACGGCTGCCGAAGGTAAGCGTTCGGGATTGATCATGGTAAAGAAGAGTCACAGCTGCATGCTCTCCCTGCTCATAGCCGTAACCATCCCCCGCGTCCTCGTAAAGGACAAAGCTGCCGTCAGCTCCGCCGTAAATCAGAAGGGTCCATGGAGCATCCGGCTGCTCGCCGGAATGCTGCACATCGGGTCCAATCGGCACGATGGAGCCGGCGCGTACGAATAATGGCATCGTAGCAAGTCCGGCGTCTGCGTCTATTGTCTGCCCACCCCCGTAATAATCGCCGGTCCAGAAGTCATGCCAGGATGTCCCTGCCGGCAGATAGACGCTGCGGCTGTGATCATTACCGTCTCCGGCGGTCTGCTCCAGCACCGGATTCACCAGCAGTGCAGGTCCGAACATATATTGATCGCCAATATTATAAGCGGCCGCATCATGGCGGAAATCAAAGGCCAGCGGCCGCATCATCGTATAGGCTTGATGGGTAACAGCCCCCGCAAGCGAATACAAGTAAGGAAGCAGCCGGTAACGCAGCCGGATAAACTTCACCAACGTGTCATAAATGACGGTGCCCGGCTCGCCGAATCTCCATACCTCCCGCGGCGTGTCCGTCCCGTGTGAGCGGAAGATCGGCAGAAAGGCGCCATATTGGAACCAGCGCAAATAAAGCTCCCGGTAAGCCGGATCTTCGCAGCCGTCATTATAATCCCCGTCCCAGAACCACTGCTCTTTCTTCGCTGTGAAGAATGCCCCGATATCCGAGGTCCAGTACGGCACGCCAGTGGCAACAAAGTTCAGCCCGGCAGGAATCTGCTTGCGCAGCGTATCCCATTTGGCCGCCGTATCGCCGGACCATGTAATCGCTCCGTAGCGCTGCTGCCCCGAGAATGCCGAGCGTGTCAGGTTGACGACCCGCTTCTCTTCGGTGGTCGCGCGCTGCCCTTCGTAGATGCCTTTGGAATGCTGCAGGGAGTAGGCGTTAATATATTCCGGATCGAGATATTTCTTGGATTGCCCGGTATTGACCAGCAGGCGCTGCTCAGGCTCGAGCCGGACTTCTCCGTTCCAATCCGCCTCGAACGGCTCGGTGCAGTCGCACCACCAGGCGTCGATGCCGTGAGCGAATAATCCCTCGTTCGCCTGCTTCCAGTACAAGCTGCGCGCTTTCTCGCTGAACGCATCGTAGGTGGCGCGGTTTCCAAGCAGCGTGTTATGCTCCTTCATCTCCAGATGATTGGGCCCGTCATTATTCATAATCGGCCAAATCGAGACCATCAGCTTCGCATGCTTCTCATGAAGCTTGCGCATCATCTCATCGGGATCCGGGAAGCGGTCGGGGTCGAACGATTTCTGGCCCCACAGATCGCCGGTCCATGACCGCCAATCGAGAATAATCAGATCCAGCGGGATTTTGCGCTCCCGATACTCTTCCACGACGGCAAGCAGCTCGGCCTGGGATTCATAGCGCTCCTTGGACTGCGCATAGCCGAAGGCCCATTTCGGCAGCATCGGCGCTGCCCCGGTAAGCTGGCGGTATCCCGCCACAACCTCATCGAGCTCGGGACCGTAGATGAAATAGTAATCCAGCTCGTCTTCCACTTCCGACCACAGATAAGAGCCATGGACATCATCATGAAAGGTCATCAGGCTGTAGCTGTCGACCAGCACGCCATATCCTTTCGTGGAGACCAGCATGGGAACGACGGCCTTCATATTTTGCTGATACAGATATTGGCTGGTGCCCCGTAGGTTCATAATCCCTTCCTCATGCGAGCCCAGGCCGTACAACGCTTCCCCGGTCTCCCATTCAAAAGCAAGCTTCGTATGATACGCACGTCGCGTCCGGGCCTCCTTGGCCTCGGCCTGGACGCGCACGCCATCGACGGACATGCTCGATTGAACCTCAGAGCTATCGTCATAAATGAAGGCTACCGCTTCCGTCGGAACAAGTGTTTTGCCGCCGGTCTGCGGCTCCCGCGTGAGCAGCCCGCCCTGCTTGTCGCGCCAGGTGAAGGCGGCTGTGGCCTTATTTATTTCGAGAACCAGCTCGGTTGTGCGCAGAGTCACGGTCAAATCGGATTCTTGGATCTCCCACTTTGTACCGGTGCTTGCCTCCTTGAGGACAGCCAGGCTTGGCTTGGTGCTGAAGGATTCCTCCAAGGTATAAACAACATGGATAATCGAAGGGGAAACAGGCTCCACCTTGATTCGGCCTTTAGCGGATATCAGAACCAGGCCGCCGGCCGATTGCTCATAACTGATGATCTCCATCCATAAAACTCCTCAGCGATAAATTTGAAGGCAGGCTGGTACCTGCCAAATAAAGGTTGGTTTGCAAACCATGCAGTTTGCTCTAGAGCACTATTAAGGCAGGCTTGCCGAAAATACAGTTTGCTCTGGACCGGTATGAAGGCACGTTTGCCTTTATACCGGTCCAGAGCGCTATCAAGGCGGGTTTGCCGTCAAATCTAACCGGCAAGAAGGCTGCTTCCCGGCAATTATATGCTGCTCCGGCTTTTGCCAAAATGAAGATTGCCTTCCGGCAATAAAGGCATTATCAGCCCTTAAGGGAGACTATCTAATAAATTCATAAGGCTTCCAGCGGGAATCCTCCGGAACCGGCTCCTGGGCAGGATAGGGCGAGGCGGTTCGCCACTGGCTTTTGCTTGTGAGCAGCTCGGCATAAATCGACTCTATCGCCGCATAATCAATAACCGCCGTGACTTCCGGCTGCTCCCTGATCTCAGCCAGGAGCCTGCCTGTGATCTCTCCTAACTGGAGCAGCGAATCCTCCATGATCCGCTCGCCAAGCAGGCTTGACGCCTCCCCGGCATCTGCCCCCAGCGCAAGCCGTCCGCCGCTTCCGGGCAGGTTCTCCAGCTCACGCCGCGAATCATCGATCAATTCCGGACGCAGATACATCAGCTGCGAAATCTCATATTTGCCTGCATGGTCGCCGTCATGGAGCCCTCTTACCAGCTCGGGGTCGCTGCCGACCCACATTGCTACTGGAATCCGGCTCTGAAACAGCTCCGCAGCCCTCCGCAAATCCTCCTGATTCCCGCCGCTGTGGCCGGATACGACGATAATTCCTTTGAAGCCCGCATTCACGAACGCTCTTAACTGATACAGGAAGAAATACAGCATCACATGCGGCGGCATTGCCGTCATATGCGGATTGATCTCCCCTACCTCATCCCTCAGCCAAGGCGCGTGATACCCTGCCTCATGAATGTGGTAGCCCAGTGACGGGGCAACAATTCCGCCGCCGCGCCGCGCGGCTTCCGCGCACAGATACTCCGCCTTGATCGTGTCCAGGCCGTACGCGCTGATCTGTCCATGCGGCTCGCAGATGCCAAGCGGCAAATAAACCAAGGGACATTCCTCCAGCCGCTGCCGGAATTCATCCGGGAACAGCTCCGACCACAGCACCTTCGTCAATTCACTCGCCCCCTATTTATAGAAATTGCGGAACCATGCATGCTTCTTCAGCTTCTGCACCTGCTCCTCCGGCAGCCCGCAGCCGTCGCCAAGCGCGCAGTTCATCTCCACTTCGCGGCTCCTCAGCATGCCCGGTATAACGGTCGATACGCCGGGATGCGAAAGGATAAAACGCAGCGCGATCTCGGGAAGCTGCTCCACGGAAGCGTCCAGATCGCCGGCAATCGCTTTCACACGGTCGTATACTTCCTGCTTCCGGTCATCCCGGAAATACCCGTTGCGGAAATCGCCCTCCGGGAATGTCGTATCCGGGCTTACGCTGCCGGTAAGACCGCCTTCATCCAGCGGTACACGGATGATCGTGCCGACATTGTGCTTGATGCATGCCGGCAGCAGTTTTTCCTCCGGCGTCTGATCGAAAATATTATAAATAAACTGCACCGTATCGATTACGCCGCTCTCCAGCGCTTTTATCGCATTGTCCGCCTCATGATCGTTAATGGAGATCCCGAAGGCGCGGATTTTCCCCTGCTCCTTCAGCTTGACCACCGCATCCAGCCAGTCGCCCTCGCCGCTCCAGGAATCCAGCCACACATGCGTCTGGAGAACATCAATCGTCTCCAGTCCGAGATTCCGCAAGCTGTTCTCCGCGCATTTCATGATATGCTCAGCCGTAAAGCCTTCTTCAACAGGGGTTCCGGCTACCGCCGGCCATTTGAGATTGATTGGCGATACCTTGGTCGCGACATGGATCGTTTCGCTGCGCGATTTGATCAATTCGCCGACCAGCCGCTCGCTGTGTCCATTGCCGTAGCCCATTGCCGTATCGATAAAATTAATGCCCCGGTCAATGGCGAGATTCAGCGCCCGCAGCGACTCGTCATCCTCTGCGCCTACCCAGCTGGTCTTGCCGATTCCCCATGCGCCGAATCCAACCTCCGATATACGCAAGCCCGATTTTCCCAATGTTCTATAATTCATAGTCATTAATCTCTCCTTCTTCAGCCCTTATCGTGTGCTTACCAAAAGTATAGCGGAATGCGCTCCGGCAAACTTGTCAGGACATGGCCTTACATTTGCGATTTTGTTCAATATCCGGATGGGATCATTTGCCGGGACTTTTGCCGCAGGGACGTATTATTGAAGGAATCCGATCCTGGTTACCGCTGTATGCCGATTTCATCCAAGCTTCAGGCTTCTTTTCCCGCTATCGCCTGGACTGTTATTTTCCACCGCTTATGCGGCATTTGGCAGACGGAAAGCATTTTGAACAAAATTGCAAATTTGGAGGCATGTTAAGAAAAGTAAGCGGTTGCCCGCTATGTTACGATGTTCCTGCAAGCCAAACGACGAACATAAAGGAGACATGAACCCATGTTGACTCAACAACAAATCGACTACTTTCATGCGAACGGCTATTTGATCATGAGAGGTTTATTTAAAGGCAAGGAGCTGGAGCTGCTGCAAAAAGCAGCTGACGCGACGCAAGCGGAAGGCGTAGCGCGGGAAGGCGAGGAGCACCGTTATTATAAAAATAAAGACGGCAGTGAGACCTACTGGCGTTCGGAGAAAATGTGGCAGCGGGACGATATTTTTCAGGCGGCTACCGTTAATCAGGAGCTACTGGAAAATATTGGACAAATCATCGGACATTCCTTCTACCCGTGGAATGACTCGCTTGTCGTCAAGCTGGCCAATTCCGGCGCGCCCGTTCATTGGCACCAGGACCCGCCGTATGGCGCTGCCAAACGCACTGAAACCTTCGGCATTCCCAACTTCACCACCGATATTTATTTGAACCATTCCGGTGCGGACAACGGCGGCGTATTCGCTATTCACGGGCGCCATCTGGTGGGCCATGTGGATTTGAAGCAGGTGTCCGAGGAAGACCTGTACAATAACTGCGGAGCCGTACCGCTGGAGATGGAGCCCGGCGATGTGCTGTTCCACTGCCTGTCCACGCCGCATGGCTCGTCCTTCAATCATTCCGACAAGCAAAGACGGATCTTCTATGTGCATTATGTGAATGAAGATGTATATCAGGACAGCTATGCGCCTGAAGCCTGGGCCAAGGATCTGCCGGGCTGGAGCGAAGAACGCCGCGGGGCCATCCAGACGATGCTGAAGAAAAGAGTGGAAATGGGCTTTGACGCGACCGATCTGAGCGGTGATATCAAGCTTAACGAGCGCGGCTTCAAATTCCATGGCGAAACGACAACACCGCCCCGCTATTGGGAACAGCTGCAAACGCAATATACCGACGAGGAACGGGCGAAGCTGAAGGTCGTTCATACAATAAAGTGAGCCAATAACCATGATATCAAATTATTACCTTTTATACCCTAAGGATGAGAACCATAACTTCAAAGTTGAAGACAAAGCCGATGTCCCGTTTCTAACGTGTGCATCGGCTTGCTTTTCTTTATTTGTAAATGTATAACAGCCTCTTGAAGGGAGCTTATTTATGAAATTCGGTATTCAAGGAACCGTAATCGGCTGGCAGGACCCGTGGGCCGGCGAAGCATCGGACCGGGTAATGCGAACGGGAACGGGCAGCATCTATCCTTCCCAGGACGCAGCCCCGGGCAGACATGCCTTCATGCGGGCGCTGCAGGAACTCAGCGCAGAATTCTATGTTCATCATCTGTTTCCGGGACTTGAAGGGCAGAAGGAGCTGCTCGAGGATGCCAAGTCTTATGGCATTGAATTATGTCTGGGCAATGAATACGGGAACATTAACGGCCCCTGGGTGGAAGGTACCAACCGCTATGATATGCCGGACGACGCTTTGCGGGAAGCGGCGGCCAGCGGGAAGCTCATCGGACTGCTGTACGACGAGCCAGAGCATCTGCAGATTAATGCGGGTCAATACCGCAAGGATGGCTGGTTCCCGCATTGGGGCTCCTGCGAGGCGGAGGATCTGACTGAGGCGCGCCGCCTGATGACGGATTCGGTTGCGCGGCGTGTCCGCCATGTGCGGGAGCTTCTGACCCGGGCGGGCTTCGACGCTTCGAAGGTCCCTCTCCTCAGCGAGCAGGTATTTCCCGTGCTGTTTCACGCACAAGCCCGCGGAGGAATGGCGCTTTGCCCGAAAATCATGAAGGAATCGTTCCAGCCGCTGCAGCTGGCGAACGCTCTGGGAGCGGCCAGGCAATACGGGCGCGACATGTGGATTTGCGCGGATCTATGGGGGCCCGACGTAGGGCCGTGGCCGATCCGTACGCCGGGATTCCCCGGCCATTCGCCCGAAGAATTCGGGTCGGCGCTGCGGATGGGTTATTACATGGGGCCAAGCCGCCTGTTTACGGAGAATGTGGATGTGCTCCTGCAATTCAAGAAGGATGTGTTCCGCAAGACGGCTTTCGGCGAGGTATGGGAGGCATTTGTCCGTGAATTCGTTCCGGCTAATCCCTTGAGCTGGACGCACCGGGATGCGGATCCCGATATTGCCGTTATTCATTCCGACGACAGCAATTACGGCCAGAACGAGCGGCTGTTCGGATCAAGTGAACTGGCGGTGCCGGCTTCTTCCCGTTCGGTGTTCGACGTGTGGCATCTGCTTAGCGGCGGTTCAATTCCTGCCCATGGCAATAATATGCATATTGCCGGATTCGATTTCCCGCGCCATGAGCTGAAGCGGCTGGTTCCTGCAGATGAGTTCCCCCTCTGGGAGGGGAAAACACTCGACACTCCAGCCAATATGCATCCACTGTTCTACCCGTCGGGCAATGTGCTGGTCTATGATGAATTTGTCACAGATGCGCAGCTTGGGAATCCCGGGCTTATTGTCGTAGCAGGCTCGTCTGTCTCTGACGAGACGCTCCTTGCGGTTCGCAGGAGAGCGGAATCCGGCGGCGCTACCGTCATTGCGGCGAAGTGGCTGCTTCCTCCACAGTGGCAGGAAGCAAGGCAATTCCCCGGAGGCGGAGCATGGCTGCCGACGTCGGATTTCCTCGCAGATGCCGTGAAGGAGCAGGCTTCTCCCCTGCTGGGAGCGCGCGACTGCTGGATGCAGCGCTTCGGGAGCTCGGAGGTGCGGATGTATAAACGCGATTCTGCCGGTTTTACGCTTGATTTTGAAGTCCGTCAAATTCGTTGACCTTCGCTGTCCGGCAGAATTGACGATTAGCGGCAGCGACTAGAGAACACAGCCCTGACTCTGATGGAAGCTGTGTTCTTGTTTTTCACATTGGAATGGATTCAAAATTTGCGAGAAAAAGAGTGAAAGAGTGAACAAGAAAAGCCTCAAAGGAATGGTTCCCTTGAGGCTTAAAATCCATTAAATCATGCTTTATTTTTTTCTCAATCCTTCAATCACATCTACGGATAACCCGGTTATCTCAGCGACAAATGCGTTGTCCTGTCCGCTTTGAATCAGCTTCAGGGCTACTTCCTTTTTCTCCTCTGCTTTTCCTTCCTCTTTTCCTGCAGCTTTGCCTTCGGATAGAAGACTATTCAGCTCGATCAATGAATGTTCTCTGGCTTCATATAAGCGGATCGTTTCCTCGTTAACCATTCCAAACGTTCCTCCGTTTTTCGAATGACAGGGTCCATTTGAATCAACTCCGTTAATTGTTCTTCCGGCAGCTTCTCATCAAGAAACAGCAGCCAGCGGTGAAGCGGATCATGTAATTGGTACTATTATATCATTTGTCTTAAAGAAGCGATCGTCGGCACTCGCGCGTGATGTCTGTCAACCTAGGATAACGTCTCCGCATACGCTGCCTGCCCTTCATTTGCTTTTCAAGAAAAGCTCGATAACGGGAACCGTAACATTCGGCTTCTTGACCGGGAGCTCCAGCGTCAAGGTGCCGGCCTGGCGGCCTTCATTGAATGCTCCAGCCTCCATTGTCATTTCCTGCTCGCCCTGAATCATCCGGATCTCGGAGGCGTCATGCATCAGCTGTGCATATTCCACCTGGCCGGAGAAGCCCTGAAGATGAATATGCTTGAACGGCCAGTTGAAAATATGCAGATAAAGCCGCCCAGCTTCTTCATTGTACGTAAACCGGCAATCAACCGGGCACTGGAACGATTCCGGAGCGGCGGTGCAGCCGTAAACGGATCGCTTGTGGCGCTTCATCCAGCCGCCGATGCCCTTCAGCCGGTCAATCGCCCGCTCGTCGAATTCGCCCCGTCCGGTTGGGCCGACATTAAGCAGCAGATTGCCGCCCTTGCTGACCGTATCGATCAGCATCTGAACAAGCATATCGACGCTTTTCCATGATTCTTCGTCGCGATAGTAACCCCATGAACCGCTGAAGGTATGGCAGGCCTCCCAGACCACGCGCTGTCCATTGACCTTGATCCATTCGCGGGGCTGATACTGCTCCGGCGTTGTGATATCTCCCGGCAGCTGCAGCCGGTCATTCAGCAGAATATCCGGGCGCAGCCCGCGGATCAGCTTCACCAGCTTCTCGCTCTGCCACTCTTCCTTGCCTTTCCCCGCGAAGCCGGCCTCGGCCGCAATCGAGAAATCATAGAACAGAAGATCGATATCGCCGTAATCGCTCAGCAGCTCGCGTGTCTGCCCATGCAGATAATCGACATATTTGCTGAAATCACGGCTTTTGCTATCTTCGACAAATCGTTTGTCATTGCGCTCTGGATGCTTCACATCCACGGTATAATCCGGATGATGCCAGTCAAGCAAGGAATAATATAAACCTGCCCGTATATCCCGCGCGCGGAAAGCATCCAGCATCGGCCGAAGCAGATCGCGTCCCGCCGGCGAGTTGGTCGCTTTGTAATCCGTCAGGCTGGAATCCCACAGACAGAAGCCTTCATGATGCTTCGCCGTCACGACCATGTATTTCATCCCCGCTTCCGCGGCCAGGTCCGCCCACAGCTCCGGGTCATACCTATCAGGATCAAAGTGCTTGCGGTATTTGTCATACTGCTCATTGGTCATAAACTCGCGGGATCTCATCCATTCATGTCTGGCGCCCATGGAATACAAGCCCCAATGAATAAACATGCCGAATCGGTCATGTGTGTACCAATCTGTCCGGTTACCGGTCATTGCGCGAAATCCTCCTGTAAAACGCTGAATTCACATCGCCTGCTTGGTCTGATTGCGGAATTCTCTGGGCGATATGTCGCGGTACTGCTTAAAATGCTTGTTGAAATAATGAATGGAATTATAGCCGCACTCGAAAGCGATATCCGTGACCGATTTATTCGTCGTCTTGAGCAGATACATGGCAATCTGCATCCGCAAACGATGGATGAACTGATTCGGCGTTACGCCGACGGCCTGTTTGAAATTTGTATAAAAATAGGTTTTCCCCTTGCCGTACAGCTCGATCAAATCATGAACGTCGATATCCTCGGTGATATGACGCAGAATATATTCCACAGCGGACACGACGCCGGAGTCGATTTCAACCTCCGCATCCCCGGTTCGTGCCGAAGCATCCATCGCATAGCGGAAGACATTGACCAGGATATCAATGAAATACATGAATTGATTCGCTTCCCAGCCCGGTAGCTGTTTCTCCTGCTCCTCATACGCTTTGACCGCTGCGGTCTGGATGCTGTGCGCAAAGGCCGAGGAAGCCGGGATATGCGGCGAAGCCGACTCGGTATAAAAAGGATACAGCAGCCGGTAGCCGTAAGGAATCAGCCGGACGATGGAAGGGGAGAACAAGACCATAATCCATTTGATCGGCTTGTCTGCCTCATCGGCCAAATTGTAATGCGGCGCGTAGGGGCGGAAAATAAACACGTCCCCCGCTTCGCCCGTGTAGGATTTGTTCAATAATTGAAACTGCGCCTTGTTCTCCAGCAGGACGTTGATTTCCAGCAAATCATGCATGTGCAGCTCATGCTCCACTTCGCCATCGATTCTCATCTCGATCTTGAGCTCCTGCTCCAGCCTCAAATCATGGAAAAACATCGCATTGACCTCCTTTTAAAGAACTGGTGAACAGGTCCCGGCTGCGCATGCACATCCCCCGTGCTCCATTCAATAAACCTTCCGTTTTCTCACTCTCGCCCCTGCCGGTAATCAGCCTTTCACCGAGCCGGAGGTCATGCCTGAGATGATATACCGCTGGCCCAGCAAATAGATCACGATAACCGGCAGGGTGGTCAATACGATATCGGCCGAAACCAGATTCCAGTTGACCGAGAACCGTCCGAAGAAGTTGTAGACCGCCAGCGTCATTGGCCAATTCTCCGAGCTGTTCAGGTAATACAGCGGCAGGACGAAGTCATTCCAGGCCCCCATGAAATTCAGAATCGCCACGGTCACGATAACCGGGGTCAGGAGCGGCAGCACAATGGAGAAGAACAGCCGCAGCGGCGGACATCCATCCACGATGCCGGCCTCATCCAGCTCTCTGGGAACGGAGCTGACGAAGCCGTAAATCAGAAACACACTGAAAGGGATAGACATGACTGCCAGCAAAATAATGATGCCCAGCTGCGTATTGATCAGATGCGTCGCCTGCATGACCTTGGTCAGGGTGACGAAATTGATTGGCATCGCGATGCCAAGGATAACGAAGAAATAGAGAAAACGGTTGAGCCTGGTTGCATTCCTCGCAAAAACATATGCAGCAATGGACGACAGGATAATGCCCAGTACGGTTGAGGCGGAAGAATAGAGCAGGCTGTTGAAAAAAGACTGGATCAGCTTGCCCTGCTCGATGACAACGGAATAATTGCTCCAGTGGAGCTTGGTCGGCAGCGACAGACTCATGGTATTGGCCTCTGCCTGGCTTTTGAGCGAGTTGAAGATGATCAAGAGCAGCGGCAAAAACGTAATGGCGCTCAGCAGCCAGGCGAAGCCGTTGCGTAGAAAGGATTTCAGCGGTGTCATTTTCATTAGTCACGCGCCTCCTCTCTGGCCATTAGCCGTACGACAAAATAGCCGACAATCGTCATAAACAGGAACAGGATGGAGGACAGCGCGGTACCTACACCGTAGCGGCCCATGGAAAATTCCTTGAAGATCGCGGTATAGAGCACATCGGTCGCATATCCGGGTCCGCCATTGGTGAGCACATAAACGACCTCGAACACTTTCAGCCCATGCAGCAGATTGAGCACGGTTGTGACAACAAGCGCCGGCATGAGAAGCGGCAGGGTCACGAAGCGGAATTTATGCCAGGCGTTGGCGCCGTCAATTTCGGCGGCCTCGTAATAGGAGCGCGAGATAGCCTGCAGACCCGCCAGCAGGATAATCATGATGTAGCCGACGCCCTTCCAGGTGTCCACGCCAATGATGGATTTGAACGCCCAGTTGGCATCCACCAGCCATTTCTGCGTCAGCACGTCGAGTCCAACGAAGCGGAGTGCGGTGTTGAGCAGGCCTGTGGCCGGATTCAGAATGGATTTGAATATCAGGCCGACAACGAGCATGGGCACGATGGAAGGCATAAAGATCAAGACGCGATGAAATCCCTTCATCTTGATGCCTTCATTCACGATCAATGCGAAGATCAGGCCAAGAGCAGTCTTCAAAATAACGGTGGAAACGGTGAAATCCAGTGTATTGATAATGTAGCTTACATATTTTTCATCAGCTGCAAACAGCACCTTGAAGTTATCCAGTCCAATGAAATTAATCGTGTCCGAATAGCTGTTCCAGTCGGTCAAGGAGTAATAAAATCCCATCAAGCCGGGAACAACAAAGAATATTAGATAAAGGGCTAATGTGCCGAATGTAAAATATAGCGGATAGATTTTATTTCTCACAGTATCTCATCCCCACTCGCTGGTTTGACGTTATCGAAAAAGGACATAACCCCGCTAAGGAAGCCCTCGGGCAGGGTTATGATCCGTCCGTCTTTTTATCTGGAATTGCGTATATTCAGCGCTGCGCTGCTTACTTCGTCCAGGCAGGATCTTTGGCTACAGCAGCCATGTCGGCTCTGCGTTTATCAATGCTTGTCAGCACTTCTTCAGGCTTCATGGCATTGCTCAGCATTGCCACGATATCCTTGCCCATGTCCATCCACTGCGGGTTGACATAGTTGACGTAGTCCTGGATATCGGTGCCTTTCTTGGTGTAGGTCGCCATCATTTTCTTTTGTTCAGTATTGTATTTGTCCTTCAGTCCCGAGAAGTTCAGGTTGGAAACCGTCGGATCATTATCCAGCATGTACTGCAGGTTCTCCGGCTTCGCCAGGTAAGCCAGATACTGCTTCGCTTCCTCAATATGCTCGGAGCCGGAGTAGATGAATTTGCTTGGTCCGCCCGGATTGATGTAATAAATCTGGTTGTCTGCGAGCGGGATGACGAAGTAGCCGAAGCCGTCCGCTTTCACATTCGGATCCGCTTTCTCAATATCGTTGACGAGACTTTGTGCGGCAAGCGTCATGGCGAATTGTCCGCTTGCCATTTTCGCTGCCGAATCCGCTCCCGTATCCGAGAAGGCATTGTCGCCGAAATAGCCCAAATCATAGATTTCTTTCAGTTGGTTCAGCGCCAGAAGCATGGTTGGATCATCGGCGAATTTCTTCTTGTTCGCGTTCAAATCGTCGTACAGATTAGGCGTGACTTCATCATAGCGGGGTCCCGGCTCGGCAAACCACAGGGTATGGTGCCAACCGTCGGCAATCGGCTCGTAGAGCGGCGTCACGCCGGAATCGCTGATTGCTTTGCAGACCGCCTTGAATTCCTCATAGGTCTTGGGTATGCTCAGGCCCAATTTCTCGAAGATTTGTTTGTTGTAGACGATAACGAAGCTGCTTCCCGTATCCCAGATCGTTTGCGCATACACTTTGCCGTTAAGCGTCAGCTGCTCGATACTGAGCGGATCTTCGCGCTGCACCCACTCTTCGCCGCTAAGGTCGACCGCATTCTTCTCCACGTTGTAGTTCAGGCTGATTTCGCTCTGGCCGCTTTGGCCACCGAACAGGTCGGTCGCTTCCTTGGCGTTCAATTTGGTTTTCAGCACATTGAAATATTGGTCGGCCGGCACGATCTGATAATCAATGCGGATGCCGGTCTCTTCTTCAAATTTCTTGGCAAGCGTCATTTCCGCATCCTTGATCCAGCCTTGGCTGGCGATATAAGTAAGTGTGATATCCTTCTTGCCGGATGTATTGCCCGTATTGCCGGCATCCGTATTATTGCCTGCCGCCGCATTCGTCCCGCCTTCATTCGATGCCTGATTGTTGTTGCCGCCGCAGCCGGCAATCAAGGCCATGATGAGAACAACGACTGCTGCCATCCCTAACGATCTTTTCATGTGACACGCTCCCCTTGGTTGATAACTCGTTTTTGCAACATGCCTGAATCCGCTTTCACCATCGATGTGCTCCCATTATAAAATGTTTGGCAGCGGTTCCACCATGGAGAAAATAGACTCGTTTTATGTACTTTTTTTACCGAATGCGCTTTCAAATACCTTTTGACAAATGACGCAGCAGAGCGGAAAATAAAGCATGATCGGTAATCTGAGGCTCCTGGAGGCAGCTATGTGGAATAAATTCAGAAACATCCAGAGCGTTCTTTTCTTTACCTATTCTCTAATTATCGTGATTGTATTCACTGTTCTGGTGATATGGTTCTATATGTGGGCATCCGATCTGCTGAGGCAGAACGCGGCCGACACGCTTCAGAGCATGGGCCAATCCATGCAGGAGCATAACGATTCGGAAATTCAGAAAATGAATGATGTTTCCTTGAATGTCCTGTATTCCAACCTGGTCAAAACCCATTTTCAGAAGTTCATCTCCGGGGAAGAGGATGAGACCGATCCGACCGGCCTGACCAATCCCGTGATGAGCTCCGTCGAGAATGCCAAGCAGCTGGCCGAGATTCTGACCGCTGCAATCGGCCCCTCAAGGCCGGTGGAGCAGCTGTATCTCTATGATTTCAAAAACAAGGTGTACGGCAACGGCTTCGACAATGGAGAGCGCACCTATGATTCCTCCAAGAAGCCATGGTACGAGCAGGTCATCAACAACACCGAGGGCAAAACTATCACTCTTCCCGTCCCCGACGAGGAGATGACCCGTTTTATTTCGTCCAGCGAGAAGCAGTACTCCATCTCCTTGTTCCGACTTTTCTACGACAGCTACAACGAACCGATGGGCATCGTGGAGGTCAAGCAGTATTTCAACCGGATCTTCGCGAGCATGATTGAATTTTCCAAGCAAAATCCATACCAGGCCAAGGTTCTGGTCTACAACGATGCGGGGCAGATCGTCTATCCCTTGCAAGCCGATACGTCCGTATACTCTGCCTACATGAAGCTGCCGACCGGCAAGGCGGCGCAGGCGGAGAACGATTATCTGCCATTCGTGAATCCCGATACCGGCGGTAAAGAGCTGCTGTCGTACCATCATTCCAGCTTTACGGGATGGAATACCGTGATCATCGTTTCGGAGAAAAAGCTGCTTGCACCCCTGTTCGTGTTCACCAAGCGGACGGTGCTGGTTGCCTTCATCATCATGCTGTTTGCCATTCTGCTGTCCTTCGCTGCGGCCAAGCGGATCACCTTCCCCATTCTGAAAATCCACCGCACGATCCGCAGCATGCGCCTGGAGGATCTGGGAACCGGCAGGGTGGCGGCGCTGGAGCTGAACAGCGGCCTGACCGAGCTGGATCATTTGCACTTTTCCTTCCAGCAGATGAGCTCGCGGCTCAAACAGTCCATGGACGAGCTGCTTCTGTCGCAGTCGCAGGAGATGCAGGCCAAGCTGGTTGCGCTGCAATCGCAGATGAATCCGCATTTTCTCTACAACACGCTGGCTACGATCCATGCAATGGCGGAGGAAAATATGAATGAGCAGATTATCTCCATGACGGAGAACATGTCGCATTTCCTGCGTTATTTTTCGTCGGACGAATCTCTGGTGGATCTTGGGGAAGAGGTGCTGCACACCGAGAAATATCTGGAGATCAACCAGATCCGCTACGGGAAGAAGCTCCAGTACAGCATCGATATTGAGGAGAGCATCCTCAAGCTGAGGATTCCCAAGCTGATCATTCAGCCTCTCGTGGAGAATTCCCTGAAGTTCTGTACGACGAACGAGCCGCCATGGATGATTCAGGTCAAAGGGATTATACAGGATAACCGGTGGCAAATCGAGGTGTCGGACAACGGCCCGGGCTTCACGGAGGACAGCCTGAGCAGCCTGAACGGCAGAATCCGGGAGATCAACGAGACCCATATCATTCCCGTGCTCCAGCTCGATGGAATGGGTCTGCTGAATATTTATATCCGCATGAAGCTGACTTATGGCGGGGATATGCTTTTCCGGATTGATAACCGGCCGCGGGAAGGGGCAACCATTATCATAGGCGGAACATTATAGAGGTTGTTTCCGGTGCTTAAAATCAAACTTTTGGAAGTTGCAGCATAGGAGGCGAGCAGCATCGAAGAACGTGTGCAAATCCGGATTATTGTCGCTGAGGATGAGGATCTGATCAGGAACAGTCTGGTCCGCAAAATCGAGAGCATGGACGATACGCTGAAGGTTGTCGGCGCTGCCCAGGATGGCCGCGAAGCGCTGGAGCTGGCCCGCGTGAAGCAGCCTGATCTGCTCGTCACGGATATCCGCATGCCTGTGATGGACGGCATGAGCCTGATCAAGTCCATGCATCTGTACTATCCCCGCGTACGCAAAATCATTACAAGCGGTTATGCGGACTTCGAATATGCCCGCTCGGCCATGCATTACGACGTTGACGAATATTTGCTGAAACCGATTGCATCCGGGGAATTAAAGCGCGTATTGACACGCATAAAAACACTGATCGACCATGAACGTTCCGCGTTCAAGGAAAATATGAAGGGCTCTCCCAACCCGGGCGGCAATCCGGAGGAAATTGTTCAGCTGGTGCAGAGCTTCATGCGGGCAAATTTCCAGCAGGATCTCAGCATGGAGCAGATCGCGCGGAGCTTCAACTTCAACGCCTCTTATTTAAGCAAAATATTCACCAAATACGCGGAGGAGCCGCCTTCCAAATATTTGACGTCTCTGCGCATTAACGAGGCCAAATATCTGCTGACCCATCATCGGAATCTGACGATCAAGGAAGTCGGAGAACGGGTCGGCTATCCCGATCAGTTTTATTTCAGCCGTATTTTCAAGCAGGTCACCGGCTGTACGCCAAAGGAATTCCAGAAATAATCCATTATGATAAAAGATCGTTAGGGCGTATTGGTCAAGCCCCAAATTTGTAGACAATGAAAAAAGCCCTAGGCTATGAGCTGGCGTCGGTACTCAACCGGCGTCAGTTTGTTTAATTTTAATTGAATCCGTTCTTCGTT
>NZ_JBWDNU010000039.1:0-1085 GCF_056269365.1 Paenibacillus sp. JT22N12 | reverse complement strand
TGATGGGATTTAAAGGGCTATGACCCGTTGCGTACTCCCATCGTACCGAGGCGCTCGTTTTTTTGCAAAGCGGTAATTTAACGCTCTACAGGAATGCTATCGTACCCGTTAGTTCAATAAACGAATATTATTGGGATTGTTCTCCGGTAACTTTAAGAGTCGGCTATAGAGCATTTTCTTATTCTCAATAGCTCTTATCTTTTTGAATGTTAGCCATGAAATTATCGAGTAGAACTTGTATTTATAACTGATATTGTCTTCACAGTGATAAAATTGCCCCATTTTATTTCCCCCTTGTTTTCGACATCTACTAACTTTGCAAAGCCCCATTTCCTGCTTAAGCGACAGGAAGAAGCAGCTGCCGCGGCAGCACACTGCTCGTTAGCTAATGTCAGGCTTCATTAACATTAACAATTAATGTTCCGTGTAGCTTTTCACCAACAAAAGCATTAAGTTTCCATAGTCCTTTCGTTGGCAGACTGAATCCTGAAGGCGATGCAGCAGTTGCCCCCCAATTTTCTCCACCTAAAATGCGTTCAACTATAGTTAGCTCCTCACCCGTTTCACTTGTGGCAATTACTTTTAATGGCTTATTCTCAATCTCATCCTTGTTTCCCCATAATAGCCACATATATTTTTGTGTTTGCCCCGCAACAAATGGAGTATTACTTATAGCAATTCGCCCTTCATCCCCAAGCCACTCAGCTTTGATCTGTTTTCCCTCATCGTTTGTTGTTGTTAACTCGACCGTTCCCGTTTCCTTCCATTCCTTTGAAATGACCGATTCATCGTTGCTACAGCCAGATATGAGAGTGACGACAGCAAACACAAGTACTGTAAATATCCTATACACCCTATACACCTCCAATTCAATTCTTATGGTTTATTTTACACTATACGGAAGTTGTTGGTCGTTATACACTATTGCCCACTAGATGGGCGAATGGCTGCCGCGCGGCAACCATAGGCATTACGCTATCGTACCCGTTCGTATTATGAGGTCACCAGATCTTTCTGGTGGACCTCATTTTTATGTGGTCGTAAGATAGCCATAGCCGGGGATTGAACGTTCGTGCCCGTGGGAC
>NZ_JBWDNU010000040.1:0-1038 GCF_056269365.1 Paenibacillus sp. JT22N12 | reverse complement strand
CTATACCAGCTAATAGGTTGTCAATATTTAATTATTAATGAGCCAAACGAGGGATGTTATACTGGTAAAAGGGAATGGCAAATAACCGTCCCTTAGATTTTGGGAAGGTGTTCCTCAATGTCTAAGTATTTCTTTTTAGTCTAAGCAGAAGGTTTCTTTCTTGGTTAAGATTGCATATATCCAGTGGATCCGTTTATTTGCACAAGCGAATACAGTTACTTTAAACAATTTGCCCTCTGCACGCTTTTTATCGTAGTAAGCCCTTAATTTTTTATTGCGTGAGCTTCGTATTCCACACCGAACAGCTTGATATAAGGCTGTCCGGAGCCTCCTGGAACCGCGTTTGGTGATTGAATTTTGGGTTCCAGTAAACTTGCCGGAAGAGAAGACACTTGGATCAATACCGGCAAACGCAACTAGCTTTTTTGCGTGATCAAACCGATCGATTTCCCCGATCTCAGCTAAAATTGTTGCCGCAATTTTGGTGCCAATGCCGGGTATCGATTGGATTAAATCATACTCCAGTAATTCTTCAGCCAGGGCCTCTATTGATTTATCGAGTTTCGCTAGATGCTCCTGGTATTGAAGAAGTAAATGAATGAACAGCTCCAATGAGATTAAATGACTCGGAAAAGCGGTCTCCCTGAAGGGGTTTCGCTCTGCTGCAGCCATTAGTTTCTGTGCACGTTCCAGCGACCACCGGTTCGAGCCGACATGTCCGACAAGGCGTTGTATGATCGACGTAACAGTCTCCTCGGACATTGCCAGCACGGATTGAGACGTTGGATATTGGGCCAGGAAACGAAGCGACACCTTAGAATAAAGGTCGCCAAACACGCCATGATACTCCGGAAAGACCTGATCCAATACCGCTTGAAATTGCAGCTTTACCTGGACAACCATTTCCGTCAGTGACTCATGTTGCCGTGTCAGGTAGCGCAGATTCATCAGATACTGACCACGTTTTTTGTAGGGCTCCAACTCTTCTTTGTAGAATAATTCCCCCAGCTGGTACGCGTCAGCAGCATCCGTTTTCAC